>JARLIM010000017.1 GCA_031291725.1 Acetobacteraceae bacterium
CACCAAGCGGCTCAACTGCTCGAACTGCATCGCCTGCATCCGTGCACGCGACCACCACTGGCTGACCATCAACTGCCCGAACAGCGACATCACTGTCGCCGTTGCCTGCGGATAAATCGCCGGAAAGAATATTTCAGGCACGGCCGAGCGCGGCGGACTCTCAAAAAACACTCAGCCATCTCCCTCGGGATGTTCTGAGCCGCAGTGAGATACGCTCAGCAACCGCCATTCCCTGAACAGCCTACGTGGCGCAGGCGCGTAGCTCAAGCAAGGGGCTGATGGCATGCTTGACCCGATACGCAACGCGATGCGCGCCAATGGCCTTAACGTCATCCCGGTTTGTCGATCACCGTCATCCTGGGCTATTGTCGTGCGGCAACAGATCAGACACCTCGGCACTCAATGAACCGCAAAGAACGTCGTGCGAACGGCACCGCTCAGCCCATCGGGTCGCAATCGCCAGACAGAAACGCCAGCTTGTTTCAGGTCGGCTTTGATCATCACCGCAATGGCAGGCTGGCTGAGGCGCAGCGGGTCTACAGCCAGGCTCTGGCCATCGAGCCTGAGCATTCCGATGCCATGCATATGCTCGGCGTGATCGCCCTGCAGGTGGGGCGTGCCGATGCCGCGGCTGATCTGATCGGGCGCGCGGCGGCCATCAGCCCAACCAATGCCATCGCGCAGTTCAACCTCGGCAATGCCTTGGCCACGCTCGGCCGGTTCGACGCGGCGTTGGTGGCCTATGATGCTGCCATCCGTCTCAAGCGCGACTATGTCGAGGCGCTGAGCAACCGCGCGCATGTGCTGAACTGTCTGGGACGCCCGGCCGAGGCCGTGCAATCCTGTGACGCGGCGCTGCGCCGCGATGCGCGGCATATCGATGCCTATACCAATCGCGGCAACGCCCTGCGCGATCTCGGCCGCCTGCCCGAGGCGGTGGCGGCATATCAGGTGGTGCTGCGTGCCCGTCCGGGCGATGCCGATGCCCACTACAATCTCGGCAACGCGCTGATGGAGGCCGGACGGTTTGCCGATGCCGCGGTGTCATTGACCGAGGCCGTGCGCTTGCAGCCCGATTTTGCCGACGCGCACAATAATCGCGGGGTCGTGCTGCGAGAGTTGGGGCGCTTCATGGAGGCGCTGATGGCGTCGGAGAAGGCGATCGCATTGCGGCCTGAATTCACCGAGGCGCATTTCCGGCGCGGGATTGTGCTTGGTGATCTCGGTCGCACACAGGACGCGCTGGCCGCGTTCGACACCGCCATTGCCCTCAACCCGCGTTTTGCGGAAGCGCATTCCAACCGTGGCAATACGCTGCGCGATCTGCAGCGTGACGATGAGGCATTTGAGAGCTACTCCACCGCCATCTCGCTCAACCCGGACTTTGCCGTGGCGCGTTCCAACCTGGGGAGTGTGTTGCGTGATCTCGGTCGTTATGAAGAAGCCCTCGCGCAATTCGATCAAGCCATCGCCATCATGCCGCTTTTCGACATCGCGCATTACAATCGGGGGGTGGTGCTGTCCGATCTCGCGCGTGATGCGGAAGCGATTGAGAGCTTTGACAGAACGCTCGCCTTGAAGCCGGATTACCCACAGGCGCAGTCTCGGCGAGACGCATTGTTGACGGCATGTGAGCGTGCGGCAGAGGCATAGAAGGTCAGGCGATGTTCAATTCGGCCGTTGTCCGTACTTGGCCATTATCCGGTCGGTAGAGTTCGACTGCGCAAACGGCCTATGACTGGCTCGGCTTCGGGCAAGCGATGGAGGCAGCATTGCGTAAGGAATTTCACAATATTCATCGCACAGGATGGCTGCGCGCTGCTGTGCTGGGTGCCAATGACGGCTTAATTTCAACCGCCAGCCTGGTACTCGGCGTGGCGTCCGCCCACGCATCGCGCGGCAGCATTCTGCTGGCCGGAACCGCTGGCCTGGCAGCGGGGGCAATGGCGATGGCGGCGGGCGAGTATGTGTCGGTCAGTTCCCAAGCCGATACTGAGAAAGCCGATCTTGAGATTGAGCTCAAAGGTTTTGAACTCGACAATGCCGCAGAGCATGACGAACTCGCCGAAATCTACGTCCAGCGTGGGTTGACCATCGAATTGGCGCGCCAGGTTTCCGATCAATTGATGGAATTTGATGCCTTGGCCGCTCACGCGCGCGACGAATTGGGCATCAGCGAGGTTCTCAAGGCCCGCCCTATTCAAGCCGCCTTTGCATCCGCATGCAGTTTCATTGTGGGGGCCGCAATGCCGCTGATGGTCGCGCTGCTCGCTCCAGATGACGGGCTGAGCATGCTGGTTGCCTCCTCTTGCTTGGCATTCCTGGCACTGCTCGGCGCATTGGCCGCCTATGCCGGCGGTGCCAGCCTTCTCAAAGGCGCGATGCGCATTTTGGTGTGGGGCGCGCTGGCGATGGCGGTGACAGCAAGCGTCGGTAGGCTGATCGGCGCTTAACCCCAATCCTGAGACAAAAAAGGGCCGCCCGAAGGCAGCCCCTTTTATCGTGATCAGGTGTTCATCGCGTCAAAGAAATCGTTGTTGTTCTTGCTGTATTTCAGCTTGTCCAACAGGAAATCCATCGCATCCATCGGACCCATCGGGTTCAAAATACGGCGCAGCACCCACATCTTGGACAGCGTGCCCTTGTCCACCAGCAATTCTTCTTTGCGTGTGCCGGACTTGGTGATGTCCACCGCCGGGAAGGTGCGCTTATCGGCCAGCTTACGATCCAGAATCAGCTCGCTGTTGCCAGTGCCCTTGAACTCTTCAAAGATCACTTCATCCATGCGGCTGCCAGTGTCGATCAGCGCGGTTGCGATGATGGTCAGCGAACCGCCCTCTTCGATGTTGCGCGCCGCACCGAAGAAGCGCTTGGGCTTCTGCAGGGCGTTGGCGTCCACACCACCGGTCAGCACCTTGCCCGACGATGGCACGACGGTGTTGTAGGCGCGGGCGAGGCGGGTGATCGAATCCAGCAAAATCACCACGTCGCGCTTGTGCTCAACGAGACGCTTGGCCTTCTCCAACACCATCTCCGTCACCTGCACGTGGCGGGTGGCCGGTTCGTCGAAGGTGGAGGCGACAACCTCGCCCTTCACCGTGCGCGCCATGTCCGTCACTTCCTCGGGCCGCTCATCGATGAGCAGCACGATCAGGAAGGCTTCCGGGTGGTTGGCGGAAATCGAGGTCGCGATGGATTGCAGCATCACCGTCTTACCGGTGCGCGGCGGTGCCACGATCAGGGCGCGCTGCCCTTTGCCGATCGGCGCCACAAGGTCGATCACGCGCGGAATATTGTCCCGCGTGGAGCCCTTCGGCGGCAGCTCCTTCATCTCGATTTCCATCTTCAACCGCTGATCGGGATACAGCGGCGTCAGATTGTCGAAATTGATGCGGTGCTTGACGGCTTCCGGCGCTTCGAAATTGATCGTGTTGACCTTGAGCATGGCGAAATAACGCTCGCCATCCTTGGGGGCCCGGATCTGACCTTCCACCGTGTCACCCGTGCGCAGGCCGAAGCGGCGCACCTGGGTGGGGGAGATGTAGATGTCGTCCGGCCCGGCGAGATAGTTCGACTGCGGCGAACGCAGGAAGCCGAAGCCGTCGGGCAGAATTTCGAGCGTGCCTTCCCCGTAGATCGCCTGGTCGTTCTCCGCCAGCGTCTTGAGGATGGTGAACATCATGTCCTGCTTGCGCAGCGACGAGGCGTTTTCGATGTTCAGCGATTCAGCGAATGCCAGCAGGTCTGGCGGGGTTTTGGCCTTGAGATCGGCGAGATGCATGGGTACGCCTGAATAGGGCTTTGCAGCCGGGGAGAATATGGACCTCGGGCGGTGCGTTCATCGCTCGGCCCGGTTTCAGCGCGCATATTGAGGCACTGAACAGTCCGGTGGAGGAGGGAGACATGGCCCTCTTCTAGGCCACATCTCTCCGAGCCATACGCGGGGCGGATTGCGGCGTCAAGGCAGGATTTTTGAGCGGTATTGCAAGCCATCATTGGCGGGTTTGGCTGCATCGCGATGGATGGCTGCGCGACGCACGCCATGACGGATGGGTGATGTGGGGCGATGGGTCGCTGTATTTTTCGTCATTGCGAGGCGCCATGACGAGAGGATGTTGGCTTAACTCCGTCTGATCATGCCCTAAAACGGCTGCACAATCACCATAAACACAATAATCATCATCAACACTGTCGGCACTTCATTGGCGATGCGATAAAAACGCTGCGATTTCACATTGCGATCTTCCAAAAACACCTTGCGCCATTTGCCGCAGGCCATGTGAAAGCCGGTCATCAGCACCACGCAGGTTAGTTTCACGTGCCACCATTTATCGTGCCAATCGATGGCACCGGGAGTGAGCACCATCAGAATGCCGAACAGCCAGCTGCTGTGCATGGCCGGGTTCATGATCTGCTTCAGCAGGCGGCGTTCCATCACCTTGAACCGCTCGCTGTCCAAAGACCCACGCACCGTGTCGCAATGATAGATGTAAAGCCGTGGCAGATAGAACAGCCCGGCCATCCATGCCATCACCGACATCACGTGCAGTGCCTTGAAATACAACAGATACGGCGCAAAAGCTGAAATCGTCATACGCTCCCCCGAGCAGTCAGCGCCAGCAGACGCGGTAAATCTTGCATTGCTTTGAAGGGCACCGCACCAAGCGCCCGAAACGTGTCGTCCCCACCATGCGGTGCATAAGCGAGGCAATCCATCCCAGCCGCGCGGGCGGCGCGCATGCCGGTGGTGCTGTCTTCAATCACCACACATTCGCCGGGCTGCACGCCTTCGGCGGCGGCGGCGGCAAGGAAGATGTCGGGGGCGGGCTTGCCGCGTGTGACGTCCTCGAACGAATGCTGACGGCCCGCAACACGGTCCAGAATGCCAATCCGGGCAAACTTCACCGCCATCTCCTCATGCGAGGAATTCGACGCCACCCGCCACGGCAGACCAAGCGCCGTCACGCCGTCCAGTGCGGCGACAGCACCAGGAATTGCCTCTGCTTCCCGTGAAAGGGAATGCTCAAAGGCAACACGCAACGTGTCGGCGAAATCATCCGGAATCCTGCGGCCGATCTTGGCCTCGATCATCGGAATCATCCCCGGCAGCGTCATGCCCAGGAACAGCCGCTCGGCCTCCTGCTCGGTCATCTGCCAGCCAATGGCGGTCAATTCGCGGGCAATGATGCGGTTGGCGATGCCTTCGCTGTCGACCAGCACGCCATCGCAATCGAAAATCACCAGCTTGAGCGGCATCCGGCGGCCAGACAGAAAGGCTTCGGGTGTCATACGACCTCGGCCGGCGCAGGGGCCGCAACGCCAGCCCGGCCATGGGCGCAATCGCCGTGCGCCTTGAAACAGGTTCGCCCGCCGGCGAAGCTGCACAGCCCAACATCCCGCGCCAGCGTGCGGCGAACCAAAGCCGCCAGAGCAGCGATAAAACCCGGATCCGAGTTCTGCGCAGGCACCCGGTAATAGCCCGGCACCCCCGCCTTCACCGCCAGATCGCGATATTCCACATCCAACTCCACCAGCGTTTCCGAATGCTCGGAGACGAAGGCAATCGGCACCACCAGCAAGGCGGTCTTGTCATGCGCCGCGCGCTCGATTTCTTCCTCGGTGGAGGGTCCGATCCATTTTTGCGGCGTGGCGCGGGATTGATAGCAAATCACCGAATCCAGGTCCGGCATGTTCAACGACCGCAGCACGGCGCCCACCGTGCGCTCGATCTGATGTTGATACGGATCGCCCGCCTTGACGATGTTTTCCGGCAATCCATGCGCGGAGAACAGCACACGCAGCGCAATCGCCGGATCGAGAGCCGCCCGTGCCTCGTCATAGGCCCGCCGCACCGTCACCGCCTCCGCCGCGGCAAAGCCCGGATCCGAGTGGTAGCAGCACAATGACCGCGTCGGCTTGATCAGCCCCACCTTCACCGCCGCCTCACGCCATGCCGTGAAGGAACTGCCGGTGGTGGTGGTGGAATATTGCGGATACAGCGGCAGCAGCAGCACCTCATCCGGGTTCCATGCCTTCACCTCCGCCGCCGCCTGGTCGCTGAACGGGTGCCAATAGCGCATCGCGATGAAACAACGCGCCTCAAACTCCGGCAAAGCGGCTTCAAGGGCGTGGCCCTGTTCCACCGTCAACTCCAGCAGCGGCGATTTGCCCCCAAGAATGGCGTAATTCTCCGTCGCCGGCCCTTTACGGGCGCGGGCGATGATGCGGGCCAGCAAGGGGCGCACGAAAAACGGCACGCGCAAAATCGCCGGGTCGCGGAACAGATTGAGCAGGAACGGATAAATCGATTCCGGCTTGTCTGGTCCGCCCAGGTTCATCAATACGATGGCGATTTTGCGTTTGCTGTCGGTCATGCTCTCAGAAGTGGCGGTTTGTGGTGGGGCGTCAAGGCGCATAACGGTTAAGCATTTTTGATCTGCTCAACCAATGCCTTCACATGATCCGGATTGGTCTGCGGCAAAATGCCATGGCCGAGGTTGAAGATATGCGGACGGCCCTTCAGAGCGTTCAGGATGCTGGCCGCCTCCGCCTCCAGGGCTGCCCCACCGGCGACCACGGCAAGCGGGTCCAGATTGCCCTGCAACGCGATATGGGCCGGGATCATCGAGGCCGCAATCGACGGCTCCGCGGATGTATCGATCGCCACGCCCTGCACGCTGGTTTTCTCGGCATATTCGCCCAGCATCAAGCCTGCCAGACGCGGGAAGCCGATGATCGGCGTTTTCGGGAAGCGTTCGCGCAGCTTCGCCACAATGCGCGCGGTGGCGCCGATGACGTGTTTTCGGAACAAATTCGGCGACAGAATGCCCGACCAGCTATCGAACAGCATCAACGCCTCAGCGCCGGAAAGCACTTGGGCGGAAAGATAAGTGATTGTTCCTGCGATGATTTTTTCCATCAGCAGCTCGAACAATTCCGGCTCGCCATGCGCCATCGCGCGGACATGGGCGAATTCCTTCGAGCCACCGCCTTCGATCATGTAGCAGGCCACGGTGAACGGGCTGCCGGCGAAACCGATCAGCGTTGCCTGGCCTTCGCCTTCCTCCTCACGCTTGTTCAGCGCGGCGCGCACTTGGCGCACCGTCTCCAACACCGGCGCGATGGCGGCACGGACACCTGCCACATCGAGCGCTTCGATCTGTTCGCGAGTCCGGATCGGCGGCAGAATCGGGCCTTCGCCTTCGGCAAAGGTCAGATCCTGACCCAGCGCCCAGGGCAGCACCAGAATGTCGCTGAACAGAATCGCCGCATCCATCCCGAAACGCCGCACTGGCTGCATCGTCACTTCACAGGCGAGTTCCGGCGTTGTGCACAGATCCATGAAGCCCTTGGTCTGGGCGCGCACCGCCCGATATTCCGGCAAAAACCGCCCAGCCTGCCGCATCAGCCACACTGGCGGCGGCCAAACCGCCTCGCCGTTCAGCACGCGCAAAATCTTTTTTGTCATCGCTCGTCTCGTTCGTCAGTCCGCCTACTATCCTAGATAAAAGAAAAAGAGTCTTGAGGGAGTCTAGGAGGAACCCTGTGGATAACGGGGTACACAGATGCCTCAAATCTGCCCCCGTGGTTGTCCACAGTCTGATAAAATTATAAAATATTGATTTTAAATGATTTTTTTATGTAATCCAGATCTTGGATTGTTCGCACCGGATTCTGTCCCAGGCTGAGAACAGGGTACGATTTCATCCACAGTACCCCCAGCCAGTGTGAGAAAGGGGCTGTTTGTCCCGCTTATCCACGTTATCCTCAGGCCATGGCGAACCGCATCAACCTGCATCTGGTCTCCGAAGCGACGGGCGAAACGCTCAATTCGATCACACGCGCCACCGCGTCGCAGTTCGAACATGCTTCGATCGTCTATCATCGCTGGAGCCTCATCCGGACGCGCTTCCAGCTCCATCGCGTGCTGGAGGGCATCGAGAGCGAGCCGGGGCCGGTGCTGTCCACCTTGGTGGACAAGGCCCTGCGCGGCGAGTTGCAGACCGCCTGCGAGAAATCCGGCATTCCGGTGGTCAATGTGCTCGATCCGGTGATCGGCATGTTGCAGGAGGCGCTCGGCGAGAAGGCAACCGCGCGGCCGGGGCGGCAATATGTGCTCGACGCCGATTATTTCCGCCGCATCGACGCCATGCATTACGTGCTCGCCCATGATGACGGTCAGGCGCAGGCCGGCATTGCCGAGGCCGATGTGGTGCTGGTGGGTGTCTCGCGCAGTTCGAAAACGCCAACCTCATTCTATATGGCCAATCGCGGCATCAAGGCGGCCAACATCCCGCTGGTGCCCGGCACCATCGACCCGCCGGGGCTGGAGAACCCAACCTGCCCTGTCGTGGGGCTGACGCTCGATCCCGAGGCGCTGATCGAAATTCGTCGCCACCGCCTGAAACTGCTCGGCGCCGCACCGGGGCAGCGCAAGGATACCGGCGATTATATCGACACCGATTCCGTGCAATCCGAATTGCTTTGGGCCAAGCGGCTCTGTGCGCAGCGCGGTTGGCCGGTTATCGATGTCACCCGGCGTTCGATTGAGGAGACGGCGGCGGCGGTGATCACCCATATGCAGGCCTGGCACGAACGGCGGCGCAAGGCGGCGGAAGCGTCAAACGTATGAGTCTCCAGATGGCGACGCCGCCGTTGCTGCTGGCCAGCGCGTCCACGGCGCGGCGTGCGGTGTTGGAGGCGGCGGGGCTGCGCTTCACGGCCGAGGCTGCCCACATCGATGAGGCGGCCATCAAGCAGGCTGCCAAGGCTGAGGGTCTGAAAGCGGATGAGACCGCGCTGATCCTGTCAGAAATGAAGGCTCAACGCCTCTCTCGCCGCTATCCGGATGCGTTGGTGATCGGCTGCGATCAATTGCTGGTCTGTGAAGGCCAGTGGTTCGACAAGCCCGCCGATCTTGCGGCAGCCTCGGCGCAACTCACGGCGTTGCGCGGCAAGACGCATGTGCTGGAAACCGCTTTGGTCTGCATGAGAAATGAGCAGATCCTCTGGCACCACGTCGCCCGCCCGAAGCTTGCAATGCGCCCCTTCAGCGATGAATTCCTCGCCGCCTACTTAGCCCTTGAAGGCGAGGCGGTGCTGTCCAGCGTGGGCGCCTATCGGCTGGAAGGCCTGGGCGTGCAGTTATTCGACACCATCACCGGCGAACACAGCGCCATTCTGGGGCTACCGCTGCTGCCGCTGCTGGGGTTCCTGCGACAGAATGGGGTTTTGCTGGCCTAAACCGGCCGCCTGCTCCGCAAGGCCGCCGCCAGCGTGCCGTCATCGAGCACATCCAGCGCACCGCCCATCGGAACCCCCTGCCCCACACGGGTGACATTGACGTTGAACGGCCGGATCCGGTCGGTCAGCCAATGCGCCGTGGTGGCGCCATCCACCGTCGCACCCAGGGCGAGGATAATTTCAGCGATGCCGCCCGCCTGCAATTTGTCCAGCAGGGGTTGCAGATTCAAATCCTCCGGCCCCTGCCCTGCCAATGCCGACAGCGTGCCGCCGAGAACGTGATAGACGCCGCGATGCACATGCGCACGCTCCAACGCCCACACATCGCCCACCTGCTCCACCACGCAGATCAAGCCCCGATCGCGATGCGGATCGACGCAGATGGCGCACGGGTCCTGGCTGTCCAGATTGCCGCAGAGATGACAGCTGCGAATGGCGGCGGCAGCGTCCTGCAGCGCATGGGCCAGCGGCAGCATCCGCGTTGCCGGTTCCTGCAACAGCTTCAGCGCCGCCCGCCTTGCACTGCGCGGACCAAGACCGGGTAGCCGCGACAGCAGCGCCACCAAGCGCTCGATTTCAGGACCGCCCATCAGCGCTCATCTTCCTCCGCCCCACGTCGCCGCGTGAGAATCTCGCGTTTGCCGGCATGGTTGGGCGTGGTGATGATGCCCTCGCGCTCCATCTGCTCGATCAAATTCGCCGCGCGGTTATAGCCGATCTTCAGCACGCGCTGGAGGTAGGACGTGCTCGCCTTGCCGTCCCGCGTGACGATCTCCACCGCCATGTCGAACAGCGATTTGTCATCGTCGCTCGCCCCGGCAATGCCGGACATGCTGAGCTGTTCCGGCTCTTCAGGCGCTTCGGTGATGTCTTCCTGATAATCCGGCTCGCCCTGTTCGCGCAGGAACGCCACCACGTCCTCCACCTCACGGTCTGTCACGAACGGGCCGTGCACGCGGGTGGTGCGGCTATCGGCCTGGAACAGCATATCGCCCTGGCCCAGAAGCTGTTCGGCCCCCATCTCGCCCAGAATGGTGCGGCTGTCGTGTTTGTTGACCACGCGGAAGCTGATGCGGGTGGGGAAATTGGCCTTGATGGTGCCGGTGATCACGTCCACCGAGGGGCGCTGTGTGGCCATGATGACATGAATGCCCGCCGCCCGCGCCATCTGGGCGAGGCGCATCACGCTCGCCTCGATGTCCTTGCCGGCGACCATCATCAGATCGGCCATCTCGTCGATCACCACCACGATCAGCGGCAGGGCGTTCAGCGCCAGTTTCTGATCTTCGAAAATCGGCTTGCCGGTTTCGCTGTCAAAGCCGGTCTGCACCCGGCGGCTGACCACTTCGCCCTTGGCGGCGGCTTCGGCCACGCGGGCGTTGTAGCCGGCAAGGTTGCGCACGCCGAGTTGGCTCATCGCCCGATAGCGACGCTCCATCTCCCGCACCGTCCATTTCAGCGCGGCGATCGCCTTGGCGGGGTCCGTCACCACCGGAGAGAGCAGATGCGGAATGCCCTCATAGACCGACAGTTCCAGCATCTTCGGATCGATCATGATCAGGCGACACTCGGCGGGCGAGAGCTTGTAGAGCAGCGAGAGGATCATCGCGTTGATCCCCACCGACTTGCCCGATCCGGTGGTGCCGGCGACGAGCAGATGCGGCATGCGGGCGAGGTCGGCCAATACCGGGTCGCCGCCGATATTCTGGCCAAGCGCGATGCCCAGGCGCCCGCTTTGATGCTCCCATTCCGGCGAGGTGAGCAACTCGGACAAATACACCGTCTCCCGCTTGGCGTTGGGCACTTCCACGCCGAGCACAGTGCGGCCGGGCACCACGGCGATGCGCACCGCATGCACGGCCAGGCTGCGGGCGACGTCATCGGCCAGGCCGATCACACGGGCGGCGCGGGTGCCGGGGGCAGGTTCGAGTTCATACAGTGTTACCACCGGGCCGGGGCGGATGTTCACAATCTCGCCCTGCACGCCGTAATCCTTCAGCACGGCTTCGAGCAGACGCGCGTTTTCCTCCAACTCCTCCGGCGACAGTTTCGCGGTGGCGTTGCGCGGTGGGGCGGGGGTGAGCAGGTCGATGGGCGGGAATTCCCAGCGGATCTCCGGCTGTGCATGCGCGCTGTGCTGCGGCGCCGCTTTCTGCTGGGCACCGGCAAACAGCCCGAATTTGGCAGTGGCGGGCGGCAGAGATGCTGCCTGGACCGGCGGCCGCGCGAATTCGTCGTCGTCGTCGTCGTCGGATGGCTGCGGTGGGGTGACACGGGGTTCAGGGCGTGGTGCCGGCAGGCTGGGTTCGCTGCGCGTGCGGACAGATGTCTCGGCGGGGCTGCCCGGGCGGCGCGCGGCGTGTGCCGGGGCAGCGGGGCGTGGGGCATCAGCGGTCTGGCCGATAATACGCGGCGGCGCATCCGGTTTGGTGCCGTTGATGGTGCGCAGCGTCCATGTGCCGAACCGAATGGCCGCTGAACTGCCATTGGCCACCACATCGGATGCCTGTTTCGCCCGCAATGCGGAGCCGCGCGCGGCACGACCGGCAGCGCTCCATTCGGTGGTCGTCAATCCCAGAGCAAGCACGCCGAACACCAGAGCGATCACGGTATCCACACCCAGGCCCACGCTGGGGCCCACCGGGCCGAGCACTTCGCGCGTCACCTCGGCGGCGTTGTGGGCGAGCAGCATACCGACAGCACCACCCAAGCCGGCTTCGGTGGGCCATGTCAGCATGGCGTGGTCGGCAGCGGTAAGCCCCTGCCCACCGGCGGCCAGCAATCCAGCCAGGGCGGGCATTGCCAACAGCAGCGCGGCAAGACGCAGTGGGGCCATCGTCAAGCCGCGATGTGAACCGACGCGCCACGCCCAGCCGAGCAGGGCAATGGCGGGCAAGGCACCGGCAAGGCCGAATCCCTGCAACAATGCGTCAGCCACCATGGCGCCCGGCGGCCCGGCCAGATTGGCGGCACGAGCGATGGTGGCGGTGTCGAGTGACGGGTCGAGCGAATTGTAGCTGCCAATCGCCACCAACAGTGCCACGCCAAGTGCGGCCAGCAACAAGGCCACCAATTCCTCCACCCGTCTGCGCATCAACACGCGCAAGGGTGGGGCGAATTCCGGCTGATCGGCCAGTGTGGGCGGCATGCGGTGCTCCAAAGCTGCAAGGATGCGCCGAACACCTCCCACGGCGCATGCGCTTTATGCCACAACTGGCTGAATCCGCAGACATCAAATGTCGGATGCCAATTCCGTACAAAAAGAAAGGCGCCCCGTTGCCGGAGCGCCTTCCCTTCAGACCAGAGTATCTGGCGATCAGCCGAGACGTTCGCCATGCAGCGAGACGTCCAGACCTTCGCGCTCGTCCTCGGCGCTCACACGGATGCCAATAACGGCATCGATGATCTTGAGGATGATGAAGGACAACACGCCCGACCACACCAGCGTCACGCACACCGCGATCACCTGGGCTTCGAATTGCGGCAGGCCGCCAATGTGCACGCCGTCCGGGGCGTCCTTGGTGGCCGAGAACGGGCCGTAGGCGAACACACCGGTGAGCAGAGCGCCGACGATGCCGCCGATGCCGTGCACGCCGAAGGTGTCCAGGGAGTCGTCATAGCCCAGCATGTGCTTCAGGCTGGTGGCCGACCAGAAGCAGATCACGCCGGCAGCGACGCCGATGATGATCGAAGCGCCCGGCGTGACGAAGCCGGAAGCAGGCGTGATGGCAACCAGACCGGCAACCGCGCCGGAGATCGCACCCAGCACCGAGGGCTTACCCTTGGTGGCCCATTCCGCAAACGTCCAACCCAGCGCGGCGGCAGCGGTGGCGATCTGCGTCACGGTCATCGCCATGCCGGCCAGACCATTGGCACCAACCGCCGAACCAGCGTTGAAGCCGAACCAGCCCACCCACAGAAGGGAGGCGCCGATGACGGCATAGGCCAGGTTGTACGGAGCCATGTTCTCCGTCTCATAGCCCAGGCGCTTGCCGAGCATGAGGCAGCAAACCAGGCCAGCAATACCTGCGTTGATGTGCACGACCGTGCCACCAGCGAAGTCGGCAGCGCCCGGCAGACCGAACACGCCAGCGCCGAGGAAGCCGGTTGCAGACCACACCCAGTGCGCGATCGGCGAGTAAACCAGGATCGACCAAGCCACCATGAAGATGCACATCGCCGAGAACTTCATACGGTCAGCAAATGCGCCGCAGATCAGGGCCGGGGTGATGATCGCGAAGGTCATCTGGAACATCATGAAGACGCTCTCAGGGATCGTCTCAGTCGTCGCACCGTCCGTGCCGGCACCCAGGATGAACGGCTTGTCGAAGTTCTGAGCGATGCCATCCAGCATCACGCGGCTGAAGTCACCAATATAGGCATTGCCGTTGGTGAAGGCGAGCGAATAGCCCACCACAGCCCAGGTGATCGTCACCAGCGCGGTGATCATGAAGGACTGCATCAGCGTGGCCAGGATGTTCTTCTTGCGAACCATGCCCGCATAGAACAAAGCCAGACCCGGGATGGTCATCATCAGCACGAGAGCTGTCGAGGTCAGCATCCAAGCGGTATCACCGCTGTCCAGCTTCGGGGCATCGGCCGCGGCTGCGGCAGCCGGTGCGGCGGCGGCAGCGGCAGCACCCACTGCGGTCGCGGCATCGTCCGCCCAGGCGGGGACTGCCAAAAGCAGAGGCAACAGCGCCAAACCGGCGCGGCGCATCGTTGTTTTCATCAGTGTCATTCCTTGAAATGAGTCGCTCAGAGCGCTTCGTTGTCGGTCTCGCCGGTGCGAATGCGGACTGCCCGCTCCAGATCGAAAATGAAGATCTTGCCGTCGCCGATCTTGCCGGTATGGGCGGCCTTCGAGATGGCCTCCACAACCTGATCGGTGAGATCGGCGGGCACTGCCACTTCGATCTTCACTTTCGGCAGGAAGTTCACGTGATATTCCGCCCCACGGTAGATCTCTGTCTGCCCCTTCTGGCGGCCGAAGCCCTTCACCTCGGAGACGGTCAAGCCTTGAACGCCGAGGGGCGTCAGGGCTTCGCGAACGTCGTCGAGCTTGAAGGGTTTGATGATTGCCATGATTAGTTTCATGTCGCAGCCCTGTTCCCATTCTGCTCAGGTTACGTCTGCCATCCTGCCTGCCCACACGACGTGGCAATCTGACATCACGGGAAAACTACAATTCAAGAAGCGTGCCAGAGCTTTGTGATGCGGTGCACAATGGCTTGGAATTCACCTGAGCGGGCAATGGGCAGCCCAACAGCCTGTGCAATTGGCGCGGATTCAAGATTGGGTGCACAATAAATTGGCAGATCTGGAGACTCTTATGTCGGATGTAGTCGAGGTTGATGTCGCCATCGTCGGTGCCGGTCCGGTGGGGGGCACGCTTGCCTGCCTGCTTGCCAAGCGTGGTGCGCGCGTGGCGGTCATTGATCGCGCCGCGCTGCCGCCGATGGAGCACCCGGATTTCGACGGTCGCGCCTATGCGATTGCCGCAGGCTCCAAGCGGGTGATGGAAGAGGCCGGGCTGTGGAACGAATTGCCCTACCCCGCCGGCCCAATCCGCGACATTCGCGTCACCGATGGCAAGGTCGGCCGCCCGGCTTCGCGTCTGTTCCTGCATTTCGACAGCCGGGACGCGGGCGAGGATCTGGAGGGGGAGGTGTTCGGCTGGATGATCGAGGCGCGCAGTCTGCGCATGGCGATCAATGCGGCATTGGATCGCACTGACAATTTGCTCGTTTTTGCACCTGCCGAGGCGAAAGTTCGGCGCAATGATGAGCATGCGGAGATCGACATCGCAGGCGGCCCCACCTTGCGCGCCGCCTTGGTGATCGCCGCCGAGGGGCGTCAATCGCCGCTCCGCCAGGCAGCCGGCATTCGCGTCACCCGCCTGCCCTATCATCAAACCGGCATGGTCGGCTCGATTGTGCACGAGAAGCCGCATAACGGCTCCGCCTTGGAGCATTTCCTGCCCGCCGGCCCGTTCGCGCAGCTGCCGATGGAGGGCATTGCGGATGCGCCGAACCTGTCCGCCTTCGTCTGGACCGAACGCGACGAGATGGCCCAACGCATGATGGCCCTCAGTGACGAGGTGTTCGCCCGCGAATTGCGTCGCCGGATGGGCGATCATCTGGGTGAGGTGAAGCTGATCGGGCGGCGCTGGAGCTATCCGCTCAGCCTGATGCACGCCGAACGCTATCACGACACCCGCCTCGCCCTCGCCGGCGATGCCGCGCATGGGATGCACCCGATTGCCGGCCAAGGCCTCAATGTCGGCTTCCGCGATGTGGGGGCATTGGGGCGGTTGATTGGGGACGCGATCGAGGCCGGTGAAGATGTCGGCAGCCCGGCGCTGTTGCGTCGCTATCAGGCGGAGCGTCGTCCGGACACCACGGCGATGCTGGCGGCAACCGACGTGATCGACCGTCTGTTCAGCAACGACAATCCGGCCTTGCGGCTGGTGCGCGATGTCGGAATTGCCGCGGTGCATCGCATGCCGCGCCTGAAGCGGATGTTCATGCGGCAGGCGATGGGCGTGGGCTAAAGCGTTATGATGGGGCGTTGAAGCAACATCCCCCCGTCATTGCGCGCGCAGCGCAGCAATCCATCGCGATGCAGCCAACATGGCGATGGAGTGGCGTGGTCAAGTTTCAGCCCGCGATCATCACACTCTAAACGCGCGGGGCAGGTCGTGGACCCGCCCCACGGGTTCATGTTCTATTTCGCCGTATAGGTCGCCGCCAGATAATCCACGATCTTCGGCACGTTGTCCGGCTCAACCTGCGCGCCGAACACCTTCTGCATCTTGGTCACTTCAGCCGTCCAGAAGCCTTTCGCATCTTTTTGCGGGGTTGGCTGGGTGGTGATGTAATCCACCGAATGACAGGCGCCGCAGGTGGCTTGGGCGATGTCTGAATTCGGCCCGCTGGCCAACGCGGCCGTCTCTTCCGGCAGAACATAATGAACGGGGGCGGCCATCGCCGTGCTGCCGAACAGCAGGCAGACGGCGGCGAATGAGGAAATGATGCGCATGATTGGTCTCCTCAGCCCGCGATGATGGTGGTGGATTCAACATTGTTGCGCATGTAGCCGCCGGGATTCCAGCGTGCTGCCATCGGCTGCTGTTCGCCGCGATGGCTGGTGGCGCGCACCAGCAGATGATGCGTGCCCGCTGCCAATTGCACGCGCGCCTCCCAGGGGCGGAAGGCATAGCGTCCGTGATTCTCACCGAGCAGTGCAGGCACCCAGCTGGCACCTTGATCGCGTGAGATTTCCACGTTGCGGATACCGGTGCCTGCATCGAAGGCAATGCCGCGCAGCACAATCTCGCGGTTTGCGGCAACCTTGGCACCATCAAGATGGCTGGTGAGGAAGCTGCGTACTGTGAATGTGCTGATCGGGCGGGTGGCGCCGGGCGCGGTGCCCGGTTGCACGCTGGCAGTGTCGTTGTCGGGAACGCGATAAGCGGTGGCCATCCAGAAATTCTGCAATGGCGTATCCAGCACGGTGATCTGATTGAGATGCTTGACCCAGTATGTGCCGAAATAGCCCGGCACAATCAGGCGCACCGGGAAGCCATTCAGGAAGGGCAATTCGGCCCCGTTCATCGCATAGGCCAGCATCACCTCCCCGTCACGCGCATGATCGATCTTCAACGACTTGGCAAAACTGGGTGTTGCTTCAAGCACCGGCCCATCCATGCCCTGGAATTTCACCTCCACAGCACCAGCCTTCACCCCGGCGAGATCGAGCAGGTGTTTGAGCGGCACGCCGCGCCAGACGGCGTTGCCCATCAAGCCGTTACCCGCTTGCCCACCCGGCACGCGCGGCGCGAAGAAGCCGCGACCATTGCCCGAGCATTGGTTGACCGCCGTCAGTTCCACCGAGGGCATCGCCTTGATCTGCTTCAGCGAAAGCGAGACCGGCTTTTCAACATGGCCCTTGATCTGCACGGCGAAGCTGTCCGGGTCGATCTTATCGTAGGGCACTCCCGCCAGGTGATAGCGCACGAAAAACGCATCGTTGGGGGTGATCAGGCTTTCGTTGAAAACGCTCAGCGGCGTCTCCAGTTGCGGTGGGCGCGAGGTCAGACGGATAAGCTTGCGTTTTTGCGGATAGGCCACCAAAGGCCGCTCGCCATTTTCAAACGGCAGCGTAACACTCTCTGCGCGCGCCGATCCCGCAAGTCCGGCACCAGCAATCATACCAAGCAACATCCGCCGATGTACTGCGCTCATGCGCATGATCTCCCCGTTATTCCTGATTGTATACTACGTATTGACGGCCTGATTTGACCGTGACTTTCTTGGACATTGAAAATATTGACCATAAATAATCGCCGCCGCAATGGTCATTCGTTTTAGGGGCCGTCCTGCGTAGGCGGCAGACGCGATGTGCGTTCCGATTCCGCGCTTGACCATGCCGTTGAAACAGGCGTAACGGCGCAGTCATCGGAAAGTCATTTTCCGGCCACCTCAACACCCAGGGAACCCATGAACCCGCGATCTAGCGCCCAACCCTCGGAAGGCGACAGTAGACGCTCAGCGTCCGCTGCTCTGACCGAAACGGGTTGGTTCATCGCCCGGAATCTGCGTGGAACTGCTTCAGGGTCGGCGATCGACTGACCTGATCCAGCCAGGCGTCTTCCGGGTCAGTACAACATCTGACCGAAAGGGAGGCGCCCAATGGTTGCCCTTCTCGATATCATCCGTTTTCGTGCGGGGGATGCGGCATGACCCATCTCTCCAACATCACACTGCCTGAATCCGAAGCCGTGCTCGACAGCGCCCATATCGGCGACATCCGTGGCGCGCTCGGCACCATCAAGCATGGCGACCACGCTGTGCGCATCGGCCTGCGTGCGAAACTGCGCACCCTGCTGGCGATTTTGGGTCCTGGCCTGATCGTCATGGTGGGTGACAACGATGCTGGCGCTTTCGCCACCTACACCCAGGCCGGACAGAATTACGGCACCTCGCTGTTGTGGACACTGCTGCTGCTGGTGCCGGTGCTCTATGTGAACCAGGAAATGGTGTTGCGCCTCGGTGCCGTCACCGGCGTGGGGCATGCGCGGCTGATCTTTGCGCGCTTCGGCACATTCTGGGGCGCGTTCAGCGTGATCGATCTGTTCATTCTCAACGGTCTGACCATCGTGACCGAGTTCATCGGCATCTCACTCGGCCTGGATTATCTCGGCGTGCCCAAGCTGTGGGGTGTGGGGGCGGCGGCGGCGATCACCATGGTGGCGGCATCGACGGGCGATTTCCGGCGCTTCGAACGCTTTGCCCTGCTGCTCTGCCTCGGCAGCCTGTTGCTGGTGCCGGTTCTGCTGGCAGCGCATCCCAGCGCCGGCCAGATCGCCCATGACTTCTTCGTCCCCGGCTTTCCGCAAGGCGGTGAACTGGCCGATGTCATGTTGTTGATCATCGGCATCGTCGGCACCACCGTGGCGCCGTGGCAGTTGTTCTTCCAACAGAGCTACGTGATCGACAAACGCATCACGCCGGCCTTCATTCCCTATGAGAAGGTCGATCTCTGGGTTGGCATTCTGGTGGTGATCATCGGTGCCGTGGCGATGATGGCATTCTGTGCGGCGGCGTTTTCCGGCACGGCGGATTCGGGCCAGTTCACCGATGCGGGCGGTATTGCCGCCGGTTTGGCGAAACATGTCTCGCCGGTGGCGGGCACGCTGTTCGCCGTGGCGCTGATCGATGCCTCAATCATCGGCGCGGCAGCCGTATCGCTGTCCACCGCCTATGCCATTGGCGACACGCTGAAGGTCAACCACTCGCTGCATCGCAAGGCCAAGGACGCCAAGGGGTTCTACCTCGTGTACGCGGGTCTGATCGTGATGGCGGCAGGGCTGGTGCTGATGCCGCATGCGCCGTTGGGGCTGGTGACGGAGGGTGTGCAATCGCTCGCCGGGGTTCTGCTGCCCTCGGCGACGGTGTTCCTGCTGCTGCTGTGCAACGATCGTGCCGTGCTGGGTCCGTGGGTGAATGGGCTGTGGACGAACATCTTCACCGGCGCGGTGATCGCGGTGCTTGTCACGCTGTCCATCGTGCTGACGGCCTCGGTGCTGTTCCCGGATATTTCGGGCACGCAGATCCTGTGGATTTTGGGCGGTGGCACGGTGCTGAGCGCGATTGTGGGCGGCGTGGCGTTGGCAACCCGCAATCGGGCGTCTGTGACGGTGCCCGGTGATCGTCGCACATGGCGCATGCCGCGTCTGGCGCATTTGCCGCCTGCGGTGATGGGCCGTGGCACGAAAATCTGGATGATGGTGTTGCGCGGCTATCTGGTGGTGGCAGTGGGATTGGTGATCGTGCGGATCGTGCAACTGGCGATGGCGGGGTGAGTTGCGCCAGACCCAATATCCCCCCATCCGCCATCCTCAACCCGTCATGGCGCGCGCAGCGCAGCCATCCACCGCGATGCAGCCAGCTCAGCGATGGATTGCGGCACTGCGTGCCACAATGACGGTTTGGGGGCCGTCAAGGCCGAACCCCCCCATCCCCCACCCGTCATGGCGCGCGCAGCGCAGCCATCCACCGCGATGCAGCCAAACCCTGCAATGACGGGTGGGGGTGGTGAAGTTTCAACCCTCAACCATTACGCCCTAAAACTGCTTCAACAACCGCTCAATATACTGCAACTCTTCCAATTGCCGCGTGCGGTCGGCGCTGCGGCGGCGGAGTTCTTCCTGCAATGCGCGGGTGCGGGCCTGTTCCATCTGTTCGGGCACCGCTGTCTCACCATCATCATCTAACCCACCCGTGCCATCGCCACGCGGACGACCGAGCGGGTCGCGCCCCTGGCGATCGGCATGTTTGCGGCCGTGCTGGCCGGGGCGTTGGCCATCCTGACCCTGGCCGGGATCTTGGCCCATCCCGTCGCCGTCATCGCCCTCTCCATCGGCCATCGCACCATTGCCGTCATCATCGTCATCATCGCCATTTTGGGCGGAGGATGGGTCGTCGCCGTCTTGTTTGTCTTGGCCGAATTGCTGCGACATTTGCTGTTTCATGTCGCGTCCGCCTTGTTGCAAGGCTTCGATCACCGCCTGCTCGGCGGCAGCGGCCATCAGATCGTGGCCTTGGGCGAGTGCCTGGGCCGCATCGCGCATTGCCATATCGGCCTTTCCCAGATGTGGCGGCACACTGCCGGACAGGTCGCCATATTGCTGCATCAACACACCCAGCGCGCGCCGCAGCGCAAGCTGCACGGCACGTTCAGCGTGATGGGCGATCTCGGACTCGGCTGGCTTTTCATTGAAATCGAACGGGCGGAATTGCGCGCGATCGAGCAATTGCCCCTCGCGCTGCAGCATGTCCTGCAACACGCTCATCTGTCGCTTGCCTTGACGCCGCTTCTCCGTGCGGGCGGTGTCGCCCGGCTTGCGTTCGGCGCGTTGGCCTTTCAGCGCGTCGAGTTTGCGGTCGAGTTCGGCCATCAGATCGCGCGCAATCTCCCGCTTGCCCTGCTTGGTCGCCTCCCGCAGCGCCTCGCTCAGTTGCTGCATCTCGCGACGGTCTTTCGGATGCGCATCCGGGTTATAGGCCTGGGAATCCGGGTCGCGCCGGGCAGCCTGTGACAAGGCCTCAAGCCGTTGCCGCAGAGCTTCGGCCAGTGCTTCGGCCTTGTGCGGCGCATCGGTTTGCTCCTGCGGGTCGATGGCGCGGGCTTCGTCCAGCGCCTGATGCATCTCGTGGCGAGCGGCTTCCAATGCGCGCTCGGTGCGATCCGGGGCGCCCTCTTCCAGATGCAGCGCCAATTCCCACATCCGCGACTGCGCCTCGTCCACCGGGGCCGCACCATGGCGGAGCAGGGCGGTGATGGCGGCGAGGTTGAGGTAGCCGGAGGGATCGTCCTCCCAGAATTCTCGATTCTCGGCGAGCGCGTCGAGCGTCTCGGCGGCGCGGTCGGTTTCATTCGGGGTGAGGCTGAGTTGCCGACGCACCGCGATCACCGCGCGTGCCATCGCGTTGCGGAAGCGGCGTTCGGGCAGCACGAAACGCTGCGCCTCGCTCTGTGCCACATGCCCGGCGACATCTTTGCCCCGCAGCGTGGCGATGACCGCAAGCCCGGCCCAGGGATGGGCGGACAGATCGACGCGCTCAGCACCCTTGGCCTCTTTCGGCGTGCCACCGAGTGGGATTGGCACGGTGAGCGCTGGGGCATTTGGGCGGTCGGCGAGGCTGAGATTGGCGTGCAGTTCAGACACACCATAGCGATGCGCCACGTGCCAAGGCAGCCGCGTTTCCACCGCATTGCCCTGCACAGCACCACCGGGTGGTTCCGGGAAATTCACCAGCGGCGGGTCGTCCGCCTCCACGGTGATACGCCACGCCACCAAATCCCGCTGTCCGTCGCGGATTGTCACCTGGCCCGAGGCGGCAAGGCTCGCACTGGCCTGATAGCCGGTGGCGTCGAGATGGGTGAATTCATGCGGCGTATCGTTCAGCGCCAGCGTCGGCGCGCGACCATTGGTGGATAGGGTGGCGGTGAAGACCGACCCCTCCGGCACGCTGGCACTGCCACCTTCGGGCTTGAGCACCAATGGCGGCAGGCCGGTATAACCTGGCATGGCGATCCAGGCCTGCAACGTCGGCGGCGGCGTGTGCGGCAGCACGTCGAAATGCGGGGTGAAGGCGGCAGAAAGGCGGGGCAGGCTGTCGGTTCCGGCCACACCGAAACCGGTGGCGAGCAGCACCAGCACCAAGGCCCGGATTGCCCTCGGATCGGCCATCGCCACCACCGGACGCGGCCAGCACAGCCGCAATCGGGCAAGCTGGGCCTGAGCGGCGGTGAGATGCAGCGCCCAGAGTGCGTCCGAACCAGTGGAAGCGGCGTCGGTCAGCGTGCGCAGCGGCTGATGCAACAGCCCGGATTGTGCTTCAAGCCGCCGGTCAATGGCGTCGGGTGAGGGCAGGGGCAGGCGACGCAGGCCACATGCGAGCAGGATGACGCTCGCCAGCATCGCCACGCAGAATGCCAGATCCCGCGCCCAACCGGGCAGATCGGCCAATCCACCCAGCAACGCGAGGGCGGCGTAGGCGAGCAGTACCAGCACTGCCGGGCCGACACGCGGCAGCAGCGTCTCGGCGAGCAAAGCGGCACGGGTCCAGAAGCGCAACCGGCGCAAGGCAGGCGCTGCCTGTTGCACCGGGGGCTGGCTCATCCCAGAAAGTCCGGCACCGTCTCGCCAGCCCAGATCGCTTCAATGCTCTGTCGTGCCCGAATGGTGGCCCAATGGCCGCCATCGACCATCGCAATCGCAGGCAGCGTGCGGGAATTATAGGTCGAACCCATCACCGCGCCATACGCCCCCGCCTCCAGAATCGCCACGCGGGCACCCGGCGCCAGACGCGGCATCGGGCGGGCGCGGGCGAAGGTGTCGCCGGTTTCGCAGACCGGGCCAACGAGATCGGTTGGGCTCAGTTCGCCGCCATTGTTCGGCCCAACCGGCACGATGGCGTGGAAGGCATCATACATCGCCGGGCGCACAAGGTCGTTCATCGCCGCGTCGAGCACGGTGAACCGTCCTTCCGCCTTGGTCAGGATCACCGAGGACAGCAGCACCCCGGCAGGGCCGACCAGCCAGCGCCCCGGCTCAGTTGCCAGAGACAGATCCATCCCGCCGAACGCTTGGCGAATGGCTCCGGCGAAGGCTTCGGGCGAGGCTTCCGGTGCGTCGGCATACAGAATGCCAATGCCGCCGCCGCAATCCATCCGCGTCACAGTCTGGCCACTGGCGCGCAGATGCCGGATCAACTCGGCCGCGCGGGCGAAGGCGGCGCGATAGGGCGCCATGTTCAGAATCTGGCTGCCGATATGCAGCGCCAGCCCCTGCGGCCGAATGCCGGGCAGGGTGGCGGCATGGGCGTAAAGGGCAGCGGCATCGTCATACGGAATGCCGAATTTGTTGTCCGCCTTGCCGGTGGTGATCTTGGCGTGCGTGCCGGCATCCACATCGGGGTTGATGCGCAGCACGATGTCGGCGGTCTGGCCCATCGAGGCGGCGATGGCGGAGATCGTCTCCAGCTCCTCGGCGGATTCCACGTTGAGCTGATAAATACCCTGCGACAGAGCGAGGCGGATTTCATCGACCGTCTTGCCAACGCCGGAGAAGACGATGTGACGCGGCAAAATCCCCGCGCGACGGGCACGCAGCAACTCACCGCCCGAGACGACATCCGCCCCCGCGCCGCCCTGCTGCATCAGCCGCAACACCGCCTGATGATCATTGGCCTTCACCGCGAAATGGATCTGACAATTCAGCCCGGCAAGGGCTTTGGTCAGCGCGGCCAGGCGTGTGCGGATGGTGCCCGCCGAATAGACATAGGTCGGCGTGCCCAGCGCATCGGCAATGGCATTGAGCGGAACGTCTTCGAGCAACAGCCCATCCATCGCATGCCGCTTCAACCACGGACGGGCAGCGACCAACGCTTCAGGGGAGAGATCGAAATCGGGCGAGGGGAGGGGAGATAGGGAGGCCATGCGCAATACTACCCGCGGACGCCGCCGCGTTCCAGAGCGCATGCCGTCCGGCTTGCCTTTAGCCGAAGCGCGGTTCAGGCTCTTCCGGCGGGGATGTTGGAAAGAAACCGGAGATGCTGCGCATGTCTCGTCTTCTTCTTCTGCTGCTGACAGCTCTCACTTTGGCGGCATCGTTGCCCGCCCGCGCCGGCCAATCCGAGATTATGGTGGGTACAAGCGGCCGGATGCACGCCACGCTGATCACGCCCGACGGCCCCGGCCCGTATCCTGGCGTGCTGGTTCTGCACACCAGCGGGGGATTGCGTGAGGCCGATCTCGCCTATGCCCGCGCCCTGGCCAAGGCGGGTTACGTGGCTTTGGTGCCCGCTTTCCTCAATGCTTATGCGATCTCCTATTCCCGCCGGCAGGAAAGTTTCACCACCAGCGCCGAGCCGATCTATGCCGATCTGGTTTCAGCGCTCGACACGCTGCGCCAGAATGCGTTGGTGCGTGGGGGCAAGCTGGGCGCTGTTGGGTTTTCCAATGGCGGCTATTTCGCGATGTGGCTGGCAGCCACCGGCAAGGTGTCGGCGGGAGTGTCGTATTACGGCGCGCTGTCCGGTGCCGGGTCTGATGTGCCGCAACAGCGCTTTCAGCAGGCGTTCGCCAAGGCCAGCGCGCCGGTGCTGATCCTGCACGGCACGGCGGACCGCATTGTGCCGGTGGGGGCGGCGAAACATCTGGCTGGGATCGTGGCGGCGGCGGGCAGTGTGCATGAACTGCGACTATATGAGGGTGCCACCCACGAATTCGAACGCGACCTCGCGCTGGACGCCAATCAGCAGGCAGCAACGGATGCCTGGACGCGGACGACAGCGTTTTTCGGCACGTATTTGTCCAAGTAGGCTGGGATGCCGTGTGCATCCCACCAAGGTGCCGCCACTCAATACGCCGGATACGCCTTCGGATAGGTGATCTGATCCGCAGGCCCCGGCGGCAGGGGCGCGCCTTTCTTGCCGCAGGCGGCAAGGGTGAGCAGAGCCAGCGCGATCAGGGCGATCCTCATGCCAGCACCTGCAGCCATCGCGCCGCCTGCTGTGCCACGTTGTCCGGGGCGGTGCCGCCGAAGGAGCGGCGTGAGGCGACGGAGGCATCCACCGTCAGCACGCCGAAAATCGCCTCGGTGATGCCGGGCTCCACCGATTGCATGTCGGCCAGCGAGAGCTGGGACAGATCGATCTCGCGGCCCTCCGCCATCGCGACCAGTCGGCCGGTGACGTGATGCGCCGTGCGGAACGGCAGTTTCAGCACCCGCACCAGCCAATCGGCCAGATCGGTGGCGGTGGCGAAGCCGGAGCCTGCGAATTCCCGCAGACGCGCCACGTTCGGCTTCATGTCGCGCACCATGCCCGCCGTCGCCGCCAAGGACAGCGCCCAGGCATCGGCGGCGTCGAACACCGGCTCTTTGTCTTCCTGCATGTCCTTCGCATAGGCCAGCGGCAGGCCCTTCATCACGGTCAGCAAGCCAACCAGCGCGCCGGTGATGCGGCCCGTCTTGGCGCGCACCAACTCGGCAGCGTCCGGGTTGCGCTTCTGCGGCATGATGGAGGAGCCGGTGGTGTAGGCATCCGACAGCCGGATGAAGCGATAGGGGGCGCTGCACCAGATGATGATTTCCTCGGCCAGTCGCGACAGATGCATCGCCGAGATCGCTGCCGCCGAGAGGAATTCCAGCGCGAAATCGCGATCCGACACGGCGTCGAGCGAATTCGCCGTCGGCCGATTGAAGCCCAACGCCTCCGCCGTCATGTGCCGATCCAGCGGGAAAGACGTGCCAGCCAGCGCCGCCGAACCCAGCGGGCACTCATTCATCCGCCGCCGGCAATCGGCCAGACGGCCGCGGTCGCGCGACAGCATTTCCACATAGGCCAGCATGTGATGGCCGAAAGTAACGGGCTGGGCGGTTTGCAGATGGGTGAAGCCCGGCATCGGGTCGCCCGCATGCTCGGCTGCGCGCTCGGCGAGCGCCAGCATCACATCGGCAATCTGCGCATCCACTCCGTCAATCGCATCGCGCACCCAGAGGCGGAAATCCGTCGCCACCTGATCGTTGCGGCTGCGGCCGGTGTGCAGACGCTTGCCGGCCTCACCGATGCGGTCGGTCAGACGCGCCTCGATGTTCATGTGGATGTCTTCCAGCGCATCGACGAACGGGAAATTGCCCGCCTCGATCTCGCTGGCAATCTGCTTCAGCCCGGCTTCGATCTGGCTGGCATCCTCAACGGCGATGATGCCCTGTCGCGCCAACATGGCAGCATGCGCGCGCGAGCCACGAATGTCTTGCCGCCACATCTTGCGGTCGAAGCCAATGGAGGCATTTATCTCCTGCATGATCGCCGAGGGTCCGCCGGCGAAGCGGCCACCCCATTGCTGGTTGGCGGCGGGGGAGCGGGGGTCTTGCGCGTTGGTCACGGGAGAACTTTCACCATGCATCTGATCGGTCGCCGCACTGTCGCGGCCATGCTTGCGGGCGCGACCCTAACGCCCGTCGCTTTGCCGCGCAAACTCTCGGCGCAGACCATCCTCGCACCGAAGCCCGAACCCGAGGTGGAACTGCGCGGCATCGACACCATCATGCCCACCAATCCGCCCGCGCCCCCGGCGGCGCAGGGCTTCACCGATGCCGATGGCCGCGATGTGACACTTGCCGCTTTTTTGGGCAAAGGCATAGTGCTCAATTTATGGGCAACATGGTGCACGCCCTGTGTGGCGGAAATGCCGGCATTGGATCATCTGGCCGGGCTGTTGGCGGGCGATGGGATCGTGGTGTTGCCGCTGTCATCGGATCGCGGTGGGGCGAAGGTGGTGCGCAATTTCTACGACAGCCACAACATCGCCCATCTCGGCATCTGGCTTGATAAATTCGGTCAGGCCGCACGCGGCTGGGGAGCGCGCGGATTGCCCACCTCGATCGTCATCGACCGCCAAGGCAATGAGCGCGGACGGCTGGAGGGCGGGATTGCCTGGGATACCGACGCAGCCATCGCCACGATCCGCAAGCTTACCGCCTGAGCATCCATAATCAGGAGAATGGCAGTCCGAAGTCTGCCGCTCAGACATTTTCCTTGATCGGCACAGAGGCTTTCTCTGTGGTGATCCTGGTGGTGTTGTAGGCGCGACGGGTGCCGAACTTGCTCGCGATACGGCTCCTGCCACGAATATTGGTGGAGACCAACTTCTTCAGTTTCAGCAATTCCTGATCCGATGGGTCGTCCGTCAGACTGACAAGGAATTCGGAAATCAACGCTTGTGTCGCGGGAGAATATTTACAAAATCTTTTTTGATAAAATGCTGTCACGGCCTCACTGTCTTCCGGATCAAGTCTGGAAAGAGCGGCGGCGACCTTGGCCATGGCTGATCTTGGGGTGGGCATGGTATTTTCTATTCAGTACGATTTCGATACTTATCCATACGGCTCGAAACTCTCAAGGCATCGCCGGGGTCAAGCTGGAAATATCGACCGTCGTTGCGACGCGGCGCGACCAAACTGCCAGGCAATCTAACATTCCGCGCGATAGGTACCAAGCTTTGCTTTGCATACCAATCCATGAGCCTTTGTCCGCCTTCTGGAGCGGCATGCAGCCACAATTGGCCTCGGGCGGGGCCATTCAGGCTGACAGTGATGGCAACGTCGAGTGCAGCACTCATCAGGAGTTTAGGGCTGCCTTGCGCCTCGACCGCTGAAGAAGGGGCTCCCGCGAGATACCAGGCAAAGACTGAAGTTTGAGAATGGTCGACTGGATGGCGTTCGGTTTCCAGAAGCGAGATCATGGCAAGCGGAAACCCTGTCTCTGCCGTGCAGATTTGAAACATTCTGGGGTTCCGTCTCGCACCGGCAGCAAAGGTCAACGTGGGGATGAGGGTTAGCCAGTCCCAATCATGGTCTGCGCGGTTGGTGTTGCCTTCAATGTGCGGCCTTTGCACATTTTCGACCCATTTGAGACAAAACGGTCGAACGGATGCCGGGGTGATTTGACGCACAACGACGCCAAGCATTTCACCATTGGCAGTGGGGAGGTGACTTATATGGCGAATCACACGATGTATTCCGAACTCTTGTGATGCTTAGCGGAACAATCACGGGTGATCAATTACCTCGCACGGGGGTGAAGTCGCCGAAAACTATTCACACACCATCAACGCCCTGGATCGAACACCTACCGCCTGAGCATCCATAAACACCCAAACGCCACCACCCCCAATCCGCCCATGATCGCCACCACCCAGATTGCCGGGAGGGTGGCGACGATGGGGGCGAACGCAGCAGGCGCCACGGCGGAGGCGATCATCGCCGGGCGGGCCAGCATCCCTATCCGCTCCGCATAGCCGCTCGGCCCGAACAGATAGAGCGGCAACGTGCCCCGGCTGATGGTGAACACGCCGTTGGATCCACCAAAACCGATGGCGAAAATCGGCGCGGGAAAACCCAGCAACAGCGCCAACACCGATATCGGCAGCACCGATGCGCCATAGATCGCCGCCTGCATCGGTGAAAGATTGCGGCCGAAATACCAGTCGATCACCCGCGCGCCGACCTGCGCCGGCCCAATCATCGCCGCCGCCGCCACCGAAGCCGCCAAGGTGAAGCCCAAGCCCTGCATCAGCACCAGCAGATGCACGAACACTGCCGAATTCAGCGCCGAGCGCACGGTGAAATAGCTCGCCAGCCAGAAGAACGCATGCGGCGGCGGCTCGGGCAGGCATGCGGCGACACGGCGCGTGCTCGCCGTCACCTCCGGCGCTTGCCCGATGCGGGGCACACAGGCGAGCACGACCGGCAAGATCGCCAGCAGCTGCACCAAGGCGAACACCGCCAATGTCCAGCGCCAGCCGACTGCCGCCACCAGATAGGTGCCCGATGGCCAGCCCACGGTGGAGGCAAACCCGGCCATCATCGTCACGCCGACAATCGAGGGTCGCGCGGCGGTACCAAGCAGGCGGCCGATGGTGCCGAAGGCTGCATCGTACAGCCCCAGCGCCATGCCGATGCCGGTGATGGCCCAGGCGAGATACCAGCCGACCACACCGGGGGTGATCGCCAAGCCACCCAATCCAAGCGCGGTCACGAGGGGGGCGGCGATCAACACGTCGCGCCCGCCGCGCGTCTCGATCCAGCGCCCGACCAGTGGCGAGGCGGCACCGCAGACGAGCAATCCGGCCGAAAACCCGCCGACCAGCATCGCCCGCGACACGCCCAGATCGACCGAAGCCGGGCCGGACATCGTGGCCGGAATGTAATAGGTCGTGGCCCACGCCAGGGTCTGGGTGAAGCCAAGGCCGAGGGTGAGGCGTCGCGTGTTGATCATTGCGCCGAGTGTGCGCGGTCGCTTGGTTGGGTGGAAGAGGGGCGGTGGGCGTGGCGGATCAGATCGCCACCCGTACGCCCAATTCCACCACGCGATCACTCGGGATGCGGAAGAATTCGGTGGCAGGTGTCGCGTTGCGGGCAAGGAAAAGGAACAGCCACATCCGCCAGATCGCCATCTTCGGGGCCATCGCCGCAACCAGGGTTTCACGGCCGAGGAAATAGCTTGCCTGCATCGGCTCGATCTCCAGCCCCTGCCCGCGCAGCATGCCGAGGTCGCGTGGCAAATTCGGGCTTTCCATGTAGCCGTAATACAGCAGAACGCGCTGAATGCCCGGCGCCAACTCGGTGATCTTCGCCCGCTCGCCCGGCGGCATGTCCGGCACGTCGCGGGTGGAGACGGTCACGAACAGCACCTTCTCATGCAGAACCTTGTTGTGCTTGAGGTTGTGCAGCAGCGCGCCCGGCACATAATCCGGGTTGCCGGTCATGAACACCGCCATTCCCGGCACCCGAATGGTGCGCGAATGCGGCAGGCGGGCAAGGAAGGTGGCCAGCGGCAGGCTGTCCTGCTTCCAGCGATCCACCAGCAGATCGCGCCCACGCTTCCAACTGGTCATCAGCGCCAACAGGCCCAGACCCAGCATCAACGGCACCCAGCCGCCTTCGGGGATCTTCAGCGCGTTGGCGGCGAAGAAGGTGGCGTCCATGACGGTGAATGCGCCGAACACGCCCAAAGCCAGCATGCGCGACCAATGGAATTGGCGGCGGAAGACCACGATGGACAGAATGCAGGTGCAGATAAACGTGCCCGTCACCGCAATGCCATAGGCCGAGGCCAGCGCGTCCGACGAGCGGAAGGCGAAGACCAGCACCAGCACGCCCACCATCAGCACGGTGTTGATCTGCGGCACATAAATCTGGCCTTCCTCGGTGGCCGAGGTGTGATCGACGCGCATGCGCGGCAGGAAGCCGAGCTGCATGCATTGGCGGGTGACGGAATAGGCCCCGGAGATCAACGCCTGCGAGGCGATCACCGTGGCCAGCGTGGCCAGCACGATCAGCGGGATCAGCGCCCAGCTCGGTGCCATCCGATAGAATGGGTTTTCGGCCGCTGACGGATCGGCCAACACGAGCGCGCCCTGACCGAAATAATTCAGCACCAGGCAGGGCAGAACGAAGAAATTCCAGGCAACGCGGATCGAGGCCGCGCCGAAATGCCCCATATCGGCATACAGCGCCTCCGCCCCGGTCACCGCCAGCACCACGGAACCGAGGGCGACGAAGGCCGCCCAGCCGTGATGCATCAGCAGCGCGAAACCGTAGGTCGGCGACAGCGCGTAGAGCACCAACGGGTTCTTCACCAACTGAACCACACCCAGGCCGCCAATGGTGAGGAACCAAATGGCCATCACCGGCCCGAAAATCCGGCCCACCGAGCCCGTCCCGCGCGATTGCACGGCGAACAGAACGACGATCACGATGGCGGAAACCGGCAGCACCAATTCCTTCAAGGTGGGTGCCACTTCCTCCATGCCTTCAACCGCCGAGAGAACCGAAATCGCAGGGGTAATCACGCCGTCGCCGAAAAACAGGCAGGCTCCGGCAATGCCGATCAGCGCCAGTGTGCGGCGGAAGGCCTGGTTCTTCATGCTGCGTTGCGCCAGCACCATCAGCGCCAGGATGCCGCCCTCGCCCCGGTTATCCGCCCGCATCACCAGCAGAACGTATTTCACCGTCACGACCATGATCAACGACCAGAAGATCAATGAGAGCACGCCAAGCAGATCGCCCTGCGCGATTTTCTCCGAGCCGAATTGGTCGATGCTGGCCTTGAGCGCATAGAGCGGGCTGGTGCCGATATCGCCATACACCACCCCCAGCACCCCCAGCACCAATGGCCAGGTGACGCCGTGCGGCACATGATGCGGCAAAGCCTCTGTGCCGGCGTCAACGGCGGTGTCAGCGGAGTGATCGTTGGCGCTCATAGTGGCCCTCAGTGCGTCGGTGGCGGATGGTTACGGCGTGGCTGCATCGGGTGCAAGCGTGGGCCTGCGACCGAATATTGCAGTTCCAACACGAACATGCGTGGCCCCATGTGCAATGGCGATCTCGAAATCGCTCGACATGCCCATCGAGACCACGGCAAGCCCATGCAAGCGGGCCATTTCCGCCAATTTGGTGAAATACGGTGCCGGATCGCCCTCGGCGGGGGGGATGCACATCAGGCCGTGCAACCCCGCCCCGAAGCGGGTTTGGCAGGCTGCGATGAAGGCGTCGGCCTCGGCCAGGGGAATGCCGCCTTTCTGCGCCTCGTCTCCTATATTGACCTGCACGAGCAACGACGGTGCCCGCCCCTCGCGTTGAATGGCGTCGGCGATGGCGTCGGCCAAGCGCGGGCGGTCCAGCGTTTCGATGCAATCGGCCAACCGCACCGCCTCGCGCGCCTTGTTGGTTTGCAATCCGCCGATGATGTGCAGGCGCATGGCGGGATGTGCCGCGCGCAGAAGCGGAAATTTCGTTGCCGCCTCCTGCACGCGATTTTCGCCGAACACCGATTGACCGGCATCCAACGCCGCAATCACCGCCTTAACAGGGTGGGTCTTGGAGACCGCCACCAGAGTGACATCCGCTTCCGCCCGTCCTGCCGCGTGGCAGGCGTCGCGGATGCGCTGACGGATGACAGAAAGATTCTGCGCGATGGCCGGGGGGGAGGACGAAAGGATCATGCCAGATTCATACCCTTTTTATTGCGATGCACCAAAGCCATACCCCTGTTGCATGTGTGCCACAGTGTTTCAGAAATGCCATGTCGTTCGTCCTCGGCGGATTGCCGGATCGGAAAGCACAGTTCAATACTCCGGTCAGGTCTGGCGGCTCCCGCCCAGGTTAAATCGCTTCGGCAAGAATGTCCCCGTGCTTGGCGCGGCTGCCGGGTGTGACTGGGAGACGGGGCGAGGCTCGCAATTTGCCGGTGTACGGCAGTTTTTGGAGGATTACATGCGTAAGATCATGCTGGCCGCTACGGCCGTTGCGGGTCTGGGTCTGGCCGTTTCGGCTAACGCTCAGGCTCTGAACCCGACCATCACCTCGCCGGGCTTCCTTGGCTCCGCTGGCGGCGCTGCTCCCGAAGCTGGCACCGTTGCCGTCTATGTGAAGGGTAAGGTCTACTCGGCTATCTCCGCTGGTTCCGACAGCGGTTCCGCTGGCGCCGGTAACGCTGGCAAGCTGAACACCACCGACATCATGACCGCGATGCGTCTGTATTTCGGCTTCGACGGCAAGAGCAACCAGGGCCTCGAATACGGCTCGCTGATCGAACTGCGTCAGTTCTATGACGGCCAGTACCAGAACGGTTCCGCTGCGGACCCGGTGCAGGTTCGTCGTGAGCGCGTCTACATCGGCACGCCGGTCGCTGGCCGCCTGACGATCGGCACCACGGACGGTGCGCTCGGCCTGCTCGACACCGGTGACTGGGGCGCTACCCCGTTCGACGTCGTTGGCGGTTGGGTTGGCGACGTGAACGCTTACGGCCGCACCAAGAACACGCTGCTGAACTACCCGTTCGCTTCGCAGTCCGGCGAATACATGACCAACAAGCTGGTCTACACCTCGCCGAACTTCAGCGGCGTTGATCTCGCCCTGAGCTTCGAGCCGAACATGCAGTCCGGCCTGGGTTATTGCGCCCAGAACGCCTACACCGCGACGGCTTGTAACTCGGCCGTCAGCATCGGCACGTCGACGATCGACAAGCAGGGCTCGCGCTCGAACACGATCGAAGCCGCTGCTCGCTACAAGGGCTCGTTCGGTCCGGCCGCCGTGGCTGCTGAAGTCGGCACCTGGCAGTCGAACGTCGTGAAGGGCAATGCCAACGTCACGAAGGGCCTCAGCGTCCTCGACGCCGGCCTGACGGCCAGCGCTTCGGGCTTCACCGTTGGTGGCCACTTCATGAGCGGCAACATGACCGGTGGCAACCAGCCGGAACTGAAGGGCGCGAAGCAGAGCCAGTTCGGCATGGTTGGCGCTTCCTACACCTTCGGCAGCACCGTTGTTGGCGCGTCGTACATCGACCTGAACTCGGCGAACAGCTCGGTTGCTCTCGGCATGCTGCATGAAACCGGCGTGAACGTTGGCGCGACCTACGACTTCGCTCCGGGCGCGGCCGTGTTCCTGTCGGGCATCTATGGCACCCGCCACGAGAACGGCTTCAACATCCTGGCCGGCGCTGCCGGTGCCACCCACAACAGCGTGCAGGCTCGCTCGATCGCTGTGGGTTCTGTGTTCAACTTCTGATCCGTCAGAAGCCTGAAACTGAGAGGGCGGCAGGCAACTGTCGCCCTTTTTGTTTGTTTGGTGCCGATGAGATCGTGATGATTCTGGGTTGAAGAAACATCGCCCCGTCATTGCGCGCGCGCTGACAGGGGGAGGTGGTCATTTTGCCTCTCATTTCCCCCCACTCCGGCCTTTTGCGCCTCGGCTTGGCGGGATGTCGGCATTGCGCTACAAGCGGGCTCCTGGATTTCGTTCACGCTCAAAGGCCATATCAATGCGCGCTCGCCTTTTCGCCGTTCTGACTTTTGGCCTGCTTGCCACATCCCTGGTCGGGTGCGGTAACACGCGTGAGACGCGGCCCGACGAATATGCCAACGACCCGCGCTTCAGCGGCCCTCCCGGCTCGCTGGTCAGCGATGACGGTGGTGCGAGCATTGTTTTCGGTGTCAATAAAGCCAAAGGCTCCGATGCCGCGATGGCTGGCGCTGGCGTGTCGGTGAACGCCTATCTCTGGCGCGGTGCGCTCGACACGCTCTCCTTCATGCCGCTTGCCTCCGCCGATCCGTTTGGCGGCGTGATCATCACCGATTGGTATACGCCGGCCGGCACCACCGGCGAGCGTTTCAAAGCCACCGCCTATATTCTGGGCCGCGAACTGCGCGCCGATGCGGTGCGCGTGGCGCTGTTCCATCAGATCAGCAAGGGCGGCCAATGGATCGATGCCCCGGTCAGCGTCGGAACGCAGACCGAATTGGAAGACAAGGTTCTCACCCGGGCGCGCGAATTGCGCACACAGAGCGTGGGTGGCTGACGCTCCCATCCTCCGTTATCGCGCGTGGCGTGGCGATCCAGGAATCTGAGGCCCGGCCTGTGGCCCCTGGATTGCCCGTCGCGCCGCTCCCCGCAATGACGGTATCTGTCGTTGAATATTGCCCCGTAAGCCATTCTGCCCGATAGAGAGCGTCGATTTCTGACGTTCTGTATCGGGTTTTCCATGTCCTCCTCGACCACTGTCCAAGCTGAAACCCCCGCTGACGCGCCACGCTACGATTTCCGCGCCGCCGAACCGCGCTGGCAGGCCGCGTGGAACGAAGCGTCGTGCTTCCGGGTGGAGGACGTGCCGACGGACGGCCGCCCGAAATACTACGTGCTGGAGATGTTCCCGTATCCGTCGGGCAAGATCCACATGGGCCATGTGCGCAACTACACCCTGGGTGACGTGGTGGCGCGCTACAAGCGGGCGCGGGGTTTCTCCGTGTTGCATCCGATGGGCTGGGACGCCTTCGGCCTGCCCGCCGAAAACGCCGCGCGTGAGCGTGGTGTGCATCCGGCGAAATGGACCTGGGACAACATCGCCAACATGCGCACCGAATTGCAGCGCATGGGGCTGTCCATCGACTGGACCCGCGAATTCGCCACCTGCGATCCGTCCTATTACGGCCAGCAGCAATCGCTGTTCATCGACATGCTCCGCAAGGGCCTGGTGGAGCGGCGCGAAGCCTATGTGAACTGGGATCCGGTGGACAACACCGTGCTGGCCAATGAGCTGGTGATCGACGGCCGTGGCTGGCGCTCGGGGGCGCTGGTGGAGAAGAAGAAGCTCGCCACCTGGGTGTTCCGCATCACCGACGAAGCGCCGGAGTTGCTCTCTGCGCTCGACGAGATGGATCGCTGGCCGGAGCGCGTGCGGCTGATGCAGGCGAACTGGATCGGCCGCTCCGAAGGGGCGCGGGTGCGTTTCCCGTTGGTCGATGGCAGCGGCGAAATCGAGGTCTACACCACGCGGCCGGACACGCTGTTCGGCATGTCCTTCCTGGCGGTGGCGGCTGAGCACCCGATTGCCGCCGCTGTCGCCGCTGGCAATGCCGAGGCCGCCGCCTTCGTTGCCGATTGCCAAAGCAAGGGGACCTCGGAAGCGGTTCTGGAGACGCTGGAGAAGAAGGGCTTCGACACCGGCCTGCGCGTGCGCAACCCGTTCAACGGGCAGGATTATCCGGTGTGGATCGCCAATTTCGTGCTGATGGAATACGGCACCGGCGCCATCTTCGGCTGCCCGGCGCATGACCAGCGCGATCTGGATTTCGCCCGTAAATACGACCTTAACGTGCTGCCGGTGGTGCTGCCGCCGGGTGAGGACGCCGCGAGCTTCCACGTTGCCAACAAGGCGCATGATGGCGTGGGCACGCTGTTCAACTCCGGCTTTCTCGACGGCCTCGCCCCCGACACCGCCCGCAAGGCGGCGATTGCCAAGCTCGAAGAACAGGGCATCGGGCGCGGCGTGGTCAATTGGCGTCTGCGTGACTGGGGCGTGTCGCGTCAACGCTATTGGGGTTGCCCGATCCCGGTCATTCACTGCGACGATTGCGGCGTGGTGACGGTGCCGCAGGCGGATCTGCCGCTGCGTCTGCCGGAAGATGTCACCTTCGACCGCCCCGGCAATCCGCTGGATCATCATCCGACCTGGAAACACGTCAACTGCCCGTCCTGCGGCAAGCCTGCGCTGCGCGAGACCGACACGTTCGACACCTTCGTTGATTCGTCCTGGTATTTCGCCCGCTTCTGTTCCCCGCAGGCCGATGTGCCGGTCAATCGTGCGGCGGTGGATCATTGGCTGCCGGTGGATCAATATATTGGCGGCATCGAGCATGCGATTTTGCATCTGCTCTATTCGCGCTATTTCACCCGCGCGATGGGCCATACCGGCCATCTCTCGGCCAAAGAGCCGTTCGCCGGGCTGTTCACCCAGGGCATGGTGAACCACGAGAGCTACAAGGGTGCCGATGGCCGTTGGCTGTATCCGGAAGAAATCATCCGCAACGCCGACGGCACAGCCACCCACAAGGACACCGGCGAGGTTGTCACCGTGGGTCGCATCGAGGCGATGAGCAAATCCAAGCGCAACACCATCGACCCGGCGGAGATCATTGGCCGCTATGGTGCGGATACCGCGCGCTGGTTCATCCTCTCCGACAACCCGCCCGAGCGCGACATGGAGTGGACGGAGAGCGGCGTGTTGGGCGCGTATCGCTTTACCCAACGTCTGTTCCGCCTTGCCGAGACCGCACCTGTGGGCACCATGGGCGCGTTGCCGGCGGAATGCGCGCCTGCTGCCCGCAATTTGCGCCGTGCCACGCATCGCACCATTGTCAGCATCACCGACGCGCTGGAGAATTTCGCCTTCAATGTCGCCGTGGCGCGCGTTTACGAGTTCGCCAATGCCCTCACCGATGCCGAGCGCGCCGGAGCTGACCTGCCGGGCATGGCATGGGCGCGCGCTGAGGCGTTCAGCGTGCTGGTGCGGCTGATCTCACCGATGATGCCGCATCTGGCGGAAGAAATCTCGGCGCGCCTGTCCGAGGGGGCGGCTGCCCTGATTGCGCAATCCGGCTGGCCGGAAGCCGATCCGGCATTGCTGGTGGCGGATTCTGTCAAAATCGCCGTGCAGGTGATGGGCAAGCTGCGGGGCACCATTGAGGTTGCTCCCGGCGCGGAAGAAGGCGATGTTCTCGCCGCAGCCCTCGCCGATCCCAATGTGGCGCGGGCTCTGGAGGGCAAGCGCGTGGTCAAGCGGGTTTATGTGCCCAACCGGATCGTCAATTTCGTGATTGCGGGGTGAGTATGCGCATCGGTCGCCGGTTCGCTTTGTCTGGGTCGGCCCTCGCAATGGTGGGGCTGGCGGGTGGCTGTGGCTTCCGCCCGCTCTATGGCCGGATGGGCGATGGCACGGCGATGCCTGAGCAATTGCGCCAGGTGGATGTGGCGCTCATCCCCGATCGCGCGGGCCAGTTGCTGCGCGAGGAATTGCAGCGCCGGTTGCAGGGAGAGTCTGGCAGCGGGAGCAAATCCTATCTGTTGACCGTGACGTACAATGTCTCTGATCAAGGCGTTGCCACCGAATTCACCACCTCGGCCCAGACGCGCGTGCGGGTGATCGGGGAGGCGCATTGGTCGTTGATATCGATACGTGGCGAAGCGCATGAGATCGCCTCGGGTTGGGCAAAATCCAATGATGGGGCCAACCTGATTGACGTTCAGTATTTTTATAGCGACCTACAGCATGAAAATGTGGTCAGGCGTATTTCAACTGATATTTCACAGAAAATTGTAACTGATATTGCTGCTTATTTTCAAAATATGAAGAAGTCAGGCTGAGTTGTGAAAATAGATGCGCGTCGACTTGATGCTGTTATTTCAGACCCAGGCCGATTGCGCGCTGTTTTATTCTTTGGTGAAGATGAAGGACTGGTTCGGGAACTCGCATCTCGACTGGTGCGCAGCGTGGCTGGATCGCTGACCGATCCATTCCTGGTGGTGGATGTGGAGCGCGACAATCTGGGCTCGTTGCGCAGCGAAATGGCCTCGATGTCGTTGATGGGCGGCCGCAAGGTGGTGCGTCTGCGCGATGCGACCGATGCGGCGACGGCGGCTGTGCTGTCCGCCTTGGAAATCGAGGGTGGCGGTTTGCTGGTGTTGGAAGGCGCGGGACTGACCAACAAATCCAAGCTGAAGACGGCGCTGGAGAAATCCGACCACGCAGGTGTCTATGCCTGCTACCCGATGGACAAGCCGGCTTTGCAGCAGATGGTGCGCGCGGCGATGGCGGCGGATCAGATTTCCATTGATGCGGAGGTGGTGAGCTGGCTCGCCGATCATCTCGGGGCGGATCGTGGTGTTTCACACGGCGCGTTGGGCAAGCTTGCCTTGTATGCCGGCCCCAAAGGGCGGGTGGATATTGAGGCCGCAGAATTGTGTGTGGGCGATCTGTCAGGGCTTTCGTTGGAAGATGCGTCGTTTGCAGCGATCTGTGGCGATGTGGCGGCAGCGGATCGGGCACTTGAGCTGGCATTGGCCGAGGGCGGCACGGCTGTGGGCGTGCTGCGGTCGGTGGCGAGCCAGGTTCAGCGTGTGGCGCGGGTGATTGCCCTGATGCAAGATGGTGCCGAGCAGGGTGAGGCAATGCGCGCGCTGCGTCCGCCGGTGTTCTTCAAGCGAGAGACCGCGTTCCGCTCGGCGTTGCGGAAATGGGATACCGCCAGTGTGGCGGGCGCATTGGAGCGGTTATTTCAAGCAGAGAAAGAGTGCAAGCGCACCGGCTCTCCGGCTGAAATCATCTGCCGTAACGCCGTTCTGGCCATCGCCGGGCGGGCGGCGGCGGCAGGACGGCGGCGGTAGTGTCTGGGTTGTTCAGCTGCGACCGTGCAACAGGCTGATAATGCCATCGAGTTGATCGAGCGATTTATAGGTCAGCCTGACTGACCCACCATTGCCATCGAACACAATATCCACCCGTAAGCCGAGCTGTTCCGACAGATCACGTGCCAGCGCCTCGGTTTCTGGGTCTTTCGCCTTCGGCGCGGCGGCGGCTTCCGGCTTGCGGCTGCTGAGCGCCTCGGTCTGGCGCACATTCAGACCGCGGGCGATGACCGACAGAGCGGCTTTTTCCGGTTCTGGATGGGCAAGCAGGGCGCGGGCATGGCCGGCGCTGAGCGTGCCTTTTTTCACCTCTTCCAGCACAGTTGAAGGCAAATTGAGCAGACGCAATGTGTTGGCGATGTGGCTGCGCGATTTGCCGACGGATTCTGCCAACATTTCCTGCGTCATGCGGAATTCATCGACGAGGCGTTTATAGCCCTCGGCTTCTTCGACAGCGTTTAAATCCTGCCGTTGCAGGTTTTCCACCAAGGCGGCGGCCATGGTCTCAACATCGGTCAAGTCGCGCACCAGCACCGGGACGTCGTGCAGGCCGGCCTGTTGCGAGGCGCGCCAGCGGCGTTCACCGGCGATGATCTGGAAGCGGCCCGGTTGATCCGGATGTGGCCGAACGAGCAGCGGCTGCAAAATGCCGCGTGCCTTGATGGAGGTGGCCAGATCGTCCAACGCCTCTGGATTCATTTTCACGCGGGGTTGGAACGGGCTGGGTTCGAGATGCTCGACGGGAATTGTGCGCACGCCATTTTGCGAGGCCACGCGCGTTTGTGGTGCGGCATCTCCGAGCAGGGCTGCAAGACCCTTGCCAAGGCGGGGGTTGGTGTCACGCGGGCTCATACGCGACCTCCAACCCGACGGCGCTGCCGACTGAGCAATTCCATTGCCAATTTGATGTAGGCCTGTGAGGCGGGAGAGCGCAGATCATACAGAATGACCGGCTTGCCGTGGCTTGGGGCCTCGGAGACGCGTACATTGCGGGGGATCATCGTCTCATAGACCTTGTCGCCGAAGAAGCTGCGGGCATCTTGGGCCACCAGTTCAGAGAGGTTGTTTCGCTTGTCGTGCATGGTCAGCACGATACCCTCGATCTCAAGCGCTGGATTGAGGCGGGTCTTGACCGCTTCGACGGTGCGCATCAACTGGCTGAGGCCCTCGAGTGCGAAAAATTCACATTGCAACGGCACCAACACGGAATCTGCCGCCACCAAGCCGTTGATGGTCAGTAGGCCGAGGCTGGGCGGGCAGTCGATCAGGATAAAGTCGTAGCCATCGACCAAGGCTTCGGCATCGCGCAGCGCGCGGCGGAGGCGATATTCGCGGTTGGTTTGGCCAACAAGCTCCACTTCAGCGCCGGCGAGGTCCGGTTCAGCGGGAATGACGAACAAATTGGGCACAAACGTGGCATGCGTCATCGCAGACGCTGGAACAGCCTCGGTGATCAAGGCATAGGTGCCCGCGGAACGATCGGCATGGCCCAGCCCAAGGCCGGTTGAGGCGTTTCCCTGTGGGTCGAGATCCACCAACAACACACGGTTGCCGGCCTGGGTGAGGGCGGTTGCCAGATTAATGGCGGTTGTGGTTTTGCCAACCCCGCCCTTCTGGTTGGCGATCGCGACGATGGTTCCACCGGTGATTGGCACGGCCTTGGTCTCCTGGTGATCAGGACCCCGCGCTTCTCCGCACCACTTCAGACAGCTTGAGAATGGTTGCGGCGGGGTCGATGGCGCTGGTGAAGCACTCGACCCCCATGTGCCATTCAGCAGCCGCCTCCGTCAATTCTAAGGCGGCGTTTCTCCCCTTCGGGAACAGAAAAATTCCATTTGGTGCAAGAAACGGCGCCGCATAGCTGAGCAATCGGGGCAACGGGGCGAGCGCGCGGGCCGTGATAACCGGGGCGGCGGGCAGACTGAGGGTTTCGATGCGGGCGCAATGGATGGTGGCGGGGGCTGCGGTCTCTCTCGCCACTTCTCGTAAAAAGGCGGCCTTGCGGGCGTCTGACTCGACCAAATGGAACGGGCGACCGGAAGCGATCGCGAGAACGATCGCGGGAAGACCGCCACCTGAGCCCAAATCAATCGCATGACTGAATTCGGGTGGTAGCAATGTCTGCAATTGTAGGCTGTCGAGGATGTGACGGCTCCACAGATCGCCGATATCGGATTTTGACACGAGATTGATCGTTGGGTTCCACCGCATCAACGTCGCGGCGTAGATGCGGAGACGGTCCTCTGTTTCACGTGAAACATTGGGGATCGTCAGAATGGGATGTTTCACGTGAAACACCTATGCCAAATTCTGGCGACGGGCTTGCCCGGCCAGGGTTGCCAAGGCAGCGGGTGTCATGCCGGGGATCCGAGCTGCTGCGGCAAGTGAGTCTGGGCGAAATGCCGCGAGCTTCTCGCGAATTTCGTTCGACAGGCCTCCTGACATGGCCAGGGTTGCAATGTCAGGCATTGGAATGTCGCTTTCCCGGCGGAAATCCCGAATTTCCGCATTTTGGCGGCTCAAATAACCGGTATACATCGAGGAGGCTTCCAAGCTGCTGCGTACCCGGCTTGTCAGATTGGCAATCCAGGGGAAGATGTGCGCTACAGTGCTGCGGTCCAGTTGCGTGTTCCCGAGCAGGGCCATCGCTGTGCGGGCTGATGCGTCTGACTTCACTGTCACGCCGTGTTGGTCCAGCACTTTTGATGGGGCGATGTCGCGCATGGCTTGGGCGGTTGCGGCTTCCAGTTCGGCTGAAAACTGCTGAAAATGCTGCGCGCGTGCTGTGCTGATGCAACCAAGGGACTGTCCTCGGGCGGTAAGCCGCTGATCGGCGTTGTCGGCCCGCAGCGTCAGGCGGTATTCGGCGCGTGAGGTGAACATGCGGTACGGTTCTGTCACCCCGTGCGTCACCAGATCGTCGATCATCACGCCCAGATAGGCTTCGGCGCGATCGAAAACGGCCTCATCCTGTCCGGCCGCAAGGCGGGCAGCGTTCAGGCCGGCTACCAATCCCTGCGCCGCCGCTTCTTCATAGCCGGTTGTGCCGTTGATCTGTCCTGCGAGGAAGAGGCCGGGAAGGTTGCGAACCGCCAGGCCATGGGTCAATGCGCGCGGATCCACATAATCATATTCCACCGCATATCCGGGGCGAATGATCCGCGCATGCTCCAATCCTGGGATCGAGGCGATGATGTGCGCCTGAACGTTGGCGGGCAGGCTGGTGGAAATGCCGTTCGGATAAATGGTGTCATCGTCCAACCCTTCCGGCTCCAGAAAAATCTGGTGGCGGTCACGCCCGGCGAAACGATGCACCTTATCCTCAATGGACGGGCAATAGCGCGGGCCGCGCCCGGAAATCTGCCCGCCATACACCGCCGAGAGGTGCAAATTGTCGCGAATGATCTGATGCGTCGCCGCCGTCGTTCCGGTCACGCGGCAGGCGATCTGTGCGTTGGCCACGCCGACAGACATCGTGCTGAACAATTCCGGCGTCGCGTCGCCCCAGTCGGCATCGAGGCCGTCCCAATCAATCGTGCGGCGATCCAGGCGCGGCGGTGTGCCGGTCTTCAGGCGGCCGAGCGGCAACGCCAGACGCTCCAAGGCCAGCGCCAACCCCACCGCCGGGCGGTCTCCCACCCGGCCGGCGGGTTCGGACTCTGGGCCAATGAAAATTCGACCACGCAAGAATGTGCCTGTGGTGATCACCACGGCCCGGCAGGCCAGGCGGGAGCCGTCATCACACAGGACAGCCGTCAACGCGCCATCCGGTCCAATCTCCAAATCCGAGGCATGGGCTGCCCGAATGGTCAGATTGGCCTGGTCTGCCAACAGGCTTTGCATCGCCCTGCGATACAGCTTCCGATCCGCCTGGGCCCGTGGGCCGCGCACGGCTGGGCCTTTGCTGCGGTTGAGCAATTTGAAGTGAATGCCCGCCAGATCGGCTGCGCGGCCAATCAGTCCGTCAAGGGCATCGACCTCGCGCACCAAATGCCCTTTGCCAATCCCGCCAATCGCCGGGTTGCACGACATCTCGCCGATGGTCTCGATTTTGTCGGTGAGGAGCAGCGTGCATGCGCCCATTCGCGCCGCCGCCGCTGCTGCCTCGCAGCCAGCATGGCCGCCACCGATCACAATAACGTCGTAATTTTTGCTCATGTTGCGCGCCATGCACCACAGAGCCCAGGTAAATCAAGCGCAATCGATGCAATGGCCACTATTTGCCGATGCAGAACTCGCCGAAAATAGAGCCAAGCACTTCTTCGGTATCAACCATCCCCGTCAGCCGACCAATATCGCGCATGGCTTGACGCAAATGCTCACCACGCAGTTCTGGCCATTCGGCATGCTCAGCCGCCTCCAATTGCGCCTCGGCTGCCAACAGCACGGCGCGATGCCGTGCCCGGGTCAGGGTGGGTGCCGCCGACACACCAGCCAGATTTCGCACATGCAGCGAAAGCGCTGTGAGCAGCTCCGTCATCCCCGCCCCCGACACCGCCGAAATCGCAACATCGGCGCCAACTGCCGCAGATGACACATCGGATTTTGTTCGCACATGCAGCATAACACTCCCATCTGACACATCCGGCCACGCGCCGTCTTCGGACAATGCGAGCACCATATCGGCCTCTTGCAGCCGCGCTCTGGCCCGGCGCACGCCTTCCGCCTCGATGGGATCGACGGTGTCGCGCAGGCCGGCGGTGTCGAGCAGCGTCACCGGCACGCCCTCCAACACAATCCGCGCCTCCAGCACATCGCGCGTCGTGCCCGCAATCGGGGAGACGATGGCGATGTCGCGCCGGCAGAGCGCATTGAGCAAGGTGGATTTCCCGGCATTGGGTGCCCCCACAATGGCAATGGTCACACCGCTGCGCAGCTTTTCGCCACGTGCCCCTTCGGCGAGGGCGCGGGCGAAATCCCCTCGCAGGGCGGCGATGCCATCCCGCAGCGCCGCGTCGACCTCAGGTGGCAAATCCTCATCGGGAAAATCGATCAACGCTTCCTGATGCGCCAACAGCCGCAATAGGCTCGCCCGCCACGCTTCGGCCACGCCGCTCATCTCGCCGGACAGATGCCGCAATGCCTGCGCCCGCTGCGTGTCGGTCTCCGCCTCGATCAGATCGAGCGTTGCCTCCGCCTCCAACAAATCGAGCTTGCCTTCCAGCACCGCGCGTCGGGTGAATTCCCCCGCTTCAGCCGGCCGTGCGCCCAAGGCGGTTAACGCCTCGCTCACCGCGTGAAACACCGCCCCGCCGCCATGCAGATGCAATTCGGCGCAATCCTCGCCGGTGTAGCTGCGTGGTCCGGGGAACCAGAGTACCAGCGCGCGATCCAGCACGCGCCCTGCCGCGTCGCGCAGGCTGCGCAATGAGGCGACACGCGGCGCTGGCAGACCGCCCGCCAAAGCCGCCACCATCTCGCCGGTGCGCGGCCCGCTCAGTCGCAGCACGGTCAGCGCCGTACGCCCCACCAGACCCGCTGGCGCATAGATCGTCTCACGCATCGCCCGCCCTCGCCCCTTACCCGCTTAGCGCACCAGCAACGCCTCGGCCCGCCCGCCGTCGCGCAGATGCTGTTCGAGCACCCGATCGATGTCCGATGTCGTTTCGACCTTATACCAAATACCGGACGGATAGATTACCATCGCCGGTCCATGCTCGCAGCGATCCAGGCAGCCGGCGGCGTTGATGCGCAGACCCGTCAGCCCCATCTCCTTCGCGCGCGCCTTCATGTAGTCGCGCAGCTTCTCCGATCCCTTGGCGGCACAGGAACCGCGCTCATGCCCGTCTGGCCGACGATTGCCGCACACGAACACATGGGCCTCGAAATACCGTTCTGGATCACCGGGCAGACGGCCGTCATTCATTGCGTGTCTCCAACAAAACCAACAAAGCAACCCCGCCCTGGTGTCTCCCCCGCTTGACAGATGCGACCGGGAGCGCTGGCATCGCGCAGGGCGTCGTCTCTTTTCATCTGGAAAAACCATTGCCGCAACTCTCGCTGCATACGCCGGTCGGCGACATCACCGTCTCAGAAGATGGCGACGCGATTGTCGCGCTCGATTGGGGCTGGGGGCGTGATCAGAGCGAGACGCCGCTGCTGCTCGAAGCCCGCCGTCAGTTGCAGGAATATTTTGATGGCGAGCGTCTGAGCTTCACCCTCGCCATGACACCCTTCGGCACCGAATATCGCCGCCGTGTCTGGCAGGCTTTGTGTCAGATCCCGGCAGGCCAGACCCGGACCTATGCTGAATTGGCCGCCGATGTCGGCGGCAGTGCGCGTTCCGTCGGCACGGCGATGGCCAACAATCCGATCCCCATCCTGATCCCTTGTCACCGCATCGTTGCGTCGGCGGGCCCGGGCGGCTATTCGGGCGGCGAAGGTTTGCCCACGAAGTTTTTTCTGCTGGCTCTCGAACAAGAGGCGGCAGAGTCACTCAAAGACAGTCAAACAATACAGGAACGGACATGACGAAAGCGATCCGCATTCACGCCAATGGCGGTCCCGAGGTGATGAAGTGGGAGGATGTTCCCACCCCCGAGCCCGGTCCCGGTGAGGCGCTGATCCGGCATGAGGCGGTCGGTCTGAATTATATCGACGTCTATTTCCGCACCGGGCTCTACAAATCCGTTTTGCCCGCGACCATCGGTATGGAGGGCAGCGGCGTGGTGCTGGCGCTGGGAGCCGGCGTGACCGATCTGGCCGTGGGCGACCGCATCGCCTATGCCGGGGGGCCGATCGGCGCCTATGCCGTGCAGCGCGTCATCCCGGCGGATCGTCTGGTGAAGCTGCCGGACGCCATCGATTTCAACACCGGCGCCGCGATGATGCTGCAAGGCCTCACCGCGCAATATCTGCTGCGCCGCACCTATCCGGTGCAGGCCGGGCAGACGATTGTCGTGCATGCCGCTGCCGGTGGCGTGGGCCTGATTTTGTGCCAATGGGCGAAGCATCTGGGTGTGACGGTGATCGGTGTGGTCTCCACCGCCGAGAAGGCCGAACTGGCCCGTGCGCATGGGGCCGATCATGTCGTCGTCGGCCATCAGGATCTGCCCGCCGAGGTCAAGCGCATCACCGGTGGTGCGATGGTGCCGGTGGTCTATGACAGCGTGGGCCGCGACACCTTCAACACCAGCCTCGATTGCCTTGCCCCACTCGGCCTGATGGTCTCGTTCGGCAATGCCTCCGGCCCGGTGCCGCCGGTTGATCTGGGCGTGCTGACCGCCAAGGGCAGCCTGTTCATCACCCGCCCAACGCTTGCCACCTACACCGCCAAGCGCGCGGATCTGGTCGCGGCCGCGGCTGAACTGATGGAGGTCGTGGCGTCTGGTGCGGTGAAGATCCGTGTCAATCAGACCTTCCCATTGAGCGAAGCCGCCGCCGCGCACACGGCGTTGGAAGCGCGCAAGACCACCGGCAGCACCGTGCTGATCCCATAAGCCGATGCAAACCGACGATGAGCGCCGCCAGCATCAACGCCGTACGCGGCTGACGGCGCTCATTGTCGCATGCGCCCTGTTCATGCAGACGCTGGACGGCACCATCGTTGCCACCGCCCTGCCCACGATGGCGCGCGATTTTGGGGCCGATCCGGTGCGGATGAACGTCGCACTGACCTCCTATCTGCTCAGCCTGGCCGTGTTCATCCCAGCCAGCGGCTGGATGGCTGACCGCTTCGGTGCACGCGATGTGTTCCGTGCGGCGATTGCGGTGTTCACCATCGGCTCCGTGTTGTGTGGCCGTGCAGACACCCTGCCCTTCCTGGTCGCGGCCCGCATTCTGCAAGGCGTTGGCGGCGCGATGATGGTGCCGGTGGGGCGGCTGTTGCTGCTGCGCACGGCGGATAAATCCGAAGTCGTCGGTGCCATGGCGTGGCTGTCGATGCCTGCTCTGTTCGGCCCCATTCTGGGGCCGCCGGTGGGCGGCTTCATCGTGACGTATTTTTCCTGGCGCTGGGTGTTCGACATCAACGTGCCGATCGGCCTGCTGGGCATTGTGCTGGTGACGAAATTCGCCCCCGATTTCCGTGACGACGCGGTGCCGAAGCTGGATGGCTGGGGATTGCTGTGGTCCGGGCTGGCATTGGCCTTGCTTATGACCGGCACCGAGGTTGGCGGGCGGGGTATGGTCGATCCCTGGGTTGGGCGGGCGGTCATCGGCGGCGGGCTGTTCTTCACGGCAGTTTATTTCCTGCATGCGCGCAGACATCCGGCCCCCCTGCTGGATCTGACGTTGTTCCGTGTGCCGACTTTTCTGGTTTCGGTCCTCAGCGGCACGCTGTTTCGCGTCGGTGTCGGTGCCATTCCGTTTCTGCTGCCGCTGCTGTTGCAGATCGGCTTCGGCTATACCCCGGCGGAAAGCGGTCTGGTGACATTCACCAGCTCGGCCGGTGCGTTGATCATGAAGCCCGCAGCGATGGGCGCTTTGCGGCGCTTCGGTTTTCGCGACACGCTGCTGGTCAATGCGGTGGTGGCCAGCCTGTTGCTGATCGCCTGCGCCTGGTTCACGCCGCAGACGCCGTTGTTCTGGATTTACGTCATCCTGCTCACCGGCGGGTTTTTCCGCTCGCTGCAGTTCACGGCCTATAATTCGGTGGCCTATGCCGATGTTCCACGTGAAAGAATGAGTGCCGCCACCAGCCTCTACGCCACCATTCAGCAGATTTCGCTGACCATGGGGGTGACGGTGAGTGCGGCGGTGATCGATGTGGCGATGCAGCTTTGGAGCCATCCGCATCCTGGTGTGCCGGAGTTTGCGGCGGCTTTTGCGGTGGTGGGGGTGATCTCTCTGATCGCCGCGCCAGCCTCGCTGCTGATGCCGCGCAATGCCGCGCAGGATATGAGCGGCCACGTGCAGCGGACGCGCCCGTGAGCCTGGGTTTTTCTCCTGATGAATGGATGGCCATTCGCCTGAGCCTGACGGTTGCCGCCCGCGCGGTGGCCTTTGGTCTGCCTGTGGCGTGTCTGATCGCCGTGCTGCTGGCACGTGGACGGTTTTACGGCCGTGGATTGCTGGATGTGATTGTCCATCTGCCCTTGGTGCTGCCACCGGTGGTGGTGGGCTGGCTGTTGCTGCTGCTGTTCGGCCTGCGTGGCCCGATTGGCGCGATGCTGCATGATTGGTTCGGTATCCGTCTGGTCTTCACCGCCGCCGGTGCCGCTTTGGCCTGTGCGACGATGAGCTTTCCGCTGATGGTGCGCGCCATTCGTCTGTCGGTGGACGCCATCGATCCCGGCCTGATCGACGCCGCCCGTACGCTGGGTGCCGGCACCTGGGACCGGCTGTTCACCATCGTGCTGCCCTTGGCGCTGCCGGGCATCGTGGTGGGGGCGGTGGTGGCGTTCGCCGCGTCCTTGGGGGAGTTCGGTGCGGTGATCACCTTTGCCGCCAACATTCCCGGCCAGACGCAAACCTTGCCCCTGGCGATCTATTCCGCGCTGCAAACCCCGGATGGCGATGCGGTGGCCGCACGGCTATCGCTGGTTTCGGTGGCCTTGGCGGTGACGGGCCTGCTGGTCTCCGAATATCTCGGCCGCCGCCTGCGTGCGAGGCTCGGGCGATGATCACCATCGCCTTGCGTCACCGCTTTGCCGACACCGCGATCGACATCGCCTTCAGCGCGCCCTCACCGGGGCTGACGGTGGTGTTCGGCCCGTCCGGCTCCGGCAAATCCACCGTCATCGCCGCCGTCTCCGGGCTGCTGCGCACGGAACGTGGCCATGTCTCGCTCGATGGCGAGGTGTTGCAGGACAGCGGACATCGCGTCTGGGTGGAGCCGGAGCAGCGCCGGATTGGGCAGGTGTTTCAGGATGCGCGGCTGTTTCCGCACATGAATGTCGAGGCGAATCTGCGCTATGGCCTGCGCCGCGCGGCCCCTGGCCCGATCGGGTTCGATGATGTGGTCGATCTGCTCGGCATCGCCCATCTGCTGCGCCGCGCACCGCACACGCTGTCCGGTGGCGAGAAGCAGCGCGTGGGCATCGGTCGCGCCTTGCTGTCGCAGCCGCGTCTGCTGCTGCTCGACGAACCATTGGCCAGCCTGGACGATGCACGGCGCGCGGATATCCTTCCGTTTCTGCTCAAGCTGAAATCCACCCTGTCGTTGCCGATGCTGTATGTGACGCACTCGCTGCCGGAATTGTCGTTGCTGGCCGATCACGTGGTGCTGCTGGAGGGCGGGACATTGCGCGCCAGCGGCCCGATTGCCGAGATCGCCGCCGATGCCTCCTTGCCGCTGGCCGCCCGCGACGATGCTGGCACGGTGCTGGAATTGACCGTGCAGGGGCATGACGCTGCGCGCCAACTCACCCGCCTGACAGGTGCGGACATTGCCCTCTGGGTGCCGCTCTTGGCCTCTGCGGTGGGTACGCGTGTGCGTGTGCGGGTGCCGGCGCGCGAAATCATCCTGGCCGGTGCGGTGCCGCGGGCGATCAGTGTGCACAATGCGCTGGAAGGCATCGTCCGCCGCGTGGTGGATGACCCGCAGCGTCGGGCCGCGATGGTGGAGGCGATGTTCGGCGACACGGTGCTGCTCGCCCGCATCACCCCCGATGCGGTCGGGCGGCTGGCCCTGGTGCCGGGGGCGGCGGTGGTGGCGCTGGTGAAATCGACGTCGGTGGACGTGCTGACGCCGCAGTGACGCCGCCGCGGCCTGCTACGGCTTGCGCAACACCATCCGCCCCAACCGCTCCAACGCCTCGCGCAACTCGCCAGCGGGCAAGCCCTGAACTGCCGCCTGCGCTTCCCGCAACGCCGGGGGGCGCTCTGGCGGCAATGGTGCAATGGGGCGAAGATCTTGCACCAGCCGCAATCGCGCCACCGTGGTGCCGCCGAGATAGCCGTTGATGCGGGCGAGCAATTGCGGCGCCAGATATTGCAACTCCATCGCCACCGGACCCGCGCAGGCGATGGTCAGCGTGCCAGCGGCCAGTTTGCGCGGCACGGTCGTCGCTGCCAGCGCCGGGCCGATCACCGCTTCCCAATCGGAAATCAACGTGGCGATGCCGGGCGCCTTCTTGCGTAAAATCGGCCGCAACATCGGCGGCAGCACCGCCGAAATCGAGCGTGGGCCATAGACGTGGCGATTGTCTTCAATTGCGGGCTTGTCGTTGCGCGTCTCGCTTGCCATCACTTATCCGTGCCCAATGCCCAAGCCCTGCTCGATTGGTATGACCGCCACCGCCGCACCCTGCCCTGGCGGGCAATGCCGGGTGAGGCGATGGACCCGTATCGCGTCTGGCTCAGCGAGATCATGCTGCAACAGACCACGGTTGCCGCCGTCATACCCTATTTCCACCGTTTCCTCGACCGCTTTCCCAGCGTGGACGCTTTGGCGGCGGCGGAGAGCGAGCAGGTGATGCAGGCTTGGGCGGGCCTGGGCTATTACGCCCGCGCCCGCAATCTGCATGCCTGCGCCCAGGCGGTGGTGGCCCAGGGCGGCTTTCCGCGCTCGCTGGACGCCTTGCGCGAACTCCCCGGCATCGGCCCCTACACCGCGTCTGCCATCGGTGCCATCGCCTTCGGGCTGCCGACGGTGCCGGTGGACGGCAATGTGGAGCGCGTCACCTCCCGCCTCTTCGCCATTCAAACCCCGTTGCCCGCGTCCAAACCCGACATCGCCATCGCGGCAGCCCGTCTGGGTGACGATCCCGAGGCCCGCGCCCGCCCTTCCGATTTCGCACAGGCCTTGTTCGATCTGGGCGCGACGCTCTGCACGCCCACCAACCCGGCCTGCGCGATCTGCCCGTGGCGCGAGGACTGCGCCGCCCGCCAACAGGGCATCGCCGCCGAATTGCCGCGCAAATCGCCGAAAGCCGCCCGCCCGCTGCGACATGGCGTGCATTTCTGCCTGATCGACGACAGCGGCGCGGTGCTGCTGCGTCGCCGTCCGCCGCGCGGGTTGTATGGCGGCATGAGCGAATTGCCCGGCACGCCGTGGTTGCCCGAGCGCTGGACGCCAGAGGCCGCCTTCGCCCACGCCCCCATGCAAGCCGATTGGCGCGATGTGGGTGAGGTGCGCCATGTGCTGACGCATTTCGAACTGCAGCTGCGCGTGCAGATGGCCCGTGTGGTGCGGATCACGGCGGAGGGACAGCGTTGTGCCCGCGCCGATTTGGCGGGGGCGGCGCTGCCCTCGGTGATGCGGAAATGTTTGAATCTGGCGATGCCGTAAGGCGGGTCGCGAACCCGCCCGACGGTTCTACAAAATAAACCGGCTCAAATCCGCCCGCCCGGCCAACGGGGCCACGCGGTCGCGGACATAGGCGGCATCCACCGTCTCGGTGGCTCCCGATTTGTCCGACGCCGTGAAGCTGATTTCCTCCAGCAGTTTTTCCAACACCGTGTGCAGACGACGTGCGCCGATATTCTCCACCCGCTCGTTGATATCCGCCGCCAACTCGGCCAGCGATTCCACCGCGTCCGGGGTGAAATCCAGCGTCACACCCTCCGTGCCGATCAGCGCCTGATATTGCTTGAGCAGCGAATGCTCCGGCTCCGTCAGGATGCGCTTGAGATCCGCGCGCGACAGCGGCGAGAGTTCCACGCGGATCGGCAGACGTCCCTGCAATTCCGGCAGCAGGTCCGACGGCTTGGCCAGATGGAACGCGCCCGAGGCGATGAACAGCACATGATCCGTCTTCACCGGGCCGTGCTTGGTGTTCACCGTGGTGCCCTCGATCAACGGCAACAGATCGCGCTGCACGCCTTCCCGCGACACATCGCCGCCGCGCACGCCGTTCTCGGAGCGCGCGCAGATCTTGTCGATTTCGTCGATGAACACGATGCCATTCGCCTCGGCATGCGCCACCGCATCGCGGGTCAGGCTGTCCTGATCGAGCAGCTTATCGGCCTCTTCACGTTGCAGCGCGAGCCGGGCATTGGCGACGGTCATTTTGCGCGGCGCGGCCGGTTTGCCGAACATGCCCTTCATCATGCTGCCCAGATCGATCGCCATGCCGGGTTGCAGATTGGAAATATCCGCCCCCTGCACCGGCGCTTCGGCCACCGACACCTCGATCTCGCGCTCTTCCAATTCTCCCGAGCGCAGCATGCGGCGGAATTTCGAGCGCGTGTCGGCGGCGGCGTGCTCGCCGACCAGTGCGGTGATCAGCCGCTCTTCCGCGTTCAGCTCCGCCTTGGCCTGCACATCGCGCCTGCGGGATTCGCGCAGCATGACGATGCTGGCCTCCACCAGATCGCGCACAATGCTCTCCACATCGCGACCGACATAGCCGACTTCGGTGAATTTGGTCGCTTCCACCTTCAGGAACGGCGCCTGGGCCAGCTTGGCCAGACGGCGGGCGATTTCGGTTTTGCCGCAGCCGGTGGGGCCGATCATCAGAATGTTCTTCGGCACCACCTCTTCGCGCATGCCCTCCGGCAATTGCTGGCGACGCCAGCGATTGCGCAGGGCAATGGCCACCGCCTTCTTGGCGTCGTGCTGGCCGACGATGAAGCGGTCGAGTTCACCCACGATCTCACGCGGGGAATAGGTTGGAACGTCGAGCATTAAATCGTCTCCACCGTGAGGGAATGGTTGGTGTAGACGCAGATATCGCCAGCGATCTTCATCGCGCGGCGGCAGATATCTTCCGGGGTGAGGTTTTCGAACTCGATCAGCGCGCGGGCGGCGGAGAGCGCGTAATTGCCGCCCGAGCCGATGGCGATGATGCCGTCATCGGGCTCCAGCACGTCGCCATTGCCGGTCAGTGTGTAGGAATGATCGCGATCCGCCACCGCCATCATCGCCTCCAGGCGGCGCAGATAGCGATCCGTGCGCCAATCCTTCGCCAGTTCCACGCAGGCGCGTTCGAGCTGGTTCGGGTAGCGTTCAAGCTTGGCTTCCAGGCGTTCGAGCAAGGTGAACGCATCGGCGGTCGCCCCGGCGAACCCGCAGATCACGGTGCCACCGCCAATGCGGCGCACCTTGCGGGCGGTGCCTTTGATCACGGTCTGGCCGAGTGTGACCTGGCCATCGCCTGACATGCAGACGGATTTGCCGCGACGGACGGAGAGGATGGTCGTCCCGTGCCAGCCCACGGGGTCATGAGCGCTGGAGGAGAAATGGTTTTGCATGCACGGGAGATGGGATGAAATGAAGCGGCGTGCAAGCGGGGGCACGTCATGCCCCTCCCTTATCATGGCCCCTTCCCTCGTCATTGCGAGACAGGAGGCAATGACACGGGAGGGAGGGAGATCACCTCTGCGCACACCCCATTTGCCCCCCACCCCCATTTTCCGCTACTCCTCGCGCATCATGGCACGCACCGCATCCATCACCCGTAAGACCGCCGAGACCGACATCGCTGTCGTGCTCGATCTGGATGGCACCGGCACCGGCAGCATCAGCACCGGCATCGGTTTCCTCGACCACATGCTGACCGCTTTGTGCCGTCATGCGCTGTTCAACATGGACATCAAGGCGGTCGGCGATCTGCACATCGACTTCCATCACACCACCGAGGATGTCGGCATCGTCATCGGGCAGGCGATCAGGCAGGCGCTGGGCGATAAGCGCGGCATCACGCGGTTCGGCTTCGCCTCGCTGCCGATGGACGAGGCGCTGGTGGAAGCGTCCATCGACATTTCCGGCAGGGCCTATACCGGCTGGCAGGTGAGCTTCTCGGCGCCGAAAATCGGCGAGATGGACACCGAATTGTTCGAGGAATTCTTCCGTGCGCTGGCGGGCAATGCGGGCATTGCGCTGCATATCCGCCAGATCGCCGGCACCAACGCGCATCATGTGGCAGAGGCCTGCTACAAGGCCACCGCACGCGCCTTGCGTCAGGCGGTGGAGCTTGACCCACGATTGGGCGGTGCCGTTCCTTCCACCAAAGGGGCGCTGTAGGGCTGTGAAGATCGTTGTTATCGACTATGGCAGCGGCAATCTGGCCTCTGCCTCCCGCGCGGTTGCGCTGGCGGCGGATCTGGAGGGGATTGTCGGTGAAGTCACCGTCACCGCCGATCCGCGCATCGTTGCCGAGGCGGATCGCATCATTCTGCCCGGCCAGGGTGCGTTTGCCGATTGCGCGCTGGGTCTCGCCCGGCGTCCGGGTCTGCGGGAGACGATGTTCGCCCGTGTGGATGGCGGCGTGCCGTTCTTCGGCATCTGCGTCGGCATGCAACTGATGGCCGAGCGTGGTCTGGAGCATCAAGTCACCAAGGGCTTTGGCTGGGTGAAGGGCGAGATCACCGAAATGGCCCCGCCCTCGCCGCTGCGCCTGCCGCAGATGGGCTGGAACGGGCTGGAGTTCGAACCCGGTTCGCACCCGTTGCTCGACGGTCTGGAGCCGGACGATCACGTCTATTTCGTGCATTCCTACGCGCTGACCGGCGGCGATCCGGCGGAATGCATCGCCACCACCGATTACGGCGGCAAGGTTGTGGCGATGGTGGCCAAGGATAATCGCGCCGGCACGCAATTCCACGTGGAAAAAAGCCAGGCGGTGGGCATTCGCATCCTGCGCAACTTCCTGCGGTGGAAGCCATGAACGGCAACAGCACACCGATTGCCACCGTCGAGCGGATTACCGAATTCACCGATGATGACCTTGCCGCCCTGTGCGAGGCCGCCGATGCGGCGATTATCGATGGCGGCGGCTTTGGCTGGGTCACGCCGCCGGGGCGGATGGCGTTGGAGCGCTATTTCCGCGGCCTGCTGCTGGTGCCGGAGCGCGAATTGTTCGTCTGTCGTCTCGATGGGGTGATCGTCGGCTCGGTGCAGCTGATCCGCCCGCCACGCAACAACGAAGCCCAGGCCTTCGCCGCCACACTGACGCATTCCTTCATCGCACCCTATGCCCGTGGCCATGGGCTGGCGAAGATGATGACGTTGCGGGTGGAAGAGGGCGCACGCGCACTTGGCTATCATGTGCTCAATCTTGACGTGCGCGAGACCCAAAGTGTGGCCATCGCGATGTATGAGGCGCTCGGCTATCAGCCCTGGGGCCGTCATCCCGCTTATGCCCGCGTCGCCGGTAAAACGGTGGCGGGCATCTTTTACTATAAATTCTTGCAGCCCGGAGGGCGCATTTCAGGATGATGACCGCCTACCCTGCCATCGATCTCAAGGATGGTGCCTGCGTGCGTCTGCGTCGCGGCGAGATGAACGATGCGACGGTGTATTCGCAAAACCCCGGTGCACAGGCGCGCGCCTGGCAGGATGCCGGGTTCTCGTGGCTGCACGTGGTCGATCTCAACGGTGCCTTCGCGGGCAAGCCGGTGAATGCGGCGGCGGTGTCGGATATTTTGGCCAATGTGACGATGCCGGTGCAACTCGGCGGCGGCATTCGCAGCATGGCGCAGATCGAAACCTGGCTCTCCGCCGGCATTTCGCGCGTCATCCTTGGCAGTGTGGCGGCGAAAAATCCGGCCCTGGTGCTTGAAGCCTGCCGCGCCTTCCCCGGCCGCGTGGCGGTGGGGATCGATGCGCGTGACGGGTTCGTGGCCACCGAAGGCTGGGCGGAAACCTCCACCCTGCCCGCCCCGGAACTGGCGCGGCATTTCGAGGGCGCGGGCGTGTCGGCGATCATCTACACCGACATCGCGCGTGACGGCATGCTCGGCGGCCTGAACATCGCGCAGACGGTGGCGCTGGCCAACGGCATTTCCACACCGGTGATCGCCTCCGGCGGCGTCGGCTCACTGGCCGATCTGGCGGCGCTGAAGGCGGCGAAATGCCCTGGAATTGAAGGCGTGATCATCGGTCGGGCATTGTATGATGGTCGCGTCGACCCGAAATCTGCGGTGGAATTGCTCAACTCTTAACGAGACATTCATCGGCGCATGGCATCACTGCTCATAAAATGCGCTTGTCTAGACGTTTCGCTCTTGAACCCCACCGGCTTTGCCCGTCAAACAGGCAGGCAAGGAGTATTCTGGATTGCTCAAGCTGCGTGTTATCCCCTGTCTGGATGTGAAAGACGGTCGCGTCGTCAAAGGCGTGAACTTTGTCGAATTGCGCGATGCGGGCGACCCGGTGGAGCAGGCGCGCGTCTATGATGCCGCCGGTGCCGATGAGCTCACCTTCCTCGACATCACCGCCAGCCACGAGAACCGTGACACCATCCTCGATGTCGTCCACCGCACCGCCAGTCAGGTGTTCCTGCCATTGACGGTGGGCGGCGGCATTCGCACCACCGACGATATGCGCCGCCTGTTGCTGGCCGGTGCCGACAAATGCTCGATCAACTCGGCCGCCCTGTCGCGCCCGGAGGTGATCCGTGAGGCGGCAAATAAGTTCGGCAGCCAATGCGTGGTCGTCGCCATCGATGCCAAGCAGGTCTCGCGGCACGATTGGCATGTCTTCAGCCATGGCGGTCGGCACGACACCGGGCGGGACGTGCTGGAATGGGCGCGCGAAGTGGCAAGCTTGGGGGCGGGGGAAATCCTGCTCACCTCGATGGACCGTGACGGCACTGGCCAGGGCTTCGATCTCGATCTGCTGCACGCGGTCTGTTGTGCGGTGCGGATTCCGGTGATCGCCTCGGGCGGTGTGGGCACGTTGCAGCATTTCATCGACGGTGCCCGCGCGGGTGCCACCGGATTGCTGGCGGCCAGCGTGTTCCATTTTGGCACGTTCACCATTCCGCAAGTAAAAATGGCGTTGAATGCGGCGGGGTTGCCGGTGCGCCTCCCGAAACTCGCGGCCCAGGCGGCGTAAAGAAGAACATGGCCAAGACGACGAAAACGGTGAAGAAAATGGTGTTGAAGGTTCCCGTGGCTGGTAAGGCCGGCGGCAAGCCGACCACCAAGAAGGTGACGATCCGCCGCAAAAAGCTGACGATCCCGCACGATCAGCTGTCCGGCATGGTGCTTGATGAGCTGTTCAAGACCATCGAAGCCCGCAAGGGTGCCGACCCGTCCACCAGCCATTCCGCCAAGCTGATGTCGCGCGGCATGTCCAAGGTGGCGCAGAAATTCGGGGAAGAGGCGGTTGAATGCCTGATCGAGGCCGTCTCCGGCAACACCCAGGCCCTGATCGCTGAGAGTGCGGATGTGCTCTATCATCTGATGGTCATTTGGGTGGCCTCTGGCGTGGCGCCGGCGGATGTGTGGGCCGAGTTGGAGCGTCGCAAGGGCATTTCCGGCATTGCCGAGAAGGCGTCGCGGGTGCAGAAACTCGCCACCGCCTTTGGGTTGGCAACGTCGAAAATTCCGTGACGTGGGAGTGCATGTGATGCCGGTGAAGGGTCTGGGTGAATACGACACCAACAACATCTTCGCCCGCATCCTGCGCGGTGAAATTCCCTCCAAGCGCGTCTATGAAGACGATTTCGCGATCGCTTTCCACGACATCGCCCCGCAAGCGCCGATCCATGTTCTGGTGATCCCGCGCGGGCCTTACATCTCGATTGCCGATTTCACCGCCAAAGCCAGTGACGCCGAGATTGCCGGCTTCTTCCGCGCTGTGGGCCATGTGGCCAAGGCGCTGGAACTGGAAGCACCGGGCTATCGCATCCTGTCCAACATGGGCGAGCATTCCGGCCAGGAAGTGCCGCATCTGCACGTGCATCTCTTCGGCGGCAAGCCGTTGGGCGCGATGCTGGTCAATCGCTGAGCGTCTCGCCGCTGATTTTCTTGAGATGATGGTGCGCAGTGTGTTATAACTCTCGTATTAACACGAGAGTTTTTCGCATGACCACGCTCAAGCTCACCCCGATCGGCAACTCTGTCGGCGTCATTTTCCCCAAGGAATTGCTGGGCCGTCTGGGCGTGCAGAAAGGGGATACGCTGCACGTCGTTGATCAGCCTGATGGCCTTCGCCTGACGGTGAGTGATCCTGAATTCGATGCGCAGATGGCCGAAGCGCGGCTGTTGATGAAAAAGTGGCGCAACGTGCTGAGTGAACTCGCGAAGTGACGGTCTGGTTGTCGGCGCGGGTCATCCACGCCGTTCACGAAGAACAATTGGCTGAACATGGCGGCGCTCTCGGTGTGCGTGATGAGGGGCTGCTGGAAAGCGCTCTGGCACGCCCATTGAACTTGGCGGGCTACGGTGAGCCGGACATTGCAGAACTCGGTGCCATGTATGCGCTCGGCATCATCCGTAATCATCCGTTCATCGATGGCAACAAGCGCACGGGCTTTGCCGCGCTGTTCCTGTTTTTGTCATTCAATGGAGTGGCATTCGATCCCCCGGAGGTCGAAGCCACAGTGACAATACTGAAACTCGCCGCCAGCGACATCACCGACGACGAGTTCATCGACTGGGTGCGCATGCACGCCCAGCCGAAAGGCTGACGCGCTATTTCAGCAGCCACACATCCACCGAACTCTCCCCAGGCTCGCTGCCGATTTGCGCGGCCAGCCCCGGCACGCCATGGTCGATGAGGTAGGTGGAGATGGCGGTGGCCATCTGCGTGCCGCGTGCAGGGTTGGGATCGTGGCCGACGATGTGCACGCCGTTCGGCCAGGCCTGCAAAATCAGCCCGCCGAGGCGTTGCAGCTGCAATTCACCCGCCGCCGAGAAACCATCCTGCGCGAAGACGGCGCTGGGAAGATGCACCAGCGTGCCCTGTGCCTGCACCTGCGCGTCGAGTAAGCGCATCAGCAGTGCCACCGGCAATCGGGCAGGCGGCACCCCGGCACCCAGTGGCACCGCAAAACCGACATCGGGCACCACGAGACTGCCCATGCCATCCACCGATCCCCCCGGCAGCGTCCCCCCAGGCGGGATGACATAGAGCAGCGTGTTGGCATTGCCTTGGATCGTCACCGTCGCCCCGGAGGCCAGATCGGCGCGTACCAGATTGGCTTCGCCATGCAGCAGCACGGTCTGACACTTGCCGCGCAGCGAGATTGTCGAACCCACAGAATCCAGCGTGAACGCCTGGCCGTTGCAGTCCAGGTCCAGGTTCAGCTTATTGCCCGAAATCGACGCCAGCCCGGCCAGCGGGGCTGGAGCGTTTTGGCTGGTAAGCACCTCGGTGCCGTCGCCCACGATCCGCAATTGCGGCGCGATGCCGGCCAGCGCGCTGTAATGCACGCGGTTATGGCCGCCCTCGATGTCGATTTGCGACTGACCGGAGAGCGGAATGCTGATCGTGTTGCCGTCGCCGCGCAGGTGCAGGCCGGTGCAGACGCCGGTGAATTTGATCAGGTTACGTGCGCCCTCCACCTGCACCGGGCCGCCATTGCACGCCACCGTACGCGTGGCACCGGCGGCTTGAACCAAAACCGGCTCGCTCTGTGCCGCCGCCTGCATTGTCCATCCGACCAATGTTGTCAGCATTGCCGCCATCAGCCGCTTCTGCCGCATCATGCCACCCTTCCATCACGCGCTACCCACCGGGCGTTGCTCCTAGTTCGCACTTTCCGTGCGTGGATACAAAATGCGGATCGTCACAGCACCACACGCTTTCGTGCTTTGCGGCAATCATCGCGTCGGATTAACAATTTTCCATCATGACACCGTGCAAGATCCTGCTCGTCGAAGACGAGGAATTGATCCGGCTTCTCTTAACGGAAGTGCTGACGGATGATGGATTCGAAGTCTACCCTGTCGCCGATGGTGCTGCTGCTCAAAATTTTATCAATACTTCGCAACATTTCGATTTGATGTTCACGGACATCCAGCTCCCCGGCGATATTGACGGCTTGGACGTTGCCCGCATGGTGCGGGCGCGCACACCCGCCATTCCGATCATTTTCACCACCGGCCAGCCTGATCGGATGGAGGGCTGGACGGTGGGACCGAACGACCATTTCGTCGCCAAGCCCTACCGTCCATTTGCCATTTGCGCATTGATCCGCCGTTTGGCGGGGTGCGCTTAATCCGCGAACGCGCGATCCGGTTTCATCAGGAACGCTGCCGCGACGCCGATGGCCATCAGCACCATCGTGCCGATAAATGGCAGCGTCCAATTGCCGGTGGCGTCGATCACCACGCCGAATACGACAGGCGAGACGATGGCGGCCAAGGCCGAGCCGGTGTTCATCACGCCACTGGCCGTGCCGGCGAAACCGGGGGCGATGTCCATCGGGATCGACCACATCGGCCCGATTGTCAGTTCGGCGAAGAAGAACGTGCCGGACAGGCTGAGGGCGGCCACCAGCGGGTCATGCACGAACAGAATCGGCAGCGAACAGGCCAACGAACAGGCCATGCCGAACACCACCAGATCGCGGCGTGCCCGGATCAGGCTGCCGGTGCGGCGCAGCAGCCAATCGCTGACCACCCCACCCAAGGCATCGCCCAACACGCCGCCGAAGAACACCAGCGTGGAGAACACAGCGGAGTTTTTCAGATTGAGATTGAAATTGTGCAGCATGAATTGCGGCACCCAGGACAGGAAGGTCCACAACGTCCAACCATAGCAGAAATAGACGAACGTCACCGGGGCCATGCGCTTCAGCAGCGGTCCCCACGGCACCGATTTGCGCGCGCCAGGCGGGCGCGGCGCGGGCAGGGCGGCGAGATCGGCGGGGCCGACACCGGCATGGCTGCCTGGATTATCGCGGAAATACCAACCCCAGACCAAGGCCCAGAAGAAGCTGATCACCCCCAGGATGATGAAACTGCCGCGCCATGTCACCAGCACCATCAGGGCCACCACCAGCGGCGGCGTCAGCGCGTTGCCGATGCGGGCGCAGGCATGGGTGATGCCCTGCGCAAAGCCCAATTTGGTTTCCGGAATCCACGCCGACATCGCCCGTGTCGCCACCGGGAAGGTTGCCCCCTCGCCAAAGCCCAGCATCACACGGGCGGCGATCAGCGAGGTCAGCCCGCCTGCCAAACCGGTGAACACCGTCGCCGCCGCCCAGACGATGCCGCAGATCGTCAATGTCCAGCGCGCACCGAATTTGTCGCCGAACCAGCCGCCGATGATCTGAAAGACCAGATAGGGATAGGCAAAGGCGGAGAACACCAGGCCAAGCTGTGTGTTGCTCAGCCCAAGCTCGGATTTGAACGCAGCGGCGGCGCTGCTGACATTCACCCGGTCGATATAGGTGATGAAATACATCAGGCAGAGCAGCAGCAACACATTGCCACGCGCGCCGGTGCGGAAAAGCCGCATGCGTTGTTCCTCCTTGATCCGCAGCCTCTCGTGGGCCGTTTCGGCAGGTTAAGCTTTGGGTGGGAATTCGCAATGGGGCCTTATGCGTCCATCGCTGCCCGCACCACCGCCTCCGCATCCGGTTGGGCGAGGCCGAGGGACATCACCTCGGCGACCATTTCGGCGGCCCCGGCCCCACGCGCCAGCCCTTGCGCCACCCGACGCAGCGCGCTGCCGATGCTGGCAGCACTGCCGGTGATCTGCAACGCCACCGGGTCGGTGGCTGGCGGTGTGCCGATGGGTGCGAATTCCGGCAGACGCAGACGCGCCTTGTGGTCAGCGATCGGCTCCGCGTCGCGCATGTCGATGCCGCGATAATAGCGCTTTTGCCATTGCTCGCTCGCCGTCGCCGGTGGGTTGCGCGCGGTTTCCTCTCGGAAGGCATCCCGCGAGGCGGACCAGGCTTTGAACTGCGCCAGCAACTCGCCCTCCATCGGGGCGAAACGCGGACGGAAGCTTTCCATCGCGCCGCGCAGCACCGGGAAGAAGAAGCAGATCGGCTCGCCCTGCTTGAAGGTCAGCCACACATTGCGGCGCAGGAAGCGGTAATTCATCGTGAAGGTGTAGGGCGACCAATCGGTTTCGATCACCCCGTTGAGCGGCACAATGCCGTCTCGCCCGGTGTTGGGGGAGCCGCCGACGAATAAATTCCAGCCCGGCGGTGTGCGGATGACGCCGAAGATGTGGAAGGTCAGCACGCCATGACCGAAAATCGACACCGGCAGATGCTCCGGCTTCGATCCCGGGGCAGGGCGGATGATGATGTCTTTCGCGTCCTGGCCGCCATTCCAATAGACCTGAACATCATGGGCGTTGAGGAATTCCCAGCCATGCGCGTTGGCGATGTTCAGCGGCAGGCAGCGATAGGCGAATTTCTCACTGGTCTTGTCCATCCAATCGCGGGTGGCTTCCGCCGGGCGCAGCAGCGGTTCCCAGCCGGGATGCAGATAGCAGACGAGATCCATCACCGCGCTCCATCGTGTCGCTTCAGATCTATCGCGAAACGGCCCCCGCGCAAATTCGCCTTGCATGGGCGTGGCGGGCGATTTTAGGCTGATCCGGCAACCACGACGGACCGGATGGCATGGCCGACATCGTTCCTTTGCGTTCTGCACGCGACGACAATTGGTGGGCGGTGATGGCCCGCGTGGGGCGCACCAGTCGGGTGGCGAGCATCTATTCCAGCCGTGCCGCCGCCCTTGAGGATCGTGAATGGCGAGATGCGCAGGTCAAGGAGCATGCCGGCTTTCTGCGCACCACCAAGCAACCGCCACCGCAATACTCGGTCGCCCCGATGCGTTGGGCGGATCTGCCGAAAGGGTGGAAACCGCTGCCCGCATTGGGGTTCTTGCGGGGGCAGTTCACCTGATCCTGTGTCGTCATGGCGCCACCAATTCCCGCCACATCCGCCGCAGGCCCGCCGCTTGCTGCGCCCAGTAGCCGCCCGTCGCCAATACCTCTTCCGCGCTCGGATCACCGGTGGCGGCGAAGGTTGGGGAGAAATCGGCGGTGCCGAAGATCATGTCCCACCAGGGAAACACCCCGCCATAATTCACGCTCACCCGGCCCGCCGCCGTGGTGCCGTGATGGGCGCGGTGGAAGCGCGGCGAGACCAGCAGGCGTTCGCCGAGCCAGCCGAAGCTGATCCGCGCATTGGCGTGGCTCATGCTCTCCAACAGGCGCAGCAGCAGCACCAGCATCGGGAATTGCAGCGGTGGCACGCCCATGATCAGCGCCAGCACGGTGAACCACAGAAAGCCGATCACCTCGTCGAGCACATGGTTGCGGTCATCGGACCAGAAGGTCATCTGCCGTTGCGCATGGTGCAGCGAATGCAGCCCATACCACCAGTTGAACACGTGGCTGAGCCGGTGCCGCCAATATTCGCCCAGATCGAGCACGATGGCATAGAGGAAGAAGGTGATCACCGGCCGCCCCTCGAACCAGGGCGCCAACCGCTCCAAGGTGGGGGCGAGCAGGCCCTGATCGGCAAGCCAGCCATTGATCGACATCTGAATCTGCGTGAACAGCACGAAGGTGATCAGCGGCAGGAAGCCGACGCGGTTGATCAGGGTGTAGAGCACGTCCACCCATTCGGCCTTGTGGTCCTTCCAACGCTCCACCGGCCAGAAATGCTCCAGCGGCCAGCAGATCAACAGGGCGGCGATCACCTGCGCCACGCCATAGACGGCAAACAGCGACCAGCCGAACGACCATTCTTCCCATTGCATGAAGCCGAAATAATACAGCAGGGGCAGCACCGCATGCTCCTGCAACCAGCCTGCGACCAGGTCGAAGGGCGCGCCGATGTTCATTTGTTGTCGCCCCCCATGTTCACCGCACCCTTGATGTAGATGCCATGCGGGGAACGGCCGACCGGGATGGTTTCCAGCGCACCGGTTTGCAGATCGAGAATGCCGACCTTCTGCACAAAGCGCAGCGTCGCCCAGACCTTGCCATCGGGGGTGAAGATCAAATCATCCGGGCCACCGGGCACGCGATAGGTGCGGATCGGCTTGAAGGTATTGGCGTCATAGGTGGAGATGGTGCTGTCGATACGGCTGTTGACGAACAGCGTCTTGTGATCGGGCGAGATGAAAAGCTGATGCGCGCCGTTGGTGGCCGGGATGTGGCCAACCGTCTCGCCGGTCTTCGCGTCGAGGACGTCCACATGATCCGAGCCCATGATGGCCACCAGCAAATGCCCGTTATGATACATAATGCCCGCTGGTGCCGGGCCGGTGGGGGCGATCCATTTGACGGTCATTGTCCGCAGATCGAGGGCCGCCGCCTTGTTGGTGCCCTGCAGGCTGACGAAGGCGGTGGAGGAATCCGGGGTGAAATCCAAATGGCTCGGCATCGACACCAGATGGAAGCGATGCAGCAGCTTGTAGGTGCCCGCCTCGTAGACATCGACTTGCTTGCGCGCCAGACCGGCGACGACGAATTTGGTGCCGTCCGGGGTGAACAGCATCTGATACGGGTCTGGCACGGTGATATGGCGACGGATATCATAGGTGTCAGGGTCGAGCACCACCAGCTCATTGGCCACCGTGTCACCGATGATCAAATCGCGGCCATCCGGCGTCATCACCCAGTGATGCGGCTCGCGCAGCATCGGGATTTTGCGCAGCACGCTGTGGGTGGCGTAATCGATCACCGACAGGCTGGCCTCACCCGAATTGACCACCAGGACAGTCTTGGGCGTCTCGGCCAGGGCCGCGAACGACCACAGCAATGGCAACAACATCATAACGCGGCGCATGGCGGGTCTCACGGCTGATAGCGGATAGCTCCCCAGAGACTTCTAGCACCCTCTCGCCCCGCGTCGCGATGCACGATGCGGCATCGCAGCATGAAATTGCAGACATCGTTGTGCGCAAACTTGGATCATATCACGGCTCTGGATGCGCTGAATCTGGGCAGGACCGATTCGGCGCCAGATGATTTGCGCAAATTCTATGCAAATGGAACATGGCACGCTTGTTGCAGCGTCGTAAGCCGTTGCAGCTGCACGTGACCGGCGGGGGATTCCGAGCGGGGCGTGTCAAGATTGGGAGTCCATCGATGTCACGGGTTTTGTCGTCACGTCCGTCTGTCGGGCGTTGGCTGCGCAGCACTGCGCTGGCCGCCGCCGCTTTGGTTTCCGCGACCGCCATGTCCGCCACGGCCCATGCCGAGGACACCATCAAGGTTGGCATTCTGCATTCTCTGTCCGGCACGATGGCCATCAGCGAGACCACGTTGAAGGACGTGATGCTGATGCTCATCGATCAGCAAAACAAAAAGGGCGGTCTGCTCGGCAAGAAGCTGGAAGCCGTGGTTGTCGATCCGGCCTCCAACTGGCCGCTGTTTGCCGAAAAGGCGCGCGAGCTGATCACGGTCGATCACGTCGCCGCCGTGTTCGGCTGCTGGACTTCGGTGTCGCGCAAATCGGTGTTGCCGGTGTTCGAGGAAACCAACAACATCCTGTTCTATCCGGTGCAGTATGAGGGTGAAGAATCCTCCAAGAACGTCTTCTACACCGGCGCCGCCCCGAACCAGCAGGCCATCCCGGCGGTGGATTACCTGATGAACGAAGACCACGTGAAGCGTTGGGTGCTGGCGGGCACGGATTATGTGTATCCGCGTACGACCAACAAAATCCTTGAGGCCTACCTGAAGTCCAAGGGCGTCGCCGCCGAGGACATCATGGTCAATTACACGCCATTCGGTCAGTCCGACTGGCAGTCGATCGTGGCAGACATCAAGAAATTCGGCTCGGCTGGTAAGAAGACCGCCGTGGTCTCCACCATCAATGGTGACGCCAACGTTCCTTTTTACAAGGAGTTGGCCAACCAGGGCATCAAGGCCACCGACATTCCGGTGGTGGCGTTCTCGGTGGGTGAGGAAGAACTCGCCGGCATCGACACCAAGCCGCTGGTGGGGCATCTGGCCGCGTGGAACTACTTCGAGAGCGTGAAGTCCCCGGCCAACACCGCGTTCATCAAGGAATGGCACGAATTCACCAAGAAGCCGAACCGCACCACCAACGACCCGATGGAAGCCGCCTATATCGGCTTCAACATGTGGGTGAAGGCGGTTGAGAAGGCCGGCACCACGGATCAGACCAAGGTGATCGACGCGATGATCGGCGTGGCCGTGCCGAACCTGACCGGCGGTATCTCCACCATGATGCCGAACCATCACATCACCAAGCCGGTGCTGATCGGCGAAGTGAAGGGCGATGGCCAGTTCAACGTGGTGTGGCAGACGCCGGGCACGGTGGTTGCCAATGAATGGTCGCCGTATCTGGAAGGCTCCAAGGATCTGATCGCCGATTGGCGTCATCCGCTGTTCTGCGGAAACTTCAACACCGTCACCGGCAAATGCGGTGGGGCGTCGAAGTAAGTTGAATCTCACTTAAACCTCGACCCCTCGCCGTCATTGCGAGGAACGAAGTGACGAAGCAATCCATCGAAATCCAAGACTGAGCATGTGGCTCGATGGATTGCTGCGCTTCACTCGCAATGACGGCGTATGGGCTGGGGCAGTGATCCCGAAGGGGATGTGATGGTCTCGATCCACCGCCTTCTCGCCGTGCTGCTGGTAAGCCTGCCATTGCTCGCAACCAGCCCAGCCCGCGCCGACGACGCTCCCGATCCGTTCATCGGGCTTGCCTCGCAAAATTTCGACATCGTGGCCAATGCGATCAGCGCACTTGCCGTGTCCGGCCATCCGCAGGCCGCTGCCACCATTGCCGCCATCGAGGCCGACAATCTTTACGTCGATGCCGCCGGCGATGGCGCGCCGCTGATTCTGATCAAGCAGGGCGATTCCTATATCGACGCCCGCACCGGCCAGAAGGCCAGCGATATCAATGAGGACGATGTTGATTCCGTGCGGGTGAACAACGCCGTCCGCCGCGCCATCGAGGCCGCCAAAGGCGGGCTGGATCTGTTCGCCGCCGATGCCGACACCCGCCAGAAAGCAGCCGAGAAAGTCTTCACCTCGCACGACCCCGCCGCCCTGCCGCTGCTGGCGCGGGCGATTGCCGCCGAGAAAGATGCCGGGGCCAAACGCGCCATGCAGCAGGCCCAGGCCGCCTCGCTGCTCGCGGGCGATGGTGGCAGCGATGCCGAGCGCGTCGCGGCGGTGGCCATTTTGCGGCTGCGGGGCGATGTCGAGGCAAAATCCTTGCTGCAATCGCTGCACGATCAATCCAAGCCCGTCGCCGCCGCCATCGCCGCCGCCACGTCCTCGCTGGCGCGCATCGAGCAGCTCTGGAGCGTTTTGCAGAGCGTGTTCTACGGCATCTCGCTCGGCTCGGTGCTGCTGCTCGCCGCTGCCGGTCTGGCCATCACCTTCGGGGTGATGGGCGTGATCAACATGGCGCATGGCGAGATGGTGATGCTGGGGGCCTACACCACCTTCATGGTGCAGGAGGTCATTCGTACCCACGCGCCCGGCCTGTTCGGGGCGAGCCTGTTCATCGCCGTGCCGCTGGCGTTTCTGGTGTCTGGGATTGCGGGCATTCTGATCGAACGCTGCATGATCCGCTTTCTCTATGGCCGCCCGTTGGAGACGCTGCTGGCCAGCTGGGGCTTGTCGTTGATCCTGCAACAGGGCGTGCGCTCGATCTTCGGCTCGTCCAACCGCGAGGTCGGCACGCCGGAATGGATGAGCGGGGCGGTGCAGTGGGGTGGGCTGGTCATCACCTGGAACCGCCTGACGATCATCGTCTTCGCCGTCATCGTGATCGCCGCCCTGATGGCGGTGATGCGCGGCACATCGCTTGGCCTGCGCATGCGGGCAGTGACGCAGAACCGCCGCATGGCCGCCGCCATGGGCATTCGCACACCGTGGATCGATGCGCTCACCTTCGGCCTCGGCTCCGGTGTGGCGGGCATGGCCGGTGTGGCGTTGAGCCAGATCGACAATGTCAGCCCCAATCTGGGCCAGGGCTACATCATCGACAGCTTCATGGTGGTGGTGTTCGGCGGCGTGGGCAATCTGTGGGGCACGGTGGTGAGTGCGATGACGCTCGGCATCGTCAACAAATTCCTGGAACCCTTTGCCGGTGCGGTGCTGGGCAAGATCGTGGTGCTGATCGCACTGATCCTGTTCATCCAACGCAAACCGCGCGGCATGTTCCCCCTCAAGGGACGGGCGGTGGAGCAATGAGCAGGCTCTCGACTTCCATCTGTATCGGTCTGGTGCTGGTTGGCGTCGGACTGATGGCGATCCTCAACCTGTCCACCGCCGCCGGTGCGCCGTTGCACGTGCCGACATATGCGATCTCGCTGGTCGGCAAATATCTCAGCTACGCCATTCTCGCTTTGGCGGTGGATTTGGTGTGGGGCTATGGCGGCATTCTCTCGCTCGGCCACGCGGCATTCTTCGCGCTCGGCGGTTACGCGATGGGGATGTATCTGCTGCGGGAAATCGGGCCGCGCGGTGTGTATGGCAATGCGCTGCTGCCGGATTTCATGGTGTTCCTGAACTACAAGGCGCTGCCCTGGTATTGGAACGGCTTCAACCATCCGGCCTTTGCGATGGCGATGGCGGTGATCGTGCCCGCGCTGGTGGCGTTGATCTTCGGCTATTTCGCCTTCCGCTCCCGTGTTTCCGGCGTCTATCTGTCGATCATCACGCAAGCGCTGACCTACGCCCTGTTGCTCGCCTTTTTCCGCAACGACATGGGCTTCGGCGGCAATAACGGCATGACCGATTTCAAGGATATTTTCGGCCTGCCCCTCCAGGCGGACAGCACCCGCGTGGGTCTGCTGGTGGCCACCGCGATTGCCTTGTGTCTGTGCCTGCTGGTGGCGCGCTATGTGGTCACGTCGCGCTTCGGGCAGGTGCTGATTGCCGTGCGCGACAGCGAAAGCCGCACGCGCTTCCTGGGCTATCGGCCGGAGAGCTACAAGCTGTTCGTCTTCGTGCTGTCAGCCATCATGGCGGGCATCGGTGGCGCGCTCTATGTGCCGCAGGTGGGCATCATCAATCCGGGTGAGTTCTCCCCCGCCAATTCCATCGAAGCGGTGATCTGGGTGGCTGTCGGTGGGCGTGGCACGTTGGTGGGGGCGGTGTTGGGGGCCGTGCTGGTCAATGCGGGCAAGACCTTCTTCACCGGCGCCTTCCCGGAATTCTGGCTGTTCGCCCTGGGGTTCCTGTTCATCCTGGTCACGCTGCTGCTGCCGAAAGGCGTGCTCGGCCTGCTGCAGAAAAAGACCGGAGGCCGCGTATGACCACCATTGGTGCCGTCTCTGATTCGCTGCTGTATCTCAACGGCGTGTCGGTGAGCTTCGACGGGTTTCGCGCGATCAACGATCTCTCGCTGGTGCTGGCACCGGGGGAGATGCGCGCGGTGATCGGCCCGAATGGCGCGGGGAAGACGACGATGATGGACATCATCACCGGCAAAACCCGCCCCGACACCGGTGAGGTGATCTTCCGCGCCGATACCGACCTGACCAAGCTCGACGAACCCGCCATCGCGGCGCTGGGTATTGGCCGCAAGTTCCAGAAGCCCACGGTGTTCGAGGTGCACAACGTCTGGGACAATCTGCTGCTCGCCCTTGCCGGAGATCGTCGCCCGCGTTTCACCATGTGGGCGCGCGAGACCGGGGAGGAGCGGGACCGGATTGACGAAATCCTCGCCACCATCCGTCTCAGCGATCTGCGCCACACAAGGTCGGGCGATTTGTCGCATGGGCAGAAGCAGTGGCTGGAAATCGGCATGTTGCTGGCGCAGGAGCCGCAATTGCTGCTCGTCGATGAGCCGGTGGCGGGCATGACGGATTCCGAAACCGCGCAGACCGCCGAATTGCTGGTGGAGATCAACAAGACCCGCTCGGTGGTGGTGGTGGAACACGACATGGATTTCGTCCGCGCACTCGGTGTGCGGGTGACGGTGCTGCATGAAGGCTCGGTGCTCTCCGAGGGCAGCATCGATCATGTCAGCGAGGACCCGCGTGTGGTGGAGGTGTATCTTGGTCGATGATCGCCGCGCTGCGCTCGCAATGACGAGTGAGGGAGCTTGTCATGCTGAAGGTTGAAAACGTCGATCTGCTCTACGGTGCCGCCATCGCCCTGCGCGGTGTGTCGCTGGAGGCCGAGATCGGCCAGACCACCTGCATTCTGGGCCGCAACGGCGTGGGCAAGACCAGCCTGTTGCGCGCGATCACCGGCGCACATCCGATTGCGCGCGGCTCGATCACCTGGGAAGGCCAGGAGATCTCCAAACTCGCCCCCTATGACCGCGCCGCCCGTGGCATCGCCTGGGTGCCGCAGGGACGCGACATCTTTCCGTTGCTGACGGTGAAGGAAAATCTGGAAACCGGCTTTGCCGTGCTGCCGCGTGGCGAGCGCCGCGTGCCGGACGAGATTTTCGAACTCTTCCCCATTCTGAAAACCATGCTCGGCCGCAGGGGGGGCGATCTGTCCGGCGGTCAGCAACAGCAACTCGCCATCGGCCGCGCGCTGGTGATGAAGCCGCGCCTGTTGGTGCTGGACGAGCCGACCGAGGGCATTCAGCCCAGCATCATCAAAGACATCGGCCGCGTGATCGATTTGCTGCGCGGACGTGGCAATATGGCGATTGTGCTGGTGGAGCAATATTTCGACTTTGCCCGCGATCTCGGCCAACGCCTGATCGTGATGGAGCGCGGCGACATCGTGGCCAATGTCGCGCGCGCCGATCTGGATGAAGAGGATTTCCGGCGTCGTCTTTCGGTGTGATGCCCGCCCCGCGCCCCGCCGCCCGGCTGATGATGTGCCGGGCGACAGGGGAGGGACGATCAGCCCGCCATCGTGCCGATCAATTCACCAAGGCTGCCCCGCCTGCGCACGAACACGCCCCGCGCTGCCCGCGCCTGCCGGTCGAGATCGGCAAGGCGGTTGGTGAATTCCCGATGCAGATGCGCCGCCATCACCCGGCTGACCGGGGTGAAGCGCAGCGTGGAGCCCGGCCTGATCTGCGCCAGACGGCCCAGATCGCAGCCCAGGATGGTGGCCAGCTTCGGATAGCCGCCAGTGGGCTGACAGTCGCGCATCAACGCAATCGGCTGCCCCGAGGCGGGCACCTGAATGCTGCCCACCGCGATGCCGTCCGAGACGATATTCGCCCCCTTTTCACCATGCACCAGCTTCGGCCCGCTGAGATGGTAGCCCATCCGGTCGATCCGGTTGGTCACCTGCCAATCCTCGGCGGCGAAATTGGAGAGGGTGGTGCGGGGAAAATGGTCGTCCTGTGGGCCGAGCAGCACCCGAATCTCCTGCCAACTCCGCTTCAGCGGGATCGGCAGCGCGCGGGTGGGGGCGTGGGAGATGTCGCCTGCCCGCAAGGGCAAGGCGTCACCGGCGGCAATCATCCGCCCGTCCACCCCGCCCAGTTTCGCCCGCAGCAATGTGGCGCGGCTGCCGAGCAATTCGGGCACATTGAACCCGCCTTGCACGGCGATGTAGCCCCACACGGCATCTTTCGCCCCTTCCACCCGCACACGTTGGCCGCGGCGCAGATCGAGCGAGAGGTAAGGCGGGCGTTCGATGCCATCGACGGTCAGACGGAAATTCCCGCCGGTGACCGCCAGACGGCAGCTGCGCGCGGCGATTTCCCATTCGCCACCGATCCAGGCGAACTCGATCGCCGCCTCGTGCCAGCCATTGCCGACCAGCGCATTGCCGGCCGCCAGTGCCTCAATGTCCATCGCCCCGGAGCCAGAGACGCCCCAGCGCATCCAACCGCGTCGCCCGACATCCTGAATGGTGGCCAGCGGGGGTGTTGCGATGGCGATCAGGCATTGCGCGCTCATGCCGTCGCTCCTTCCCGGCAGATGGCACCGCCATGCTCGGTGGCCAGGAGTCGGTCATGATCGGCTTGGCTGATCGGGTGGAAGCGGATCACATCGCCCGCCCGGAACAGGAACGGCGCGCTTTGCCGCCCCAGATCGAACGCCCGCACCGGGGTGCGGCCCAGCACATACCAGCCGGTGGGAGTGGCCACCGAGGTGATCGCCGCCTGTCCGCCGCCGATGATCACACATCCCGGCTCCACCTGCGGTGTCGGCACCGCACGGCGTGGGATGTACAATTCCGGGGTCAGGCCGCCGAGATAGGGGAAGCCGGGGTTGAAGCCGATCATGAACACCCGGTAGGTCGCCTGTGCATGCAACGCCACCACCTCGGCCTCACTGCGCCCGCAATGGCCCGCGACATGCGCCAGATCGAAGCCGTGCGCGCCACCATAGACCACCGGAATCGTCCATTCGCGCACCGCCTGCGGCAAGGCAACGTCGCTGACGCAGTGCGCCAACGCTTCCTCCACCACCTCCATCACCGAATCATGCGTTTGCAGGATCGGGTCGAACATCACCAGCAGCGAACGATAGGCCGGGATGGTTTCCAGGACGCCCATTTTGGGTATCCGTTGCAGGACGCTATCAAGTTGGAGAACGTGGTCGTTGGTGGCAGTGTCGATGCGGTCGCCAAGCTCCACCAGCAAAGCCGACTCACCAGCAACCAAAAACCGGGGATATTCTGGGCTCTGGCTGACGAATCTTGTGTATGCATCAGTAATAAACATGATTTTACTCCCTTTGCCCGAACCGTTTCGGGTGAGGGGATTCTGAGGTAAGTGATGACAAAAATTGACTTTTCACAAAAGAAGTTACTTTTGTTAACAAAATGAGTGCGCGTTTTGTTCATGTCGCGGGAAGGCAATTATCGGTGATGTCGTGTGAGGTTCTGATGAATTCTGTTGAACACACTGGGTCTTCCGACCCACCCGCTGTGCATCAGCGTGCCCGTGGTGCGGTTCTGGTGGCGATGAAACGGCGTGGTGAGGCCACCGTGCTGGACGATCTGCGCCAGGAAGGCTGTCTGAAACTTCGCTTTCCACGTCCGCAGAACTGGGCGGAGGCGGTGCTGCTGAACTCCTCTGGCGGCGTGGCGGCGGGGGATGCGTTGTCGGCGGAGATCGTCGCCGGGCCGGGGACGCAGTTGTGCGTCTCTGCCCAGGCGGCGGAGCGATTTTATCGCGCCGTGCCGGACAGTCTGCCGTCGCGCGTGCGCAACACCATCCGCGTGGCCGACGGCGCCGCCTTGGAATGGCTGCCGCAGGAGACGATTTTATTCGATCAATCGTCGTTGGACCGGGTGCTCGACATCTCGCTGGAGGAGGGCGCGCGGTTTCTGGGCGTGGAGATGATGATTTTCGGACGCCGCGCGATGGGGGAGAGCGTGCGGCAAGTCGCGCTGTCGGACACCATCCGCCTGCGCCGCGCCGGGCGGTTGATCTGGCACGATGCGATCCGCTTCACCGGCAACCCGTCCGAAGCGCTGGCGCAGGCCGCCATTGGGCGGGGGGCGATTGCGCTGGCCAGCCTGCTCTACGCCGCCCCCGACGCCGAATCCCGCCTGCCGGAATTACGCGCGGCGTTGGCGCCGTTCGAGGCGGGGGTGAGCTTACTCGACGGGCTGCTGACGGCGCGCATCCTGGCCCCCGAAGGTGCCACATTACGCGCCGCCGTGCTCGCCGGATTGGCAACGCTGCGCGATGGGCGGGCGATGCCGCGGGTGTGGGGGTGTTGAGCCTCACCCCATATCGAAAAATCCCGCGCTCGCGCTGATCGGCGGCATGGCGGAGAGTGCCGCCAGATCCGCCACGGGCCGCGCTGTCCGCACATCGTCCGCCAGCACGCGCTCCAACGCCGCCGCCACCGCCAGCACCTGCGCATCGCCACCGCGTCGACCGACGATTTGCAGCCCGAACGGCATGCCGTGCTCGTCCAGCCCCACCGGCAGCGACACCGCCGGATGCCCCACCGTCGTCACCGCATAGGCGAGTGCCAGCCAATGGTAATAGGAGCGCGTGGCCACACCGTCGATGGCGGTGGGGGCGAGTTCGGTCCACGGGCGCGGGCTGAGAGTGACGGAGGGGGTGATCATCACGTCGAAGCGCTGGAAGAAGGCGATGAAGCGCTGATACAGCACCGTCTGCTGCTTCTGCGCGCCGACGATATCCAGTGCCGAATAGCGCAGCCCCTCCTCCACATTCGCCGTCACGTTCGGCCCCACCTTGTCGGGCGTGGCGTTGCATTTGTCGTAATGGGCGGCGATGAAATTCATCGCGCGCAGCACGGCGAAGGTGTCGTCCATGCCGGAGCAATCCGGTGTGGCGTCCTCGGCGGTGGCGAAGACATGCCGGAACAGCGCGGTTTTGGCGGCGAACACCCGGCGAATATGCTGTTCGGTCGGCGCGAAGCCGAAATCCGGGCTGAAGGCGGCGCGCACGCTGGCCAGATCAACCGAGGCGGGCGGGAACACGTCGCCGGGCTGGCGCACGCTGCGGCCCAGAATGGTGGTGGCGAGCACGTCGCGGGCGTCATCGCCCTGCATCGCGGAGAGCATCAGGCTGAGATCGGCCACATTGCGCGCCATCGGGCCGAGCACGCCGAGATTGGACCAACCCAGCGGCCGCTTCTCCGCCGGCACCATTCCGGCAGACGGTCGGAAGCCGACAATGCCGTTATACGCCGCCGGATTGCGCAGGCTGCCGCCCATGTCCGAGCCGGTGGCCAGTGGCACCATGCCGCAGGCCAGCGCCACACCGGAGCCGCCAGAGGAGCCGGCCGCCGATTTTGTCGGGTCGAACGGATTGCCGGTGGCGCCGAAGACGCGGTTGCGGGTGTTGGCGCCAGCGCCGAATTCCGGCGTGTTGGTCTTGCCCAACACAATCGCCCCCGCCGCCTTCAACCGCGCGACGGCACCGCTGTCGTGCTTGGGCACGTTGTCGGCGAACAACTCGCTGCCGAACGTGGTGCGGATATCGGCGGTTTCGTCCAGATCCTTCACGCCGATCGGCAGGCCGTGCAGCGGGCCGAGCGCTTCGCCGCGCAAGGTGGCGGCGTCGGCTGCACGGGCGGAGGCCAGAGCGCGGTCGAAATCCCGCGTCACCATGGCGTTCACCGCAGGATCAACCGCGGCAATGCGGTCAATGCAGGACTGCACAAGCTCCACCGAGGAGAGCTGTCGTGTGCCGATCATCCGGCGCGCGAGGACGGCATCGAGGTCGCAAGGCTGCATCTGGTGTCTCCCGAATCTTATGCGAGGACCACCGTACACGCGAAAACGCCATCACCGGAAGCCAGGCGCTTCCGATGATGGCGTTTTCTGAATTCTGTCCCGAGCAGACATCGCAGTCAGATGCGGTCTGCGGGAGGCTTTAGAAGCCTTCGCGCTCCAGGCGCTTGCGCTCCATTTTACGAGCGCGGCGCACCGCCTCGGCCGCTTCACGAGCGCGACGCTCGGAGGGCTTCTCGAAATGACGACGCAGCTTCATCTCGCGAAAGATGCCTTCGCGCTGCATTTTCTTCTTCAGCGCCTTGAGCGCCTGATCGACATTGTTGTCACGAACCAGAACCTGCACTTGGCCGCCATCTCCATGCCTGGATGCACACCCCACCATCGGGGCATACCAACACTCCGAAACGGGACAATCCCGACGGAGGGCCGCGCTATAACACGACCTTTCGCCATCGCCAAAATGTTTTACTGGCCTATATTGAGCGGCAGCATCATGTGATGCGCATGCCGGGGTCGAATTTGGCGATTCCGGGCCGCCCAGGAGAGCTGAAATGACCCCTCCCGAACGCAATCAGGACCGCGATGACGCCGTTGCACGGGTGTTGGAACTGGTGCCGATTCATGGCTGGGCAATCCCGGCTTTGCGCGCTGCAGCGCCGGAATTGGCTGATATTGATCTGTTATTTCCCGGAGGCAGCGCCGAGTTGATCGAGGCCGCCGTCGATCTGGCCGACCGGCAGATGGAGCAGGATGCGTCGGTCGCGGATTTTGCAAGCCTGGGTCTCGCCAAAAGAGTACGAGCCGTGATCGCATTGCGCCTTGTGCGCCAGCGTCCGCATCGCGAAGCCATCCGTCGGGCGCTGGCCGTGCTGGCTCTGCCGGGCAATGCCCGCATCGCCGCACGCTGTGCCGCCCGCACGGTGGATGCGATCTGGCACGCCGCCGGAGATGCGTCCTCGGATTTCAGCTGGTACACCAAGCGTGCCTCGCTCGGCGTGGTCTATGGCGGCACGCTGCTCTACTGGCTGCGCGATTACAGCGAGGATGATATCGCCACGCTGGAATTCCTCGACCGCCGTCTGGGTGGGGTTGCGCGGGTTGGCAAAGCGCGGGGCAAGCTGGCCGGTCTGCGTGCGCGCATCACCGACCGTTTCGCCCACCACGCCGAAGCGGCCTGAAGCACACCCTCAGGCGCGGGCGAGCCGCACCAGACGTGCCGAGGATTGCGGGGCGATGGGCGGCAGCACCTTGCGCATGAACTCGCCCCACGCGCCGCTGGCGGTCAGGGCCGAACGGGTGACGGAGGCAATGCGCGCCTCATGTGAAAGCGTGTGGGCCTCCACCTGAGCGGTGAACTCGGGGGGCGCGAACGCGGAAACCATATCGGTCATACCGGGCACTCCTTGGATCATCGGGCGAATTCCCCGGATGATGCAGATAGTTTGACCACATCTTGATGGCGTGGATGTGGCGTAAGTCGCCGTATTTCGCCCCAATTGGGTAAACAGAGAGTGAAGCAGGTCGTTTTTTTTCAGGCACACGCCGATTAACGCTTCCGCAATATCAGCTCGATATGTCTCGCTCTATGAGGCATCTTCAGCTTCCCCCGTCCCGTGCTTCCGCTGTCCCTGCCCTCACGCGATTGCTGGAGCATGCAGTGGCATGGTGGCGGGTGCCGACCTCGCCGCCGCTGCCGAACCATGCGCTGCTTGAGGCCGAATTGCAGGCGCTAGAGGGTTTCCGTGCCGACATGGCCGAGATCGAAATGCGAGGGCAGGAGCTCGAAGAAACCCACGCCAGGCTGGCCGCCGCCCTGCACACCATGCCGCACGGGCTGATCATGCTCGACGCCGATGAGCGTGTGGTGCTGTGCAACAACCGCCTGCGCGCGCTGTTTGGCGTGGACCCCGACATTGTGCGCTCCGGTGCCACGCTTGCGCAGGTGGTCGATCATTCGGTCGCTCTCGGCAATCATCCCAGCGCCTCCACCATGCAGGCACTGACAGCGATGCGCGGGCGCATGGCGCATGGCGTGGCCTGCGCGTTCGAGCAGAGCCTGCCCGATGGCCGTTTGCTGGCGGTGCATTGGGAGCCGATGCAGGGTGGCGGCTGGGTGTGCACTTATGAAGACATCACCGCCCGCGTTGCCGCCACCGAGCGCGCCGCCCATCTGGCCCGCCACGATTCCACCACCGGCCTGCCGAACCGCATGGCGCTGATCGAGGCGATGCAGGTCGCCTGGCCAAGCCGACGTGGCAGTGGCTTCAACCTGCTCTGTCTGGAAATCGAACGCTTTCAGGAATTATCCGACACATGCGGCCTGCCGGTGGCGGATGAATTGTTGCGACTGACGGCAGAACGCCTCACCGCCTGTGTACGTGGCGGCGATCTGGTGGCGCATCTGCGTGGCGGTGGCTTTGCCGTGCTGCAACTGGCCTCCGCCAATCCAGATCTCGCCCGGCATCTCGCCAGACGTCTGCTCGACGCTGTGCAGGCCCCCTTGCTGGTGCGGGGGCGGATGGTGCTGCCCTCAGCCCGGCTGGGGATTGCCACGCGGGATATCGATCTGCTCGACCCGTGCGGCGATGCGTTGGAGTCCGCGCAGGAATTGCTGCGCAACGCCAGTCTCGCCGTCACGCGAGCGGTGGAGGATGGTGGGGAGCGGATCACGCTCTACGCGCCGGATATGGACCGCAGGGCTCAGGCGCGACATCTGCTGGAGATGGATTTGCGCGCCGCCCTGTCGGCCGGGCAGTTGCGCGTCTATTACCAGCCTCTGGTGTCGGTCGCCCGCCGGTCTGTCGTGGGGTTTGAGGCCTTGCTGCGTTGGGAGCATCCCGAACGTGGCTTCGTCTCCCCGGGCGTGTTCATCCCATTGGCCGAGGAGCTTGGCCTGATCACCGACATCGGCGCCTGGGCATTGCGCACCGCCTGCGCCGAAGCGGCACGATGGCCGGATTCGGTGAAGGTGGCGGTCAATCTGTCGCCGGTGCAGTTCAAACGTGGCCCCGGCCCGGAATTGCAGCACATCGTCGCCGACGCGCTTGGACGCTCCGGTTTGCCCGCGGCACGGTTGGAGCTGGAGATCACCGAATCGCTGCGGCTCATGGAGGATGCCCACACGCTGGATATCCTGCACGCCCTACGCGCGTTGGGTGCGGGCATTGCGCTGGACGATTTCGGCACCGGCTATTCGTCGCTCAGCTATCTGCGCAGCTTCCCGTTCGACAAGCTGAAGATCGATCAATCATTCGTTCGCAGCCTGCCGGAGGCCGAATCGACAGCGATTGTGCGCGCCATCTCCGCGTTGGGCGCAAGTCTGGGCATCGCTACCGTCGCAGAAGGCATCGAAACCCCCGCTCAGCTCGCCGCATTGGTCGCCGAGGGGTGCGATATAATGCAGGGCTATCTGTTCGGTAAGCCGTCGCCGGCATGCGATATTCCGGCGGTTTTGGTCTCCGCCAAGCTGCCGCTTTCCGGCTGAATTCCGCTGATTTCCGCGAGAACCGCCGCATAGGCGGCAGGCTCGGCCACCCGCCATCGCAGCAAGGCCGCGGGCGTCAAATCCCGCCAGCCACGGGTGGCGCGGAGATATTCCACGATGGCGGTTTCGAAGCCGCAGGCCTGTGATTCATCTGTTGGACGCCACATAGAAACCCTCTTGATCGCATCTTTCACCCAGTCTATACCGCCGCCTCCCGAGAAATGGGAACGGCAGCGCCCCAAACGCTGCGGTGATGAAGATGGGGCTGTAGCTCAGTTGGGAGAGCGCCTGAATGGCATTCAGGAGGTCAGCGGTTCGATCCCGCTCAGCTCCACCATCTTCCTCCGGTCTCAAAATCCTCCTCCCATGGCTTAAAATCCAAAGTGACATCTGCGGGTGATCCGCTACAACAGGCGCATGTTGCGGCATCTGCCCCTGTTGCGCCTGTGGCGTGGTCTGTTGGCCATGCTGGTCGTTGTCGGTCTTTCGACCGCAATGCCGATGGCGCAGGCCGCCCCCATTGGCTGGCTGGCCGGGGCGATTTGCCACGCCGATTCGGGCACGAACGCACCCGATCAAGACCCCGCCAAAGCGCCGATATGCCCGCATTGCATCTTCTGTCACGCCGTGGCGGCGGTGGTGTTGCCGCCGGGACCGGATGCTGTGCCGACGCCCCGCCTGTTCGGACAGGCCGAGCCGATTCTCGCCCCCGTCGCGATGCCAGCACCGCTGCGCGTCGCCGCCTATGCCTCGCGAGGGCCGCCAGAGCTGGGTTGAGTGATGTCTCACCCTGTTGCTGGAGTTTCGTATGACCCGCGTATCCACGCCGTTGGCCTGGGCGATTTGCCCGGTCTGTGGCGGATTTATCCGATGATTGCGCTCGACATCGCCCTGTTGTTGCTGCGGTTTGCCGTGCTGGTGGCAGAGGCTGGGCTGTTTGGCACATTGGCGGTGCAGTGGCTGGATGGCCGCCGCATCGGCCAATCCCTGCTCATCACGCTCTTTGCAGCCCTGGCCGTGCTGCTGCCCGCCTGGCTGCTGGTGCAGGCGGCCAGCATGGCGGACACGAGCGGTCTTGCCGACACGCTGGCGGCTGGCTGGCTGGTTCTGCAGGTCAGCTGGGTGGGGCATCTGGCTGCTGGTCGGGTGGCGATGTGGCTGGTCGCCTGGCTGACGTGGCGACGTCTCGGCGCGGCGTGGGCGGTGTGGCCCGCGGGCGTGGCGTTGGCGCTGCATGCCGGGGCCGGGCATGCCATGGCGACCGGCGATGCGTGGCTGTTCGTCTCGGTGCTCGCTCATGTCTTCGCCGCTTCCGCCTGGATCGGTGGGCTGCCGGCGTTGTGGCTCGCCCTCGATGCGCCGGGGGCGGCTGTGCTGGTGGCGCGATACACCTGGCTGGGCCTGCTTTGTGTGATCGTTGTCGCCGTCACGGCCACTGCCCAGGCGCTGGCCTTGGCGGGGGGCGTGCCGGGGGTGCTGGGCACGGAGTACGGCCACACGATCCTGGTGAAGATCGGCTTGCTGCTGTTGTTGCTGCTGCTCGCCGCGCGTCACCGTTTCGTGCTCGCCCCGCGTTTGCCTGCAAGCTTGGCGGCGTTGCGGCGCTCGGTGCTGCTCGAAATCGCGCTCGGCCTTGGCGTGATGGCCGCCGCCAGCCTGCTCGCCTCCTTGCCGCCCGGCGCGCACAGCCAGCCGAACTGGCCCTTCCCCTGGCGCTTCTCGCTCGATCTGATGGACGATGACGCGTTGCGCCGTGAGGTGGTCAATGCCGCACAGGCGATGGGCGGGGCGGGGTTGCTGCTGCTGCTGGCCATTCTCGCCCGTCGCATCCGTTGGCTGGCCGTGGTCACGGCGATGGCGATTGCCTGGTTTGCCATCCCGCATTTCGATCTGCTGCTGCTGCCCACCGAGCCGACATTCTACTGGCAATCCACCACCGGCTACACCGCCGCCTCCATCGATGCGGGCCGCCACGCCTATGTGCGGAACTGCATGGGCTGCCACGGCGAAGGCGGGCAGGGCGATGGACCGCAGGCCAAGGGCATGCGCATTCCCCCCGCCGACCTCACCGCCCCGCATCTGTGGGATCACCCGGACGGCGAACTCTATTGGTGGATCGCCCACGGCATGCCCGGCCCGGACGGCCAACCGGTCATGCCCGGTTTCTCCCCCGCACTGGATGACGACACCATCTGGTCGCTGATCGATTTCCTGCATTCGAACAACCCCAACAAGCCAGCGGACGGTGTGCCGCTTGGCATGCACATGCATCACTGAAGGACACCCACGATGAAACGCATCCTCAGCCTTGCCACCCTCGCCACGCTCGCCCTGGGCGGCACCGCCTTCGCCCAGAACGTCACCGTCAGCGACGCCTGGGCCCGCGCCACCTCGCCGAGCCAGAGCGTGGGCGGCGTGTTTCTCACCCTCACCGACACAGGCGCCGACGACGCGCTGGTCTCCGCCACCTCGCCGGTTTCCGCCACGGTGGAGCTGCATCAGACGGTGGCCGATAACGGCGTGATGAAAATGCTGCCCATCCCCTCACTGCCGCTCACACATGGCCAGAGCGTCACCCTCAAACCGGGCTCGTATCATCTGATGGTGATGGGGCTGAAGCAGCAGCTGAAACCCGGCGACACCTTCCCGGTGACGCTGAATTTCGCCCACGGCACGCCCGTCACCGCCACCGTCGCCGTGGGTGCCGCGGGGGCGAGCGCGCCGGGGGGCATGGGGGGGATGGATCATATGAATATGGACCACATGAATATGGACCACTCCTCCATGTCGATGCCGATGCCCAGCAAGCCGTAACCTGTCGCTTCCGGTGCATCCGATGGCGGGGTAGACTCGCCGTCGGGTGCGCCGGAGAGAGGGGATGGCATGCGGGTGATCGGGCTGACAGGTGGAATCGGCATGGGCAAATCCACCGCTGCTGCTGCCTTTCGCCGCGCCCATCTGCCGGTGTTCGACGCCGATGCCGAAGTGCACAAACTCCAAGCCAAAGGCGGTGCCGCGCTTCCGGCGATCGCCGCGCAATTTCCCGGCAGCGTGATCGACGGCGTATTGCAACGCCCGGTGCTGCGCCAAGCCGTGCTCGGCCACCCAGATGCCTTGCGCGCCCTCGAACGCATTCTGCACCCCCGTGTGCGCGCCGCCGAACGCCGCTTCCTCGCCCAGGCCCGCAGCTCCGGCGCCAAAGTGGCGGTGCTGGACGTGCCGTTGCTGTTCGAAACCGGCGGCGAGCGTCGCGTGGATGAGATCGTCGTCGTCTCCGCCCCGCGCGCCATCCAGATCGCCCGCGTGCGGCGTCGGCAGAAGATGGCGCCCGAGCAGATTGCCGCCGTCCTCGCCCGCCAGATGCCCGACGCCGAAAAACGCCGCCGCGCCGATCGCATCATCCACACCGGCCTGTCGCGCTTCCACGCCCTGCGCCAACTCAAACGCCTCATTCAGGAGTGGCAATCATGAGCCGGTCTGTGCTGTTCGACACCGAGACCACCGGCCTTGAACCGCTGAAGGGCGACCGGGTGATTGAATTCGCCGGCATCGAATTGCTCAACGATCTGCCGACCGACCGCTTCCTGCACGTGATGATCCACCCCGAGCGCGACATTCCGCCCGAGGCCAGCCGCGTGCATGGCATGACGCTGGCCGATCTGGAGGGCAAACCGAAATTCGCCGAAGTGGCGCAGCAGATCCTCGATTTCATCGGCAACGACCCGTTGATCGCCCACAACGCCCCGTTCGATTTCGGCTTCATGGACGCCGAATTCGCCCGCATCGGCAAACCCAAGCTCGACCGCGCGCGGATGGTCGATACGCTGATGCTGGCCAAAGACCGCTTCCCCGGCATGCCCAACAGCCTCGACGCGCTGTGCCGCCGCTTCGACATCGACCTCTCCGCCCGCACCACCCATAACGCGCTGCTCGACTGCAAATTGCTCGCCGAGGTCTATGTCGAACTCACCGGCGGACGGCAGCGCGGCCTGGAACTGGCCGATGACGATCAAGGCTCCGTCCCTGTCGTCCATTACGCCGCCACCGGCACCCACACCCCCCGCCCCATCACGCCCTCCGCCGAGGCCTTGGCAGCCCATGCGGCGTTTGTCGGCAAGCTGAAGGAGCCGCTGTGGAACGGGTGATGGCATCCCCGACGGCGCCGCGCGATGACGACGATATTTTGATCACAACACGGAACAATTAGCCGGCCTGTCTACGCCAGACCCAATCGCCGTTTTGCATGTTCCAACGCCATCTCCCGCCGCGCCTGCGCGGATGCCTCCAGCAACGCGACCATCCACCGCGATGCCGCCAACCCCGCGAAGGATGGCCGCCCTTCGAGCCGCAATGACGGTCAGATAAGGACAATTCCCAACTTCCCGCCCCCATACCGCCCATGCGCATCATCGCCACCATGCGGCATCCGGCGATTTACATCATGGCCAGCGGCACGAACGGCATCAATTCAACGCTGTATATCGGTGTCACATCCAATCTCGTCCAACGTGTGTGGCAGCATCGCACGAGTGCGTGCGACGGATTTACCCGCCGATACGGCTGCACGAGGCTCGTCCATTTCGAGCAATATGACGACATGCTGACGGCCATCGCGCGCGAGAAACAGCTCAAAAACGTCACCCGGCGCAGAAACTGGCCTTGATTGCTGTCGGCAATCCGCGTTGGCGGGACTTGTATGATGAGATCGTCTGACCCCCCCGCCCCACCTTCATCCCCCCGTCATTGTGGCGCGCAGCCCCACCCACACCCACCCGTCATTGTGGCGCGCAGCGCCGCAATCCATCGCGATGCCGCCAAACCCCGCGATGGATTGCGGCCCTTCGTGCCGCAATGACGGACTGAACACTCCACCCCACCCTTACCCCCCCGCCATCTCCGCCAACCGCCGTTCCGCCGTTGCCACGTAAGCCGGGTCCATCTCAATCCCGATCCCCCGCGCGCCCTCCATCCTGGCCGCCACCAGCGTCGTGCCGGTGCCCATGAACGGGTCCAGCACCACCGCGTCCGCCTTGCCATGCAGCCGGATGCACCAGCGCGGCAGATCCACCGGAAACGTGCCGGGATGGTCGAATTTCTGCGCCTTCCGCCGCACCGTGCCATAGGGGATGAACCAGGTGTTGCCCCGGCAGCGCAAATCCTGCGCATGGCCGCGCCGGGCGATGTTGGATTTGTCCTTATACGGCACGCCCACCGCCAGCCGGTCCAGCTTCACCCGGCCGTCCAGCGTCAGGTGAAACAGATGCTCATGCGCCTGATGCAGAAACCGCCCGCCGATCACCGGCTTGAAATGCCCCACCGTGTCCTCGCCGATGGTGATCGATTTCACCCAAGCGATGTGGTTCTGCAACGCGAACAGGCTGCGCAGCCGCACGATCAGCTCAAACGGCAACCACGGCGCGTTCGACGATCCGGCGATGTTGAGGAAGAACGATGCATCCGGCCGCATCACCCGGCGCAACTCGCCCGCCACCGCCAGCATCCAGTCCAGATATTCCGCCTCGCTGCGCCTGTCGTGATAGGCGCTGTAGCCCAGGCCCAGATTATAGGGCGGCGAGGTGACGATCACATCCACCGACTCCGCCTCAAGCGTCGGCAGCACCGCCAGACAATCGCCTTCGATCACCTGCATCAATGCGCCGTATCCTGGCGTGGCAGCAGCACGAAGGCCCGGCCCTTGCCGCGCATCTTGCCGGCCCGCGCCTCGGCATCCGTGCCCCAGCCGAAGAAAATATCCGCCCGAACCGCGCCCTTGATCGCGCCGCCCACATCCTGCGCCACCGCCAGATGCCGCCATGGCGTGCCGTCGAGCGGGTCGGTGGTGTCGATGAACACCGGGGCCCCCAGCGGCAGGAAGGCGCGGTCAACCGCCAGCGAGCGGCCAGGTGTCAACTGTGCGCCCATCGCGCCGGGCGGGCCTTCATCCGGGTTTGTGCCGGTCAGTTCGCGGAAAAAAACGAAAGACGGGTTCTGGTTCATCACCGCCTGCGCCTGATCCGGATGCGCCATCAGCCACGCGCGGATCGATTGCAGCGACACCTGCTCGCGCGCAATCTCGCCGCGATCGATCAGCACGCGGCCAATCGCCACATAGGGGCGGCCATTCTGCCCGGCATAGGTGACGCGCAACACCCGGCCATCCGGCAGCGCCACCCGACCCGAGCCCTGGATTTCCAGAAAGAAGCCGTCAATCGGGTTGTCGAGCCAGAGGAATTCCAGCCGCTGCGAGCGGATCGCCCCCGCCATGATCTCCGCGCGGGTGTAATACGGCACCAGCGCGTGATCCTGAATCCGGCCAGAGACGTGCTTGCCCTTCAAATCGTCCGAAAATGCCCCGAGATCGACCGAGACGATGTCGCTCGGCTTGGCCAGCACACCGGTCTGATACGCCCCGCCTTCCATCCGCGCGCCATGCACCTCCGGCTCGTAATATCCGGTGAACAGCCCCTGCGCGTCGCCGCCCTGCGCGATGGCGTAGGGTTGCAGCATGCTCTCGAAGAAAGCGCGTGCCGCCATGTCGTCATTGGCCACGCCGCGTGCGGCCGTGCAGGCGGGCTGCCACGCGGCAGGGCTGCCGCCCAATTCCGCCGCCGCACCGCTGCCGCCCAATGGTGCCGCCATATGGGCGCAACTGGCGCGGAAGGCGGCCAGGGCCGCGGCGTGGTGGTCGTCCGCCCAGCCGGGCAGGGCGTCGAAGCCCACCGGCGTCAGGCGCATCGCGGCTGGGCCTGCCTGCAAGGGTGTGGGGGGAGGCGGCTGCGGGGCCACGCAACCCGCCAGCGCCAGCACCAGCACCAAGGCTGCGGCCCAAACGGCCTTCATGCGCTGCGGGCAGCCACAAGATGCCATGCCGGGTCCGGTTGGGCGAGGTCGCGGGAGAAGCTCCAGACATCGACAATCTCCGTCACCGCATCCGTGCCGTGCACCACCGACCCATCGGCGGCCATGACGATGTTCACCTGATCGGAGACGATGCGCACGCTGATCGTGGCGATGCTGCCGTACAGATCGGCATGGTCGATGCTGACATGTTCCACGCTGCGAATATCGGTCTTCTGCACCTCGCCTGCCGCCTCACGCGCGGCAATCGCCCCCTCGAAGGCGGCGTAGGTGTCGGCGGACAGCAATTTTTGCAATTGCACGCGGTCGCCCTTGGCGTAGGCGGCCACGATCAACCGGAATGCCGCCTCGGCGCCGTCGAGGAAGCGTTGCGCCGCGAAATGCGGGTCAATCCGCGACATCGCCTGCAAAACCTGCCCCACCGGGCCGGTCGGGTCCGGCAGCGGACGATGCGGCGGTTCCGCCACCGCTTCCAGCACCGGCGGCGCATTGGCGGGCATTGGCTGCGGCACCAGACGGGAGACCGGTTGTTCGAAACCGGTGCGCTTGCCCAGCACGTTGATCAGCCGCAGCACCAGAAACGCCGCCACCAGACCGAACAGCACCAGATCAATTGGAAAGCCACCCATCTTCATCTCCACACTCGATGCTTAAAACATAGGCAGCGCGCGGGGTTTCCACAATCTCGCCACATCATGACGCCGGCGCGGGAAAGCCGCATTGCGCCGGATCGGAGGCGCGGCTATCACGCAGATCATGATTTTGCTGCGCCACGGTCAGAGTGAGTTCAACCTGCATTTCACGGCCACACGCCGCGATCCGGGAATTGTCGACCCGCGTCTGACCGAGCTTGGCCACACTCAGGCGCAAAACGCTGCCGAGGCGCTGAAGGCGGAGGGCATCGCCCACATCATCGCCTCACCTTACACCCGCGCCCTGCAAACCGCAGCGCCGATTGCGCGGGCGCTGGGGCTGAAGGTGCTGGTCAACCCGATCGTGCGCGAGCGTTATGCCTTCAGCTGCGATATCGGCTCGCCCGTCTCGCAACTGGCACGGGACTGGCCGGAGCTGGATTTCTCGCATATCGATGACATCTGGTGGCCCGCGATGGAAGAGGGCGCGCAAGGGGTGATCGCGCGTGCGGCGGCGTTCCGCGCGGAAATGTCGGCCTTGCCGCATTGGTCGAACACATTGGTTGTCAGCCATTGGGGTTTCATTTTGTCTCTCACCGGACAGAGTGTAATGAACGGCAACTGGCTGCGATGCGACCCTCATACGCCCGCGCCGGCCTCGATTTCCTGGCGGCACTGAATTCGCCTTTTTTGAACGGAGACTGACGATGTCCGAGACCCAACAGCCGCAGCAGCCGCAGCCGCCGATCATGGTGGCGATCCAGTACATCAAGGATCTGAGCTTCGAAGTGCCCAACGCACCGGCGATCTACAACCGTCTGCGCAGCCAGCCGCGTGTGGACCTGAACCTGGACGTTCAGGCCCGCCGCGTCTCGGACACCGAAAACCAGTTCGAAGTCGTGCTCGCCATTCGCGCCGAGGCGAAGGAAGCCGCTGAAGACGGTGAGACGGTGTTCGTCGCCGAACTCGCCTATGGCGGTCTGTTCAACATCAACGTGCCCGCTGAATCGGTGGAGCCGGTGCTGCTGGTGGAATGCCCGCGCATTCTCTTCCCGTTCGCCCGCAACATCATGGCCGATATCACCCGCGATGGCGGCTTCCCGCCGGTGATGCTGCAACCGATCGACTTCCTGGCGCTCTGGCAGGCCCGTCGCCAGCAGGCCGCTGCCGGCAACGCCTGATCGTCTCGCCTCGTCGTCATTGCGGGTATCGCAAAGCAACCCAGGACTCGCAGGTCGGCCTATGGCCCCTGGCTTGCTTCGTGGTTAGGCTTGCCGCAATGACGACAAGAGGCACTCATGACCCAGCACCGCATTCCCGCCACCCCTGAAACCTGCCGGTGGGGGCTGTTCGATGCCGCGTTTCCGCCGCTGCTCACCATCGCATCCGGTGAGAGCGTGGTGCTGGAATGTGTCTCGGCAGGCGGCGCGGAATGCCTGCCGCCGCCGGAACTCGGGCTGAGCGTGCCACCGGCCATGCGCGCCATTCACGCGGGCCTGCCGCGTGGCCCCGGTCACATCCTCACCGGCCCGGTCGCCGTGGCGGGGGCTGAACCGGGCGATATGCTCGAAGTGCGCATCGACCGGATCGAGCTTGGCAATGATTGGGGCTTTTGCGGCTTCCGCCCGCTCGGCGGCACGCTGCCGGAGGATTTCCCCGAGCGGTTCATCACCTTCCCCACCGTGGACCGCGACCGCATGACCTGCCGGATGCCCTACGGCCTGGAATTGCCACTCGCCCCGTTCTTCGGCGTCATGGGTGTCGCCCCGCCGCCGGTCTATGGCGCCATCTCCACCATTCAGCCGCGCGAGCATGGCGGCAATCTCGATAATAAGGAACTCACCGCAGGCAGCACATTGTTCCTGCCGGTGCACGCGCCCGGCGCATTGTTCTCAGCCGGTGACGGTCATGGCGTGCAGGGCGATGGCGAGGTGTGCATCAATGCCCTCGAAATCTGCCTCACCGGCACCTTCACCCTGATTCTGCACAAAAACCCCGGCGCCGCCCCGCTGCTCGCCTATCCGCGCGCCGAGACGCCCACGCATTACATCTCCATGGGGATGAACGCCGATCTCGATCTGGCGATGAAGCAGGCCTTGCGGGAAATGATCGCCTTCATCTGCGCCCGCTCCAATTTGTCGCGGCAGGAGGCGTATCAGCTCTGCTCATTGGCGGTGGATTTCCGCGTCACCCAAACCGTCAATGGCGAACAGGGCGTGCATGGCATGCTGCGCAAGGGGCTGCTTTTTGCCTGAATCGGCTGCGCAATTGCTGCGATTCAACCCGTTGATCAGATTCAACATCTTGGGGCGCAATCGAAGTTGTCCACAACTTTTTGATTCCGTTCCGCGATCTTCTGTTGAGTGAATTCGACGCTCTCTGCTACTGTATCTTGTAGCAGAGACGGGGCGGGGACCTAGATATGGATTGGACTGACGAGGCAATTGCGCGCCTTCGGGCGTTGTGGGACGAAGGTCATTCCACGGCTGAAATTGGTCGCCGCATGTCGGTTTCCAAGAATGCCGTTGTGGGCAAGGCCCACCGCCTCAACCTTCCCGCCCGCCCTTCGCCAATCCGTCGCGATGCTGCCGCCACGGCGCGTGCCGCAGCCCCGCGTCGTGTGACCGGCCCGACCTTGCCGCCGTTGCCAGCCTCGCTGGAGGAGGCGCCTGCGCCGGAAGTGGTGCTGCCGCCGCCGCCTGTGGTTCCCGTCCGCGCTGTGCAGCCGCCTGCGCCGCGTCCGATTCCGGCGCCGCTGCGGGCTGTGGCGGCCTCGCGCAGCCGCAATCTCACCTGCTGCTGGCCCATTGGCGAACCCGGCACCAAGAGCTTCCGCTTCTGCGATGCCGATGCCGCGTCCGGCAAGCCCTATTGCGGCGAGCATGCCCAACTCGCTTATGTGAAGGTCCGCGACCGTCGGGATGAAGCGGCCGCCTGACCGTCTTCCCGGAACGTTACAATCTAAGCTATTGAAAAGCCTCGCTCCGCCCAGAGCGGGGCTTTTGATTTTATCGTGAGTGTTCAATCTATCTTGATCTAGATCAATGTCAGGAGTAGCCAGGGGTAAAGCAGGGCAGGGCAGGCCTACCGTGCGACTTAATGGGTGGATTCGAGCAATGCGGTTTGACGCGCGGCGCTTTGCCGTTCTTGGTTTTGTTGCGCTTTGCATGTTGGTGCTGGCACCGGCGGCGATGGCAGAAATGCCGCGTCCCTGGGAGATGGGCTTCCAGGCACCAGCCAGCCCGGTGATGGAGCGCCTGACCGGCCTGCACAATCTTGTGCTGATCATCATCACCACCATCACGGTTTTCGTGGCGGTTTTGCTGGTCTATGTGATGTTTCGCTACAATGCGAAGCGCAATCCGGTCGCCAGTCGCACCAGCCACAACACCGTCATCGAAGTGCTCTGGACGGTCATCCCGGTGCTCATCCTGGTGGTGATCGCCATCCCGAGCTTCCGTCTGGTCTATTTCGAAGACCGTACGACTACGCCGGACATGACCATCAAGGTCACGGGCCACCAGTGGTATTGGGAATATGATTACGGCGATGCGGCCAAGGTCGATTTCAGCAGCCACATCGTGGCCGATGAAGACCTGAAGCCCGGCCAGATGCGCCTGCTGGATGTGGACAACCAACTGGTGGTTCCTGCCGGCAAGAACATCCGTATTCTGACCACCTCTGCCGACGTGATCCATTCCTTCTTCATTCCAAGCCTGGGCGTGCAGCGTTACGCCATTCCGGGCCGCACCATCGAAACCTGGTTCCGCGTTGACGCACCGGGCACCTATTACGGTGAGTGCAACCAGATTTGCGGCACCAACCATTCCTTCATGCCGATCTCGGTCAAGGCCGTGCCGGAGAAGGAATTTGAAGCCTGGCTGGTGGAAGCGAAGACCAAGTTTGCGGATGCCACGCCGGCCGCCGCGGCGCCTGCCGCAGCCCCGGTTCAGCTTGCCGCCATTTCCCATTGATCCCGCGCTTCGTGCAGGAGACTGACCAATGACCGCTACCGCTCACGACCATGCCCATGATGGGCATGGCCACGACCATCACCACGATCACAAGCCGGGCTTCGTTCAGCGTTGGCTGATGAGCACCAACCATAAAGACATCGGCACGCTCTATCTGATCTTCTCCGTCTGTGGCGGTCTGATCGGTGGTTCGCTGTCGATGTGGATGCGCTGGCAGCTGATGCATCCGGGCTCCCACCACATGGTGGACGGCAACGAGTGGAACCAGGTTGTCACCTCGCATGGTCTGTTGATGATTTTCTACATGGTGATGCCCGGCATCATCGGTGGTTTCGGCAACTGGTTCGTGCCGCTGATGATCGGCGCGCCCGATATGGCCTTCCCGCGTCTGAACAACATCTCGTTCTGGCTGCTGGTGCCGTCGCTGTTCCTGGTGCTGCTCGCCTTCTTCACGGGTGACAGCGGCGCTCCGGGTTGGACGCTGTATCCGCCGCTCTCGAACTCCACCTACACGCCGGGTCCGTCGCTGGATTACACGCTGTTCGCGTTGCATCTGGCCGGTATCTCGTCGCTGCTCGGTGCGATCAACTTCATCACCACCATCTTCAACATGCGCGCGCCGGGCATGACCCTGCACAAGATGCCGCTGTTCGTGTGGTCCATCCTGGTGACGGCGTTCCTGCTGCTGCTCTCGGTGCCGGTGCTGGCCGGTGCGATCACCATGCTGATCACCGACCGTAACTTCGGCACGTCGTTCTTCGACCCCGCCGGTGGTGGCGATCCGGTGCTGTTCCAGCATCTGTTCTGGTTCTTCGGCCATCCCGAAGTCTACATCATGATCCTGCCGGGCTTCGGCATCATCAGCCACATCATCTCAACCTTCTCGAAGAAGCCGGTGTTCGGCTATCTCGGCATGGCCTATGCGATGGTGGCCATTGGTGTCGTCGGCTTCGTGGTGTGGGCGCATCACATGTTCCTCTCGGGCATGGAAGTCGATACCCGCGCCTACTTCATGGCGGCGACGATGATCATCGCGGTGCCGACCGGCATCAAGATCTTCTCGTGGATCGCCACCATGTGGGGCGGCTCGATCGAGCTGAAGACCCCGATGATCTGGGCGATTGGCTTCATCTTCCTGTTCACCGTCGGCGGCGTGACCGGCGTGGTGCTGTCCAATGCCGGTCTCGATCAGGCGCTGCACAACACCTATTACGTCATCGCGCATTTCCATTACGTGCTGTCGCTGGGGGCGGTGTTCTCGATGTTTGCCGGGTTCTACTATTGGGTCGGCAAGATGAGCGGCTACCAGTATCCGGAGACCCTCGGGAAGATCCATTTCTGGGTCACGTTCATCGGCGTGAACCTGACGTTCTTCCCGATGCACTTCCTGGGTCTGGCCGGCATGCCGCGTCGTTACCTCGACTATCCGGAAGCCTTTGCGGGGTGGAACTACGTCTCCTCCATCGGTGCCTTCATCGCGGGGTTCTCGGTGCTGATCTTCCTGGTTGTGGTGTTCATCACCTTCACCTCGAAGAAGAAGGTTCCGGCCAATCAGTGGGGCGAGGGTGCGACGACTTTGGAATGGACGGTCTCCTCGCCGCCATCCTTCCACACCTTCGAAGAACTCCCGCGCGTTAACTAAGAACGGTCATAGCATCCACCATGCAGGCACATTCAGACGCTCTGGCCATCAGCGATGTGGGGGGAGATTCGCTCTCCCCCCTGGTCGGCTCCATCGCGACGGGGAACAATTCCACCGCGCGGGATTGGCTGATGATGCTCAAGCCGCGGGTTGTTCTGCTGGTGGTGTTCACCGGGCTGGCGGGCTTGCTGGTGGCGCCGGGGCGTATCAACCCGGTGCTCGCCTTCGCCGCCATGTTGTGCATCGCGCTTGGCGCGGGTGCCTCGGGTGCGATCAATATGTGGTTCGACCGCGACATCGACGCGGTGATGAAGCGCACGGCCAAGCGTCCGATCCCGTCGGGTCGGATCGCGCCGGATGATGCGCTGGGCTATGGCGTGTTCCTGGCGGTCGCATCGGTGATCATGATGGGGCTGGCCACCAACTGGTTTGCGGCGATGCTGCTGACCGGCTCGATTTTCTACTACGTCGTCATCTACACCATGTGGCTCAAGCGCCGCACGCCGCAGAACATCGTCATCGGCGGTGCCGCCGGTGCCTTCCCACCGCTGATCGGCTGGGCGGCGGTGACGGGCTCGCTGTCGGCGATGCCGCTGATCCTGTTCGGCATGATCTTCATGTGGACGCCGCCGCATTTCTGGTCGCTCTCGCTCTGGGCGCATGAGGATTACAAGCGCGCCGGCGTTCCGATGCTGCCGGTGGTGGCGGGTGCAAAAGAAACTCGTCGCCAGATTCTGCTCTACACCATCGCGATGGTGCCGTTCACCCTGCTGCCCTGGTATCTCGGCTATAGCGGCCCGGTCTATGGCGTCACGGCGCTGCTGCTGGGCCTGTGGTTCCTGTTCGATGCGTGGCGCGTCTACACCGACAAGCAGGACGCCACCGGCGTCAGCCTGACCGGCGATAAGCCTGCCAAAACCTGTTTCAAATATTCCATCCTGTATCTCTTCGCCCTGTTTGGCGCGGTGTATGTTGATTGGGCAGTACGCTGATGACCGATTTTCCGCCTCCACTGTCGCGTGAAGAATCCCTGGCGCTGGGCAAGCGCCGCCGGGGTCGTAACATCGCGATGCTGATCGCCTTGGTGTCGGTGTCGGCGCTGTTTTACGCGATCTCGATGGTCAAGATGCACGCTCATATCGGCGGTGCCGGGTGAGCGGCAGGCGCGGCAACACTCTGCTCGGGCTGGCACTGGTCTGCACCATCGTTGGAATGGTCGGCCTGTCCTTTGCCGCCGTGCCGCTCTATCGCGCCTTTTGTGCGGCGACGGGCTATGCCGGCACGCCCGATATCAGCGGTCGCGCGGCACCCAAGCTGGCCGAGAATGGCCGCGCACAGATGATCACCGTGGAGTTCGATGCCAACACGCATCCGAATCTGCCATGGAGCTTTGGCCCCGATCAGCACGCCATCACCCTGCCGCTCGGCCAGGATCAGGTCGCCTATTACCACGCCACCAACACCAGCGGCACCGCGATCAAGGGCGTGGCTCTCTACAATGTCACCCCGGACAAAGTGGGCAAGTATTTCCATAAGACCGCCTGCTTCTGCTTCAACGAACAGACGCTCAAGCCGGGTCAGGCGATGGAGTTTCCGCTCAGCTTCTGGGTCGATCCGGCGATTGCCGACGATCCGAACACCGCCGACGTGAAGACGATCACGCTCAGCTACACCTTCTTCCGCGCTGCTGACGATCCGGCTTTTCAGGCCGCATTGGCAACCGCCGGGCCGCATGTCGGGCCGCTGGTGCGATGAGCGCGTTCACCCTTTGCCACCCTAAGCCGCCCAGCCGGGCACGCCTGTCAGATCTGACCACGAGGACACCATGAGCAACGATTCCCACGGCGCCGTTCTCTATTCCCCATCGGGATTGAAGCAGCCCTATCATCTGGTCGATCCGTCGATTTGGCCGCTCACCGGCGCGCTCGGTGCCGGGCTGACATTGTTCGGCGTTGTCCAGGCTGCCCATTTCGGCACCTATGCCTATCTCTATGCCGGCCTCGCCGCGGTGCTGGCCACCATGTTCTTCTGGTGGCGCGATGTGATCAAGGAGAGCAGCACGCCGGGCATGCACTCCACCATCGTCCGCCTTGGCCTGCGCTATGGCATGGCGCTGTTCATCTCGTCGGAAGTGATGTTCTTCGTTGCCTTCTTCTGGGGAAATTTCCACTTCGCGCTGTTCCCGTCTCACGTGCTGGGCGCGGAAATTCCGGCTTGGCCGCCGACCGGTGTGCACACCTTCGACCCGTTCGGCCTGCCGCTGCTGAACACGATGATCCTGCTGCTCTCGGGCTGCACCGTCACCTGGGCGCATCACGCGCTGCTCGAAGGTGATCGCAAGGGTCTGGTGCGTGGTCTCGCGTTGACGGTTCTGCTCGGTCTGACCTTCACCACCTGTCAGGCGATGGAATATTCCGAGGCACCGTTCGCCTTCAACGGCGGCGGCATCTATTCCTCGATCTTCTTCCTCGCCACCGGCTTCCACGGCTTCCACGTCATTGTCGGCACGATCTTCCTGGCCGTCTGCCTCGTGCGCGCCATCAAGGGCGAATTCACCGTGGAGAAGCATTTCGGCTTCGAAGCCGCCGCCTGGTATTGGCATTTCGTCGACGTTGTGTGGCTGTTCCTCTACGTCGCGATCTACCTGGCCGGTCGCGGCTCGGCGCTGGCTGGCTGATCGCCCGCTCGTGACACAACCTTCGCTGTTGAAAATTGCCCTGACCCAGTGCTGTCCGCGCTGCGGTCGGGGCAAATTGTTTTCCGGCCTGCTCACCGTGCGTGAGCGCTGTGACGTCTGCGGTCTGGACCTGAACAAGCACGCCGCCGGAGATGGTCCGGTGGTGCTGGTGATGCTGGTTCTCGGCACCATCCTGGTGGTGTCCGCCTTTTATGTGGACATTCATTTCGAGCCGCCGCTCTGGGTGCACGCCATTGTGTGGCCGGTGGTCGGTCTGCCCTTGGCGCTGCTGCTGATGCGCCCTTTGAAGGCGCTGTTTGTCGCACTACAATTGCGGCACAACACCCCGGATATCTGAACATGCCCCGCCGCCTGATGGTTCCGGCGATCTCCACGCTGGTGATGCTGGTGATTCTGATCTCGCTCGGCATCTGGCAGCTCGAACGCCGGGCCTGGAAACTCGCGCTGCTCGCCCAGATCGACGCCGCCGAAACCCATGCCGCCATCCCGATGCCCAGCCTGCCGCAGCCGTTTCAGAAGGTGCGGCTGGAGGGGCGTTTGCGCACCGATCTGCAAGCCTCCTATGGTTTCGACGTGCGCGACGGACGGCCCGGCACGCAGTTGATCGTGCCGATGGAGCGCGACGGGCAGCCGACCGTGCTGGTTGATCTCGGCTTCCTGCCCGATGCCGCTTTGCATCCGTTTCCGCTGCAATCGCAGGCGGTGGAGGGCTTCATCCGTCCGGCCGAGCATGCCGGCATGCTGGCCGCCACCGACAACCCGGCACAGCGGCGCTTCTACACGCTGGACCCTGCGGCCATCGGTGCCTCCCTCGGTGAGACCAATGTCGCGCCCTACACGTTGATCGTCTTGGGGCCGGTGGTGGCAGGCCAGATACCCGAACCGTCACATGCCATGCCGCGCCCGCCGAATGATCATCTCAATTATGCCTTCACCTGGTTCGGTTTTGCCGTCACCTTATCGGTGATCTTTGTCCTCTATGCCCGGAAATCCCGCCGATCATGACCGCCTATTCCCGCCTCACCGCCCGCGCCGCCCGCATCGCAACACTCGGGGAGGCTCAGGCGATGCTGGGCTGGGACGCCAGTGCGGTGATGCCAACCGGCGGGGCGGCGGCGCGTGGCGAGCAATTCGCCGTGCTCGCCAGCCTGTCGCACGGCCTCTCAACGGCCCCAGACATCGCTGACGATCTCGCCGAGGCGGAGGCCAATCCGCCTGAAAACGTTTGGGATGCCGAAAATCTCCGCCTGCTGCGGGCCGGGCACACCCGTGCGACGGCCTTGCCAGCCGATTTGGTGGAGGCATTCGCCCGCGTCTCGAATGAATGCGACCAAATCTGGCGCACCGCCCGCGCCAATGCCGATTTTGCCGCCGTCGCGCCGAAGCTTGCCGAACTGATGGGTCTGGTGCGTGAAAAGGCACAGGCTTACGGCGCAGCTTTCGGCGTCTCGCCCTATGACGCGATGATGGACACCTATCAACGCGGCATCACGGCGGCCGACGTGGCACCGATTTTCGCCGAATACGAAACCTTCCTGCGTGACGCGCTGCCGCGTGTGGAGGAACTGCAAAACAGCCGTCCGGCACCTTTGCGTCCGCAAGGCCCGTTCCATGAGGATGTGCAGGAAGCATTGTGTCGTCGCCTGTCGCTGCGCACCGGTCTGGAAGCCGAGCATTCCCGCCTCGACCGCTCCACCCACCCGTTCTGCGGCGGGACCCCCACCGATGTGCGCATCACCACGCGCTATTCCACCGAGGATTTCAGCAAGTCGCTGATGGGCGTGCTGCACGAGACCGGCCATGCGCTCTATGAACGCGGCCTGCCCACCGCCTATGCCCGTCAACCGGTGGGTGAGGCGGCCGGGATGGCGGCGCATGAGAGCCAGTCGCTGATCATGGAAATGCAGGCCTGCCGCTCGGATGCCTTCCTGCGCTTCCTCGGCCCGGATCTGCACACCACCTTCGGTGGCGATGCAGCGCCTTACGCACCGGAAAATCTCGGCCGGATCACCCGTCGCGTCTCGCGCGGTTTCATTCGCGTCGATGCGGATGAGATGACCTATCCGGCGCATATCATTCTGCGCTTCCGTCTGGAGCAGGCGCTGATCTCCGGCGATCTGGCGGTGGCCGATCTGCCGGGGGCGTGGAATGAGGGCATGCAGACCCTGCTCGGCATCACCCCGCCCAATGATGCGCAGGGCGTGTTGCAGGACATTCACTGGTATGCCGGTCTGGTCGGCTATTTCCCGAGCTATTCGCTGGGCGCGATGGCCGCCGCCCAATTGATGGCCACTGCGCGGCGTGAGGTGCCGGGGCTGGATGACGGTCTGGCGATCGGCGATTTCGCGCCTTTGCTGGGCTGGCTGCGCGCCAAATTCCACAGCCAGGGCAGCCGCTGGGGCTTCAACGACCTGCTGCGTTTCGCCACCGGCAAACCCCTCGACCCCGCCGATTTCCGCGCCCATCTCACGGCGCGGTATCTTGCCTGATCATCTCCGCCATTGATCATTTCCGCACAAACCCGCATCACTGCCCGATACATCTCCGCCCGATAGGCTGTTTGACATGCGTTACATCTCCACGCGGGGCCAGGCTCCGGTCCGCGATTTCTCTGGTGTTCTGTTGGCCGGTCTCGCCGAGGATGGCGGGCTGTATATGCCGCAGAGCTGGCCCAGCTTCTCGGCAGACGATCTGCGCGCCATGCGTGGCCTGCCCTATGCCGATCTCGCCGCCCGCGTGATGACGCCCTTCATGGCAGGCAGCATCGACCCCGACACCATCCTGCGCCTCTGCCGCGATTCCTATGCCGGGTTTGCCAGCAAGGCCGTGGTGCCGCTGGTGCAGTTGGACAGCAATCTGTGGACGCAGGAACTCTTCCACGGCCCCACGCTGGCTTTCAAAGACATGGCGCTGCAACTGGTCGGCCGCCTGTTCGACCATGTGCTCAATCAGCGCAACGAGCGCGTCACCATCGTCGGCGCCACCTCGGGCGATACCGGCTCGGCAGCGATTGAAGCCTGTGCCGGGCGTGAGCGCGTCGATATCTGCATCCTGCACCCCGAGGGCCGCACGTCAGACGTCCAGCGCCGCCAGATGACCACCGTGCTGGCCGCCAACGTGAAGAACCTCGCCGTGGCGGGCACCTTCGATGATTGCCAGGATCTGGTGAAGGCGATGTTCGCCGATGTGCCGTTCCGCTCGGATGTGCATCTCTCGGCGGTCAACTCCATCAACTGGGCGCGCATCCTGGGGCAAATCCCCTACTACGTCGCCGCCGCCATCGCCCTTGGCGCGCCGGATCGCGAGGTCGATTTCGCCGTCCCCACCGGCAATTTCGGCAACGTGCTGGCCGCCTATGCCGCGCGGCGCATCGGCGTGCCGATCGGCCGTCTCGTCGTCGCCTCCAACCGCAACGACATCCTCACCCGCTTCCTCGCCGCCAACGACATGAGCGTCAATGGCGTGGAGCCCAGCCTGTCGCCGTCGATGGACATTCAGGTATCGTCGAATTTCGAGCGCCTGTTGTTCGAATTGCTCGACCGCGATGCCGCCGCCACCGCCAGCACCATGACGGAATTCCGCCGCACCGGTAAAATGCCGGTCAGCGATGCGGCCTGGCAGCGCGCCACCGCTCTGTTCACCGGCTTCCGCCTCGGCGATGACGAAACCCTCGCCGCCATTCGTGCGCTCCATGCCGCCTCCGGCTATCTCGCCGACCCGCATTCCATCATCGGCATCGAGGCCGCCGCCGCCCTCGGTCGCCCCGGCACGCCCATCGTGGCCGAGGCCACCGCGCATCCGGCGAAGTTCCCCGATGCCATCGAACAGGCAATCGGCATCCGCCCCCCTCTGCCAACGCACCTCGCCGACCTATATGAGAGAGAGGAACGCTATTCGTGCGTTCCCGCCGACCTCTCCGCCATCGAGGCCGAGGTCCGCGCTTTGGTTGCAAGGAACGCTGCATGACCAATCAGTCCGACGCCATCCGCCTCACCCGCCTGCCCAGCGGCCTCACCGTGGTGACCGAGCGGATGGACCGTGTGGAAACCGTCTCGCTCGGCGCCTATGTCGCCGCCGGCACACGCAACGAGCTGGCGAGTGAAAACGGCGCGTCGCATTTTCTCGAACACATGGCCTTCAAGGGCACCGAAAAGCGCAACGCCGCGCAGATCGCCGAAGAGATCGAGAATGTCGGCGGCCAGATCAACGCCTACACCGCCCGCGAGCAGACCGCCTATTACGTCAAGGTGCTCAAGGAAGACATGGCGCTCGGCACCGACATCATCGGCGACATCCTGACTCATTCCACCTTCGACCCGGACGAGATGGAGCGCGAGCGTGGGGTGATCCTGCAGGAAATCGGTCAGGCGAACGACACGCCGGATGACATCATCTTCGACCATTTCCAAGACATCGCCTTCGCCAATCAGCCGATGGGCCGCCCGGTGCTTGGCACGGAAGACCTGATCCGTGGCATGCGACGCGACACGCTGATGAACTATATGAAGCGGCATTACACCGCCTCGAACATCGTCGTCGCCGCTGCGGGCAATCTGGAACATGAGCGTTTCCTGGATCTTGTGCAGCAGCATTTCGCCGACCTGCCCAACCTCGCCGCCCCCGCCGCCCAGCCCGGCATCTACACCGGCGGTGAGTTCCGGGAAGACCGCGATCTCGATCAGGTTCACATCTGCCTCGGCTTCCCCACGGTGGGCTACAAAGACCCGATGTATTACCCCTCCATGCTGCTCGCCACCGTGCTCGGCGGCGGCATGTCGTCGCGGTTGTTCCAGGAAGTGCGCGAGAAGCGCGGGCTGGTCTATTCCATCTACGCCTTCGCCTCGCCCTATCAGGATGGCGGGCTGTTCGGCATCTATGCCGGCACCGGCGAGAGCGAGGCGGCGGAGCTGATTCCCGTCACGCTCGAAGAACTGGCCAAGGTGCAGCATCAGGTCACATTGGCCGAGCTCAACCGCGCCCGTGCGCAGGTCAAGGCCAGCCTGCTGATGTCGCTCGAAAGCCCCGGCAGCCGCTGCGAGCAGATCGCCCGTCAAATCCAGGTTTTCGGCCGCATCATGCCCACCGAGGAGACGGTGGCCAAGATCAACGCCGTCAGCGTGGACGACATCCAGCACGCCGCCGCCGCCATCTTCCGTGCCGCCCCCACCCTGGCCACCATGGGGCCTGCGGGTCAGGTGCCGGACATCACCCGCATTTCAGAAGCATTGGCAGCCTGATCATGACGACGAGCGCTGAATTGCTGGCCGATCTCGTCACCCGTGCGCGCCGCGCCGGGGCCGATGCGGCGGATGCGTTGCTGGTCATCGGCACCTCGCTCTCCGTCGCCCGCCGCCATGGGCAGACCGAGCAATTGCAGCGCTCCGAAGGCCAGGATCTCGGCCTGCGGGTGTTTCTCGGCCAGCAGGCGGCGGTGGTCTCCGCCACCGACCTCAACCCGGCCAGTTTCGACCGTCTGGTGGAACGCGCGCTTGCCATGGCGCGTGTGGTGCCCGCCGATCCCTTCATCGGGCTGGCCGCCGAGATGTCCCCGCCCGACGATCTCGATCTCGACCTTGATGACGGACAGGAGCCGCAAGCCGCGCAGCTCATCGCCCGCGCCCAGGCCGCCGAGGATGCCGCGCGGGATGTGCCGGGGGTGACCAACACCGAAGGCGGCGATGCCGGTTATGGCCGCAACGAAGTGGTGCTCGCCACCTCTGCCGGTTTCGTTGGCCGTCAAACGCGCTCCTCACACTCCATCTCCGCCGTCGCCCTGGCGGGTGAGGGCATCTCGATGCAGCGCGATTACGATTATTCCAGCGCCGTGCATTTCGCCGATCTTGACGACCCCGCAGCCGTGGGTCGCTCGGCGGGGGAGCGTGCGGTGAAGCGGATGAACCCCACCCGCCCGAAGACCGGCAAATTCCCGGTGGTGTTCGACCCCCGCGTCTCCGGCTCCATCATCAGCCACGCGGTGGGGGCGGTGAACGGGTCATCTGTCGCGCGCGGCACCTCGCTGTTCAAGGACAAGATGGGCCAGCGGATTTTCGCCCCCGGCATCTCCATCATCGACGATCCGCGCCGCGTGCGGGGCCTGCGCTCCAAATTGTTCGACGGTGAGGGCGTGCGCACCCAGCGTCTGGCGATTTTCGAGGATGGCATTCTGCGCTCCTGGCTGCTCGACAGCCGCAGCGCCCGCCAACTCGGCCTGCATTCCACCGGCCATGCCAGCCGTGGCACCGGCGGCCCGCCTGCGCCGTCCGGCACCAATCTCTTCATGACCCCCGGCACCCTCAGCCCCGCCGAATTGATGGCCGACATCAAGGAAGGCATCTACATCACCGAATTGCTCGGCGGCGGGATGAACGGGCTGACCGGCGATTACAGCCGGGGGGCGGCGGGCTTCATGATCCGCAACGGCGTGATTGCCGAGCCGGTGGCCGAGATCACCATCGCCGGCAACGGCTTCGAGATCTTCGCCCATGTCACGCCCGCCAATGATCTGGTCTTCAAACGCGGCACCGACGCCCCGACTCTGCGCATCGAAGGGCTGACCATCGCCGGGGCGTAAAAACACCCCGTCATTGCGCGCCTGAATCCTACCCCCGCTTCCGCCGCACCATCATCACGCCGGACCACGCCAATGATGCTCCCAGCCCCGCCAGCAGCGCCCAGGGCGCGCCGAGCGGGATGGCGAGCAGATGCAGGGTCATCAGGAAGCCGCACAGCCCGATCATCCCGCGCAAGGTGATCAATGCCACCATCACCGCCTCCGCCGCTCCCACACGCGGGCGCAGCAGCAGCAACAGGCTGGTCAACGTGATCGGAAACACCGAGGCGATGCCGGTTGCCTGCGGTCCCAGCAGATCGGCCACACTGACCACCAGCAGCACGAAACTGCCCACAATCCCACCGCGCAACGGCAGATCATACCAGCGCCGGGCCATCGTCTGGCGCGGCACGGGCAGTTGGACATCGATGTGCCGTGCGATGCGCAGCGCGATGAAGAACGCGGTGACGACCTCCACCAGCGCCCACGGCACTGTCCAATTGACCAGCCGCAGCACCGCGCTTGCCAGCGTCCATGTCAGCAACGCGCTGCCCAGGCTCGCCAGCGGGCGCAGGCGCTGGCCCACGCGGGCGTAGGTGATCAAGAACACCAGCAAGGCGGAAACCGAGACCACGCTGTTCAATGCTGCGGTGGCGATGAATGAATCGCTGTGGTCCAACGACAGAAAAAGATAGGCCGGGCCGGTGGCAACCGGCAGGCTCGTCACCAACGCCCCCCAGAACGGCCCGAAAAGCTCTGCCATCACCGAGGCGAGCACGACGACGGCAGCCGTGGACAGCGCCTTGGCGAGCAGCGCGAATAAGGGTGTCATTGTCGATGTTCTGCCTTGATCGCCAGCACGCCGTGCCCGGTGACAGCGTGCAGGGATGGAGGGTCGATGGAATATGCATCATCGTCAACCAGATCACTGACATTCCAGCGCATGAGCAACTATATTACAGACACCATCTTCCAGGGGTTGTCATGCGCCGCCTTATGATTGCTGCACTCTGCCTCGCTTTCGCCCTCGCGCCCGGATTGGCGTTCGCCAAGGCGGGGTCCGGGCTCTCGATGGGCAGCCGTGGCTCGCAAACCTATTCCGCCCCAGCGCCTACCAGTTCAGCGCCCTATGGCGCGGCCCCGATGCAGCAGAGCATCACGCCCTATGGCAGCAGCGGCAGCCAGCCAACCTATGGCCAAGCCACACGCTCGCCCTTTGGCGGCTTCATGGGCGGGCTGCTCACCGGCGGGCTGATCGGCATGTTCTTCGGCGGTGGCCTGTTCCATCACGGCCTGTTCGGCCTGCTCGGCGGGCTGTTCCAATTGCTGATCCTGTTCTGGGTGATCCGCTTCGTCGCGGGGATGGTGATGGGGGGCGGCGCGCGCCCGCCGATGACGCATGCGATGCCGGGCGGGGCTGCCCCGCGTCCGCCGCTGCATGAAATCACCATCGGCCCGGCGGATTATCAGGCCTTCGAACAGACGCTCTATGCCATCCAGCAAGCATGGTCCCAGCACGACATCGCCACGCTGCGCCTGATCGCCACGCCGGAGATGGTGTCGTATTTCGGCGAGCAACTGGCCGAACAAACCAGCCGTGGCGTGCGCAACATCGTCTCAGATGTGCATCTGGATGCAGGCGATCTGTCCGAGGCGTGGTCGGAGGAAGGCCGCGATTACGCCACCGTCTCGATGCGGTTCTCGATGGTCGATGTCACTTATGATTCCGCCGGTCGGGCGGTGTCGGGTGTGCCGGGTCAGCGTGTGGCGAGCACCGAGTTCTGGACCTTCCTGCGTGTCGCCGGTGGCCGTTGGGTGCTGTCCGCCATTCAACAGATGCGCTGAGCAATGGCTCATTCCCACGCCTTCGACCGGGCGCTGGCCGCGCTGCCGCTGGCCTATCCCGGTCCGGGCGGGGCGGTGGCGGTGGTGCGGAACGGGCGGGTGATCGCGCGCCACGCCTGGGGATTCGCCGACATCGCCCGCCGCCTGCCATTCACCGAACGCACGCTGTTCCGCGTCTGCTCGATCACCAAGCAATTCACCTGCGCGGCGGCCTTGGCCGTCTCGCCCGATCTGTCCGTGCTCGACGCCCCGGTTGCCGCCGCCATGCCGCTGCTGGAGGGGCGGGGGCCGGGGGCGCTGCATCTGGCGCATAATCAATCCGGTCTGCGCGATTACTGGGCCACCGCCATGCTCAGCGGTGCTCCGGTGGAGGGCGCTTTCGATGCCGCCGCCGCCCGTCGCCTGATCGGCCGCACCGCCAGCCTGCAGTTCCAACCCGGCACCCGCTACGCCTATTGCAATCAGAATTTCCGCCTCCTCGGTGACGCGCTGGAGGCTCAGACCGGGCATGCCTATGCCGATCTGCTGCATGATCACGTCTTCGAACGCGCGGGCATGGCCGATGCCAAGCTCTGGGCCGACACCGCCAGCATGCCCGACGGCACCGAAGGCTATGAAGGCAGCGTGGAATTCGGCTTCTTCCCGGCCACCAACCGCGTCTTCTGGACCGGCGATGCCGGGGTGATCGCCAGCCTGGACGATATGATCGCCTGGGAACGCAGCATCGACACCCATTGGAACGACGAATCGAGCCTCTATCGTCGCCTCGTGGCCCCCGTGCGGTTCGCCGATGGCAACGCGGCGCGTTATGGCTTCGGCTTGGCGCGCTTCGAGATTGCCGGGCAGGCGGCCACCGGGCATGGCGGCGCGTTGCGCGGCTGGCGCAGTTTCCGCTGCCACGTGCCGCAATCGCGGCTGTCGGTGGTGGTGCTGTTCAACCACGGCCAGGATGCACGCGCTGCCGCCATCGGCCTTGCGCAATCCATCCTCACCCCAGATGCCGCCCCGCCGCCCACCACCCATCCCGCCCTGGTCGCCGGTTGGCGGCGCAATTTCATCGAGCCGGAATCCGGCCTGATCGTGCGCTTGGTGCCAACCGCCGAGGGCCGGGTGATGCTGCATTATGGCCAAAGTGCCGAGTCGCTGCTGCCAGATCAGAAAGGCGGCTTGCTCGGCGCGAATTCGGCGATCGATCCACGCGGCGGAGACGTGTTCCTCAATCGTCCGGCGGATAATTGCGCCAGCCGCCTGCGCTGCCTCTCGGACGACGCGGCGGGGCGCATCGATGGGCTGGCCGGCCGTTATCGTTCGGATGAATACGACGCCGATTTTACCTGCACCGATGCCGGCGGCACCCTCTATGGCGCCTTCTCCGGCGATCTCGGCCAAGGTGAGATGCAGATTCTGCTGCCGGTGTTCAACGCCGTCTGGCGCCTGCCGATGCCGCGCGCACTGGACTGCGCACCGCCCGGTGACTGGACGTTGGAATTCCGCCGCGATGGTGAGGGGCGCGTGCTGGCCGTCGATATTGGCTGCTGGCTGGCACGGCGCGTGGTGTTTCGCCGGGTGATGTAGCCCTTTATTCCGCCAGCGCCGGCACATAGATCCGCATCACCGTGCCCAGTCCCGGCGCGCTCTGCATTTCCAGATCGCCGCCGGATTGCCGGGCGAAACCGATGGCCGAACTCAACCCCAACCCGGTGCCCTTGCCGGGCGGCTTGGTGGTGAAGAACGGTTCGAACACCTTGTCTTGCAAAGTGGTCGCAATCCCGGTGCCCGAATCGACCACGCTGACCGAAATATAGCGCCCCGGTGCCAGGGTCAGGCGCGGCGGGGTGTTGCCGGGGCCGATATCATGCACGGCGGCGACCATCTCGATCTGCCCCCCGGACGACATCGCGTCGCGCGCATTGACCAGCAGATTGAGCAGCGCGCCCTCCAACCCGGCACGATCGGCCAGACAGCGCGGCAGGTCCGGCATGGCGATCACGTTCAATTGGTGCAGCTTGCCCATGCTGGTGGCCGTCAGACTGCGCAATTCGCCCAGCAGATGGGCAATGTCCAGCGGCACCGGCGCGAGCGGTTGGCGGCGGGCGAAGGCGAGCAGATTGGACGTCAACTCCGCCCCGCTCTGCGCTGCCTTGGCCGCCCTCGCGCGCAATTCCTCGGCCGGATGATGGGTGCCGAGGATGGAGCCGATCATGTCCAGATTGACCGAAATCACCGTCAGCAAATTGTTGAAATCATGCGCAATGCCGCCGGTGAGCTGGCCGAGCGAGCGCAATTTTTCCGAATGCAGCAGCATCTCCTGCGCGTCCCGGCGCTCGGTGATGTCCTGTGCGATGCCATTGATGGCCAATAGGCGGCCATTCTCGTCGGTCTCGAAACTGCACTCCGTCCACACATAGCGCGTCTCGCCATCCGGGTGATTGAGGCGGAATTCGAAATGGTGCATGCGGCCTGCATTGCCGTCGCGCTGGTAGCCCGTGAAGGCCTTTGCCAGCAGGCGACGATCCGCCTTTGGCAGCAATGCCAACGTGTTGCGCACCGTCGGCAGGAAGTGGCCGGGGGCCTGTCCGGCAAGGTCGTAAATGCTGTCAGACACATCGAGCACGCTGCGATGACGTTGCCAGCGCCATGCGCCGAGGCGGGCGATGCGCTGGGTATGCGCCAATTGCTCGCTGCGTTTGCTCAGGCTGCTGGCGGCAACCTGCAATTCGCGCTCACGATGGCGCTGCGCCTCCGCATCGGCGCGGCGCTGGGTGACATCGCGCAGCAATGCCAGGAAATGCTCCTCGCGATCGCCGACCGGCGGCAATTTCACCAGCGTCAATTCGCCCCAGAACGTGCTGCCATCGCGGCGGCGTATCGGCAATTCAGCACGGGCCTGGCTGCCTTGCCCCGCCTTGTCGCGCAGAGCGGGTAAAATGCTGTGATCTGCAAGTGGGCTTACAATCTGCCAGGGCGATTGCCCGACCAGTTCAGCGGCGCCATAGCCGGTCTTGTGGTTGAAAGCGTCGTTGGTCAGATGGACAAGATGCTGCCCCGGCACCGTTGTGCTGCGATAGAGCATGATCCCGTCTTGGGTGGCGCTGAGGGCGGAACCGAGGAGGACCAGCCGTTCCTCATCCAGCTTGCGCGCCAAGATCGGACGCACCGACCGTGCCAGCTGATCCAGCCGCGCCAATTCTGCCGAAGCATCCGGGAGCCGGTGGCGCAGGGCGAGGAATAACGCGAAGCGGCGACCGCGAAGCGGCAAGGCGAGGGTCAGATAACCGCACACGCCCAGCCCTCTTGCCATCCGCACACGCGGCAATTGGCTCTGCGCGTGGCTGAAAACATCCGCCTGTGCGCCCACCGGGTCATCGAACAAATGGGCGATCGCCAATTCATCAAGCGGAATCGCCGCCGTGCTGTAGAGCGAGGCAAACGCCGCCTCATCAGCCGGATCGCGCACGCTGAACGCCAGCAGATGGGCGAGGGGTGAATGGGCGCGGTGCTCCCACACCTGGGCATAGACCGCCCCCATCGCCGCCATGATCCGGCGCATGATCTTATCCAGCGCGCTGGCGAAGGTGGATTGATCGGTCAGTACTGCATGAATGTCGCCAATGACTTCAGCATCGTCGCGCAACGCCCGCAATTGCGTCACCTCAACCGTCAACTCAGCCAGTCGGCGGAGAGCGTCGGCGTGGTTCATCACAGATATGGCGCTGTCATCGGCCATGTGCGTCTGTTGAACCTTCTTTTGAACTGTATGCGCGTAAACGTCAGTCGAAACAGCATGTTGCCATGTTCGCCCTGTCGCAGCCACTCAACATTTGACGGTGGAAAGCGCAACAATTTTTTTGCGATGTCTGCGCCGGTCGCTGGAGCGGACCGGCGCATCCGTATTGGCCCCCGCATCTGCGGCAGGGCCCGCGGATGCGGCTGCGCGCCAAGCCATTCGGCCTGATGGCGTCCTGGCATGCGATCGGGGATGTGCGGTGTGAGACCGCCGGTCTGGTTCCATCAGGCGGACTGCATATGGCAGCCCGCCCGATCGGCGATCAGCGGCCCGCGAGGCGGGCGAGCAGGAAGTCGCGGAAAACCGCCACGCGCTTCGAATTGCGCAGCTCTTCCGGGTAGACGAAGAACACATCCACGCGCGGTGCCTTCAGGTCCGGCATGATGCGCACAAGGCCGGTGGCATCATTGGCCAGATAATCCGGCAGGGCGACGATGCCCAGGCCCGAGCGTGCGGCTTCCATCATCGCCTGCAGGCTGTTGACCTCCAACAGCGGCTTGCGCGGGCTGCCCGGACGGCGGCCGATTTCGGCCAGCCAATCCACATCCGGCACCGGCGGGCGGTAATTGCCGAACAGGATGATCTTGTGATTATCCAGATCCTCCGCCTTTTGCGGCGTGCCGTTGCGCTTGAGGTATTCCGGCGAGGCCATCACGTGCCAGTCAATCGCCATCAGATGGCGCTGCACCAGATCGGGCTGCTTGGGCGGATGCATGCGAATCGCCACGTCGGCTTCGCGCATCGCAAGGTCAAGGTCGGTGTCATCCAGCAGAAGCGTCATCGACACGTCTGGATAGGCTTCCAGGAATCCCGCCAGACGCGGGGCAAGCCACGACGCGCCGAAGCCAACCGTGGTGGTCACTTTCAGGCGACCGGCAGGCTTTTCCTTGCTCTCCGTCAGCAGGGCTTCCGTCATCGCCAGCTTGGCGAAGACCTCACGCACCGTGCGATTGAGGCTTTCGCCTTGCTCGGTCAGAATCAGCCCGCGCGCATGGCGGTGAAACAGCGGAACCTGCAGCGCCTCTTCGAGAGCCGAAATCTGGCGCGAGACGGCAGATTGGCTGAGATTCAACGTGTCGCCGGCATGCGTGAAGCTCCCCGCTTCAGCAACCGCATGAAAAACCCGCAGCTTGTCCCAATCCATCGCTGGCCGTCCCCATCTTGCGCCTGTGGGGCCAGTTCGATGCCCACACGTGCTTGGCGCGCGAATCAGCAATTCGCTATTTGAATTTGTGATTCAACTTTGAACTAAGATCAACAACTTCGTGACCATTTTTGCCGTTTCTGCCGACAATTTTCTTGTCACGCTGTTGCCGGTGTCGATTCAGGCGTGTCCGGCGAGGAATTTTTCCACTTCCAGCGCCGCCATGCAGCCCGTGCCCGCCGCCGTCACCGCCTGACGCCACACCTTGTCCTGCACATCGCCGGCGGCGAACACCCCCGCAACCGAGGTGCGCGTGCTGCCTGGGGTGGTGACGATGTAGCCTTCATCATCCAGCGTGAGCTTGCCCCGGAAGATCGCCGTGGTGGGCGAATGACCGATGGCGATGAACACGCCATCCACTGCAATCGTTTGCATGTCGCCGGTTTTGGTGTCGCGAACCCGCACGCCATCCACCGTCGGGCGCGACGCCGCCAGGATTTCGTCCACGGCCGCGTTCCAGATCACCTTGATCTTCGGGTTGGCGAACAGCCGCTCCTGCAAGATTTTCTCCGCCCGGAAAGTGTCGCGGCGATGGATCACCGTCACCGAATGGGCCAGACCGGCAAGGTAGAGCGCTTCCTCCACCGCCGTGTTGCCGCCACCGACAACGGCCACATCCTTGCCCCGGAAGAAGAACCCGTCACATGTCGCACAGGCTGACACGCCGGCGCCTTGCAGCAGCTTTTCCGACTCCAGTCCCAACCACCGCGCCTGCGCTCCGGTGGCAACGATCACGCTCTGCGCCAGATACACATCGCCCGAATCGCACACGGCGCGGAAGGGGCGGGCGGTGAAATCCACTTCGGTGACGATATCGTAGACAATCTGCGTGCCGACATGTTCGGCCTGCTTCTGCATCTGCTCCACCAGCCACGGCCCTTGGATCGCCTCGGCGAAACCAGGGTAATTTTCCACCTCGGTGGTGATGGTCAACTGCCCGCCCGGTTGCAGCCCCGCCACCAGCACCGGCGAAAGCCCGGCGCGGGCGGTGTAGATCGCCGCCGTGTAGCCGGCCGGGCCTGCGCCGATGATAAGAACGGGAACATTGTGGGTATCGGGCATACGTCAAAATCCGAAAAGGGCAGCACACCATATCGGTGGTGGCGACAGATGAACAAGTCGTAGCCAAAGAGGTCTTGCGGAACAGGGATGTTGGAACAATATTTCAAGCCACGACATTTTTGTGCAACAACCTCGTCTGCGCCGTGCAGCATGGGGGTGTGTGGCCAGGATGATGATCGAGACGATGAAAACGCTACCAGACGAGCCGGCCCTGCTGGATTCGATCGACCGCCGAATCCTGGCAGAGTTGCAGGATGACGGGCGCATGACCAATGTGGAACTGGCGCGCCGCGCTGGTATCTCCGCACCGCCTTGCCTGCGCCGCGTGCGCCGTCTGGAGGAAGCCGGGATCATTCGCGGCTATCATGCCGATTCCGACCCGCAGCGTCTGGGCTGGGAAATCACCTTCTTCGCCATTGTTGGCCTCGAAAGCCAAAAGGAGCTGGTGCTGTCCGGCTTCGAGAAGATGGTGGCCGATTGGCCGGAAGTGCGCGAATGCCACATGATCCGCGGTGGTGGAGACTTCCTGCTGCGTCTGGTGGCGCGTGACACCGCGCATGAAAACCAACTCACCCAGCTTCTCACCGGTGCGCCGAATGTGGGGCGGGTGCAGACATTGCAAACCATCCGCACCAGCCGCAGTCTGGCCGGCGTGCCGCTCTGATTTTTCCCGCGGAATTGGCACCCTACGGATTCCGCCTTGCCGATGAACAATTCTCCTCTCTGGCTTGGTCTGGCCGCACTCACCGCCCTGCGCCTGCTCGTCGCCGCCGTCGCACCGATGGCGCCCGACGAGGCCTATTACTGGGTGTGGTCGCACGCCCTCGCGCCCGGCTATCTCGACCATCCGCCGATGGTGGCGCTGTTCATCCGTGCGGGAACCTTGCTTGCGGGTGAAGGCAATCTCGGCGTGCGCCTGCTCGCCCCACTCTCGGCGGCCATCGGCTCGCTTCTGCTGGTGCAGACCGGGCGCGACCTGTTTCCCGGCACGAAAGCCGGGCTGTGGGCGGCCAGTCTGCTCAACGCCACGCTGATCTTCGCCGCCGGTGCCACCACCATGACGCCGGACACCCCGCTTCTGCTGTTCTGGTCTGCCACGCTCTGCGCCCTTGCCCGGCTGCGTGCGACCGGTCAGGGGCGGTGGTGGCTGGCCGCCGGTATCGCGGCCGGGCTGGCATTGGACAGCAAATACACCGCCGCCTTGCTCGCCCCCGCGCTTCTGGCGTGGCTGCTCTGGTCGCCCGAGATGCGGCGCTGGTGGCGCTCACCGATGCCCTATCTCGCCGCCGTGCTGGCCGGTGCGGTGTTCGCGCCGGTGTTGCTGTGGAATGCCGCGCATGGCTGGGTGAGTTTCAGCAAACAAGGCGGGCGCGTTGGCGATTTTTCGCCGGGCAAGGCGCTGCAATTCCTCGGCGAGTTGATCGCCGGGCAATTCGGCCTCGCCACGCCGATCGTCGCGGTGATTGCCGCCGCCGGGCTGGTGGTGGCGATTCGAAGGGCGCGCAACGGTGATGCCAGTTGGACGCTGCTCGCCAGCACCTTGCTGATTCCCTGCGCGATCTTCGTGCAACACGCGCTCGGCGACCGTGTGCAGGCGAATTGGCCGGCGATTCTGTTCCCCTCTGCCGCCCTGGCCGCCGCCGCTGGCCTGTCCGCACGCTGGCGCCGCTGGTTCGCCCCCGCCACCTGCCTCGGTCTCGCGCTGACCGCCTTCGTGTGGATTCAAGCGACCATCGCTCCCCTTGCCTTGCCGATGCTGTGGGACCCCACCTTGCTGCGCCTTGGCGGTTGGCAGCATCTGGCCGACCAGATCGATGCCGAGGCCACCCGCCAGGGGGCGGCGTTCATCGTCGATGACAATTATGGCCAAGCGGCACTTCTCGCCCGCCTGCTGCCGTCCGGCCGGGTGGTGATTGGGCTGGATGGGCGCTGGAGCCTGTTCAACCTGCCCGCGCCGGATGCCGCCCATTTCGCGGGGCAGACCGGCCTGCTCGTCCGCACCGCGCGCCGCGCGGACACGCCGGAATGGCCGAATTGGACGGATATTGTGCGTCTGGGCATGCTCTCCCGTGCGCGCAATGGCATGGTGGCGGAGGAATTTCGACTCTACCGTGTCACCACCACCGGCCAACCGGCAGCCCTGGCGCTGATGCCGCGCCCAAAGGATGAGAAATGACCCTGCCCACTCCTGATGACGTCGCCCAGGCGGCAGCCCGCATTGCCCCGCATGTTGTGCGCACCCCGCTGCTGCGCAACACGCAGCTCGACGCGCTCACCGGCGGCACGATCCTCATCAAGGCCGAGCCGCTGCAAAAGACCGGCAGCTTCAAATTTCGCGGTGCCACCAACTCGGTGCTGCAACTCAACGATGCGCAGCGCACAGCAGGCGTGATCACCCATTCCTCCGGCAATCACGGCCAGGCCGTCGCCTGTGCGGCAGCCTCCGCCGGGGTGGCGGCCACCATCTTCATGCCGCTCGATGCACCGGGCATCAAAGTGGAAAGCACCCGCGCCTGGGGGGCCACCATCGAGCGCTTCAACCGCGTCACCGATGATCGCGAACAGGTTGCCGACGCCTTTGTGGCCCGCACCGGTGCCACGCTGATCCCGCCTTATGACTACGCCCCGGTGATGGCCGGCCAAGGCAGCGTGGCGTTGGAGGCAATCCAGGATGCGCAGGCGCTCGGCCTGAAGATGGACGATTTCCTCGTCTGCACCGGCGGCGGCGGCCTGATCGCCGGCTGCGCGCTGGCCGCCGAGGGCTTCTCGCCCGGCACCGTCGTGCATCCCATCGAACCCGCAGGCTGGGACGACACCACGCGCTCGCTGATCGAAGGCCATCGCGTGGAGAACGCGCCGGGGGCGTCGATGCTGTGCGATGCGCTGCTCGCCAAAACACCCGGTAAACTCACCTTCCAGGTCAATCAGCGCCTTCTTGGCCCCGGCGTGGCGGTGACGGATGAGGACGTTTACGCCGCCATGCGCTTTGCCTTTCTGCGTCTGAAAATCGTCGTCGAACCCGGCGGCGCGGTTGCCCTGGCCGCCGTGCTGAGCGGCAAATTCAATGCGCGCGGCAAGGTGGTGGGCCTGGTGCTGTCTGGCGGCAATGTCGATCCGGCCGTGTTCGAGCGCGCGCTGGCGGCCTGATCTCACGCGCCAGGGTTAACCTGATTTCAACCATGCCGGGTCCATCCTGCTGCCGATCAGCAGCAGGACCAAGCGCATGACCATCTGTAATCGCCGCCCGAACGCCCGCCCCGCCCCGCAGCGCTAAGTCGGAGCGGGCATCGTGGCGCGTGGCAACAAGGCGGACGGCAAGCGTCCGATCATCATCAAGAAAGAAGAAGTGACGGAGGGCGGCCATCATGGCGGCGCCTGGAAGGTGGCCTATGCCGATTTCGTCACGGCGATGATGGCGTTCTTTCTGTTGATGTGGCTGCTCAACGCCACCACGGATGAGCAGCGTCGGGGACTGGCCGATTATTTCTCGCCGATGAACCCGCTGTCGCACGGCGCGTCGGGCAGCGGTCAGCCCTTCGGTGGCAAAACACCGTTTGAAACCGGAGAGATGGTGTCCGATCGCGGCACGATGTCGGTGGTGGAAGGCCGCACCAACGAGCAGCCGACACCGGAAGATGCGATCACCGAGACGTCGATGGACCATTTCGTGCGCGAGCAGCATGAGGGTGATGGCGCAAAATCCGGTGCGGCCCCTCCCAATTCTGGCCCTCCTAATTCTGGCACGGCTTCGGCGAACGGCATGGCCAATCCCGATGCCGGGCGGGTCGATCCATTGCTGCGCAGCTCGCCGGATGCGCGGGTGCTGGCATTGGTCGGCAGCAAAACCGCCAGCGCACAGGCAGCCCTTACCCGTGCATCGGCGGATGCTGCGGCGGTGAAAGCGGAGCAGCAGCGGCGCGAACAGGTGGCGTTTGACGCGGCGGCACAGCAAATCCGGGAAGCCATTCAGGGCGATAAACTGCTGGAGGACATCGCCTCCCAAATCTCCATCGATCAGACGCCGGAGGGGCTGCGGATTCAGTTGCTCGACGAAGATAAGCGGCCAATGTTCGCACTCGGTTCGGCCGAGATGGTGGATCGGGCGCGGGAGTTGCTGGTGAAAATGACACCGGCCCTGATGAAGCTCTCCGAGCCGATCTCAATTGCCGGGCACACCGATGCCACGCCGTTTCGCAGTGGGGGGTCCAGCAATTGGGAACTCTCCGCCGAGCGCGCCAACGCCACCCGCCGTCTGCTGGTGGAAGCCGGGCTGCCGGAGGGGCGGATTCGCAGCGTGACCGGCAATGCGGATCGCGATCTGCTGCTGCCGGCGGACCCCATGGCGGCCGCCAACCGGCGGATTGCCATTCTGGTTTTGCGCACCGCCGGTGCGAAGGTGGCCGCACCATGACAACGATAGGCGGGCTGGTTTTCGTTCTGGTCTGTGTTTTCGGCAGCTATCTGCTGTCCGGTGGCAGTATGGAGCCGCTGATCGAGGCGTTGCCGTTTGAGTTCATGACCATCGGTGGCGCGGCAATCGGCACTTTCGTGATGTCCAACTCGATGCATGACGTCAAACACACGCTGCATGGCGTCAAGAAGGTGATCAAAGGGGCGTCCTATAAAAAACAGGATTATCTCGATCTGCTCTGCCTGCTCTATTTCTTCGTCCGCCTTGCCAACAGCAAGGGTACGATGGCGCTGGAGCCGCATATTGAAAAACCGGCCGAAAGCGCTGCCTTCGCCAAATTTCCCAAGCTGCTCGCCAACCATCATCTGTCGGATATGATCTGTGACTATCTCCGGCTGGTGGGGATGAATGCCGATGATCCCAACCAGATCGAGGACATCATGAGCCGCGAGCTAAAAAAATCGCTGCATGAGGAAATGCATGCCTCACACGCCATCCAGTCCATCGCCGACGCGCTGCCCGCCTTGGGCATCGTGGCCGCTGTGTTGGGGGTGATCAAAACCATGTCGCACATCAACGAACCACCCGCCGTGCTGGGCGCGATGATCGGTGGTGCGTTGGTGGGCACATTCCTGGGCATTCTGCTGGCGTACGGCATCGCGGGCCCGGTGGCGTCGCGGCTGAAAGGGGTGGTGGAGGAGGAGAGCAAATTCACCGATGTGGTGCGCGCGGTGATCGTGGCGCATTTGAACGGCAACGCACCGGCCGTCAGCGTCGAATCCGGCCGCAAGATGGTGCCCACGCAATACATGCCCAGCTTCCAGGAAGTGGAGAGCGCCACGCAGTCATTGCAGATTTAGCAAGGTTGGTCTTGCGCACGCCGTTTCGCTGCGCGGCCCATTTGCAAAGCGGCGTCACTGCGTCATGTTGCCGGCCTCGTCCAACCCGGATTGCCGCCATGAACGACCCCAGCCTGTTATCTGCCGAAGACCTGCTCGCCCTGTACGCGCGGCGTGTGCTGGACCCGGTGGAGGTGTTGCAGTCGGTCACAGAGCGGGTGGCGCGTTTGAATTCCGGCATCAATGCGTTTGCCGCGATGAACCCCAAGGCGCTGATTCAGGCCGGTGAGAGTGCGGCACGCTGGCGGATAGGTCGCCCGCTTGGCCCACTCGATGGCGTGCCGGTGACGGTGAAGGATCTGGTCGATGTGGCGGGCATGCCCACCCGCCGCGGCTCCCGCCTGACCGATGCCACGCCGGTGGCAGAAGACGCGCCCAGCGTGGTGGGGTTGAAGGCCGCTGGTGCGGTCATTCTGGGCAAGACCACCACCACCGAATATGGCTGGAAATCTCCCGGCGATTGCCCGTTGCACGGCATTACCCGCAATCCATGGAACCCGAATTTTACCCCTGGCGGTTCCAGTTCGGGGGCTGCGGCGGCCTGTGCGGCTGGGTTTGGCGCGTTGCATGTCGGCACCGATGCCGGCGGCTCGATCCGCATTCCGGCGGCGTGGTGTGGCGTTGTGGGGTTGAAGCCAAGTTTTGGCCGCGTGCCGCAATGGCCGCTCGGGGCCTTCTCGGCGGTGGCGGTCGCCGGACCGATCGCCCGCACCGTGCGCGATGCTGCCTTGATGCTGGGGGCGATGGCCCGGCACGACATCCGCGATCCCTATGCGCTGCCGGATGAACCGCGCAATTGGCTCGGCGGTATCGAAGATGGGGTGGCGGGGCTGCGGGTGGCGGTGCTGCGACGTCCCGGTTTCGATGCGCCCATCGATTGGGAGGGCATCGCGGCCTTGGAACAGGCGGCGCAGATTCTCACCGATGCCGGGGCCGAGGTGGAGGAAACCACGGTGGATCTGCCCGATATGCGGCAGATTTTCGGCCGCATCTGGGGCGTGGCGCTGGCGCGTGTGGTGGCCGGTGTGCCGGAAACCCGTCGCCAGATGCTCGATCCCGGTCTGCTGGATGTCGCGGCGCGCAACAGCAATCTCTCGGCCATCGACATGATGGACGCCGATGCGATGCGCCTGACCGCCGCCCATGCGATGGCGCGGCTGCATCAGAGCTACGATCTCGTGCTCACCCCCACGGTGCCCAACGCGGCCCCAATGGTGGAGTTGCCAATCGGTGATCCGATGGAGGCGTTGTGGACCAAATGGGCTCCGTGGACCTTCGCCTGGAACCTTACCCGCCAGCCCGCGATTTCGGTGCCGATGGGCTTTCACGGCAATGGCTTGCCGCGCAGCGTGCAGCTTGCCGCCCCGCTCTATCGTGACGATCTGGTGCTGAAGGCGGCCCGCGTGCTGGAATTGGCCGAACCGATTCCGGTGCCTGATCTGGGGTAGGCCGCAAAGCGCAGCGTCTGCGCCGCTTCAGCCTTACGCTGGCAGCGGCACCTTCATCCGCCGTGCCACCATCGCCGAGAGCGGCCACAAGGCGAAGCCCTTGCCTTCCAGCGTCGGCAGCCATTCTTCGAGGGCGGCGACGGTGTGCGGCCAGGGGTGGCCAATGGCAATCACCTCGCCATGCTTGCGGGCATGGGCTTCGATTTCCGCCAATTGCTCGCGGATTTCGACAGGATCGGGGCTGTGGTCGATGAAGAAATCGCGTGCCGCCGACACCACGCCAGCCTGACGCGCCTGAATGATGCCCTGCGAGTGCGGAATCACCACGCTGTCCAGGAACAACATGTCATTGGCCAGCGTCTCGCGTGCCACCAGCGCCATCAGTGCCGGGTCATGTGTTGCAATCGAGCCCATATGGTTGTTCAGCCCAACCGTATGCGGCACCGCTGCAATCGCCGCGCGCAGGCGTTCGAGGTTGATCTCTTCCGGCAGATCGATCCGCAGCGGGTCAGGGCCAGTCCAGGCTTCGCTGTTGCCGAAGGACTGCATCGGCATGTGCAGCGTGGCTTCATGCCCACGCGCCAAACCGGCCGCCACCTGTTCCGGCAATTTATGGGCGAAGGGGAACCAAGACAGTGTCAGCGGGGCGGGCATCGCAATCACCCGCTCGGTGGCCGGATGCACCACGCCGAGATCGTCAATGACGATGGTGATCGCCGGCTTTTCACGGTCGGTCGGCGCAGGCACCGCATAGCGCCGCCAGCGCGGTCCTGCCGCGGTGGGGAGAACGGTGGGTGCAAAATTGGGCGGGGCGGGGGGGCGGATGTCGAAGTTCGGGCTGGCGGCCATGTCAGAGGTTGCAGGCGTGGCTGGGCCGAGGACAGGCGCCTGAACATTGTCTGACTGCGCAAAAGCCACACGCGGACCAGCCAAACCGGCCAGGGCAGCAACCGTTAGAACATCACGGCGGCGCAGTTTCGAGATCACGTCAGGCACCTTTACAGCGAAATTCGGCATGGCCAGCAAGCAACAGCGGCAGCCCCGGACAAGCCTATGCAAGCCTGTCCGAGGCGATCTTATAGCCGTTTTGCAGATGCGAAGGCCAGTGAGTGTTCGCAGACCTGTCAGGCAAGAACGCTGATTCTCTAAATCAAACCAGCGTTTTCAGCCGCCGAAGCCCAGGAAGCCGGATTTCGGGTTCGGTGCACCGGCATCGCCGCTGGTGGGCAGTGCGGCGGCGGCGGGCGTCGATTTCGTCGGCACAGTCGTCGTGGCCGTCTCATCTGCTGCTGCGGCGGCGGGCATCGCCGCCACATGGGGGCTCAGCGTGCCGGGTCGTGGGGCCGAGAGGGCTTTGGTCAGCTTCGGCGGCGCACTGGTCAGCGGCTTGGCCGGCGCCGAGGTGTTGGCGGCGGTGTCGCTGGTCGGGCGCAGCGAGAGCAGCAGGAACGTGATGTTGTTGCGGCCAAGGTCAATCGATTCGTCCAACGGGGTCAGGCCGAGCACGTTGCGGGCGTTGAAATCCGCGCCACGGTTGATCGCGTCCTGAGCAGCGGCAATGTCTCCGCGTGAGATCGCATCGAACAACGCATCGTTGGGCGCCAAGTCAGCAGCGCCTTTGTCGGCGGGGATCACCATATCCTTGCCCATCTGCGCGCCGGGCAGGGCGGAAGGCGGCGGCGCGGGCACGACACGGCTTTTGACGCCGCCGACCATTTTCGGACTCGCCAACGTATCCTGAGCCTGCGCCAGGGTGGGAATTCCCATCGCGAGGGCGGCCAAAAGAAGGGCGAAAACGGCGGGCTGGCGGTTCATCACGGCGATCATCCTGCAAATGCCCCTCGCATGTAGCGCATCAGCGGTTCAGCCACCAGAACCCCGCATTCAGATAGGCGGCAAACCCGCTCCACAGCAGATAGGGCACCAGCATCAGGGCGGCAGGCCGAGACAGTCGGGCGAAACGTACGATCGTCAACGCCAGCAACATCAGCAACGGACCCATCACCAAAAGCCCGAGCAACGGGTTGCGCATGCCGAAAAATGCGGGCGACCACGCGGCATTGATCAGCAATTGCCAGCCCCAGAGCTGCAAAGCCGACGTTTGCCGCCGCCCTTGTGGGGCTTTCCACCAGATCATCCAGGCGCTGATGCCGATCATCACATAAAGCAGCGTCCAGACCACCGGAAACGCCCAATTCGGCGGAGTGCCCCAGGGACGGATCAGCGAGGCATACCAGCTTTGCATGGCCGGTCCGTTTGCCGCGGCCGCACTGGCGCCCACCAGCAGACACAGGCCGATAAAGCCAATCAATGCCAGCCAGGGGGAGCCCTCACCCTCCGGCAGGTTGTCGCGCGGGTCACGCCGTGGGCGGCGCTCCGGGCGGCCGATTTTCTGGAACGCGACATCGCGCATCGTCAGCCCCCTTCTTGACGCCATGCCAGCACGATCAGCCCCAGGATCAACGGCAGGGCCATAGCAGGTGGGAAGAATGGCAGGGAGATGACACCCGTGACAACGTGATTATGGCGCAGTGGCAACCCAATCCAGTCACTGCCGCCGGCACTGCGTCCCGCCTCCACCCGCCGCAACGCCGGAGCCCCTTCGGGGTCGAGCCAATGCAGGCTGCCACCGGAGGCGCGGGCGAGCGGCGCGAGTTTCTCAGCCGTCACCCGCAAATCGGCGAATTCCAGCGGATCGGCCTCCCCGGCGGCGGCGAAGGCGCTGAGGTCGCCATCATTGGCCTGCCAGACGCCGGGGGTTGCGGCGCGCATCTGGCCGGTGAAGCGCCCGGGCGCGGTTTCGGTCAGCTTCAGGGGGCTGGTGTGGCCGTCCGGGTCGGTGATGGTGGCAGGCGGTGGGGCGGCGTCGGTGACGCTGCGCTGCTCCACGCTGAGCGTGCCCGCCGCAACCCGTGCGGTCAGGGCGGATTCTTCCAGCTCCGGCTCTTTCATCAGCCAATGCGCCACCCGCCGCAGCAACTCCGCCTGCGGCCCGCCGCCCTGCAATCCGCGCGACCACAGCCAGATCTGGTCCGACAGCAGCAACCCCACCCGGCCCTCGCCGACGCGGTCGGTGATCAGCAAGGGCCGCCCATCGGGCAGGCTCATCAACACATCGCCCTGCACCGACGAGACGGCGAGCGCCCGATACCACGGCCCCCACAGCGGATGCCCATCCGGCTTCCAGCCCGGCAATTCGGCGGTGATCGGGTGGCGCAAGCCGGTTTGGGTGACGATGGGGCGGAATTCCTCGGCGATCACCCCCTGGCTGCGATCCTCCGCCGGTTTGGCGGGCAGCACCGCGCCAATCGGCGTGCTGGACGGGCTGCCGAGCCCCTCGAATTCCGGCCCGGCACTGACCAGCAGCGCCCCGCCATTGCGCACGTAATCGGCGATGTTGCGCATATAGGGCGCGGGCAACAGGCCGCGATTGGTGAAGCGGTCGAGGATGATCAGGTCGAATTCGCGAATTTTCACCTGAAACAACTCGCGCACCGGGAAAGCGATCAGCGCGAGTTCGTTGATCGGCGTCAGATCGTCCTTTTCCGGCGGGCGCAGAATGGTGAAATGCACCAAATCCACCGAAGGGTCGGCCTTCAGCAGCCGTCGCCATGTCCGCTCACCCTGATGCGGCTCGCCGGAAACCAGCAGCACGCGCAACCGGTCCCGCACCCCGGCAATCGTCACCACCGCGCGCGTATTGCGGTCGCTGACGGCTCCGGCCAGCGGGTCGGCGGAGAGTTCCACCACGCTTTGCCCGGCACGGGTGACGGGGATGTCGATGTCTTGTTCCTGGCCGATGGGCACGGTGATCCGTCGCGCCGGCTCGCCGTCATGGCGGATGGTCAGCGTGGTGGTGCCACGGCCAAGCAGGCCGGGCTTGCGGCCCAGATCCTCCACCACCGCCCGCAGCGTCACATTCTTGCCGACAATGCCATAGCCGGGGGCGGAGACCACGCGCACGCGCCGATCCGTCTCTTCGCCCTTGGCGGCGAGCAGCACGTGCAGTGGCACGCCGTCGGGCATGTTGGGCGGAATGTCATGCACCTGCCCGTCGGTCGCCATGATCACGCCCGCGAGGCGGGAAGGCTCAATGTCCGCGAGGGCGTGATCGATGGCATCGAACAGCCTGGTGCCGTTATTGTCACCGCCCGCGACATCGACCACGCGCAATTCCAGATCGCCCAATGCGGCGTGATGGCTGGCCACATCCTGGGCGATGGCATCGCGTGCGCGGTCCACCAAGGCGCTGCGGTTGCCCAGCTGCATCGAGGCGGTGCGGTCGAGCACCAGCAATGCGATATCCGGCCGCCCTTGCCGCGTCTCCTGAACCAATCGCGGCCCGGCGAGCCAGAGCAGCATCGTGGTGAAGGCCAGCGCCCGCCACAGCGTGCCCGGTGCGCGTCGCCAGATCGCAAGGGTGAGCACCAGCGCGCAGAACGCGGCGAGGCCGATCAGCAGCCAGTCGGGCAGCAGCGGGGAGAAGTGCAGGGCGGCGATGCTGTCGGTCATTGGCCCAGGCGCTCCAGCAATGCCGGCACATGCACCTGATCGCCCTTATAATTGCCGGTCAGCGCATACATCACCAGATTCACCCCAAATCGATACGCCAGCACGCGCTGCCGCACCCCGCCGGGAATGGTGGCATACAGGTTGCGGCCCACCGCATCCGTCGCCCATGCCGCCGCCCAGTCATTGCCGCCGATGATCACCGGCGAGACGCTGTCATTGGTGCGGTCTTCGTCTCGCTGCACCCAGACGGTGCCGCCATCGAAGCGGCCGGGGAAATCGTGCAACAGATAAAACGAGCGGGCGAGCACATGGGCGGAGGTCAGCGGGGTGAGTTTCGGCACGCCGAGCACGCGCCCAATCCGCTCCAACGCCGCCGCCGTGCCAGGGGCGAATCCCTCGCCACTGCCGGAATCGCGGGTGTCGATCAGCACGATGCCGCCATTGTCCATGTAATCGTTCAACGCCTTCGCCCAGGCCGCATCGGGCGTGGGATCCAGGGCGCCGATGGGCCAGTAGAGCAGCGGGTAGAAGCCGAGTTCATCGCGGCCGGGATGCACCGCATTGGGCGTGGCCAGGGCGGCATTGGTGCGGCGGTTGACGTAATCCGACAGCCCCTGCAACCCCGCCAGCGCCACCGCATCGCGTGCTGCATCGGTGCTGATATAGGCCAGCCGCGTCGCCAAAGCCGGGTTGTCCGATGGTGCCTGCGCATGGGCGCTGGACAGGCTGAGCAGCAGTAACACCGCCACATCCGCCCGCCGCAGCAGGCCGCGCAGGGCGAGGGAGATCAGCAGATCAAGGGCGAGCAGCGCCACCGCCGCCGCCATCGGCCAGGGCGACAGATCGGCATCGCGGCTTACCCCCGCAAGACTCTGCACGCTCGCCCCCTCCACCGCAGGTGCTGCCACAAGGCGAGCGATCCCCGCCCCCAGATTATGCGCCCGCCGTGCGGCTCCTTGGCCGTAAAAGCCGGGCGGATGGCGGGGGGAGGCGAGGCTGGCGAGGTCGGCGGGGGGCAGCGCCAAGGCCGCCGCCGTGGGGGCGGTGAGTTGGCCGAAACCATCCAGCAACTGCGTCGGCGGCAGCGGCTGCGTCGCTTGCTCGGCGTCTTCGGCGGTAATGCCGTGTGCGAGGCCGACCAGCCGGTGCAGCATGTCCACGAACAGGCCGGACAGCGGCAGATCGGACCAATCTGCGTTGGCCGTCACATGAAACAGCACAATCCGCCCGGCCTTGCGCGTGGCCTCCGTCACCAACGGCGTGCCATCGGCCAGCGTGGCCCAGATCTTCGCGCCCTCCTTGCTGCTGCCGAGCACCGAGGCAGGCGTGGCCAGCACTTGCCGCGTCACGCGCACATCCTTCGGCACCGTCAGCCCGGCAAAGGGCGTCTGCGGCTCGAATGCCGCCAGCGTCGGCGGTTGCGCCCAGGACATCGCCCCCCCCAGCTGCCGATCGGTCTCCAGCAGGCTCACCGGCAGTAACGCATCCGGGTGGGCGGCGAGGTTGGGTCCGGCGAAGCGGATCAGCGTGCCGCCTTTGGCCAGGAAATCGTCGAGCAGCTTCACCTGTACCGGATCGTTCACCACCACATCGGCCAAAATCAGCACCGACAGATCGCGCGACAACAACGTCGCCAGATCGCCCTCGCGCAATTCCGCGCCGGGGTCGAGCGCGCGGCGAACGTAATAGAGCGGGCCGATCAGCGGCGCATCGCCCGCCCCGCCTTCGGTCAGCAGCCCCACCGGACGCCGGCGATTCGTCTCATCCAACAGCCACACCGCCCCGGCGGATGGGGCGGCCTCCAGCACGAGTCGGCTGAGCGTGTTGGCCAGTTCCGGCGGCAGATCAAGCGTGGCGGTGGCCTCGCTGGCCCCAGCCTCCAGATGCAGCACGGCACGGGCGAGGCTGTGGCCGTCATTGCCTTGTGCTAACACCGCCACATCGCGCGGCAGGGCGGTGGGTGTGCTGCGCAGATGCGCCGTCAACGTGCCGGCATCCAAACTCGGTGCCGTCAGCAGCATCGGCGCATCGGCGGCGCGGATTTCCACCACCGGGCCGAGATGGGCGAGCGCATGCCGAAACGCCGGATCGTCGCCCACGCCATCACTGACATAGACCACCGAGCCGGGTTCGGCCTTGCTCAACAAGTCGGTGGCAAGGGCGCGGTCGCTCGGCCAGGGTTTCGGACGCAACGCCGCCAGACGCGGACGCACTTCACTGGCGGGCATCGGCACGGTCAGCGTCGGCGGGCTGGCATCTTCGCCCGCAGCGGTGGTGAGCAACGCCACCTCGCGCCCCGCCGTGGCTGCCCGGTCGAGCGCCGATTCAGCAGCGGCAAGCCGCGATGGCCACGCGGCGGCGGCGGTCCAGCCATCGTCCAGAACGATCAATAACGGCCCCTTGCCCTCATCCGCCGCCCCCCGGCGCAGCGTGGGACCGGCGAGTGCGACGATCACCAAGGCGGCGGCGAGCAGGCGCAGCGCGAGCAGCCAGAGCGGCGTGCGGGCGGCGGTTTGTGCCACCGCGACCAGACCGCGCAACAGCCTTATCGCCGGGAATTCCTGCCGTCGCGGCGCAGGCGGCGTCACCCGCAGCAGCCACCACAGGATCGGCAGCAGCACCAATGCCAGCAACAGCGCAGGCTGTGCGAAATGCAGCGTGGCGAGCAGGGCCATCATCGCCGCGCCACCGCGTCAGGCGCCATGGCGGCGGCGAGCGCCATCAGCGCGGCCGTGGCGGGGGCGTCGGTGGCGTGGGTTTGAAAGCCGAAGCCCGCGCCTGCGCACAGATCGCCAATGGCAGCCCGTTGGGCGGCAAGCCGGGCGACATAGGCCGGGCGCAACTCCGCCACATTGGCCACCAACTCGGTCGGCCCACCCGCGATCGGCGCGAACAGCACGCGGCCTTCATAGGGCAGTGATTGCTCGGCCGGGTCGAGCACCTGCACCAGATGCGCCTGCACCGGGCGGGCGGCGAGGCCGGAGAGGCAGGCGGCGATCTCCTCCATCGGCGCCAGCATGTCGCCGACCAGCACCACATTGGCATAGCGCGGCAGCAGGGCGGCGTCGGGCATCGTCTCGCTGTCTGGCGTGGCCGCCAGCGTGGCGGCAAGGCGGGCGAGGCCGGCGCGGCCGGAGAATTCCGGCAAGCCGGGGGCAACCAACCGCACCCGCTCGCCCGCCCGCAGCAACAGCGCGGCCAAGGCCAGCAACAGCACATCCGCCCGCGCCTGCTTGGTCTCGGCTCCCAGGGGCGACCGCCAGCGCATCCGCGCCCCGCAATCCCGCCACAGACAGATGGTCTGCGCCGCCTCCCACTCGGTTTGCCGCACATACAGCCGATCCGCCCGCGCCGATTGCCGCCAATCGATCTCGCGCGCGCTGTCGCCCGGTTGCGCCGCGCGGAATTGCCAGAACGAATCGCCTTGCCCCACCCGCCTGCGCCCATGCACGCCTTGGGCAACCGTGTTCGCCACGCGCTCGGCGGCCACCAGCAAGGGCGGCAATGTGGCGGCGAGGCTTTCGGCGCGGGTCAGCGTGGCCGCGTTCATCCGATGCGGCTCACCAGCCGCGCAATCGTGCCCTTCAACGTCGCCCCTTCGGCCCGCGCGGTGAAGTTCAGCGCCATGCGATGCCGCAGCACAGCGGGGGCGAGGGCGGCGATGTCGTCCAGGCTGGGCGACAAACGCCCATCCAGCAACGCCCGCGCCCGGCTTGCCAGCATCAACGCCTGCGCCGCACGCGGTCCCGGCCCCCAAGCGACATGCCGGATAATCTCCTCGTCATCGCTGCTTTCCGGCCGGCCGCGGCGCACCAGTTCCAGAATCGCCGTCACCACGCTCTCGCCCACCGGCAGACGGCGGATCAGGCTCTGCGCGGCCATCAGCTCCTCGGCGCTCAACACCTGCGACGGCAGCGCCTCCGGTGCCCCGGTGGTGGCCAGCAGCATCGCGCGCTCGGCGGCGAGCGTGGGATAGCGCACCTGGATTTCCAACAGAAAGCGATCCAACTGCGCTTCCGGCAGCGGATAGGTGCCTTCCTGCTCGATCGGGTTCTGCGTTGCCAGCACATGGAACGGACGCGGCAAGACATGCTCCACGCCGGCCACCGACACGCGGCCCTCCTGCATCGCCTGGAGCAGGGCCGATTGCGTGCGCGGCGAGGCGCGGTTGATCTCGTCGGCCATCAGCAATTGGCAGAACACCGGGCCGGGCAGGAACCGGAACGCGCGCCGACCGTCCGCGCCTTCTTCCAGCACCTCGCTGCCCAGGATATCGCCCGGCATCAGGTCGGGGGTGAACTGGATGCGCTTGCTCGCCAGCCCCAGCACCACCGCCATCGTCTCCACCAGCCGCGACTTGCCCAGGCCCGGCATGCCCACCAGCAACGCATGACCGCCGGAGAGCAGGGCGATCAAGGCGAGTTCGATGGTGTCTTCCTGGCCGTGAATCGCGCGCCCGATCTCCGTGCGCACCATCTGCAACCGCCCACCGAGCGCCACGATATCGGCCAGCAGCGCGTCGGGGTTGGGCGGGGTAGGCTGGGCGAGGGTCATACGTGATCTCCACAACGCGGGTTGCGTGCATTCTGCGGCAGGACTCTGCGCGCGTCACACAGAGATTGGCATCGAATCGCGTAACGCCACTTTCCGTGACCCCTATGCAATCCCTATATAAAGCTTCGATGACGGTCACACACCGTCCAAGGAACAGCGTTGAACGACGACAGTCACATCGATGGTCTGAGCAACGGGACGCCGCAAGGCGAACCATGCGCATTGCCGCGTTCCTGCACCAAGCCTGCGCTGGCGCGGCGCGAATGCGGGCCGCTGCCGTTTGTGATCAAGCGCGATTGCACCTGGCTCTATCGGGGCAGCGCGATCCGCCGCAAAGAGCTGGTTTGCCTGTTCTCCTCGGTGCTCAAGCGTGAGGCCGATGGCAGTTTCTGGCTGGAAACGCCCGCCGAACGTGGCCCGATTGAAGTGGAGGACGCGCCGTTCCTGGCCGTCGAACTCGACTGGTCCGGCATCGGACGCGATCAGGTGCTCACCTTCCGCACCAATGTGGATCAGTTGATCTGCGCCGGTCCCGATCATCCGATTCGCATCGCGCACGACATCCTGACCTGCGAACCGACGCCCTATCTGCACATCCGCGATGGCGAAGGCCGACTGCCGGTGGAGGCGCGGATCAGCCGGGCGGTGTATTACGAACTCGTCGCCCTGGCCGAAACCGAGATCGTGCACGGCCGCACGATGGTGGGCGTGTGGAGCAACCGGCGCTTCTTCCCGTTGGGGGAGATGCCGTGCATGGATGAGAACGGCGAATTCAGCGAGGATTGCGACTGCTAGACCATTCTGCCTTGGCCGATCCCGACAGCCTGCGCGCCCATTTGGTCGCCGCGCAGCAGCTGCCGCATGCGCCCGCTTTGCACCCGGAAGGGGATGACACGCGCGACGTCTCGCCCGGACCCTACACCCCGGCAGCGGTGCTGGTGGCGTTCGTGCTGGGGCCGCATCCCGGCGTGCTGCTCACCAAGCGCACCTCGCATCTGGCCAAACATGCGGGACAGGTCAGTTTTGCCGGGGGGCGGATCGATCCCGAGGATGCCAGCCCCGAAGCCGCCGCCATTCGCGAGGCGCGGGAGGAAATCGGCCTTGATCCCAATCTGATCGATATCATCGGCCGTCTGCCCGATTACATCACCGGCACATCCTATCGCATCACCCCGGTGCTCGCCGTGCTGCCGCCCGGTCGGATGATGGATGATCTGGGGCTGTCCCTGTCGCCGGACGAGGTGGAGAGCGTGTTCGAGCTGAAGCTGGATGTGCTGCTCGACCCGGCCGCCCCCAAGCGCATGAAACTGCATTGGCGCGGACGTGATCGGCACTATTGGGAATTTCCACACCCGGATTATCACATCTGGGGGGCAACGGCGGCGATTTTGGTGGGTTTGGCCGCTCGGCTACGAGCGGTTGCCAAATCGTAGGGTGGGATCCCACCAAAATCACCCCACCGTCGGGTCCAACCGATACCCACCGGCTTCGGTCAGCAGCAGTTTCAAATTGTTCGGATCGGCTTCGATCTTTTGGCGCAGGCGATAGATATGGGTCTCCAGCGTGTGCGTCGTCACCGCCGCGTTGTAGCCCCAGACCTCATTGAGCAGCACCTGACGCGGCACCGGGGTGGTGCCGTTGCGGTAGAGGAATTTGAGGATCGATGCCTCTTTTTCCGTCAACCGGATGCGCTTGTTGCGTGCCGGGTCTTGCAGCAGCTTCGCCGAGGGGCGGAAGACATACGGGCCGATGAGGAAGACCGCGTCTTCGCTGTTCTCGAAAATGCGCAATTGCGCGCGCAGCCGGGCGAGCAATTCGCCGAGGCGAAAGGGTTTGGCGATGTAGTCGTTGGCGCCGGAATCCAGCCCGCGCACCACATCGTTTTCCTCGCCCACGCCGGTGAGCATGATGATCGGCAATTTCAGCCCGCGATCGCGCAACTTCTTGCACAAATCGCGCCCGTCGCCATCCGGCAGGCCGACATCGAGAATCAGGGCATCGAAATGACTGTCGGCGGCGGCGATCAGTTTTTCTGCTTCGGCAATGGTGCCGGCTTCGGTGGCGGTAAATTCGCCATCGACCGTCAACTGCTCGGTCAGGGTGGACCGCAGGCTTAGATCATCGTCAACCAGAAGGATGGGGCGACCGCCCGACATACCGTAATTCCTCTTTTAGCGCCCCGCGCACCCGACAGTGTCGGCTTTCAACCGCGTAGCCTGCCCCCCTGCATCTTGCAAGGCTGGCATGCCCATCGATACGATTTCAAGTCGGCACGCAAACTCACGGCCACGCTGATTTCGGGCTTTGTTGACGATATCGATACAGGTGCGTGTCGGATGACACAAGCGCACGCGGCTTGATCCGCGCGGAAAGTGGCCCATCTTCTGGGCAGTGCTTGCGGCCAAGGCCAAAGCATGTGCAGGTAAATCGATTATTTGGCCGCTCTGCCGCCGATTTCTGTGTGAGAATGTTCCCATCGTTGAGTCTGCTGACCCCATGAACCACCATTCCAGCCGCCCAGCCGAGGCCTCCACGGCGTCCGAGACATCGGGCGATCCGATGCATGCCCTGCGCGCGGTGCATCGGGCGGTGGCGGAACTGCGGCGCGGGCGGCCTGTCTTGCTGCGCGGGCATGGCGATCTTGTGCTGCTGCCGGCGGAAACCGCACTCGATGAAGGTCTGCGCGACCTGAAATCCGTCGCCTGCGGTGCGCCGGTGCTGCTGCTCGGGGCCGGGCGCGCGGCGGTGGTACAGGGTGTGGCGGCGCCGCCGGACGAAACCCCCGCCACCTTTTCGCTGCCCGACGGTCTGCTGACGATCTGTGGCCTGCGGGAAGCGGCGGACCCGACGGCGACGGTTGATTCCATTCCGCGCGAAGCCCACCGCCTCGCCCGTGCGCCCCTGCCGGATGAGGCGAAATCGGCGCTTTTGCTGCTCAAACTCGCCCGATTGCTGCCCGCTGCGGTGCTCGCGCCGGTGGAGATCGTGCCGTTCGGGCCGACGGAATCGTTGGAAATGCTGCGCGTTTCGGCCAGCGACGTGCGCAGCCACGCCACCCGTGCGGCTTCAATGTTGTCGCGCGTGGCGGAGGCCGCGGTTCCGTTGCAAGAAGCCGCCGATACGCGCGTTGTCGCCTTCCGCGCGCCGGATGGCGGTGTGGAGCATTTCGCCATCGTCGTCGGCCGGCCGGAGACCTGTGAAGCCCCGCTGGTGCGCGTGCATTCGGAATGCTTCACCGGCGATGTGCTCGGCAGCCTGCGCTGCGATTGCGGCCCGCAATTGCAGGGTGCGCTGGCCCGCATGGCGGCGGAGGGCGCGGGCGTGCTGCTCTATCTGGCCCAGGAGGGTCGCGGCATCGGGCTGGTGAACAAATTGCGCGCCTATGCGTTGCAGGATGGCGGGCTGGACACGCTGGACGCCAACCGGGCACTGGGCTGGGCGGCGGATGAACGTAATTTCCTGGCCGCGGCGATCATGCTCGATCAACTTGGCGTGAGACGCATCCGCCTGCTCACCAATAACCCCGACAAGGTCGCGGCGTTGGCCGATTTGGGGGTGGATGTCGCGAATCGCGAATCGCACGCTCTGCCGCCCAACGGGGTCAATGACAGCTATCTCGCCACCAAGGCGCGGCGTTTCGGGCATTTCCTGTGACGGAAGCGGTCGTCACCCCAGACGGCCGATTTTTCTTCGAGGGCGAGATCCATCGCGCCGCCATCGGTGCCGCTGGCGTGCGGGTGCATAAGCATGAGGGCGACCACGCCACGCCTGCCGGCCTGCTGACACTGCGCCGCGTGCTCTATCGCGCCGACCGGGTGAAACGCCCGACCGCGATGGTCTTGCGGGAGCCGATTTCGCCCGATGACGGCTGGTGCGACGACCCGCGCTCGTCGCGCTACAACACCCGCGTCAGCCTGCCGATCGATGAACGTCATGAAGTGTTGTGGCGCGATGACGGGATCTACGACGTCATTGGCGTGCTCGGCTGGAACGACGCCCCCGCGGTGAAGGATGCAGGCTCGGCGATCTTCCTGCATGTCGCCCGCCCGCGCCTTGAAGCCACCGAGGGCTGCATCGCCCTGCCATTGCCGACGCTGCTGCGGGTGCTGGAGCGCGGCCTGACGGCGATCAGGGTGTTGCCGTAGCATTCCTGCCTGTTCTGCCCTATGCGTCGCGCGAACGTCCCTTGGCGGCCAGCTCGTCCAGATAGGCTGGCCAGCGCCGATCGTATTCGCGCCCAAGCTGATGCAGGAAGTCCCAGGTGAAAATGCCGCTGTCGTGCAGATCGTCGAAGATCAGCCGCACGGCGTAATGCCCCACCGGCTCGATGCCGATAATCGCCACGTGGCGACGCCCATAAACCACGATGCGCTGACCGGGGCCGTGCCCCTGCACTTCGGCCGAAGGGCTCTCCACGCGCAGATATTCGGCCGGAAGGCTGAACCGGCTGCCGTCTGCGAAGCTGACATCGAGGCATTTTTCCGCGCGACGCAGGCGCAGCTCGGTGACGTCCATCAGGATTCGTCGAGAGGACGGGCTTCGTCGGGCAGCATGATCGGGATGCCATCGCGGATCGGATAGGCCAGTCCGGCGGCGCGGCTGATCAGCTCACCGGCGGCGCGGTCATATTCCAAAACCGTGCGCGTCAGCGGGCAAACCAGGATCTCCAGCAGGCGCGGGTCCACCGGGGTGGGGGTAACAGGGCGGGCGGATGGTTCGGTCATGGCGCTTTCATGAACCCTGGCTGGGGTGAATTCAACTGGGCAGACGGCGTGGCACATTGTCCGGGTCAGAATTGTCGGTTGTCTCATGGCTGTCGATGCGCAGCAGCGTGCGCAGTGTCTGCGCGCGTTCGCTCAGCGTCGGCGCTTCCAACAGTGCCTGTTTTTCCATCGGCTCGAACGGACAGACCATCGACAGGCTGGTGATCAGGGCCGCATCGGCCATGGCATCGATGGATTGCCAGTTCACGTCAAAGCCGCGTTGGGTGAAATAGCGTCGCAGCGCCTCGATCAGACCGGGTCGGTCGAAATCCTCCAACCGCGGCGGCGCGAGGTCAGCCGCAAACGGACGGAAATTGCCACGCGCCCGACGATAGCCGCGCTGCATTGCCTTTTCCTCAACCAGCGCGAAGCGGGCAACGCCGGTCAGGGTGATCAGATAGCGGCCATCATCGGTCTCCGCGAAGCTGGTCAACCGCCCCAGACAGCCCACGCGCAGCAATGCCGAGCCGTATTCGGTGGCCGGGTGGCTGCGATCCGGCTGGATCATCGCCAGCAGGCGGCCTTGCGCCAAGGCATCTTCGGTCATCGCCAAATAGCGCGGTTCGAAAATGTTCAGTGGCAATTGCCCGCCCGGCAGCAGCAGCGCGCCGGTGAGCGGAAACACCGGGAAAACCTCCGGCAGAGATTCAAGGCTCGTCTGCGCTGGGCTCATGTCGATGGTCCGCTATGCCGGGTTCAACTGAACAGCAGGGTGGAAAGCTTGCGGCGGGCGGTCATGGTGGTGTTGTCCTCCATGCCCCAGGCTTCGAAGAATTTCAGCAATTGCTGACGTGCGGCGCCATCGTTCCAGCCACGGTCGGCCTTGATGATCGCGAGCAGGGCATCGGCGGCCTCTTCGCGACGGTCCATCGCGTTGAACGCCGTCGCAAGGTCGTAGCGGGCTTGGTGGTCCTTAGGGTCAGCTGCCAGCCGCGCTTCCAGCCCGGCGAGCTGTGCGGTGGCTGCACGGCCCTCTATGGCCAATGCCAGGGCCGCGCGGGCCCCGGAGATCTCGGCATGCTCGGCGATTTTCTCTGGAAGTTGCGCCAGCGCGTCTTGTGCCTGCTCTTCATCGCCCATCGCCAACAGCGTACGGATCAGCCCGCCCCAGGCTTCCGGGCTTTCGCCATCTTCCTGCAACACGCTGCTATAGGCATCGCCGGCAGCTGCGAAATCGCCGGCGTCATAGGCGGTCTTGGCCTCGGCCAGCAGATCGGCGGCGGGCATCGCGCCGCCGGCGAGCTTGAGGAGGGCTTCCACGAAGCGCTTGATCTCCGATTCCGGCTGCGCGCCCTGGAACAGATCGGCGATCTGCCCTTGCCAGAAGCCCACCACCGTCGGGATGGATTGCAGCGGCAGACCCATGCGCGACAATTGCCCCACCAGATTCTGCGCCTGATCGACGTCAATTTTCACCAACATCACGCGGCCACCCGCGGCGCGGACGATTTTTTCCAGCGCAGGGGTGAGTTGTTTGCATGGGCCGCACCATGTTGCCCAGAAATCGACCAGCACCGGAATTTTGCGCGACGCCTCGATCACCTGCGCCATGAATCCGGCTTCGGTGCCGTCGATGATCACGTCTGCCGCAGCATTGCCGCCGGTCTGCGGGGATTGGCCGATGATGTGGTCCATGAAACTCGCCTCGCTGGTCAATCGTTCGTTGCGCCCCATCGTCATCTGAGATGGCATCGGCACGCCCTGGCACAAGCCACGAATTTTCGGTCGCGGCAAGGTTGTCGAAGAAAATTGCAATTACCCACTTGCGCGTCCTCAAAATCCCTCATAGAACGCCGCCCTCGCCGCTGCTCAGCGGTGACGCCAAACTGGAATGCGGGCGTAGCTCAGGGGTAGAGCACAACCTTGCCAAGGTTGGGGTCGTGGGTTCGAATCCCATCGCCCGCTCCAGTTTCTCTTCTTGAAAATCAAGCGCTTATCAGCGGTCCCTCGGGGCCGTTTTTGCTTACATTCGCCTGCGTGGGGCTCAATGTAAGCGCCTTGTAAGCAGCGCGTGGTGAAATGCCGGATAACGTAGCGGGCATTGGGCCACGGTATGGTTCAATTTTGCTCCGAATCCTGGCTATGGTGACATTGCACCGCTTGCAATGGCAGACCCGATGGACGTCGCATTTCCTCCGTATCTTGACGATCTCGAACGCATCCTCGACGCCCTTCCAGGCGATCCGATGTCGGTCAGCCAGTTGGACGGCTTTCTCACCGGTATTCTGGTCAGCCCCACTCTGATTTTGCCCTCCGAGTGGCTGAAGCTGGTCTGGGGTGCGGAGGAAGACGGCGATGCAGTCTTTGAGACCGAGCGCGACGTGCAGCGTGCGTTGGAACTGGTCATGCAGCACTACAACACCATCGCTGCCGCGCTGCAGCAGGGACGCGGGAAATTCGCCGCTTGGTTCGACGTCGACACTCGCAATGATGAGACCTTGTGGGAAATCTGGATGGAGGGCTTTGCGCACGCCATGGCTCTGCGTGCCGATGCCTGGGTTTTGGCACCCAATCTGGATCGCGCCACACGAGCCGCCCTGTCCGGGCTTCTCGAACTGCACAGAATCGCCAACCGCGAGAGCCGCCTGCCGAAGGACGAGATCGACGAACTCACCCGGCTGGCGCCCGATCTGATCCCCGCCTGGGTCGAAGACATCCATGTTTGGCGGATGACCGCTCATACGGGCGGCTCAGTGAGGCCCGCACCACTGGCATCCAGCAAAATTGGTCGTAATGAACCCTGCCACTGCGGGTCGGGGAAGAAATACAAGAAATGCTGCGGGCTGAACTGACGACACAGGTGCGCGTCGCCCGGCACGTCACCCCTGATACAGCGCCAGCACGAGATCATGCGTCACCATCACACGCACCGGGAACCCCGGTCGGATGGTGATGGTCGGCTGCACGTTGAGCATGCGGCCCACCACCTGTTCACCGATCTGGCTAAAGCTCTGCGAACTTCCCTGCCGCAACGCCTGCACCAACGAGTTCTGATTATTGCCAGTGCCCGTGCCAGCTTCGGCTCCAACGCTGAGCAGGGTGGAGAGCATGGCGGCTTTGAACAGCATGCCCCAGTGGTTGTCGACCTGATCCTCCAACCCGGCATAGCCCGCGGTGTCAGCACCGGGTTGGCGTTCGAGCACGATGGAGCGACCGTTGGGCAGGATGAGCCGGGTCCAGGCGAGCAGGATGCGGGATTGGCCGAAGGCGATCTGGGCATCGTATTGGCCGATCAGTTTGGCACCCTGCGGGATGAGCAGGGAATGACCCGTCAGGCTGTCATAGACATTCTGCGGTAGCCGCCTTCCATCAACTGAACGCCAGTGCGGACGAGCCTGATGGTGCGGTCGCGCAGATCATGGGTTTTCCAGGCTGCGGCGGAAATGCTGGCGACCAATTATGTCATTGGTGCTCCCATGCGTGGCAAGTTCGTGCTCTGACTCAAAGCGCTTGAAGGCGGCGAGTTCAACCTGGGAATTGTCCGCGAGCGTCGTCGTTTGGAGGGAGCCGCACCTAACCAGGGCGTCCTCGCCGCTTTCCAAAGCCATTTAACGCGGCGACCGCCGCAGCATATCACCAATATGCCAATGATTGCAGTCATTACCTACAGACGTTCCTTCAGGGCATGGGCTATTCCAACGAGCCCTATCGAACTGCAAATGAGTTCATGAAATATGTGCGGCAGCCAGGTAGCGGGTGGAGCCAAGTCAAGATGGAGGATGCACCAAGCTGAGTGGCGCAGGGAAAAATTGTGGTGGCAGGATTGGAACAACCTAACGGTAGCGGTCATGTCGAGGTTGTCGGCGCACAGATGCAGCCCTCTGGTGGGGTGACTGGCGGGGCGAAGAACGGCCCGTTATCCCCGCAGGTATTTTCGGGGTCTTCATCCTTCACCTGGGCTGGAGGTCGAAGCCAAGGCGAGCATACGGCCAGAGATGGCTGGACCAGCAATGACTTTAAAGCAGTGACGTTCTGGATGAAGCAATGATTCGAACGCTCTTTTTCAGCCTGATCCAATGCCTTACATCCTTGATGCTTCGGGCCAAGAGATTGGACGACTGGGTGCAATGTTTCCCTTCGACCCACCGGCACATACGACACTGACACTGTCAGATTGGCACCACGGTTTCCCACATCATATCGATATCCATGTCGAAAATGCCGCCGCAAGAGGCAACTACGACGCGCCATCGCTTCAGTGGGACGAGAAAACAAAGCAATATATTCAAATTGGCTTGGGAATCCGAAATCAGCACCGGTGATGTCTTGTTATCGCCTTCCAAACCCCGCCCGGTTTCCCGAGCGGGGCCTGTGCCCGTTCCTCAATCCCCATTGGGCTTGCGGCCGCGGGACCAGATCGGGTTGTGACCTTCGCCGTCCTCGTCGTCGAAGAGGTTGGCGTAGATCGGGGCGTTGAAGCTGCCCTGCCGCACCGCCTCCAGAATGCGCGCCTGTTCGCTGTAACCTTGTCTCCTCGTGCAGCGAACCATGATCGACAATCCACCCGATGCACCCGGATGATAGGCAACAAGGAGCCCCTCATGTTCGTTCGCCGCATTTTCTTCGCCGTTGCCGCCCTCCTTGGGCTGTCGGCGGTCGCCCCCTCGCTCGCCCATGCCGCAACCGAATATCCGTTCACACAGCAAGCATTCAACGATGCCCAGACAGCAGGCAAGCCAATCCTCGTGCATGTCTGGGCAAGCTGGTGCCCGACCTGCAAGGCACAGGGGCCGACGCTGAGCCAGATTGAGGCCGATCCGGCGCGCAAGGATCTCGTCGTCTTCAAGGTGGATTTCGACGCGCAGAAGGACGTGGTGAGGAATTTCGGCGTGCGGATGCAGAGCACGCTGATCGCCTTCGCCGGTGCCACCGAAACGGCCCGCTCAACCGGCGATACCAATCCGGCCTCGATCAAGACCCTCGTCGGCAAGGCCTACCGATAAGATGGAGCTCTCCACCGCCAGTGTCGGCTTTGGCGTGTTGGCCGGGCTGCTGTCCACGCTGTCACCCTGCATGTTGCCGCTGTTGCCGCTGGTGCTCGCCCCGGCCTCCGCGACGCATCGGCTGGGTGTGCCGGCACTGGCGGCGGGTGTGGTGATATCGTTTGTCGCGGTGGGGCTGTTCGTCGCCACCATCGGCTTTGCCATCGGGGTGGACGGCGAATGGTTCCGCCTCGCCTCGGCGACGATGCTGGCATTGCTCGGCATCGTGTTGTTGAGCTCCAGCTTGCAGACCCGCGTCGCCCTGGCCGCTGGAGGGGTGAGCAATGCGGGGCAGCGTTGGATCGACAGGTTGCAGCCGGACGGGGTGCGCGGCCAGTTTCTGCTCGGCCTGTTGCTTGGTGCGGTGTGGAGCCCTTGTGTGGGGCCGACGCTGGGTGCGGCGTCGGTGTTGGCGGCGCAGGGCAAGAGCCTGTTGGCGGTGGCCGCCGTCATGCTCGCCTTCGGATTGGGCGCCGCGTTTCCGCTGCTGATCGTCGGGCAGCTCTCGCGTGAGGCGATGAAGCGGTGGCGTGGTGCGATGTTGCAGGCCGGAAAGTTGGGCAAGCTCCTGCTCGGCGGGGCGGCCTTGCTGGTGGCCGGGTTGATCCTCACCGGCGTCGATCACCAGATCGAGGCCTTTGTGCTCGACCGCTCGCCGGACTGGCTGGCCCGGCTGACGACACGCTATTAAGCACGCATGGAACGCCCCGCCCCCCGCCCGACGCTGCTGCGTGCCACCGATCCGGCCGAATGGTCGGCGTTGATGGCGCAGGCCCAGGGCGGCGATGCGGAGTCCTATCGCCGGCTGTTGGTCGGCATCACCCCCTATCTGCGCGCCATCGCCAGCCATGCGTTGCGGCAATCGGCGGATGTGGAGGACGGCGTGCAGGACATTCTGATGACGATCCACGCCATTCGCCACACCTATGACCCGGCGCGTCCGTTCAAGCCCTGGCTGGCCGGCGTCGCGCGGCATCGGCTGATCGACCGGCTGCGGGTGCAAGGGCGGCGGGCGATGCGGGAGATTCAGATTGCATTCGAGCATGCGGACATCGCCGCACCGGAGAGCGAAACCGGGAGCGCGATGGATCGGGACCGTCTGCATGTCGGCCTTGCAACCTTGCCGGAACGCCAGCGCGAAGCGCTCACATTGCTGAAATTGCAGGAACTCTCGCTGGCCGAGGCCGCTGGGCGCACCGGGCAATCCATAGCCGCCCTCAAAGTCTCGACCCATCGCGGGCTGAAGGCGCTGCGCCGCCTGCTCGGGGCCCAGGATGACGCACCATGACCGACACCAATGATCTGATCGCCCAGCTCGTCCGCCAGTCCCGACCGGTGCAGCCTCTGCCACGACCGGCGCGGCTGGCCGGGTTCTGGCTCGGCATTGCATTGGCGATCCTGGTGCTGCTGGCCATTGAGCACGGGCTACGGCCTGATCTCGTCGCACAGTTGCAGCACCGGGACTTCGTCTTCGGCCTCGCCGCCTCTTTGCTCACTGGCCTGCTCGCCGCCTTCGCCTGCCTGACCGCGAGCCTGCCGGATCGCTCGCGCCGTTGGCTGTTGCTGCCGGTGCCGAGCCTGCTGCTGTGGTTGTCCTGTGTCGGGCATGGCTGCCTGACCGACTGGGTGGAATTTGACGCGGGAAGCGTCGCACCGGGTGAGACGCTGCGCTGTTTCTCCACGCTGCTGCTGGTCAGCCTGCCGTTGTCGGCACTGATGTTCCTGCTGCTGCGCCACGCCGCGCGCTTGCATCCGAGGCCGGTGACGCTGATGGCCGGGCTTGCTGTGGCATCGCTCACCTCGGCGGCGATGTCGCTGCTGCATCCGCTGGATGCGACGCTGATGGTGCTGATCTGGAATATTGGCGCATCGCTCGCCATCATTGCCATCGAGGTGGCGCTTGGTGGGCGGCTGACGGCGTGGTTTGGCGAGCGGCTGGCGCGATAATCCGCATTTGGTTTCGCCGCCGCGAACCGTTTTGGCCCCTCGCTGCCTCTCCATCGATCTCAGGCAGATCGCCTGCACCGGGCGCGCGAGAAGGTGCGCGAACATGTGCTCACCGACACGCCCCGACCCGACCTGACCTGATCAGATCAGGCCGGGGGGGGGCTGCGCGGGCATCAATGCTTGCGGGTGACTTCGCCGTCGAGGATGAAGCGGCGGTCGGTGGACGAGACCGCCTTGAGGTGCAGCGTGCCGGCGCCCACCAGATCCTTCAGCCCGCCCGTCCCGCCGACAATCTGCCAATAGCCATTGTCGAGCAGCATCGGCTTTCCCGCGGGGCCGGGCACGAACACCGCGCCGATATGCCAGTTGATATAGGCGATATCGCCATTCGGCGCCGTCATCTCCAGATAGCCGACAGGGTTGCCGCCAACGCCGGGGATGATGTCGTGCATGCCGTATTCCACCACTGAAGTACCTGCGAGCGCGCCGATGCCCTCAGCCTTACCCTCGCGGCGAACGAGCAGCACAAAATGGTTGCTGCCATCCTTGAAGTTGAGCTGCATCTGCTCCTTGGGCGACATCACCGCCTCGACATGCAGCGGTTCGGCGAGAGCGGGCAGCGTGGTGGCGATGAGAGCTGCGGTGGCGACGGAAGCGAGGAGACGGGACATTGAAAGGTTCCTGTGCGGCGACGTTTGGACGTCAACAAGGTTCGCTCGATAGCAGTGCAAGGTTACTGAGCTGTCTTCAGCTTCACGGTCACCCGGATTCTCGCATCCCATAGGGTTGAGATAGCTCTCGGCACAGGTGGCGACACAGCCTGAGGCGATCGTACAAAAACGCTTCAGCTGCGGTGCAGGCTACGATGCCGGCCCTCTTCAGGCATATTCAACCTTGAAGCAGGCATGAAATTCGGCGAAGCACGTGGAAGCACTCCGCATGTGTTGTCCTGTCCACATAACGTCGAGCGGCACTGCGATTGCGTCAAACGTGCCCTAAAATCCGATCGCATCAAACAATAAATAAAAAATGGAGAATAGTGATGAAATTATACGGTGATTGGCTGGAAAAATTTCTTAGCCGCAATAAAGACAAGAGAATGCAGCATCCTGCAGGCCTCGTATATGGCCTTGATGGGCAAGCTTCTTTTTCCGCGTCTTTTGGATTGGCATTGCAACATTTGGCAGTTCAGTCAGTTTATTTCGTGTTGCCCGCTGCTGCCGGTGCGGCGGTTTCCAATGATCCGGCGGAAATCACGCGCTTTCTGTGTTTGTCGATCCTTGCTGCGGCCTTATGGCAGACTTTGCAGGTGCTCACGCGGGGGCCGATCGGGTCGGGCTACCCGATTCCGGGCACGCATACAGCGGCCATGCTGGGCGCCTATATGCTGACCGGGCATGCCGGAGGCGGGTTCGCTGCCATCGGGGCGATGGTCTGCGTCGCGGGGGTTGCATCGACGGCATTGACCTTTTTGATGCAGCGTCTGCGCGCGCTGATTCCCAACGAGGTGGCCGGCGTTGTTGTCATTTTGATCGGCGTCGCCCTCGTCGGTCTGGCCACTCAGCAGCTCGGCCTGCAGACAGGGGGAACACCCACTGGCGAGCAGGGGGTGATAGTGATGTTCAGCAGTCTGACGGTCATGGTCGTCGTCGCGTTGAGTCGGACGAAGGCCTCGCCGTTCTCCGTGCTGATCGGATCCGTTTCGGGGGTCATCTTGGCGCTGCTGCTGGGCGAAGTGCCGCCCAATGCCGCCGCTGTTTTGGCGCAAAGCCCGTGGGTGGCGCTGCCACGGCCCTATCTGCCAGATTTCACGGCGATCTCGCCCGCCCCGATGGCCGCCTTCCTACTCGCCTTGGTGGCCATGAAGGCCACGGCCGCGGGCAGCATCGTGGTGGTGCAGCGGGCGGCCGATGCAGGATGGACGCGACCAGACGCACCGCCACTGCGGCGCGGATTGCTGGCCAATGGGCTGGCGATTATTGGTGCGGGCCTGATCGGCGGCGCGGCTCCCGGCCCGGCGACGGCGGCGGTCGGTTTGTCGATTGCCACCGGAACGCTGGCGCGGCGCATCGTCTGGTGCGGGGTGCCGTTGCTGGTCGTGCTTGCCTTGTGCCCCAAACTGGTCTCGCTGTTCGTGCTCACCCCGGCGGCCGTGAAGGCGGCGATGCTGTTCTATGTCGCCGGTTTCATCATGGCGCAGGGCTGCCAGTTGACGACCGTGCGCCTGCTTGACACCCGCCGCACCCTGGTGATCGCCTTCGGGCTGAGTGCCGGGTTGATGGTGGCGGTGGCGCCGCTGGCCTTTCTGAAAGTGTTGCCGGCAATTGCCTCACCGCTTTCATTTGGCGCGGTGGTGGCGTTTTTGGCCAATCTGTTGACCTTGCCGTTGGTTGCGCAAAAGGCGGAACAGAGCTTGCCGCTCGATGCCTTTGCCGGGCGGGCGGCCAGCGACTGGTTCGCGCTGATCGCCGGAGCCTGGGGCTTGAAGCCACAGACCACGCGCTCGGTCGAACATGCGTTGAGTGAGTTGTCCGAATTGTTGATGGGTCGCGGCATCTCCTCTGTCACCCTCACCGCCCGCCGCGCAGAGGACCGTGTGGAGGTCGGGCTGTCCTGGGAGGGCGAGGCGTTGCCGGAGCGTGCCGCCACCGTCCGCCCGGAAGACCTGATCGGCCCCCTGGAGGTGCAGGAACGCTTCGCTGTATGGATGGCAACACGTGAGGCACAAAGCTTCACCCAGCGCCGCACCGCGCAGGGCGCGGAAGCGCGGTTGATTTTCGAAGATTGAGCATACCGTCCACGCCCTGAGCCGCACAGGTCAGGGCGTGGACTGCGTGATCAGTAGTTCGCCACCAGCGAAATCATCGTCATTGATTTTTGCTTGGCAACAGCATTGTCCGAGAAAGCACCATAGGCGTTCACCTCGGCCCGCAGCGCGGGGGTGAAGTGATAGGCCACGTGCATGGTGGGGGCCCAGACCGTGCCGACATCCTGCAACGCATAGACACCGGCTGAGACCTGCTCTTCCATCTGCGTGTGGGTGACGAAGCGCAGATACCCATAGGCTTCCCACGGGCCAGACTCCCAGCCCAGCGAGAGGTTGAATTTGTGCTGCGGGGTCGATCTGCGGAAATCGTGATAAGCGTCAGCGAAGGAGTCAACGGCTTCGAAGGTGTAGTTTGCTCCCCAGCGCCACGCCTGACCGAGCCGCCCCTTTACGTCCAATTCCACCCCGTTCAGCGAAGCATTGCCCACCGGAACGTAGGTTTCCAGCATGACGGGCACCGGTGGGGGGGCCACAAGCTGCGGCTGTCCAAGGTCGCGCAGGCCGTGCACATCCTGATGATAAACGGCCAGGCGTGTGCCGCCGTCGATCTCGGTGATCTGATGATCATAGCCGATTTCATACTGCATCACGCGGGTCGGGTTTAAGTTTGGATTGCCGACCGAGTTGAGCGTTGCCGTGGGGATAAACGGCGGTGCGAAGGGCACCTGAAGCTGGTTCATCACGCCGAATTCGGTCAGGCTTGGCAGTTGCAGGCCACGCGCGACCGTGAGGCGAACTGAATCCAACTGCGTCGGCCGCCAAACCAGGGCCGAGTTGAAGCTCCAATCCTTGATCGTGCGATCATATTGCGCGTTTGTGAAGGTTCCCGGCAGGATGTTGCCGGTGCGCGAGAGGCTGAAATTGTCACCGCGTATGGCATTGAGCAGCGAGATGTCCTTGGTGAAAGCATGCTCCCACATCCCGCTCACCGCTGCCGTCTGAGATGACAGATCGCCGCCCTGAATCGGGTAGCTGGGCATATCGTCAAGGCGGTATTCCATTCCAATCCGGAACGAATCAGCCGCGCCGATTTTGAACAGGTCCTGCAGTTTGACCACTGTGACGTCATTGACCAGCGAGCCGCTTGGGGCCAGCGAGTTGAAGAACGAGCTGATGTTGTAGTGGTTGTTCATCACGCTCATGCTGAGGATGCCCAGCGCCGTTTCCGACGAAAGATCCCCCTGCGCCATGCTGGTCGATGTGCGCATGCTCACCGGCATGATGTACATCGTGCGCAAGGCACCATCCGTTGCGGCGAACTGCAAGCGCAGCTGTGTCGACTCGTCGAGTTGCTGCTGCGTATCGATGTTCACGCGCCGGTCGATGCTTGGGTTGACGCGGGCCGGTAGATCGCCGGCAAAGGCTGGATGGAAATCGTTTTCCGGATCTTGCGTCCACGTGCCCGAGACGCGCAGACCGCCGGTGCTCCAATGGGCGGTACGGACGATTGAACTGGCCAAGCTGCCATCCGAGCCCACCGTGGCCCGCTCGGCCTTCACGTCGTCATATTGTGGGTTGTAGGTGATGATGTTGATCACCCCCCCCGACGCATTGAAGCCATAGAGCGCGCTGTTCGGCCCTTTGATCACCTCAATCTGGCGAATTTCGTCGAGATTGACCGGCACGAACTGCCACAGAAACGTGCCGAGTGCGTCGGTATAGTTCTCGCGGCCGTTGACCAACAGCATCACGCGGTTCGAAGCGCCTTGGTTGAGACCGCGAATGGCCACATCAGCGCTCTGATTGGACCAGGTGTAGACGTCGATGCCGGCCAGTCGGGCAAGAATGTCCGGAATGGTCGCAGCACCGGAGCGGCGAATGTCGTCGGCGGTGATGATATCCATCGTCACCGGCACTTCCGAACGGCGCAGCGGGCTGCCGGTGGCGCTGGTGGTGACTGGCTCGCCGAAGAGATCTTCCAGTTCGCCATAATTCATGATTTGCGCATGCGCAGCCGAAGGGATGAGAACACTGCTTGAAGCGATGAGCGCGGAGGCAGCGAGGAGGGCGTTCCTGAGTTTCATGGTATGATCCCCCTCAGAGCTCGGTAACCAACAGGCGGAAGCCTGGGGCAAATTCGATGGAGGATTGTTGCGCCAGTGCGCGGTTGATCAGCACCTGCACGCGTGGCTCGGCCTGCACGCCCAGCACGCAGAACCCGCCGGCGACACAATCGAAATCCGACGTCACCGTCACGATATGGCGCGGCTTGCTGGCCGCGGCGATCGCGGGATACCAGGCCTTCAGCCCATCGGTGACGAATGCCACGTCCTTGCCGTCCAATTGCGGCAATTCGCCCACGTTGACTGACACCGGCGGCACCGCAACCAGCGTCACCCGACCCGCATTGAAGGCACTGCCCAGCTGCGCGGCCAATGCCTCGGCCTCGTGCTTGGAGGCGGCGATATCAGGCGAGTAGATGATGGCCACCTTCAGGGCGGAAATCTCGCGCCCGGTCAGGAATGCCAGCGAGCGGGCTGCAACCTGCAATTCTTTGGGCGTCATCTCGGCTTGCACCGATGTCACCCCACCAAGCGTGACGAGGCCGGCCATGATAAAAGCGGCCAATCCGCCAGTGAGTCTGGGCATCAACAACGACTGTGCTCCTGGTGTTCCATTCGGTTTATCATCCTATCACGGAATCGACATGTCTGCAAACAAGTGCACGTATTTGTCGTATAAATTAAGTTTTAATGACAATTTCTTTCGATGAATTTGGCAATGAGAGAGATGGTGAGTTCAAAAACGAACTGACCAGCCAGAAAAATCTCTCACATAGATTGGTAAGCGTTAACAGTTGAAGCCGCGCTTGATTGTCCAGGCTGGCTTCACGTTCGAGATATGATTCCCGAATGGCCTGCAGGGCCGAACTGCGATTTCCGGTCATCGCGCGCAGCAGGCGCATATCATATTCGTCGGGCTCGGCCAAAGTGGCTTCGAGGGTCATCAAAACGGTATCGGATGATTCCAACACAAGGTTCGTCACCGATGTCAGCTTCGGTCCGCACAGGGCGATTTCGGCCGCTAAATCGCACACGGTGCTGCCGATCGATTCGACGAGGCGCTGGCTGGCAATCAATGCCGCCACGCGCTCATAGTCGTGCTTGGACAGCATTGCGGTGCCAAGTTCGTCGATGAATTCGGCCAAACGCTGCTGGCGCGCCTCGAACGCAGCCTGCAATGCGCGTGGTGACAGACCGCGGCGGACGCGGTCGAGAATGCGGGATGGGAAATGGATGATGTCGCGCTGTTCCATCCACGCCAGTTCAATGGCGCCTTCCGGGTCGGCCAGACTATCATCGCGGATATAGCGGCAAACACTGTCGTTCTCTGTCTCGCTCTCCGGCAGAACGCGGCGCAGCAAACGCGCCAGCGGACGGCGCAGCGGCACCAGGGCCAATCCGGGCAGATAGGCCAGCACCAGCGTCAGTGCCACTTGCAATCTGATGCCCGGTGTGGCCCAGCTCACCAGCATAATGGCGAGCGGCTGGCCGTTCGCTTTGATCGCCAGCAGCACCAGCAACATCGCCGCCCCGACCAGATTGGTCAGAACGGCAAAGGCGGCAATTTGGCGTCCGCGGCCGGGTTGGCGCTGCGAGAGCATCCATACCGAACCAGCCGAGCCCAGTACCACGCCGACCACCACCGCCACGGCCTGTGCCAACGTCAACACGTTAGCCGCGGCCAATGTGGCGGCGAGAATGACGATGGCCACCGAGGAATGAACCGCCAGCCGCAGCACCGTTCCGAACGTCAGCGCCAGCAGGATGGAGCCATCGCTGTGGGCGATCATCGCGCGCACGCTGTCCAGCGCCAGCAATGGCTCCGCGCCGGCCTTCATCTGATGCAGGCCGAGAAACAAGATGCCCACGCCAAAGACCACACTGGCCGGCTGTGCCGCCGAGCTTGTGTTGCGCGACATCAGCAATCCGCTGATCCCCAGTACCGCCAGCATGACCAGATCGAGATTGAACGCCGTGGCCAGCGCCAGCATCGAACTGCCCAGATTGGCACCCGGTATCAGCGCAAACGCCACTTCGGGCGCGATGGCGCCGATGCGCACCAACCCGATCAGCATGAACAAAACCGTCGTCATGCTCTGCGTCAACGCCCCTGCCGCACCGCCCCACAACAATGCCTGCCAGCCATTGCGGGTCCAGCTTGTGAGCGTCGTGCGAAAGCGGCGGCCGGAGAGTTTGCGCAAGCCGGAGGTCAGGAAATCCATCCCGGCGAACAGCAGGCCGATGCCGGACAGCACAATCGCCGCGTCATCGAGCATCAAGCCGTCATCCCGGTCTCGTCGAGCAGGCGCGTGAGCACGAGACGATTTTTGGCGTCGGAGAACTCGTACCGCAGGCTCGTGCTGAAACGACGCACCAGCACCAAGCCCAGCCCACCGATTTCGGCGTCCTCCAGTGACGTCGCAGGCGGCTTGGAAGGTTGGACGAGCGGGTTGAACGGCAGGCAATCGTCTTCGACAGTCAGGATAACCGCCCCGCCCCGCCGCGCCGCCGTCAGCCAGACAGCATGACGGCGCTCCTTGGGTTGGCCGTGCATGATGACATTGCCGAACAGTTCATGCAGGCACACGCGCAATTCTCCCGCCGGCTCATCCGGCAGGGCATTTTGTGTGGCAAACGACGTGAACCAGCCATCAAGTGCCGCCATTGCGGCACTCTCGGCGGCCAGTGCGCACCGCGAGACGGACAAATCGGTCGGCATGCTCAGACGGCGAACTCCGCCAGTGCGGCGCCCTGGTCATGATGGATTGGCATCATGCTGTCACAGCCGGTTGTCACCAGCACCTTCTCGACGGCTGCAATCGGCTTGAGCAGAACAACCTTGCCGCCACGACGCGTGACGGTTTTGGCAACCGTAATCAGGCTGCGAATGCCCATCGAGGACAGAAAGGTCAGGCCCGTCATGTCCATCAGCAGGCGCTTGCGGCTGCCGGCCAGAACGTTGAGCTTCAGGCCGATTTCTTCTGTCCCGGCCAGATCCAGCGCGCCGATCAGCGCAACCTGGGTGATGTCGTTGGCCAGTTCTTCACTTTGCAGTTCCATGCGCGTCGTCCAATCATGTGGCTGTGTCAATTGTCGCGGGCTGCGACCCGATCCGGAAAGATGTCGAAAACCTGAGCCAGTCCGCTGATGTCGAACAGTTCGCGCACATGCGCGCGCAGACCGCACAGCGCCAGCCGGATGCCGGGCTCGCGCACCTGCTTGGCCACGACGATCAACACGCGCAGCCCGGCACTGCTCACGTAATCCACACCGTCGAGATCCAGCACCAAAACGCCGGGCCGCTGTGCGACCACCGTGTCAAGTTTCGTGCCGAGTTGCGGCGCAGTGCCGCCGTCCAGACGTCCGACCAGGACCAGGACAGTTGCATCGCCGTCGTCGATCTGAGTGATATCCACACGTCTTCCTTTCTCAGCCGATCACCTTCGCAATGGTGAGGCGGTTTTTGTTTCCGTCACGTTGATAACGGACAACGTCCATCGTCTTGCGCACGATGTGTATCCCCAAGCCACCAATCGGCCGGTCGTCAAGCGCGGCGGCCATGTCTGGCGCATCCGCCTGCAAGGGATCGAACGCCCTGCCATCATCGATCAATTCCGCGCTCAGACGGCCATCCTCCAGGGCTAACTCTACCTGAATGATGTGGGCGAGGTCGTCGTTGAAGGCGTAGGAGATGACATTGGTCGCCAGTTCGTCCAACGCGAGCGCAAATCGGGCGACGACGGCCGGCGGTACACCCCCATTTTGCGCGAAGTCTTCCGTTGTCTCGACCAGCCGACGGACTTCCTCGATCCGGTTGGCGAGTTCAATCGTCAAACGAGGCATAGCCGAGATCCAGCAGAACGCAGGTCACATCATCAGCTTGCGGCTGCGCGCCGGCAAACGCCTGCACGTCGGCGATCACCGCCTGCACCATATCGTCCACCGGAAGCGCTCTCGCCTGCAGGAGAGACTCCATCAGGCGTGTCTCACCGAAAAAATCACCTGCATCGTTCATCGCTTCCGTGAAGCCGTCTGTGAACAGAAACAAGCGGTCGCCCGGCAGAAGGTCAAACGAAGCTTCCGTGAAACTTGCCTGCTCGAACGTGCCCAGCAGCATCCCGCCTGCACGCGGCAGGCTGAGTGACGTGCCGTCGGCGCGCAGCAGATAGGGCATATCGTGGCCGGCGGTGGCATAGGTGATGGTGCGCTTGCGCACGTCGCAGATGGCGAAGAACAGCGTGACGAACAACAGCAGCGGATTGGCTTCGCACAATTCCGCGTTGGCGCGCGTCAGGCACTCGGCCGGTGCGGCTCCGCTTGTCGCGATTTGGTGTAAAATCGAATACGCCCGCAGCATGAAGAACGCTGCTGTCACGCCCTTGCCGCTGACATCGGCGATCAGGAAGGCCACGCGGTCATCGTCCAGCCGCAACATGTGGTAGAAATCGCCGCCCACCTCCCGCGCCGGACGCATCGTCGCCGTCAGCTGGAAGCGGCTATCGCAGGGCAATGGCGGTGGCAAAATCGCCTGCTGCAGGATGTGCGCCAGCTTCAACTCGTCGGCGATCTTGCGGTGTGCGTCTTCAAGACGGACGGTCTTTTCGGACAATTCCCGCGTGCGTTCCTGCACCTGCTCCTCCAGCCAATGGTTGGTCTGGGCTTGCCATTCATGCATCAGCACGTTGTCGTAGCCGATCGCCACCTTATCGACGAAATGGCTGAGCAGATCGCGTCGGATCAGGTCGATCGGTTGTGGATGATAGAGGTAGATGACCAGTTCGCGCTCATTGGGGGTGCGGACATACAGGAAAGAATGGTCATCGGCCGCCTCGCTGTGACGCCGTTCCGATATCTCCTGCACCCGACGCAGCAACTCGGCTTCAGACTCCACCGACCAGCCTTGCATGGCCAATGGCAGCAACACCCGCGAGTAGCCGTTGCCCTCAGGCTCCCTGCAGAAGATTGCACCGCGCTCGCCGGAGACGAATTCCATCAATCCGGCCAAGGTCTGTTCCATGAAATCGCGCGGTGCACGGATGCGAAACAACTGGGCGGACACATTTCCAATCTGGCGCAACCCATCGCGGCTTGCCGCGATGGAGAGCAGATCGCCATAGGAACGCAGCGCGGTGATCAGCGTGGTGAACAGCTTTTGCGCGGTGAGTTCGGTTTTAGATTTGTAGTCGTTGATGTCGTAATCGATGATCACGCTTTGCTCTGGCGCTTGGCCGGGTTGGCCGGTGCGCAGCACGATGCGCGTGTTGCGGTTGCCAAGTTGTTCGCGCACATAACGCGCCACCTTCAGGCCGGCATCGTCGGTTTCCATCACCACGTCGAGGAACATCACCGCGATATCCTGCCGAGAGGCCAACAGGGCACAGGCTTGCTGACCGGAATAGCAGTCGAGGATTTCCAGCCGGCGCCCCAGGAAGTGAATGCCGTCCAGCGCCATGCGCGAGACGGTGTGCACATCGGGATCGTCGTCAACCACCAGCACAACCCAGGGAACGCCCGCCCGCTCATCGGCAGTCGCGCCCTCCTCATCGTCATCCGCGAGCAGGAGAAAATCCTCATCCTCGGGAAGGTCTGTCATGCGATGAGGTGTCCTTGCGTTGTCTGGCACCGGGCTGCCCGGCACTTGATGGGGGAAAAGCCGCAAATAGTCGGCAAAATGCTTGGGACAACAAAAAAATAACGCTAGCCCATTAACACACGCACTATGCACTGGCAATATGGACAAGCCGAGCGAAGGAATCTCGCAGTGAAAAATAATCATAGTACTGATAAATTAATAAATGAAACAAAACAGACGTATATATCAAAATATATCGAAAAAACATCCAATTTAAACTTAATAGTTTCGCTTACGCTTCCTATCATTCTTACTGTATTGGTGATGGGTGTGCTGTCTTATGTTGGTTTAGACGGCATGGATCGAGTTATGCAACAAACTCGACAGATCGTTGATCGTAATCTTGAAAGCACGGTCCGAATTTCTGAGATCGCCGGTCGTATGCGCGCACTGGACGGTGCGTTCTATCGGCTCGCCACCCTGCGCGCGGCCAATGCCGAAGGCATCGATGTTACCGTTGAGATCAACAAGATTTCCAAGGATAGCGGTGATCTCATCCACGATCTGGAAGTGTACCGGGACACTTACGCACAACCGGCGCAGGTTCCGGCAATCAATGATGCGATCCAACGGCTGCACGAATATCAGCAGGCGCTTGAATTTGTGGGTTCGATGCTGGAGCTCGATTTCGCCAGTGCGGTGTCGTTCATTCGTCCGTTCAACAGCTTGTTCGATACGATGTCGCTGCTGCTGCGCGAGATGACGGATGGCACGGTGCAGGATGCGCGGCGCCTGACCAATGAGGCCGCCACCGCGACGCAGGACACGACACATCGTTTCGTCGGCATGGCCGCGCTGACCGTCGGGGGCGTATCGGCTTTTGCATGGGCGGTTGGGAAGCGGCAGCAGAAGATCCTGTTCAACAGCCGCATTCTGGAACAGGAGGTAGCCGACCGCACCGCCGATCTGCGCCGCACTGCCGATGCGCTTAACGAGGCGAAAGAAGCCGCTGAGAATGCCTTGGAGGAAGTCAAGCGAACGCAGAAGCAACTGGTCGAAGCCGAGAAAATGGCAGCCCTCGGCTCGTTGGTCGCCGGGGTGGCGCATGAGATCAACACGCCGATCGGAACCTCGCTGACAGCGGCCACCGTGCTTGGCCAACGCTCGCAGGAATTCCGCGACCTGCTGGCGGGTGGCCAGATTAAGAAGGCCGATCTGACGCGTTACGTCGATCTTGCCACCGAGACCAGCAATCTGATGCACGCCAACATCATGCGTGCGGCGGAGCTGATTCAAAGCTTCAAACAGGTCGCCGTCGATCAGACCAGCGCCGAGCGGCGCATGTTCAATCTCTTCGGCTATCTGGAGGAGGTGCTGATCAGCCTCAAGCCACGACTGCGGCAAGCGGCAACGGAAGTAAGCGTGTCGGGCGATGCGGATATTGAGATGAATTCTTACCCAGGTGCATTCTCGCAGGTGATCACCAATTTGGTGATCAACGCACTGACGCATGCCTTTGAGGAGGGTAAGCCGGGCCACATTGCCGTTGCTGTGTCGCGCAGCGGATCGGGGCATGCCCGCGTGGTGTTCAACGATGATGGCAGAGGCATTCCTGTCGAGAACCTATCGCGCATCTTCGACCCATTCTTCACCACACGCCGCGGCCAGGGCGGCACAGGATTGGGTCTGCACATCATCTACAATGTCATCACGCAGCAATTGGGCGGCACGATCGCGGTGGAAAGCGAGCTGGGAGTCGGCACGACTTTCACCATCGACCTCGCCACTGCCTCGCCTGCTGAGAGCGTTGCGATTGAGGGTTGAAACGTGCTCTAGAAATATGTGATTCGAGAGCAACTTAGTCCAACCAGGCTGACCGCGATGCGGTTCAGTCAGGTTGGACGTTGCTCTCTAGCATATTCTTGGCAATTGTTCGCCTGCAATCCAATCCACGATCCGTCCACCGCCAAACGATGTCGTCATCTGCACGAAACATTGCGCATCGGCGATCACTTCGCCGATCACCGTGGCGTGGCGGCCGAGAGGGTGTGCGTGCATCGCGGCGATCAGATCACCGGCCGCGGCCGGTGCCACGATGGCGATCAACTTGCCCTCGTTGGCGACATGGAGCGGGTCCAGACCCAGCAATTCGCAGGCGGCGGCCACGTCCGGTTTCACCGGAATCCGGTTTTCATGGATGATGACTCCGGCTTTTGATTGTTGTGCGATCTCGTTCAGGCTTGCGGCCAGGCCGCCGCGCGTCGGATCGCGCATCACCCGCAATGAACCGGTCGCCACACGCACCATCTCGGCGACCAGCCCATTGAGGGCTGCACTGTCTGACACAATATCCGTCTCGAAGCCGAGATTGAGCCGTTGCGACATCACGGCCACCCCATGATCGCCAATCGCGCCGGACAGGATGACCAGATCGCCCGGCCGTGCGCGGTCGGCGGAGAGATCAAGACCGGGGGGGACGATGCCGACCCCGGTTGTGGTGATAAAAACACCGTCGCCTTTGCCGCGCTCCACCACCTTGGTGTCGCCGGTGACAATGGTCACGCCCGCATCCCGCGCGGCTTTGGCCATGCTCTGAGCGATCCGTTGGACGTCCGACAGCGGAAAACCCTCCTCGATGATGTAACTCGCCGCCAGATGCAACGGTCGGGCACCGGCCATCGCGATGTCGTTGATCGTGCCGTGCACGGCCAACGACCCGATATCGCCGCCGGGGAAGAACAGCGGCGAAATCACATAGCCATCCGTTGACATCACCATCCGACCGCCCGGCACGTCGAACGCCGCCTGGTCATTGCCCTGATCGAGGATCGGATTGTCGAACGCGGTGCGAAATATCTCGTCGATGAGTTGCACAGAGGCCCGCCCACCAGCGCCGTGCGACAGATCGATCAGGCCGTGGCGGATATCCAGTTTGCGGGTCCGCAGCTTCAAGCCGGTCATCGCACGACCTGACCGGCGCCAGCCCGCGCGCGGTCGCGGAAACGGCCGTAACTCCAATGCGCCGCGCAGGCACCTTCAGGCGACACCATACAGGAGCCCATCGGAGTGTCCGGCGAACACAATGTTCCGAACAAGGCGCAGGCCGCAGGCTTTGTCAGGCCACGCAGCACGTCACCGCATTCGCAGGCCGGATTGTCGGCGGCGGGCAGGGTGTCGATCGCGAAGCGCCGTTCGGCATCGAGATCGGCGTAGGCGTCACGCAGCTGCAGGGCGCTGTGCGGCAATTCGCCCAAGCCGCGCCATGCGAAGGAGGGGCGGAGTTCGAAAATCTCTGCCGTGGCGCGTTGTGCGATCAGATTGCCCTGTGCTGTCACCAGGCGGCTATATTGGTTCTCCACCGCGCAGCGCCCCTGATTGACTTGGCGCACCAGCATCAGGATCGCCTGCACCACATCGAGCGGCTCGAAGCCCGCGACGACAATGGGTTTTGCAAACTCAACGGCCAGGCTTTGATAGGCGCTCGTTCCGGTGATGGTGCTGACATGCGACGGGCCGACGAAACCATCCACCCGAATCGCGCGCGTATCGGGGGAGACCAGGATGGCCCGCATCGCCGGCGGCGTCAGGACGTGGTTGCAGAAGACGCTGAAATTCGACAGCTGCCGCTTGCGCGCCAAGGTGATCGCATGCGCGGTGGGCGGCGTGGTGGTCTCGAAGCCGATGGCGAAAAACACAATCTGGCGGTCTGGTTCCGCTTCGGCGATGCGCAGGGCGTCCAGCGTGGAATAGACCATGCGGATATCCGCGCCAGCTGCCTTGGCCTTCAGCAGATTGGCACCGCCCGAGGCGGGCACCCGCATCAGGTCGGCATAGGTGCACAACGTCACCTCTGGGCGCATCGCAAGCGCGATGGCGGCATCGATCCGACCAATCGGCAGCACGCAGACCGGGCAGCCCGGCCCGTGCACCATCTGCACGTTGCTGGGCAGAAGGTCTTCGATGCCGTAGCGCGACATCGCATGGGTGTGGCCGCCGCAGAATTCCATGAATTGATAATGGCGGTCCGGCATCGCCTCATGGGCGATGGTGGCGGCCATCGCACGGGCGAGGTTGCCGTCGCGATATTCATCAATATGCTTCATCAATGGCCGCCTCGCGCATCATGGCAAGCGTCAGCTCCGCTTCGTCAGGGTCCAGCCGGGCCAGTGCAAAGCCGACATGGATCAGCAGATAATCGCCAACGCGGACGTCCTCGACCAGTGCAATGGACACGCATTTCGACACGCCGCTCAGCGTGACACGCGCCATGTTGTCGGGCAGCAACGCCTCAACGCGGATCGGAATCGCAAGGCACATAGCGTCAGCTCCTCGAAAGCGGGAAGGCGGATGCGCGCGCCTGAAGATGCGCCCGCGCCAGTGCGGCCTGACCGAGGCAGAGGCCGCCATCATTGGCGGGCAATGCGCGCGGCAGAAACGGTCTCAGCCCACCCGCCCGGAATGCGGCGACCAGGCCCTCCGCCAGCACGCGGTTCATCAGACAACCGCCGCCAAGCACGATGTCGGTATGGCCGGTGCGTTGGGCAAAGGCGGCCACCCAGGCGGCAAGACCGGCGATCAGCGTGCCGTGAAACAGCTCCGCACCTTCACGCGCCGAGAGGTGTGGGCGCAACAGCCCGGCGAGCAGCGGTGTGAAATCGAGCATAGTATCGACGATGCGAAAGCCATTCTTCAGCGGCTCGGGCGTGCGCACCAGGGCCTCAAGCTCCATCGCCGCCTGACCCTCGTGGCTTTGATGCGTGCAGACCCCCAACAAGGCCGCCGCCGCGTCGAACAACCGTCCGGCACTGCTGGTCTGCGGCGCGGTTGGATTGGCTGCCAGAAAGGCGGCCAGCGGTGCGGCCCCCGCGATGTCGGGGAATATGTCGCTGGCCGTTCTGCCACGGCCCAGCGCGACCAGTGCCGCGACACCCATGCGCCAGGGGTCGCGCGCGGCGCGGTCACCCCCCGGCATCGCGAGCGGCTGCACATGGCCGGCCCGCCGCCAATTGGCACCCGAGAGCAACATCAACTCACCCCCCCACGCCCCGCCGTCATCGCCCAGGCCGTGACCATCCAGAGCCAGGCCGATGACCGGCCCGCGCAGACGATGCTCGGCAGCGACCGCGGCAAGATGTGCCGCATGATGCTGCACGCGCAGCACCGGCCGCCCCATCGTCTCGGCCATGATGGTCGAGCGATAGTCGGGGTGCAGATCGCAGGCGACGATCTCCGGTGCGACACCCAGCGATGTCAGCAAGCTCTGTGCGGTTTCCTGATAGAAGCGCACGGTCTGTGCGGTGCCGAGGTCGCCGATATGCTGCGAGACGAACGCCTCGCGCCCACGGGTGACGCACAGCGTCGCCTTCAGATGGGCGCCCACTGCCAGCACCGGCGGACCATCCTCGCCCAGGTCGATGGGCTCGGGCACGCAGCCCCGCGCGCGCCTGATATAGGCGGGCGCACCGTCGATCATCGCCATCACCGAATCATCGGCACGGGCGAGGATGGCGCGGTCATGCGTCACGATCAGATCGGCGATCTCGGCCAGATCGCGCCGCGCGTCCGCATCGTGGATGATGAGCGGCTGGCCGATTGCATTCGCGCTGGTTGCCACGAGGGCGAATGGCAGCGCCTCGCCCAGCCATGCCAACCCCTCGGGCGCGTTGGCCAGGGCGTGAAACAGCAGAAGATGCACCGGCGCCGAGGGCAGCATCAAGCCAACCCGGTTGAGCCCCGGCGCAATTCCGGCGGCCAATCCGGCGTGACCATGCACCAGTACAATCGGGCGTGCGGCATCGCTGAGCAGAGCCAACTCCGCCGCGCTGGGGGCTGCGAAATATCCGGCAGAGGCCGCATTGGCGACCATCACGGCGAGGGGTTTCGCCGGGCGCGATTTGCGGCGACGCAGTGTTGCCACCGCTTCCGCATTGGTTGCGTCGCACAGCAGATGGAACCCGCCAATGCCCTTCAAGGCGACGATGCAGCCTCGGTGAAGCGCGGCGGCGATCTCCGCAATCGGATGGCTCAGCGTGGGGCCGCAAGCGGGGCAGGCGATGGTCTCGGCGTGAAAGCGTCGGTTGCCGGGCGCGGCATAGTCTGCGGCGCATGCCGCACAAAGGCCGAAATTCGCCATTGAGGTGTGCGCACGGTCGTAGGGCAGTCGGTGCGAGATGGTGAAGCGCGGGCCGCATTGCGTGCAGGTGACGAACGGATAAAGGTGAAAGCGGCTGGCCGGATTGAACAGATCGTCGACGCAGGATGTGCAGGGGGCCGCATCGGGAACAAGCCGCGCGCTCACATCACCCCTGTCACCACCCCTGTCACCACTGGGGCGGATACTGAAACCTGCCCGGCCCTGGCGTGGCAGCGCCGTCACGGTGACGGTGTCGATGCGTGCCCGCGCGGGGTGTTCGTGTTGCAACGCCGCCAGAAACCCCGACAGATCGCTGCCTTCGATTTCGGCCAACACGCCCTCCGCGTCGTTGAGCACGAAACCGGACAGGCCGAAGCGGATGGCCAATCGATGTACGAACGGTCGAAAGCCGACGCCCTGAACCGCCCCCCTCACACGGACACGCAGCCGGTCTTGCGACGGCCGGTGAATCGGGCGCACCGTCTCAGCCTCCCACGCGGGCATCGATCCAGGCATAGAATGCGGCCAGACCTTCGCCGGTGCGTGCGGAGACGATCATGATCTCGATGTTCGGATTGACCCGCAAAGCCGCTGTCAGACAGGCTTGCATGTCGAAGTCCAGATGCGGCAACAGATCGGCTTTGTTCAGCAGCATCAGGTCTGCCGCTGCGAACATGTCCGGGTATTTGAGCGGCTTGTCTTCCCCTTCGGTGACCGAGAGCACCACCACCTTATGCGCCTCACCGAGATCGAACGCCGCCGGGCAGACCAGATTGCCGACATTCTCGATGAACAACAGGCTGTCCGGCTCCAATGACAGACGATCCAGCGCATGGCCGATCATATGGGCATCGAGATGGCAGCCCTTGCCGGTGTTGACCTGCACCGCGGGTGCGCCGGTGGCCCGAATCCGCTCGGCATCGCGTGACGTTTGCTGATCGCCCTCGATCACCGCGATGGAGCATCGCGCCTTCATGTCATTGATCGTGCGCACCAGCAGCGATGTCTTCCCGGAGCCAGGGCTTGAGACAAAATTGAGCGCGAAGATATGTTTGGCGCGCAAACGGGCACGATTGGCATCGGCGAAGGCCGCGTTTTTCGACAGGATATCGCGCTCGATGCGGATCGTTCGCCCCTGACTCAGGCCCGCGACATCAACGCCTGCCGCGCCCTTGCCGAAATCAATCGTCTCGGCGTCATGATCATGATCATGATCGTGATCGTGATCGTGCGTGTGGGGCACCACATCGGCGCTGTGCGCAATAGTCGCCGTGCTACAGCCGCAAACAGTGCACATCACTCGACCTCCAACTCAGCCAGACGCAACTCGTCACCGGCGGTGATCCGCACATCTGCATGGCCGCAGGCCGGGCAGGTGGCAAAGCGGTCATGCAGCGCGACAATCCGCTGGCAGGCTGAACAGCGCCCTTGTCCCGGAATTGTCTCGATCCGCAATTGCGCCCCATCGGCGATGGTGCCGCGTGTCACCGCGTCGAAGCAGAAGCGCAGCGCCTCCGGTTCCACATGGCCGAGCGCACCGAGCTGGACGCCGATCGTGCGAACCCGTGAAAATACGTGGCGTCGCCGCTCATCTTCGACCAAGGCGACCATGCTTTCGACGAGCGAGACTTCATGCATGCGCAGCCGCCCTCGGGCTCGCTGCGAGCCGGGTTCTGAGTGTCTGGATGACAATCGCAGTGTCCACCGGTTTCAGAAATACCCCGGCAATGCCCATCTCGTGCAGCCCAACGGCACCGATCAGCACATCGCCGGCGCTGCTGACGATATAGCAGGGAATTGTGCTGGCGTTGGCGTGCAGCCGCTCGGCAATGGTGATGCCGCCATCGCTGGTGTCGAGGATGAGTTCCGCCAAAATCGCGTCCGGCTTGATCCGCCGCGCCGTCCGCTCTCCCTCATGGGCCGTCGCCGCTTCACCGACGGAGAACCCTGCGGCTTCCAGCGCCAAGCGGAGGACCGCTCTTGCGTGCGGGTCGGTATCGACGAGCAGGATGGTGCGACGTTGGTCGCCGAGGCCGATATTCATGACAGCACCTTGGCGTGCAAACTGCCGATGCGATCGGTGAGCATGGCCACGGCGTCCTGCAGATTATCGGCAGCCTGCGGCGTCAGCGCCTCGATGAACTCGAACGCGTAGCCGCGTATCGCCAGCAGGAAGGCCTTGGGCGATGCGCCGTAATATTGCCGAGCAATGGCCAAAATCGCCTCGGGACGCGCGAGGTGGCTGGTGAACTCGATACGCGGAGCGGGCCAGACCTCATGCACCGCAAAGGGCGCGTCTCCGGTTTTGGCGGCATCGACGAACCACACGATATCATGCGCGGCCACGTCCATCGCATCTTCGATGTTGAGTTGATACGTGTCCAACGCCGTCAGGTTGGGCCATCCCAGCCGTTCCATCTCGGCCACCAAAGCGGGGCCCAATCCGTCATCTTGGCGGCCGGGATTGCCGTAGCCGAGCACGAGAACCCGTGGCGGCGGCGGGTCGGGACTGCGCGCGGTCATTGTTTCACCCGCGTGGCGATAACGGTGCCTTCGGCATCCTCAAGGGTGACGATCAACGGCATGTCGCCCAGCGCGTGCGTGGCGCAGGACAGGCAGGGGTCATAGGCGCGGATCGCCACTTCGATGTGGTTGAGCAACCCTTCGGTGATCTCATGGCCGGTCAGATCGTCGATGGCGACTTTCGTCACCGCGCGGTTCATCGCCTCGTTGTTATGGGTGGTGGAGACGATCAGATTGGCCGCCGTGACCTGATCATGCTCATCGACGACATAATGATGCAGCAATGTGCCGCGCGGTGCCTCAATGGCGGCGATGCCTTCTGGGCGATGCTGCCCGGTGAGCAGCAAATCACTGCCCTGCAAATCGTCATCAAACAGCAATTCGCGGATCTTTTCCGCGCAATGGATCATGCAGATCAGCCGCGCCCAGTGATAGGCGAGCGTCGCATGCACCAGCCCGCCATTGCCGCGCGCCATGAAATCCCGCCGTGCCGCCTCCGCCAAGGGGGTGTCGATGCGGCTGCAGCAATTCAATTGCGCCAGTGGACCCACCCGGTACCAGCCCGCTTCGCGCCCAAGGGAGCGGATATGGGGGAACTTCATATAGCTCCACGGCCGCACCTCCTCGATCAGCTGATCGCGATAGGCGCTGGCGGGCACGTTCTCGAAAATCGGCGTGCCCGCTGCATCGACGGCCCGCAGCGTGCCGTCATAGAGATCCATCACGCCACCCGCGCCGGTGAGGCTCATGTAACTGGAGGGGAAGCTGGCAAAACGTTCGTGCAGCGCCTCGTGCGCATGAACGAAAGTCTTGTGCAGCTCCAGCGCGGCGCCGCACCATTGCACGATCCGATCGATATCGGCGCGCAGCGCATCGCGCGGCTCAACGGCCAGGTTCTGGTTTACCCCGCCAGGGATGCACAGCCTTGGGTGAATCCGCCTGCCGCCAGTGGCGGCAATCACCTGTTGGCCGAATTTGCGGATAAAGATCGCCCATTTGCCAATTTCGGGAAACGCCTCGATCACGCCGACGATGTTGCGCTGGGCCACCGGGGCCTCGAAGCCGAGCAGCAAATCGGGCGAAGCGAGATGGAAGAAGTTCACCGCGTTGGATTGCAACACCTGACCGTAATGCATCAGCCGCCGCATCTTGTCCGCCGTGGGCGTGACCCGATCCACGCCCGCGATGGCATCCATGGCCTTGGCGGCACACAGATGGTGGCTGACCGGGCAGATGCCGCAAAGGCGTTGGACGATGACGGGCACCTCCCAATACATCCGCCCCTGAATGAAACGCTCGAAGCCTCGGAACTCCACAATGTGAAAGCGCGCCTGCTCAACCTCGCCCGCCTCATTGAGGCGGATCGTGACCTTACCGTGGCCTTCGACGCGGGTGACGGGGTCGATCACGATCTTGCGTGGACCCGGCGTGGTTTGCATCTCGCTCATTCGTATTTACACAAAACATAGGGCAGGGCCGGAATGTGACCGGTGAGCAACGCCTTCAACCCGCCCCAGATCGCATCGCCGGAGGGGGGGCATCCGGGCAGGAAATAGTCGATCTTCACCACCTCATGCGATGGATAAACCCGGTCCAGCAGCAGCGGCAGCTCCGCATCGTTGGGGATGACACCCGGCCCGTCGAGCGACAGACCGTCGAGATAGACGTGTTCCAGGCAGTCTCGGAGACTGACGGTGTTGCGCATCGCCGGAACGCCGCCATTGATCGCGCAGGCACCGACCGCGATCAGCACCCGGCACTGTTTGCGGAATTCCTGCAATTGCTTGACGTTGTGTTCATTCGAGCAGCCACCTTCGACAAAACCGACATCAACCGGTTGATCAAACGTCTTTTTGTCGTCGAACGGCGAGACGTCCAACTCCACCAATTCGGCCAGTTCCAGGATGCGCTCGTCAATGTCGAGCAGCGACATGTGGCAACCGAAGCAGCCGGTCAGGGCAATGGTGGCAAGTCTGGGTTTGGGGGCGGTGAAGGCGTTCATCTCGGCAGCCCCTTGCGCTTGGCTTCGATCTCGCTGCCGATGGGGGCCGTGTCGAACCGGCGTTCGCCATTGGGCACGCGGTAGCTGTCGCGCTTGATGACGATGCAGGCAACCGGGCAGACGCTGGCGGCTTTGTCGATGGCGGCCATCTGGGTTTCCCCCAGGCCGCCTTCGGCATCGACATTGAGCCGCATGGCGATGCCGCGCCCTTCGAAGCCGAAGATGGTTTTGCCGTCCTCCATGCGCGAGGCGCGGATGCAGCGTGAGCAGAGAATGCAGCGATCATGGTCGAGATAGATATCCGGGTGCGTGGCGTCGATCTTGCGCCCCGGCCATCGATAGGGCTGCAAGGGGGCCACCATGCCAAGCCGATAGCCCAGCGCCTGCAACTCGCAATCGCCGCTGGCCACACAGTAGGGACAGGGGTGATTGCCCTCGACGAACAGCATCTCAATGAGCGCGCGCCGGTCTGCGGTGAGCAAAGGCGTGGCGTTTTCAATCACCATGCCGTGTGCGGCGGGGGTGACGCAGGCGGCGGCGTTGCGGCCATTGATCGTGCAGGTGCAGATGCGGCAATTGCCGGACGGCTCCAGATCAGGATGATGACACAAGCGCGGAATATAGATGCCCGCCGCATCGCAAGCTTCAATCACCGACTGCCCCTCAATGGCCTCGATCTCGACGCCGTCGACGGTGAGGCGAAAGGGTGTGGTGCCCATGTTCAAGCTCCTTCCGTCACCGGCGCGCGGCCTTGCACCTGAACTGCGTCACGCAGCGCGTCGTTCAGGTTGAGGCGTGGTGTGAACGCAGCCTCGGCAAGCCGTGCCTCATAGAGTTCCGGGAAGTTGCGCATGGTGGAGATGATCGGGTTGGGCGCGGACTGGCCCAGCCCGCACCGGCTCATCCGCATCACGGTCTGGCCGAGGGCGTCCATCTGCCGCATATCGGCCAATGTGGCCCGACCGCTGACGACCTTCTCCATCCCTTGCTTGAGCAGCGTGGTGCCAACCCGGCAGGGTGTGCACCAGCCACAGGATTCATCGACGAAGAAATCGGCGAATTGCAACGCGATATCGAGCACGTCACGCCCCGGCCCGAAGATCATCGTCGAGCCGCCGGTTGGCAGATCCTCATAGGCGATGCGGCGGCCAAAATCCTTGGCTGATAGCGCTTGACCGGATGGACCGCTGATTTGGACGCATTGCGCATCCGCACCGCCCACCATATCGAGCAATGCGTTCACCGTGGTGCCGAAGGGGACTTCGTACACGCCCGGATGACTGCAATCACCGGCCACGCTCAGCAGTTTCGTGCCGGACGATTCCTTGGTGCCGAACCCGGTGAACCACGCCGCCCCTTTTTCCATGATGCGGGCGGCGCAGGCCAAGGTCTCCACATTGTCGATGGCGGTCGGCTGCCGCAGATAGCCGCGCTCGGTGGGAAATGGCGGGCGATCTCGCGGCGCGCCGCGCTTGCCCTCCAGGGATTCAAGCAGCGATGATTCCTCACCGCAGATATAGGCGCCTGCACCGAGTTGAATGCGGATATCGAAGTCAAACCCGTCGCGCCCGCAGATCCGCGTGCCGAGCAGTCCGCGCTGTCGACGGTCAGCCAGGACCGCCTGCAACGAGTCCCGCAAATAGGCGTATTCGCCCCGGAGATAGACCAGCCCTTGGCGCGATCCCAGCGCGTACCCCGCAACCGTCATGCCGTCGAATACCAGATCGGGGAATTCGGACAGCAGCAGCCGATCCTTGAACGTGCCGGGTTCACCCTCATCGGCATTGCAGACGATATAGTGATCTTGGCCGACCGCCCGCCGCGTCAGTCGCCATTTCATCCCGGTGGGAAATCCGGCGCCACCACGTCCGCGCAGCTTGGCATTGGTGATCTCTTCGATCACCTGATCGGGCGTGAGCGCCAGTGCCGCGCTTATGCCGGCATCGCGCTCACGCGGCCCTGACAGCAGCGGTCCCGCGTGCACGAGGCCGGAGCGGATTGTCGCTTTTGGCAACGCCGTCGGCGCGCTATCTGCGCTCTCGCGCAGGGCTGCGACGATTGCCGGCACATCTTCCGGCGCGAGCGTCGTCAGGACGTGCTGACCGATCAGCGCCGCCGGTTCCTGATCGGCCATGCCGATATCGCTGGCCCATTCCAGGGTGAACGCCCCATCCGGTGACGTCTCGCCAAGCGTGAGGCCAAGCGCCTGCTCGAAGGCGCGCGCCACGTCCCGCGCCCCCTTGATGAATGAGATTGGCGTTTTGGACAGTCGGATCCGAATGCGCCCGCGAGGCTGGCGGTCGAGGAAGGCATAGAAGGACACGGCGTCCTCAATCTCGACGGGATGCATGCCCAGCCCCACCGCCATGGCGTGCACGGCTGCATCGTCGATATGGCCGAATTCGGCCTGGACCGCTGCGGCGACATCCAAAAGCCGCGTCCGGTCCGCGCCGACCGCCTGGATATAGCCAGCTATCACTGCAGAAGGCTCCGAACTCATCACCCCAGTCCCGGAAGTTTCAAGCCAGCACAGCGATTATAGCCACATGAAGGGCAGACCGCCAGGAACGGAAACACCCAAAGCGCGTTCGCAGTGCGGTCCCGGAGCCTGACGATCTGATCCTCGGGCGGTGACGGGATCTCGATGCATTGCGGGCTGGCAACGCATGTCGGCCAGATGTTTCCATCTGGCCGAAAGGTCGTGCACGAGCAGGCTGCTAGTGGAAGATGGCGGTGCGCCAGGAGGTCTTCTGCTCGTTGGCTTGGTCGATTGAGAGTTGGGCCTGCGACCGTGCTTCGTCGGCCGCCGCTTTCGCTGCATCCCAATTTTCGGCGGCGAGCGCCTTCCGGGCAGCGGCCAAGTCAGCCTCGGTTGAAGTCCAGGCTGCCTTCGCGGCGACGGCCTGCGCCTCGGTCGTCTGTGCGGCGGCGAGGGCAGCTTCCGCCTCCGCCTGTGTGGCCGCCAGCGCGGGAAGGCTCAGCATCGCGAACCCCGCCGCAAAAAAGAATGCACGCATCATGGACGAGTTCCCGGACCGGCAATGGCAATGCCGTTGCTCATGTAGGAGAGGAAATATTCAAGATCGCGATAATCCTCGCCATTATCCTCCAGCGGCAACGAGCGGGTCTGCGCCGAGCAGCTGGAAATGCGGCGAATGGTGGTGCCCATGCTGCCCCAGTCGGAGCGGTAGATCGGCATCGCGGCCAGAATGCCCAGCGCCGGGGCGAGAATGTCGCCACGCATACGCTCACCCGCCGGGGAGACGTGGCATGAGGCACAGGACATGCCGAGCTGGCCTTTGCGCGCATAGAAGAATTCCTTGCCGCGTTCATAGGCGGCCAATGCGCGCGGGTCGTCTGGGATGGTGATGTCGAACGGCTTGCCGCGCGAGGATTCGGCCATCACGGCCGTCAGCGAGGCCATCATGCCGGTCATCCAATTGAGCGGCTTTTCGCCATTCTCGACGCGGCAGCGATTGATGGCACCTTCCAGCGTTTCAACCTGACCTGTGGCGGCGATGAAGCGCGGATAGGTCTGGCGGATGCCCTCGCCTTTATTGTCAAAGCAATCGGCGTAGGTCTTGCCATTGGCGAACGGCTTGTCCCACTCGGTGTGCCCTTCGTCGAGAGCTGGGTCATAGGGAGGAAATTCCATGATTTCCTTCCACTGCTTGCGCATCCCTTCGTTGACCGCATAGGGGCCATTGGCGAAATCGTCCTTCGCGACTTTGGGAAATTTCGCGAAGAAGAAAGCCTGGAATGCCTTGCGGTCCGCTTCCGGGTTGGTCGCGTCGGCGGCCTTCACCGGCACGCTCGCCAGCAGCATCAGAGCGCAAACAACACTCACAGCGACTGAAAATCGGGTACGCTTATTGGCTTTGATCATGCGATTTTCACCGTCACTCTGCGTGGGCATTTCGATAACCATGTCGATTACAGCGTGTAGAGGAAGTCGATGATCTGCTCGATCTCGGCGCGGGTCAGGATGCGGTTGCGCCCAAACGGCGGCATGGGTGCGATCGGATTGCGCATCGGCTCGTCGGTCAGGATTTCCACCAGATCAGCACGATTGGGAAAACGCCGTTTCATGTTCACCAACTCACGGCCAACGGTGCTCGGCACATCGCCGCCCTTGAGCGTGTGGCAGGCGAGGCAATTGCCCTTGGCGCGATCGAGCGCCAGATCTTGTCCAGCCTTGACGTCATCGGCACGGGCCGACAACGGCAGCGCTGCAAGGACAAGAGCAACGACGGCGAAGATAGGCTTTGTCATGTGCTGTACGAATCCAAAAGACTGACGGTGTTGGGGCCCGCCTACTCCCGCTGTTACGCGTAAATTCGCATATAGCATGATGAATCGACGATAGACAACAGGCGATGCGGTCGCTTCTGAGAGTTTATAACAGCGAAAGAGGTGCCTGAACGGCATAAAATCCAATCCTGAATTAAAATTCAGAATACGCAGATGGGTAGAGACTGATAAGGAGTATCCTCTGTTATGCTCTATATTTTCACGATGTTGCACGTGCTAATCGTCTTCGTATGGCGCTATCGCTTGGGATTTTGAGAGAGCGCCTCTAAGAAGCAAGCTTGACTAGGTTCTTAAAAATCGTTCTCTTCGCAGGCAAAAGCGTATGTGGGTTGGAGTGTCGGTCATGAATGTTCTCAAGCTCGGTGTAGCCGCTGTGGCGATTGGGGTGCTGGTTGCCGTTGGCGGCTGCTACGTTGCCCCGATTTTGTTGGCGCCCCGGCTGAGTGTTCAGGTCAATGCGGCAGACCCGGCCCTGATTGAAAAGGGACGCTACATCGCACAAGCGTCGGACTGTGTGGCCTGTCATACCGCCCCGGGTGGCAAGGCGTTCGCTGGCGGTCTTGCGATGAAGACGCCGATCGGCACGATCTATTCAACCAACATCACGCCCGACAAGGATACCGGTATCGGCAGCTACGACTTCGCCGATTTTGAGCGCGCGGTTCGGCATGGCATCCGCAAGGACGGTGCGCCGCTCTATCCGGCGATGCCGTACGTTTCTTATGCCGTGCTGACGGATGAGGACGTGCAGGCGCTCTACGCCTATTTCGTGTCTGCCGTGCAGCCGGTCGCGCAGCAAAATCAAGCCTCGACGATCCCGTGGCCGCAGAACATGCGTCAGCCATTGGTCTGGTGGCAGATGTTGTTTGGCGGCCATCACCGTTTTACCACGCCAGAGGGGGCTACGCCCGAAGTGGCGCGTGGGGCGTATATCGTTGAAGGTGCCGGGCATTGCGGTGCCTGCCACACGCCGCGCGGCATCGCGTTCCAAGAGGTCGCCCTTACGGATGGGGCGGGGGGAGAATTCCTCTCCGGGTCTGAGTTGGAAGGCTGGTATGCCAAGGATCTGCGCCACGAAGACTCGGGGCTGGCGGGCTGGTCCCAGCAGGATATCGCTGATTTCGTCAAGACCGGGCGCAACGCCCGAACGGCGGCGTTCGGCAGCATGGCCGACGTCGTCGAACATAGCACGCAACATTTGAGCGACGCCGACGCAGCAGCGGTCGCCGCCTATCTGGTCAGCCGCGCGCCGCGGCCCGGTCATACCGCATCCGCGCCGCAGATGGTCGACACCACCTCGGCCAAGCTGCTGGACAGCGCCGACCATAGTCCGGGTGCTCTTGGTTATGTCGCCTATTGTGCGGCTTGCCACCGTCTGAACGGGCAAGGCACCGCGCGGATATTCCCCGCTTTGGCCGGCAATTCGGTCGTCGCGGCGGAGAATGCGAGCTCGCTGATCCAGGTCACGCTGGCAGGTGGCGCGATGGCCAGAACCCCGGCGGACAAGATGCGTCCCTCCATGCCGGAACTGGCCAAGCTCGACGACAAGACCATCGCCGACATTCTCACCTTTGTCCGCTCCAGCTGGGGCAACAAGGCCTCGCCGGTCGCTCCGGGTGACGTTGCCGCCATGCGTGGTGAAATCGCCGGCAAGCCGGACGACTATGTTCCGGCAAAGGTGAATTGACGCTCTGACGCAGCCAGAATGACGAGGGCCACCGGAAGGTGGCCCTCGGACTGTTCACGGGAGCGTGCGGCTGGATCAGGCAGCGTTCTCGTAACGCTCGGCCATCACCGACAACGGGATCGGCTTGATCTTGCTGGCATGACCAGCCGTTCCAAAGGCTTCAAAGCGCAGCTTGCACAGCGCGGTTGTCGCCTTGGTGGCGGCGGCGAAGAATTTGCGCGGGTCGAATTCATCGGGCTTGGTGCCCATCAATTGCCGCATCGCGCCGGTCATCGCCAGGCGGATATCGGTGTCGATATTGACCTTGCGCACGCCGTGCTTGATGCCTTCGACGATGCTTTCCACCGGCACGCCATAGGTCTCTTTGATGTCGCCGCCATACTGACGAATGATCGCAAGCCATTCCTGCGGCACGGAGGAGGAGCCGTGCATCACCAAATGGGTGTTGGGAATGCGGGCATGGATTTCGGCAATCCGGCTGATGGCCAGGATGTCGCCTGTCGGCTTGCGGGTGAATTTATAGGCGCCGTGGCTGGTGCCGATGGCGATTGCCAGTGCATCCACCCCGGTCTGACGCACGAATTCCTCGGCCTCGCCCGGATCGGTCAGCATCTGGTCATGCGACAATTTGCCCTCCGCGCCAGAGCCGTCTTCCTCGCCCGCTTCACCGGTTTCGAGTGACCCCAGGCAGCCGAGTTCACCTTCCACCGACACGCCCACGGCGTGGGCCGCTTCCACCACGCGGCGGGTGACATCGACGTTGTAGTCAAAGCTTGCGGGCGTTTTCATGTCCGACATCAGCGAGCCGTCCATCATCACCGAGCTGAAGCCCGAACGCATCGAGCGCAGGCATACGGCCGGGCTGGCGCCGTGATCCTGGTGCAGGGCAATCGGCACATCCGGCCAGGTTTCCACGGCCGCTTCGACCATACGGCGCAGGAACGCCTCACCGGCATATTTGCGGGCACCGGCGGAGCCTTGCAGAATCACCGGGCTGTCGGTGGCGGCAGCGGCCTGCATGATGCCGTGGATCTGCTCCATGTTGTTGATGTTGAAGGCGGGCAGGCCGTAATCATGCTCGGCTGCATGATCCAGAAGCTGCCGCAGGGAAACGATGGCCATGTGGGGACTCCGAAAACTGGTCGGTCAGGAAAGCACAGCACGCGCACGGGCAGCAATCGCCTCTGCGGTGAAGCCAAAATGCGTCAGAAGCGCAGCAGCCGGGGCAGATTCACCGAAACCGTCCATGCCGATCACGTCGCCCTCAAGCCCCACATATTTGCGCCAGAGATCGGGCGCACCCGCCTCGATGGCCAGACGCGGCACACCGCGCGGCAGCACGCTGGCGCGATAGTCGGCGTCCTGACGGTCGAACACGTCGGTGGAGGGCATCGAGACAACGCGGGTTGAAATGCCGCTGGCTTGCAGCAGGGCGCGGGTCTGCATCGCCAGGGCCACTTCCGAGCCGGTGGCGATCAGCACCAGGGCCGGGTTGTCGCAATATGCCTCTGCCAGCACATAGCCGCCGCGTGCGATCAGATCGGTGCGCCCGACGAAAGCGGGCTGAGCCGGCAGTGCCTGACGGCTCATCACCAGACAGGCCGGGCCATCGGTGCGGGTGATCGCCGCATGCCAGCACATCGCCGTTTCCAGCTGATCGCAGGGCCGCCAGACATCCAGGTTCGGGATCAGCCGCAGCGAGGCCAGATGCTCCACCGGCTGATGCGTCGGCCCGTCTTCGCCCAACCCGATGGAATCGTGGGTGAAGACGAAAATCGAACGGATGCGCATCAGGGCGGCCAGACGCAGCGCGTTGCGGGCGTAGTCGGAAAACACCAGGAAGGTGCCGCCGGAGGGGATATAGCCGCGATGCAGGGCGATGCCGTTCATCATCGCCGCCATCGCGAATTCGCGCACGCCGTAATGCACATAATTGCCCGGCTTGCCGGGGGCGATGTCGTGGCAGCCCGGCCAATTGGTCAGGTTGGAGCCGGTCAGGTCGGCAGACCCGCCGAAGAACTCCGGCAGCATCGGCGCCAGCGCGGTGATCGCCAGTTGTGAGGATTTGCGCGTGGCATGCGCCGCACCGTCTTCGGCCACGGCCGCCAGCCACGCGGCGGAACGCGCGGCGAAATCGGCGGGTAAATCTCCATTCATCCGGCGGGTGAACTCAGCGGCGAGTGCCGGAAACGCCTCTGCATAGGCGTCGAAGCGACGCTGCCACGCCGCCTGCCGCGCCGCACCTTCGGCACGGGCATCCCATGCTGCGCGGATCTCCTCCGGCACGTCGAACGGCGCGTGCGTCCAGCCCAAGGCCGCACGGGTGGCGGCGATCTCTTTCGCGCCCAGGGCCGCGCCATGCACGTCATGTGTGCCCGCCATATTCGGCGAACCCCAGCCGATCACCGTTTTGCAGCAGATCAGTGTCGGCTTGCCACAGGGCGTGGAGGCAGTGGCGATGGCCTGGGCCAAGGCGACAGGATCATGCCCGTCCACATTGGCCAGCACCCGCCAGCCATAGGATTCAAAACGCTTGGGGGTATCGTCGGAGAACCACGCCTCGACATGGCCGTCGATGGAGATTCCGTTGTCGTCATAGAACACGATGAGCTTTTCCAGCCCCAACGTGCCCGCCAGCGAACATGCCTCGTGCGAAATGCCTTCCATCAGGCAGCCATCGCCCAGAAAGACAAAGCTGCGATGATCGACAATCGTGTGACCGGGGCGGTTGAACTCGGCGGCGAGTTGCTGTTCGGCCAGCGCCATGCCGATGGCGGTGGCGATGCCCTGGCCGAGCGGGCCGGTGGTGGTCTCCACCCCGGGCGTGATGCCGTATTCCGGGTGGCCGGGCGTGCGGGAATGCAATTGGCGGAACTGGCGCAGATCGTCGATGGACAGGTCATAGCCGGTCAGATGCAACAGCGCATAGAGCAGCATCGAGCCATGGCCGTTGGAGAGCACGAAGCGATCCCGATCCGGCCAATGCGGGTTGCCCGGATTGTGCCGCAGCGTGGTGCGCCACAAGGCGGTGGCGATGTCGGCCATGCCCATCGGCATGCCAGGATGGCCGGATTTGGCGCATTCCACGGCATCGATGGCGAGCACGCGCAGGGCGTTGGCAAGCATGCGGCTGTCGATCGCAGGCGCGATATTGGTGTCCATGTCGTCTCTCCCTAGCCCGCTTTATGCCGCGCGCTTCTTGCGATCCATCAGCTGCCAGATCATCGGGGTGAAGATCAGCTGCATCGCCAGCCCCATCTTGCCGCCGGGGCAGACGATGGTGTTGGGCCGGCTCATATAGCTGTCGTGGATCATCGACAGCAGATAGGGGAAGTCGATGCCGCGCGGATCGGCGAAGCGGATGATCAGCTTGGTTTCATCGGCCGACGGAATGTCGCGGGCGCAAAACGGGTTGGAGGTATCGACCAGCGGCACGCGCTGGAAGTTCACATGGGTCTGCGAGAATTGCGGGCAGATATAGTTCACGTAATCCGGCATGCGGCGCAGGATGGTGTCCACGATCGCCTCATGCGAATGGCCCCGGTCGCGCTTGTCGCGATGCAGTTTCTGAATCCATTCCAGATTGATGATCGGCACCACGCCGATGAGAAGATCGACATGGCGGGCGACATCGACCGTTTCGGTTTTCAAGCCGCCGTGCAGCCCCTCATAGAACAGCAGATCGGTGCCCGGTTCGATCTCCTCCCACGGGGTGAAGGTGCCCGGTTCCTGCCCATAGGGCTTGGCTTCGCTGGCATTGTGCAGATATTTGCGCAGCTTGCAGCTGCCGGTTTTGCCGTAGGTGGCGAATTGGGTTTCCAGCGCCTCGAACAAATTCGCGTCCGGCCCGAAATGGCTGAAGTTGAATTTCCCCGCCGCTTCCAGTTCAGCCACCACACGGCGCATCTCCGCACGATCATAGCGGTGAAACGCATCGCCCTCGATCATGGTGGCGCCGACGCCCTCGCGGCGGAAAATCTGCTTGAAGGTGGTCATCACCGTGGTGGTGCCTGCACCTGACGAGCCGGTGATGGCGACGATGGGGTGTTTGGTGGACATGGGCTTGGCCGATCTCAGGAAGTGCGGAACAGGGAGCGCGCGTTGAACAAGGGTGTGGCGAACGCGATATCCGGGGCGGTCTCCGCCTCGCGGTGATACCGCTCCAGGCGTTCCACCTCCTCGCGGGAGCCGAGGATCACCGGCACGCGCTGATGAATCTCGGTGGGCTGAATGTCGAGCATGCGCTCGCGCCCGGTCGAGCACAGCCCGCCCGCGTTCTCGACGATCATCGCCATCGGGTTGGTCTCATACAGCAGGCGCAGACGACCGGCCTTGTTGGGGTCTTTGGTGTCGCGCGGATACATATACAGACCGCCACGGATCAGGATGCGATGCACTTCGGCCACCATGGAGGCGATCCAGCGCATGTTGAAATCCTTACCGCGCGGCCCGCTTTTGCCGGCAATACACTCCTCAACATAGCGACGCACCGGCGCCTCCCAGAACCGCTCATTGGAGGCATTGATGGCGAATTCCTGCGTGGTGGCGGGTATCGTCATGTTGGGATGCGTCAGGGTGAACGCCCCGATATCGCGGTCCAGCGTAAAGCCCTGCACGCCATTGCCCAGCGTGATGACGAGCATCGAGGTTGGCCCATACAGCGCATATCCTGCCGCCACCTGTGCGGTGCCAGGTTGCAGGAAATCCTCCGGCTTGGGGTCCGTCACACCTTCCGGCGCGCTGAGCACGGAGAAGATCGAGCCGACCGTCATGTTGACGTCGATGTTCGATGAGCCGTCCAGCGGATCGAACACCAGCATATAGCGGCCACGGTGGAAACGGTCCGGAATGCGATAAGGCTCATCGAGTTCCTCGGAGACCATGCCGCATACCTGGCCACCCCATTCGCAGGTCCCGATCATGATGTCGTTGGACAGCACATCCAACGGCTTTTGTTCTTCCCCCTGCACGTTGACCACCACCGGCAGCGCAGCCCGTGACGGCTCCAGCGCACCGCGGGAGACGGCGGCGGCGATGTATTTGCAGGCGGTCTGAATGTCGTTGAGCAGAGCCGTCAGATCCGGCCCGTGCGCCACCCGTCGAGGTTGGTCCTCGATGATGAACTTGCTGAACGTGGTGCGCCGGTGCGGCATGAACCCCTCCCTGGGATTTCGTTGATTGGTCAGGCGGTCTCAGGTGGTGGGACTATGCTTGGAAGACGCGGCTTGCCCGGATGTCGCTCTCGGTGATCAGCGACACATCATGGCGGTCGATTTTCGTGGCGCGTTGCGAAAACAGGCGGTTCGCCTGCCGCAGTCGCGCGCGGTCGAGTGCATTGCGGATCGAGCGTGCGTTGGAGAAGCGTGGTTGCTGCATTCGCAGGGCAATATAGTCACGCAAGGCCAGCTCAGCCTCCGATGCCAGGTGGTAGTGCATTTTCTGCAACATCAGCCCGGCGATCTCGAACAACTCCCCGGCGTTGTAGTCGGGGAAATCGATGTGATGCGCCACACGTGAGGCCATGCCGGGGTTGCTGCTGAAGAAGGTGTCCATCCGGTCTTTGTAGCCGGCCAACACCACCACCAGATCGTCGCGCTTGTCCTCCATCACCTGCAGCAGGATTTCAATCGCTTCCTGACCATAATCGCGCTCGTTCTCCGGGCGGTAGAGGTAATACGCCTCGTCGATGAACAGCACGCCGCCCATCGCCTTTTTCAGGATCTCTTTGGTTTTGGGCGCGGTGTGGCCGATATATTGGCCGACCAGATCATCGCGGGTGACCACCACCACATGGTTGCGGCGGATATAGCCCAGCCTGTGCAGCATGTCGGCGATCCGCTGGCCCACGCTGGTTTTGCCGGTGCCGGGGTTGCCGGTGAAGCTCATATGCAGCGAAGGCGGCTCTGCCTGCAGCCCGAGCTTGCGGCGTGCGGCTTCCACCAGCAGCAGGGCGGCAATCTCGCGAATGCGGGTTTTGACCGGAACCAGCCCCACCATGTCGCGATCAAGGGCTGCGATGGTCTCGCCGATGCAGGAGTGCTGATACATCTCTTCGAGATCGATCAGCATTTCCTCCGGCGCGGTGATCATCTCGCTCATGCTGCCCTCGCCATAACTTGACCCAACTCGGCGCGCAATTCGCCGATCACGCCACGATATCCGCCATCCGCATCGGGGGCATTGAAGATCGCCGAGCCGGCCACGAACGTGTCCACGCCCGCCTCGGCAATCGCCCGGATGTTGGAGGCTTTCACGCCACCATCGACTTGCAGCCAGATTTCCTGCCCATCCTCATCGCGATGCGCATCGATGCGATGGCGCACCGACAGGGCCTTGTCGAGTGTGGAGGGGATGAAGCTCTGGCCGCCGAAGCCCGGATTGACCGACATCAGCAGGATCAGGTCGAGCCGATCCATCACATGATCCAGCCAGTTCAACGAGGTCGCCGGGTTGAGCGCCAGCCCGGCCTTGCAGCCGCAATCGCGGATCAGCGCCAAAGTGCGGTCCACATGTTCGGAGGCTTCCGGGTGGAAGCTGATGATATCCGCGCCCGCCTTGGCGAATATCGGGATCAGCGCATCGACGGGTTTGACCATGAGGTGCACGTCGATCAATGCCGTCGTCACCGGCCGGATCGCCTGACACACCAATGGTCCGATGGTGAGGTTGGGCACGTAATGGTTGTCCATGACGTCAAAATGAATCACGTCCGCACCCGCATCCACCACACGGGTGATCTCCTCGCCCAGACGGGCGAAGTCGGCGGAGAGGATGGAGGGGGCGATGCGGAATGCGGACATGATCTTGGCCCTGCTTAGAACTGCCGCGCCGCAATCGCCGCCGTGGTGACGGAGCGCAGCGTGTAGTGAATCTGCCGCCCTTCGCCTTCCTGGCGGATGAGCTCGAAGCCGAACTCCTGCGCGGGGCGGTTGACGATGAAGGACATACGGATCGACTCCCAGCCCTTCACGTTGTCGAAGGCGAGCAGGCGGATATAGCAGTCGGCATGCGCCTTGCGGCAGGCGTCCAGCTCCATCATCACGCCCGCCGGGTCGGCGAGGTCGAACATCGGGTGGCCCCACATCGCCCAATAGGAATTGCGCGGATGCGGGTCGTTGGTGAATTCCAGCGCCACCGCCCAGCCATTGTTCAGCGCGTATTGCACCTGCAGCTTGATCTCGGCGTCGGTCAGGTCTGGCAGGAATGAGAACTGCCCCTGGGTGATCTTCATGGTTCAGTGCTCCTGGTTCAGGCGACGGACGGGGTGGGGACGAAATCGACGGAATCTGTCGAGGCGTAGTCGAAGGTGACATCCTTCCAGGTATCCAGCGCCGCCCGCAGCGGCTGGCACCAACGGGCGGCCTGCGACAGAATTTCCGGCCCCTCATTCCAGATGTCGCGGCCCTCGTTGCGCGCCTTGACCATCGTCTCAAGCGCCACGCGGTTGGCGATCGCCCCGGCCTGGATGCCCATCGGATGGCCGATGGTGCCGCCGCCGAACTGCATCACCACGTCGTCGCCCAGATAGGTGAGCAACTGGTGCATCTGGCCGGCATGAATGCCACCCGAGGCCACCGGCATCAGCTTCTTCAGGCTCGCCCAGGGCTGGTCGAAGAAGATGCCATGTTGCAGGTTCTTCGGCACGTTGTTCTCGCGGCAGATGTCGTAGATGCCCTTGATGACGTTCGGATCGCCTTCAAGCTTGCCCACCACGGTGCCGGCATGGATGTGATCGACACCTGCCATACGCATCCACTTGGCAATGACGCGGAACGACACGCCGTGGTTCTTCTGCCGCGTGTAGGTGGAGTGACCCGCACGATGCAGATGCAGGATCATGTCGTTGCGGCGGCACCATTTCGCCATCGACTGAATGGCGGTGTAGCCGATCACCAGATCGATCATGATGACGATGCTGCCGAGCGACTTGGCGAATTCGGCGCGCTCGTACATGTCTTCCATCGTGGCGGCGGTCACGTTGAGATAGGTGCCTTTGATCTCCCCCGTCTCAGCCTGCGCCTTGTTGACGGCCTCCATGCAATACAGGAAGCGGTCGCGCCAATGCATGAAGGGCTGCGAGTTGATGTTCTCGTCGTCCTTGGTGAAATCCAGCCCGCCTTTCAGCGCCTCATAGACCACGCGGCCATAGTTGCGCCCCGACAGGCCGAGCTTGGGCTTCATCGTCGCACCCAGCAGCGGGCGGCCATAGACGTTCATCCGCTCGCGCTCGACGACAATGCCGGTCGCCGGACCCTGGAAGGTCTTGAGGTAATGTGCCGGCATGCGCATGTCTTCCAGACGCAGCGCCTTGAGCGGCTTGAAGCCGAACACGTTGCCGATGATCGAGGCGGTGAGGTTGGAGATCGAGCCTTCCTCGAACAGATCGAGATCATAGGCGATATAGGCGAAATACTGGCCCGGCGTGCCGGGAACCGGCTCCACCTTGTAAGCCTTGGCGCGGTAATATTCGCTGTCGGTCAGGCGGTCGGTCCAGACCACGGTCCAGGTGGCTGTTGAGCTTTCACCCGCCACGGCGGCGGCGGCTTCTTCGGGGTCCACACCGTCCTGCGGCGTGAGGCGGAAGACGGCGAGAACATCCGTGTCCTTCGGCTCGTAATCCGGCTCCCAATATCCCATTTGCTTGTATTTCAGAACGCCGGATTTGTAGCGCTCTTTCATGTCGGTAATTTTGATGTCTACCGGCTTGTTCATGGAATAACCCCCTGAAGTGGTGAATTGTTCTGCAAACCGGCACTATCACCGAGATCGCTTTTGTCTCCGCGCACCCTAGGAGAAGCGCATAATCATGAAAATGCGAAAGAATTTGTCATTTTAACAAGGAATCCCTTAATGATGCGGCATGCGCAACGTCACCATCCGCCAATTGCAGATCTTTGCCGAGGCAACCCGGCTTGATTCCTTCGCGTTGGTGGCGGAGAAATTGCACATCACGCCGGCTGCTGTTTCTTTTCAGATCAAGCAGTTGGAGAGCATGGTGGGTTTCGCGCTGTTTGAGCGTGTCGGCAAGAAATCGGTGTTGACCGCGCCTGGAACCACCTTGCTCGGCTATGCGCAGACGGTTCTGCTGGCCTTGAAGGATGCCGATCAGGCTTTGCGCGCCATGAAGGGGCTGGTGGGCGGCAAGGTGAGCATCGGCCTGATTTCAACCGCCAAATACATCGTGCCGCATATTCTGGCGCGGTTTCAGGCGGATAATCCCGGCACCGAAATCGCGCTTTACGATGGCAACCGCCAGGAGATTTTCGACGCGCTGGTGTCGGGCAAGGTGGATCTGGCCGTCACCGGTCAGGTGCCTGCCGACTTGCCGATCAGTGCGGTGCCATTCGTCAGCAATCCCACCGTGATCGCGGCTGCTGCGGGTCATATGCTGGCGGGGTATGAGCATCTGCACTTGACCAGCCTTGTCGGCGAGCCGTTCATCGCCCGCGAGATCGGCTCCGGCACGCGGCAATTGATGGATGATTTCTTTCGCGGCCAGGGCCTGCGCGCCCGCATTTCCATGACGTCCAGCAGCAATGAAACGATCAAACAGGCGGTGATGGCCGGCATGGGCCTGGCTCTGTTGTCGCGCCACACCATCGCGTTGGAATTGCGTCTGGGGTTGCTGACGGAATTGCCAATCGAGGGTCTGCCGCTGCAACGCTCGTGGTATATTGCGCATCGGCAAGGCATGCCGCTCTTGCCAATTCACAAGCATCTTCTGGGATTTCTGCTGGAACGCGGCCAAGCGATCATCGACACACTGGAAGACCGGAATGGGGCGTTGCGTGTCTCATGAATCTTCGCGCTGACCAGCGAGGATGGGCATGCTGGGCGAGGGGGAGTGAAGCCGGCAATGCCTGTCGCTGAATCAGATTGGATCATGTCACCTATTTTAGCTGCACGGGCGGTCAGTTGGCTGCATTGGCAATGCTGATGTCATCGCAATCACTGGCAACCGATACGGCGGAGAATTCCGTGCTGTCCTTGTTATACACCATTCCCACAGCCGGCGCGCGCAGATGGCGCGTGGCGATTGTGGCGTTGACGCTTGCCGCTGTCGCGGTGGCATCGGCGTCGGCCGGCGAGAGCGACGTGGCCGTTGGCCGCATGATCGCTGCGCAAAGCCTCATCCCAGGCCGTGTCGCCTGTGCCGCCTGCCATATGGAAAATGGGGCCGGGCAGCCGGATGTGGGCATTCCCCGGCTGGCTGGGCTGGACGCACGGCAGTTGGAAGAACAGCTCGCCTATTTTGCCAAGGGCGAACGCCGCAGCGCCGCGATGGCACCCTATGCCGTCGCCCTGAACAACACGCAGCGCCGTCAGGTTGCCGCGTATTTCGCCAGCCTGCCGGTCCCCGCGGAACCGGACCGTCTCGCCAGCACGCCGCAGCAATTGGCGCGCGGGCGCTCGCTCTATGCCGATGGCGATCAGCACACCGAGATGCAGGCCTGCGTGCAGTGCCACGGTGTCACTGGGCTCGGGGTAGGCCAGTTCTCGCCCCGTCTGGCCGGGCAATCGGCAGCCTATGTCGCCGATCAATTGGCCCGTTGGCGGGCGGGCGATATGCGCGACCCGAAAGGTGCCTTCATGCAGGCCGAGGCCCGCACACTTTCAGACACCGATATCGCGGCCGTTGCGGCCTATGTCGCTCATCTCGGACAGGAACCATGACGAACCGTATTCTTCTCTCGGTCGGCTTGCTTGCCGCTGGAATCGTCGGCGGCGTGGTGATTGCCTCCACAACGGCGCTGCATGTCAGCCCCAGCTTCCCGTATGTCTCAACCACGGCACATCAGTTTGCGTTCAAGCCGCGCACTGACGACCAGATTCCCAAAACGCCGTTTGGCGACATGGTGCGGCTGGGCGAGAACATCTTCCGCGATCCGCAGACCTATGCCGCCAAATATGTCGGCAATGACCTGCACTGCACCAACTGCCATCTTCAGGCCGGGCGTCTTGCCGGAGCCTCGCCGATGTGGGCGGCCTACACCGCCTATCCGGCCTATCGCAGCAAGAACGGCCATGTGAATTCGTATCAGGAGCGGCTGCAAGGCTGCTTCCGCTACAGCATGAACGGCAAAGTGCCACCGTTGGGCGATCCGGTGCTGGTGGCGCTGGAATCCTATTCCTACTTCCTTGCCAAAGGTCTGCCGGTGGGCGAGGACGCGCCGGGGAAGGGCTTCCCCGCCTTGGCCAAACCGGCCGAGCCACCCGATTACAAGCGTGGGGGCGAGGTGTATGCCCGTGCCTGTGCCTCCTGCCATGCCGCAGACGGGCAGGGGCAATCCTCGGCCAACAAGGTCGCCTTCCCGCCGCTGTGGGGTGCGCGCTCCTATAATTGGGGCGCGGGGATGACGAACGTGAAAAGTGCGGCCGCGTTCATCCGCGCCAACATGCCGCTCAATCTGGGCGGTTCGCTCAGCGAGCAGGAAGCCTGGGATGTCGCCCTCTACATCGACAGTCAGGTGCGCCCGCAAGACCCACGCTTTGACGGCGATGTGCAGAGCACGCGCAAGAAATACCAGAACACGCCGATGTCGATGTACGGCCAGACCGTCAACGGCGCCGTGCTGGGTGATCCGGCAGTGACACCGCCCTCCGGCACCGTGCCGGCCACGGCCAATTAGGGAGCGCACGATGCGCGAGCATTCCTCTTCCGGCGCAGAACTGCCGCCGACCCAGCCCATCGGCGCCTGGGTGGTGGGCGGTTTCCTGCTGTTCGCCGTGCTGACCATCTGGACGTTGGCAGCGGTTATCTTCCAGGTCCGCAGCTAGGAACGCAGCATGACCGACAATTCCCCCTCGGCGGCCTTCGAGCATGGCTTTCACACAGTGGCAGAGCGCCATGAGCGCATCTGGCTGTTCATCTCGCTGGCGCTGTTGAGCCTGTTGATGGCAGGTGCGATGTATTTCGTGGTGGCGGATTATGGCGTGGTGGTGAAAACCGCCGGCTATCAGCGCCACCCGGAAGATGCAGCCACCGGCGCCTTCGCGGTGGATCAGGGCCTTATGCGGACCGGGCCGAATACCTATGCGGTGCACATGCTCGCCCATCTTTGGCAATGGACGCCAAGCCCGCTGCATGTGCCGCAGAATGCGGAGATCACCTTCTACATCACCAGCTCCGACGTGCTGCACGGCTTCGAGGTGCAAGGCACCACGATCAACGTGACCGCCATTCCCGGCACGATTGGCAAGGTGACCTACACCTTCCGCCATGCTGGCAGTTACAACATCATCTGCAATGAGTTCTGCGGCATCGAGCATCAGAACATGCTGGGGCGGATCATCGTCGATCCGGCAAATCACTCATGAGCGCCACCACGCACGGCAACATCGCGCTACCGCACGCCAGCACAGATTCGGCCGAACGTCGGTTGATGCTGGGTTTCCTGGTTTTTGGTTTCTCGGCGCTGTTCATCGGTGCCAGCATTGGCCCCTTACAGGCGTTGAATTACGGCGGGATCAACCTCTACCCGTATCTTCGCCCACTGTTGCAGACCTATTATCAGGGCCTGACGGTGCATGGTGTGCTGAATGCCTATGTGTTCACCTTCTTCCTGGCCTGTGGGCTGTTGGTTTATCTGCCCGCGCGCGAACTCGGCCTGTCGCCCAATCTGCTGCTGTGGCGTGCCTGTTTCGGGCTGATGGTTGTCGGAACGCTGATGCTGCTGGTGGGGATGTTCGATAATTCGTCGAGCGTGCTCTACACCTTCTATCCGCCGCTGAAGGGCAGCGCGCTGTTCTATCTCGGCCTGACGTTGCTGGTGGTGGGCAGCCTGTTTCCGCTGCCGATCCTGCTGGATCTGCGCGGCCGTTGGAGGCGCCAACGCCCCGGCGAGATCACCCCGTTGGCGACGTATATGAGTCTGGCCACGATGCTGATGTGGTTCCTGGCAGGCTTCGGCGCGGCGGCGGAGTTGTTGGTGCAACTGGACCCTTGGGTGCTGGGACTGACGCAGACCGTCGATCCTTCCATCGCACGCACGCTGTTCTGGTGGACCGGGCATCCGATTGTCTATTTCTGGCTGATGCCGGCGTATGTGTCCTGGTATTGCCTGCTGCCCAAGCAGGCGGGCGGCAAGCTGGTGTCGGACCCGGCGGCGCGGATGACCTTCGCGCTGCTGTTGATCTTCTCGCTGCCGGTGGGCAGCCATCATCAATATCTCGACCCCGGCATCTCGCCGGTGTGGAAAGTCATTCTGACCGCTCTGACCCTTTCGGTGGCGCTGCCCAGCCTGATCACCGCCTTCACGATGGCGTTGAGCCTGGAATATGGCGGGCGGTTGCGCGGAGGGCGCGGGGTGTTGGGTTGGTTCACCGCCCTGCCCTGGCGCAATGCCGGCGTGGCGGCGCAGGTGTTGGCGATGATCACCTATATCTTCGGCGGCGCCGGCGGTGTGGTGAACGGCTCATGGCAGCTGGACAACATCGTGCACAACACGATCTGGATTCCTGGGCATTTCCATCTGACAGTCGGCACCGCCACCGCGATGACCTTCATGGGTGTTTCCTTCTGGATGCTGCCGCATCTGACCGGCCGCACATTGCTGATGCCGCGCCTGGCGCTGGCCTCGGCGTGGCTGTGGTTTATCGGCATGTCGATCTTCGCATTCGGCATGCATTGGGCCGGCCTGCTTGGCGTGCCGCGTCGGGCCTGGGTGTCGTATATGCCGCAGGAGGCCTATGATCGCGTCTACGGTCTTGCCCATCTGCCGCTCGGGTTGGTGGCGCTGGGCGGGGTGATTTTGTGGCTGGCGGTGGTGGCGTTCTATCTGGTGTTCTTCGGCTCGCTGTTGTTCTCGCGGCAGGGCACGGAGGAGCCGATCCCGTTCGCCCAAGCCTTCCACCGCCGCGCCAGCTACGCCATCGGCCAGCCTGTGGGCGATCTGCCGGGTGAGCCGACGCCGAAGCTTGCCCGCGCGCTGGAGCATCTCGGCCTGATCACCGCCTTCACGGCGTTCATCACCCTGGCGGCCTATATTCCGATCCTGTGGCCGATGATCCGGAATGCCACCCAGGCGACGGGTTGGAACGTGTGGTGATCGCGGCATGAGAAAATTGTCGCGTCTGTTGATGCGCTATTCCATCCCGCTGATGATGGCGCTGGGGCTGGGGGCGGTCTGGCTGAGTTCCGCGCGACAGCATCTTTCGCCGCAAGCGGGCACCGCAATGGCTGACCGCCGTGCCCCTGCACTGCAACTGAGCGACGATATCGGCCGACATTTCAGCCTCGCCGACCAGCGCGGTCGGGTGGTGCTGGTCTATTTCGGCTATGCCTCCTGCCCGGATATCTGCCCGACCACGCTGGCGGCGATGCAGACGGTTTGGCAGCATCTGGGAGCCGATCGGGACCGGTTTCGCCTCGTCTTCGTCACGCTGGACCCGGAGCACGACACCGCCCCGGTGCTGCACGACTATCTTGCCAATTTCCCGCCCGCGCCGCTGGGGCTGACCGGCTCGGTGGCCGACATCACCGCGGCGGCGAAGGACTGGGGGATTGAATGGCACCGCGCCGCCGATCCCCGCTTCATTGACCACAATTCTGTCATCCAGGTGGTGGGGCCGGATGGCGGGATGAAGCTGCGCTTCGGCTATTCGCAACTCGGTGACCCTGCCGCTGTGGCGCATGATCTGTTGCAGGTGCTGCATGCGGGCTGACCGCCTGCGCATCCTGAGCGCGATCTGCGGCGTTCTGATGCTCGGCTGGGGCTTTTGGGGCATACACGACCCGTTGGCCTCGATGGCGAGCTACACTGCGGCCTTGATGGTGCTCAACCAGATCGCACCGCCCTTGCTGCTGCTGGCAGTGCCGCGTCGGGTGGCCGGTGGCGTATTCGGCGACATGCTGTTCGATCCGCTGGCGGCGAGCGTGGTGTTTGTCGGATTGAGCGTGGCCATAAGCCTGCCGGGGATTTTTGACCGCAGCCTTGCCGGTGCGCTGTATGCCGCCCCGCTCGGCTTGCTGGAATTGATCGCCGGGCTGATGTTCTGGGGACAGTTGATGCCGGCAACCCGGCGCATCGCCCGTCTTTGGCTGGCGGGAACTCTGGGATGGCTGGGCAGTCTGCCGATGATGGTGGTGGCGCTGGTGTGGATGTTGTGGCCGGATGTGCTCTACACGCCGTATCTGGACGTGATCTGCCGTTGGAACGTGCCGCCGATCACCGATCAACATTGGGCGGGCTTTGTGATGTTCCTTGCGGGCCTGCCATTGCAATTGGCGGCGGCGTGGTTGGTGCTGGGGATTGGCCGCCACAGCGAGACTGCTTAAAGATCGCGCCGACAGGACATAGACAGATTTGCCGCGACCGCCGACGGTCAGGCAGGGCGTTAGAAAGGCAGTGGCGCGATGCGGATCACGGCTCTCACCAGCTACATCGTCCCACCACGCTGGCTGTTCCTCAAGATCGAGACCAGCGAGGGCATCGCCGGATGGGGAGAGCCGGTGGTGGAAGGCCGCGCCCACACAACGGCCGCGGCGGTGGCGGAATTGGCCGATTATCTGATCGGCAAAGACCCGTTCCTCATCGAGGATCATTGGACGGTGATGTATCGCGGCGGCTTCTATCGCGGCGGGGCGGTGCATATGAGCGCCATTGCCGGGATCGATCAGGCATTGTGGGACATCAAGGGCCGCGCGCTCGGCGTGCCGGTGCATCAACTGCTCGGCGGGCAGCTGCGCGACAAGATCCGCGTCTATTCCTGGATCGGTGGCGACCGCCCGGCCGATGTGGCCGCTGCCGCCCGCGACGTGGTGGCGCGCGGCTTCACGGCGGTGAAGATGAACGGGGCGGAGGAGCTGCAATTCGTCGACAGTCACGCCAAGATCGACGCGATCATCGCCAATGTCGCCGCCGTGCGCGAGGCGGTTGGCCCCTATGTGGGGATCGGTGCCGATTTCCATGGCCGCGTGCACAAGCCGATGGCCAAGGTGCTGGCCAAGGAATTGGACCAGTTCAAGCTGATGTTTATCGAGGAGCCGGTGCTGAGCGAGAATGCCGAGGCGCTCAAGGAGATCGCCAATCACTGCTCAACCCCCATCGCTTTGGGCGAGCGGCTGTTTTCGCGCTGGGATTTCAAACACATCCTCGCCGGCGGCTATGTGGACATCATCCAGCCCGACCCGTCGCACGCCGGCGGCATCACCGAAACCCGCAAAATTGCCGCGATGGCCGAGGCCTATGACGTGGCTTTGGCGCTGCATTGCCCGTTGGGGCCGATAGCCCTGGCCGCCAATCTTCAGCTCGATGCCGTCTGCTACAACGCCTTCATTCAGGAGCAGAGCCTGGGCATTCACTACAATGCCGGCAGCGACCTGCTCGACTATCTGAAAGACCCCTCGGTCTTCGCCTACAAGGACGGCTTCGTCGCCATTCCGCAGGGGCCGGGATTGGGGATCGAGGTGGATGAGGATGTCGTCCGCCGCCGCGCCGCAGAGGGCCATCGCTGGCGCAACCCGATCTGGCGGCACCAGGATGGCAGTTTCGCCGAGTGGTAGACGCGAGGATTGCCTGGATCACCGGGGCGACCAAGGTGGTGGGACCCCTTTCGGGGACCCACCCTACGGCGGCTCTGTAGGTTTCAGAGGCCCGGCAGCGCCGCGGTGAAGGCGCGACGGCGTGCGAGCTAGCCGAGAGCTACAATGTCGCCAAATCCACCATCGCCCGCATTACACGGGGCGTAGCATGATTGCTGTAGTCCTGTATCGTATCGAGCAAGCGCAGAACAGGGAGCGCTACTAGACCCTCGCCTTCAAGCGCGAGTTGTTCGCTGCGTGGTGCGTAATCACCGAATGGGGCCGCATTGGCAGAAATGGGCAGAAGCGCTGCATCCCCTTCGCTACTCCGACCGAGGCCGAGGCTGCTCTTTCTAGCCAGCAGCGGGCGACGGAACGGCGCATCTACAAAACCTTTAGTTTGGAGCAAAACTGAATGTCCGTTGCGTTCGCTAAAAAGGCTTTGCAAAGATTTCTGTCAGACCCGGAGCCGGAGGTGCTTTGCATCAAAGGAAATTGGGGAGTGGGGAAAACATACGCTTGGAATGAGGCCGTAAAAGAAGCGGTTTCTAGTAAAACGTTGAAGCTAAGAAAATATGCTTACGTATCATTATTTGGGATAAAGGATTCGTCGGATATTTTGCAGTCAGTGTTTGCGCTCGCAGAAAATACATATCCGTCGGAAAATAAGACGGTAGTTCCCAAAAATATTATTGGGTATAATTTGCACGAAATGGAACTGGGGAAGAAATTTAGGTCACTCCTCGGCTTTGCCTCAGAACATGTTTCTGTTCCTCATATCGCAGGCTTGGGTGGGGTGGCCCGCGCAGTATTGTCAAGCTTCGTGGGTGATACGCTGGTTTGTATCGATGACTTCGAGCGCAAAGGCAAATCCGTCACCGTCAACGAGATAATGGGCGTTATCGCGCAACTGCGCGATGCGCGACGGTGCAAAGTTGTCCTCATTCTCAACGAAGACAGTTTAGATGAAAAAGAGAAAGAGGAGTTCCACCGATACTCTGAGAAGGTCATCAATCGCGCAATTCAATTTAAGCCTACCGAAGCAGAGGCTACCGCTATCGCGTTTCCAGGAAATGACGATCTAAACGAATGTTTGCGTAAATATTGTGAAAATCTTGGAATCTTAAATATTAGGATAATGCTTAAGATGCTCCGCATTGCTAAAGAACTATTGGATTTAGTCAAGACAACAGATGAATATGTCAGAAATGCCATACTTAGATCATTGGTTGTTCTGGTGTGGGCGGCTTTTTCACCACCGGGCGAAGGCGCCCCCTCCCTCGCTTATCTGAAGGACAAACGCTTTGGGCATTTTATGGGGTATGACGACAAAAAAGTTTCCCCGCAGGAGACCGAGTGGGGCGTGATGCTGAACGATTACGGATTTTCTCACTGTGACGAACTCGGCCTGCTAATGATTAGCGGTATCGAACAAGGGTTTTTCAACGACGAGAAAGTATCTATTGAGATTGAGAAATTGCTTATAAACACTGCTAAAATTCGTGGGGAAGCGGCCTTGACGGCAGCATGGGCTGCTTACCACGATTCATTCGACGACAACGCGGATGAAGTCGCAAGCTCCCTCTATGACGGGTTCCTCAAGAATATCTCATATTTAACTCCTCTCAATTTAAACGGTGCTGTTATCATATTAAAAACGACTGGACATGTCACACAAGCCCATGACTTGTTGAAAAGATATATTGATGCGCACTGCGGCGAGGACATATTTGACCTCTCGGAAGACGTATTCGGGGGGTATGTAACTGACCCCGATGTCGTTGCGGCATTCGCGGAAAAGGCCAAGGAGAAGGTAGACAATCTGCCCGTGCCGATGGAGGCCGCCACCCGGATTTCCAACGGCGGATGGAGCTTAAAAGACGAAGAAAGTCTAGCAGCTCTTTCCGTGGATGACTTTGTGGTCGCATTCAAATCGGCCAAAGGCAAGGAACGACGGACTCTTATATTTGGCAGCTTAGAGTTCCGCAAAATTTCAAATGCATCCGAGCGCCAGATGCGCATCGCTCAAAACGCCAAAGCGGCACTTGCGAAAATAGGTCAGGAAAGCCCGCTGAATGCACGTCGCCTAGAGGCATACGGAATCAAGCTTGATAATCCAAAAGACGTTAAAACGGCGGAGGGCCAAGCTGGTGGCGATCAACCATTGCGCGCCTGAGGAGTGCGAGTGGCGACGTCGCTTGGGTGACTTCCAGCTTTGCTGTGTTCGCGACGTCGAGGGAAGCCCCTGCCTGTTTGGCGAGCGCCGAGTTGGGGTCGGCGCACGATTTGTCAAAAACCGCACGCCGAGCGGAAATGTCAGTTTTATCTGCGGTCTGCGCAATGTTCATTTTCGGAAAACTCGCCATAAACGGGAGAAGCAGGCGACTTTCCTTTCATTGCGCTTTTTCAAAATGCATCCGAAAGGCAGCAGAAGTTCGAACAGGCCGTTAGCGTGTAATTTTGGAGAAATCGTGCTGCGACCCTCCCTGCAACGGCCTGGGAGCAAACGTCCGCTTCTTGCCCTGCCCCCCCAGAAAAGCCCGCCATTCCCCTCCCGGCCAAAATCCGCCGACATGGCCTCGCTCGCGAAGGCCAACTTTATGGTCGAGACCCGAAATTCAAACTGACGCACCATCTCGGCTGATGATGCGTTAACGTTAAATCGCAAGCCCTACCCCCCCCATCACGGCGTGTGCAAACTGCCGTCGCGCAGACGGGTTTGTGTCCAGGTCGTCACACCATGCGCGCAGGGATATTTCGCTGCCTCGGTCTCGTTGAGGTCCACGCCCAGGCCGGGTTTGTCGTTCGGATAGACGAAGCCCTGGCGGAATTCGGGCAGGCCGGGGAACACGTCCAGCAGCGCATCGCGCGGTCCCTTGATCTCCTGGATCACGGAATTCGGCGGCTCGGTGCCCGACCATTCCTGCACGCCGAAATTCCGCGCGGCGAGGTCGATATGGATGTTGGCCGCATGCGCCATCGGCGACATGTCGCCCGGCCCGTGCCAGGCGGTGCGCACACCGAATTGCTCGGCGAAAATCTGTAACTTCCGCGCGGGCGTGATGCCGCCCACTTGGCTGAGATGCACGCGGATGAAATCGATCAGCCGTTCGGCGATCAGATTGCGCCATTCCAGCGGGTGGTTGAACAGCTCACCCTGCGCGATCGGGATCGAGGTTTTGGCGCGCAATTCCCGCAGCCATGCGCCGTGTTCGAGCGGAATGGCGTCCTCCAGGAAGAACAGGCCGAACGGCTCCAGCGCCTGCGCAAGGCGGATCGCATCGCTGGGGTGCAGGCGTTCATGCACGTCGTGAATCAGCTCCACATCGTCGCCGAGGCGGCTGCGGAGGGTGTCGAACATCGCTGTCGTGGCGCGTATATAGCCGCGCGGGTCGAGATAGATTCCCGCCTCCGCCCCCTCGGGAGAGCCCGCAGGCGCTGGCCCGAAACCGCCGCCGCCATAGCCGCCCGCCTGACAGCGTATATGGGTGATGCCTTGCGCCCGGTAGCGTTCGATGTTGTCGCATAACTCGTCGATGTCGCGGCCATCCGCGTGGCGATAGACCGGCACGCCGGGCCGTACCTTGCCGCCGAACAGCTGATAGAGCGGCATGCGGGCCAGCTTGCCCTTGATGTCCCACAGCGCCATGTCGATGCCGGAAAGCGCGTTGTTCTCAATCGGCCCGTTGCGCCAATAGGCGTTCTGATGAACGAGCTGCCAGATCTCCTCGATCGCCTCGGCATCGCGGCCGATCAGCAGCGGGCGGAGATATTCCTCCACCAAAGTCTGCACCGCCAGGGCACGGTAGGCGAAGGTGGCGCAGCCAAGGCCGTACAGGCCGGGCTGATTTGTCTCAACCCGCACCACAACAAGGTTGATGCCCTCGGGCGCGGTGAGGATGGTGCGGACATTGGTGATGGTGATCGGCATGGGCTTCTTGCGCTTTTTTCTTATTATGTATTACCTTTGAGCGACACTTTCATCAAGATGGAAAAGCCGGATGTCGGCACGCCTTCAGGCACCGCGCACGACGTTTCAGGAGCAGGTTTTGGCGCAGATCGGGCAGGATATCTGCGCCGGGCGCTACCGGCCGGGCGATGTGCTGCCCTCTGAGGCGGAGTTGTGTGCGCGGTTCAATTTCAGCCGCATCGTCATCCGCGAGGCGATCAAATCCCTCGCCGCCAAGGGCATGGTCGATGTCCGCCGCAAGCTCGGCACGTTGGTGCAGCCGCCCGCGCAGTGGAATCTATTTGATCCCGAGATCATCGCATGGCGCACCCAGACCGGCGGTGTGGATCGGGTGCTGGCCCATGATCTGCTGGAGTTGCGCCGCATCGTCGATCCGCCCACCGCCAGATTGGCCGCACGACGCGCCACCGCAGACGATCGGGCCAAGCTGCGCATGGCGTTCGCGGCGATGGCGCGGGCGGTTGCGGGCGAGGGCGATTACGTCACCGCCGATCTCGGCTTTCACGCCACCATTCTGGAGGCCAGCGGCAACCAGTTCCTGCGCACCATGCAGGTGGCGATGAGCGCGATTTTGCGGGTGAGTTTTCAGCTCAGTTCCAAACGCCAGGGCGGCCCAGCGTATTCGCTGCCGATGCATGAAGCGCTTTGCATCGCCATCGAGCAAGGGGAGGAGGATGCGGCGGAACAGGCGGCGCGGCGTCTGATCGCACAATCGGAATGCGATCTGCTCGAAGGCCTTGGCATCGACGTGACCACCTGAAACGCCAACGGCCCTGCATGCAGCATGTGCACACAGGGCCGCTGATCGTATCACAAGGCAGGTGGGATCAGCGGCGACGCTGCTCCACGTCGCGCACCGCACCACGGGCGGCACTCGTCGTCAGCGCCGCATAGGCACGCAGAGCCGCCGAGACCACGCGGTCACGCGCCACGGGCTGCCACGCCTTCTCGCCACGCGCTTCCATCGCCGCACGACGGGCGGCCAACACATCATCGGCCACCGCCACGCGGATCGAGCGGTTCGGAATGTCGATCTCGATGCGGTCGCCATCTTCCACCAGACCGATCAACCCGCCTTCCGCCGCTTCCGGCGAGACATGGCCGATGGACAGGCCGGAGGAGCCACCGGAGAAGCGGCCATCGGTGACCAGGGCGCAGACTTTGCCCAGGCCCTTGGATTTCAGATAGCTCGTCGGGTACAGCATTTCCTGCATGCCGGGACCGCCCTTCGGGCCTTCGTAGCGCACGAGCACGATGTCGCCCGCCACAACCTTGCCGCCGAGGATGCCATCCACCGCGGCGTCCTGGCTTTCGAAAATCCGGGCCGGGCCGTTGAAGGTCAGGATGCTGGCATCCACGCCCGCCGTCTTCACGATGCAGCCATCCTCGGCAAGATTGCCATAGAGCACCGCCAGGCCGCCATCGCGTGAGAAGGCATGCTCCACATCGCGGATCACGCCCGCTTCACGGTCCAGATCCGGCGACTCCCAGCGTTCGGACTGGCTGAACGCTTCCGTCGTCGGCACGCCACCCGGAGCCGAGCTGAAGAAATCCAGCACGTCCTGGCTCGGCGAGCGCCGCACATCCCAGATGTCCAACGCCGCCGCCAGGCTTGCGGAATGCACCGTCGGCTCAGCTGAATTGATCAGCCCGGCGCGGTCGAGTTCGCCCAGAATGCCCAGAATGCCACCGGCGTGATGCACGTCTTCCACATGCACGTCGGCGACAGCAGGCGCCACCTTGCACAGCACCGGCACCCGACGCGACAGACGGTCGATGTCCTTCATGGTGAAGTCCACGCCGGCTTCCTGCGCTGCCGCGAGCAGATGCAGCACCGTGTTGGTGGAGCCGCCCATCGAGATATCCAGCGTCATCGCGTTTTCGAACGCGGCAAAGGTGGCGATGTTGCGCGGCAGGGCGGTGGCGTCGTCTTGCTCGTAATAGCGCTTGGCAAGCGCGACGATCCGACGACCGGCTTCGAGGAACAATTCCCGGCGATCGGAATGCGTGGCCAGCACCGTGCCATTGCCCGGCAGACCCAGGCCGAGGGCCTCGATCAGGCAGTTCATCGAGTTGGCGGTGAACATGCCCGAGCAGGAACCGCAGGTCGGGCAGGCAGAGCGCTCGATGACCTTCACTTCGTCATCGGTGATGTTGCTGTCGGCAGCGGCGATCATGGCGTCGATCAGATCCATGCTGCGCTTCTTGCCGCGATGGATCACCTTGCCCGCTTCCATCGGCCCGCCGGAGACGAAGATCACCGGAATGTTCAGCCGCAGGGCGGCCATCAGCATGCCCGGCGTGATCTTGTCGCAGTTCGAAATGCACACCAGCGCATCGGCGCAATGGGCGTTGACCATGTATTCCACGCTGTCGGCGATCAGCTCGCGCGACGGCAGGCTGTAGAGCATGCCGCTATGGCCCATCGCGATGCCGTCATCGATGGCGATGGTGTTGAATTCCTTCGCCACACCGCCAGCCGCCTCGATCTCGCGCGCCACAAGCTGGCCCAGATCCTTCAGATGGACATGGCCGGGCACGAACTGGGTGAAGGAATTGGCAATGGCGATGATCGGCTTGCCGAAATCGCCGTCTTTCATGCCGGTGGCGCGCCACAGGCCGCGAGCGCCGGCCATGTTGCGGCCATGGGTTGTTGTGCGCGAGCGGTAAGCAGGCATACCGAACATCCTCTCTGTTTGCCGAGGGCATGAGGCCCTGACTGTTCCATCCCGCCTTTGTCTCGCGGGTATGCTGCTTTACCCCCACGATGCGGCTGATGCCACCCACTCAACTGCGGTGGGGCAATACCGTGACGGCAGAACTTCCCTGCGTGCGCCCAATGCATTGCATGCTGTTCAATCCGTGCCCTAACCTCGGCGGGCAGGCGGGGTTGCGATATGATTCATCTTCAAACGGATGTTCTGATCATCGGCGCGGGTGGGGCTGGCATGTATGCCGCCATCGAGGCGGCGAAGGCGGGATCGCAGGTCTTGCTGGTCGATCGCAGCCTGATCGGGCGCGGCGGGGCCACCGTGATGGCGATGATGACGGTTGCCGCCGCCTTGGGCGAGCAATGCCCGGATTCATGGGAAAACCACTTCGCCGACACCCTCGCCGCCGGGCAGGGGCTGTGTGACGAGGCGCTGTCGGCCATTCTCTGCGAAGAGGGTGTGACGCGCATTCGGGAGATGGACGACTGGAAGGTCGGCTGGGCGCGCGAAGATGGCCACATCAAACAGGCGCATGCGCCGGGGCATGATCGCCCGCGCTGCGTCTATGTCGATTTCCTCAACACGGGGCCTGCGGTCTCCAAAACCCTGCGCGGCAAGGTGAAGAACACCACCGGCGTGCGGCGGATTGGCGATGTTTTCATTGTCGATATCACCGTCCAGGATGGCGTGGCCTGCGGAGCCACCGGCTTTCACATGGAGAGCGGTGAGGCGGTGACGTTGGCGGCGAAGTCGGTGATCATCGCAACCGGCGGGCTGACGCGGCTGTATGGCCGCAACTCCGCCTCGCTGAACATGGGCGGTGACGGTTACGCGCTGGCCTTGCGGGCGGGTGCGGAGCTGATCGACATGGAATTCGTGCAATTCTTCCCCATCGGCCACCTCGCCCCGCGTCTGGTGGGGTTGGACCCGATCATGTGGGATCCGTTCCGCTATAAGTTGGGCGGCACGCTCTACAACGGGTTGATGGAGACCTTCGAAGATAACTACGCCACAGGCCCCACCCGCAGCGACGGCAATTATGTCCTCACCCGCGACAAGGCGACGTATGCCATCTTCAAAGAGGTTGAAGCCGGTCGCGGCTCGCCGGCGGGTGGCGCCTATCTCAGCTTCCAGCACGTGCCCGAGGCCGAACTGCGCCGCAATTTCGGGCCGGTGATCGACACGCTGGCCTCCAACGGCATCGATTTGACCAAGGGCCCGATCGAGGTTGCGCCGATCGCGCATTACCACATGGGCGGCGTGCGGGTGGATGCCAGCTTCTCCACCGCCGTGCCCGGACTGTTCGTCTGCGGCGAGGCGGTGGGCGGGGCGAATGGGGCGAACCGGCTGTCGGGCAACGGCATCACCGAGGCGCTCGCCTTCGGGGCGCGTGCGGGCCAGAGTGCAGCCGCCTATGCGCATACCCACATGTTGTGCTGGACGGCACACGCCGCCGCCGCAACCCTCGATCTGCTCGCCCGCCGCGCGCAGTCGCGCACCGCCAATCCGGCGCAGATGATTGCCCAACTGCAAGCGCTGATGGCCAGCCATGTCGGCCCGTTCCGCACCCAGGCGAAACTCGAAGCCGCTCTGGCGGAGATCGACGCGCTCGCCGACGCCGTGGGGGATGCCCCGCTCGCGTCCGGCCTGCCGTTCGATGCAATGCTGATCGACTGGCTCGATCTGCGCAACATGGTGCAGGTGGCCCGCAGCGTGGTGATCGCAGCCTTGGCACGCACCGAAAGCCGGGGCGCGCATCAGCGCGAGGATTTCCCCGGCCGCGACGATGCCTGGACGCTCAATCAGGTCAGTGCGCTGCGCGGCGGCGTGGTGGAATTGGTGGCGCGGCTGCCGCGCACGCAATTGGAGAGCGTGGCATGATCGTCACCCTGATCGTCGCACGCGCCGCTGCTGGCACGCCCTCGGTGGAGGCCCGCTTCGACGTGCCGTTCACCCCCGGTCAGACCGTGTTGGACGGCCTGCGCTATGTGCGCACCCACGCCGACCCGTCGCTCGCCTTCCGCTATTCCTGCATCAACGCCAATGCGTGCAAGGAATGCATGATGGTCATCGACGGAAAGGTTGCCTATGCCTGCACCACCCGTCTGCATGAAGGCGTGCAGCATCTGGCCCCGCTGCCGAATAAGCGGTTGGTGAGCGACCTCGTCACTGAGATCGCCCCACCCGATGAGCGCCTGTTTCCGCGTTCACAGTGACGACGTACTGGGCGCGTCAGCCCAAGATCATCGCAGTGACAGGGCTGCCAACTCCTCCGCATTGAGCGCCAGCAGCGGCGGGCGCATGCGACGCCAGCCGGGTTGGCCGGTGCGCTCGGCCGTCAGCGCCTTGATCGAGGGGATTTGCGCGAATTTCGACACGCGGTTGCGGGCGGCGACGACGCGGGCCTGCGCTGCATCCAGTTCGGCGACGCGGTCAGGCGCGGCGTAATGGGCCGCGATGAACGCCAGATCGCGCGCCACCAGATTGGACGTGGCGGTGATGCAGCCCGCTCCACCAGCGCGCAGCAGCGGCAACAGCAGCGGATCGGCCCCGGCGAGCACCGAAAAGCCCGGAAAGCGTTCAACCATCGCGATCATGTTCGACAGTTCACCCGCCGAATCCTTGATGCCGGTAATGGTGCCGGGATAGGCGGCCAGCAGGCGGGCGATGACGTCGTGGCTGATCGGCACGGCGGAGAATTGCGGAATGTGGTAGAGCACAACCCGCAGGCGATCGTCGGCAACACGTTGAAGAATTTCACTATAGGCGGCGAACACGCCGTCATCCGACACGCCCTTGTAGTAGAATGGCGGCAGCATCACCACGGTGGTCACCCCCACGGAAAGCGCGTGCCGGGTCAATTCCACCGTCTCGCTGAAGGCGGCAACGCCGGTGCCGGGCAGCAGGCGGTCCGGCGCGATGCCGCCCTTCACCACCGCGTCGAGCAACGCCATGCGCTCTTTGGCCGAGAAGGAATTCGCCTCGCCCGTGGTGCCGAGCATGGCGATGCCGGTGCAGCCTTCATCGAGCAGATAGCGGCAATGGGTGAGAAAGCTGGCATGATCGGGGGAGAGATCAGCATTCAGCGGCGTGAGGGCGGCAGAGAAAACGCCGGCAGGGTGGGTCATCATCGGACTTTCGATCAGGCGGCGGCACGATACATCGCCAGAATCTCATCCTGGCTGATGTCGCGCGGGTTGTTGTCGAGCAGACGGCGGATGGCATGCGCCTCGGTGGCCATGCGGGCGAAATCGGACTCGGGCACGCCGAGTGCGCCGAGCCGCATCTCAATGCCGAGATCGGCGCAGAAGCGGTGCGATTGGGCGAGGATATCGCCGCTGGCGGACAGGCCGAGGGCGTCCAGGATCAGTCCGGTCTTCTCGCGGGCGACGGGCGCGTTGAACGCCAGCACATGCGGGAAGATCAGCGCGCAGGCATGGCCGTGCGGGATGTGGTGGCGGGTGCCGAGCGGGTAGGCGACGGCATGACCGGCAGTGGTGTTCACCGGGCCGAGGCAATAGCCGCCATAGAGCGAGGCCAGCGCCAGACCGGCGCGCGCCTCGCGATCCGAGCCGTCCTTGACCGCGCGTGGCAGAAAGCGCCCGACGAGGCGGATGCCCTCCAGCGCGTAGAGATCGATCAGCGGGTGCGACTTTTTCGACGTGAACGCCTCGGCACAATGCGCCATCGCATCCACGCCGGTGGCGGCCGTCACGGCGGCGGGCACGGTCATCGTCAGATCGGGATCGATCACCGCCAGATCGGCCAGCATGTGGCGCGACTGCACGGCGAGTTTATTTTCGGTGGCCGGGTCGGTGACCAGCGAGCGCGTGCCCGCCTCGCTGCCGGTGCCGGCGGTGGTCGGCACCTGCACCAGCCTCGCCCCACGCCGCAGCACCTTCTCGGGGCCGACAACATCGTGGAGTGTCTGGCCGGAGCCGGGCAACACCGCGGCGAGCTTGGCCAAATCCATCGCGGATCCGCCGCCGAAGCCGATCACCATCTCCGGCTGGGTGGCTTCGGCCAGAGCGAGCAGGGCGTCCAGATTGGGAATATCCGGCTCCGGCTTCACCCGCCCGAACACCGAGGGATGGCCGGGCAGATCGAGCAGCGCCACACGGGCGGCGTTGAAGGCATCGGCGACGACCAGAATCCGGGTGATGCCCAAAGCGCGGGCATAGGCACCAACCTCGCCCACCAGCCCGCTGCCGAACAACAGGCGCTCCGGGCGGAGAATTTCGATTGGGGTGGCGAGGCTCATGCGGCTTCTCCCTGCAACAGGCGACGTGCCCGCCCGGCGGCGAGCAATTCGGCATATTCGATGGCCTCGATCATGCTGCGCGCATTGGCGATACCGCGTCCGGCGATGTCGAAGGCGGTGCCGTGATCGACCGAGGTGCGGATGATCGGCAGGCCGAGCGTGATGTTCACGCCGGAGAGGTCCATCCATGTGCCGGTGGCGGGATCGATCTCGAAGCCCAGCAGCTTCACCGGGATGTGGCCCTGATCGTGATACATCGCCACCACGGCGTCATATTGCCCGGCGCGGAGTTTGACGAAGATGGTGTCGCCGGGGATGGGGCCGACCACATCCATCCCGTCCGCCACGGCTTGCGCGATGGTGGGGGCGGAGATGTCGATATCCTCGCGCCCGAACAACCCGCCCTCGCCGGCATGCGGGTTCAGGGCGGCCACCGCGATCTTGCAACGGCCCAGGCCCAGATTGCTCACCGCCTCATGCGTCAAATCCAGCACGCGGCGCAGGCGTTCCGGGGTGAGGCGCTTCGGCACGTCGGCCAGCGCCACATGGGTGGTGACGTGGCTGACCCGCATATTGCCGTGGGCGAGCAGCATCACCGAGCCACGGACGCCGGTCAGTTCGGCCAGCATTTCGGTGTGGCCGGGATAGTGATAGCCGGCAAGGTTCAGCGCCTCTTTGTTCAAAGGTGCTGTGACGATGCCGCCGATGCGGTGCGCCAAAGCCAGACGCACGCCGCGTTCCACCGCGAGATAGGCGAAACGACCGCCATCGGCTTGAACTTCGCCCAGCGCGATGGGGGCATCGGCGTCACCGGCCTGCATGACGCACAGGCCGGGCCAGTCGGTGTCGCCCTCGTGCACAACGGCAAAATCGAGTTCGGGGGCGAATTGCGCCACCGCCCGCTGCAGCGCACCGACGCTGCCGATGACGACAATGCCGAGATCGCCCGAGGCGATACGCGGGGCGAGGGCCTGACAGGCTTTGGCGATGATCTCAGGGCCGATGCCGGCGGGGTCGCCCATGGTGATGGCAAGGTGGCGCGTTGTCATTCAGCGGTCCTTTCGAATGCGATGCCGGCTTGGCGCAGCAGGTCGCGCAACAGGGTGGGCGCACCGAATGCGCCGGATTTGGAGATCACGTCCACACCGTCCCACGCGCCACCGCGCATCAGCGAACGCGGCACGCCGGGCAGGAAGCTGCCGGTGACATCCAGGCGGTGCGCGCCCAGTATCTCGCAAATTCCGCGCAAGGTCTCGCCACCGGCGACAACCAGCGTGCCGGGTTTGGGAAGAGTGGGCAGAAGGGCTGCGATGCGGCGGTGAATCAGAGTGGCGGCGGTGGCACGCTCGGTGTGTGCGGGCAGATCGAAGCCGATCATCGCGGCTCGGTCGCGGCTGAGGCGGGTCTTGACCTCGTCACCGTCATTGCGCGCGCCATGACGGGACAGGCGTAAGGCGAACCTGTCGCAATGGGCAATCTGCCGCGCCGTGACCTCCTGATCCGACCCAAACAGCCCCAATACCGGCCGCCGCAATGGCGGCGACGCTGCCTGCGCATGCGGCGACACCACCGCCACCAAAGCCTGCGCCAAGCCCGCGCTGCCGCACCACAGCACCCGCCCCTGCGCGGCGAGGCCAGCACGCACGGCCGCTTGCAGATCGGCGTCGCTCTCCGCGTCGAACACCGTTACCCCCGGTGCGAGCGCATCGCCAGGATGTGCGAGCCGCACCGGCACATTCTCGCTGTGCATCCCCGCCAGCACATCGCCAACCGGCGCCGCGGCATCGAGACGGAACTGACATCCGCCGCGCGTCACCCGTCCCTGAAACGGGAAGGCCGGGGCGAGCACCACATGGTGCCAAAGCCCGGTGGCCCAGCAGGCGGCGATTTCCGCGAAACTGTGGCCGCGCAGCAGGCTGTCGATCTTCTTGAATGCAATCTCACCCTGCGCCAGCACACCGGCCAGCGCATGGTGCCGCGCCATGGCCTCGTCTCGTCCCAATTCCCGCGTGGCGGCGTCGATGGCGGCATTGGCGGGCAGGCGATCCGGCGGGCTGCCAACCCAGAAGCCGGGCACCGCCCCCGTCAACGGCACAAAGGCGGCCGCGGTGTCGAGCGCACCGGTCAGATCGTCCGCCAAGAGTCGCAATGTGGTCATGCGATACGGCGCGCGTGCATGCGATAGATCAACTCACACCTCCCGAAATGTTCGGATTACGAACACTCGTTCGTTAATTCCAAGGGAGGTAAGAGCGAACCACCGCCGCTGTCAATCGGCGTTTCGTTTGATTTTGCTGGCGACTTCATGCCGCAATGCAACATCGAATCCGCATTGACAATTCTGGGCATGGCGGCATTCTGCTCATTATACGAATAAGTGTTCGCAATCCGAACTTTTGGGAACGTGCCGTGAGTGATGCCATCGAAGCTGCCCGGCCGCTGATTGCGGCGCAGGCGCTGTGCAAAACCTACATCACCGCGTCCGGTGCGTCGCTGCTCGCGGTGGATCGGGTGGGGCTGTCGATTGGCGATGGCGAACTTGTCACCATTGTCGGCCCCTCGGGCTGCGGCAAATCGACATTGCTGCGGATGATCGCCGGGCTGGATGAGTACAGCGAAGGCGTGTTGAAGCTTGACGGCACGCCGATCACCGGTCCGTCGCGCGATGTGGGCGTGGTGTTCCAATCGGCCAATCTGCTGCCCTGGATGAGCGTGCGCGACAATGTGGCGCTGCCGTTGCGGGTGGGCGGCAAGCACACAGCCGAAACCGGGCGGGTGGATCGTCTGCTGGAGATGACCGGGCTGGGCGAATTCGGCGGGCGCTATCCGTATGAACTCTCCGGCGGCATGCAGCAGCGCGCCGGCATCTGCCGCGCCCTGGCCCGCGATCCGCGCATTCTGTTGATGGACGAGCCATTCGGCGCCCTCGATGCGCTCACCCGCGAGCGGATGAATCTCGAACTGCAACGCATCTGGCAGCAGAGCGGCAAGACCATCGTGCTGATCACCCACTCGATCTCCGAGGCGATTTTCCTCGGCGACCGGGTGATTGTGATGTCGGCGCGTCCAGGCCGCGTGCTGCGCGACATCGCCGTGCCGATCCCGCGCCCGCGCAGCCTGGACACCATCATCGCCCACCCGGCTTACGGCGAGATTGCCCGTGAAATCCGTGGTTTGCTCAATGCAGAAGGAACCGTCGATTGAGCGCGCGTCCCCATTCCGGGCCGAATGGCTCGCTGATCGCAGGCCTCGGCACGTTGGTGCTGCTCGCGGCATGGTTTGCCGCCGTGCGGTTTCTCCATGTGCCCTCCTACATCCTGCCGGCGCCGGAGGCGGTGGTGCGGGCGCTGTGGTCGGGGCTGGCGGTCAATCCGGCGAGCTCGCTGGGCTATTATCTGCCGCTGTGGAGCACGTTTTCCAATGCGGCGGTGGGCTTCCTGCTCGGCTGTGGCCTCGGTCTGCTGCTTGGCTCGCTGATGGCCGAGTTCATCACCGTTGAAAAACTAGTGATGCCCTACGCCTTCGCCCTGCAAAGCCTGCCGAAAGTGGCCATCGCACCGCTGATCGTCATCTGGTTCGGCTTCGGCGATGGCTCGAAAGTGGCGATCTCGGCACTGCTCGCCTTCTTCCCGATCCTGATCAACAGCTTCACGGGGCTGCGCTCGGTGGAGCCGGAGAAGCTCGATCTCATGCGCTCGCTCTCCGCCAGCCGCCTGGAGACCTATTGGCTGGTGAAACTGCCGCACGCCGCCCCATTCATCTTCGCCGGCCTGGACATGGCGGTGGTCTATGCGCTGCTCGGGGCGATTGTGGCGGAATTCCTCGGCGCGCAGCAGGGCATGGGTGTGGTGATCACCCAGGCGCAGGCGGTGACGGATGTGGCGGGTGTGTTTGCCGCACTCGTCATTCTCGGCGTGGTGGGCGTGGTGCTGCATTCCACCGTGCGGCGGATCGAACATCGCGTGGTCCACTGGGGCCATCGCGGCAAAAAATAATCGGAGGCAGATCATGTCCCAGGTCACACGTCGTCAGATGATGCTCGCAAGTGCCGCGTTCTCCGCCGCCTTCGCGCTTGGCCCACGCACCGCCCGCGCCGATCTGCGCAAACTGAAATTCGGTGTCGGCCTCAAGGCGATGGGGCCTGCGGTGATCTCCACGCTGATCGGCGAGGGGCTGGGCTACAATGCCGAGGAAGGCTTCTCCATCGCGCCCGCCGCACTCGGCACCAACGCCAATGTGCAGATCGCCATTGATCGTGGCGACGTCGATATCGGCATCGGCGTGCCCTCTTTCGGCCTGCCGCTGTTGGCCAAGGGTGAGTGGCAGGGATCGCTGAATTATTACGAATACACCTATCCGTATAAATGGGACGTGGCGGTTGCGCCGGACAGCAAGGTGCGCGCCTATGCCGATCTGAAGGGGTTGCGCATCGGCGTGTCCGATTTCGGCAGCACCGAATACCCGGTCACCCGCAACATCCTCAAGAATATGGGCATCGACCCGGATGCCGATGTGAAGTGGATCGCGGTGGGCAATGGCGTGCAATCCGGCGTGGCGTTGCAGCGCGGGGCGATCGATGCGCTGGCCTATTACGATACCGGGTTTGGCCAGATCGAAGGCGCAAACATCGCCTTCCGCATCCTGCCGCGCCCGGCCAATCTGCCGATGATCGGCGGCCAGTTCCTGACGGCACGCAAGCCGTTCCTGGCGGAAAACCGGGCATTGGCCGTGGGCCTGGGGCGCTCGGTGGCCAAGGCGTCCACCTTCCTGCTGGCAAGCCCGGAGGCCGGGGCGAAAGTGTTCCTCAAGCTCTACCCCGAAACCGCTCCGCGCGGCTCCTCGGCGGCGGAAGCGGTGAAGGCGGTGCTGATGGCCTCCGCGCGGCGCATTCAATTGTTCAAGCCGCCTTATGCCGGGGCGAAGATGGGGCAGATCAACGGGGATGAATTCGTGCAGGAAGCCCGGATGTTCGACTACAAGATCGGCGATCTGTCCGGCTACTTCACCAATGATCTGATCGACGACATCAACACATTCGACGCGGCCAAGATCGCCGCCGATGCGCGTGCCTATGCCGGGTGAATCCCGCCATGTTCTGGTGACGGGGGCGAGTTCCGGTATCGGGCTCGCCATCGTCCGCCACCTTGCCGCCGAAGGCTGGCGCGTGACCGGGCTGGCGCGGCGGGCGGTGAAGGCGGACGGTGTGGCGTCGGCGCAGGTGGATTTGACCGATATGCCCGCCGCCCTGTCCAGCATCGCGTCCCTCGGCCGGATCGACGCCTTCGTGCATGCGGCAGGCTTCCTGCGTTCGGGCGATCTCGGCAATCTCGACCCCGCCGATCTGGCGGCGATGTGGCAATTGCATGTGGCTGTGCCCGAGGCGCTGGTGAACCGGATCGCGCCCAGGATGCAGGCGGGTGGGCGGATCGTGTTGATCGGCAGCCGCACCAGTTCCGGACAGGCGGGCAAAAGCCAATATGCGGCGACGAAGGCGGCGATGCTGGGGATGGCGCGGTCTTGGGCGATGGAGTTGGCGGGGCGGGGCATCACCGTCAATGTCGTCGCCCCCGGCGCCACCGACACGCCGATGCTGACAGACCCATCACGCGGCACCGCCAAACCGAAACCGCCGCCGATCGGACGGTTGGTCAGACCCGAGGAGGTGGCCGGATTGACGGCTTATTTGCTGTCTCCGCTTGCGGCTTCCATCACCGGCCAGCAGATCAACATCTGCGGCGGCGCATCGCTTTAGGCAGGACTCATGGCGCAGGACGACAATCCCAAGAATATCGTGCAATCGGTGGCCAAGGTGTTCGCCGTGCTGCGCGCGTTTGACACCACCTTGCCGGAGCTGACGATCAGCGACGTCGCCGCCCGCGCGGGGATGGATCGGGGCACGTCGTTCCGGCTGGTCAATACGCTGAGCCAACTCGGCTATCTGGCCAGCGTGCCGCACAGCAAGCGGTATCGGCTGACGCTGAAATGTCTTGAACTCGGCTACACCGCGCTCGCCCGCGCCGATCTGAAAATGCTCGCGCGGCCGTTGCTGGCCGAACTCGCCCCCGATCTGGTCGATGCCGCCTCGCTCGGCATGCTCGACGATACGGACGTGGTGTATGTCGAGCGGGTGCAGTCGGATTTGAAGATCAATCTCGACCGCCGCACCGGCTCGCGCACCGGGGCGTATGGGGCGGCGCTCGGTCACGCCATGTTGGCGCATCTGCCGGTGGAGAAGGCCGAGGACGTGCTGCGGCGCTCCAACCGTGTTCGGCTGTCGGAACGCACGCTGACGGATCTGGACGAGTTGATGAACCGCTTGGCACTGGTGCGCAAACGCGGATACGCGGTCTCGGATGGTGAGAACGCCTACGGCCTGCGCACCGTCGCCGCTGCCGTGCTCGATGCGGATGGGCTGCCGGTGGCGGGGGTGAGTGCGACGAGCACGGTGGACCGGATGACTCTGGACGACTTCATCCGCATCGTCGCCCCGCGCGTGCAGGCAATTGCCGCCGACCTCTCGCGCGCCGTCTCGTTGTCGTTTGGCGCCGTGGCGCAGGCGCGGATGTGAGGAACCCCATCATGACCGATTTCCCGCAAGACGGCGTGCTGCGCCCGCACGCCACCGAAGCTGACCGCCAGGATGCGTGGCTGCCTTCGCCCTGCGTGCAAAACCATGCGGCCAACCTGATCGAACTGCGCAATGGCGACATCGCCTGCGTCTGGTTCGGCGGCACGCAGGAGGGCATTCCCGACATCTCGCCCTATTTCGCGCGGCTGAAAAAGGGCAGCGATACGTGGTCGGAGCCGGTGCGGTTGTCGGACGATATGAGCCGCTCCGAACAAAACCCGATCCTGACCTATGGGCCGGATGGCAAATTGTGGCTGATCTTCACCGCGCAGATTTCCGGCAATCAGGAAACCGCCCTGGTGCGCTGTCGCACGTCCGACGATGAGGGCGAAAGCTGGTCGCCGGTGCGCACATTGATCGACGCGCCGGGCACCTTCGTGCGCCAGCCGCCGCTGCTGCGCGCGAACGGCGATTGGCTGCTGCCGGTGTTCCTCTGCCGCACCACGCCCGGCACGAAATGGACGGGTGAGCAGGATGTGAGCGAAGTGCGCATCTCGCGCGACGGCGGCCAAAGTTGGTCGCGCCATCCGGTGCCGGAGAGCACGGGCTGCGTGCATATGAGCATCGTGGAGGGCGAGCATGGGCTGACGGCCTTGTTCCGCAGCCGCTGGGCCGACAACGTTTATCTCAGCCGCTCAACCGATGGTGGCCATAACTGGTCGGTGCCGGTTGCCACCAGCCTGCCGAACAACAATTCCTCGGTTCAGGCCGTGCGCCTGCGCGCCGGTGGGCTGGCGCTGATTCACAATTATTCGAGCATGCTGGACGCCACCGAGCGCCGTTTGTCGTTGTATGACGATCTGGAAGATGACGGATCGGCTGCCGTGGCAGCGCCCGTGGAAGGCCGTTCAGCGTTCTGGGGCGCGCCGCGTGCGCCGATGACGTTGTCGGTGTCATATGATGACGGCCAAAGCTGGCGTGCGCGGCGGGATTTGGAGGTGGGGGACGGCTATTGCCTGACCAACAATTCGCGCGACCACCTGAATCGCGAGCTGTCCTATCCCAGCATCGTCGAAGCCTCCGACGGCCAGCTTCACATCGCGTTCACCTATTTCCGCCAAGCGATCAAGCATGTCCGGTTGCGGCAGTGAATATTTTCGATAGCACGTCGCTGAAACCACAAGAACTCCGCTGAAAACCAGATAATTCCCTTGAAAATTGCGGCGGTCTGGTATTCTGGCCAATTGCATCGTGGCAACGCGATATCAAGCGTCGCACGCAGCGGTTCAGCGCCGGCCGGGCTGTGGGCGGATCAAGATGTTCGGCCAAGGATGCGATGACATCACGGTTGCAGCGCACACGCGCGATGCGATGTCGCCACTTCCTGCGCGCACATGGGCGCGTGTGAGGTGTTGTCCGGCAGATCAAGCATTGCCAGCGCCGCTTCGCTTCCCTGTAGAATTTCCACCAGCCGGGCCAGATCGACGCGGCGGGCCTGCGGGGCAAGGGTGGGCAGAGATTTCGCGCAATCGGCCACTTGCTGCTCAAGCTGCGTCATGCCGCTTGCCTGCCGCTCCATCGCCGCCAATGTGCGCAGAGTGCGCGCGGCGGCTTCCATGGCCAGAAGCGCATCGGCCTGCGGGGTCTGGTCCAGTTGGAATAAGCCAGGGAGCAGGTGGCTGGAGAGTTCGAATGTGAACCGGCTGCGGCAATGTGCGGTCAACGCGCGGCGTAATGCCATCACCCGTGGCTTGCGGCTGGGCCGCCCAGCGGGGCCGGGCTGTTCCAGTGTGTCGAGCAATGCGGCCAGACGTTGCACATCGGCGAGTGCGGGGGCGGCGTTCGGGTGGCTAAAATTCTCCTCGGCCTGATCGAGCGCGGCATCGATGGCGGCGTCTGCGGCCAGACGCGGCGTGGTGCTGTCGCTGCTGCGGGCGAGGTCGCCTGCGGCGATCAGGGCGATCTCGCTATCCGGCAACCGGTCCAGACAGACACAGAGCAGCAGCCCAAGACATGCTTTGCTCAGAGCGGCATCCCCGGCTTCCGGCAAAGCGGCAATTGCGGCGAGCGCCCGGTTAAGGCTCTGCCGGATGGCGCGCGCGGCAAAATCTTCGGCACTGCCGCGTTGCAGCAGTTCCTCGATGGTCACCGCCTCGCCCAGCAGGATGGCCAGCGGGCGTGCGATGGCGGTGAAATCGGCGAGACCCAGCCCGGTCATGCTCGGCCATTCTGGCGGCATCTGCGCGTGTGCCAGAATGGCCGCTGCGCGTGGCCAGAGTGTACGGCCATGACGCAAAATCGCCTCCGAATCGTCGGACATCGTGCCGTCGACTTGATTGGCCAGGGTCGCGTAATCCTGTCCCATCGCCTGACGCACCAACAAGGTGAGGCAGGTGAGCGCATGGCGCGGCACGGCGACCATACCGCGACGCCAACTGGTGGCCGGGACGATCACACGGTCCGCCGGCACGAAGATCAGCCGCCCGACATGCAGCCGCCGTGCCGGCCGCAAGCGCAACAGCCGACCGCGCAATGGGGCGATGATGGCATCGGTGGGGCCGCGCCTGGGCAGGGAATCGACGAGGGCGACGATCTCGCGCAACTGGGCATCCTCGGCGTGCGCCAGATGGTGTTGCAGGGTCATGATAGCAGCGCTTGGGTCGCTCATCTTGCGTTACACCGCCACCATGCGCAGGCGTTCCTGAAGGGCCATCTGCTCCACCGGGAGGCCGCGCGCACGGAAAATCGACGTGGAGACGGTGCGGTCGAGCTGCCCGACCGTGCCTGTTGGCAGGCCAAGCCAGCTTTCTGCCTCATCGGGTAAAAGCGGCAGACTTTGGGCGATGTCCTGCACGGCGGCGCTGCGCGGGAACAGCAAGGGGGAGGCGAGCCAGATGCGGACGATGTTTTCCCAGCCATCGAGCAGCCAGAATACCCGGTCGAGTCGCGCCATGACCTCCGCCTCCGTCTCGACGATGCTGCGCAAGGCGGCCACCGGGTCGGCGAGCAAAGCGCGGGCCTGGGTGAGCAAGGAATTGGCGATACGCACCACCAGCTCGGCCGCGCGGGCAGCGTGGACGGCGTTGCGGAGTTCAGCGGCGGGACAGGTGCCGTCATGTCCGGATTCGGTTTGCGCCCAGGCGATCAAATCCTGACAGAGCTGTTGCATCGTCACCACCAGACGTGGCAGTCGCGCCGCGGCGGGTTGCGCGCCTTCCCCGATTTCGGCGAATAGTCCGGCCATGCGGTCAAGAGCGTCAAACAGATGTTGCGCTGGTTGCTGCAACCGCCCGGCCAGCACCGTCAAGGCGGCGAAACCGCGCTGCTCGATGTTTTCAGGCGTGTCTGCCACCAGGGGGGTGCGGTGATTCTCCGGCCCTTCGATCCGTTCGGTCACGCTGGTGAGCAAGCGGAACCGTGTTGCGAGCAGGGCGCTGCGGGCGGCCTGAGTGGTGTCGGCAGCGGCCTGGGCGGCGAGTGGGCCTGCGAAGCCTTGGAGGGCGACGTCTGTCACCGCCCTTGCCAGCTTTTGGGGTGACAGCCGACCATCTCCCTGTGCGACCAAGGTGGTTAAGGTGCGACCGAGGACAACATCATGCAGCGAGGGGCGCCCCAGCACGCCCACCGTATCCCACGGCAGGATATAGACACCCCGCCCACCGGACGGATTGGGAACGATCACCTCCAGCCCCGCACCGGTTGGCGATTCGGGGGGCTGTCGCAAGCGTGCGCCGAGCAACAGGCGCGTGGTGAACGGTGGCGCCACCCCACGCTCACGGAAGCTGCGTGGCCGATAGCTCTGAAACAGCGGTAGTTTGATTTGCACCTGCGTCACAGCCAGCCCCCCGCAATGAGGTGCTCAGACTAGCGGCGGCAGGGTTAACAAACCGTTAGCGGATTCACCCCGCCGCCATCACCGCGCCTGCCAGACAGGTTTGCGCTTGGCCTTGAACGCCTGCACGGCGTTGCGGAAATCCTCGGTCAGCGCGAAATCGCTCACCGAATCCTCCTCTGCCTGGGTCAACGGCAATGGGCCGCGCAGTTTTTGGATGGCGCGTTTGTGGAAGCGGGCGGAGAGCGGCGCACCGTCGGCGATGCGCAGGGCCAGCGCCATTGCCTCGGCCTGCACCTGGGCATCCGGCACCAGACGCGACAACAGGCCTTTCTCATACGCCTCGCGCCCGTTGAAAATGCGGCCTTCGATGAAGATTTCGGAAGCAACCCCGGTGCCGACCAGCTGGATCACCGGATCCATTTCGGCATAGGAATACCACAGGCTGAGTTTGCGCGCCGTAACGCCGAAGCGGATGCTGTCCCCGCCGACGCGGAAATCGCACATTGTGGTGATGCCCGCCCCGCCACCCATGCACACGCCCTCAATGGCGGCGATCACCGGGTGTTGGCAGCGGCGGATGGATTGCATGCCGCGATTGAAGATGCGGGCATAGACGGCCTCACTGTCCGGCGAGCCGCGTTCGGTTTCGAAAGCCTTGATGTCGGCACCGGCGGAGAAGGCAGCGGCAGTGGCACCGCGGATGATGACGCAGCGCAGATCCTCCTGCGCCGAAATCGCCTCCATCGTGTCGGCCAAACCATCCCACATGCCCAGATCGAAGGCGTTCATCGCCTCCTGGCGGTCGATGGTGACGATGGCGATCTGGCCTTCAACCGAGATCGGCAGGTTCGGGTGCTGGGTGGTGAGCATGATTCCTCCAATGGGGCGGCAAACTGTCATGCCAGGGGCAGATCGTCCATCGCGGGCCTGCCGGTCAGATGCCGCCAATGGTGCCAGAGCAGGCGGGCGGCGAGGCTGCGATGCGGGGCCCAGGCTGCGGCCAATCTGCGCAATTCCCGCTCGTTCGGGCGCCTGGGCAGCGATTTCAGGGCCGCTGCGGCACCGGCGAGGGCGATATCGGCGGCAGGAAAAATGTCACTGCGTTGCTCGGCGAACAGCAGATACACCTCCGCCGTCCACGGCCCCATGCCACGCACGGCGGCAATGCGCGCGATGGCCTCGGCATCCGGCAGCGCGGGCAGGGCGTCGGTGTCGAGCGCGCCGCTGGCCATTGCAGTGGCCAGGGCGCGGGCATGCGCCATTTTCGGGCGGGACAGACCGGCGGCGCGCAAGGCGTCGTCGTTCAGGCTGAGCATGCCGGTGGGGGTGAGAGCGTCGGGCGTGGCGGCCAGTCTGCGCCAGATGGCGGCGGCGGCCTGATTGCTGATCTGTTGGCCGATAATGGCCTGCAACAATCCCGCAAATCCACCCGGTCGCGTGCGCCACGGCAACGGGCCGGCCGCGTGCTCAATGCAGGCGAAATCTGGGTCGAGGCGACACAGCGCGTTCAGGGCGGCGCGGGCGGCTGGAGGGGGCTGCAACGTTTTCTTACATTTCTTCGCAGGGGCCATGCTTTATCGTGCCGGTCATGGACACGTCGCAATCCCTTCCCAACGCACCAGCGCCGCATATTCTGGTTGTCGATGACGACCGCGACATTCGCGATCTGCTGGCGAAATTCCTGGAGCGTCATGGCCTGCGCGTCACCGCCGTGCGCGATTCCAGGGAGGCACGACGGGCTTTGCCGCATGGGCATTTTCAGCTGATCGTGCTCGATGTGATGATGCCCGGCGAATCCGGCCTGGATTTCGCGCGCTGGCTGCGCTCGGCGGCAAGCGGATATGCGCAGATCGGGCTGATCATGCTCACCGCGATGGGCGAGGAGACCGACCGGATCATCGGCCTGGAACTCGGCGCGGATGATTATCTGCCCAAACCGTTCAACCCGCGCGAATTGCTCGCCCGCATGCGCGCGGTGCTGCGCCGGGCGGTGGAATTGCCCAAGCAGGCCGGTGAGAGCCCGTTGCGGCAATTGCGCTTCGGCGGTTGGACATTGGAGCCGTCGCGGCGACGGTTGATCAGTCCGGACAATGTGGAAGTGCCGGTGACCGGCGGCGAATACGATCTGCTCATCGCGCTGGTGGAGCGCGCCAACAAGGTGCTCACCCGCGACATGCTGCTCGATCTGCTGCGCGGGCGGCAGGCTGGGCCGTTCGACCGGGCGATAGACGTGGCAATCAGCCGTCTGCGGCGTAAGCTGGAGGACAATGGACGCCATGCACAGTTGATCAAGACAGTGCGCGGCGGCGGCTATGTTCTGGCAGCCGAAGTGGAGAAACTGTGAACCTCATCCCGCGCAGCCTCGCCACCCGCACGGCCATCACGATGCTCGGCGCGCTCATGCTGGTACAGGCCATCGGCCTGACCGTGCACGCGCTCGACCGGGTGGAACTGCAAAGCCTTGCGCAGACGCGCGATATCGGTGTGCGGGCGATGGGGTTGTATCGCGCTGTCGTGCTCACCTCACCAGAGCAGCGCGAACAGGTGCTGCACAATCTAGAGCATAATGACGGCATGGTGGCCGCGATTGAGGACGTCCCACCGCACGATGCCTTGCCTCCCACGCCGTTTAGGGTGCGTCGGGCGATTACGCTCAGCACGCAGTTGGTGCCGGTGCCGCCACCGGAACGGCATCGGGAGCTGGTGATGCTCGGCGGGCCGGAGGAGCAGATGCTGGCGATCGGCCTGCGGATGCCCGACGATCGCTGGCTGAACATGCAGCTGCCAATGCCGCCGCCGCGCATATGGCAATCCCGACATTTCATCGGCGCTTTTCTGATGATGTCGCTTGTCTCCGCCTTGGTGACATGGTGGGCGGTGCGACGGTTGACGGCGCCGGTGCTCACCCTCGCGCGTGCCGCCGAGGCGCTGGGGCGGGATGTCAATGCGCCGCCGCTGGCGGAAGAGGGGCCGAGCGAGATCACCGTGGCAGCCATCGCCTTCAACACCATGGCCGCCCGCATCCGCCGCTTCGTGCAGGATCGCACCTTCATGCTCACCGCCATCGGCCACGATCTGCGCACGCCGATCACCAGGCTCAAATTGCGGATGGAGTTCATCGACGACGAGGATATGCGCCGCAAGCTGCTTGCCGACATTGACGAACTGAGTGCGATGGTCAATGCCACCCTGGCTTTCGGGCGCGATGTGGCGGCCGAGGAGCCGGTGGGCACGGTCGATCTGGCCGAATTGGTGCGCACCGTGTTGGACGAGACTGCCGATTGGTGGCCGGATCTGGTGGAGCGGATTGTCTTCGAGGGTCCGGCGCATCTGGCCTATCGCGGTCGCCCGGTGGCGTTGAAACGGGCTGTCAACAATCTGGTCCGCAATGCGGTGCTCTATGGCGGCAGTGCGGAGGCGACGCTTACGGTTGAGCGCAATCTGGTGCGGCTGACGGTGGAAGATCGCGGCCCAGGCATTCCGCCGGATGAGCTGGAGCGGGTGTTCCAGCCATTTTATCGCCTGGAAGCCAGCCGCAACCGGGAAACCGGTGGCAACGGTCTCGGCCTGCCGATCACCCGCAACATTGCCCGTGCGCATGGCGGCGATGTGGAGCTGAGCAATCGACCGGGCGGCGGCGCGCGTGCGACGCTGACCTTGCCGTTATAAGGTCTGGGGCGTGGCGATGACGCAGCGTATGGTTGGTCTGATGGGCGGGATGAGCTGGGAGAGCAGCGCCGAATATTACCGGCTGATCAATCAGGGTGTGCGCGCCCGGCTGGGTGGCCTGCATTCGGCGCGCTGTGTGATGTGGTCGTTCGATTTCGCCGACATCGAAGCCCTGCAACATGCCGGACGTTGGGACGAGGCCGGCGATGCGCTGGTGGCTGCGGCACAGGGGTTGATGGCGGCCGGGGCCGGGGCGCTGCTGATCTGCACCAACACGATGCACAAACTGGCCGGCCGGGTGGAGGCGGCGGTGGCGATTCCCCTGTTGCACATCGCCGATTGCACCGCCGTGCCGATCCAACAGGCCGGACTGCGCCGCATCGGTTTGCTCGGCACGGCGTTCACGATGGAGCAGGATTTCTATCGCGGTCGTCTGGTGGAGCGCTTCGGTCTGGATGTGCTGATTCCTCCGGCCGATGACCGCGCCGAGGTGCACCGGATTATCTACGACGAACTCGTGCAGGGCCGGATTGAGCCGCGGTCTCGCGCGATCTACCGCGCGGTGATCGAACGCCTGATCGCGCGCGGCGCGGAGGCGATCATTCTGGGCTGCACGGAGATTTCGCTGCTGGTGGCGCAGGATGACAGCGCCGTGCCGTTGTTCGACACCACCGCGCTGCACGCGGCAGCGGCAGTGGAGTGGGCGTTGGCTGAGGGCGCCCCATCATACCAACGGCCATAACGCCTGATCGCCGGACGGGCACCCCCCGCCGCGTCGCGCCACGCATATGGTGGGTTGCACCCGCCCGACGGATCGGGGCGTTTTACCCCTTTCCTGCCTCCGCCGCATTCACCACCGCGATCGTCTTCAACAGGCTGGACGGATTGACGCTCATCGAATCAATCCCCAACCCCGCCAGGAAGCGGGCGATTTCGGGGTAGTTCGCCGGCGCCTCACCGCAAATGCCGACTTTGCGGCGATTGCGATGCGCCCCCGTGACCGCCAGACGCAGCATCTCCAGCATGCCGGGATCGCGCTCGTCGAAATCGAAGGCGACGATATCCGAGTCACGATCCACGCCAAGCGTGAGTTGCGTGAGGTCGTTGGAGCCGATGGAGAAGCCGTCGAAGACCTGGGCGAAGGCGTCCACCTGGATGACGTTGTTGGGGATTTCGCACATCACATAAACCTGCAAGCCGTCCTTACCGCGCTCCAACCCGTGCTTGGCCATCGTCGCCAGCACTGCCTCGGCCTCCACCACGCGGCGGCAGAACGGCACCATGATGACCAGATTGGTCAGCCCCATCGTCTCGCGCACCATCCGCAACGCTTCGCATTCCAAGGCGAAGCCGTCGGCATAGGCGGGATGGGAATAACGGGCAGCCCCTCGGAAGCCGATCATCGGATTGGCCTCCAGCGGTTCGAACGCCGCCCCGCCGAGCAGTGTTGCGTATTCGTTGGTCTTGAAGTCCGACAGCCGGATGATCACCGGCTTGGGATAGAACGCGGCGGCGATGGTGCCGACGCCTTCGGCCAGATTGCGCACGAAGAAATCATGCGGCGAGGCGAAGGCGGCGGCCCGGTCGGCGATGCGGTGGCGATCCTGAGGTGATATCCGCTCAGGGTGCGCAATCGCCATCGGATGCACGCCGATATGCTCGTCGATGATGAACTCCATCCGCGCCAACCCCACGCCGGCACTGGGCATCATCGCGGTGCGGAAGGCGCTGTCCGGGTTGCCGAGATTGACCATGATCTGCGTGCGCGGCATCGAAATTTTGCCGAGATCGGTGCGCGTGACGTCGAACGGGATCACGCCCGCATAGACGAAGCCGGTCTCACCATCGGCGCAGGAGATCGTCACCTCGGTGCCGGTGCGCAGGTTTTGCGTGGCGTTCTCGCTGCCCACCACGGCGGGAATGCCCAGTTCACGCGCCACGATGGCGGCATGGCACGTACGTCCGCCACGATCGGTGACGATGGCGCCGGCGGTTTTCATCACCGGCTCCCAATCCGGGCTGGTCGAGCGTGCCACCAGCACCTCGCCGGGGCGGAAGGCGGCCAGATCGGCATTGCTCTCCACCAGTCGGACCTTACCACTGCCGATGCGCTCACCCACGGCGCGACCTTGGGCCAGCACCGTGCCGCTGCCCTTGAGGGCGTAGATCTCCATCACGGCGGATTGGTTGAGCTGCGAGGCCACCGTCTCCGGTCGGGCCTGGACGATGTAGAGCCGTCCGTCATCGGCATCCTTGGCCCATTCAATGTCCATCGGCATCGGGTGGCCGACGCGGGCGGAGTAATGCGCCTCAATGGCCAGCGCGTCATCGGCCAGTGTGAGCACATCAGTGTCGCTGACACAGAACCGTCCGCGTTTTTCGGCGGGCGTTGGCGCGTCCTGCGTGCTGAAGCCCACCCGCCCGGAGTCCGCGCCCACCGGGGTCAGCGTCATCGTCAACTGCTTCTGGCCGAGCGAGCGGCGCAGCACGGCGCGGTGGCCTTGGCGGAATGTGGGTTTGTGGACATAGAACTCGTCCGGATCGACCTTGCCCTGCACGATGTTCTCGCCCAGCCCATAGGAGCCGGTGATCAGCACCACGTCGCGGAAACCGGATTCGGTGTCGAGGGTGAAGATCACCCCGCTGGCATCGCGGTCCGAACGCACCATTTTCATCACGCCCACCGAGAGGGCGACCTTGAAATGGTCGAAGCCGTTATTGACGCGATAGACGATGGCGCGGTCGGTGAAGAGCGAGGCGAAGCAATAGCGACAGGCCTCGGCCACGTTCGCTGCCCCGCTGATGTTCAGATAGCTCTCATGCTGCCCGGCGAAGCTGGCATTGGGCAGATCCTCGGCGGTGGCCGAACTGCGCACCGCAACCGCCGTATCGGGCCCGTATTCGGCTTCCAACTGGCGATAGGCGGTGACGATCAGATCGCGCAATGTGTCGCTGCCGGTGGCGTCATAGACAATCGCCCGCGCGGCGGCGGCGTTGCTGGCGAGGCGGGCGATATCGGTGATGTCGAGCTCGTCGAGCAATGCATGCAATTTCGGCCACGCACCCGCCTGTGCAAGCGCGTCGTTGAAGGCCTGGGCTGTCAATGCGAACCCGTTGGGGACGTTCACATTTAGCGCGCTGAGATTGCAATAAAGTTCACCGAGCGAGGCGTTTTTACCCCCCACCAGCGGCACGTCTTCCATATGGATGGCATCAAACCACCGCAGAAGATTGGTAGAACCGGTCATGCTGCGTCCTCCGACTGCGGCAGATTGGGCCATCGGTCGGGGGATTTCTATGATCTAGAACAACGTCCGGACGTTGTTCTAAAATCATATATTTCTATGGCAAGGATGCCGCCGCAGCGGCGATTCTGCGAACCGCATTGGCGCAAAGGGTTAACAGGTTGCTGAAAAACTCTGTCGGTCGGCGCGGCGGCCCTTTGCCGCGCCAGATTCGTTCAAGGCTTGCCACGATGCACACACATCGTGTCTTCGCCTTGGCCTTTCTGGCACGAACAATGACTCGCCGCCCCTCCGCGAACAGTTTTTCAGCAACCTGTTAAAGGCGGGAGAAATTGGCGGACCCGATACGATTCGAACGTACGGCCTCTGCCTTCGGAGCAATTTAGCGCACCCATCCTAAATATGCGACAGGGCACGCCATGATACTACAACCATCTGAAAAGACTAGACTATCAGAAAATTCGCGCCGAAACCTCTATCCGAAAGTTCGCTGCAATTTCCGTCCGGCTG
>JARLIM010000018.1 GCA_031291725.1 Acetobacteraceae bacterium
CAAGGCCATGCCGACGATCTCGCCAGCGCTATCCTGCTTGCGGCGAGCGGACCGGTCCTGCTGGCGCCGGCGATGAACCCATTGATGTGGAATAATGCCGCGACGCGCCGCAACGCCGCGCAGCTTCAGCGCGACGGCATTGGCTTTGTCGGCCCCAATACCGGCGAGATGGCCGAGGCCGGTGAAGCCGGCATCGGGCGGATGGCCGAGCCGCTCGAAATCGCCGCCGCCGCCGAGCGTTTTCTCCGGCCGCCGCAGCCGCACCGGCTCGCGGGCAAGCGCGTGCTGATCACCGCGGGTCCCACGCATGAGCCGATCGACCCCGTGCGCTACATCGCCAACCGCAGTTCCGGCAAGCAGGGCCATGCCATTGCCGCCGCCCTGGCAGGCCTTGGCGCGCGCGTGACGCTGGTCAGCGGCCCGGTTTCGGTGCCGACACCTGTGGGCGTTACGCTCGTGCAGGTCGAGACCGCCCGCGAGATGCTGGCCGCCTGCACGCAGGCGCTGCCTGCCGACATCGCCGTCTTCGCCGCGGCCGTTGCCGATTGGCGCACGGAGGAGGCTGGGTTGAAGATGAAAAAAGCCCTCGGCGCACCGCCGCCTTCGCTGGCACTGACCACCAATCCCGACATTCTCGCCACCATCGCCCACGGCACGCCGCGCCCGCGCCTCGTCGTTGGCTTTGCTGCCGAGACGCATGACGTGATCGCCCATGCCCAAGACAAACGCGCCCGCAAGGGCTGTGACTGGATCGTGGCCAATGATGTCGGCCATGGCACCGGCATCATGGGCGGGGCGGAAAACGAGGTGCATCTCGTCACCGCCGATGGCGTTGAGGACTGGCCGCGACTGGCCAAGGATGAAGTGGCGCGTCGTCTGGCCGTCCGTATTGCTGAGGTTTTTCAATGAGTGCGAGCCACCCCATCCGCGTCGTCCGCCTGCCGCATGCCGAGGGGCTGGCGCTGCCGAGCTACGCCACGTCGGGCGCCGCCGGGATGGATCTGCTCGCCGCCGTCACCTCTGATCTGATCATCCCGCCCGGTGGTCGCGCCTTGGTGCCGACCGGATTGACGATTGCATTGCCACCCGGATTTGAGTTGCAGCTGCGTCCGCGCTCAGGCCTTGCGCTGAAAAACGGCATCACCTTGCCCAACAGCCCTGGCACGATTGATGAGGATTATCGTGGGGAGGTGGGCGTGATCGTGCTCAACACCGACGCTGAGCCCTTCACCGTCACACGTGGGATGCGCATTGCCCAGGCCGTGCTGGCGCCGGTGGTGCGCGGATATTGGGAGGAAGTGGCCAGCCTGGACGACACGGATCGTGGCGCAGGCGGCTTCGGCTCCACCGGTCATCGTTGATCCGAACGTTCTGTCACAAAAACTCAACTTACTGTGCGGGTGACAGGGCTAGACGATTGGGATAACAGCCACGGCATTCTGCCGGATGCATCCTGATGTCGCGTTCCCTGCCATCTTCCCTGACATCCTCCCGTCGCCTGCCCAATGTGTGGGACGTGGTAGCCTCTGCCTGCGTACTCGCGGGGATCGTGGCCCTGGTTCACGTCACGCCAGAGACGTTCCAGCCGATTGATGCACCCGAGGCGGTTGCGGTCTCGCTCGACCCGGCCAATTTGCCGGAATACGCGCTGCGCACCACGTTGCGCATGTTCGCTGCCCTGTTCGCCTCGCTGGTGTTCACCTTCACCGTCGCTCCTTTGGCCGCCAAAAGCCGCCGCGCCGGGCTGCTCATCGTGCCGATCCTGGACATTCTCCAATCAGTGCCGATTTTGGGCTTCCTGACCTTCACCACCGCGTTTTTCATGGGCTTGTTCCCTGGAAAAGTCGCCGGGTTGGAGTTGGCTGCGATCTTTGCCGTGTTCACCAGCCAAGCCTGGAACATGGCGTTCTCGATGTATCAATCCCTGACCACGCTGCCCGCCGATCTGGTCGAAGCCGCGCGCGCGTTCCGATTGACGCCGTGGCAACGGTTCTGGCGGCTGGAAGTGCCGTATTCGATGCCGGGGCTGGTATGGAATATGATGCTGTCGATGTCCGGTGGCTGGTTCTTCGTCGTGGCATCCGAAGCGATCACGCTGGGCGACAAAAGCTGGACGCTGCCGGGCATCGGCTCCTACGTCTCCGTCGCCCTCGATCAACGCTCGATGCCGAGCGTGTGGTGGGCGATTCTGGCGATGTTCATCGTCATTCTCGCGTATGACCAATTGCTGTTTCGCCCGCTGGTGGCGTGGTCGGCGAAATTCCGCATGGAATTGACGGCCGGTGCCGTGGCTGAAGACCCATGGGTGCTGAAGCTGATGCGCCGCACGCGCGTGCTCAGCGTGATCATGGATGTGATCGGCGACGGCCTGGCCACCATCGCACGCCTGCGGCTGTCATTGCCGATGGCCAAGGGCGAACGCCATGCGCAGCCACCATCCAAACTCGCCGACCTGCTATTCTATGTCGCAGCAGCACTCGTCGCTGGCTGGGCGGTTTGGCTGATCGTCAACTACGTCGCCTCGAACGATGTCGGGTTGAGCGATGTGGGCGAGGTGGTGGTGCTGGGCATGTTCACAATGGTGCGGGTGATCGTGCTGATCGCCCTGGCGGCGCTGGTGTGGGTGCCGGTGGGGGTGTGGATCGGGCTGCGACCGGAATGGGCGCGGCGCGTGCAGGTGGTGGCGCAATTCGCGGCGGCCTTCCCGGCCAATCTGTTCTTCCCGATTTTCGTCATCCTGATTGTGAAGTTCCACGGCAATTCCGATATCTGGCTGACGCCGCTGATGATCCTCGGCACGCAGTGGTATATCCTGTTCAACGTGATCGCCGGCGCGTCGGCGTTTCCGGGCGATTTGCAGGAGGCGGCGAAAAACCTTCAGGTGCGCGGCTGGCTGTGGTGGCGGCGGGTGATCTTGCCCGGCATTTTCCCCTATTTCGTCACCGGCGCGATCACCGCCTCCGGTGGCTCCTGGAACGCCTCGATTGTCGCCGAAGTGGCCAGTTGGGGTGATGACAAACTGCAGGCACACGGGCTCGGCGCCTATATCGCCCAGGCCACCACAGACGGGAATTTCGCCCGCGTGGTGCTGGGTGTGGCGGTGATGTCGGTCTTTGTGCTCGGTTTCAACCGCGTGCTGTGGCGCCCGCTTTATGCGTACGCCACCCGCCGCCTGACGCTCTGACCAGCGAGGATTTCGACCATGGACGGAACCTTTTCCCCGGCCCCGCTGATGCAGGTCACCGGCTGCCGCCAAGCCTATCATAAGGACAGCGCCGCCGATCTGGTGGTGCTGGACGATGTGAATTTGACGCTCAAAGTCGGCGAGATGGTCGGCCTGCTCGGCCGGTCCGGCTCTGGCAAATCCACCTTGCTGCGCATCGTGGCAGGTCTGCTCAAGCCCACCGCCGGCGAGGTGAAATGGCGCGGCCAGCAGATCGACGGCCCGGCGGACGGTATCGCGATGGTGTTCCAGAGCTTCGCGTTGTTCCCCTGGCTGACGGTGCGTGAGAACGTGGAACTCGGCCTGGAGGCTCTCGGCATCGCCAAGGATGAGCGCGAGAAGCGGGCCGAAGATGCGATCGATCTGATCGGTCTGGGCGGCTATGAAAGTGCGTATCCGAAAGAACTCTCCGGCGGCATGCGCCAACGTGTGGGCCTTGCCCGCGCGCTGGTGGTGCATCCCGATTTGTTGCTGATGGACGAGCCGTTCTCCGCACTCGACGTGCTGACTGCCGAGACGCTGCGCACCGATTTGATCGATCTGTGGTCGGAGCAGAAACTGCCGATCAAATCGATCATGATGGTCACGCACAACATCGAGGAAGCGGTGCTGATGTGCGACCGCATTCTGGTGTTTTCGTCCAATCCGGGCCGCGTGGCGCATGAATTGGTGGTGCCGTTCCCGCATCCGCGCAATCGCCTGGACCCCGCCTTCCGCGAATTGGTGGACAATATCTACGCCGTGATGACCCGGCGCCCGCAAAAGCCCGCGACGAGCGTGCAGACCCCGGCCGCGGAAGCAGGCGTTGCCACGCCGCTGGTCTCGGTCTCCACCAATTTGCTCGCCGGTCTGATCGAAGCGCTCGCCGTCCCGCCTTATGACGGTCGCGCCGACCTTCCCGCCTTGGCGGCTGGCTTGCAGTTGGAAGCGGATGAGCTGCTGCCGATGGGCGAGGCGCTGCAACAACTGCGTCTGGCCGATCTGGCCGATGGCGACTTGGCATTAACTGATTCGGGCAAGAAATTCGCCCTCGCCGACACCGATGGCCGCAAGACAATCTTCGCCGCCGCCTTGCGCAATCACGTTCCCCTGGTTGCCGCCATTCGCCGCACGCTGGACGAACGCTGGAACCATCGCGCCTCATCCGTGCGCTTCCTGGACGAGTTGGAGGACCACATGTCACCCGACTATGCCGAAGAGACTCTGCGCACGGCGATCATGTGGGGCCGCTACGCCGAGCTCTACGCCTATGACGAAGAGGCGGCTCAATTCAGCCTGGAAGACATTGAAGACGCCAAACCGGCTGAATAATCGGTCACACAGCAACGAATTCGCGGTTTTTTGGGGCACGTGCTAGCGTTGCGTGAAGATTTTGCTATCTTCAGAGTCCCGATTCGTTGGCCGTGGCCCAAAGGAAACAGAGATGAAGTTCAAGGCCGACCGCGCAGTGCTCCTCAAGGCGCTGGCTCATGTTCAGAGCGTGGTCGAGAAGCGCAACACCATCCCGATTCTCGCGAACGTGATGATCGCGGTGCGCGACGTGAAACTCACCTTGACTGCGACCGATATGGAAATCGCGGTGGTCGAGGATGTGACCGCCACTTCGATCCGCAATGGCGCCTGCACAGCCCCCGCCGCGACGCTCTATGAGATCGTCCGCCGCCTGCCGGAAGGTGCCGAGGTTGAGTTCGACCATCCGGGCGGAGAAGCGCCGCTGGCCGTGCGCGCCGGTCGTTATGCCACCAGCCTTGTCGTGCTGCCGATCGAGGATTTCCCCTCGATGACGGCGGGTACGTTGCCGCATAAATTCCCGGTCGATGCGCAGGATCTGCGTGGCCTGATCGACCGCACCCGTTTCGCGATCTCCACCGAAGAGACGCGCTATTACCTCAACGGCATCTATTTGCACGCTGCCGAGTCCGATGGCGTGCGCGTTCTGCGTGCGGTGGCCACTGACGGGCATCGTCTGGCGCGCGTGCAGGTTGATCTGCCCGAGGGTGCCGTTGGCATGCCCGGCGTGATCATCCCACGCAAGACGGTCGCCGAGCTGCGCAAGCTGCTCGATGAGGCCACTGGCGGCGTGGAAGTGGCGCTCAGCGACACCCGCATTCAGTTCACCGTCGGCAGCATCACGCTGACAAGCAAGCTCATCGACGGCACCTTCCCGGAATATGATCGCGTCATCCCGCGTGACAACGACAAGGTGTTGCGCGTCGGCTGCAAGGATTTCGAAGCCGCCGTCGCCCGCGTGTCGGCGATTTCGTCCGAACGGTCGCGCCCGGTGAAGCTCAGCTTGGCCAAGGATCTGCTGGTGATCTCCGCCTCCTCTCCCGAGCAGGGCACGGCAAGCGAGGAACTGGATGGCGAGCGCGTCACCTACACCGCCGGTCCGCTGGAGATCGGCTTCCAGGCGCGTTACCTGAACGACATCACCGCGCAGATCCCGACCTCGCTGGAATTCCGCTTCTCCGACGGCTCCGCGCCGACGGTGGTGCAGGATTCCGCCGATAGCAGCGCGCTGTATGTTCTGATGCCGATGCGGGTGTGACCAATTGTCGTAGGGTGGGATGGTGGGATGACATTGCGCCATCCCACCCTACGACATGACCATCCTCACCCGCCTCACCCTCGGCCGCTTCCGCAATTACGAAAGCCTGTCCTGGTCACCGGGCGGGCGGATTGTGGTGATTTCCGGCCCGAACGGCTCGGGCAAAACCAATCTTCTCGAAGCCATCTCCCTGCTCGCCCCCGGTCGCGGTTTGCGCGGGGCGAAAATAGCGGAGCTGGCGCAAGGCGGCTCCGGCGCATGGGCGGTGCATGGGCGGTTGGAGACAAGCGACGGCCCGAGCGAGATCGGCACCGGCACCACGGATGAAGCCCCGGAACGTCGCATCTTCAGGCTTGACGGCACGCCACCGCGCAATCAGGCCGAGATCGCCGCCCGCATCGCCACCGTCTGGCTCACGCCGCAAATGGATCGGCTGTTTCAGGAAAGTGCCTCGGGACGCAGGCGGTTTCTGGATCGGCTGGTCTACGCCATCGAACCCGGCCATGCGCGCGAAGTGTCGTCCTATGAAACGGCGATGGCCAATCGCAACCGGCTGCTCGCCGAAGGGCGGCGCGATCCGGCATGGCTGGCCGGGCTGGAAGATGCGATGGCGCGGCATGGCGTGGCGGCCACCGTCGCGCGCCGCCATCTGATCGGCGCGCTGAATGCGGCCCTGGCCGGTGGCATTGCAGGTGCGTTCCCTGCCGCCCGGCTCGATTTGCTCTCCCCCATTGCCGACCACCTGTCCGATGCACCGGCCCTTGCGGTGGAGGATTGGCTGCGCGCTGAACTCCAAGCCACCCGTGTGCGGGATGCCGCTGCCGGATCGGCTCAACTCGGCGCGCATCGTGACGATCTCGCTTTGTTCGACGTCGCCAGCGGCCGTCCGGCCTCGGTGTGCAGCACTGGCGAGCAGAAATCGCTGTTGATCGGCACCATCCTCGGCCATGCCAGCCTGATCGCCACGGGTCGCGGTATCCCGCCGCTGCTGCTGCTGGATGAACCCGCCACGCATCTGGACACCGCCCGCCGTGTCGCCCTGTTCGATGCGCTGCGAACCCTCCCCGCCCAGGTGTTTCTCACCGGCACCGACGCCGAGATTTTCGCCCCTCTCAAGGGGGGGGCCATGTTCTGGCGGACGGGCGAGAATGCGCTGCACGCGGCCAGTTAATTGCCCAGAATCGCCCGCGTTCTGTGGCTTCGGCGCGCATGAGCGACTATAAGATGGTGCATTAATTGTACCGCTATCGGAGCACCCTTCGCTTATGAGCGATCCCTCGATTCCCACGCCTGATAACGACATCACCGGCGGGGATTACGATGCCTCTTCCATCTCGGTGCTGCGCGGCCTCGATGCCGTTCGCAAGCGCCCAGGCATGTATATCGGCGACACCGATGACGGCTCGGGCCTGCATCACATGGCGTTCGAGATCATCGATAACGCGGTGGACGAAGTGCAGGCTGGTTTTGCCACCGCCTGCGAACTGATCCTCAACGGCGACGGCTCCGTGACCGTGCGCGATGACGGGCGCGGCATTCCCACCGATATTCACCCGGAAGAGGGCGTCTCCGCCGCCGAGGTGGTGCTGACCAAGCTGCACGCGGGCGGCAAGTTCAACCAGAACTCCTACAAGGTCTCCGGCGGCCTGCACGGCGTGGGGGCTGCGGTGGTCAATGCGCTGTCCGAATGGATGGAAGTGCGCATCTATCGCAACAATCTGGAGCATTTCATCCGCTTTGAGCACGGTGTGCCGGCGGCCCCGCTGGCGGTGACCGGTGCCTGTGTGCGCGGCTCCGGCACCGAGGTGATCTTCAAGCCCTCCACCGGCACCTTCACCAAAACCGAGTTTGATTATTCCATCCTCGAACGCCGCCTGCGCGAACTCGCGTTCCTGAATTCCGGCATGAAAATCGTGCTGCGGGACGAGCGCCATGCGCCGGCCGTTGAGACGGTGTTCTGCTATCAGGGCGGTTTGATCGCTTTCGTGGAATGGCTGGATCGCGGCAAGACGGCGATTTTCTCGCCGCCGATTTCCGTCACCACCTCGGATGACCAAATTGGCATCCGCGTTGAGTTCGCGCTGACGTGGAACGATTCATTTCACGAGACCATGCTCTGCTTCACCAACAACATTCCGCAGCGCGACGGCGGTACCCATCTGGCGGGCTTCCGGCAGGCGCTCACCCGCGTGCTGTCGAAATACGCCGACGGCTTGGGCAAGAAAGACAGCCTGTCGCTGGTCGGTGACGATCTGCGCGAAGGCATGACGGCGGTGCTGTCGGTCAAGGTGCCAGACCCGAAATTCTCCTCGCAGACCAAGGACAAGCTGGTCTCCTCCGAAGTGCAACCTGTCGTGCAGGCCGCAGCCGCCGACACCATTGCGCATTGGCTGGAAACCCATCCGAAGGAAGCCAAATCCATCGTCCAAAAGGCGATGGATGCCGCCGCCGCCCGCGAAGCCGCCCGCAAGGCGCGTGATCTGACCCGTCGCAAGGGCGTGCTGGACGTCTCCACCCTGCCCGGCAAACTCGCCGATTGTCAGGAACGCGATCCCGCCAAAAGTGAAATCTTCATCGTCGAGGGTGATTCGGCAGGTGGCTCCGCCAAGCAGGGCCGCGACCGGAAATTCCAGGCGATTCTGCCGCTGAAGGGCAAGATCCTCAACGTCGAGCGGGCGCGGTTCGACCGCATGCTGGGCAGTGCCGAAGTGGGCACGCTGATCACCGCCCTCGGCACCGGCATCGGCCGGGGCGAGCCGGAACAGGGCGGCTTCGATATCAACAAGCTTCGCTATCACCGCATCGTCATCATGACCGACGCCGACGTGGACGGTGCCCATATCCGCACGCTGCTGCTGACCTTTTTCTATCGCCAGATGCCGCAATTGTTCGAACGTGGCCATCTGTTCATCGCGCAACCGCCGCTCTATCGCGCCACACGCGGCGGCGAGGAGCGGTATCTGAAGAACGATGCGGCGCTGGAGAGGTATCTGCTCGACAAGGCTCTGGGCGACGCCCGCATCACCTATGCCGATGGCCGTGCCTATGAATCCGACGAATTGGATGGTGAAGCCAACTGGCTGCGGGAAGCGGCGTCACGGTTGCACCGTCTGGCCAATGCGGCCCCGCTCGCCATGCTGGAACAGGCGGCGATTGCTGGTGCCTTGCAGGCTGATCCGGCGAAGGCAGCCGCGGCGGCGCCTGAACTGGCCACGCGGCTGAATGCGATCTCCCTTCCGGCCGAGCGCGGTTGGACGGTGGCGGTGGATTCGCATGGTGGCCTGGTACTCGCCCGTCGGGTGCGCGGCGTTGCGGAGCGGCATGTGCTGGATGTGAACGTTCTGCGCAGTGCGGAAGCCCGCTGGCTGGCAGAGCGCGGCGAAGCCTTGCACACGCGTTTCGCCGAACCCGCCACGCTGAAAATGGGTGCCACCGAGGTGCAAATCGTCGGCCCCGGCACTGGCTTTGACCGCATCCTCGCCCAAGGCCGTCGCGGTCTGGCGATCCAGCGTTTCAAAGGTCTGGGCGAGATGAACGCCGATCAGCTTTGGAACACCACGCTCGATCCCGCTGTGCGCACGCTGTTGCAGGTCAAGGTCGGTGACGCTGAAGAAGCCGGTCAGGTGTTCTCGACCCTGATGGGCGATGTGGTGGAGCCGCGCCGCGACTTCATTGTGGAAAACGCACTGAAAGTGGGCAATCTGGACGTGTGAGATGTGCCCTCACCCCGTCATTTCGATGTCATGAATCTGGCACAATCAGTGCTTATATCTGTCGTGTCGGATGGAAGCGGGCAAAATCGTTCACCAACAGACCGACAATAGACTGGGAACTCCGATGAAGCGCATCGTTCACACGGCACTCGCCGCTTCCTTCCTCCTCTCCTCTTTCGCCACCGCGATGGCGCAGCCCTATCAGCAGGACCAGCGCCACGATGAGCCTCGGCACGAGGAGCAACGCCGTCCGGAACAGCGCGCCCCGGAACAGCGCGCGCCTGAACGCCATTATCAGGAAGTGCAACGCCATGGCGGCTATCGCCAGGGTGAGGCGATGCACCGCGAAGATTGGGATCGCGGTCGTCGTCTGGATTACCGCGAATACGGCCTGCGCGAGCCACCTTACGGCTATGAATGGCGCGATGTTGGTGGCGTGTTCATCCTCGGCGCCATCGCCACCGGAATCATCGCCACCATCATGATGGCGCCGCAATAACTTGGGCAATTAGAACAACGACATCTGCGTCTCGGCCAATGCTGCTTCAGCGGCCGGGGCGCGGAAATCGGTGCAAGTCAGATCCTGCCGTTCGGACAACCCCAACGCCCGTGCCGCACGGGTGAATCTGCGTGCCAGCAAATCGGCATAGACGCCGGTGCCGGTGAACCGCTTGCCAAAGCGCGAATCACTCAGGCCGCCCCCACGGGTTTCGCGGATCAATTCCAACACATGACGCGCCCGGTCGGGAAAATGTTGATGTAGCCAATCCTCGAAAATCTGACGCAATTCATGCGGCAGACGCAGCAGGATATAGCCCGCATTCGTTGCCCCCGCCTTGGCGCAGGCCTCCAAAATCCGCTCCATTTCGGCATCGTTCAGTCCGGGAATCATCGGAGCCGCCAACACGCCGGTGGGAATACCTGCCGCCGTCAACTGCTCGATGGCTTGCAAACGCCGAAATGGCGTTGCCGCACGCGGCTCCATCCGACGGGCAAGCGTCGCATCCAGCGTGGTGACAGAGATGTAGACGCGCACCAGATTGCGCCCAGCAAGTTCCTGCAAAATGTCGATATCGCGCAGCACGCCGGCCGATTTGGTGACGATGCTGACCGGGTGACTGAAGCGCTCCATCACCTCCAACACCTCGCGCGTCAGCTTCATTGTGCGTTCAATGGGTTGGTACGGATCGGTGTTCGAGCCTAATGCCAAAGTGCGCGCCACATAGCCGGGCTTGCGCAATTCCTTCTCCAGCAATGCGGCCACATCGGGCTTGTAAAGCAACTTGGATTCGAAATCCAAGCCCGGCGAGTAACCGAGATAGGCGTGGCTTGGCCGGGCATAGCAATACACGCAGCCATGCTCACAGCCACGATACGGATTGACCGCGCGATCGAAGCCCACATCCGGGCTTTGGTTCCACGCAATGGCCGTGCGGCTGGAATCGCGAATGGTGGTGGTGCGCAGCGGCGGGAGACCGGCCAGATCGGCGGTCAACGTGTCCCAGCCATCGTCGAACACACTCGGAGTCTGCGCATCGAAACGCGGCGGCGGGTTGAACGTGGCGCCACGGCCACGGGCGGTGACGGCCAAACGCGGATCGCGCGGCGGGGCCGTGAAGGGCGGCGCGCGGCGGCCGCGATGGTCCGGGATTTCGGATCGTTCGAAAGCCTGAACCTCATCAAAATCGATTTCACGCGCCAGATCGAAATCGTGATACGGGCGGATGGCTTCCTGCGCACGCATGACGTTGATCTCCTTTTGTTCCCATGACACGATGCCGACAGGAACGGAGAACGTCAAGAACAAATTAAGAACATTAACTCTTCATGCCCGTTGAAGCGGGCTATGGCTTCTGTGTGAGATGCTCCTGCAAGCGCGGCATCAGTTCGACGAGGTTGCAGGGGCGATGGCGATTATCGAGTTGCCAGACCAAGATATCGTCCCAGGCATCTTTCACGGCCCCTGTGCTGCCCGGCAATGCGAACAGATAGGTGCCCCCCGCCACGCCGCCCAAAGCGCGCGATTGCATGGTGGAGGTGCCGATCTTCTGATAGCTCAGCATGCGGAACAGCTCACCGAAGCCTTCGATTTTCTTCTCCAACACGCGATCGAACGCTTCCGGCGTCACGTCGCGCCCGGTGATGCCGGTGCCGCCGGTGGTGATCACCACGTCAATGGTCGGATCGGCGATCCAATGGCGCAGCAATTTTTCGATCTCGTCCGCATCGTCACGTGTAATCGTCCGCGCCGCCACCACATGGCCCGACGCGGTGATGCGGTTGGCCAACGTCTCGCCGGAGGTGTCATTGGCCAGCGTGCGGGTGTCCGACACCGTCAACACGGCGATCTGGCAGGGCAGGAAAACGCGAGATTCATCAATGCGCGACATGGGCCTCTCCAATGCAGAGCCGCCTCAATGCACGGTGTCTGAGGCGTCCTGCGGCAAGGGATGATAGCGCGGCCACGCGCCGGCGGCGAGTTCATCCAGGCTGGGTGTGGGCAGGTTCATCCGGGTCGCATAGATCCAGGTGAAGGTCAGCGCGCGCGGCACGAACACGCGGGTCTCGTCGATGGGAATCGATTCGATGAACAGCAACGGATCGCCCATATCCTGCACTTGCGGTGCCCATTTGCCGAAATTGCCTGGCCCGCTGTTATAGGCGGCCAGCATATGCACCAGATTGGGACCGACAATCTCCGGCTGCGCCAGATACGACACATAGCGTTGGCCAAGATCGAGATTGACGCCCGGATCGCGCAACTCACCCCGCAGCGAGCCACCGGCATCGCGCCCGGTCAGAAAGCCCGCCGTCTCGGGCATGATCTGCATCAGCCCGGTCGCTCCAGCCCCGGAGACCAGACCGGAGTCGAAATTCGATTCCGTACGGGTGATGCCATAGACCATCGCCGGATCGAGGCGGAAGCCGCTGGCGGGCAACAGACGGGGAATGGGGAAACGCGTGGCGTCGCGCGGTTGACCGTCACTGGCCTGCACAAGATCGGCCAATTGTCCGGCGAAGGCGAGCAGACCGGCCTGTTTGGCCACCAACATCACCGCGCGCCCCAACTCTGGCCGGCTGGTGGCAAGTGGCCATAATTGACGCAATTCCGCCTCGGCCCGCGCACGCTGGCCGAGTTGCAGCAGCGCGAAGGCACGCAGCCCCTGCGGCGTGCTGGAGACCGCATCGATATCGGCCACCGTCAGCAAATCGCGCGCATCACGCCCGCCCGCGGCAAAACCATATCCAAGCCCGAGAATGCGGCGGGCCAGGAAGCCATAGAAAGTCTGGCTCTCACTGGCAGCCCGTTGCATCCAGGGCTGATAGGCGCTGGCGTGTCCGGTGCGCAGCTGTGCCCGCGCAGCCCAGAACGCCGACGCCGCCCGCAAGGCGGACGTGGTCAGATTCGCACGCCATGCCGCTTCAAACATCGGCCGCGCCAAATCGGGCCGCCCCATGCGCCACGCCGCAAGTCCAGCCATTTGACCGGCCAAGGAGGACGCCTCACAGGAAGTCTCGCCGCACCCCTTCGCGCCGGCCACGCCAAGCAAATAGGAATCGCCGTCACGATTGAGGGTGAAGAGAATCTGTGCGGCCTCTCCGCGCAGCTGCGAGGCATAAGCGAGGCTGAGGCCGGACGTGCTGGCCAGCAACTTCTCCACCCCCTCGGCCCCACGCGCCCGCGCGGTGTCATGCACCGAACGGTCCAGCATCGGGTTGCGGGCAAAGGTGAAATTCGTGGGCTCGGATTCTTCCGGCACCGGTCCCAAAGCCGGTGCACCATCCGGGGCCAGACCGGGTTGAACCGGAACGGGCGGCGGCGTCATGCCCGCGGGCAGACGGGTGAGCAGCAATGCGTGCAGCGCCGGGGCATCCGGCAGCGACGGGTACGTTTTCAGCCACGACACCAATTCATCGGCACTCGGTCGCGTGGTGCGGCCAAGATATCGCTGGGCGAGCAGATGGCCGAGCATGTCGTGCACCAGCGGGGAGTCGAGATCCAACGCCGCCAGCTCGCGCCCGGCGGTGTCCATCTCTTCCCTGCCCTGCAACGCAAAGATGCGCGCAAGCTTCGCCGCGTCGCTGGGCGGCAACGGCCTTGGCAGAGCGATGCCCGAAGCGCCACGCGGATCCAAACGCGGAACCGCGAACGCTGTTTCGTCCATCGCCGTTACAGTCTGTGCGTCCGCCCGATTGACCGAAGCACCGGCCAGGAGAGCTGCCCCGGCCAACAAGGCACGGGCGGCAGGGAGGCGGCGGAACGCTAATCCGAACCCTCGCATGACACTCTGATTACACGACCCGCCGCGGTCGCGCAACCCTAAGTGGTGAGTGCAGTGCAGCACCTGCGACCTGGACGGGAATTTCCCTTTTTTGCCAAGGAGCTAGGGCAATTTCACAATTCGGTTAGGCGCCCTCCGAATCCAGATGCCGACGCAATGTCAGCACATCGCGCCATGCATCGCGCTTGGCCCCAGGGCTGCGCAGCAGATAGGCCGGGTGCAACATCGGCAGCGCCGGGATCGGCTGATCCAACCCCGGAATGCCGATCATATTCCAACGACCACGCAGCCGCGTGATGCCGGTTTTCACCCCCAGCACCGATTGCGCCGCCATGCCGCCCATCAGCACGATGCGCTGTGGCTTGACCAACGCGATGTGACGCAGCAGGAACGGCAGGCATAGTGCCACTTCGCTGTCCGTGGGATTGCGATTGCCGGGCGGCCGCCAGGGAACGAGGTTGGTGATCAGATACTGCGTCCGGTCGAGACCCACGCTGGCGAGCATGCGGTCGAGGAACATGCCGGACGGGCCAACGAACGGCTTGCCCACCCGATCCTCTTCAGCTCCGGGAGCCTCGCCGATGATCATCAGCCCCGATTCGGGGTTGCCATCGGAAAAGACGAGCTGGGTTGCGGTGGCCGCCAAAGCGCAGCCATCGAAGGCCGCCATCGCCGCCCGCAATTCGCCCAACGTATTGGCCGCATTCGCCACCTCCTGCGCCCGCGCCTGTGGGGCCTGGAGTGGCGCCGGCGCGGCGGGCGGAGATCGAACGGCCGCCACCGGGGCGTTTTCCGCCGCTGTCCGGGATTGCGGCATGGCCTGCGCGATCGCCTGCGACACCGCGCGCGCCACCATCCGGTCGATCGGCAGATCGTCCAGCGCCTCGTCGGCACCCCATTCCAGTTGCAGTCGCAAAGCCGCGAAATCGTCCATGCTGTATGAATCCCCGCGCCGCGATTTTGCGCAACCGGCAGTCTCGGCCTAATTTCACTTCAGCGTTGGGGGACGCACCCGGTTGGGTTGAGGGAGAGTTAAAATGAGCGTCGAACGCGAGCAGATGGAATTCGATGTCGTGGTGGTCGGAGCCGGACCATCCGGCTTGGCCGCGGCGATTCGGCTGAAGCAATTGGCCCCGGATGCCGCTATCTGCGTCGTCGAAAAAGCCGCCGAGGTTGGCGCGCATATTCTCTCCGGCGTGGTGCTGGAACCGCGCGCGCTCGATGAATTGCTGCCGCATTGGCGTGAGATGGACCCGCCGGAATTCACCCCGGCCAAGGAAGATCGCTTCTTCTACCTCACCCCAGTCGCCTCCATCCGCATGCCCACGCCGCCGCAGATGCACAATGAGGGAAATTACATCGGCTCGCTCGGCAATCTCTGCCGCTGGCTCGGCACCCAGGCCGAGTCGCTGGGGGTGGAAATCTACCCTGGTTTCGCCGCCGCCGATCTGATCGAGGAAGACGGCCGCATTGTCGGCATCGTCACCGGCGATATGGGTGTGGGCCGCGATGGCGCGCCGACAGCGAATTACGCACCGGGCATGGAGTTGCGCGCCGCTTACACCATCTTCGCCGAGGGCTGCCGTGGCAGCCTGACCAAGAAGCTCTCCGCCCGGTTTGGGCTGGCGAAAGACAGCCAGACGCAAACCTATGGCATCGGCATTAAAGAGCTGTGGGAGATCCCGGCCGAGAATCACAAGCCCGGCTATATCGCCCACACCACCGGCTGGCCGCTGAAAAGCGATACCTATGGCGGCTCGTGGCTCTATCACTGGGGCAAAAACCTCGTCTCCTACGGCATGGTGATCGGGCTGGATTACAAAAACCCGTATCTGTCGCCCTTCGAGGAAATGCAGCGCCTGAAGACGCATGTGGAGATGCGCACGCATTTCGAAGGCGGCCGCCGCATTGCCTATGGCGCCCGCGCCCTGGTGGAAGGCGGCTTCCAGTCGATCCCCAAACTCACCTTCCCCGGCGGCTGTCTGGTGGGCGACACGGCGGGCTTCATGAACGTGCCGAAAATCAAGGGCACCCACACCGCGATGAAATCCGGCATGCTCGCCGCCGAATCCGTCGCTGCCGCCCTGACGGGCGCGCGTCCGGCGGAGCCTGCGGGCTATCGCGAGGCGCTCGATGCCAGCTGGCTGTCGGCGGAATTGCACAAAGTGCGCAACATCCGCCCCGGTTTCTCGAATTTCGGCCAACTCGGCGGGCTGATCAACGCGGCCCTAGAGACCTACATCTTCCGCGGCAAGGCCCCCTGGACGCTCAAACATCCGCATCCCGACAACGAATCGCTGCGCAAGGCCGCCGACAGCAAGCCGATCGGCTATCCGAAAGCGGATGGCAAGCTGACCTTCGACCGGTTGTCCTCGGTGTTCATCAGCAACACCAATCATGAGGAACATCAGCCGATCCATCTGAAGCTGCGCGATCCGTCACGGGCCATTGCGGTGAACTGGACGGAGTATCGCAGCCCGGAGACACGTTATTGCCCGGCCGGGGTGTATGAAATCGTCGGTGCCGACACCGATACGCCGAGCCTGCAGATCAATGCGCAGAACTGCGTGCACTGCAAAACCTGCGACATTAAAGACCCGACGCAGAATATCGATTGGTGCACGCCGGAGGGCGGCGGTGGGCCGGTGTATCCGGGTGGGATGTAGAATTCGTCATCTCCTCTGGCGATGCTGGCCAGCACGCCCAAGATGCACCAAGGTGAATCGTTGTCTTTGGGATCGCTCATGACCGGTCTTCTGCCCCTGCGCCGTATCGTGCTTCTCAGCCTGACCATGCTGTCAGCCTGTGGTGCTGCTGATTTTGGAAAAACCACGCCGTCCGCCACTGCCGAAGCTGCCTCGATGGCGGTGGATGAGCCGAGTGGTGCCTATCTGTCCGGGCGCAGCGCCCTGGCAAGCGGGGATGCCAATGCGGCGGCAAGCCTGTTCCTCAAAGGGCTGGCGCTGGAGCCAGACAACGAGGATTTGCAGAATGCCGCCTTCATGGCGTCCCTGCGCGCCGGTCGTCCAGAAGCGACCATGCTGGCCAAGCAGGTGCCGGGCGGCGTGGCGGCGCAGTTACTGCTCGCCAATGACGATGCCAAGCATGGCAATTGGTCGGCTGCTGAGCGGCATTTCGCTGGCATTGTGCAGAAAGGCCCCATTCAGATCCTGCTGCCAATCCTGGTGGCATGGTCGCAATATGGCGATGGCCGGGTGGACGCCGCGCTGGCCACATTGCTGCCATTGACTGAAAACCAGCGTTTCCGAGGCCTTTACGCCCTGCATGCCGGCCTGATCGCCGACCTGGCTGGGCGGGCGCCTCTTGCTGGGCGGATGTATACCATCGCCGAAACCGGCTCGGGCGGCACCAACGCCCAACTCGCCCGCATTCTGGCCAGTTGGTATGTCCGCTCCGGTAAATCCGCCGAAGCGCAACGTGCCTTCGCACCGTTTCAGGACAATGCCGGCAGCTTCGCCCTTGTGGTACCCAATCTCTACCGCGCCTCGGCCGAGATCCCGGTTCACTCGGCCGCCGAAGGCCTTGCCGAGGCCTATTTCGCGCTAGCCGGTGCCCTGCGAGGGCAAGACGGCAATGACATGACGGATCTGCTGATCAAACTCGCACTCGACCTGCATCCAGACATGACGATGGCCCGACTGCTCGAAGCCGAAATCATGGATGAAGGTGGACGCTCCGATGCGGCACTGGACGTGCTGAAGCCGGTGCGCGATTCGGATCCGCTGATGCCGCTGGTAGAACTGCGTCAGGCCGCACTGTACTCCAAGATCGCCCGGACCGACAAAGCGCTGTCGGCTTTGGATGCGGTGCAGAAATTCGCCCCAGACCGGCCGGAATCCTACACACTGCGCGCCGATATTCTGCGCGACGCCAAACGTTACCCCGAAGCGGTGCAAGCCTATTCCGATGCAATCGCCCGTATCGGCACGCCGAATGGTGGCAGTTGGGCGCTGTTCTATCAGCGCGGCATTGCCTATGACCAATCCAAGCAATCGGACAAAGCCGAGAAGGATTTCCTGCACGCCCTCAAACTCGCGCCGGATCAGCCATATGTGCTGAATTATCTTGGCTACTCATGGACGGAGCAGGGGCGCAATCTGGACCGGGCGCATAAGATGATCGAGCGCGCCGTGGCTCTACGACCGGACGATGCGGCGATAGTCGATAGTCTGGGTTGGCTGGAACTCAAGCAGGGCAACACCAAGGGCGCGGTGCAATTGCTGCAACGCGCCGTCGAGTTGGAACCCGCCGACCCGACACTGAACGGCCATCTCGGCGACGCCTACTGGGCTGCCGGACGCAAGCTGGAGGCACAATTCCAATGGCGTCGTGCGCTGGTCTTCTCGCCGGAACCCGAGGATGTGCCGAAGCTTGAAGCCAAAGTGGCGCAGAGCGAAGCGGCCCTCGGCAATCCGCGTACCACCGCCAAACCGGCGACGCCCTGACATGAGCGCTGCGCCCACTCTGCGCGAGGCCGCGCGGGCGAAGGTCAATCTGTGTCTGCATGTGGTGGGCAAACGGGCGGATGGCTATCATCTGCTCGACAGTCTGGCCGTCTTTCCGCAGACCGGGGATTGGCTGGAGGTTGGCGAATCGGATGGGTTGAGCTTGGAATTGACCGGCCGATTCGGCGCCAATCTCCGGGCCGAGCCGGACAATCTGGTGGTGCGCGCCGCACGTGGCTTGGCTGAGCTGGCGGCGGTTCCGGCGCGTGCACGGCTTGTGCTGGAGAAAAACCTGCCCGTCTCATCCGGCATTGGTGGCGGCTCGGCGGATGCGGCTGCGGCCTTGCGCGTGTTGGCGCGGCTCTGGGGTGTGCAGCTGGATGCCGGCGAACTGGCGGCGCTGGCCTTGCGACTCGGCGCGGATGTGCCGGTCTGCCTGGCTCAGCGCCCGACTCGCATGCAGGGGATCGGCGAAATTCTCGCCCCTGCCCCGCGCCTGCCGGAGTGCGGCATGGTGCTGATCAATCCATTGGTGGCGGTGGCAACCCCGGCTGTGTTCAAAGCGCGGCGCGGCGGCTATTCTCCTGCGCCGATTCTGCCGGATAGCTGGGCCGATGCCGCCACGATGGCGGCGGATTTGGCCGGGTTGACCAATGATCTGCAAGCCCCGGCCATTGCGCTTTGCCCGCAGATTGCCGAGGTTCTGGCCGCCTTGCAGGCCGATTCATCGTGCCTGTTGGCGCGGATGAGCGGCTCGGGGGCGACGTGTTTTGGCCTATATGCAACCGCCGACATCGCAGCCGCTGCAGCCGCCCGGATGGCGCGCTCTGCGTGGTGGGTATGGGGCGGTGCGCTGTCTGCTGACTGAACGGGCTTGCCAGACAGCACCTTGTCGCCTTAATCAGGCGCTCCGCGATTGGGACGTCGCCAAGCGGTAAGGCAGCGGATTTTGATTCCGCCATTCGGAGGTTCGATCCCTCCCGTCCCAGCCATCGCCGCAGCTTAGAAACTGTCGTGAAGTGACAGAGAAAAACGGAATGGACACAGTTATCTGGAATCAGTGACACAGAAATGTGGAATCGGTGATCTGAATGACCGCCTTAGTGGGCCGTGGGTGACGGAGGCAAACAGGTAAGGTGTCAAAGCTGATTTGGGCCTCGATAATGCTGACGTGCCTGACTATTTCATCGATGGCGGAAGTGGTGCCGGGAGCCCTCCAACTGCCCGATCCAGATTGCCTGATTGCATTAAGCGCAGTTTCTTCGCCCGTTCCGAACTTTGAAGCATTCCACGAAAAATCCGTATGGAACAATAAGCCTGCTGAAGTCGATTTGAAGTCCGATCCTGAAGCATCGAGGTTCCGGACCGTCTTATCCGAGGGCGCGAAGCGTGGGCCAAACTTCGCTGGCCACTACACGATTGTTGGCTGGGGATGTGGAACCTCCTGCCTAAATCTCGCTCTCGTCGACGCGAAGTCTGGAAAAGTTAATTTTTTGACCGCGCTCGGAGTCCTCTCAGAGATGTACGTGGATCCGAGCGCGGACCACGATGTCGGTATAAACGACGAGTTCCTTGGATTGAGGTTCCGGCGCGACAGCAGCCTTCTGGTGGTTCTGGGTTCCACCAGTGGTAGCGGACGGGGTGACGGTATCTCGTTCTACCAATGGACAGGGGTTGATTTGAAGCTCTTAACGTTCGTGCCACGCAGCGAAGCCTGCCGCCGAGAACATTAGTGAGCGGATATTCCTCCGAGTTGTCACCGGATTCCATTTTTTCGAGTCAGTGCGGTCTATAAAATACAACGGCTTAGCGTAGCTCCCATTCCAGATTTCACTATCACTTCACAAGAAGCGTCGAAACCCGCCCACCCCGCCCTCGCGGTAGATCAGCGGTGCGCCATTTTCTCCCAATAATACCTTCTCGATCACGCCCACGCAGATCGTATGGGTGCCGTATTCATAGGTGGCGTCCAGTCGGCAGAACATCGAGGCCGGGGCGTCGGGCAGATAGTTCAGCCCGTCCACATCCTCATGCCAGCCGCCAACGGTGAATCGCTCCGGGCCGCTCAGCTTACCGCCGAAGGCATCACACACCGGCCCATGCGCCTCACCCAGCAGCGTGACGCAGAACCGCCCGGCACCACGCACCGCCTCATGCATCGCAATCGAGCGATTGATGCAGACCAGCAGTGACGGCGGTTGGAAAGAAAGTGAGCTGACAGAGGTTGCCGCCATGCCGTGATGGACGTCACCATTGCGCGTGGTTATCACGCTGACACTGCTGGCCATCCGGCGCATTGCCGTGCGGAAGCCGTCCATCACGGGCGTTTCAATCTTGATCTCGCTCATACGGGCACTTCCCCAGTTTTGCAGCCCGGTCTAACTGGGCCTGTTCGGCGTGACAATCAGTTGATAAATTGACCGCGTTTTGCGCCACACAACAAGGGGACACGCCATATGACCACGCATTACGCCGACGGCAAAATGCTCGCCGAGGTGGATCAGGGCATCGGCCTGATCACCTTCAACCAGCCCGAGAAGCGCAACGCCATGTCGGTTGCGATGTGGGACGGGCTGACGCAGATTCTCGATGTCTTCGAGGCCGATGACACTGTGCGTGTGGTGGTGCTCACCGGCGCCGGACCGAAAGCGTTTGTCTCGGGCGCCGATATCAGCCAGTTCGACCAACAGCGCGGTTCGGCGAATGCCCAGTTGGAATATGACCGTCTGACCAGCGCGGGTCGCGCCAAGCTGGCCAGCTTCCCCAAGCCGGTGATCGCCCGCATTCGTGGCTTCTGCCTCGGTGGCGGGCTGGGCATCGCCTTGCAGGCCGATATCCGCATCGCGGCCGTGGACAGCGAATTCGGCATCCCGGCCGCCAAGCTCGGCATCGCCTATGGGTATGACATGACAAAGAAGCTCGTCGATCTCGTCGGCCCTGCCCATGCGGCGACGATGCTCTACACCGGCAGCCGCTTTGACGCCCATGAGGCAGCCCGAATCGGGTTGGTCAACCGGGTGGTGCCGGATGAAGATTTGTCGGACGTGGTGATCGAGATGGCCCGCACGATGGCGGACAACGCGCCGCGCTCGCTGCGCATCGGCAAGATGGTCATCGCCGAGACGCTGAAGAGCGATCCGAAGCTTGACCTGATCCGCACGGAAGTGGCGGGCTGCTTCGACACCGAGGACTACAAGGAAGGCCGCCGCGCCTTTGCCGAGAAGCGTCGTCCGGTGTTCACGGGCACATAATCGAAATCAGCGCGGCCGGATCACCTTCGGCCGCGCTTCCACCGAGAGCTGTTCGCGCAGCACCTTCGGCGAAATCTCGTCCACAGCGCCGCGTGCCAGCGTGCCGAGTTGGAACGGACCGTACGCCACGCGGATCAGGCGCGTCACCTGCCAGCCCAGATGCTGCATCACGCGGCGAATTTCGCGATTGCGTCCTTCCTGCAAGCCGATGCTCAGCCAGCAATTATCGCCCTTGCGGCTGTCCAGCGCGGCTTCGATCCCTTTATACCGGATTCCCTCCACCGTGATGCCCTTCGACAACGCGGCCAGTTGTTCCGGCTGCGGATTGCCGAACACGCGCACACGGTAACGCCGGATCCAATCATTGGACGGCAATTCCAACCGCCGCGCCAGGCTGCCGTCATTGGTGAGCAGCAGCAGCCCCTCGGAATTCAGATCCAACCGCCCCACACTGACCACGCGCGGCAGATGCGGCGGCAGTTTTTCGAACACCGTCGGGCGGCCCTGCGGGTCACGATGGGTTGTCACCAGGCCGTCCGGCTTGTTGTAGCGCCAAAGCCTTGTGCGCTCGGGTTGATCGACGAGCTTGCCATCGACCACCACCAGATCGTCGTTCTGCACGAAGAAGGCGGGTTGCGTGACGGTTTCGTTGTTCACCCGCACGCGGCCCTCGGCGATGAGCTTTTCAGCATCCCGCCTGCTGGCCACCCCCGCACGGGCAAGATATTTCGCGATACGTTCGCCCCGCAGGATGTCGCCGGGGGTATTGTGTTCAAGGTCGCTCATGCACAGGCCGCAATCATGGCGTCGAAGATCGCACGATCTCCGGCGCTGAGGTGAAATTCAGGATGCCACTGCACACCGAGGCAGTAGCGGTAACGCGGATCTTCGATTCCCTCGATCACACCGTCCGACGCGACAGCGTTGACGATGGCGTGCGGGCCGGGGCTGCGCACGGCCTGATGATGCGAGGAATTCACCGCCAGCGTATCGGTGCCGACGATGCGGTGCAGCAGCGTGCCGGGCGTGATGGTGATGCTATGCCCCGGTTCGTGGCGCGGGTTGGGTTGGCTGTGCGCCAGCGCGTTCGGCACGGTGTCGGGGATGTGCTGAATGAGCGAGCCGCCCAGGATCACCGCCAGCAATTGCTCGCCACCGCAAATCCCCAGCACCGGCTTGCCACGCGCCAACGCCCCGTTGACCAGCGCCAGTTCCGCCGCCGTGCGCTTGGGTTTCAGGCTGACCGTCTCATGCGTGCTGGCATCGCCATACATCGCCGGATCGACATCGAAGCCACCGCCGGTGACGACCAGAGCGTCGACGATGTCCAGATAGGCATCGGCGAAATCATTATGTGGTAACACCACCGGCACCCCGCCCGCCGCCTCGATGGCGCCCGCGTAATTCTGGCGCAGGGCGTACCAGGGATAGCGTGAATAGCCGGGCGGTTCGGCGGGCGCTTCGGCATCCAGCGTGACGCCGATCCGGGGCAGTGTGCTGTTCATGGGGTGTGCTGGCGCTCGATCAGAAATCCAGGCAATTCTATCGCATGGATGCGATGGAAATGGCACTGGAAGAAGCACGCAAGGCTCGCCTGCGTGGAGAGGTGCCGGTGGGCGCCATTCTGCGCGACGGCAGCGGCCGCGTGCTGGCGGCTGACGGCAACCGCACCGAGGAACTGCACGACGCCTCCGCCCATGCGGAAATGTTGGTGCTGCGGGCGGCGGCAGGATTGCGCGGCTCGGCCCGATTGCCGGATTGCGACATCGTCGTCACGCTGGAGCCCTGCCCGATGTGTGCGGCGGCCATCTCCGCCTTTCGCCTCAAACGGGTGATCTTCGGTGCCTATGACCCGAAAGGCGGCGGCATCGAGCATGGGCCACAGCTCTATCGTGCCCCCGGAAGTCATTGCAGGCCCGAGGTGATTGGCGGGGTGCGTGAGCAAGAAGCCGGACAAATTCTGAAAGATTTCTTTGCCGCCCTCAGGTGACGAGTGCCCCCAAGCTCTGCCATAGGGTTTTGAGATCGGAACAACATGCCGGACCGGCGGCGGCAAAGGAAAAAGCGCGATGATCCTGGTTCAGCTGACCGATTTGCACATTCAGCCCAAGCGACTGGCGCTCTATCGGACGGCAGAAACCAACATGCTCACCGAGCGCGCCTTGCGGGCGGTGGCGCGGTTGCAGATGCGACCGGATGCGGTGGTCATTTCCGGCGATCTCGTCGATCGCGGCTCGGCGGAGGAATATCGGATTTTGGCCGACATGCTGCGCCGCCATATCAGCGCGCCGGTCTATGTCATCCCCGGCAATCATGATCGCCGCGAGACGCTCAAAGCCGAGCTTGGCCATTTGCCGGGCGTATTGTCACACCCCGATTTCGTGCAATACGCCATCGACGATCATCCGGTGCGTCTGGTGATGCTCGATACCGTCATCCCCGGCAGCGGCGCGGGCGAACTCTGCGCCGCCCGGTTGGCTTGGCTGGACTCGACGCTTGCCGCCGCACCCGACAAGCCGACGATTGTGGCGATGCATCATCCGCCCTTCGTCACCGGGGTGGCGCATATGGACGCTATCGGACTGCGCAACCCGGCAGAGTTTGAGGCGATGATCGCGCGGCACGCACAGGTCAAACGCATTCTGTGCGGCCATGTGCATCGCCCGATCAGCACAACAGTTGCCCACGCCATCGCCAGCGTCTCACCGTCGGCGGCGCATCAGATTGAATTCACCCTTGGCGACGAGCCTGGTTTCTGGAATTTGGAACCCGCCGCCTTCCAGGTGCTCACCGCCCATCCGGGGGCGGCGATTGTGGCGCACACCGTCTATGTGGAGGATTTCCCCGGCCCGTTCCCCTTCGGCCCGGCCGGCTAACCTCGCAAGGCCGCTGCGGGCGAACTGCGACGTTTCGATGACAGGCGATCCGTGCTAGGGCTTGGAACACAGAGGCAATTTCGCCGTCACCGTCCTCGGAGCGTGCCAGGTTGAAAGTCAATATCGAGATAGATTGCACGCCGGACGAAGCGCGCACCTTCATGGGATTGCCGGACGTCAAGCCGATGCAGGCCGCTGTGATGGCCAAGTTGGAACAGCAGATGCTGGACGGCATCTCCGCCATGGCCCCCGATTCGCTGCTCAAAAGCTGGTTCGGCATGATGCCCGGCACCGAGCAGATGCGCGACGCCTTCGTGGGATTGATGAAAACCGGCTTCAACGCACCGCGTTAGAGATGCGGCTCGATCGTCAGTGCGAGCGCAGATATCCGCCCCACCCCACCCCGTCATTGTGGCGCACAGCGCCGCAATCCACCGCGATGCCGCCAGCTCAGCGGTGGATTGCTGCAATTCGTACGCATGACCAGGACGATGTATCAGGCCTTCACCAGCGGACACACCGATTCGCTCAACGGGCGATAGGCATCCTCGCCCTTCACGGTCTGGACAATTTCCAGGTAATCCCAGGCATATTTCGACGCCTGCGGTGATTTGACCCGTGCCAGATACATATCGCGCACCACACGGCCATCGCGACGCAGCGTGGCGGATTTGGTGAAGATGTCGCTGATCGGCAAAGCCCGCATCTGCTCCATCACCGCCCCGGCATCAGCGGTCTTGGCCGCCGCGATCGCCTTGAGGTAATGCCGCACCGCGCCATAGGTGCCGGTTTGCAACATCGTCGGCATCAGGCCGACTTCCTTCAGATAGCCCTGCCCCCAGGCCGATGCCTGCGGGTTCATGTCCCAGTAATCCGCCGTCACCATCATGGCACCCTGCGCCACGGCCAACCCCGCGGCATGCACGTCCGTCAGGAACATCGACAAGGCAGCCAGTTTCACACCGCTTTTGGCCAGCCCGAACTCCGCCGCCTGCTTGAGGCAGTTCGTGCAATCCGTGCCGGTGTTGGCGAAGGCAATCACATCGGCGCCCGAAGCCTGTGCCTGCAACAGCAGCGACGAGAAATCGCTGTTGCCCGCCGGATGCAGCGATGCGCCGACCACCTTGCCGCCTGATTCCAGAATGAAGCGCGTGGCATCGGCCTGCAGCGTTTTGCCATAGGCGTAATCGACGGTGATGAAATACCAGTTCTTGCCGCCCTGGGCCGCCACCGCGCGGGCCATCACCTTGCCCAGCGCATAGGTGTCGTAGGTGAACTGCGCTGTGCGGTCATTGCAGCGGCTGTTGGTGATGTCCGACGAGCCGGGACCGGTCATCAGCGCGATCCGGTCCTTCTGCTTGCACAGATCGCCGGTGCCGAGCGCGATGGCCGAATGTTCCAGATCGGTGATCGCATGCACGCCTTCGGTGTCCAGCCAGCGACGGGCGAGGGCGATGCCGACATCGGGCGTCATGCGGTGGTCGCCGACCACAATTTCCACCGGGCGGCCGATGACTTTGCCGCCGAACTCGGCAATCGCGGATTTGGCGGCATAGACCGAACCCGGCCCGCCATTGTCGCGGCCCCAGCTCGACATATCGGTCAGCACACCGATCTTGATCGGCCCCTGCTCCTCGGCGTGGGCACGACGGATATTCGGCAGACCCAACAGGGCTGCGGAGCCCACGGCCAGGGCCGCGCGGCGAGTGATTGCGGACATTGGTTGTTCCCTTCCTCTCGCCGATTGTGTTTCGGCGTGCAGGGGGAGCCTATCCAGCGACAAACCCCTTCGCAACAGACGAATGCATCTTCATGCGATAAAATTCGTTCCTTGCGAATGAATTCGCTCCATGAAAGATTATCAGGAGACATTGCCGGGAGAGATTGCCGGCGGAGGAACACCAGATGAAACTCACAGGGCGCACCGCACTGATCACCGGCGCTGGCCAGGGCAACGGGGCCGCCATCGCCATGGGCGTGGCGCGCGAGGGCGCCGTGGTGATTGTCACCGACATGGATGCCAGCACGGCCCAGCGCACGGCCGAGACAATCAATGGCGAAGGTGGCACGGCACTGGCCTTCGCGCTCGACGTCACCGATGCCGCCGCATGTGTCGCACTCGCCCAGACGCTCGGGGATCGGGCGGTGGAGGTTTCGATCCTGGTCAACAATGCCGGCATCTGCCCGCGCCACACCATCGACAGCCCCGATCTGGCCCGGCATTGGCAGGCGGCGTTGGACGTCAATCTGACCGGTGCGCTCAACATGTGCCACGCCTTCCTCGGCCATCTGCGCCGCACGCGGGGGGCGATTATCAACATCGCCTCCATCGCCTCCTTCGTCTCCACCGGCACCTCGGTCAGCTACCCGGTCTCCAAGGCGGGGCTGCGGGCATTGACGCAAAGTCTGGCGCAGGAACTGGCTCCGGATGGCGTGCGGGTCAACGCCATCGCCCCCGGCACCTTCGCCACCGCGATGACGGAGGCCACCCGGCACAACCCGGAACGCTCGGCAAAATTCCTCCAACGCATCCCGATGGGCCGCTATGGCGCGCCGGAGGAGTTGGTGGGCCCGGTGGTCTTCCTCGCCTCCTCGATGTCCAGCTACGTCACCGGCACCACTTTGGTTGTCGATGGCGGCTATCTCGCGCTCTGAAGGTCGGATCATGACGAACATTATAGACTGTGACGTGCTGGTGGTCGGCTCCGGGGCGGGTGGCCTTGCGGCGGCGGTGGCGGCGGCTTCGCGTGGGTTGGATGTGATCCTGGCCGAGAAGACCGAATATGTCGGCGGCACCACGGCGCTCTCGGGTGGCTTTCTGTGGGTGCCGAACAACCCGATCTCGCAGGCCGACGGCATTGAAGACACGGTGGACGAGGCTCGGCGCTATCTGCAGCACGAGGCGGGAAACCATTTCAACGCTGCCTGCGTCGATGCGTTCCTGGCCACCGGCCCGGAGGCCATCGCCTTTTTCCACGAACAGACCGAGACGAAATTCGAAGCCGCCTCGCTGTTCTCCGACTATCACCCGCTGGCTCCGGGGGGGCGCTCCGGCGGGCGGTCGATCAAGGCGATGCATTATCAGGCGCAGGCCCTGGGCAAGGAATTGGCGCGGCTGCGTCCGCCGCTGCCGGAACTCACCTTCGTCGGGCTGATGATCGGCTCCGGCCCCGAATTGAAGCATTTCTTCAACGCCACCCGCTCCATCGCCTCGGCCGCCTATGTCGGCAAGCGCTTGCTGCAGCACGGGCGCGATCTGTTGATGCATGGGCGCGGCATGTTGCTGACCAATGGCAACGCGCTCGCCGCCCGTCTGTTCCGCAGCGCGCTGGATCGCGGTGTGCGGGTCTGGACGGAGGCGCCCGCCCTCCGGCTGGAACGTGACGCCAGCGGCGCCGTCACCGGGGCGGTGCTGGGTCGCAAGGAGGGCGAGGTGCAGGTGCGCACGCGGCGCGGCGTGGTGCTCGCCGCCGGCGGCTTCCCGCAGGACAAGGCCCGCCGGCGCGCGATGTTCCCGCATGATGCGGATAATCAGGGCCATTTCTCCCCCGCGCCCGCCACCAACACCGGCGACGGGCTGCGGCTGGGTGAGGAGATCGGCGCGTCCATCGAGACCGGCTATCCGCAGCCTGCCGCCTGGGTGCCGGTGTCGCGTGTGCCGCGCAAGAACGGCCAATGGGGCGTCTTCCCGCATTTCATCGACCGCGCCAAGCCGGGCCTGATCGCGGTGCTGCCGAATGGCAAACGCTTCGTCAACGAGGCGAATTCCTATCACGATTTCATGCAGGCTCTGTTCGCCAACACCGCCCCAGGCCAGCGCGCCCATGCCTTCCTGGTGGTCGATAAGCCGTTCCTGCAACGCTATGGCCTGGGCTTCGTCAAGCCTGCCCCGGTGCCGATTGGCCCTCAACTGCGCTCCGGCTATCTGAAACAGGGCCGCACAATTGCCGAACTTGCCCGTGCCTGCGGCATTGATCCGGCCGGGTTGGAAGCGACGATCGCCACCTGGAACAAGGACATGGAGCACGACGAGGATCGGCAATTCGGCAAAGGCTCCACCGCCTATAACCGCTTCAACGGCGAGCCGGAGAATACCAACAACCCGTGCCTGGCGCCGATTTCCAAAGGCCCGTTCTATGCGGTGGAAGTCGTCACCGGCGATCTGGGCACCTTCGCCGGTCTGCGCTCGGATGAGCATGCCCGTGTGCTGGATGAGGCAGGCAATGTCATTGTCGGCCTCTATGCGGCGGGCAATGATATGGCGAGCATCATGGGCGGCAATTACCCTGGCGGTGGCATCACCCTCGGCCCGGCGCTGACCTTCGGCTATATCGCGGCACGGCACATGGCTGGCAGGGGCTGATCAGCCTTGGCGCTGACGGGCGCTGCGGCTCATATGCGGCGAGGAGTAAATGCCATGGTCACACTATCCGTTCTCGACCTCGCCCCGGTGCCCTTCGGTGGCACGCCGGGTGACGCTTTGCGCCGCGCGCGCGATCTGGTGCGCCATGTGGAGCAATGGGGCTATCAGCGTTATTGGATGGCCGAGCATCACAACATGATCGGCATCGCCAGTGCTGCAACCTCGGTGGCGCTGGCCTATGTGGCCGATGGCACATCGACGATCCGCATCGGTGCCGGCGGCATCATGCTGCCCAACCATGCGCCGCTGGTGATCGCCGAGCAGTTCGGCACGCTCGAATCGCTCTATCCCGGCCGCATCGATCTCGGCGTCGGTCGCGCCCCCGGCACGGATCAGCGCACCTTGCGCGCCCTGCGCCGCGATCCGTCGGGTGCGGACCGGTTTCCGCAGGATGTGCTGGAATTGCAGGCGCTGTTCGCACCGGTGCAGCCCGGCCAGATGATCCGCGCCGTGCCGGGCGCCGGGTTGCAGGTGCCGATCTGGATTCTGGGCTCCAGCCTGTTCGGCGCGCAATTGGGGGCAGCGCTCGGCCTGCCCTACGCCTTCGCCTCGCATTTCGCCCCCGACGCGCTGATGCAGGCGCTGCACGCCTATCGCAGCGGCTTCCGCCCCTCCGCGCAATTGGCCAAGCCCTATGCTATGGTGGGCGTGAACATCGTTCTCGCCGACACCGATGCCGAGGCGCGTCGCTTGTTCACCTCGATGCAGCAGAGCTTCACCGGCATTTTCCGCAACGCCCGTGGCCTGCTGCCGCCGCCGATTGACGACATTGAAAGCTTCTGGTCGCCGTCGGAAAAGGCACAGGTGATGAACATGCTCGGCTGTTCCTTCGTCGGCTCCCCCGCGACGGTCAAGGCCGACCTCGCCCGCTTCGTGGCGCAGACCGGGGCGGATGAGTTGATGGTGGTGGCCGCCATTCACGATCAGGCCGCCCGGCTGCACTCTTACGAACTTCTGGCCGCACTCGGCCCAGATCTCGCCTCACATCATTGAACAAGGGAAATTCCACCATGTCCGGCTTTGCCAGCACCAACGATCTTGCCGAGAAAATCGTCTCTTTCGACGAACTCGGCCTCGGCCTGTATGGCTACACCGCCGAGGGCGATCCGAATTCCGGCGTGGTGATCGGCGATGACAGCGTGCTTGTCGTCGATGCCCAGGCCACCCCGCGTCTGGCGGCGGATGTGATCGCCCGCGTGCGCACCGTCACCGACAAGCCGATCAAGCATGTGCTGCTGACGCATTATCATGCCGTGCGCGTGCTGGGGGCGTCGGGCTATGAAGGGGCGGAGATCATCGCCTCCGACGCCTGCCGCGACATGATCGTCGAGCGCGGCCAGCAGGATATGGACAGCGAGATCGGCCGCTTCCCGCGCCTGTTCCGCGGCAAGGAAAGCATTCCGGGCCTGACTTGGCCGGGGCTGACCTTCCACAAGAAAATGACGCTGTGGCTGGGCCGCCGCGAAGTGCAGATCATCCATGTCGGCCGCAGCCACACGGCGGGCGACACGGTGGTGTGGCTGCCGAAGGAGCGCGTGCTGTTCGCCGGTGACACGGTGGAATTCGGCGCCACGCCCTATTGCGGCGACGCGCATTTCGCCGACTGGCCGGCAACGCTGGATGTGGTGAAGGCCTTTGGGGCCGAAGCCCTGGTTCCCGGCCGTGGCCGCTCGCTGATCGGCAAGGACGACATCGCCGAGGGCATTGCAGGCACCAGCGCCTTCACCGCCGATCTGTTCGCCATCGCGAAAGCAGGCGTCGCCAAGGGCGCGTCGTTGAAGGATGTGTATGACGAGGCGATGAGCCAGATGCGCCCGAAATACGGCCATTGGGTGATTTTCGACCACTGCATGCCGTTCGACGTCAGCCGCGCCTATGACGAAGCCAAGGGCCTCGATCATCCCCGCATCTGGACAGCCGAGCGCGATATCGAATTGTGGCAGGCGCTGGAACGCGCGGGCGGCGCGAAATCGGGTGAGATCACGCCGTAATCGATGTCGCCATCGTCATTGCGGGGCGTGAAACGACACAGCAACCCATCGAGCCAATAGCTCAGCCGATGTTTCGATGGGTTGCTTCGTCACGATGTTCCTCGCAATGACGAAGATGAGTGCAATGACGACTCTGTTTATCCCATAATCGTCCCGCGACATTCGCCGAAGCCGATGGGGGCGAAGCCGTCGCGATGGGCGCGCACGCGCATCAGCACCTCGTCGCCATCCTCCAGGAAGGTTCGCGTCTCGCCATTCGGCAGGCTGATCGGTGATTTGCCGCCATCCGTCAGTTCCAGCAGGGAGCCGAACCCCTCCCGCTCCGGCGAAGAGATCGTGCCGGTGCCGAGCAAATCGCCGGGGGCGAGGTTGCAGCCATTGATGGTGTGATGGGCGAGCAACTGCGCCGGCGTCCAATACATGTTCAACGCCGAGCCCAATGACAGGCGATGTGGGGCCAAGCCTGCCTCGCGCATCTTCGTCGTGGAGATCAACACCTCCAGATCCAGCGCCAACGCGCCGTTCTGTTGATCGGCCTCGCTCCACAGATAGGGCAATGGCTGTGGGTCGCCGTCGGGGCGCGGGGCCTGGGCGGCGCGGAACGGGGCCAGGGCTTCCGGGGTGACGATCCAGGCGGACACGGTGGAATGGAAGCTCTTGGCCAGGAACGGCCCGAGCGGCTGATATTCCCAGGCTTGCAGATCGCGCGCCGACCAATCGTTGAACACCGAATATCCGGCGATGTGCGAAGCCGCCTGATCGATGGCAACCGGCGCGCCCAACGCATTGCCCGCGCCGACCCAGATGCCAAGCTCCATCTCGTAATCCAGCCGCTGCGAGGCAGCGAGCACCGGCGCACCCTCGGGCGGCTTGCGCTGGCCCAACGGACGCTTGACCTCCCCACCGGACGGACGCAGCGACGATGCGCGGCCATGATAGCCAATCGGCACGTATTTATAGTTCGGCAATAGCGGGTTATCGGGGCGGAACAGCTTTCCCACATTGGTGGCGTGGTGAATGCCCGCGTAGAAATCGGTGTAATCGCCCACCTGTGCGGGCAGGTTCATCGTGCAATCGGCCGCCTTGTGCAGCAATTCCGGGCGGGCGGGTGCGCCTTCGGCCAGCAATGCGCTCACCGCCCGGCGCAACGCCCGGCGCGGAGCGGCCCCCAGAGCCAGCAGCGGATTGAGCGTGCCGCCCGCCCCTGCCTCGGCCGCCACTTGCGCCTCGCCCTGCAACAGGCCGGAGGCGGCGAGGGCTGCGAGGTCGAGGATCTGATCGCCAATGGCAATCCCGCCACGCGGCGGACGGCCCAAGGGGGTGAAGCTGCCCAAGGGCAGGTTCTGGATCGGGAAATCGGCATGGCCGTTGGCGCTGGCCACCCAGCTGCGCAGCGAAGGGGCGTGGGTTTCGTCTATCTGAAACATCGGGTCAGGCCTGGTTCGGGTTGAAATGGCGGCGGAGCTTGGCGCCATAGGTCAGGTAATCCGCCTGCAATTGCGCGGCGCCGGCCGCAAAGGGGGTCACACGCTGCGGGAAGCGGGTTTCGAACATGAAGGCGAGGGTGTTTTCCAGCTTATGCGGCTTCAACGTCGCCGCCGACGCCGCTTCGAACGCATCGCGATCCGGCCCGTGCGGCAGCATGGTGTTGTGCAGGCTGAACCCGCCCGGCACGAACCCGCCGCCGGTCTTGGCATCATAGACCCCGTGAATGAGTCCCATGAACTCGCTCATGATGTTCATATGGAACCAGGGCGGACGGAAGGTGTTTTCCGTCACCATCCAGCGCTCGGGGAAGATGACAAAATCGATGTTCGCCGTGCCCGGCGTTTCGCTGGCCGAGGTCAGCACGGTGAAGATCGACGGATCGGCGTGGTCAAACAACAGCGGGCCGACCGGGGAGAAGCGCTTGAGGTCGTATTTATACGGCACGTAATTGCCATGCCACGCCACCACATCGAGCGGCGACTGGCCGATCTGCCCCCGATAGAACACGCCGCCCCATTTCACCGTCATGGTGGAGGGCACTTCGCGGTCTTCATAGGCGGCCACCGGCGTGAGGAAATCGCGCGGATTGGCCAGACAATTCGCGCCGATCGGTCCACGCTCCGGCAGAGAGAGGGCGGCACCGTAATTCTCGCACAGATAGCCGCGTGCCGGGCCGCCGGTCAGTTCCACACGGAATTTCACCCCGCGCGGGATGACGGCAATCTCGCCGGGGCCCGCATCGATGATGCCGAACTCGGTGGCCAGGCGCAGCGTGCCCTGCTGCGGCACAAAGAGCAGCTCGCCATCGGCATTGAAGAAATACGCATCCACCATCGAGCGGGTGATCAGATAGACATGGGCGGCCATACCCGCCTGCGCGTGCGCATCGCCCGCCGTGGTGATGGTGTGCACGCCTTCGACGAAGGAAAGCCCCTGCCCGCTCGGGATCGGCAGCGGATCCCAACGCAGCGGCGCAAGCGGCGTGGGGGCGATCGGGGCCGGGGCGGTGAGCCAGAGCGGGACTTCCACCGGTGCGAATTGCCCCCAATGCGCCACCGTGGGCCGAATGCGGTAGAGCCAGCTGCGCTCGTTTCGCGCGCGCGGCGCGGTGAAGGGGGAGCCGCTCAATTGCTCGGCATACAGCCCATAAGCGCAGCGCTGTGGTGAGTTGCGGCCAATCGGCAACGCGCCGGGCAAGGCCTCGCTTTCGAAGCCATTGCCGAAGCCGGATAGATAGCCGGTGTCATTCTTGATGGTCATGTCTCTCCCTCCCTGGAGATCATGGTGGATAGGCAATCAGCCCCGGCGTTCGAGTTCAATCGACCGCGCGAGCAGTGCTGTGAGTATGCGGTCCAATGCCGCACGGTCCTCGGCGGAGAGGGAGTCGAGCAGATACGCCTCCCGCGCCCGCGCCAGAGGCACGATTCGGACATAGAGCGCGCGCCCCTGCGGCGTCATTTCCAGAATTTTGTTGCGCCGGTCCTGCGGATCATCGTGACGGCTGAGATAGCCCTTGGCCTCCAGCCCGGCCACCGCGCGACTGACCGACATCTTATCCAGCGTCGTGTGGCCCGCCACATCGCGCGCCACGATCGGCCCCCTGTCGGCCAAACCCGCCAGAACACGCCATTCCTGGCGGGTGAGGTCGAAGCGGTCGGTGTAGATCTGCGCCAGGCTGTGCGAGACATGATCGGCCAGAACCGCCAGCCGATAGGGCAGAAAGCCCTGCAACGCGATCGGCGCATCGTCGGCGTGCGGGCCGCCTTTGGCACTGGCGCTCATTGTCTCCCCCTTTCGCAGAAATTGATATCAAATGTGAGTTTATGCCGAAATATCTCCGGCACGTTATCGCATAAACCCACCGAAAACCATTTCAAACTTCATAGATTGCGCTTGACGCCAGTTAGTAACGTCCGTTACCAACAACGGCAATAGCCCATACCGGGCATGCCAGGGAGGCCGTCATGAAGATCGAAAAAATCCACCACGTCGCCTATCGTTGCAACGACGCCAAGCAAACCGTTGAGTTCTACAAGAACGTGCTGAACATGGATCTGCTGGGGGCGATTGCCGAAGATCGCGTGCCGTCCACCAAGGCGCCGGACCCGTATATGCACATCTTCATCGATGCCGGTGCGGGCAATATCCTGGCGTTCTTCGAATTGCCGAACTCGCCGCAGATGGGTTTCGACCCCAACACCCCAAGCTGGACGCAGCACATCGCCTTTCAGGTGGCCTCGGAAGCGGAGTTGAACGAGGCGCGGGATCGTGCCGTGGCGGCAGGGCTTGATGTGGTGGGCCCGACCGATCACAACATCTTCAAATCGATCTATTTCCACGACCCAAGCGGCCACCGCCTGGAAGTTGCCACCTGGACCACCACGCCGGAAAAGACCAAAAAGATGACCGACGTGGCCCATGAAATGGTCAATGAATGGGCGCGAACCAAGAAGCCGCCGCGCCACACCGCATGGCTGCACGAAGCCGAATTCGCCCATAACTGACGTCTCGGAACCCACGATGTTCAGCACCTATTCCTATCCGGAATTCGCCTATCGGCAGACCGACGAACAACGCACCGGCATTCCGGTTCGCCACAAGGTGGTGGTGATCGGCGCCGGGCCCATCGGTCTGACCGCCGCCCTCGATTTCGCCGCGCGCGGGGTTGAGGTGCTGGTGCTGGACGACAACAACTCCGTCTCCATCGGCTCGCGCGCGGTCTGCTACGCCAAGCGGCCATTGGAGATTTGGGATCGCCTCGGCGTGGCGGACCGGATGGTGGAAAAGGGCATCAGCTGGAAGGTCGGCAAGGTCTTCCATGGCGACAGCCTGTCCTACCAGTTCGACCTGCTGCCCGAGGCCGATCACAAGCAGCCGGCGATGATCAATCTTCAGCAATATTATCTGGAGGAATACATCATCGAACATCTGGCCGATCAGCCGCGCGCCGATCTGCGCTGGAAGCATAAGGTGATCGGTCTGCTCCAGGCCGAGGACCACGTGGTGCTGACGGTGCAGACGCCGGATGGCGTGTTCACCACCGAGGCGGAATGGGTGCTGGCCTGCGATGGGGCGAACAGCGATGTGCGCGGCATGGTCGGCGGCGCGTTCACCGGGCAGTTTTTCCAGGACCGCTTCCTGATCGCCGACGTGGTGATGAAGGCCGATTATCCCACCGAGCGTTGGTTCTGGTTCGATCCGCCCTTTCACCGCAATCAATCCGTGCTGCTGCATCGGCAATCGGACGATGTGTGGCGGATCGATTTCCAGCTCGGCTGGGATGCCGACGCCACCGAGGAAAAGAAGCCCGAAAACATCGTCCCGCGCGTGCAAGCCATGCTCGGCCAAGGGCGGGAGTTCGAGTTGGAATGGGCGTCGATCTATCAATTCGCCTGCCGCCGCATCGATCAATTCCGCTATGGCCGCGTGCTGTTCGCGGGCGATTCCGCCCATCAGGTCTCCCCCTTCGGCGCACGGGGGGCCAATACCGGCGTGCAGGATATCGACAATCTCGCCTGGAAGCTCAAGCTGGTGCTGGATGGCGCGGCACCCGAGGCGCTGATCGACAGCTACCATGAGGAGCGTGCGTTTGCCGCCGATGACAATCTGCGCGCCTCCACCCGTTCGACGGATTTCATCACCCCCAAAAGCCCCACCAGCCGCCGTTATCGCGATGCCGTGCTGGAATTGGCGCGTGAGCATCCCTTCGCCCGGCCGCTGGTGAACAGCGGCAGACTTTCCACGCCGACACCCTATCTGCTTTCCTCCCTCAACACGCCCGACACGGCATCCTTCGCGGGCAAACTGCTGCCCGGCACCAACGCCGCCGATGCGCCGATCGCCCTGGGCGGTGCTGAGGGCTGGCTGCTCAATCTGCTGGGTGAAGGCTTCGTGCTGCTGTGCTTCGGCGATGCGCCTGCCACGCCAGCCGTCACCTTCGGCGCCGTCAGCGCGCGCGTGCTGGTGGTCGGGCGCGATGTCACCGACAGCAAGGGGCTGGTGGCGGAGCGTTATGATGGACGGCCAGGAACAACCTATCTGATCCGTCCCGATCAGCACGTTGCCGCCCGCTGGCGCCATTTCGACCCCGCCGCCATCCAGGCCGCCATCGCCCGCGCCATTGCGGCCTGAGGAGGATCAGATGCCTTTAGAGATCAATCCGAACATCCAAGACCCGGATGGCTTCTATCAGGAACTCATCGACAGCCAGCGCGGCATGAGCGAGGCGGAGGCGGAGTTGATGAATTGCAAGCTCGTGCTCCTGCTCGCCAACCATATCGGCGATCGCGACGTGCTGCGTGAGGCGATCAGGCGGGCGGGCGGCGCGCCCTGACGGGGGGCATGACGGCGGGATGCGGGTTCAACCCTGCCCACCCCAAACCGTCATTGTGGCACGAAGTGCCGCAATCCATCGCGGTGGATGGCTGCGCTGCGCGCGCCATGACGGATTGGGGTGGTCCAAGGACGTTGTCCCTGTTGATGCGTGATTCAGGCGCGCTCGAACACCACAGTCTCCGGCTGATCGGTGCCGATCACCGACCACACCGTCACCGGACCCGCGCTGTTGTTGCGGAACCAATGCGGACGGCCGGCCGGGTTGAGCACCAGATCGCGCGGGCCGAGTTCCATCTCCACGCGCTCGTCACCCTCCTGCCACCCCACGGTCAGCGTGCCTTCCAGCACCATGAAGGCATCTTCCACATCGCGCACATACGGCTTCACGCCGACACCGGCCGGCACGCCGAGCATCTCCTTGCGGCAGGTGGACGATTGCACACCGCCGGGGCCGACATAGATTTTGCGGTTGAAGCCCGCCGCATCCCAGAGCGTCGGCTGCTCGGTGTGGCGGATGACCATTTTCGCCATGATCGACTGCAACGGATGCGCGCCCTGCGGATCGAACGGGATCGCCTTGCCGGGCTCGGCACCGAAGCGGCGCGAGAGTTCAACGTCGTCGCCGTTCTTCGGATGATAGAGATAGACCGGCGGCAGCGGCTTGCCGGCATCGACGGAAATCGACATCAGCACCGGCTCGATGCCGTCATTGCGAAAGCCGTGGCCGATGTCGCGGGCGTTGAGGATCATGTCCTTCGGGCCAAGCTTGATCTCGACCACCTCGCCCTGCTGTTCCCAGCCCACGGTGAGCACGCCGCTGATGATGAGGAAGGATTCCTCCACCTCATGCGAATGGCAGGCGGCGAATTTGCCAACCGGCTTGTGGATCAGGCTGACGGTGAAATGCTCGGGCTTGAGCGTGCCCGGCTCACCCACTTTCGGCGACCCGCCCGCGCCGACATAGCGCATCTGGGCGCGGTCGAGATCGGGAAAGCCGACATTGCCGGGGAAGGCCGCCCAGTCGAACGTCTTGCTGACATGGCGAACCACGTTGCGCTGAAGATCACCGCGCAGTTGAGAGGGAGGTGAGGTCATGATATTCACGGCAAGGCATCCTTTCTGGGTCAGAGGCCGTGTTCATCGACAACGGCGTATTGGAAGAAATTTTCGTGTCGGCTGTCGTAGAGCGTCACCGAGGATCCACCGCCCGCACGGCCGCTGAAATGTGCGCCAGCCCCCGGATCGAAGCCGGCAAACCCCACATCATCCTCCAGAATGATCGAGATCGGCGCGGCTGGCTCCGGCAGAAGGATCGCCCCATCCGTCACCCGGATCCGCATCCCGGTGTGCTGGTCGATGAAACCGTCTGGCGTGGGGGTGATATGGAACGTCTCACCCGTGCCGAGGGCGTGAATCATCGGCGGGCACGTGCCACTGCGCAGCCGGTGCGCCTCCACGGCGATGATGCGGCGGATGTCGGGCTGGATCATGGGTGGCCACGCCCAGAATCGTCACGGGCGAGGGTCTGGCGGCGGGTGGTGCCGTCGATACCGCCAGCGATGGCCCATTCGGCGAAAAGTTCCGGCGCCCGCACGAAGGATTGCGCCTGCCAGGCCTCGGTGCAGAAATCGTCGTCGGCATAGTATTCCAGCGGCGCGCAGAGCGGGTTGTGGAAATACCAGAAATAGGCCGAGGAGATCGGGTGACGGCCCGGCCCGATTTCGGTCTTCCAGCCCTTCTTGCTCATCGCAATCCCGCCGCCGATCACCTCATGCACGTCCGAGACGGTGAACGCCACATGGTTCACCCCCGGCTTGCCCGCGCGGTTGACGACGAACAGATTGTGATGCTCGCCGCGCAGCTTGCAGCGCAGGAACATCCCAAAGCCGGGATATTGATCGCTGACCGTGAAGCCCATCAGCCTGGTGTAGAAATCGCACATCGCCTCGAAATCGGCGGCAAACAGCACGACATGGCCGATCTTGACCGGCTCGGCGCGCTCATAGACCGGCGAGCGGGCGTCGATCCGGTTGGGCACGCCGGGGCCGTTGGGCAGCGTGGGGGCGACGGCGAGCTTGCGACGACGACTGACGCGCAGCCCGACGGACAGACCATTGGGATCGTTCACCCAGGCCGTGCCGTCCGCATCCAGGCGCGGCACGATGCCCGCCGCCTGAAAGCGGACGATGGTGGCGTCCAGACTGGCTTGATCCTCCGCCCCCCAGACCACCTGCACCACGGTGTTGCCCGCCTCGATGGCCGCGGGCAGATCGGCATCGCCCCGCTTGCGGACGAACACCTCGCCGCCGTCACGGGTCTGATAGGCAAGGCGATCATCGGCGGCGGAGATCGGCGTGGTGCCCCAATCATCGAGAAAGCGCTGCGCTTCCCCGATATCGGCGACACCGAAGGTAATGGCATCGATGCCTGTGAAGCTCATCTGCGTGTTCCCTATGCCCGACCCGGCCAAGTCTTGCCCGCCTTGAGGAGGTCCGTCAGTTGGCCGCGTGCCTGCTGTGCCAAATAGCGGCGCAGACGGATCAGCCCGGCATCGTGCTGATAGAGCATCTCGCCCTTCTCCAGCCCCAAGCCGCAGCCATCCATCAACTCGCGATCCTGCTCCAGCACCGCCCAATGGCGCGGCTCCAGCACGGTCTTGTAGAGGAAGCGCCAGGTGTCGCGCTGCCAGCCGGAGAGCTTGCGGAAGCGGAAGAAGAAATTGGCCGAGTTGGTGTCATCGATGGGGGTTGAAATCGCGACAATGCCGAAATTGCCGCCCGGCCCGCCGGTTTTCGGATAGGGAATTTCCAGGCGGACGAACATCACGCTTTGATCGATCAGATCGCTCCAATCGAAATTCACATCGCGCTGGCCGACCTTCTCGAACAGGAAGCCGTTCTCATGGTCCTTGGTGGCAAACACCGCCTTGATGTCGCCATTGGCCATCGAATGCGACTTCGCATGCAGGAAGGTGCCGTGCATCGGGTCCATCAGATTGTCATAGACGTAGCGCCAGGAGGCATTCCAATCGGCGTAGCAGAGGAAGGAGCTGAATTCGTCGCTGTCCAATTGCTCGGGGGCGATGAATGGGGCGGGTTCCAGATGCAGCTCGTCGCCGAACCAGACGAAGATCGCACCGGCCACTTCCACGGCTGGGAAGGTTTTCACCGCCTTCTTGCCTTCCAGCGCACAGCCCGGCTGGCCGGGCACCGAGAGCACGGTGCCATCCTTGCCGATGTCGATGCCGTGATAGATGCAGCGCAGCCGGTCGCCTTCGTTCACACCGCGCGACAGGGCAACGGAGCGGTGCGGGCAGCGGTCGGTCTGGACGTGTGCGACACCTGCCGCATCGCGCCACACCACGAGTTTTTCGCCGAGACGGACGATGCCCACCGGCTTGCCCGCCGCCTCGACAAAGCGCGACGGCAGAATGGGCCACCAGCGATTGCGCAGGCCGGTGGCGAGATAGCCCTGAATGTCCTGATCGGTGGGCGCGGGGGCGGCGGGCGAGAGAGTTGCGGCGCTCATCGGATTACGCTCCCAGTTCATGCATCAGGGCGGTGAAGTTCTCAGCCGTCCACACGCCGCCCAATTGCGGGCGCACGCGGGAATTGTTGAGGGCGGCGATGAGCGCATCGAGTTCGTAATGCCCCTTGCCGAAGGCGGCTTCGAGCACATCGGCCAGCGACATTTCCCAGTCGCTCGGCGGGCGGGTGCGTGACTGCACCGGGTTCAGGTAGGGGAAACGATATGTCGTCACGACGATTTCTCCTGTTCGTTGGGGGGTCAGAGATCGAGAACGAGGCGGGGGGATTTGGCGCGCGAGACACAGACCATCATCGTCTCATTGGCCAGTTGCTCGGCGGTGGACAGGATGCTGTCGCGGTGATCCACCTGCCCCTCCAGCACCCGGCATTCGCAACTGCCGCAAATGCCCTGCTCGCAGGACAGCGGCACCTGAATGCCGGCATCGTGCAGCACCTGCACCACCGACTTGTCGGGCGGCACGGTCAGGGTGAGGCGCGAGCGGGCGCAAACCAGTTCGAAGCCGCCGGAGATTTCATCCTCCGGGCGGCTTCGGGCGGCGAACCATTCGAAATGCACGCTGCCGTCCGGCCAATGCCGCGAATGGGTTTCCACTTCGAGCATCAGTTTCTCGGGACCGCAGCAATAAATCTGCGTGTCGGGCTCCACTGTGGCGAGGCGGGCTTCCACGTCCAGGCGGGTGCCGAGGGCGGAGGCGTGCAGCACCACATCGCCACCGAGCGAGCGCGCTTCGGCAAGAAACGGCGCATCCTCATGGCGGCGGACGCAAAACAGCAGCGTCCATTTCGCCCCGCGCGCGTTGGCCTCGCGCAGCATTGGCAGCATCGGGGTGATGCCGATGCCGCCTGCGATGAACAGATAATGCGGGGCGGGCAGCAGTGGGAAATTGTTGCGCGGCGTGCTCACGTCGAGCAGCGCGCCGGGGCGCAATTGGCGATGGACCATCGACGTCACAGCACCCCCCTCCACCAGACGGATGCCGAGGCGATAGGTCTTGCGATCCGCCGGGTCGCCACACAGCGAATATTGTCGGCTCTGCCCGCCGGGCAGGTGCAGATCGACATGCGCACCGGCGCTGAATGCCGGCAGATCGCCGCCATCGGGCGCGCAGAGATCGAGCGACAGCACGCCCTCGGCCTCCCAGGTCATCCGGCGCAGGCGTAAGGTGAGCAGGTTGTCGGTCATGCGCCGTCTTCCTTCAGGCAATCCGCCGCCCAGGGATGCGGGCGCTGGCTCATGTCGAGATAGATCGATTTCTGGCTCATCCAGGCACGGATGCCCTCGCGGCCCTTCTCGCGCCCCAGCCCGCTCTCCTTCACGCCGCCGAACGGGGTGGCGATGGAGAATTGCTTGTAGGTGTTGATCCACACCGTGCCCGCCTCAATCGCGCGCCCCACCCGCCAGGCGCGGGTGAAATCGGCGGTGTAGATGCCGCAGGCGAGGCCGTATTCATTGTCGTTGGCCTGCGCGATCACATCGGCCTCGTCGTCAAACGGCAGCACGACGAGCACCGGGCCAAACACTTCGTCGCGGCAAATCCGCGCCGTGTTGCTCACGCCCGCGAGGATGGTGGGCAGATAATACGTCCCGGCATCGTATTCCTCACCTGTCGGGCGCCCGCCGCCGGTGAGAAGCTCGGCCCCCTCGGCCAGGGCGCGGCGGACATGATCCTCCACCTCGGCGCGATGATCGGCGTGAATCAACGGGGCGACCTGGGTGCCCGCCTTGAAGGAGTGGCCAACACGCAGGCGTTTGGTGGCGGCGATCAGTTTGGCGGTGAATGCGTCATAGACGCGGCGCTGCACGAACAGGCGCGAGCCTGCGATGCAGGATTGCCCGGTGGAGGAAAACACCCCGAACATCACCCCCGCCACCGCCAGATCCAGATCGGCATCGGCAAAGACGATGGTGGGCGATTTGCCGCCGAGTTCGAGAGAGACGGCCATGAATTTCTCCGCCGCCTTGCGCGCAATGCCGCGCCCCACCTCGGTGCCGCCGGTGAAGGAGACCTTGCGGATCGCCGCATGCGTGACCAACCGTTCGCCGACAATCGACCCCGCACCGGGCAATGTGGAGAACAACCCTTTCGGCAGCCCCGCCGCCTCGATGATCCGGGCCAGTTCCAGGCAGACCAGCGGGCTCCAGGAAGCGGGCTTGAGCAGGATGGCGTTTCCCGCCGCCAAGGCCGGAGCCACCTTCTGTGCGTCTGACGCGATGGGGGAATTCCACGGGGTAATGCCTGCCGTCACCCCCAGCGGTTCATGCACCGAGAAGGTGAGGTAATCGCCACGCGGCGGGGTCAGCGTGTCTTCCATCGTCTCCAGGGCGGCGGCCATATAGCGGAACGTGCCCGCCGCACTCATCGCCAAGGCGCGGGTTTCGGCGATGGTCTTGCCGGTGTCGCGCGATTGCACGAAGGCGATGCGCTCCACCGCCTCGGAAATGCCGTTTGAAATCCGATACAGATAACCCGCCCGCTCATGCGGTCGCAGACCGCGCCATGCCGGATCGTTGACGGCAGACTGCGCGCGATCGATGGCGAGATCGACATCCTCCACTGACGCGCCATGCAGCGTGCGGTTCAGCGTGCCATCGGCGGGGAAATGCGAGCGGATCGGCGCACCACGGCCCTGTCGCCATTCGCCTGCGATATACAATTGATCGGCTGGTAGATCGTATGCGCTCACCATCTGCTCCTCAGATCAGCACGCGGGCGGCGCGGCTGAGCACCGCATGCGCCACGCTGTAGCCCGCCATCAGCGAGGTTTTCGGATTGGCCGCCGAGGCGATGCCTTCCAATTGAATGGAGAAATCGCTGCAACCGGAGCGCACGGCGATCTCGTGCCGGTTGCGGGTGATGCCGGGATCGGCCACCAACCGAACCCGCGTGGCATCGAACCCAGCGCCGGCCAGCGCAATCGCCGCCGCCACATTGGCGTTTTGCGGATAAGTGCGTGCAGCCTCTCGCGCCGAGCCTTCGAAGAAGCACACCGGCGCGGTGAGTCCGGCCAGATCGACAGCCTGCTCGGCCTGGGTGCCACGCCATGCGGCGGGTGGTTTGCTGCCGGTGTAGACCACGTCCTGCAACCCGCTCAATTTCGCCGCCGCCAGCGCATCCAGCCCGCCCACCGCGCCCGCAGGCAGGATCAGCCGAGAGCCGCCACGCTGGGCGGCGTTGTGCAATTCCGTCAGCAGGGCGTCATCGGCGAGGGCCCCCACCGAGATCACGATCAGATCGCAGCCGCTCGCCAACACCGCAGCGCCATGCGCCCGCACCGCCGCATGGCCCGCGCATTCGGCGACCAGATCGGGTTTGGTGGCGAGGAATTCGGCAAGCTCGGTGTGGGCGGTCACTTTGGTGGCGAACCAAGCCTCAATCGCCTGGCCCGGCGTGCGGCTGAGCACCGCCAGATGATCGAGCGGTAGGCCGGACAGCGCGGCGAGCACCGTCTGTGTCATCCCGCCTGCACCGATGATGCCCAGTCTGCGCATCAATTCTTGCCCCCCGCAGCCCCGGCTGGCGGGCCAGCGAAGCTTTCGGCGAAGGGGCCGATGGCGATCATGTCGATTTCGATCATCTGCGGCCCCGACGCCGCCAACGCCGCCGCCAGCGCCGCCGGGAAATCCGCCACATCGCTCACCCGGCGATGCGGCAGGCCGACGGCTTGGCAGATCAGGCTGAAATCGGGCGTCAGGATATCGGCATAGACGTGCCTGCCGCCATATTGCGCATCCTGAATGTTGCGGATCACGCCATAGCCACGGTCATTCATCAGCACGAACACCGCCTCGGCCTGCATCTCCACGGCGGTGGCGAGTTCGCCGATCATCAGCTGCGCCCCGCCATCGCCCAGCAGCGTGATCGGTTTGCCAACCCCGGCAAGCGCCGCGCCGATGCCCATCGCAATGCCCTGTCCGATGCCGCCGCCAAGGGCATGCACGCCCAGATGCGGGGCGGCGAGGCGGATATAGCGGTTGCCGAATGTGCTGTTGGAGATCGTCACATCGCGCACCCAAGGATGCCGCCCGGCATGGACGCGCTCGCTCAACGTGTCGGCAACGCTGGCATAGGGGCCGAGCAGGCGGCGCAGCGCCGCTTCGGAACGCTGCCGGGCGGGTTCGATCTCAGCGAGGAAATCGGCATCGGTGGCAAGCGTGGCGGGCAGCCGGGCGAGCAGCCCTTCCAGCACCAGCCTCGCATCGCCCTGGATGAAGAAATCCACCGGATAATTGCGTCCGGCCTGACTGCCCTCGGCATCCACCTGGGCGAGCAGCTTCGGCAGCTTCATCTTGTTGTTGCGCGTCTCGTTGCCGCGCAGCCGGGAGCCGACAACGAGCATGAAATCGGCGCGGTCATAGATCGCCTGCGCCTCGGGCGTCATGTTGAAGGCACCCAGCGAACGCGGATGGCCCTCCGGCACCACGGCGCGGCCATTGGTGCTGGTGACGGCGGCGAAACCGCGCGCCACCAATTCCGTTGCCGCCGCCGATGCCATGCGCGCGCCACCGCCGAGCCAGATCAACGGTCGCTTGGACTGCAATACCAGCGCCGCCAATTGATCGAGTTGCGCCGGGTCAACCGGGGCAGGCAGCACATTGAGAGTGGCCGGAAAGGCCGGTGCCTTCACCTTCACACGCTGCACATCGACCGGAATTTCCAACGACACCGGCCCGGTCGGCGCAGCCAGGGCCGCACGGGCGGCGGCGAGCAGGTTGTCCACGGCGGCACTGGGCTCCCACACGCGGATATAGGTTTTGCTGATGGCTTTCAGCATATCCGGCTGACGCGGCACGTCATGAATGGCCGCCCGGTCGCGATCCATGAAGTCGCGATCGACCTGCGTGGTGATGTGCAGCACCGGCGAGCCCGCCGTCAGCGCCTCCACCTGCGAGCCGGCCGCATTGCCCGCCGCCGTGCCGGTGGAGGTGAAGCACACGCCCAGCCCGCCGGTGACGCGGGCATAGGCGTCGGCCATGTTCATCGCCCCCGCCTCACCGCGCGCCGGCACGAAACGGATGCGGCCCTGGCGCGCGATGGCGTCCAGGATCGGCATGTTGTGGATCGAGATCACCCCGAATGCGGTGGTGACGCCGATATCGGCCAGCGTGCGGGCGAGCAGATCGCCCACGGCTTCCTCGGCAGCGATGGCGGTGACGGGGGGGAGGGTGTCCATGGATGCTGTCTCTGTCGTCAAATGAACCGGGACACGCCGCCGGAAACCTCCAGCGCGGCACCGGTGATGTAGCTGGCGGCGGGTGAGCCCAGGAAAACCACGGCGCGCGCCGCTTCGTCCGGCTCGCCCAGCCGACCGAGCGGAATGCCCTTGGTCTTGGCCAGAGCGGCGATCCAATCGGCGCGGCTCTGCGCCTGGTCCGGTCGCGCCTCGAACCGGCGCTGCCACTGCCCGGAATCCACCAGCCCCAGCAGGATCGCATTCACCCGAATATGCGGGGCGAATTCGGTGGCGAGCGATTTCAACAGGCTCTGCACCCCTGCCCGTGCCGCCGAGGTGCAGACCATATGCGCCTCCGGTTGGGCTGCGAGCAGCGAGTTCACGCCGACAATGGCGGGGGCGGTCGAGGCGTCCAGCAGCGGGCGGAAGGCGCGGATCGGCAGGATCTGGCTGAAGAACTTCAGATCGAGCTCCTGCCGCCAATCGTCGTCGGTGGTGCTGGCGAAGGTGGAGACACGGCCTTGCCCTGCATTGTTGACCAGCAGATCCAACCGCCCGCCCGACCAGTCCGACACCGAGGCCGCGAACGCCGCCACCGCATCGCGGTTCAGCACGTCGCATGGCACCGCCAGCAGATTTTCCGGCGCCGCATCGGCCAGCAGCGCCTGCGTCGCCGCCTCCAACCGTGCCAGATCGCGCCCGCAAATGGCCACCTTGGCACCTTCGGCGAGCAGGATGCGGGCGGTGGCGAGGCCGATGCCCGATGTGCCGCCGGTGACCACCGCAGAGCGGCCGGAATATCCCAGATTCATGCCACCACCTTCAAATTCGGATGTGGATTGCGTCGGCTCCAGCCGAGCTGTCGTGAAATTTCCTCGGCCGCCGCCACCACCGCCCGACCGATCTCGGCACGGCGCTCCTCGCCCGCGAAGGCCGCCACCTGACCGCTGATATTGATCGCCGCCACCGGCTGCCCGGCGGCATCCAGAATGGGTGCTGCGACGGAGCTGATGCCGGCTTCGAAGAACTCATCGCTCCAGGCAAGCCCGGCCTCACGGTCCTGATCCAGGCGCAGACGCAGTTGCGGCAGATTGACCGCCGTGTGCGCGGTGACGGCCTCCAGCGGCTGATCGGCGAAGATCCGCGCCACGTCCTGCTGCGGCATATGCGCCAGAATGATGCGGCCCATCGTGGTCGCATGCGCGGGCAGACGGCTGCCGACGCGGATATTGCTCACGAAACTCAGATTGGGCGTGCGGCGAACGAGATAGACGATCTCCCGCCCGTCCAACTGCCCCAGATGGGTGGACAGGCCCAAAGTCTCGGCCAGATGGGTCAGCACCGGAATGGCCGCCTGCACCATGTCGTCGGAATAAAAGGCGTGGGCCGCCAGAGCGATCAGGCCGCGCCCGATGCGCCAGCCCGGAATGTCGCTGCCTCGCGGCTCGATCAGCCGCTCCGCCTCCAGCGTGTGCAGCAGACGCAGCAAGGTGGTGCGGTTGATGTCCAAGGCACGGGCGGTGCGCGCCATGTTCGTCACCGGATCGCCATCGGCAATCTGCCGCAACAGCCGGGCGGCGCGTTGCACCGGCGGGGAGAGATAGTCGCTGTCGGAGGTCGGGGTGTCAGACATGCTGTGCCTCCATCACCAATGCGCCAAGCAGCCGCGCGACGGCTGCGGGATCTTCCTGCGGCAGGGCATGGCCTGCGCCGGGGACCAGGGTGAAGCTGTGTTTGTTCGGGGCGGCGCCATAGGTGGCCTGCGCATTGGCGGGCGGTGTGACCGCATCCTCGGCCCCGACGGCGACCAGCACGGGTGCGGCGATCTGCGCCACATCGGCCAGCAGCGTGCCGGCGCCCAATGCGCGGACTGCCTGCCCGTAGCCCGGCATCCGCACAGCCGCCATCGCCCGACGCACGCCCGCCAGAATGTCCGGCTTGTCGTCTGGCTGAAAGACCAGCTTGGCAGCCCGGGTGGCGGCGAATGCGGTGGGGCCGAGGCGCACGAGGTCGTCCACCCGCCCCTGCACCGCCGCTGGCAGCGCCTCGCCGGGCGGGATGCCGTAGCCCAAGGCGGGCGAGAGCAATGCCAACGCCGCCACGCGCTGCGGAAAGCGCTGCGCAAACCGGGCGGCGAACAACGTGCCGAGCGAATGCCCGGCCAGTACCACGCGCGGCATTCCCAGCGCGTCGAGCAGGGCCGCGAGGCTGCTGGCGTAGTCGTCCGGCGTCGGCGACGGATTGGCCAAGGCCGCCGACGAATCATAGCCCGGTGCGTTCCAGGCGATGACGTCGATGGCGGGAGGCAGCGCGGACATCATCCGCACCCAACTCTGCGCATCGCTGCCAATGCCGTGCAGCAGGATCAGCGGCAGTGACGTGCCGGGGCGACGCAGGGCAAACAGGCCCGCGCGATGAAGATGCTGCGGCGTCATGTGAACACGAACCCCGCCGCCACCGGCAGCGTCTGCCCGGTGAGCGCCAAGGCTCCTTCGGTGAGAAGAAACACGATGGTCGCCGTGATGTCTTCCGGCATTTGCGGCCCCGGCACGGCGCGGCCGTTTTCATAGAAGGCGTGGCGCTCGGCGGGCACGTATGCGGTGGCCTCGTTGCGCATGATGCCGGGGGCCACCGCCGTGATCCCAACGCCGCGCGGCCCGAGTTCACGCGACAATGATCGTGTCATCGCCATCACGGCCCCCTTGCTGGCGACATAGGCGAGCAGGCGCGGCGCCCCCCACAAGGCGGTGTCCGACGCCAGATTGACGATGCGCCCGCCACCGGATTGCACCAGCAACGGCGCCATCGCGCGCGTCATCAGCCAGGTGCCGCGCACATTGACCTGCTGCACGCGATCCCAGGTTTCCAGTGTGATCTCGTCGAACATCGGCCCGCCAATGCCGGTGGCGATGGCGGCGTTGTTGACCAGACCGTGCAGCACGCCCTCATGCGCCGCGATGTTGTCAGCCAAGGCGGTGATGCTGTCCGGATCGGCGAGATCGACCGGCACGAAGCGCACCGCAGCGCCGGTCGCTGCCAACGCCGCCGTGGTGGCATGGCCTGCTTCGGCGAGGATATCGGCCAGGATCAACCGCGCCCCCGCCGCCGCACAGGCCTCGGCAATCGCCCGCCCCACGCCACGGGCAGCGCCGGTGACGAGGACGGTTCGCCCGGCCAGGGACTGCACCGGATTAAGCATTCCGCTCACCCCGCAGCAGAATGCCACCACAGACAAAGACCAGCGCCTGCGTGCCGATGAGGGCGGCGAAACCGGCATAGAACCCCGCCGCCGAACCGCTGGAGGCGGTGACGCTGCCGATCACGCTGCCCATCACCGCGGGCATCAGCCCGGCGGCAAGGCTGCCGATGCCGTTGACCACGCCAAAGGCGCTGCCCGCATGTTCAGGCCGTGCGCAATATTGCACCGTGCTCGGGAAAGCCGGGCTGGCCAGACCCCAGCAGAAATTCGCACCGATCAGACAATAGGTCGCCACATAGGGGTCTGCCACATTGATCGCCCCCATCACACAGGCCGACACACCGACAGCGGACGCCATGAAGATCAGCGGCACCTGACGGCGTTCCAGCTTGTCGATGATGAAGCCACCGATCAGCACCGCCACCATCGCGGCATATTGCGGCAGCGAGGCAAGCCAGCCCATTTCACGCAGCGAGAAGCCGCGCGCTTCCTTCAGGTAGCTCGGCAACCAGCTGCTGCTGCCCCAGAGATAGGCGAGGAAGGCGCAGGTCATCACCGTCATCAGCCAGACATGGCGCGTGTGTGTGGCGCCACGGAAAATCTCCGCCACCCGCCCGAACGCATCGCCCAGCGAGCGCGGCTTGCTGTCATATTTCGGACCGAAATGCGGCATGCGGATAAAGGCCAGCACCAGCGGCACACCGACGATAATGTTCAGCGCGCCCAGCAGCACGAACGACATTTCCCAGTGATAGCTCGCCATGATCAGCCCCACGAAGGGAAAGCCGATCGCCAGGCCCAGCCCGGTGCCCATATTGACGAACGAATTCGGCCGCCCGTTCTCATGGTCCTCGAAATGCGACTTGATGTAGGACGAGGCGAGCGAGAACAACGGCCCCTCGGCAAAGCCGAGCAACAGGCGCGAGACCAGCAGAGTCTCGTAATTGGTGAACAACGGCGACATCGCCGTCACACCGCCCCAGACCACCAATCCGCCGATCAACCCTTTGCGCACACCGAACAGCGTCACGCAGAACGGGGTGAACAGGAAAGCCGAGATGCCGTAGCCCAGCATGAACGCGGTGGCCAAAAAGCCCTGGCTGGCACGATCGCTGGCAGCGATGTGCATATGCTCCAGAAACGATTTATCGGTGATCAGAACCGCGATGTTGATTCGGTCTATATAAGAAATCGTCACCAACAGCAGCATTGTAACAGCACCGGCCCAGCGCAGCTCTTTCGTTATCATGCCCCCTCCTTTGCGCCGATTCAGCGCGTATTTATACCGACACACTGCGCAGATATACTTCAACCCGCCACCGCACCGTCAGCGGAGGAAGCACGCATCACGCGATCAAGACGCACAAGAAGAACCAGTCAGCCCCACATGAACGTAGACAGATCAGCGGCAGAATAGTTCATATATGAACGTATCGTTCGTATATTATAAACTCTGCCGCTGTGGCTGCATTGCTGTCAAGTGGATTGTGGGCATGTACTCATCGACGCCATACGCACGCCCAAGCGCCCGACAGCGCACCGCTTCGAGATCGAGGCCGCAATGATGCTGAACGATCAGTGTCTGCCATCATCAAGCGCGTGACGATGGCCACATGGCAGCGCATCGCCGCCCCGTTCACGCCGAAATTCCGCGCCTCAGCGCGCCGATATTTCAGAGTGCTTGCGGTCCGCTATGGTCTGCCGCCAAGGATTTGCACCTACCGGCCCGCCCAAACCGGGGGCATAGTGCGCAATCCCTCTCGAACTGGGGAACGAAGGGGCTGGGAGAACAAGAACTTGCAGTCAACCGATATCCGCAATCCTGACTATTTTCACAAAGTCGTCGATTGCCAATATGCCTGCCCGGCGCATACGCCGGTCCCCGCATACATTCGCGAAATCGCCGCCGGACGCTACGCGGACGCCTATATGATCAATTGGCGATCCAACCTGTTTCCAGGCATTCTCGGCCGCGTCTGCGATCGCCCGTGCGAGCCAGCCTGTCGTCGTGGCCGTGTGGAAGATGAGCCCGTGGCGATCTGCCGCCTCAAGCGCGTCGCCGCCGACAACAAGGGCGATGTGCTGGAGCTGATGCCCGACCCCGCCCCGCTGAACGGCAAGAGGATCGCCTGCGTCGGAGCGGGCCCTGCCTCGCTGGCCGTGGCGCGGGACTTGGCGATGGCGGGTTACACGGTGGTGGTGTTCGACGGCAACGCCGAAGCCGGCGGCTTCGTGCGGCAGCAGATTCCGAAATTCCGCCTGCCCAATGAGGTGATCGACGAGGAGGTGTCCTACATCACGCGCCTTGGCGTCGAGATTCGAACGAACACCTATATTCAGTCGATGCGCACACTGCTCGATGAAGGCTTCGATGCGGTCTTCGTCGGCTCCGGCGCGCCGCGCGGGCGTGACCTGGATGCGCCGGGCCGCTGGGAGGCGGCCGCCAACATCCATATCGGCATCGATTGGCTCGCCTCGGTCTCGTTCGGCCACACCAAGAGTGTCGGTCGCCGCGTGATCGTGCTCGGCGGCGGCAACACCGCGATGGATTGCTGCCGCTCCGCCCGCCGCCTGGGCGGCGAGGATGTCAAGGTGATCGTCCGCTCCGGCTATGAGGAAATGAAGGCCTCGCCATGGGAGAAAGAGGACGCGATCAAGGAGGATATCCCGATCCTCAATTTCCGCGTGCCGAAAAGCGTTGTGCATGAGGATGGCAAGCTTGTCGGCATGAATTTCGAGATCGTGCGCGCCGAATATGACGACAAGGGCCGCCGTTCGTTGATTCCCACCGGCGAGCCGGACGAGTTCCATGCCGCCGACGACGTGATTGTCGCCATCGGCCAGGAAAACGCCTTCCCGTGGATCGAGCCGGATTGCGGGATCGCCTTCGACCGCTGGGGCTTGCCGCGCCTGAACCCGGACACGCTGCAATCCACCCTGCCGCAGGTCTTCTTCGGTGGTGACGCGGCATTCGGTCCGAAGAATGTCATCTGGGCTGTGGCCCATGGCCATCAGGCGGCGATTTCGATCGATAAGTTCTGCCAGGGCGAAGACGTCACCGAGCGTCCGCCGCAGGGCATGACGCTGGTCAGCCAGAAGATGGGCATCCACGAATGGTCGTATGACAATGCGGTGTCCATCGATTTGCGGTTCAAGGTGCCGCACGCCGAAAAGGACGTCGTGCTGCGCGACATCTATGCCGAGGTTGAGCTCGGGTATGATCGCGAGATGGCCTTCAAGGAAGCGCAACGCTGCCTGAACTGCGATGTGGAAACCGTCTTCACACCGAAGCTGTGCATCGAATGCGATGCCTGCGTCGATATCTGCCCGGTGGACTGCCTGACCTTCACGCCGGATGCGCAATCCGAGGCCGAGCTGCGCACGCATCTCAACGCGCCTTCGCATAATCTGGAGCAGGCGCTCTACGTCGCCTCCGGGCTGAAAACCGGCAATGTCATGGTCAAGGATGAGGATGTCTGCCTGCATTGCGGCTTGTGTGCCGAGCGTTGCCCCACCGGTGCGTGGGACATGCAGCGCTTCCTGCTCGACCAGCCACAAGTGGTTGACATCAAGAAGAAGTGCCAAGGAGTTCCGGCATGAAACCGATTGAGGCAATCAACGACTTTGTTGTCAAAGTCGCCAACGTGAATGGCTCTGGTTCGGCATCGGCCAACCAGATGTTTGCAAAATCCATCCTGCGCATGGGCGTGCCCGCCACACCACGCAACATCTTCCCCTCCAACATCCAGGGCCTACCAACCTGGTATGAAATCCGGGTCTCTGAGGCCGGGTATCGTGGGGCGCGAGGCGGCGTGGATCTGATGGTGCAGATGAACCCGCAGACCTGGAATCAGGATGTGGCGTCCATCGTGCCGGGTGGTTATCTGTTCTACGACAACACCCGCGCCTTGCCGCCGGGGCGTCTGCGCGACGACATCACCGTGATCGGCGTGCCGCTTACCCAGATCACCAACGCCACCTACACGCTCGCCCGCGAGCGCCAATTGTTCAAGAACATCATCTATGTCGGCGTGCTCTCCGCCCTGCTGGATATTGAGCCTGCGGTGGTTGAGCAATTGCTGGCCGAGCAGTTCAAGGGCAAGGACAAACTGATCGCCGCCAATGTGCAGGCCTTCCAGCTTGGACGGCATTATGCGCTCGACCATTTGCAATGCCCCATCGGTCTGCGCGTGCGGCGTTCGGACAAGGTGGGCGATGCGATTTTCGTTGAAGGCAACGCCGCTGTCGGTCTGGGCATGGTGTATGGCGGTGCCACGGTCTGCGCCTGGTATCCGATCACGCCATCGACCTCGGTGGTGGAAGGCTTCACCAAATGGGCAAGCCGCTATCGGGTGGATGCGCAGACCGGTGAGAAGACATTCGCCACCATTCAGGCGGAGGACGAACTGGCATCCATCGGCATGGTCATCGGTGCCGGCTGGAACGGTGCGCGCGCCTTCACCGCCACCTCAGGCCCCGGCATCTCGCTGATGCAGGAATTTATCGGTCTGGCCTATTTCGCTGAAATTCCAGCCGTGCTGGTCGATGTGCAACGCGCAGGCCCCTCGACAGGCATGCCGACCAAAACACAGCAATGCGACGTGCTGCTCTGCGCCTATGCCAGCCATGGCGACACCAAGCATGTGCTGCTCTTGCCGCGCGATGCCAATGAGTGCTTCGAATTCGGTGCCGCCTCGCTCGATCTCGCGGACCGGCTGCAAACGCCGATCTTCCTGTTGACCGACCTTGATATCGGTATGAACGAACGCCTCGTGGCCCCGTTTGCCTGGGATGACAGCCGAAAGCTGGATCGCGGCAAGGTGATGACGGCAGAGGAGTTGGAGGCCGGGCGTGATTTCGGCCGATATACCGACGTCGATGGCGATGGCATTCCCTATCGCACCTATCCGGGCACCCACCCAACGCGCGGCAGCTTCTTCACCCGTGGCACCTCGCGTGACCGTCGGGCGATCTACACCGAAGACGGTGCGGCCTATCAGGACAACATGGAGCGCCTGCTGCGCAAGTTCGAGACGGCAAAATCCTATGTGCCCGCGCCGGTGCAGAAGAACGCCGCCACATCGACCAAGCTCGGTGCGATCTATTACGGCTCGACGTCCGACTCGATGGAAGAGGCCGCCGACCTCCTGGCTGCCGAGGGCGTGGAGATCGATTTGCTGCGCGTGCGTGCCTTCCCCTTCAACAACACGGTGGACGCTTTCATCGAACAGCATGAACAGGTGTTCGTTGTTGAACAAAACCGGGATGCGCAGCTGCGCACATTGCTGATCAACGAAGGCGATCTCAACCCGCGCCAGCTTGTCCGCATCCTGCATTATGACGGCACGCCGATCACCGCGCGCCAAATTGCCGGTCAAATCCGCGCATCACTTGGCCTCGACAAGGCCGCCCAGAAGGAGGCCGCAGAATGACTTACCTCCCGAAGCCGAAACTGCATCACCCGGAACTGCCGAAGAACGATCTCGGCTATACCCGCCGCGATTATGAAGGCTCGATCTCGACGCTGTGCGCCGGATGCGGGCATGACTCGATCTCGGCGGCGATCATCCACGCCTGCTACGAATTGTCGCTGCCGCCGCACCGCATCGCCAAGCTGTCCGGCATTGGCTGTTCGTCCAAAACGCCGACGTATTTTCTCGGAGCCTCGCACGGATTCAACTCGGTGCATGGCCGCATGCCGTCGGTTCTCACCGGCGCCGCCGCCGCCAACCGCGACCTGATCTATCTGGGCGTCTCCGGTGACGGCGACAGTGCCTCGATCGGTCTGGGCCAATTCGCGCACGCCATGCGGCGCGGGGTGAACATGACCTATATCGTCGAGAATAACGGCGTCTATGGCCTCACCAAAGGGCAGTTCTCCGCCACCGCCGACCGTGGTGCGAAGAATAAGAAGGGCGCGACCAACCAGGATGCACCCATCGACCTGATCTCGATGGCCATGCTGATGGGGGCCAGCTTCGTCGGTCGGTCTTTCTCGGGCGACAAACCGCAACTGGTGCCACTGCTCAAAGCCGCCCTGGCCCATAAAGGCCCGGCCTTTATCGACGTTATCAGCCCCTGTGTGACCTTCAACAACCACGAAGGCTCCACCAAGAGCTATGACTATGTGCGCGAGCACAACGAGGCGGTCAATTTCCTGGATGTGATCATGAGTCGTCAGGAAATCACCGTGGATTATGCACCGGGCACGGTCGAAGTGGTCCGCCAGCATGACGGTTCGCTGATCAAGTTGCGCAAAAAGGCCGATGAATACGATGTGCACGATAAGATCGCCGCGATGGAATATGTGCAAAAACATCAAGCACATGGCGAGATCGTCACTGGCCTGCTCTACGTGGACACGGACAGCCAGGACATGCACGACCATCTCGGCACGTGCAGCACCCCACTCAACGCCCTGGAGGGTGAGACTCTGGTGCCCGGTTCAGCCGCGTTGGCAAAACTGAACGCCTCACTGCGCTAAAAACATACGATTTTAGCGCGCCTTAGCCCAACCTGACTGACCGCGCAGCGGTTCGGTCAGGTTGGAATTACCCTGGAGCGTTATGATCGAGGGTTAAAACTTGACCACCCCACTCCATCGCTGATGTGGCGCGCATCGCGATGGATGGCCGCGCCACCCGCGCCATGACGGGGGGGGTGTTGGTGCGATCCTGACGCCGATGGATCGTGGAAAGCCACCACCCTCTGTCATCGTATTTTCATTTGCCGCGCCATTATATTACGGCATACATGGAAATATGGAATCTTCAGATGCCGCTCACATCCTCGGCGCCCTCGCACAGGAAACCCGCCTGTCCATCCTTCGCCTGCTGGTGGGGGCTGGGCCGAATGGATTGCCAGCGGGGGAGATTGCCGAGCGGGTCGCGGTCCCTGCCTCGACGGCCTCGTTTCATCTGACGGCGCTGGAGCGGGCTGGCGTTACTCTCTCCACGCGGCAGTCGCGCCAAATCTGGCACGCCGTACGTTACGCGAAATTGCGCGAACTTATCGTCTTTCTCACCGAGACATGCTGCGGTGGCCAGCCTGAATTATGCGGCGACATCGCGGCGTTGTTTCCACATCCGCCAGAGGAGAGTGCTGCCATGACGCCGGCGTTCAATGTGCTGTTCCTGTGCACGAAAAATTCCGGCCGCTCGATCATCGCTGAGGCAATTCTTCAGAAGATTGGGCAAGGCCGCTTCAATGCCTATTCCGCCGGCTCTGCCCCTGCGGATGCACCGATCCCGGAAGTGCTGGAAAAGCTGACATCGCTTGGCCATGACGTCGCGCAGCTGCGCAGCAAGTCGTGGGACACGTTCACCGGCCCCTCCGCGCCGCAGATGGATTTCGTCATCGCATTGTGTGACACGCTGGATGGTCAGTTGTGCCCGGATTTCGGCGCTCGGGCGGTCACCGGGGCATGGCCCCTGCCGGACCCGGCGAAATTCTCCGGCAATGCCGCCGAACGCTCGACAATGCTCAATGAGCTTTACGCGAGCCTGCACCGCCGCATTTCGATCTTCACCAGCCTGCCCTTCGCCGCTCTCGACCGTATCGCCGCACGCGCCCGGTTGGACGAAATCGGAGCCGGGCCGGTGGCCACGATGGGAGGGCGCTGAGCGATGGCCATCGGCATCAACGGCCTGGGCCGCATCGGGCGTCTGGCGTTTCGCGCGGCCCTCGGCGGCGTGCTGCGCGATCCCTCCGACACACGGCAGGGCAGTGCGTTGGAGATTGTGCATGTCAACGAACTGAAGGGGGGAGCCGCCACGGCGGCGCATCTGCTGGAGTTCGACAGCATTCACGGACGGTGGCGCGGCGGTCTTGGCCATGAGGGCGAGGATGCGATCACCGTGGACAACCGCCGCATCGGCTTCACCGCGGCGGCCCTGCCGGGCGATGTGCCGTGGGGCGATCTTGGATGCGATGTCGTGCTGGAATGCACCGGCAAATTCCTCACGCCTGCTGCCTTGCAGGGCTATTTCGACCGTGGGGTGAAGCGGGTGATCGTCGCGGCCCCGGTGAAGGATCCGGCGGCGCTCAATGTGGTGGTCGGCGTGAACGATCATCTCTACGACCCGGCACAGCATCGCCTGCTGACGGCGGCCTCCTGCACGACGAACTGCCTCGCCCCGGTGGTCAAGGTGGTGCATGAGGCGATCGGCATCCGCCACGGCCAGATCACCACCATTCACGACCCGACCAACACCAATGTGGTCATCGACAGCCCACACAAGGATCTGCGCCGCGCCCGTTCGGCGATGCTGTCCCTGCAGCCGACGACAACTGGCAGTGCGACGGCGATCGCGTTGATCTATCCCGAGCTGAAGGGCCGCCTGAACGGCCACGCGGTTCGCGCCCCGGTGCTCAACGCCTCGCTGACCGATTGCGTGTTCGAGATGCAACGGCCCACCAGTGCGGAGGAGGTCAACGCGCTGTTTCGGGCCGCCGCTGCCGGGAAGCTGGCGGGTATTCTGGGCTATGAAACCCGCCCGCTGGTCTCAGCCGATTACGCCAACGACACGCGCTCTTCCATCGTCGATGCGCCGAGCACGATGGTGACGGATGAGACGCTGCTGAAGATCTACGCCTGGTATGACAACGAGATGGGCTATGCCTGCCGGATGGTGGATCTGGCCAATATCGTCCTCGCGGCGGGCGTGTGATGTCAGCCGCACGGAACTACGCCATCGTGACGGCAAGCTATATGAGCTTCACGCTCACCGATGGCGCGTTGCGGATGTTGGTGCTGCTGCATTTCTACCAACTCGGCTACACGCCGTTCACGCTGGCAGCCCTGTTCCTGCTGTATGAGACGGCGGGGATATTCGCCAATCTCGGCGGCGGATGGCTGGCGCTGCGCTTTGGCATTCCGCGCATGCTGGCCGTTGGGATGAGCCTGCAGATCACCGGATTGCTGCTGCTCTCAGCACTGCAGGCGGCATGGAGCCCGGCGCTGTCGGTGGCCTGGGTGGTGTTGGCGCAGGGCATCGCGGGGGTGGCGAAGGATCTGACCAAGACCGCATCGAAATCCGCCATCAAGGCGTCGTCTCAGCAGGGGGCGGGGCAGTTGTTCAGATGGGTGGCGTTCTTCACCGGATCGAAGAATGCGATGAAGGGCATTGGCTTCTTCCTTGGCGGCGCGCTGTTGCAATTTGTAGGCTTTCAAGCGGCGTTGTGGCTGATGGCGGCGATGCTGGCCGTGCCGCTGATCGGCGTGAGCCTCAGCCTGCCGCGCACGCTGGGCCGCGCGAAATCCTCCAAGAGCTTCTCTGAATTGTTCGCCAAATCCCGCGCCATCAATCTGATCGCCGCCGCGCGCATCTTCATGTTCGGCTCGCGTGATGTATGGTTCGTGGTTGGGCTGCCGGTGTTTCTCTATGCCCAAGGCTGGCACTATATCGAAGTCGCTGGCTTTCTTGCCGCGTGGACGATTGGCTATGGTGGCGTACAGGCCATCGCCCCGATGGTTGTCAGCCGCAGCCCCGATGGGCTCTCCCGCGAAGTGCCCGCCGCCCGGATCTGGGGAGCGGTTTTGACGGCGATTCCCATGCTGATCGCGCTGTTGCTTGCCACCCAGCCTGCCATGCGACCGGATCTGATCGTCACGGTCGGGCTGGCGGTGTTCGGCTTTGCCTTTGCGGTGATCTCCTCGCTGCATTCCTACCTGATCCTGGCCTATGCCGGATCGGAGAAACTGGCCGAGGATGTCGGCTTTTACTACGCCGCCAACGCCGCCGGGCGGCTGCTTGGCATTATACTCTCCGGCCTGCTGACCCAGGCAGGCGGGCTATCCGCCTGTCTGTGGGGGGCTGCAATGATGCTTGCGGTGTGTTTGGCACTGACTCTTTTGTTGCCTCTGCCCCCGTCATCCAGTTGACGCTCCTCCACTGGCCTCCAGTCCGCGAGCGATCATTTTCGCTGCGTTGCGCAATGGATCCAGCGCGCGGGCGAGAAGTTCATCCGGCTTCATGCGGATGCTTGGGGCCGCCACGCTGATACCTGCCACCGGATAGCCGTCTCTATCCGTGATGGCTACCGCCAGCACCGTAAGGCCGCTTGAAATTTTCGATGGGCTGAGCGCGTAGCCCTGGGCGCGGGTGAGCGCCAATCGATCGATGAGATCTGCCGGCGGAGGCACGTCGCGAAAATCGCGTTGGCGCGATTCCTGGTGGAGGACATGGTCGCGCTCAGCCTCTGGCAGCATCGCCAGAATGCACCAACCGATCATTGTGGTCGCCGCCGGAATCAAGGTGCCAACCCGGATATCGACGCCCAAACGAGTCACACCCGCACGCATCCGCTCGACATAGAGCACGTCCCCCCCGGTCAACACGCCCACCGAAGCCGCCTCACTCACCTCACCGACGAGAGAGCGGAGCAGCGGGCGTGCGAGGCTGCGCAGGTCTTGACGGCCAATCGCATGGAAGCCGAGGTCGAGCACTTTGAGGGTCAGCCTGAACCGCTTGCCGTCCAGACGGGCGATATAGCCAAGATCGATCATCGTGTTGAGCATGCGATGCGTGGTGCCCGGATCAAGCTCTGAAGCGGCTGCGATCTCGCTCAAACTCATCTCGAATTCGCTCGCGGCGATGGCCTCCAGCACACGAAACGCCTTGGCCAGCGATTGCACCGAGCTTTTCTTATCCGCCGCATCTGCGGTTGCGCCATCTGTCACGCGCTTCGCCATCAGCCGATTCCCGCCTTGACACCCAATCCTGAATTGCGCCATCGTATTTTATCGAAAATATTTTCGCAATCCGAAAAATAAGCGCCCGGGGGGAAAATGTCACGGCACACGGAAGCGGTCACCGCGGGGGCAGATCGGTTGATCGCCAGGCTGGAGCGCCTGCCCGTCAGCGGATTGTTGGTGTGGACGCGGGTGGTGGTGGGAACGGCGACGTTCTTTGATGGCTACACCACGCTGGCCATCGCCTTCGTGCTGCCGGTGCTGTCGAAGACATGGCATCTCTCGCCGGTGGAAATCGGCTGGATCATTTCGTCCGGCTATCTCGGGCAGCTCATCGGCGCACTGGCCTGTAGCTGGCTGGCGGAGCGTTACGGTCGGCTGAAAATCCTGGGGGCCACCATCGCCATTTACACTCTGATGAGCCTGCTGTGCATTTTCTCATGGAGTGCGACATCGCTGATGATCTTCCGCTGTGTGCAGGGGATCGGCACCGGCGGTGAGGTGCCGGTGGCCAGCGCCTATATCAACGAATTCGCCTCGGCCAAGCGGCGCGGGCGGTTCTTCCTACTCTATGAGGTTCTCTTCGTCGTCGGCCTCGCCTTTGCGGCCATTCTTGGGCGATTGCTGGTGCCTGTTTTGGGGTGGCAGTCGCTGTTCTATATCGGCCTTGCACCGGCCTTGCTCACCCTGCCGATGCGCTTCCTGCTGCCAGAAAGCCCGCGCTGGCTGATCGCCAATGGCAGGCTGGCGCAGGGTGAGGCGGTGATCGCACGTCTTGAGCGGGACGCCGAGAAGCACGGCCATGCCCTCCCGGCCCCGGCAGCGGTCGTGTTGCGCCCCCTCGCCACGCCCCCGCGCGGTGGCTGGCGTGAATTGTTCAGCCCGCTTTACCGCAGCCGCACGCTGATGGTCTGGGCTTTGTGGTTCACCGCCTACACCGTCAACAACGGCCTGGTGACGTGGCTGCCGACGCTTTATGTGAAACTGTTCAACCTACCGCTGCAATTGGCGCTGAGCTACGGCCTGGCCACCAATATATTCGGTGTGGCGACCTCGATCCTCTGCGCCCTGCTGATTGACCGGGTGGGCCGCAAACGCTGGTATGTCTCGGCCTTTTTCCTGGGCATTTTCCCACTGCTGACCCTGTTCGCACTCGGCGCCACCTCGGCGATGGAAGTTCTGATTCTGGCCACACTGGCCTATGGCACAATCCAGACGATCACCTATTCGCTCTACCTCTACACCGCCGAACTCTACCCAACCCGCATACGCGCTCTCGGCTCCGGCGCTGGCAGCGCGTGGCTGCGCATCGGCTCCTCCGTCGGGCCGTTGATTGTAGCCCAGGTGGTGAGCGGGCTTGGCGTCAGCTGGGTGTTCGCAGTCTTCGCAGGCATTCTCGCCATCGGCGGAAGCATCTGCGCCGCCTTCGCCATTGAGACGCGGCAGCGCGTGCTCGAAGACCTGTCTCCCTGATCATTCCTTCCGCAACAGGATCACGCAGATCATGAATGCTCACTCACGTCCGCAGGTCGCCAACGGCTTGCGCATCGCCGTCGATATTGGCGGCACCTTCACCGACCTCGCGGCCTTTGATGAAACCACCGGCGCGTTGCATTTCGGCAAGGCGCTCTCCACCCACGGTCATCTGGTGGATGGCATCGAGGACACGCTGCGCGGGGCCCGGATCGAGGCGAAGGACGCCTATCTGTTCCTGCACGGCTCGACGATTGCCATCAACACGCTGCTCGAACGCACGGGCGCAGAGACGGCGCTGCTGATCACCGAAGGCTTCCGCGACATCTACGAAATCGGGCGGGTGAACCGGCCGGATGCCTATAATTTGTTTTTCTCCAAGCACCAGCCGCTGATCCGCCGCTCGCTGCGTTTCGAAGTGCCGGAGCGCCTGCTCGCCGATGGCACCGTTTACAAGAAACTCGACGAGGACGCGGTGCGCGAGATCGTACGGGGCCTGAAGGGGCGCGGCGTTGAGTCGGTGGCGATCCTGCTTCTGCACTCCTACCGCAATGCCGCGCATGAAAGCCGGGTGAAGGCGATCGTGCTGGAGGAACTGCCCGGCACCTTCGTCTCTGCCTCGCACGAACTCAGCCAGGAATATCGCGAGTTCGAGCGCGTCTCCACCGTTGCCGCCAACGCCTATGTCGGCCCGCGCGTGGCGGCCTATCTGGGCGCGTTGGAATCCCATCTCTCCAACGCGGGTTTTCGCGGCAGCTTCTACGCCGTGCAATCCACCGGCGGCCTGTTCCCGGTCAGCCATGCACGGCGCGATTGCGTGCGCATGTTGGAATCCGGCCCCGCTGCCGGGGTGATCGGTGCCCAGGCGATCTGCGCGCAGATGGGCCTGGGCGATGCGATCGCCTTCGACATGGGCGGCACCACGGCCAAGGCGGGCGTGATCTCCAATGGCCAGCCGCTCACCACCGGATCAGCCTTGATCGGTGGCTATGAGAAGGCATTGCCGATCCAGATTCCGATGATCGACATCTTCGAGGTCGGCACCGGCGGCGGCTCCATCGCCCGCATCGGCGAGGGCAACTCGCTGCGTGTCGGCCCGCAATCGGCAGGCTCGATGCCTGGCCCTGCCGCCTATGGGCGCGGCGGCTCGGAGCCCACGGTGACGGATGCCAATCTGCTGCTCGGCAGGCTGGATGAGCAGAACTTCCTCGGCGGTGAGATGCCGCTCGACAAGGCGGCGGCCCTGCGCGCGATGGAGAGCGTGGCCGGGCCGCTCGGGCTGGATGCGATCCAGATGGCCGACGGCATTTTGCGCATTGCCATCACCGCGATGTCGCACGCGGTCAAAGCCGTCACCACCGAGCGCGGCCTGGATGCGGGCGCCTTCACCATGGTGGTCTATGGCGGCGCCGGGCCGCTGCACGCCTCGGGCATTGCGCGCGAGATCGGTATTCGCCGCGTGCTGATCCCGTTCTCGCCGGGGCATTTCTCGGCTTACGGCATGCTGTTCAGCGATCTGCGCTACGACTATGTGCGCTCCTGCTTCAAGCCGCTCGATGACGCGCACTTTGACGAACTCGGCGCGATGTTCGCCGAAATGGAGCGCGAAGGCCGCGCGGCGATTGCCGATTCAGCCGTGAAACCCTCCGAAATCCGCATCTCACTGGCCGCCGACATGCGCTATGTCGGCCAGGAACATGCGGTGACGGTCGATCTGCCAAGCGAAGTCTTCGCCCATCAGGACAGGGCGGCGATCAAGGCGCATTTCGATCAGGTGCACAAAATCCGCTACGGCACCTCCGCCCCCGCCGAGCCTGCCGATCTGGTCAGCCTGCGGATGACCGTCACCGGGCTGATGCAAAAGCCGAAGCCGCGCGAGGTGCCGCAAGGCAATGCGGTGCCGGAGCCGGATGCCCTGTTGCGCACCAAGCCGGTCTATTTCGGCAGCCTCGGCGATTTCACCCCAACCCCTGTCTACGCCCGCACCAAGCTGCGCCGCGACAATGTGCTCGCAGGCCCGGCGCTGATCGAGGAACACGCCTCCACCACCGTCATTGCCCCCGGCGATAAGCTGGTGGTCGATGCGTTTGGCAACCTCATTATCGAGATCGGGAGCTGAGTCCCATGTCCGCACAGCCCAAAATCGACGCCGTCACCGTTGAGGTGATCCGCAACGGCCTCCTCGCCATCACCGAGGAGATGAAGACCAATCTGATGCGCACGGCGTATAACCTCATCATCTATGAGGCGCTGGATTTCACCGTGGGCCTGTTCACCGCCACTGGAGAGACGATCTCCATCGGCCTCGGCCTGCCGATGTTCATCCGTGGCATGGCCGAGACGGTGAAGGCGAAGATCAAGCATTACGGGCTGGAGGGCATCCATCCCGGCGACATTCTCGTCACCAACGACGCCTACACCACCGGCAGCCATCTCAACCACTTCACCTTCACCCAGCCGATCTATCATCAGGGTGAGATCATCGCTTTCGCCTGCTGCATGGCGCATTGGCTCGATGTCGGCGGCACGCTGGGACAGGTGACGACGGATATCTTCTCCGAGGGCATCCAGATCCCGATTGTGAAGTATCAGCGCGCCGGCGTGGTGAACCAGGAATTGGTGGACATCATCGCGATGAATGTCCGCCTGCCGGAACGCGCGATGGGTGATCTGCGCGCGCAGATCACCGCTGTCACCACGGGCGAGCGTCGTTTTGCCGAGTTGGTCAACCGCTACGGCAAGCAGGCCGTGCTGGGGGCGGTTGCGGTGATCATGGACCATTCGGAGGCCATCGCACGCCGCAACACCCGCAACATCCCCGACGGCATCTATGAGGCCGAGTCCTACATGGATGATGACGGGGTGGAGATCGGCGCGCGCATCCCGATCAAGGTGCGCGTCGAGGTCCGCGGCGAGGAGATGACGATCGATCTCTCCGACGTCTCCAGACAGGTGCGCGGCTTCTACAATTCCGGCTTCACCACCGGCATTGCCTGCGCCCAGGTGGCCTATAAATGCCTGACCACACCGACCGATTATCCGGTCAATGACGGCTCGTTCCGCTCGCTGAAGGTGATCATGCCGATGGGCACGGTGATCAGCGCCGAGCGGCCCTTCCCGATGCGGGTGTGGATGACCTTCCCGATGACGGTGATCGACACCATCTTCAAGGCACTCTCCAACGCCATCCCGGACCGGGTGGTGGCGGGGCATCACGCCGATCTGGTGTTCCCCAACATTCACGGGCTTTCCCCGAAAGATGGCCGCCTGTTCATCGTCGGCATCGGCCCGCTCGGCGGTGGCTGGGGTGCCAAGATGACCGAGGATGGCGTCTCCGCCACCGTCTGCATGAACGATGGCGACACCCATAATTCGCCCACCGAACAGCTGGAATCGAAATATCCCGTGCTTGTCGAGCGCTATTGCCTGCGCACCGATTCTGCCGGGGCCGGGCGCAATCGCGGTGGGCTGGGGGCGGAGATGGTGGTGCAGGCGCTCACGCCGTTCGCTGTCACCACCCGCATCGACCGCATGCATTGCAAACCCTGGGGCCTGCATGGCGGCAAGGACGCGGCGGGCAATTCCATCGGGCTGCGCAAAGGCGGCGTTTGGGAGTCTGATCTGCCCAATGCCAAAGTCTTCGGCGTCAGGCTGCGGCACGGCGATGCCTATATGATGCAATCCGGCGGCGGAGGCGGCTTCGGCTCCCCCCTGGAGCGTGATCCGGCTCTTGTCGCCTATGACGTGCAGGAAGGCTATGTGAGCGCCGAGGCTGCCCGCACCGAGTATGGCGTGATTGTCGCGGCTGATGGCGGTCCTGACCTTGCCGCCACCGCAGCGTTGCGCGCCGAGATGGTGGCAGCATGACCGAATTCCGACGCCCGGATGTCGATGAGCTCAAGGCGCTGTGGAGCCGCCTGTCCCGCCAGCATCTGTCTGGCGGCCAGGGCTGCGGCTGCAGCTTCGGCGGGCTTGTTCTGCAGGCGTCGGATTTCGAACTCGATATCGTGGAGTTTCTGCTGCACGACGCGGCGCAACACGGGGCGGTGCATATAGCCGCCTTCGTTGCCGCCGCTGCGTCACGCGGCCCGGATCGCTACAGCCTGCCCGCCCTGCTCGAAGCCCTCGCCACCACGCAGGACGCGGCCATGATCGGCTCCGGCGATCTGGATTTCGCCATATCCCGCCTGCGCCAAACCCTGAAGAACATTGATAGCGCACACCGCACTCGCCGCTTCGTCTGCGACTGAGTGCGGAGACTTATTGTTCGCGGTGTCTGGATCGTGACGTGTACCCCTGAATGTTACCGGTCAAAAGTAGCATCCAGCTACTGATTGTTGGTTGATGTTTGAGTTGTTGGCAACGCAGGCTGGGGCATGCCCCAGCCTGCGTTGATTGGCGATTTGGGTCGGGGTTCGGCCTCCAAGTTTCGAGTGGGGTCTGACGGTGTTGTAGTCCGTGCGCCAATCGGCCAGGACGCCACGGGCATGAGCGATTGAAGTGAACAGGGTCTCGTTGAGGCATTCATCGCGCAGGCGCCCGTTGAAGCTCTCCACAAACGCGTTCTGCTGCGGTTTTCCGGGCGCGATGTAATGCCAAGCCACAGCCATCTCCTGCGACCAACGCAGGATGGCTGCGCTGGTGAACTCGGTGCCGTTGTCGCTGACCACCATCACCGGCGTGCCGCGTCGGGCCATCAGCATTGTCAGTTCACGGGCGACCCGTGCGCCAGAC
>JARLIM010000019.1 GCA_031291725.1 Acetobacteraceae bacterium
CAGCGCCTCATCGCCGCCGGAAAACCCCACAAAGTCGCCCTGGTCGCCTGCGCTAGAAAGCTCATCATTTTCGCAAACACCGTCGTCCAGCGAAATCAGCCTTGGACTGACAAGCCCGCAACGATCTAATGGTTGCTACGCCACTTACGAACCCGCTTGCGCCCGTTGGATCGCCTGCCAGACCCGTTGCGGGGTGGCGGGCATGTCGATGTGATGAATGCCGAAATGCGACAAGGCGTCGGCCACCGCGTTCATCACCGAGGGCAGGCTGCCGGCGCATCCGGCTTCACCGCAGCCCTTGGCGCCGAGCACGTTGGTGCGGGCTGGAACCGGGTGGGAGGCGAAGCTGAAATCGGGGAAATCATCGGCGCGTGGCATGGCGTAATCGGTGAAGGAGCCGGTGAGGATCTGGCCGTCTTCGTCATAGACCACTGTCTCGCTCAATGCCTGACCGATGCCCTGCACGATGCCGCCATGCGCCTGGCCTGCCACCAGCATCGGGTTGATCAGCGTGCCGAAATCATTGGCGGTGTCGTATTTCACCACCTCGATCACTCCGGTTTCTGGATCAAGCTCGACTTCGGCGACGTGGCAGCCATTGGGGAAGGCGGAGGGCGTGCCGGGGAAGATCAGTTGCGCGTCCAGCGTCGCCCGGCTGCCATCGGGCAGGATGACGCCATCGCGGATTTTCGCCGCCAGTTCCATGATGCCGATGCCGCGATCGGTGCCCGCGATGTCGAAGCGGCCACCCTGGGGGGTGCGGGTGAATTCGATATCGGCAACGGCTGCTTCCAGCACCTGGGCGGCGGCCTCCATGCCGTTGACGATCACCCGCTCGCTGGCCATCGCAATCGCGCTGCCGGAATTCATGATCGAACGGCTGCCACCCGTGCCGCCTCCGGCGATGAGTTGCGCGCTGTCCCCCTGCACCAGGGCGATCTTGTCGAACGGCACGCCGAGCCGGTCCGCCAGCACCTGGGCGAAGGGGGTGGCGTGGCCTTGGCCGTAATCGAGGGTGCCGGTGACGATGGTGACAGATCCATCGGCCTCGAAGCGAATGCCGCCCATCTCGTTGTTGGCCGGTGCGGTGACTTCCAGATATTGCCCGATGCCGCGACCGCGCATTTTGCCGCGGCGGGCGCTGTCGGCCTTGCGGGTGGCGTAATTGTCCCAGTCGTTTTCAATCAGCGCGCGATCGAGCAGGGCCGGGAAGTCGCCGCTGTCATATTCCATGCTGGAGGGCGCTTTGTAGGGGATCATCTCGGGCAGGATGTGGTTGCGACGCCGCAATTCGACGGCATCGATGCCCATCTCCCGCGCCGCCGTCTCCACCAGCCGCTCCATGTAGTAGTTGCCCTCCGGCCGCCCGGCACCGCGATAGGGGCCAACCGGGGTGGTGTTGGTGAACATGCAGCGGGTGGAGACCTCCACCAGCGGGGTGCGATAGACGCCGATGACGTTTTTGACGGTGTTCATCGTCGGCGGCAGCGTGGTGGCGTTGGAGAGATAGGCGCCGGTATTGGCCCAGCCGGTGACTCGCACGGCGAGGAAATGGCCGTCCTTGTCCAAGGCGAGTTCGGAGGTCATGTCATGATCGCGGCCATGACTGTCGGAGAGGAAGGACTCCGAACGGCTGTCGCGCCATTTCACCGGCGCACCGAGCAGCTTGGCGGCCAGCAGCGCGCAGATATATTCGGGATAGACCGAGGATTTCATGCCGAACGAGCCGCCGACATTGCCGGTGAGCACCCGCACCTTGTCCGGCTTTTCGCCGAGCACGTTGGCCACCCCGTTGCGGATGGCGAACACGCCCTGACAGCCCAGCCGCAGGGTGAATTCACCGCTGGCGGCATCGTAATCGCCAATCGCCGCACGCGGCTCCATCGCGGCGACGACCAGACGGGTGTTGCGGATGGCAAGCTTGGTGACATGGGCGGCAGCGGCAAAGGCGGCTGCCACCTTGTCGGCATCGCCATAGTGGAAATCGAGGATCAGATTGCCCGGTGCGCTCTCATGCAGCTGTACGGCGCCCGGTTGGTCGGCATCCTGTGCGGTGGTGACGGCGGGAAGCTGGTCGATGTCGATAAACACCGCCTCCGCCGCATCGCGTGCCTCGGACAGGCTGTCGGCCACCACGAAGGCCACCGGGTCGCCGACATAGCGGACGCGATCGGCGGCCAGGGCGTATTGCGTGGGCTTGGGCGAGGGGCTGCCATCGCGGTTGGTGCCGAGCACGACGGCCTGCATCGGCTTGATGCCGGCCTGGATCAGATCGGCTTGCGTCAGGATGGCACGCACCCCTGGCATGGCGCGGGCGTCGTCGAGGGCGAGGGAGCGGATGATGCCATGCGCCACCGGGCTGCGCACCACCACGCCATGGAGTTGGCCGGGCAAATTGAGGTCGTCGGTGTAACGCCCCTCACCGCGCAGCAACACCGGGTCTTCCTTGCGCGAGACCGGCTGGCCGATGGCAAAGCGTTCGAGGCCGAGATCGGCCTGATCCAAAGGAGGGGTCATCGCAAAAACTCCGCACGCAGTCAGTGTTGATTGAGAATTGGTCAGTCTCGTTGCCACGTAAAGACCGGGTGACGAGAAACTGATCGGGATCAGGAGGGGATAGGCTTGGGCAGTCGCCAGAATGTCCGCGCCAGGGCTGCCATCAGCGACAAATTCGTGCACAGCAGCGCGATCACGCCGATCCAGCCGAAATTATGCCAGATCGGACCGGGCAGAAAGGAGCCGAGCGCACCGCCGATATAGTAGATCGTGACATATAATCCCACAGCCGATGAGCGCGCATGCGGCACGATGGCGCCGATGAAGCCGATCGAGAGTGCCTGGATCATCAGAAAGCCCGCCGTTGAGAACGCAAGCCCCGCGATCACCACCGGCAGCCAGCTCGACAATGTGAGCAGCAATCCGAACATCGCGCAGCCGATGGAGAGCATCAGCGCCGGAATGCGTCCAATCCGCACGGCGACGCGGGTGGAGAGCGGGGCGGAGACCATTGCCAGCAGATAGACCGCAAAGATCGAGCCCACTTTGGTCGGCGACAGCAGAAAGGGCGGTTCGGCGAGACGGAAATTGACGAAGGTGAAGCTCGCCACCATCGAGAACAGCATGCCAAAGCCGATGCCACAGGTGGCAAGCAGTCGGATATTGCGCAGATGTTCGCGATAGGCGCGCAGATTGGCCTGCAAGCCCCCCATCACCGGGGTGAATTTCACCTCATACGGCATTGCCCACGCGACAAACGCCGCCGCCAGCGTGGTGATCCCCGCCATGACGACGAACACCGCCCGCCAGCCATCCAGATCCGCGATGACGCCGCCGAGGAAGCGTCCCAGAAATCCGCCCAGAATGGTGCCGGAGGCGTAGATGCCAGAGGTTTTGATCGTCAATGGTCCGCTGCATTCATCCGCAATATAGGCCACGGTGACGGTGAAGATGAATGGCAGCGTCATGCCCTGCAGGGTGCGCCAGAGCAGCAATTCGCCCAAGGAGCGACTATGCGCGACCAGCAAGGTTGAGGCGATCAGGGCAAAACACGCGGTGACGATGATCCGCTTGCGGCCAAGCCGATCGGAAATTGCCCCGGCAATCGGGGCGATTGTCGAGACCGCCAGCAGCGAGACCGTCACTGACAGGCCGATCTGCAAGGTGGAAGCGCCGAGATCCTGCGCCAGAACCTGCAGGAAGGCCTGAGGGGTGTAGAGGTTGAAGAAGGTCAGGAACCCGGCCACGAACACCGCCGCCGCCCGCCACGTCTCGCGCCCGATGCTCATGGCGCCGCCATGATGGCGCGGCATGCGGCCGGCAGTACGATTGGCTTCGGCTTGGGCGCAGCCTCGCTGGTTTTGGCAGCGGGTTTATCGCGTTGTTCGAACCACCAGGCCAGCGAGGCATCGCAGCCATCGCCCTCTGGCGGTGGGGGTTGGTCGATGCATTCGGTTTGCCCGGCGGGGCATTTGAAATGCAGATGCATATGCGTCGCGTGGCCATACCAGGGACGAACCCGCCGCAACCAGGAGCGCTCGCCGGTGACTTGGGTGCATAATTGCTGCTTGATCGCCGGGTTGACCAGCACGCGGTCGATCCCCGGCTCGGTGGCGGCGAGGCGGATGAGGGTGATGTGCTCGGGCCGCCAGATCGTCATATCCACACCGCGCCCATCGGGGCGGACGAGGGTGTGCGGCGTGATGGTCTCACGCTGGGCGATGGGCAGCACCGGATGCGGTCCGGCGACATCGAGCCAGACATCGGCATCGACACCGCGTTGATGGCTGGCATGAATGCCCACCAAGGGGCCGCCGCGCGGCAGCGAGATGTCGTTCATATATAGGTCAGGCAGCCCTGCCGCCTGTGCCCGCCTGGCAAGATCCTGCAAGGCGGCGATCACGGTGGGATGCCCCCAAAAGGTGGAGCGCGAGACGCGGATGGTCTGCATGCCCGGCGCGGTGTCTGGCAGCCTGACCGCTCCGGCGATGCAGCCGGCGGAATCGCTGCCGATAATGCGGGCTGGGCCGGGATAGGGCGTGGTGGGGCTTTGTGCCGCCACCGGTGTGGTGATCAGCAGAACAGCCGCAAGCATGATCCAGATGCGCTTCATTCGCCCCCCGGCGCGTCGGACATGCCATGACAGCTAGGAGAAGACCAGCCGCCGCGACAGACCGAAATTCGCGAACATCCCCACAATGGCCCCGGCGGCGACGGCGAGGATAGGCCTGTCTCTGCAAAGCTCACTTGCATAGATCAGCGCGAAATAGGCCCCCCGATTGAGCACGAAGCCGATCAGATTGACCGCCAGGAAGCGCAACCATTGCGACCGCGCGCTGCGATTGCCACTGGTTTGGCGGAAGGTCCAGAGCCGGTTGATCAACCAATTGAAGCTCGCTGCCACCGGATAGGCGAAGGCTCCGGCCCCATACAGCCCCAGCCATCCGCGCGTGCCGTACACCATCGCGGTATCGACGACAAAGCCCAGACCACCCACCACGCCGAAGCGCAGGAATTGCAGGATTATGGTGCGATGGTCGGGGCGGAGGAGGATCATGATCAGGAGGCCGCCCGTTCATCGTCGTTGCGGGAAAAAACATAGGCCGGGTTCGCGAGAAGCTTTTTGGCCGCGGCGAACGCCATCTCCACACTCAACCCCGCCATTGTCTGATCCACCGACACCACCGGAGCGGCGCAGCGCCCCGACGGGCCGTATTCGTCCGACGGCGTGGGGCCGAATAATCCCAACGTGGGTGCGCCGCTGGCAGCGCCGATATGCATCAGGCCTGAATCATTGCCGATAAAGATCGCACAGCGCGCCATGCAGGCGGCCACTTCCGGCAGAGACAGCCGGCCCACCAGATCGATCGCCCCCGGCAATGCCGCCAGCACCGGGGCGGCGAGGCTGGCTTCCTTCTCACCCGGTCCGGCGAAGATCGCGAACCGCGCCCCCGGCAATGTCTCGGCGGCGAGGCGTTGGGCGAGTTCCACGAAGCGCTCCGGTGCCCAGGTTTTCGGCCCCCAATTGGAGGTCGGCCCCAGCCCGATGATCGGCCCGCCTTCCGGCAATAATGCAGCGGCATGGCGACGGTCGGCGGCGTCGGTCCAGACGACGGGACGTGGTGGTGGGTCGAGACGGAGCAGACGGCCGAGTTGGTGTGTCTTGTGGCCGCCGCTCTTGCGCATCACCACACGCGAAAGTGTAGGCACCAGATAGGCCAGCGCCGAGGCGCGGATATCGACCACCAAGCCCCACCAATGCCGCACCGCGAACCACCACAACGGCAGCCAATGCAGGCCGAAGCGCCGCTTTTCCACCACGATGGTGCGCTCGCGATTGGGCATGCGGGCGAACACCTCCTCGGCCACCGGGCCGGTGACGATGGTGAAGCGGGCCTTGGGATATTGCCGCAGCAGGTGATCGATCAGTCCGGTGCAGAGAACGGCATCACCGATACGGCTGGAGGCGACGAAGAGAATGCGCATGCCACAGCCGATACCATGCCTCTGTTGCGCTGCCGAGGGGCAAGCTTGTAAGCCGGTTGCAACATGGAGGTCTGAGCATGTGCGGTATAGCGGGGGTGATGACACGCAACGGCAGCGCGCCAGACTCGGCGATGCTCAACCGGATGCAGTCCGCCATCGCCCATCGCGGCCCGGATGGCTTCGGTCGGCTGGTGCGTGACGATGTGGCGTTGATCCAGGTGCGGCTGGCCATTGTCGATCTGACCACCGGCGATCAGCCGCTGTTCGGCATTTCCGATGACCGCCAGACCGGCACCGCGCTGGTGGGCAATGGCGAGATCTACAACAACCCGGAACTGCGTGCCGCCATGCCGCAGGCGGCGTTTCGCACCCGCTCGGATTGCGAGCCGCCGGTGTTTCTCTACGACACGCTCGGTGCCGGGTTCGCCGATCGGTTGCGCGGCATGTTCGCCTTGGCCGTGCATGACCCGATTGCGCGGCGCTTGGTGCTGGTGCGCGACCCGTTCGGCATCAAGCCGCTCTATTACGCGGAAAACGCTGCCGCCTTCGCCTTCGCCTCCGAACCGCAATCGCTGCTCGCCGCGGGCTTCGGCAGCCGCAATCCGTCTCATGCGCGCGTGGCGGAGTTGTTGCAGCTGAAATTCACCACCGGGGCGGAGACGATTTTCCCCGGCATCTATCGCGCATTGCCCGGCGAGACGCTGGTGGTGGAACAGGGCCGCATCGTTGCCCGCCATCGCAACCATGCCCTGCCGGAGGGGGCACCGCGCCCGATACGGCATGGCGATGCGGTGCGGCAACTGGATGCCGTGCTGTCCGATTCCGTCAGCGCGCATCTGCAATCCGATGTGCCGTTCGGACTGTTCCTCTCCGGCGGCGTCGATTCGGCGGCGTTGCTGGCGTTGATGACCCGGCTGACCGGCAACCGCATCCAGGCGCTGACCGTCGGCTGGGCCGGTGCGGAGGGGGTGGACGAAACCGCCGAGGCGCGGCGACTGGCGCGGGCGATGGGGGCGGAGTGCGAGCGGTTGGAAATGGGGGAGGCGGATTTCTGGAACCTCGCCCCGCAGATCGCCGCCTGCATCGACGATCCGACGAGCGATGCCGCCGTGCTGCCGAGTTGGATGCTCGGCCGTGCCGCGCGGGCTGGCGGGCTGAAGGTGACGTTGTGCGGTGAGGGCGGCGACGAGTTGTTCGGTGGCTATGCCCGCTATCGCAAGCAGCGCGCGCCGCTGAGTTGGTTCGCCCGCAAGCCGCGTTCAAGCGGGGTGTTCGGCCATGCCATCCCCGGTCTGACCGGCTGGCGCGACGGGCTGGCGGCGGCGGAGGCATCGGCCGGCGATGTGCGCTCGGCGGTGCAGGCGGCGCAATTCGTCGATTGTCAGGAATGGCTGCCCAATGATCTGCTGATCAAGCTCGACCGCACGCTGATGGTGCACGGGGTGGAGGGGCGCACGCCCTTCCTCGATCCGCTGGTGGCCGAATTCGCCTTTACGCTGCCGGACAGCGAGAAGGTCGGGCTGCGACGCGGCAAGGTCTTGTTGCGCGAATGGCTGGAGGGCGCATTTCCGCAGGCAGGGGCCTGGGCGCGCAAGAAGGGCTTCAAGCCACCGGTGGGCGGCTGGATCGCCCGTCGCGGCAAGGCACTCGCCGACCAGATCGCCCATCAACCCGGTGTGGCGCAGGTGGTGCCGAGTGAGGTGGTGCAGGCGGTGATCGCCAATGCCGCCGAGGCCTCGCAACCGGCCTGGAGCCTGCTGCATTATGCGCTGTGGCACTCGGTGCATGTGCTGGGCATCAGCGCCGAGGGCCCGATTGGCGAGGTGTTGGAGGCAGCGGTGCGGGTATAGAGCGGGGCGAAGTCGGCTTGAACCCATATCCCCCCGTCAATGCAAGCGGAGCACTTGCATTGACGAAAGACACGAATGTCTCACTGCACCTCGAAATTCGTCACGAAATCCTCCGGCGGTGTCGGCCCCCAGAGATAGAAGGCGTTATGGGCCTCCCACGTCTTGGCTTCCCAATCCTGTGTCACCGGGATGTAGTCGATATCGGCGGAATATTCGGCATAGCTGCCCCAGGGGTCGCGGATATAGTGGAAGTAATTCGATCCCAGCACATGCCGCCCCAAGCCCCAGCCGCGCGCATAGCCCGAATCGGCCATATGCATCGCGCCGAGGCCAATCTGCTCGATGCCGCCCATATCCCATGATGAGTGATGCAGCCCGGCACCGCCGCCGGTGGCGAAGGCGAGGATATGGTGGTCGCTGCCGTGGATGCCGTGCATGAACGCCACGTCGCTGCCCGCCGCATCGGCCAGTTTCAGCCCGACCGTCTGTTCATAGAAGCTGATCGCCTTGGCCGCCGAGCCGACGAAGGTGAGCATGTGGCTGAACCGCTTCGGCCGCACGCTGGGCGCTTCCTCACGCGAGACGGTGCCGCGTGCGCCCTCGCCACAGATCGGCACGGCAAACGCCGCCTTGTGGTTGGTGGAGGATTTCTCCGCCGCCCGAATTTCCCGCAACGCGCCATCGGGATCGCGAAACCAGATGCCGTTGCTCTCGAAGCCCGCAGGCGCGTCGATGCGCTGCACGCCGAGAGACTGCAAATGCGCGGCAAAACGCGGCATGTCGTCTTCGAATGCGCCGAAGGAGACGTGATGCAACTGCTTCGTCGCCCCCTCCATCACCCGGCCCCAGCGATGCGGCTGCCCATACGCATACAGCGACAAGCCGCCTTCCTCCGCGCGCACGTCGAGTCCGAAATTGCGATAGAAATGCTCGGCCACCTTGAGGTCCGGCACCATGAGCGCGAAATGGTCGATGGAGTGCACACCAAGCGCGCCGGGGCGGCGTGTGGCTGCTACATGGCCGCGAATGGCTGTCATCGGGCGTCTGCCTTCCCTGTTGTTGTTATGACGGGGATTATGACGCCATGAAACGATCAATGCGCAATGATCATTTGATCCGAAGTGCTGTGCTCAATGCATCGAGGGTGAACGCAGTGCCTTGTTGCGGTCGCCGGTGGCGATGCGCACCGTCAGCGTGTTGGCGCCGCGCTTGATGTGCAGCTTCACCTCCACCCCCGGAGCGCCCGCCGCCCAGAGTTGACGCCAGAGGGCGGCCACGTCGCTGATCTCCTCATCCCCCAGGCCGACCACCTCATCGCCCACCTGCACCCCCGCCCGCTCCGCCGGGCCGTCTTCGGCCAGTCCGCCGATCACCAGCCCGCCTTCATTCTCCATCACGAACACGCCCAACCACGGATGCGGCGGGCGGCCGGAACTGCCGGTGGTGAGCATGCTGGTCAGGATCGGGTGCAGCAGATCGATCGGCACCGCCATGTTCATGTCGGCACGCTGGCCGTTATCGTCGCCCTGTTGCAGGATCAGCGAGCCGATGCCGACCAGCTTGCCCGCCGCATCGAGCACCGCCGCCCCGCTCCAGAACGGATGCGCCGGGGCGATGAACAGCGCCTCGTCGAGCAGATATTCCCAATAGCCGGCGAATTCCTGCCGCCCGACCAGCCGCGTCTCCATCGCCCGCGCGAGCCCGCCGCCCGCCGCCATCACCAATTGATCCCCCACACCGACGCCCGCCGAGCGGCCCAGTTCGATCCCCGGCACGCCAAGCTTGCCCAAGGTGAGCACCAATCCGAAGCCTGTCGCCTGGTCATAGGCCAGCGCATGACCCGCCACGGCGCGGCCATCATGCGAGACGAGCCAGATCGTCTCCGCCTCGGTGATCAGATAGCCGATGGTCAGCACCAGCCCCTCCGGCGCACCCGGCACACGGATGACCACGCCGCTGCCAATCCGTTCGGTGCCGAGCGACTCGGCGGTGAACGCATCGGCGGGCACGTTGGCGCGCAGGGCGACGACCGAGCGCAGAGCTGAGTCCAGATCGAAGCGATATTCGCTCGGCTCCGGTTGCAGATTCAGCGGAATTTCCCAGTCTGGGTCAGACATTGTGGTGCTGGAACTCCTGGGGGTGGATGCAAAGTCTGCGGTGGTGCACGGAATCGGCCAGCATAAGTGCATGATGGCACACGATGTTCAGCGTGCAACACCGGCGGCTATGCAATTCCGTCAGGTGGCGAAATCTTGATGGCCCGGCCATTGTACACTCTCCGCGTTGCCACCGTGCTGTTTGAGTCAGTCTGGAGAAGCCGATGAGTGATGCCAGCGACGGTCTGCCCTATCCCCAGCGCTTCTGGGCGATCACGGCGCAGGCCTTGGTGATCACCATGTCGGTGCTCGACGGCTCGATTGCAAACATCGCCCTGCCGACAATTTCCGCCGAACTGCATGTCACCCCGGCGGAGAGTATTTGGGTGGTCAACGCCTATCAGCTCGCCATCACCGTCTCGCTGCTCTCCCTGGCGGCGTTGGGCGATATCGTCGGCTATAAGCGGATTTACACCTGGGGTGTGGTGATCTTCACCCTGGCATCGCTGGGCTGCGCATTGTCGAACAGCCTGGAGATGCTGGTGGCATCGCGCGTCATTCAGGGCTTCGGGGCGGCGGGGTTGATGAGCGTGAACACCGCGCTCGTGCGCTTCATCTTCCCACGCGCGCAATTGGGGCGCGGGATGGGGATCAACAGCATGATCGTCGCCGTCTCCGCCGCCACCGGCCCCTCATTGGCGGCGGCGATCTTGAGCATCGCACCCTGGCCGTTTCTGTTCTTCATCAACGTGCCGGTGGGCATTGCCGCCTTCATCATGACCGCCTCCCTGCCGATGACGCCGCGTGCACCGCATCGGTTCGACTGGACTGGGGCGGCGTTGAATGCGGCGATGTTCGGGCTGGGGATTGCGGCGGTCGATGGCTTCGGCCACGGCCAGCCCTGGCCGCAGGTTCTGGCCGAAACGGTGGCGGCGATCGCGGTGACCTATGTCTTCGTCCGCTCGCAACGCGGCAAGGCGGTGCCGATTCTGCCGGTGGATCTGTTCGCCATCCCGGTCTTTTCGCTTTCGGCGTTGACCTCGGTGTGCTCCTTCATCGCCGCCACGATGGCCTTTGTCTCGATGCCCTTCCTGTTCCAGTCACGCGGCATGACCACCACCGAGATCGGCCTGCTGATCACGCCCTGGCCGGTGACGGCGGTGTTTGTCGCCCCGTTGGCCGGGCGGCTGGCGGACCGGATTCCGGCGGGCAAGATGGGCGGGGTGGGGCTGGCGCTGTTCACCCTGGGGCTGCTGGCGATCGTGCTGGCCCCCGCACCGGTGAGTTGGCTGAACATGGCGTGGCGGATGTCGCTGTGCGGCGGCGGCTTCGCGCTGTTTCAGGCACCGAACAACCGCCAATTGATCGCCTCCACCCCGCGTGAACGCAGCGGGGCGGGCAGTGGGGTGCTCTCCAGCGCGCGACTGCTCGGCCAGACGCTGGGGGCGGCCTTGGTGGCGGTCAGCTTCGGCCTCACCGCCTCGGCGGGGGTGGGGGCTGGCGGTGTGTTGGCGATCTCAGCAGCCGTGGCTGTCGCGTTGCTGGCGATGGGGGTGAGTTTGGCGCGGTTGCGGGTGTGATCACACCGGGCTGACCACCATCTCCACCGTTCCACGCAACGACTCGCCCGGTGCCAGCACGACCATGCCGTTATCGGCCTCATCCATGTGATTGAGCGCGTCATTGCGGTTGGACACCGGCTCCAGCGCGAAGAACGGGCGATTGCGTGGGGTGTAGAACACCACATGGTGCAGCGGCGCACTGGCCGTCAGGCTGAGTTTCTGCCCGCGTGACGGCCAGATGATCTCGGCGTGGCCGTCCCAATCCGAGAAGCAATGATCGATATCGGCCTGCCCGAGTGCGCGTTCGGTGCGGAAGTCGAATTCGGTGGGCAGCGGGGCTTTGTGGGTGGGGATCTTGTCGGCATCCGGCACCCAGACCGATTGCACCGGCAGATGCAGAAGTGTGGCCTCATCGCGCCAGAAGAAGGGGTGAATGCCGATGGCGCAGGGCACCGGTTTGCTGTCGGTGTTGGTGATGCAGAGTGCCATCGTCAGCCGATCCGGGCGGAGGTCGAAATGCTGTTCGGCCCGGAAGGCGAACGGCCAGAGCTCGCTCGGTTCATAGTCGAGGATCATCGCGCGGCACTCGCCCCGCCAAGCGCGTTTCCAGGCAGCGCCGTGAATCGCCCAGGGCGCGATCAGTGCGGGCAGTTCGTAGGTTTCGCCGTCCCAGCTGAAACGGCGATGGGCGATGCGGTTGGAGAACGGGAACAGCGGATAGCACGCATGATCGCGCGACCCCTGCGCCTGCGGGTTGGCGGCACGGAAGATCGGCTGGCCTGCGATGGTCCACGACACCACGGCACCGCCGGTTTCCGGCGCGAGGATGAGTTCGGCGTCGCCTGCGGTGATGCGCATGGGGAGTCTCCGGGGAAATTCAGTCGCTCAGCGCTGCCAGACTCTCCGGTGTGTCGAAATCCCGCAACACCGAATCGCTCTCCACCGCCACTTCCGCCACCGCCTCGGCGTGCTGGCGCAGCAAGGCGCGGGCACCGTTGTCGCCGGAAAGCCGCATCATCTCCTCCACATAGACGCGATCCCACAGCACCGGATTGCCGGGCTGGCCCTGATGCGTGGGCACAACGATGGTGCGGCCTTCATCGGGGTCATAGGCGGCGACGATGCGGCGCAGCGTGGCGGGCTCGACCAGCGGCATGTCGGCCAGTGCCACCAGCACGGCGGCGGCGTCTTCCGGTAGGGCGGCGAGCCCCGCCTTGAGGCTTTCGGCGATACCCTCTGCGTGGCGCTCGGCATGCACGAAGCGGACGGTGCGACCGGCGAGGGCCGCACGCACCGCCTCCTCACGATGGCCGGTGACGACGAGGATGGTGGTGAAACCGGCCTCGATCAACTGATCCACGCTGCGCGCCACCATCGCCCGCCCGTCGCTACCTTCGATCAGCAATTTGTGCTGCCCGCCCATCCGGCGCGAGGCTCCGGCGGCGAGCACCACGGCAGCGACGCTGCGTTGTGCGGTGGCGCGCACGCGCGGCAGCGGTCGGCTTTCCGTGTCTTTCAGCAATCCGCCCACCCCCATGCGGGCAATCTCGACGCGCCCCACCGGCAGCCCCGCGAAGATGCGGGCGAGCACGAAATCGATCCCGTTCAGCTTCGGGCTGCGCGCACAGCCGGGCAGCACGATGGCGTGGATATCGTCAATCCGTCCCATGCAGATCAGATTGCCCGGATCGACCGGCATGCCGAAATGCACCACCTCCCCCCCTGCCGCCACGATGGCGGACGGGCCGATATCGTGGCGGTCCACCGTGGCGGAGGCGGCGGCGATCAGCAGCAGATCTGCGCCATTGCGCTGCAACTGACGCAACGCGGCGGCGATGGCGTGGCTGTCGTGCGGGCAGCGCAGCGGGGCGAGCAATGTGCCGCCAAACCCCGCCACCCGTGCGCGGGTGACGGCGATGGTGCTGTCGATGATGCTCTGCTTGAGCGTGCCGATTTCGCTCAAGACGAGCCCCACCCGCAGCTTGCGGAAGGCGTGCAGCGCGAAGGTGGCGGGGGCGGCGTGCCGCTCCACGGCGGCTTGCACCGCTTCGGGCACCGCGAACGGGATCACCTTGATCGTCGCCACCATGTCCCCCGGTGCCACCACGGCGGCATCGCGCAGCGTGGCGACGGTGAGGGATTCGTCGGTTTCGTTGATCCGGTCGATCGCCACCGCATCGACCAGCAACAGCCCGGCCTGCTCGGCCACCAGATTGACGCGGCCAGTATGGGCCGGCATCGCGCGCAGCCCTGGGCAGGTCAGGCGGGCCGAGAGGCGGTCGGCGCTGTCGTTTTCCAGCAGATCGCCCGGCCCGAGTTTCGCCGCCACCACGCTGGCAATCCCGGCGCCTCGCAAGGCGGCGATGGCGGCTTCGTCGAGCTTGGTGCCCTTCTTCAATACCAATGTCCCTGCCCGGCGCGTGTGGGCCAGCATCGCCCCCAGCGCGTCATCGAGCGGGAATTCGGCGAAGATCATGGCGTCTGGCCGATCCGGCGGCGATAGGCCACGAATTCGGCGAGGATGGACAGCGCGATCTCCGGAGCAGACACCGCACCGATATCCAGCCCCACCGGCCCCTTGATCCGCGCCAAAGCGGCCTCGTCATGGCCGAGGGCGGCCAAGCGGGCGAGGCGGGCGGCGTGGGTTTTTCGGCTGCCGAGGGAGCCGATATAAAACGCATCCGAACGCAACGCCCGATCAAGCGCCGGGTCGTCGAGTTTCGGATCATGCGTCAGCGTGATCACGGCGGTGCGGCTGTCGGGGGCGATCTTGTCCATCGCCTCATCCGGCCAATCATCCATCAGCGTCACATTCGGGAAGCGGTCTTCGGTGGCAAAGGAGCGGCGCGGATCGACCACGATCAGATCCAGCCCGAGCGGGGCGGACATCGGCACCAGCGATTGCGCGATGTGCACCGCCCCCACGATCACCAGACGCACCGGCGGCGAATAGGCGTGCAGGAACCACGCCTCGCCCTCAATCTCCTTCGTCGCGTTCTCATCGCGGGAGAGCGCGCGGTGGGCCGCGGCGTTGAGGGCGTCGGAGGCCGCGGCGTCCGGCAGCAGGATCTGATGGCCGTCGGACAGGCGGGTGGCGAACACCACCGGGCGCTTGGCGGCGCGGGCGGCTTGCAGGGCGCTGAGGGCTGCGGATTTCATGTCAGCGGCTCCACAAACACCTTCACCTTGCCGCCACAGGCCAGCCCGACCTCCCAGGCCTGTTCGTTGCTGATGCCGAAATCGAGCACGCGCGGGAAGCCGCTGTCGATGCTGGCGATGGCGGCCTCGGCCACCGCGCCTTCGATGCAGCCCCCGCTGACCGAGCCTTCCAGCTTGCCGGATTTCGTCACCACCAGCTGGCTGCCGGTGGGGCGCGGGGAGCTGCCCCAGGTTTCAACGACGGTGGCGATGGCGACGTCTTCGCCTTGTGCCTTCCAGGCTGCGGCGATGGCGAGCATGTCGGTCATAATGCTTTTCTCCAGCGATCCATCTCGCGCGGGTTTGCCGGGCGGGAGAGGGTTTCAACCAGGCTTTTCAGGCTGGCGATGCTGTGCACGGTGCGGAACTCGTCCACATGCGGCAGCATCGCCCGTATGCCCTGAGATTTTGGGGCGAAGCCGTCCCAGCGCAACAGCGGATTGAGCCAGACCAGCCGCGCGCAGGATTTGTGCAGCCGTTCCATCTCACCCGCCAGCCCCGCCGCGCCCTCGCGGTCCAACCCATCGGTGACCAGCAGCACCACCGCCCCCTGTCCGAGCACCCGACGCGACCAGTCGCGGTTGAAATGCGCAATCGCCTCGCCGATCCGCGTGCCACCGGACCAATCCGGCACCGCATGCGCGACCAGTTGGAAGGCCATCTCCGGATCACGCGCCTTCAATTGGCGGGAGATGTTGGACAGGCGGGTGCCGAACAGGAAGGAATGCACGCGGTCTCGGTCATTGGCCACCGCGTGCAGAAAATGCAGCAAAATCTGCGCATAGCGCGCCATGCTGCCCGAGATGTCGCACAGCACCACCAAGGGCGGCGGGCGGGTGGTGCGGCGGGTGCGGGCGAGTTCGATCAACTCGCCGCCAAACCGGCGCGACCGGCGCAAAGTGGCGCGCAGATCGATGCGCGGGCCGGAGGCATCGGGGCGCTGACGGCGGGTGCGCTTTTCGTCGAGCGGCAGATGCAGCCGGGCAATCTCGGCCTTGGCGCGCGCAATCTCCAGCGCCGACATCGCCTCGAAATCCATGGTGTTCAGACGCTCGCGTTCGGAGACGGTCATCACCGCATCGAATTCCGCCGGGCGATCATCCGGTACCTGACGCTGTTCCTGTTTGGGGCGGAAGGCGTCTTCGATGCGTTTGGCGCCGGGCGGCGCTTTTTCCGGCTTGGGCTCCTTGCCGCCATCAAGGGCCGCCATCGCGCGGGCCTGCTGGCCAGCGTTGGGGTCGCGCCAATAGATGGAAAAGGCGTAGTCGAACAGATCGGCATCCTCATGCCGATGCACCATCGTGGCGCGCAACGCCGCCTGCATCTGCTGCTTGCTGCCGATCTCCACCAGACTGAGCGCCTGCTGGGCGGCCAGCATATCCGCCGGCCCCACCTTCAGCCCGGCACGCCGCAGCAGGCGGGCGAAATGCATGACGTTGCTGGAGAGTTTGCCTTGGCTCATGCGCCGAGCGTGTTGCGCACGGCTGCCTTCGCCTCATCCACCAGCTTCGCCGCCTCCGCTCCCCGGATTTTGGCGATGTCGTCCTGATACTTCAGCAACACGCCAAGTGTTTCATCCACCGCACCGGGGGCCAGCTCGGTCTGGTCGAGATGGGTCAAGGCACCGGCCCAATCGATGGTTTCCGCCACGCCCGGCAGCTTGAAGATATCTTCCTGGCGCAGACGCTGCACGAAGGCGACGATCTCCGCCGACAGACGTGCCGAGACATTGGGGGCCTTGCGCGCCAGAATCTCACGCTCGCGCAGGGCGGTGGGGTAGTCCACCCATTGATACAGGCACCGCCTGCGGATGGCGTCATGCACCTCGCGGGTGCGGTTGGAGGTCAGCACCACCACCGGCGGCACGGCGGCATGCACGGTGCCGAATTCGGGAATGGTCAGCTGGAAATCCGCCAGCACTTCCAGCAGAAACGCCTCGAACGGCTCATCGGCGCGGTCAAGCTCGTCGATCAGCAGCACGGCGGGCGGCTGGTCAGGGTCGATGGCCGACAGCAGCGGGCGGGATTGCAGGAAGCTGCGCGCATAGATATCCGTGCTCGCCGCATCACCACGCGCCTCGGCCAGGCGGATCGCCATCAGCTGACGGGCATGGTCCCATTCATAGGCGGCAGCGGCGAGGTCGAGGCCGTCATAGCATTGCAGCCGCACCAGACGCCGACCCAAGCCCTGGGCCAGCACCTTGGCGATCTCGGTTTTGCCGGTGCCCGGCTCGCCTTCCAGAAACAGCGGGCGCTGCATCGACAGAGCGAGAAAGACTGTGGTGGCCAGGGCAGTGTCTGCCACATAACCACCCGCCGCCAGCAGTGCCTCGGTTTCGGCGACGGAGGTGGGCAGGCTCACAGATAGGCCTTCAGCAGCATGATGAGAATCGGCAGATAGATCACAATGCCGATCCACGCCGTCAGCGGCAGGCCCGCGATCTCGCTGGGGATCAGATCGCAGATCGACAATTGCGCCTGTGCCACCGGCGCGGGGGCCGCCCCGGCTTCGGGGGCCATCGCCTGCACGGCGTTGGAGAAATTGTTGAAAAACGCATCCGACATCTGCTTGGCGGTGGCATCGATCAGGCGCGCGCCGAGCTGGGCGATCTTGCCGCCGACCTGCGCCTTGACCTCATAGGTCAGCAGCGTGTCCGCACCCTCCTGCGCCAGCCGCACCACCGCCCCACCCTTGGCGAACCCGGCAACACCGCCCTGGCCTTCGCCCTCGATGCGGTAGGAATGCGGCGGATCGAGGTCGAGAAGATTCACCTTGCCGGTGAAGCGCGCGGCGATCGGGCCGATTTTGACGGCGGCGGTGGCCTTGAGTTCGTTCTCGCCCAGCTTTTCCATCGACTCGCAGCCTGGGATCGAGGCCTTGAGGATCTCCGGATCGTTCAGCGCCTGCCAGACGACGTCGCGGCTGGCGGGGATTCGGCGTTCGCCGGTCATATCCATGGGCGGTTCTCCTTGCGTTGGGCAGAGGTTACTTGCAGGCTCTGCGGGCCGCAACCGCAGCTCCGGCGGCTGGTTATCAATTGATATGGGGATGGTGGATGGATTTGGCGAGCTTGGCGGGGTTGCCCGCAACGCCTGCCTCCCATGATGGGGTGATTTGGGGGATTCCGTTTGCCGGTCTGCTGCTGTCGATTGCGATTCTGCCGCTGATCCTGCCGCGCTTCTGGCACCACCATTTCGGGAAAATCGCGCTGTATTGGACGCTGCTGCTGATCGCCGCCCTGGCGCGGGCGCAGGGGCTGGAGGCGAGTGCAGCCGAGATGTGGCGGCAGATGCTGGTGGAATATCTGCCCTTCCTGGCGTTGCTGCTCGCGCTCTACACCGCCGGTGGCGGCATTTTGCTGGAGGGCGGGCCGTGGGGCACACCGGGCGGCAACACGCTGCTGCTTGCCATCGGCACGCTGGCGGCGGGGGTGTTGGGCACCACGGGGGTGTCGATGGTGCTGATCCATCCGCTGCTGCGCGCCAATGCCCATCGCAGGCGACGGGTGCATCTGGTGGTGTTCTTCGTCCTGCTCTGTGCCAATGCGGGCGGTGTGACATCCCCGCTCGGCGATCCGCCGCTTTATGTCGGGTTTCTGCGCGGCGTGCCGTTCTTCTGGCCGGTGACGCATCTGGCCGGGCTGTTGGCGATGGTGGCGCTGCCGCTGTTGATGGTGTTCTGGCTGATCGATCGCAGGCTCGCTTGTGGCGACAAGACATTGACCCGCACGCCGTTGCGGGTGACGGGCAGGGGCAATTTCGCGCTGGTGCTGGTGGTGGCCGCTGTCGTGCTGGGGCAGGGGATGTGGCATCCGGGGCAGATGCGGGTGTTGGGCGCTGCGATTGATATCGAGCGTCTGGCCGGTATGGCGGTGCTGTTCGGCGTGGCGGCGCTGTCGTGGCGGGTGACTCCGCAGAGCATCCGGCAGCGCAATCTGTTCAGCTGGGCGCCGATGATCGAGGTGGCGCTGCTGTTTGCCGCCATCTTCGCCACCATCATTCCGGTGGAGACGATGCTGCATGCCGGTGCACAGGGGCCGTTGGCGCCGTTGCTGCTGCTGACGAAACAGCCCGATGGCGCGCCGAATGCGGTTGCGTATTTCGTCATCACCGGGGCACTCGCCGCCGTGCTCGACAATGCGCCGACCTATCTGGTGTTTTTCCAATTGGCCGGTGATGACGCCGCCCGGCTCACCGGCGATTGGGCGCAGGTGTTGCGCGCGATCTCAGCCGGTGCGGTGTTCTTCGGCGGGCTGACCTATATCGGCAACGCACCGAACATGCTGGTGCGCTCGATTGCCGCCCATCGCGGCGTGCGGATGCCGGGCTTCTTCACCTATGCGGCGATGGCGGCCCTGCTGTTGGGGCCGCTCTTGCTGCTGGTGGCGACGGTTTTGTGAGGTGACGCGGCCCAGGGGTTATTTATACCCCTGGCCCGCCCGCTCCATCTGCCACCATTCCATCAACTCCTCGCCATTCCAGAACAGCACGCCTTCATGCTGGCGGGCATAGTCATAGATGGCTTCAAGGTATTTGATCCGGTGCGGCACGCCGGAGATGTAGGGGTGAATGGCAATGGCCATGATCTTCGCCCGATCCGCGCCCTCGGCATACAGGCGGTCGAACTGATCGCGGCAACGCTGTTCCCAATACGGGCTTTCATGATGCTGGATCATCATGGTGGGAATGTCGTTCAGCTCCGTGGTGTAGGGCAGCGTGACCAGCGGGCCGCGGTCGGTGGCAATCTCCGCCGGCTCATCATCCCACACCCAGTCGCCGATATATTTCACCCCGGCCTCGGCCAGATATTCCGGTGTCTCGAAGGTCTGCGTCAGCCCCGGTCCAAGCCAGCCGATGGGGCGCTTGCTGGTGAATTTTTCCAGCAAATCCTGCGTGCGGAAAATCGTCTCGCGCTGGTCGGCGATGTGATGGATCGGCCCCTGTTCCCAGACATGGCCCATGAACTCCCACCCCGCATCGCGCGCCTGCTCGGCCACTCGCGGGTAATCCAGACACACGCGGGCGTTGATCGACAGCGTGGGGCGGATGTTGAGGCGGCGATAGAGATCGAAAAACCGCCACACGCCCACCCGCATCCCGTATTCATGCCACGACCAGTTCGGAATATCCGGCGTGAGGGTGTTGCCCATCGGTGGCGAGAGAATCTGCCGGGGCATCGGCTTTGCGATGTCCCACACCTCCAAATTGACAATCGACCACAGAACCAGCCGGGCATTGCCGGGCAGTTTCAACGGCGGACGGTCCACAATGGCGGAAAACGGTGCGCGGTCGCGAGGTGGGTGCATTTTGGTTATCCCCCGATCATTAACGCAGAGGATTGGCTGGAACTGCGCCGTCGTCAATCCGTGCCGCGCGCAGTGGTTGGTGCGCCGTGCCTAAATTGATATAGGTGCAACAGCGTAAACCTAGGCTCGGGGCCAATCTGGCTGCCGGTCGTGCCATGATGGGTCGGGATAGCGAGATGTTCATTGTTTCGGACGTATTGAATTTTATTGGCAAACTCGGTGGTCCCAAATTCTCTCTCAAGCTTGGTATGTGGAAAATCGCGATCCGCAGGAATTTCGAGGTTGAGTACTACAAGCTCGGCACTCTGGTGCCCAAGGGGCTCGCCGCGCTCGATATCGGTGCCAATGAGGGCTATTATTCCGGTCGATTGGCGCAGCTTTGCCCACAGGTTTTCGCTTTCGAACCCATCCCGCGCCTAGCCGACGAGTTGAAGCGCAAGGTGCCCGGCAACGTGGTGGTGCATCAACTGGCGGTCTCGAACAGCGTCGGCTCGGCCACGTTGCGGATTCCGACATTCAAGCACGCCAAGGATTTCGGCACCGCGACGATTGAAGCCGGGAATTTGCTGCAAGACGCTATCGACTGCGAAATCGTCAATTGCCAGACCGTGACGTTGGATGGGTTCATTCAGGGCAAAATCGGCTTCATCAAGATCGACGTCGAAGGCCATGAATTGGCCGTGCTGCAGGGGGCGCGGGAGCTGATTTTGCGCGACCGGCCGGTGCTGCTGGTGGAAAGTGAAAACCGCCATCACGGCGGCGCACCGGAAAATATCTTTCAGTTCATGCGCGGGCTGAATTACAGCGTCTTCTGCATCAGCCAGGGCCGGTTATATGCCGTGCATGACTTCGATTTGGCACTGCATCAGAACATCAACGATATGGCCGTTGGTGGCAAAAACGAAAATTACATCAATAATTTCATCTTTCTGCCAGCACTCTGACGTTCGCCGAGATCTCACCCCCACACCGCATCCATCCGCGCCGTCTCTTCCTCCAGCACGGCCAGGAAGGCGGCGGAGGCGGCGTCGAGCGGGCGTTTGGCGGGTTCGATCAGCATCAAATCCACCGATAGCGGCGGGTCGGCCAATTGCCCCACGCTCCAACGCCCGCCCGGCGCGGAATCGGCCATCATCACGCCGGGCACGATGGTCAGCCAGTCGGTCTGGCCGACCAGATCGAGCGCGCCGAGCATTGCGTCCAATTCCAGCACCTGAGCGACCTCGACCGAATTGGCGTTCAGATACGCATCCAGGCTGACGCGCCGCGCATTCTGCACGCCGGGCAGCACGAGGCGAATCGGGCCGAGCGTTGCCAGCTTGACCGGCTTGCCGTGCTCCATTCCCCGCGCGGCACCTGCCACCAGCACCTCGGGCGTGCGGCAGAAGAAGCGGCTGCGCACGCCGGGGCCGGTCTGGCCGGAGGGTACCACGGCAAAGGCAAGATCGCCCGCCCGCACCCGTTCGGTGAGCACGAAACTATAGGCTTCCTCGATGCGCACCGAGACATTCGGGTGCAGCGCCATGAAGCGCGCCAGGGAGGGGGCAAGCACGCAGCGCGTCATGGACGGCATCAACCCCACGACGATCTCCCCCTCCAGGCTGCGGCCAAAACCGCGCAGCGACAGAATGGCGGCTTCATGGGCGCGCAGAATGTCCAGGCAATGGCGATAAAACACCTCGCCCGCCGGGGTGGGGGAGATCGCCCCCGCCGTGCGCGCGAACAGTCTTACGCCGAAGCGGTCTTCCAGCTTGCGGATATGTTGCGACACACCGGATTGCGTCGCGTTCTCCCGCCGGGCTGCGGCGGTGAAGCTGCGCTCCTCGAAGGCTGCGACAAATAAGCGGATTTCCGGCGGTGCGTCAGGCATGCGCACAACTATGCGCGCAGAGTGACATGCCGAAAACCCCCTCATGCCGGCGACGATGGGCTTGCGCGGCAAGGGGTGGATGGTGTCTGCTGCGAATTGCGATCATCCGATAAAAACAAGCGTGTGCATGCGCGGCGGGGAGGAGAGAGATGATGCGGGGAATGCGGCTTTTACGTGGGCTGACGGCGATGCTTGGCGTCGTTGTGGCGCTGTCCACCGCGGCAATGGCTGATCCGCTCAACATCCGTGTCGGCTGGAGCACGATGCCCGGTCATATGATCCCGGTGCTGTTCGGGCCGGATAAACCCTATCTGAAGCATTACGGCCAAAGCTACACCGTCGAGCCCGTGCTGTTCCGTGGTTCCTCACCGCAATTGACGGCGCTGGCGGCGGGCGAGATCGATCTGATCGCCTCATCGCCCGCCACGATGGCGCTGGCCGTGCTCAATGCCGGGATCGATGTGCGGCTGGTGGCCGACATCATTCAGGACGGCATGCCCGGCTATCATTCAGAGACATGGCTGGTGAAATCCGATAGCGGCATCAAGACCGCCGCCGATCTGAAGGGCAAGCGCATCGCCACCAACGCCATCGGCTCGGCCTCCGACACGGCGATGCGTGCGATCATGCTCAAACAGGGGCTGAAGGACCGGCGCGATTACATCACCATTCAGGCGGCGTTTCCCTCGATGTTGGCGCTGCTCGATCAGGGCAAGGTGGATGCCGCCCCCATTCTGATGCCGGGGCTGATCGATGCGCTGAAAGACCCCAAATATCGCCCGGTGTTCGAAGCCAAGGATGCGTTGGGGCCGTCTGATCTGGTGTTCCTGATCGGCCAATCCGCGTTCGTGACCAAGAACCGTGCCGCGATGGTCGATTTCATCGAGGATTACATCCGCGCGATGCGTTGGTTCTCGGCACCGGCGAACCGCACCCAGGCGCTGCAGATCATCGGTGATTTCATGAAGGTGCCGCCTGCCGAGTTGGGGCATTTGTTCACCAAGCTCGATTATTACCGTGACCCGTGGGAGATGCCGAACGTGCCTGCGCTCCAATCCGCCATCGATGTCTCCAAGGAAGCCGGCATTCTGCCCGGCACCATCGATGTGGCGAAATACAGCGATCTGTCGCTGATCGCCGAAGCCCGCCACCGCATTGAGGCCAACCCATGAGCAAGAGCGGCTTCGGTATCGAAATCGAGGGCATCACCCACGGCTATGTGCCACGCTCGGGCAAGCCGACGGTGGCGTTGGACAATGTGTCGCTGAGCATCGCGCCCGGCGAATTCCACGCTTTGCTCGGCCCGTCCGGCTGCGGCAAATCGACGCTGTTGTTTCTGATCGGCGGCTTTCAGAAAATCCAGCAAGGCACCATCCGCACCGCGCGCGGATTGGTCAGTGAGCCGGGGCCGGATCGGGGCATCGTGTTCCAGAATTTCGCATTGTTTCCCTGGAAGACAGTGATCGAAAACGTGCGCTACGGACTGGAAAAGAAAGGCATCAAGGGCAGCGAGGCCGAGCAGCGCGCCAAGCATTACATCGATCTGGTGCATCTGAGCGGTTTCGAGAAGGCGTTTCCCACCCAACTCTCCGGCGGCATGCAACAGCGCGCGGCGATTGCCCGCACGCTGGCGATCGATCCCGATATTTTGCTGATGGACGAGCCTTTCGGCGCGCTCGACGCACAGACGCGGCGGATCATGCAGGAAGAATTGCTCACCATCTGGCGCGGCACCGGCAAGACGGTGGTGTTCGTCACGCATGACGTGGCAGAGGCGGTGTTCCTGGCTGACCGCATTTCGGTGATGAGCGCGCGTCCGGGCCGGATCAAGCGGCTGGTCTCGGCTGAGTTCAACCGCAGCGCCGACCCCACCATCCACAAAAGCCCGGCCTTCAACGATATGGTGGAGCAGGTGTGGGAGATGGTGCGCGATGAGGTCGATCAGGCCCGCGCGCAGGGGCATTGAGCGTGGTGCGCGCAGCTTACACCTATTTCCCGCTGGTCCTGCTGGCGCTGCTGTGGGAGGTGATTTCACGCTCCGGCGTGATCTCGCAGGACATGCTGCCGCCATTTTCGGTGGTGATGCGGGCGTTGTGGGGGCTGATTCAAAGCGGCGATCTGCTCAGCAACGGCACCGCCTCGCTCACCCGCGCCGCCATCGGCTTCGTGCTGGCGGTGGGGGTGGGGGCGTTGCTGGGGGCGGGGATGGCGCTGATCCCGTGGGTGTATCGCGGCATCGATCCGATTGTGCAGATCTTCTACCCGCTGCCGAAATCCGCCCTGATTCCGTTGGTGCTGGTCTGGTTCGGCCTGGGCGATACATCCAAGACCTTCCTGGTGTTCCTCGGCTGCCTGCAACCGGCGATATTGGCCACTTATAACGGTCTGCGCGGGGTGGATGTGCTGCTCGGCTGGTCCGCCCGCAGCCTGGGGGCAACCCGGTTTCAGGTGGTGCGCGAGGTGATGTTTCCCGCCGCCCTGCCGCAGCTTCTCACCGGATTGCGCACCGCGCTCGCCTTCATGTTCCTGCTGATGGTGTCGTCTGAATTGGTGATTGCCACCAATGGCCTGGGCTATCTGATCGGCAATTTCGGCGACCAGGGCAGCTATCCGGAGATGTTCGCCACCATTCTGGTCGTCACCGCCTTGGGCTTTCTGGCCGATCGCGGCTTTCTGGCATTGTCGGATCATTTGCTGCGGTGGCGGCCATGAGAGAGATTCTGCGCTGGCTGGCGCGCCTATCCCCCATCTTCGTGCTGCTGCTGGTGTGGGAGGCGGTGGCGCTGGCGGGCTTGGTCAAGCCGTTCCTGCTGCCGGCGCCGCATGCGGTGGCCGGGCGGGTGTGGCACGATCTGGCGAGCGGGCAATTCGCGCTCAATGCGTCATTGACGCTGTATCGCGCATTGGTGGGCTTCGTGCTCGCCTGCGTGATCGGGGTGCCGGCGGGCATTCTGATCGCCTCGGAACGCTGGGTGCGCTGGCTGGCCGAGCCGCTGATTTCGGTGGGATTCCCGATGCCGAAAATCGCCTTTCTGCCGGTGTTCATGCTGTGGTTCGGCGTCTACGACCTGTCGAAGATCGTCATGGTCTGCTTCGCCGCCATCTTCGCCGTGGTGGCAGCGGCCGAGGCGGGCACGCGGGGCGTGGATAAATTCATGCTGTGGTCCGCCCGTGCGATGGGGGCCAGCCGCGCCGATGTGTTCCGCGAGGTGGTTTTGCCCGCCGCCATGCCGCAATTCCTCACCGGCATGCAGATCGCGCTGCCGGTCTCGCTGATCACCGCCGTTGCCGCCGAGATGCTGATGGGCGGGGCTGGGTTGGGCGGTGCCATGCTGGCAGCAGGCAATTATGCCGACAGCCCCGGCGTGTTCGCGGGCATTGTCGAGACGTCGGTGGTGGGGCTGGTGGCCGTGGCCGGGATGACGGCGTTGCGGCGGCATTTGCTGCGCTGGCATGCCGAGTTCAATCCACGCGGATGAGAGTGCTGTTCGGCCTTGCCCAGATACCCCGCAGTTTGGCGGCAGACGATCCACGCCTGCCTGCGTTGGATCTCGGGCCGGAGATGTTGCGGCTGAACACGCAGGCTGTGCCGGTGTCGGACTGGGGGGCGGATGTCGCAAGCCATGCCGGGCGGCGGGCGGCGATGCTGGCGTGGTTGCAGGCGCAGGCGGGGGACTATAACAACGCGCTGCGCCGCCGGATTGCCGCCTATTTCGATGCGGTGGATGCCGACATCGCAGCGCATGCAGCCGAGATCAGCGCCGCGTTGGCGCGGTTCGACGGGCTATATGCTGTGCAAGACCGCTTCTGGTCCGCGCCGCGACCGCTGATACGGGCGTGGTGGCAGGAGGGGGCAGGGGCGTGGCAGCGGGCGGAGCTGGCGTTCTGGGATGGGGCGCGGCTGACCGCCGATGCGCCACCCAGCTGCGGATTTTGGCGGGAGGCGGAATTGCCATGCAGCCCGTTTCGGCACCCATTCCCGCCCACTCCACCCGAGGCGGATTAAACGATCGGCCGACCCACCGAATGATAGGCGAACCCGGCCGCCTGCATTGCGGCGGGTTCATAGACGTTGCGCAAATCCACCACCACCCGCCCGGCCATCGCCTGGGTGAGTTGGGCGGGGGTGATGGCGCGGAATTCGTTCCATTCGGTGATCAGCACCAACACATCCGCCCCCTGCGCAGCGTCGAGTGCCGAGCTGCAATAGACCGTCTCCTTCGGCAGCACCGGACGGGCCTGCTCGATGCCTTCGGGATCGAAGGCCCGGAGAATGGCACCTTCACCGGCCAGGCGTGAGGCGATGGAGATGGAGGGCGCATCGCGCATGTCATCCGTCTCCGGCTTGAAGGTCAGCCCGAGCAGAGCCACCGTCTTGCCGCGCACCGAGCCACCGGCGGCCTGGATCACCCGCATGGCCATATTGGATTTGCGCGCGTCGTTGACTGCCACCACGGTCTCGATCAACCGCGTCGGCGCACCCGCATCCTGCGCAATGCGGGCGAGGGCGAGCGTGTCCTTCGGGAAGCAGGAGCCGCCGAAACCAGGGCCGGCATGCAGGAATTTCCGCCCGATCCGACCATCCAGCCCGATGCCGCGCGAGACATCCTGCACATTGGCGCCCACGCGCTCGCACAGATCGGCCATCTCGTTGATGAACGTCACCTTCATCGCCAGAAACGCGTTGGCGGCGTATTTGGTCAGTTCTGCGGTCTCAATCGAGGTGAACACAATCGGTGCCTCGATCAGATAGAGCGGACGATAGAGCTGGCGCAGCGCCTCACGCGCGAATTCGGTCTCGCAGCCGATCACCACGCGATCGGGGCGCATGAAATCGCCAATGGCGTTGCCCTCGCGCAGAAATTCCGGATTGGAGGCAACGTTGACCGGCAGATCCGGCCGTTTGCGCGCCAGAATTTCCGCCACCTTGCGCCCGGTGCCCACCGGCACGGTGGATTTGGTGACAACAACGGTGGGCTGTTTGAGCACATCGGCCACCGCTTCCACGGCAGCGTAGACATAGGTCAGATCCGCATGGCCGTCGCCCCGGCGCGACGGCGTGCCGACGGCGATGAAGACGATCTCTGCCCCATCGACGGCTTTGGCGAGATCGTTGCCGAACGACAGGCGGCCAGCGGCGACGTTTTCATCGACCAGCTTGTCCAGCCCCGGCTCATAGATCGGCAACGTGCCCGCAAGCAGCGCGTTCAGCTTCGGCTGATCGGCCTCGACGACGGCGACTTCGTTGCCGAATTCGGCGAAACACGCCGCAGACACCAGGCCCACATAGCCGCCGCCCACAACTGCAATGCGCATCGAAGCCTCACCTGTCCACGGTTCTGCAAATCCGGGGCGCAGAGCTACGCGATCCGTCCCAGTGGGTCAAACAACAGTGCCGTGGCAGCCTTCAGGGATCGATGGCCTGAGCGCAGGCATCGGTGCTCGCCGCGGCAACATGGCCGATGACGGGGAGAATCTTCAATCCCGCCGATACCACGCGACACGGTGCCGCCAGCAGGCCGCAGCCGTCCAGTGGTGCGAGTAGCGAGATCAGGCAGATGATGCGGAACAGTCTCATGCAGCGCTCCTCTTGCCGTTACGGCATGCACCCCCCTTGTTTAGTCATGAACCGAGCGAGTCTGCCATGCCGTCCTCTTCCGCCTACCGCCCCTCGATGCGCCATGCCGATCTGGGGGGCGATTTTTTCGATGTTGTGGCAGCCGCCACATTTCCCCGCCACATTCTGCGCCATCGCAATCAGGGCTGGGCGGAGCGGGTGGGGTTGGGAGAGCTGACAGAGGCGGAATGGATCGGCCATTTTGGCCAGTTCGCACCGCTGCCCGGCAGTTTTCCGGCCCCGTTGGCACTGCGTTATCACGGCCATCAATTCCGCTCCTACAACCCCGATCTCGGCGATGGGCGCGGCTTTCTGTTCGCGCAGTTGCATGACGTTCAGGATGGCCGCCTGCTCGATCTTGCCACCAAGGGCAGCGGCACCACCCCCTATTCGCGCGCGGGCGATGGTCGGCTGACGTTGAAGGGCGGTGTGCGCGAGGTGCTGGCCACCGCGATGCTGGAGGCGCTGGGGGTGAACACCTCCAAGAGCTTCTCGCTGATCGAGACCGGCGAGCGGTTGCATCGCGGCGATGAGCCGTCGCCCACGCGCGCCTCGGTGCTGGTGCGGTTGAGCCATTCGCATATCCGCATCGGCAGCTTTCAGCGTCTGGCGGCCTTGCGGGAGACGGAGAATATCGCCCGCCTCGTCGATCACTGCATCACCACCTATTTCCCCGACGACTGGAGCGACGACGCCCAGCAGCGCGTGTTGAATTTCTTCACCGGCGTGGTCGGCCGCGTGGCGCGCACGGGGGCGCAATGGATGGCGGCGGGGTTCGTGCATGGCGTGCTCAACACCGACAACATCAACATCACCGGCGAAAGCTTCGATTACGGCCCGTGGCGCTTCCTGCCGACCTATGACCCAACATTCACCGCCGCCTATTTCGACCATTCCGGCCTCTACGCCTATGGCCGTCAGCCGGAGACGCTGCTGTGGAATCTGGCGCGGCTGGCGGAATGTCTGCTCGACCTGATCGACAAAGCGGCGCTGGAGGCGGCGTTGGAGCCGTTCTGGAGCCAATTGCAATCCGCCTTTGGGGTGGCGATCACCAGCCGCCTCGGCCTCGCCTCGCGTGGCGACGACGCGGATCGGGCTTTGGCGCGGGCGATGGTGGGGTTTCTGCGCGACAGCCAGGCACCGTTCGAGCAGTGTTTCTTCGACTGGATCGGTGGCCTGGCCAGCCAAGCGCGGGCGATGCAGAGCCCGCAGGCGGCGTTCTACCGCACGGACAGCTTCGCCCCGCTGCGTGAGGTGCTGGCCGATTTCACCCCAGCGGCGCGCGTCGATCTAACTGTCCCGATATTGCAACGTCCGCAAGCGGTCGCGCTGCTGGTTGACGATGTGGAGGCGGTGTGGACGCCGATTGCCGAACGTGATGATTGGTCAGGCTTTTTTGCAAAATGTGCTGACATCTCCGAAGTTTCACGCGCCCTGGGGAATCATCTTATGGCGTCTTAGGTCGGGGAAGATTATAGTGATATCCGTTAAAATTTTGAAACGGATTGAGATGCCTATTCACGATTACACCGTACTCAAGGGCAATGGCGAACCACAAAATCTGGGCGTTTTTGTCGGTCACGTGTTGTTGGTGGTCAACGTTGCTTCGCGCTGCGGTTTTACACCGCAATATGCCGGATTGCAGAAGCTATATGAGCGGTTTCACGACCGTGGGTTCTCGGTTCTTGCCTTCCCCTGCAATCAGTTCGGCGGCCAAGAGCCGGGCTTGGCCGATGAGATTCAGGAATTCTGTCAGACCAATTACAACGTCAGTTTTCCGGTCTATGCCAAGATCGATGTCAATGGCGGCAAGGCCGATCCGCTCTACAAATGGATGAAGTCGCGCAAAGGTGGGCTGTTGACGAGTGCGATCAAGTGGAACTTCACCAAATTCCTCATCGACCGTGGCGGTTCGGTGATCCATCGCTATGCCCCCACCACCACACCTGAGGCGATCGCAGTGGATATCGAAGCGGCGCTGATGCGCTGAATCTCCGCCCGGTGCGTAAAATTCACGCAGCGTGTGAATGTTAGCGAAAACATGATTTAAATCAGAGAGGATCGGTGCGGCGTGGCTTGAAATTGCTGTGTGCGGTGTATCTTTAGTGTTGCACGTGGCTTAAAAATAACATGTCCATGTTTGCAATCTCTGTGCGTTCCCGTTCAGTGGGGGGTCCGATGTCATCCAAAGCCGTGTCATCCGCGGATGTCACGCTTCACCTCGATCTGGACGGAGTGATCCGTCAGGCGATTTTTGCCGATGGGGTATCGCCTGAGGCGGCGGGGGCGTGGGTGGGCCGCCGGTGGTCGGAGACGGTCGCCTGCGAGGGGCGTGAGAAAATTGCCGACATGTTGGATGATGCCCGCACGCTTGGCGTGGGGGGCTCGCGCATGGTGAGCCAGATTTTCCCCAATGGGGAGGAAGTGCCGGTGGAGTATTCCACGGTGCGCCTGGGCGACTCATCTGGGCTGATCGCTATCGGTCGCAATCAACAGGCGCGAGAGCGGGATTCTTGGAAGCTGCGCGAGATTGAGACGCGCTATCGCCTGTTGTTCGACACGTCGCATGACGCGATAGTGGCGCTGCGCTGCGACGGGATGCTGATCATCGAGGCCAATCAGGCAGCCATCCGGGCGCTGGGCTTGCTGGCGGGACAGGATTTTCTGCCTGAATTGGCGTCTTCGGAGCAGGAGATGTTCCGTGCGATGCTTGCCCGTGTGCGCAAACAGGGCCGGGCTCCTGGCATGGTGCTGCATCTGGGCGCTGATCATGCGGGCTGGATGGCGCGTGCGGTGTCGCTGGGCGATGACACGCAGAATTTTGTCTTGCTGCAACTCTCCCCGATATCTGTGCGGCCGCCGCTCCGATTGGACGATATTGTGCAGCGTTTGCCGGACCCCTTCGTGGTGATCGACCAGGACGGCACCATCCTGCGCTCCAACGCCGCCTTCCTCGATCTGGTGCAGATCGGCGGCCAAGGCACGGTGTTGGGGCAGTCCATCGGCCGCTGGATGTTGCAGTCCGGCGCGGACCTCCTTGCGTTTCTGACAGCGATGTGTCGCCAGGGCCATGTTCGGCGCTTCTCGACGCAGTTGCGCGGTGAGCGGTCCACGGAGGTGCCGGTCGAAATTTCCGCCGCCTATGACAATGAAACGGAGCCGGGCTGCATTGGGCTGATCATCCGCGATGTCTCGCGCTGCGCGGCACATGGAGCGCAGGCGTCGAAAAAGACTCGCAAGAATGTCAGCAAGGGCAATGCGCTGCTGGATGCATTGGGAGAATTAACCGGCGATATCAGCCACACAACCCTTCCGGCATTGGTGCGACAGGCGGTGGGGCTGATGGAAAAGCACTTCATCGAGACGGCGCTGGAGCATGCCGGGGGCAACCGCACCGCAACGGCGGAGTTGCTCGGGCTCAGTCGGCAGAGCCTCTACATCAAGCTGAACCGCTACGGTCTGGACGGTGGCACTGTGGCGGTGTCGGACAATGAGCCGTGACGCGGGGAGCGGCTCCGATCGTGATCTGAGCGGCTACGCGGCGGCGCTGTCGCCTTCCTTCGGGCGGGCGTCGCTGGACAATTGCGAGCGCGAGCAGATTCATCTTGCCGGTTCCATCCAACCGCATGGCGCGCTGCTGGTGCTGCGGGAGCCGGATCTGACCATTCAGCAGGTCAGCGAAAACCTGTGCGCCGTTCTCTGTATCCCGCCGCGCGATTGTCTGGGCCTCGCCCTGGCCGCGTTCATGCCGACGCTGGGTGCGGCGGTGCGGTCGCTGGCGGGGGAGCAATTGGACCACCTTCCGATGGCGGTGCATGTGGAACTGCCCGTGACAGGTGCCTGCGATGTGGTGCTGCACCGCCCGGCGTCGGGGGGCTTGATTGTCGAAATCGAACGCCGCGGATCTGCGGTGGTGTCGGCTGGAGCCATAGAGGAGCGTCTGCGCCGCATCATCGCTTGCGGCGATCTGGCCGCCTTATGTGACGAAGCCGCCAGAGTGTTTCGAGAATTATCGGGCTATGACCGGGTGATGATCTATCGCTTCGATGCCGAGGGCAACGGTGCCGTGGTGGCCGAAGCACGGCGGGATGATCTGGAGCCCCTGCTTGGCAATCACTATCCGGCCTCCGACATTCCGAACATCGCCCGGCGGCTCTATCTGCGCAATCGGGTGCGCGTTTTGGCTGATGTGATGTTTGCCCCGGTGCCGATCGTCCCGCGCCCTGCGCCGGAGGGGGGCGTCGAGCCGGATGTATCGCTTGCCACGCTGCGCAGCCCGTCGCCAATTCATGTGCAATATCTGAAGAACATGGGGGTGCGTGCGACGTTGGTGGTGTCGCTTGTGGTGGATGGGCTGCTGTGGGGATTGATCTCCTGCCATCATGACACTGCGCGTGTGGCGGATTTCGGCGCTCGGGTGGTGTACGAATTGCTCGCCGAGGCCATTGCAACCCGCATTGCCGCGCTGGAAAGCTTTGTTCAGAGCCAGTTGGAATTCGTCGTCCGCCGCATTGAGCTGCGCATGATTGCCGCGATCGGGCGGGGTGATGATTGGCGCAGCGCCGTTTTTGATGGCGCGCACAGTCTTCTCGATCCGTTGAGGGCCACCGGCGTGGCGCTGCTCTGCGAGGGCGAATGCCGCACCGAGGGTGTGGTGCCGAGCCAGACGGTCTTGAACGAGATTGCCGCGTGGATGGACGAGCAGGCGATCCACGGTCTGCCGCGCAATCGGGTTTTCGCCAGCAGTGCTTTGTCCATCGATGCGCCGCGCTTCCTGCCCTTTGTCGATGTGGCCAGCGGCTTGGTGGCCACTCCGATTTCGGCCACCCGCGGCGAATATCTGCTCTGGTTCCGTCCGGAGGTGGTCCGCACGATCAGCTGGGGCGGCGATCCGAGCAAGCCGGTGGAGGTGGGGGCGGACCTGCAAACGATCGCGCCGCGGCAATCCTTTGCGCAGTGGTGTCAGCGCGTGTCAGGCACAGCGTTGGCGTGGTCGGCGGCGGAGTTGGCGGCGGGTCGGATGATCGGGGAGACCGTCAGTGATCTGGTGCTGCAATTCCGGGCGGCGCGCATGTTGATTGCCGAACACGGATTGCATCACGCCACGCGCGAAGTGGTGCAATCCGACCACCCCATGCTGATTGCCGACGCATTCGGGCAATTGTTGCTGGTCAATCCGGCTTTTTTGCGGACGATGCCGCAAGGCTCCGCGCCGCCACACCATATCGACGATCTGCCCGCGCTGTTTCTGGCGCCTGACGCCATCCGTCGTCGGCTGACCGATCTGTGTCATGCACGGCGCCCCTGGCGTGGTGAGGTGATGTTGCGGATGCCGTCTGGCACAGAAGCCTTGCCGCTGCTGGTGCGTGCCGATGCGGTGATGTCGCAGCCGGGCGTGACGGTGGGCTATGTGATCCTGTTCACCGACCTGTCCGCCAGACGCGATGCCGAGCGCGCCCGTCGTGATTTTCAGGAGAGCATTGCCGAAGGACAGCGTGTCATCGCCGCGCGGCTCGGTCGGCTGGAGGGGGAGGCAGAGAGCAGGCTGCGAACCGCCCTGCTCGAAAACGCGCAACTCGCTGCGCTGGAAATCGCGGATGGCGTGGAAACGCGGGATATGGCGCGGCGTTTGGACAGCGTCCGCGCTTCGATGCAGCGGATGGCGGACCTCATCGCGCGGCTTGTCCACCATGCAGGGCGGGCGGCGTGAACGAAAAATTGGGCCTGTCCCTGCAATTGCGGCAGGCGACGCAGGATTTGCACGGTCTGGCCGAACGCAGCGGGATCATTGCCGAGTTGCTGCACGGTCGCGCTGACCGGATGTCCTACGCATTGTTGCTGCGCAATCTGCTACCCGCCTATCAGGCGCTGGAATGCGGGTTGGAGCGACACCGGCACACGCCGATCGCCGGCCTATTTGCCCTGTCAGCGACGTATCGCAGCGAGCGCATTCTGTGCGACCTTATCTCTCTGGCGGGGGCGGACTGGACTTTTGTGTTGCCCGAACTGCCGGAGGCCACCGCCTATGCGCAGGCGGTGGCGGTGGCAGCGGAAGGCTGTGGCGAGCGGCTGATCGCCCATGCCTATGTCCGCACGCTCGGCGATCTGTCAGGTGGGCAGATCATCGCCCAATTGCTGGTGCGCAGCCTTGGCGAGCCTGCCCGGCACCTTCAGTTTCACGCCTTCCCGCTGATTGCCGACATCGCTGCCTTCACTGCCGATTACCGCGCCCGATTGGACGCGGCAGGCGCGCGCCTTGCCGCAATCGACACCGTGTTGGACGCCGCCCGCAGCGGATTTGCGCATAATATCAGCCTCGCACAGGCGGTCGGCTACTCCGCTGCCGCAGCCAGATCGGTGCGGGCGAGCGAGGGGCGGTAGAAGGTGTCGATGGTCACGTGGCCGGTGGCGCGCGAGACACAGGCGCAGAGTTTGCGGCCCTCACGGCGCTGTTCTTCCGACAGGAACACGCAGCGATGATCCAGCGCTGACGCCTCCACCACATCGACCACGCACAAGCCGCATTCACCGCGCTGACAATCATTGGCCAGCTGAATCCCATGCCGCGCCAGCGTGTCGAGCAATGAGGCGTCGCTGGGGACGTGCAGTGTCAGGTTGTGGTCGCGCACATGCACATCGAACGCCTCCGGCTCGCGTGCCCCGCCCGCGCCGAAGGTTTCGAACCGCAGCAGAGCGGGCAGACGCCCGGCCGCTTTCCATGCGTTGCGGGCTGCGGTGAGCATACCGTTCGGACCACAGATATAGGCCTCGCCCTCGGCATGCAGACGGGCGAATTCCTGCGCGAAATCGATCACCGCGCCCTCTGCCTCCACGAACACGGTCAGGCGGTCGCCGAGCAGGGCGGTGAGGTCATCCAGGAATGCCATGCTGTTGCGCGTGCGTCCGGCATAGAGCATCCGCACCCGCCCACGTTTGGCCAAGGCACGGGCCATCGACAGGATCGGGGTGACGCCGATGCCACCAGCGATCAGCAGATATTCCGGGCTGGAGCCGCTGAGCTGGAAATGGTTCCTGGGGGCAGCCACCTGGATGCGATCGCCTGCCTGAAGTCCGGCCATGAAACGAGAGCCGCCACGTCCGTTCTCCAGCCGCCGCACCGCAATCGTCCAGGCGCCGCCCTCGTCGTTGACCACGGAATAGGAGCGGATGCGATCCAGCCCGCCCAGCGTGAGCGCCACGCTGAGATGGCTGCCGGGTTCGGCGCGGGTGAAGCCGAATTCCGGGCGGATGCGCAACAGACGCACGTCGCCGGCGATGGTCTCGGCGGAGAGGATGGTGGCAGGCAGGGTGTCAGGCGCGGAGTGCATGGTCGTCATCCTCGCTATCGGTGCGGATCAGGGCAGAACCCGGCACAGCGTCCATCGCCGTGCGGTTCTTCAGGGCGGCTTCGAGATTGCGCAAGGCAAGGCGTGCATGCTCGCGGGCGAGAGCCTCGGCGCGGGTGCCTTCGCGGTTCTGCACGGCTTCCAAAATCAGCCGGTGCTGATCCTGCGCGATCAGCAGAATATGGTTGCGCTTGTCGATCTCGCTTTGCGCCCACACGAAAGCCGAGGGCGAGGCGAAGGGCAGGGCGGTGGCTTGGGCGAGGGCACGGCTGAGCATCGGGCTTTGCGCCAAGTCGAGCAACGCCGCGTGAAAGCGTTCATTCTCCGTCACATAGGCGGCGAAATCGAAACTATCGGCGGCATAGAGCGCATCCATCGCGGCGACGGCGGACACCAGGCGGTTGAAACTGCGCGGATTGCTCCACCGCTCGGCGGCGAAACGCGCGGCGCTGCCTTCCAGAATGCCACGCAACTCAATGGCGTCACGCAGATCGGCCAGGGTGAAATCCCGCACCACGAAGCCGCCACCGGGCAGGGTGCGCAGCAATCCCTCATGCTCCAACACGCCCAAAGCCAGCCGCAACGGCGTGCGCGAGACGCCGAGGAGCGGGGCAAGGGTCAATTCGGCCACCCGCTCGCCGGGCGGAAATTCCCCCGCGAGCAGTTTTGCGCGCAATGCCATCACCGCGCGCAGCAGTTGTGGGGAGCGGGCGTCGTCGGTCATGGCTATTCCGCCGCCATCGCCGGCAAAATCTCCCGGTCGATCATCGCGTCGATCAGTTTGCGCGACCACACGGCACCGGCATCGATGTTGAGGTTATAGAAGGTCTTGCCGGGGTTTTCCTCCAGCGCCTTCTGTTGGGCTTCCATGATGAACTCATCCTCACGGAAAATGCCCGACACACCTTCGCGCAATTCGGTGGTCAGCGATTGCTCGCCGATCAGGTAGTTGCGGGCAAAAGCCCAGTGGTAATGGCAACTGCCTTCGGTCTCGGGCGTGATGGTGTTGAGCACGAAGCCATTCACACCCTGGCTACGGTCGCCTTCCGGGGCGCCGGTGCCGGTGGGGGCGACGCCGACATCGATGGTCACGGTGCAGGGCGCTTCGAAACGGATGATCTGCCAGCGATCCACCCGGTCGTAATACACGCCGGTCTTGCGGAACAGCTGATTGCGCCACAGTGGCGGCGGCTCAACATTGATCATCCAACGTGCCACTTCAGCCATGTTGTCACCATGCGTGGTCACGAACGGCGCTTCGGCCACCGCGTCATTGCCGATGGAGGATGAGTGCACGAAGGTCTCGTGCGTCAGGTCCATCAGATTGTCGATCACCAGCTTGTAATTGCATGCAACGCGGATCGTCTTGCCATCGGCGGCCCAGAGCGGATCGTGATTCCAATGCAGATCCGGGATCAACGCCGGATCGGCCAATGCCGGGTCGCCCGGCCAGACCCACACGAAGCGGTGCTTTTCCACCACTGGCAGCGTCGGCACGCGGGCGGCGGGGTTGATGGTGTCCTGGCTGGGCATGTGGGTGCAGCGGCCATGGCTGTCGAAATGCAGGCCGTGATAGCCGCACACCACGCGGTCGCCTTCCAACTTGCCCATGCTGAGCGGCAGCAGGCGGTGCCAGCAGGCATCGTTGAGGGCGGCCGGTTTGCCGTCGAGCCTGCGGTAGAGGACGATCTTACGCCCGGCGATCTGGCGCGCGAGCAAGTGGCGCTTGACCTCCACATCCCAGGCAGCGGCGTACCAGGCATTTTGCGGCCAGTCCGGCCGGGCGAAACGCTCATTCGTTGCCGGAATGCTGTGTTGCCTCATCTGCGTCCCTCCCGCTTAGGTTCTGCATGCATTAGCAGAGTTAATGCATGCAATATAGCGAAAAATACCGTTTAAAAAGGCGAATATCATCAAAATTGCATGCAGTTGCAGCAGCTCCATGCCGTGGCGCCGCATTCCGATGTGCATTTCGGCAACAAAGCCTTGACGCAGGCTGGGCAATCGCCCACATCCATGAAACTGGACCGCTTGGGTCCGGTTAACCAGAGTCCGGCTTTCATTCGGGGCGTTTGTATCAATGTTGCGCGTCTCAAAACTGGCTGATTATGCGGTGGTGGTGCTCGTCAAGCTCGCTGCCGACACGGATTGCCTGGATTGTGCGGTGCAGACCTCGCCGTCCCTGGCCTGTTCGACCGGCGTGCCGGAGCCCACGGTTGCCAAGGTGCTCAAGGCGTTGAGCGTGGCAGGCTTGGTGTTGTCGCAGCGTGGCGCGCGCGGTGGCTATCGGCTGCAACGCAAGCTGGAAGACATCTCCATTGCCGAAGTGATCGCCGCCATCGATGGCCCGATTGCACTGACTGCCTGCGTCGATGGCGCCTCCGGCTGTGATGTGCGCGGGCTGTGCGCCGTGCATGGTCGCTGGGATCTGGTCAACGACGCCATCCGCAATGCCCTCACCGGCATTACCCTTGCCGATATGCGCGAAGCCGGAACCCCGGTGTTTTTGCGCACCCTCACGCCTGCCGAGTAGGAGCCGCCAATGTCCGAGACCGTGGACAGCATGGAAGCCGTCACCGCCGTCACCGAGGGTGGCTATAAATGGGGCTTCTCCACCGATATCGACATGGACATGGCCCCGGTGGGGCTGAATGAAGATATCATTCGTCTGATCTCGTCCAAAAAGAACGAGCCGGATTGGCTGCTGGAATGGCGGCTGAAATCCTATGCGGCGTGGCTGACGATGGAAGAGCCCGACTGGGCGATGGTCCATCACGAGAAGATCGATTACCAGGCGCTGCATTACTACGCCGCCCCGAAGAAAAAGACTGGCCCGAAAAGCCTCGACGAGGTCGATCCCGAGCTGCTCAAGACCTACGCCAAGCTCGGCATTCCGCTGAAGGAGCAGGCATATCTGGCAGGCGTTGAACCCGCCGAGGGCGAGCGTCCGCAGGTGGCGGTGGATGCGGTGTTCGACAGCGTGTCGGTGGCCACCACCTTTCGCGACACGCTGGCCAAATCCGGCGTGATTTTTTGCCCGATCAGCGAGGCGGTGCATGATCACCCCGAACTGGTGCGCAAATATCTCGGCTCGGTGGTGCCGGCGTCGGATAACTACTTCGCCGCGCTGAATTCGGCTGTCTTCACCGATGGTAGTTTCGTCTTCATCCCCAAGGGCGTGCGCTGCCCGATGGAGCTGTCCACCTATTTCCGCATCAACGCCCGCAACACCGGCCAGTTCGAGCGCACGCTGATCGTGGTGGAGGATGGCGGCTACGTCTCCTATCTCGAAGGCTGCACCGCGCCGCAGCGTGACGAGAACCAGTTGCATGCAGCCGTCGTTGAGCTTGTCGCGATGGAAGATGCGACGATCAAATATTCCACCGTGCAGAACTGGTATCCGGGCGATGCCGATGGAAAAGGCGGCATTTACAACTTCGTCACCAAGCGCGGTGCCTGTCGTGGCGCGCGCAGCAAGATCAGCTGGACGCAGGTTGAAACCGGGTCTGCCGTCACCTGGAAATACCCGTCTTGCATCTTGCAGGGCGATGGCGCGGTGGGTGAGTTCTATTCGGTGGCGGTGACGACCAATCACCAGCAGGCCGATACCGGCACCAAGATGATCCATATCGGCCGCAACACGTCGAGCACGATCATCTCCAAGGGCATTTCGGCGGGCCGTTCGAACAACACCTATCGCGGTTTGGTGCGGGTGCTGGCCAAGGCGGAAGGCGCACGCAATTTCACGCAATGCGACTCACTGCTCATCGGCGATCAATGCGGTGCGCACACCGTGCCCTATATCGAAAGCCGCAACCCCACCGCCAAGCTCGAACACGAGGCAACGACGAGCAAGATCAGCGACGATCAGCTGTTCTATTGCCGTTCGCGCGGCTTAAGCCAGGAAGATGCGGTGGGCATGATCGTCAACGGCTTCTGCCGGGACGTGTTGAAGGAATTGCCGATGGAATTCGCGGTCGAGGCGCAGAAATTGCTGGCGATCTCGCTTGAGGGTTCGGTTGGGTAGGGTGCAATTCCGCATGGAATTGCACCGAGGTTGCACGAAATGTTGGTGCAATTCCAAGAAATTGCACCCTACGGTTTGAGGAAGAGTTAGATGCTGGAAATCAAGGGCCTCACCGCCGCCATTGGCGACAAGCAAATCCTCAACGGGGTGGACCTTGTGGTGCCGCCGGGCGAGATTCACGCCATCATGGGGCCGAACGGCGCCGGAAAATCCACCCTGTCCTACATCCTCTCCGGCCGTCCGGGCTACGAGGTCACCGGCGGTGAGGCCAGTTTCAACGGTCATGATCTGCTGGAGATGGAGCCGGAGGAACGGGCGGCGCTGGGCGTGTTTCTGGCCTTCCAATATCCGGTGGAACTGCCCGGCGTGGGCAACGCCAATTTCCTGCGCACGGCGCTGAACGCCCAGCGCCGTGCGCGCGGCGAGGCGGAGCTGGATGCCCCAAGCTTCCTCAAACTGGCGCGCGCCGAGATGAAGCGGCTGTCGATGCCGGACGATATGCTCAAGCGCAACGTCAATGTCGGCTTCTCCGGTGGTGAGAAGAAGCGCAACGAAGTGCTGCAGATGGCGATCCTCAAGCCGAAGCTCGCCATTCTGGACGAGACCGATTCCGGCCTGGATATCGACGCGCTGCGCATCGTCTCCGAGGGGGTGAATGCCCAGCGTGGGCCGAATTTCTCCGCCTTGGTGATCACCCATTACCAGCGCCTGCTCGACTACATCGTGCCCGACCGCGTGCACGTGCTCTCCGCTGGCCGCATCATCCGCTCCGGCGGGCCGGAATTGGCGCATGAGTTGGAGGCGCACGGCTATGCTGGCATCGTGGCGGATGCGGCATGAGTGCGGCGCTGAAGACCACGGCGCTTGACGCCACGGCGCAGGCGTTTCTGACCCGGTATGCCGGTCTGCGCGCCCGTCTGCCCGGCAGCCACGACGCCCGTGACGCAGCCGCCACCCGGCTGCGCGCCAGCGGCCTGCCCGGACCGCGTGAGGAGGCCTGGCGCTTCACCCATTTGCGGCCGATCACCGAATTCACCTTTCTTGAACCGCTCACCCCGATTGAGGACTGCCCGCGCCTGCTGGCACGTCTGCCGGAAATCGATGCCCCGCGTCTGGTCTTTGTCGATGGCCGCTATCGCCCCGATCTCTCCACCCCGCCCGAGGGCATCGCTGTCCGCGTGGGTGGTCCGGCGGGGGAGGCGGTGTTGGCTGGCGAAAAGCTGGTCGATCTGAACACCATGCTGGGTGAAGACGGTGCGGAAATCGTGGTCGCCGACGGGGTGGATGCTGGAACGCTGGTGCTCGCCAGCCTCGCCACGGATCGCGACGCCCGCCATGGTGCGTTTCATCCGCGCCATGCGGTTTCGCTCGGCAAGGGTGCCAAGCTGACGTTGATCGATGTCGCACTCGGTGAGGGCGTCTATCTGAACAACTCCGTGCTGGCGATCCGCGTGGCCGAACATGCGCATCTGACGCATCTGCGCATGCAGTTGGAGAGCATCCGCGCCTTCTCCTTCGCCACATTGTTCGCCGATATTGCCGAGGGCGGCGAGTATGACAGCTTCACGCTGACCATCGGGGCGCGGCTGTCGCGCAACGAAGTGCATGCCAACCTCTCCGGCCCGAACGCGATTGCCCATCTGAACGCCGCCCGCATGCTGCGCGGTCAGCAACATGGCGATTTCACCAGCATCATCCGCCACATCGCCCCCAATTGTCAGAGCAACCAGACGGTGAAGACCGTGTTGGACAATGCCGCGCGCGGGGTGTTTCAGGGCAAGATCGAGGTGGCGCGCGGGGCGCAGAAGACCGATGGCTATCAGATGAATCAGGCGTTGCTGCTCAGCCACGATGCCGAGATGAATTCGAAGCCGCAGTTGGAAATCTACGCCGATGACGTGAAATGCTCGCATGGGGCGACGGTCGGCGAGATCGACGCGGAGCAATTATTCTATCTGCGCAGCCGGGGCGTTGCGCATGAGGAAGCCCGCGCGATGCTCATTCGCGCCTTTCTGGCCGAAGCCATCAACGGCATTTCCCATGAAGCCGGTCGGGCGGCGATGGAGACATGCCTCGATGCGTGGTGGGGAGCCGATGCGGCATGAACGCGCTGATCAAACCGGCTTTCGACGTCGCTCGCATCCGGCAGGATTTCCCGATCCTGGGCGAGAAGATTCGCGGCAAGGATCTGGTCTTTCTCGACAGCGCCGCTTCCGCCCAGAAGCCGCGCGTGGTGATCGATGCGATGGTCCACGCCATGGAGCGTCAATACGCCAACGTGCATCGCGGCCTGCATTGGATGAGCGAGCGCACCACCGAAGCCTATGAAGAAGTGCGTGACGCGCTGGCAGGCTTGCTCAACGCGCCGGATCGCAGCCACATCGTCATCACGCATTCCTCCACCGAGGCGATGAATCTGGTGGCGCACAGCTATGGCCGCGGCATCCTCAAGCCGGGTCAGGCGGTGGTGATCTCGGCGATGGAGCATCACGCCAATCTCGTGCCCTGGCAGATGCTGCGCGACGCGCACGGCATCGAACTGCGCATCGCCCCGATCACCGATGCCGGCGAACTCGACATGGCGGGCTACGAGGCGCTTCTGCAGGACCGTAAGGTGGGCCTCGTCTCGATCACCCATATGTCCAACGTGCTCGGCACCTACACGCCGGCCGAGCGCATCGTGCAGCTGGCGCATCGCTATGGTGCGAAGGCGATGCTCGATGGTTCGCAGGCGGTGGTGCATCGCGCGGTGGATGTGCAGGCGCTGGACGTCGATTTCTACGCCATCACCGGCCACAAGCTCTACGGCCCCACCGGCATCGGCGCGCTCTATGCCAAGCGGGAATTGCTCGATGCAATGCCGCCCTGGATGGGCGGTGGCGACATGATCCGTTCGGTGAGCTTCGAGGTGACCACCTGGAACGACGCACCGTATAAATTCGAGGCTGGCACCCCCGCCATTCTGGAGGGCATCGGCCTGAAGGCGGCGATCGATTATGTGCAGGGCATCGGGTTCGAGGCGATCGCGGCGCATGAGCGGCAATTGACCGAACACGCATTGTCGTGCCTTGCCGAGATCGACGGTGTGACGGTGATCGGCCATGCGCAGGATCGCGGCGGCGTGGTGTCGTTTACAATGGACGGCGCACACGCGCATGACGTGGCGACGTTGCTGGATCGCCAGGGTGTGGCGGTGCGCGCCGGGCATCATTGTGCCGAGCCGCTGATGCGTCGCCTGGGGGTGGACAGCACCTCGCGCGCCAGCTTCGGCATCTACAGCACGATGGAGGAGGTGGACGCTCTGGCCGCCGCCCTGGTGCGCATTCGTGAGTTCTTCCGGTGATGTTCGAAGATCTCCGCAATCTCTACCAGGACACCATCATGCAGCGGGGCAAATCCCCCAAGCATGGCAGCCGGTTGGCGGTGTTCGATGCACAGGCGAAGGGTGACAACCCGATGTGCGGGGATCGCGTGCATGTCTTCCTCCGCCATGAGGGCGGGCGCGTGGCCGAACTCGGCTTCGAAGCGCGCGGCTGTGCCATCTCCATCGCCTCGGCCGATCTGATGGCAGAGGCGGTGGCCGGGCAGAGCGATGCCCGCGCGTTGGAAATCGCCGACGCTGTGTTCGCCATGGTGCGCACCGGCGACATCACCGATCCCTCGCTCGACCTGCTTCGCCCGTTGGCAGCGGTGAGCGAGGCAAAATCTCGGATCAAATGTGCAACGCTGCCCTGGGGCGCGTTGCAATCCGCTCTGGCTGGGTCCGGAGCGGAAAAGGGGAGTGTTGAGGCATGAACGACGTGTCACCCGTTGGCACCTGGACACCGGATGGCGAGCAGACGGCGCCGCCGAGCGAGGACATGCTGATTGCGGCGTGTGCCACGGTCTATGACCCGGAAATTCCGGTCAATGTCTATGAGCTGGGCCTGATCTACGCCATCGAGACCACGCCGGAAGGCCATGTGAAGGTGGAGATGTCCCTCACCGCTCCGGGCTGTCCGTCCGCACAGGAATTGCCGGTGCAAATCCGCGAGGCGATTATCGGCCTGCCGGGGGTATCGGCCTGCGACGTGGAAGTTGTCTGGGATCCACCGTGGGATCCGAGCCGGATGACGGAAGATGCCCGCCTTGCCTTGAATATGTTCTGAGAAAGGGAGCTATCATCATGGCCTCCACCACCATCGAAACCCCACAGCGCCGCGCATTGCCGCCGCTGATGCAACTCTCCGAGGCTGCGGCCGAGCGGCTGCGCAAGCTCTATGCGAACGGGCAAGACGGCAAGACGCTGCGGATTTCCGTCTCCACCAAGGGCTGCTCGGGCATGTCCTATGATCTCGGCTGGGTGGATGCGGCGGGGCCGGGCGACGAGGTGATCACCGATAAGGGGGTGACGGTGATTGTGGACCGTAAGGCGACGTTGTTCCTGATCGGCACCACGATGGACTATGAAAGCTCCACGCTCACCTCGGGCTTCACCTTCAGCAACCCCAACGAGAAGGGGCGGTGCGGCTGTGGGGAGAGTTTTCACGTTTAATGGACGTACGTTTGGGCGAGGCATGGGGGGGAGGGGCGACTATCCATTCCCTGATTCCGCCATCCAAACTCAACAGACCCCATCCATCGCCCGTTGCACCTTTTCCGCCCAGCCCGAATAATCCCCATCAACAGCGGGGCGGAATATCCATGACCATCAAAACCTATCAGGATGTCACGCCGGCTGTGCTGGAGGTGATGCAGCGCACCGGCGATCCGCGCCTGCGGGAGATCATGGTCTCCCTTGTCAAGCATCTGCACGGCTTCATCACCGATGTGCGCCTGACCGAGCCGGAATTCCGCGCCGCCACCGCCTTGATCAACGAGATGGGCAAGGCTGCCACCGACAGTCACAACGAAACCGTGATGATGTGCGGCTCGCTCGGCGTCTCCGCCTTGGTGTGTCTGCTCAACAATGGCCAGGGCGGCCAGCGTGAGACGACGCAGAACCTGCTTGGCCCGTTCTGGCGCATGCATTCGCCGCGCATCGACAATGGCGGCAGCATCGTGCGCTCCGACACGCCGGGGGAGGCGCTGTTCGTCACCGGGCGGGTGGTCGATCAGGCGGGCAATCCGGTGGTCGATGCGGAGGTGGATGTCTGGCACGCCTCGCCGGTGGGGCTGTATGAGAACCAGGACGAGACCCAGGCCGATCACAATCTGCGCGGCAAACTGACCACCAACGCGCAGGGGCAGTTCTGGTTCCGCACCGTCAAGATGGTGGGCTACCCGCTGCCGACCAACGGTGTGGTGGGCAAGTTGCTCGCGGCCCAGGATCGCCACCCGTATCGGCCCGCCCATCTGCACACGCTGATCAACAAGCCGGGCTTCAAGGTGCTGATCTCGCAAATCTATGACCGCGCCGACCCGCATTACGACACCGATGTGCAATTCGGCGTCACCGAGGCGACGAGCTTCGATTTCATCCGCCACGACGCGCCGCACCCCACTGCGCCCGATGTGACTGGGCCGTGGTATACGCTGGACTACACCTATGTGATGGAGCCCGGCGAGGCCGTGCTGCCGAAGCCGCCGATTAAGTGAAATCCGCCGAAAACAAAGGTGCTTCCATGAGTTTTGCCCCATTGCGCATTGGCGTGCTCAGCGCGGCCAACATCGCCCGCGCCTTCACCGCCGCCTGCAAGACCTCGACCATTGTGGACGTGGCCGCCGTGGCCAGCCGTGGTCTGGACAAGGCCGAGGCCTTCGCCCGGGAAACCGGCATCGCACGCGCTCTCGGTTCGTATGAGGCGCTGCTGGCCGATGCGGAGATCGAGGCGGTCTATATTCCGCTGCCCAATTCGATGCATGCCGAATGGGCGATCAAGGCGGTGCAAGCGGGCAAGCATGTATTGTGCGAAAAGCCGCTGGCGATGGATGCCGCGCAAGCCCGCGCGATGTTTGCCGCTGCCGAGGCGCATGGCGTCTATCTGCGCGAGGGCTATCCGTGGATGTCGCAATGGCACGCGCAGGAAACGCGGCGTTGGATCGCCGAAGGGCAGATTGGCAAGCTTGCGCTGATCCGCTCCACCTTCGGCGTGTATTTCGCCGATCCGGCCAATATCCGCCTGAAATCCGACATGGGCGGCGGTGCGCTCTATGATGCGGGCAGCTACGCCACCAGCCTGCTGCGCCTCGCCGCCGGACGCTGCCCAACCCGCGTGCAGGCAAGTTGGCAGGTCGATGCGAACGGCGTGGATTTGACGACGCTTGCCAATATCGAATTCGATGACGGCCTGATGGCGCAGATCGCTTGCAGCTTCGCCACCGCCTTTCACCGCAACGCGCAGATTGTCGGCGACAAAGGCTGCATTGAGACCAATTATCTCAATCACCCGCCGATGGGCGCGCCGCCGGTGCTCTCCATCCGGCGCAGTGCGGTGCAGACCGATCCGGTGGAGAATGTGCCGGTGCCGAGCGGCAACGGGTTTCTGCTGGAAGCCGAATCCTTCGCGCGTCTGGTGCGTGAGGGGGAGGCGGCGTGGAATGGTGCCTCGCCGCAGGAATCGATCGACATCGCGATGACGCTCGACGCCATCCGCGCCAGTGCGCCGACCGGCCAATGGGTGAATGTGGGGAGCTGACCGGCGTGTCCGTTTATTTCGAACCGAAGATCGACTGTCACTGTCATCTGCTCGACCCGGCCCGCTTTCCGTATGACCCGCAGACGCGTTACGCGCCAACGGGGCAGGAGATTGCCACGCTCGCCCAGATGCTCACCGTGCATGACGCCTTCAATGTGCGTCATGCGCTGCTGGTGCAGCCGAATTCCGGCTATGGCTTCGATAATTCCTGCGTGCTGGACGCCCTGGCCCGCCACCCGGATCGTTTCCGGGCGATTGCGGTGGTGCCGTTGGACACCTCGCTGGAGCAACTGGCCGCGCTGAAATCACGCGGCGTGTTGGGGGTGGCCTTCAACGTCACCTTCCACGGCATGGCGTATTACGAGCAATCCGGCCCGCTGCTGGAGAAGCTGGCGCAGCTGGACATGTTCGTGGACATCCAGTTCGAACATGAGCAGTTCCTGGCCCTGATGCCGATCCTGGCGCGCCATAATGTGCGCGTGCTGGTCGATCATTGCGGCAGACCGACAACGGCTTGGGGTGTTGCGCACCCGGCCTTCCAGGCGCTGCTCGATCTGGGGCGGACAGGGCGGGCGGTGGTGAAACTGTCCGGCTACATCAAATTCGCCGAAACCGTGCATCCCTACCCGGATGTGGTGCCGTTCGTGAACGCGCTGCTGGACGCCTACGGAGCAGACAACTGCATCTGGTCGTCCGACTGGCCGTTCCTGAAAGCCCCGGAACGGGTCGATTTCGCGCCTTTGGTGCAATTGGCGGGCGATCTGTTCGCTGATCCGTCGCTGCGGCGGCAGCTGTTCTGGGACAATGCGGCGCGGCTGTTCGGGTTTTAACGTTCAATGCGGCTCTCGTCCTGCACGTGACGACGCGGCAACTCCCAGAAACACCAGCACCGCCTGATTGATCCGCAGCACATCACTGGGACTCAGTTGGCCTATCCGAACGCCGAGCTTGCGACGATCCACCGTGGTGATCTTGTCCACCATGATCCGGCTCTCTGATCGCAACCCATTCTCGTCGGTAGGCGGGATGGGGATGCGCATGATGAGGGCATCACGCAGGTCAGTTGTTAAGCCGCAGACGGTAACGGAATCAGTCGCCTCGAAACTGTCATCCTGAAGAATGACAACCGGGCGGGGCTTGCTTGCGTAATCTCTGCCACCCGAGACCGTCCAGATCTCGCCGCGCTTCATTCATCCCACCAATCCGAGATCGCATCGATAAATGCCTGATCTTCAGCTGCCTGCGGACTTGATGCCACCAGCAGCGATTGGCGACGTGCCTCAGCCTTGAACTCTGGAGAGTTCACATCCGGCAACCAGAATTGCACAGGTCGCAGCCCCAGCGCGCGCAGCTTGGCGCGGTGGGCCTGCACCTTGGTGCGGGATGACTTGGGGGGCTTGGAGATGAGTTCTGACATCGTACGTGCCGAAAGGTTTCATGTAACCTATCCTGCCAGCCTCATTTTCGCGAGTGAATTCGCCGTCAATGGCACAGCGAGGCCACCAAACTTCGGCATGCCGTGCCGCAATCCATCGCCGAGTTGTCTGCATCGCGATGGATGGCGGCAACGCGCGCGCCATGACGGTGGGATGTTGGGTTAACCCTCGTGCTTCGTGCCTCTGCTCACCTATCGTGTTAGCGTCTTACTTCACAAACACACTCACGCTCTCCAACCGCGCCGACCACAGGAATTGGTCCACCGGCACCGAACGCGCCAGCTTGAAGCCTGCCTGTTTCAGCGCCAGTGCGTCGCGGCCCAGAGCGGTCGGGTTGCAGCTGACATAGATCACCCGCTTGATCGTCGATGCCGCAATCAGCGCAATCTGGGCGGGTGCGCCGCCATGCGGTGGGTCGAGCACCACGGTGTCGAACGCGGAGACTTCTTTCGCAGACAGCGGCTGGCGGGTGAGGTCGCGGTGTTCGGTGGTGATGCGGCCGGTTTGCAGCGTCGCGTTGGCGGCAGCTTTCAGGCTGGCGCAGGCGGCTGCATCGCCCTCCACCGCATGCACGCGCATATGCTTGGCGATGGCGAAGGTCAGCGTGCCGGAGCCAGCGAAGAGTTCCAGCACGCGGGCTTTGGCGGTGGGCTTCGGCGGCAGGCCCGCCATGACAGCCCCCACAATCGCGGCCTCACCCTCAAGGCTTGCCTGCATGAAGCCGCCGGGCGGGATGACAACCGGGGTTCCCGCCAGCGAAGTCGTGGCCGGACGCAGCAAGGCGGCGGTCTCGGGCATGTCGGTGTTCTGCGCCCAACTCACCCGTGGCACGCCGTGATCATGAGCGAAAGCGGCCAGGATGCTGCGGTCGGAGACGGCGAGTTTCTTGTCGGTGCGCAGCAGGATGTCCGGGCCGGAATCGAGCAGATTGACAATCGCCGAGCCCTCATGCCCCAAAGCCTGCAAGCGCCGCAGCACGTCGCGCAATTTCGGCAGCAGGGCGGCCAAGGTGGGGTGCAGCACGGTGCAGTCCGCCACATCGATCACGGTTTTGTCGCGTGCGGTGTGCAGGCCGAGCACGATCCCGGCGGGGGTGCGGCGAATGGCGAGATCCATCCGGCGACGCGAGTGCGGCGGGGTGATGACAATCGGCGCCAGCGTGGGCATGAAGCCTGCGCGACGCAAAGCGGCATCAAGCAGGCTGGACTTCCAGGCGGCGTAGGCGGTGGCGTCCCAATGCTGCAAGGCACAGCCGCCACAAATGCCGAAATGCGGGCATGGGGCGGGCACGCGCTCCGGCGAGGAGCGTTCGATGTCTTCGATATGCGCCGCATAGCCGTCGCCACGCTTGGCCGAGGGACGCACCAAAGCGCGCTCACCGGGCAGGCCGAACGGCACGAAGAGCGGCGTGCCATCGGCCAGGGCGGCGATTCCATCGCCTTCCTGACCCACGCGGACGATCTCGACGATGTCCGCGCCCGGTAGCCCTTTGGGGGGTCTCACGTCGCGATTACGCCTGTTCGTCGGTGGCGGCGGGCGTCTCGATCACCACGGCGTTCACCGCCGGCTCGGCGATGATCGTCTCGACGATCTCCACCGGTGCCGACACGATGGCTTCGACCATCGGGGCCTGCACGGTTTCAACAACCGGTGCCAGGATCGCAGCGTCAACCACCGCCTCGACCGGCGCGGCCTTTTCGCTGTGCGCATGGCTGTGGGTATGATGCGTCACCGGGCGCTTTCGGGCGGTGATGAGCATGAAGGCCGGCACGTCATCGCCGAAGCCGAGCACCGCCGGGCCGAGATCGTCGTCGCGGCGATAGCGCTCGCGGCGCTGGTCACGGTCGAAACGTTCGGTTCGCTCCGGACGTTCGAAGCGCGGGCGGTCCCGATCCGGGGCACGATCCGGTGCGCGCTCTGTCATGCGCTCAGGGCGACGCTCGGTGCGTTCGCCAAAAGGCAGCACCGGCAGATCCGGCTGCGGCGCATCCAGCGGCATCGGGCTTGCCAGATTGTCGTTGCGGCGTGGGCGTTCGGTTCGCTCTGGGCGAACTGGGCGTTCCGCGCGAGCCGGGCGTTCAACCCGTTCGGGGCGGGGGCGGGCCTGATCACTGCGCGGTTCGCGTTTGGTGTCGGTTTTGGCTGGCGCTTTGCTTGCGGCGGGCGCACGCCCACGGCCACGCTTGCCGCGACCTTCGGACCATTCCACCGGATCAAGGCCTTCAACCTGGATCAGTTCAACCTTGGCGTTGGTCAGCTTCTCGATGGCTTCCACGGCCAAGCGATCATCCGGCGTTGCCAGCATGAAGGTGCGGCCTTCTTTGCCAGCGCGGCCGGTGCGACCGATGCGATGGACGAAATCTTCGGCATGGATCGGCACGTCGAAATTGAACACATGGCTCAAGCCGCCAATGTCGATGCCGCGGGCTGCGACATCCGAGCAGCAGAGCAGGCGCAATTCACCGGCCTTGAACTTCTCCAGCGTGGCAAAACGCACCGGCTGGGCCATGTCGCCATGCAGGGCACCGACCGAGAAACCGTGGCGGGTGAGAGACTTATAAAGAATATCCACGTCGCGCTTGCGATTGCAGAAGATCAGCGCGTTCTGCACGTCCTCCGACCGGATCAGGCGACGCAGGGCTTCGCGCTTGTCGTGTTCAGCCACCATCGCCAGACGCGAGGTGATCGTCGTGGCAACCGATGCCGGCTTGGAGACGGTGATCTCCTTCGGGTTTTGCAGGAACGCATCGGCCAAACGGCGGATTTCCGGGGCCATCGTGGAGGAGAAGAACAGCGTCTGCCGGTTCGGCGGCAGCATGGCGACGATCTTCTCGACATCGGGAATGAAGCCCATGTCGAGCATGCGGTCGGCTTCGTCGATCACCAGAACCGAGGTCTGGGTGAGCAGCATGCCACCGCGCTCGAACATGTCGATCAGACGGCCCGGTGTGGCGATCAGCACGTCCACGCCTTTGTTGAGCAGATCTTTCTGATCGCTCATGCTCTCGCCGCCGATGATCAGCGCGTGGGTGAGCTTGAGGTGCTTGCCGTATTTGACGAAGTTCTCGGCCACTTGCAGGGCGAGTTCGCGCGTGGGCTCCAGAATGAGCGAGCGCGGCATGCGCGCACGGGCGCGGCTGCCTTGCAGGATGTCGAGCATCGGCAGGGTGAAGCTGGCGGTCTTGCCGGTGCCGGTCTGCGCGCAGCCCAACACGTCACGGCCCATCAGCACGAAGGGGATCGCCTGCTCCTGGATCGGGGTGGGCTGCTTGTAGCCCATCTCGTCAATGGCGCGCAGGATGGGCTCGGACAGGCCGAGGGCGATGAAGCCGTTGGTCTCGGCTGCGGCCACCACAGGCTCGGAGGCGTTGTATTCGTCTTCGGTCGGCTCGGACGCCTCGGCTTGGACGGTTTCGGCTGCGTCGGTCGACGTTTCGACGGGGGCTGCCGCGTCGATGGATGCCACCTCTTCGGCGGCGGCCGATTCGCTGGAGTCCGCAGCCACTTCCTGCGGCAACTCAACCTCTGCGGCGGCCACCTTGTCGTCGGTGGGCGCTGGCACGGGGAGTTCTGCCGTGGTGGCGTGTTCGGTCTCGGTCGGCGTCGCTGTTTCGGTCAAGTGATGTGTGCTTTCCAGGCGGCGCGGCGTTGCGCGCACGGCAAATCGCGCGGGCTGCCGCGCTGTGCGGTGGGTATCAAGAAACGGGGGGCAAAAGTCAAGAATGGCGCGGGCGAGTGAGGTGTTTTAGAACCCTGCCATGTCCGAACCTATTCTCTTCCTCCCCGGTCTGTTGTGTGACGAGCGTCTGTGGCGCGAGCAAATGGCGGCATTTCCGGGCGCCACCGTTGCCGATTTCACGCATGACAGCACCATCGACGACATGGCCGCCCGTGCCCTGGGCGCAATGCATGGCCGATTCTCGCTCGCCGCCTTGTCAATGGGCGGCTATGTGGCGCTGGCCATCATGCGCATGGCACCGGATCGCGTGGCCCGGCTGGCCCTGTTCGATACCTCGGCGCGGGCCGATACGCCCGAGCAGGCCAAGCGTCGACGGGGATTGATGGCAATGACGCGCTCGAATCGGTTTCGCGGCGTGACGCCGAAATTACTGCCGCAATTGGTGCATCCGGATCGGCTGAGCGATCGGGATTTGTGTCAGTCTGTGCTCGATATGGCCGAGCGCGTGGGCCAGCAGGCGTTTTTGCGTCAGCAGCAGGCCATTCTGACCCGCATCGATTCCCGCCCGCATCTGGCCAGTATCGCGTGCCCGACGCTGGTGGCAGTGGGGGAGGCCGATATCCTGACGCCGCCCGCATTGTCGGAGGAGATGGCCGGGATGATCGTGCAGGCGCGCCTGCTGACCATTCCCCGCGCCGCGCACCTGCCGCCGATGGAACAGCCGGATGACACGATTGCAATACTTCGAGACTGGCTGCGGTGAGGTGGAGAGTTCTATATCCAGACTCAGAAAAATCTGGCTGAGGTGAGAGTTCCGATGCGCAAATTCCTTCTCGGCACCGCCATTGTGGTGTTCGCGGCGGGTGCTGTCCTGGTGCCGAATAAGGCTCAGGCTTGGTGGCGCGGTGGTGGCGGCTTCTTCTATGGCCCGCCCGTGTTTGTCGGCCCGCCGGTGATCTACGTGCCCGGCCCGGTTTACGTTCCCGGCCCAGTTTATGCGCCCCCGCCGCCGCAATATGCCCCGGCTGGCCAGGCGTGTTACGCGGGTGCCTATGTCTGCCCGCTGGATCAGCCAACGCCTGCGGGTGGTCCGTGTTCGTGCCCGACCAATCAGGGCCGGGCCTACGGGCGGGCGCAGTAAATTTACGTCCCGTGCACGGCGGGGATTGGTTTGGCCTGCTTCCGGCCGAAATGCATCGCCAGATAGATTGCGGGCGTGGTGTAGAGCGTCAGCACTTGGCTGACCATCAACCCGCCCACGATGGCGATTCCCAATGGACGGCGCAGTTCCGATCCGGCCCCGAAGGACAGCGCCAGCGGCAAGGCCCCCAATGTCGCGGCCAATGTGGTCATCAGGATGGGGCGAAACCGCGCGATGCAGGCGGCGTGGATCGCCTCACGCGGGGACATGTCGTGCTGGCGTTCCTGCTCCAGCGCGAAATCGATCATCATGATGGCGTTTTTCTTCACAATGCCCATCAGCAGCAAAATGCCGATCACCCCCATGATCGAAAAATCCGTCCCCGTCACCAGCAGCGCCAGCAGCGCGCCCAGGCCGGCCGAGGGCAGGGTGGAGATGATGGTGATCGGCTGCGTCAGGCTTTCATACAACACGCCCAGTACGATGTAGATCGAGATGAAGGCTGCCGCGATCAGCATGGGTTGGGAACTGAGGCTATCGGTGAGGAAGCGTGCATTGCCGCCGAACTGGCCTTGCACCGTCTCCGGCATTCGCATCTCAACCTCCGCCTGCCGGATCGCGTCCAGTGCCGGTCCAAGCGGGGCGCCGGGGGCGACGTTGAAGTCGATTGTGTTCGACGCAATCTGCCCCTGATGCTGCACCGCCAGCGGTGCCAATCCCCGTTCGGTTTGCACCACCGAGCGCAGCGGGATCAGCACGCCGCCGCGCCCAGGCACGCGCAATTGGTCGAGCGAGGAGATGTCGTGTTGCAGGCGCGGCAAGGTTTCCTCGACCACGCGATATTGGTTGCGGTCGGTGTAGATGATCGAAATCTGGCGCTGGGCGAAGGCATTGTTGAGCGCGTTGTCGATGCTGGCCACCGAGACGCCCAGGCGGGCGGCGGCTTGGCGGTCGATGACGATGTTGCTCTGCGGTGACGCACGGTCCATGTCGGATGCGACATCGAAAATTCCAGGCAGGGTGCGCAACTTGTCGGTCATTTTCTGCGACCAGTCGCGCAATTCTCCCAGGTTCTGATCGAGCAGATTATATTCGTTGGAGCTGCCGCTCCGGCCACCGCCGCGCAGATCCTGCGCCGAATAGAGGAAGGTCTGAATGCCCGCCAATGCCTGCAATTTCGGCCGCAGCCGGGCGACGACCTCCTCGGACGACACCCCGCGCTCCTCGGGCGGCTTGAGGCCAATCGTCAACTGGCCGCGATTGAGCGACGACCAGCCCTGCGTCACGCCGATGGTCGATCCCACGCCGGAGACCGCCGGATCGGCGCGGATGATGTCCACCACACGGGCCTCCTGCGCCTGCATTCCAGCGAAGGAGATGTCTGGATCGGCCACGGTTCGACCCTGGATCAGCCCGGTATCCTGCGTTGGCAGCAATCCTTTCGGCACCTCGATGTAGAGCACCACCGTCAGCACCATGATCAGCAGCGTCAGCGCGACCATCAGGTGACGATGATCCAGCCCCCAGCCCAGCGTGCGGCCATAGTGGCGGGCGAGGGTGCGAAAGCCGCGATCCACCGCCGCATCAATCGGCGACCACCATGTCCGCCGCGCCGGGCGTTCATCCATGAATTGCGCGCAGATCATCGGCGTCAGGCTGAGCGAGACCGCCGCCGAGATGGCGATCGCCATGGCAAGCGTGGTGGCGAATTCATGGAACAACCGACCAAGCACGCCGCCCATAAACAGCAACGGGATAAACACGGCGATCAGCGAGATCGAGATCGACATCACCGTGAAGCCGATCTGCCTCGCCCCGGCGAAGGCCGCTTCCATCGGCGTCATGCCCTGCTCGCGCAGGCGGACGATGTTTTCGATCATCACGATGGCATCATCGACCACAAAACCCACCGAGATCGTCAGCGCCATCAGCGAGAAATTATCGAGCGCAAACCCTTCGAACCACATCGCCGCCAGCGTGCCCGCGATGGAGAGCGGCACGGTGGCCCCGGCGGCAATCGTCGGCACCATCCGGCGCATGAACAGCATCACCACCACCAGCACGAGGGCAATCGAGATGCCGAGCGTGATCTGCACATCGTTCACGCTGGCGCGGATGGTGCCGGTGCGGTCTGACAGGATGGTGGTGTTGATCCCCGCCGGCATCCAGGCCAGCAATTGCGGCAGAATGGCATGCACGCGATCCACGGTTTCGATCACGTTGGCGTCGATGGTCTTCGTCACCGTCAGCAGAATCGCCGGTTTGTCGCCCAGCGAGGCGGCGAGGCGGATATTGGCCACCCCATTGAGCACCCGCGCCACATCCTTCAGCCGGACGGTGGCGCCATTGGAGGATTTCAGAATCAGATTGCCATAGTCGCGGGCATGGCTGAGCTGGTTGTTCAGCCCGATGCTCTCGGCCTGCACCGGCCCATCGAATCCGCCCAGCGCGCCATCGGTGTTGGCGGCCCGGATGGCGGTGAACACGTCCTGGCTCGACATGCCGGTGGCCTGCAACGCCGCAGGGTCGAGCTGCACGCGCACGGCAGGCTTTTCCGCGCCGCTCTCCTGCACCTGTGCCACCCCCTCCACCTGGCTGAGGCGCTGGACGAGGATGGTGTCGGCGGCGTCGTAGATCGCACCGGTGGACAGCGTGTCCGAGGTGAGCGCGATCGTCATCACCGGGGCGGAGGCTGGGTTGAATTTACGGAAAAACGGCCGGGTCGGCAGATCGGAAGGGAGGTCGGACGTGGCGGCGTTGATCGCCGCCTGCACGTCATGCGCGGCGCTGTCGATGTTCTTGGACAGATCGAACTGAATGACGATCGTGCTGTTGCCGATTGACGAGACCGACGTCAGCTCGCTCACCGCCGCGATTTCGCCCAGATGGCGCTCCAACGGGGCGGTGATGGAGTTCGCCATCGTCTCCGGGTCAGCCCCGGGGCGGGCGGCGAAGACGACGATGGTGGGGATGTCCACGCTCGGCAGCGGCGCCACCGGCAGGAAGCGATAGGCCACGCCACCGCAGATCAGCAGCCCGATGGAGAGCAGAATGGTGGCGACGGGGCGGCGAATGAAGATGGCGGAGAAATTCATCACTCCGCCGCCTCTGGCGCCTCATCCCACCACGCCCGCATCCGCAACCGCGTCCGTTCAAAGGCAAGGTAGATGGCAGGTGTGGTGTAGAGCGTCAGCAACTGGCTCAGCAGCAGGCCGCCCACGATGGTCACACCCAGCGGGAAGCGCAATTCAGAGCCCGAGCCATTCTCCAGCACCAGCGGCAGCGCGCCGAGCAGGGCTGCCATCGTTGTCATCATGATCGGGCGGAAGCGCAGCAGGCAGGCGCTGTGGATCGCCTCTTCCGGCGACATGCCCTGATCGCGTTCGGCCTCGATGGCGAAGTCGATCATCATGATGGCGTTCTTCTTCACGATGCCCATCAACAGCACCACGCCCACCAGCGCCACCAGCGACAGATCCTGCCCGGTCATCATCAGGGCCAGCAGCGCGCCGATCCCGGCCGAGGGCAGGGTGGAGAGGATGGTGACGGGATGGATCACGCTCTCATACAGCACGCCCAGCACGATATAGATCACCAGCATCGCCGCCAGAATCAGCCAGGGTTCGGAGGTGAGCGATTTCTGGAATTCGGCGGCATCGCCGGAATAGCTGCCGGTGATGGTGTCCGGCATGCCCAGCTCCAATTCGGCCTGCGCGATCTGCGCCACCGCACTGCCAAGCGAGGCACCTTCGGCCAGGTTGAAGCTGAGCGTGATGGCCGGGAATTGCGCCTGATGGGTGACCACCAGCGGCGCTGTGATCCGTTCCAGCCGGGCGATGGTGGACAGCGGCACCTGCGCGCCATTGGCTCCGGGCACGCGCAGCCGCATCAATTGCCCTGAATCCGCCTGCCACGCCGGATCGGCCTCCAGCACGACGCGATATTGGTTCGATTGGGTGAAGATCGTGCTGATCTGGCGTTGGCCGAAGCTGTCGTACAGCACGTCCTGAATCGCCTGCATCGAAACACCCAGCCGCTGCGCCGCGTCGCGATCGACGTGCACGAAGATGCGAAATCCAGCATCCTGCTGATCGCTCGCCACATCCTGCACACCGGGCAGATGCGCCATGGCGGCTTGCAGCTTGGGGGCGAATTGGCCGAGTTCATCGGCATCGGTGTCAATCAGGGTGTATTGGAATTCGGTGCGGCTGACACGGGTCCCGATCTGGATGTCCTGCACGGGCTGCATGAACACCGACAGGCCGGGGATGTCATTCAGACCGCGCATCAGCCGTGCCGCCACTTTCGGTGCCGGATCGCGGTCGCGGCGGGACTTGAGCACGATGGTGATGCGCCCGGTATTCGGCGTGGCGTTGATGCTGCCAGCCCCCACGAAACCCACCACATTGACGACATCGGGATCGCTCTTGATCCGTGCCATCGCCGCATCCTGCAACGCGGTCATCCGCTGCACCGACACGGATTGCGCGGCCTCGGCGACGGCAACGATCACCCCAGTGTCCTGTTGCGGCAGGAAGCCCTTGGGGACGATGACATACATCGCAATCGTGCCAAACAACGTCGCCACCGCCACCACCAGCACGACACGCTGATGCCGCAGCGCCCAGCCCAGTGTGGATGTGTAGAAGGCGAGCATGCCATTGAAGCCACGCTCGGCCACCCGCCCGATCATATTCGGCCGGTCATGCCCATGACGCAGGAACTGCGCCGACATGGTGGGCGTCAGCGTCAGCGACACCACGGCGGAGACAATCACCGACACGGAGAGGGTGACGGCGAATTCGCTGAACAGGCGGCCCACCACGCCTTGCATGAACAGCAACGGGATAAACACCGCAATCAGTGAGACGGTCAGCGAGACGATGGTGAAGCCGATCTGCTTGGCGCCCTTCAGCGCTGCCTGCAACGGCGTCTCACCCGCCTCCAGATAGCGCACCACGTTCTCGATCATCACGATGGCATCATCGACGACAAAGCCGGTGGCCACCGTCAAAGCCATCAGCGACAGATTATCCAACCCATAGCCGAGCAATTGCATCACACCGAACGTGCCGATCAGCGACAGCGGCAGCGCCACGGCGGGGATCAGTGTCGCGCGCCAGGAGCGCAGGAACAGCCAGATCACACCGACCACCAGCGCAATCGCCAAGGTCAGCGTATATTCCACATCCCGCACCGAGGCACGAATGGTGTCGGTGCGGTCGCTGACCACCGACAGCTTGATCGCCTGCGGCATGGCGTGTTCGAGCGTGGGCAATGCGTCGCGGATGCGTTGGACGGTGGAGACGATGTTCGCCCCCGGTTGGCGTTGAATGTCCAGAACCACGGCGGGAATGCCGTTGAAGCGTGCGGAGACGCGATTATTCTCGACCCCGCCCACCACTGAGCCCACATCGGACAGCCGCACCGGCGCGCCGTTGATGTAGGTGATGATGAGGCTGCGATAGGCATCCGGCGAGATGATCTGATCATTCGCCCCAATCGCCACGGCCTGCCGTGCGCCGTCAAACCCGCCCTTGGCGCCGTTGACGTTGGCGGCGGCGACGGCGTTGCGCACATCCTCCATCGACAACCCATAGGCCGCCAATCGCGCCGGATCGGCCCGCACCCGCACGGCCGGGCGCATATTGCCCTGCACCGTCACCTTGCCCACGCCGTCGATCTGGCTGAGCTTGGGTTGCAGCAGCGTGTCCGCACTGTCGCTGATGCGGTCGATGGTGGTGCTGTCGGATGTCAACGCCAGCGTCAGGATCGGCGCGTCGGCCGGGTTCACCTTTGCATAGACTGGCGGATACGGCAGCGTGAGCGGCAAGGTGCCCGCCGAGGCATTGATCGCCGCCTGCACATCCTCGCTGGCACTGTCGATCGAGCGGTCGAGCGAGAATTGCAGCGTGATCTGGCTGGTGCCCTCCGAACTGACCGAGGTCATGCTTGTCAGCCCCTGAATCTGGCCGAATTGCCGCTCCAGGGACGCGGTGATCAGGGTGGCGACGGTGTCAGGATTGGCACCGGGCAACTGCGTCGTCACCTGAATCGTCGGGAAATCCACCTGCGGCAGGGCGGAGACCGGCAGCGCGCGATAGCCCATCACACCGGCCAACAGCACCGCCACGGCCAGCAACCAAGTGGCGATGGGACGGACGATGAAGGGGCCGGAGATGCTCACGGCGATGTCTGTTGCGGCAGGTGGCGTGGGCGAAGCGGTGCGACCGTCGGCGGTGGCGGCTCGACGACGATGATCTTCGAGCCATCCGACAACCGCGACGCGCCGTCTGTCACCACGCGCTCACCGGAGACAAGCCCGCCAAGGACGATGGCCACGCTGTCATCCTGATGACCGATCTGCACGCCGCGGCGTTCGGCGGTGTTGTCTGCCTGTGCGACATAGACGTAAGTCCCCTGCGGCCCGCGTTGCACCGCCACCGGCGGAATGGTCAGCGCAGCCGCCATCGTCTCCACCCGCAGCCGCACATTCACGAAGCCCCCTGGCCAGAGTTGCAGGTTCCGATTGGGAAATTCCGCCTTGAGCTTGATGGTGCCGGTGGCGCTGTCCACTGCATTGTCGATCACCTTCAACGCACCCGTGTCGAGCACGGGGCTGTCGGAGGCCGCGCGGTCGGAATCCTGTGGCAGAGCGAGCACTTCGGCTCGGCCCCGGCCGATCGCGCTTGCGGCTTGGCGAAGCGATTGCTGCGGCAGGGTGAACAGCACGTCAATCGGTTGCAGCGTGGTGATCACGCACAGCCCGGTGACGTCGGCGGCGTGAACGATGTTGCCGCTATCGACCAGCCGCAGCCCGATCCGTCCGCTCACCGGCGCTTTTATGGTGGTATAGCTGAGATTGACCCGCGCGGTGTCGATCTGCGCCTGATCGCCCGCCACTTGCGCCACCAACTGATCCACCGTCGCCTTCTGGGTATCGGCCTGCTGGGCGGAGGTGTAGGCGTTGGCGGCAAGCTTGGTGTAGCGGGCGAGGTCGATGCGGGCATTGGCCAGATTGGCCTCATCCTGCGCCTTCTTCGCCACTGCCAGATCGAGGGCGGCCTGATAACCACGCGGGTCAATCTGCGCCAACACGTCGCCTGCCTTTACATCCTGCCCTTCGGTGAAATTGACCGCGACAAGCTGGCCATCGACCTGGGTTTTCAGCGTCACCGTGGCCAGCGCCTGCACGGTGCCGATACCGTCGAGATAAATCGGCACATCCTTGGCCGTAGCGGGCGCGACGATCACCGGCACGATGGCGTTCGGGCCGCTGGCGGTGGGTGCGACAGGTGGGGTGGTGCTGCCCGTGCGATGCGACCACCACCACCAGCCGCCAACACCAAGGGCGATCACAACAAGGAGGATCAGAAGGCGGCGCATTTCGCTCTCTCGGCTGGGGCGTGCATCATAGTAGGCCCTGGAACACATGGGTCTCAGGCGGACTCACGCTCTGCACCGTCCAGCCACCACCGAGCGCCTTATAGAGGGCAACCAGCGCGTTGAAGCGGGACAGGCGCACCTGGGCGAGGGTGTCCAGATCGGCGAACAGCGTGCTCTGGGCTTGCAAGGCGGTCACCAGATCGGAGGTGCCTGCCAGCACCTGGGCACGGGCGATGTCTGCCGCACGCTGGGCGACGGTGACGGCCTCGGCCTCCAATCGCTCCTGATCGGTGGCTTGACGATATTGAGCCAGTGCGTTTTCCACGTCGGTGAAGGCTTGTACGATTGCCCGGCGATAATCGGCCACCAATTCGTCACGCTTGGCTGCACTGAGCTCTAGCTGAGCCTGCAACGCGCCATTGTCGAAAATCGTCTGCGTCACACTGGCGGCCGCATTGGCCAGAACGGAGGCCGGGCTGAACAGGCTCGCCAAAGCGGCATTGGACCATCCGCCGCTGCCGGTCAGCGCGATGTCTGGATAGAGGGCGGCACGGGCAGCACGCAGATTGGCGCGGGCGGCTGCCAATTGCGCCTCGGCGGACATCAGATCCGGCCGACGGTGAAGCAATTCCGACGGCAATCCGGGTGTGATGTCCGGCAGCGACAGCCCAATCAGACTGCGCGGCGCGAGCCTCAAAGCTTCAGGTGTCTGACCGACCAGCACGGCAAGCGCATTGAGGTTGGTCGTTACATTGCTCCGCAACCCCGGAATCGACGCCCGCACCCCTGCCACCAAAGCGGCCTGCTGTGCCACGTCCAGATCAGAGGCAGTGCCCACCGCCTCACGCGCCCGGATCGCCTTCAGGATCTCCTCCGCATCGGAGAGATTGCGCTCAGCCACCGTGATGCGGTCCTGATAGGCCAGGGCGGTGAACCAGGTGGTGGCGATGGCGGTGAGTGTATCCAAAGCCACGGTGTCGCGGTCGGCTCGGCTAAAGACCGCAGACGCCACGGCCGAATCGCGTCCGGCGGCGATCTTTCCCCAGAGATCGAGGTCATAGCTCGCCGTGGCGGAGAGCGCGGTCGTGCGCGTATCGATGAACTCGCCGGAATTGGTCTGGCGGCCCGTCTGAGTGTAGCTGTGCGTCCATGTGCTCTGCTGGAGCGCCTGCACATTGGGCAGCAGGGCGGCGCCGGAGATTTTCACCTGCGCATCGGCCTGACGGATACGGGCGATGGCGGCTTGGATGTCAAAACTATCGGTCTCGGCGCGCGCGATCATCCGGTCGAGTTCCGGTGAGCCGAAGCCATGCCACCAATCCGGCTTCGGCCAATCCGGTGTGCGCGCCGTATCAGCTTCAGAGAATTGTGCGGGCGCAACGATGGCGCTGCCCGGCGGCTCTGGCGTGACGGCGCAGCCGGACAGCAGCGCCATCAACGCTGCCGTCACTGCGCGCGAGCGATGGGGTGGGAAGAACCGCGGCATATCCACCATGTGTGTCCGTCTGCCCTTCTGGCAAGCCGGACGCATCCGGTGCTTGTACTCCGTGGAAAGTCTTCTAGACGGGTTTCAGCCGTTTGAAGATGATGTTTTCTCTATTGGATTGTTAATCTCTTATGGCAATCAACCGTTCCGCCAGCCGCAGATGTGGGCGGTCGATCATCTTGCCGTCGAGCAGAAACACGCCTGATTCCGGATTGGATGTGAACCCCTCCACCACGCGCAATGCCCAGGCGAGCAATTCAGCGGACGGTGTGAAGGCCGCGTTCACGGGGGCGACCTGATCGGGGTGGATGCACAATTTGCCAGCAAATCCATCCATCGCTGCCTCTGCCGATTCGCGCACCAAGCCGTCTGGATTGCGTGGGTCGGGGAAGGGGGTGTCGATGGCGGGAATGCCGGCAGCCGCGGCGGCGAGCAGGGCTTGGGCGCGGGCCGCGGCGATTGGCGCGGGGTAGGTCAGGTCAGCCCGGCGCGGTGCGATGCCGAGATCGGCCGACAAATCCTCCGCCCCAAAACACACGCCGATCAAGCGTCGCGTGCAGGCGAACATTGTCGGCAGTGCGAGCACCGACGCGGTGGTCTCGGTGGCAATCGGCAATACGCCGATGCTGCCCGGAACCAAGCCATAGGCGACTTCAAGGGCTTCGAGATGATGATCCAACGCCAGCAATTCCGCCGCTGAACTGCATTTGGGCAGCATCACCGCCTCGGGGCGGGCCGGCACGATGACGGCGAGGTCGGCGAGATACCATTCAGTGCCGGACGGATTGATCCGTACAATGCGCCCCGAACGAGTCGCCCCACGCAGCACCTCGGCCGCCATATGGCGTGCGGTGGGCTTGTTGGCGGCGGCGACGGAATCTTCGAGATCGATGATCACCGCATCCGCAGGGCCGGCCAGGGCTTTTTCCATCTTCCGCGCCGAATCGCCGGGGGCGAACAGGGGGCTGCGCAATTTCATCGTCGTTCTCCATCATCAGCTTTTCGTCACGAGCACGCCGCGCAATGACGAATAAATTATTGTTTCAACTGAATTTCATCCAGATCTAGGCCGTTGGCCTCTTGCGCATCAATGCCTGCCGATCGCACCGCGCAACCACCTCACCGCGCTGATTCAGCGCCTCGTGGTGAAATGTTACAATGCCAGTGTCCGGGCGGGATTTGCTCTCCCGGCGGGCTGTGACGGTCGTTTTGACAGAAATTGTATCCCCGGCAAAAACCGGTGCCGGGAAGACGACATCAGTCATGCCGAGATTGGCGATCGTCGTGCCCATGGTCAGATTATGGACTGACATGCCGATCATCAGTCCGAGCGTGAACAGAGAATTGACCAACGGGCGGCCAAACTCGGTTTTAGCGGCAAATTCCGCATCCAGATGCAGCTTTTGCACGTTCATTGTTATGCTGGAGAACAATACATTATCCCCCTCGGTGACGGTGCGCGTCCATTCCGCGTCGATCACTCGGCCTTCGGTGAGATCTTCGAACCACAGTCCTGACATCTACAAGATCCTCCAAGTTGCTTTCATTTCACGAAACAATCTTGCGCAGCCCCGCGCCTTATGCAAATCAGGTGGCAAGAAGAGCGAGGAGATGTCTGGGTGACGCAATCCATCCTGACGACAAAGGGGCTGACGCGCGAATTCCGTGGTTTCGTGGCGGTCAATGGTGTTGATCTCGATGTTGCCGAGGGGTCGATTCACGCGTTGATCGGTCCCAACGGTGCCGGCAAAACAACGTGTTTTAACCTGCTGACCAAGTTTTTGACGCCCACGCGTGGCACCATCGAATACAAGGGGCGCGACATCACCAGCATGAAGCCTGCCGATGTGGCGCGGCGTGGTTTGGTGCGCAGTTTTCAGATTTCGGCGGTGTTTCCGCATCTGACGGCGATGGAAAACGTGCGTGTGGCGCTGCAGCGCGCACGAGGTGATAATTTCGATTTCTGGCGTCCTGAATCGGCCCTGTACGACTTCCACGATCGCGCCGAAGGGCTGCTGGAAGATGTCGGCTTGTCCGAATACAGCGACACACCGGCCGGACTGCTGTCCTATGGCCGCAAGCGCGCTCTGGAAATTGCCACGACGTTGGCGCTGGAGCCGCAAATGATGCTGCTCGATGAGCCCACCGCGGGCATGACGCATGAGGATGTGGAGCGCACCGTTGCCCTTATTCGCCGTATCCGTAAGGGGCGGACGATTCTGATGGTGGAGCACAATCTCTCGGTCGTTGAGGGGCTGTGCGATAAAATCACGGTGCTGACGCGCGGTCGGGTGCTGGCCGAAGGCGATTACGCCACGGTGTCGGCGCATCCTGAAGTGATCGCTGCTTATCTGGGGACTGAACATGGCTGACACCATGCTGGAAGTGCGTGGCCTGAACGCGTGGTATGGCGAGAGCCACATTCTGCACGGCGTTGATTTCGACGTGAAGGAGGGCGAGGTCGTCACCCTGCTCGGCCGCAATGGCGCGGGCAAGACGACGACGATGAAGTCGATCATGGGCTTGGTCGGACAGCGGGCCGGCTCGGTGAAGTTCAAGGGCACCGAAACCGTTGATCTGCGCTCGGACAGGATCGCCCATCTCGGCATCGCCATCTGCCCGGAAGAGCGCGGCATTTTTGCCAGTCTGAACGTGACGGAAAACCTGATGCTGCCGCCGATTGTCGCCCCCGGTGGGCTTTCGGTGGCTGAAATCCATGACCTGTTCCCGAATTTGAAGGAACGCGCGGGCAGCCAGGGCACCAAATTATCCGGCGGTGAGCAGCAAATGCTCGCCATTGGCCGTATTCTGCGCACTGGGGCCAAGTTGTTGCTGCTCGATGAACCCACCGAAGGCCTCGCCCCGGTGATCGTGCAGCAGATCGGCCGTACCATTCGTGCCATCAAGGAACGGGGCTTCACGGTGCTGCTGGTCGAACAGAATTTTCACTTCGCCGCCACCGTCGCCGACCGTCATTATGTGATGGATCACGGCGTGGTCGTCGACCAGATCAAGAATTCCGAGTTGGCTTCCAATATGGAGAAGCTGCACGACTATCTCGGCGTATAAACCAGCAACAACCGGCCGACCCCCCCCCAATACAGGCCGGGCTCAGGGAGAAAAACAGATGCATATCAATCGCCGTGCCCTGCTTGGAACCGCCGCAGCTGCGGCTGCAACATCGCTGCCGTTGGTGCGCGCGCGCGCCGAAGCACCGAGCCTGAAAATCGGTGTGCTGACCGATCTCTCCGGCCCTTACAAGGATCTCGCGGGTCCGCAGGCCATTCAGGCCGTCTATCAGGCGCTGGAGGATTACGGTGCGGCCGCCAAGGGGCTCAAGGTTGAAGTGATCTCTGCTGATCACCAGAACAAGCCCGATGTCGGTGCCGGCATTGCGCGCCAATGGTATGACCGCGAGGGCGTGGACATCATTGTCGAAGTCGCCAATTCCGGCGTGGCGTTGGCGGTGGCCGGCGTGGCGAAGGAAAAGAACAAGGTCTACATCAACTCGGGTGCCGCGACCTCGGATCTGACCGGGGCGAACTGCAACGGCAACACCATCCATTGGGCCTACGACACCTATATGCTGGCCAAGTCCACCGGTGGTGCGCTGGCCAAGGCGGGTGGCGATAGCTGGTTCTTCATCACCGCCGACTACGCCTTCGGTCACGCCCTGCAACGCGATACGACGGGCTTCATCGAAGCCAGCGGCGGCAAGGTGGTTGGCAGCATCGCCTATCCTTTCCCAGGCACCACCGATTTCTCGTCGATGCTGCTGCAGGCGCAGAATTCGGGTGCCAAGGTGCTTGGTATTTCCAATGCGGGCACCGACACGATCAACACCATCAAACAGGCCAAGGAATTCGGCATCACGATGACGTTGGCCGGTCTGCTGCTGTTCATCTCCGACGTGCATGCGCTTGGGTTGGAGACGGCACAGGGCATTGTGCTGACGGACAGCTTCTATTGGGACATGAACGACCGCACCCGCGCCTTCTCGGCCCGTTTGCAGAAGAAATTCCCGTCTGGCCGTCCCACGATGGTCGATGCGGGTGTGTATTCCTCGACGCTGCATTGGCTGAAAGTGGCGGGCGATGCGGGGGTGCCCTTCATGAAGGGCAGTGGCACCGAGGTTGTGGCGCGCCTGAAGGCGATGCCAACCGACGACGATTGCTTTGGCCAGGGCATCATCCGGGCCGATGGTCGTAAAATTCACCCGAGCTATCTGTGGAAGATCAAAAAGCCATCTGAAAGCAAGGGGCCGTGGGACTATTATGCCCCGGTATCGTTCACCCCGGCCGATCAGGCGTTCCGCCCCTTGGCTGCTGGTGGTTGCCCGCTGGTGAAAGCCTAACCTAAAACAACTGATTGAAATCAGGGAGAATGTTCATGGAAATCTCGCGTCGCTCACTGCTCGGCTCGGCTGCCCTGGGCACCGCCGCTGCCGCGCTGCCGCTGTCCCGTGCGCGTGCACAGGCCAAGCCGGTGATCAAGATCGGTGTGCTCAACGACCAATCCGGCCCGTATCGCGACACCGGCGGCCTGACTTCGGTGGAATGCGCCAAGATGGCGGTGGCTGAATTCAGTGCGCAGATGAGCGGCTACACGGTGGAAGTGCTCTCGGCCGACCATCAGAACAAGCCGGATGTGGGCGCGGGCATCGCCCGGCAATGGTATGATCAGGGCGTTGATCTGATCCTGGACGTACCGAATTCCGGTGTGGCGCTGGCCGTGGCCGGCGTGGCCAAGGAGAAGAACAAGGTTCACGTCAATTCCGGCGCCGCCACGTCAGACCTGACCGGCCCCGCCTGCAACGGCAACATCATCCAGTGGACCTATGACACCTGGATGCTCGCCCAATCCACCGGCGGTGCGACGGTGAAGGCTGGTGGTGACACCTGGTATTTCATCACCGCTGACTACACCTTCGGTCACAAGCTGGAGAGCGACACGACGACGCTGATCAAAGCCGCGCATGGCTCGGTGAAAGGCTCGTCGAGCTATCCATTCCCGGGCACGACCGATTTCTCGTCCTATCTGCTGCAGGCGCAGAATTCGGGTGCGAAGGTGCTGGGGTTGGCCAATGCCGGTGGCGACACCATCAACTCGATCAAGCAGGCCAAGGAATTCGGCCTGACGATGGATATCGCGGCCCTGCTGATGTTCATCACCGACGTCAACGCACTCGGCCTTGAAGTCGCGCAAGGGTTGCACCTGACGGAGAGCTTCTACTGGGATATGAACGACCGCACCCGCGCCTTCACCAAGCGCCTGCTGCCGCGTTCGCCGGATAATTATCCGAACATGGACCATGCGGGTGTTTACGCCAGTGCGCTGCACTACATGAAGACGGTCAATAAAATGGGTGTGGCCGCGGCGAGGGCCGATGGCAAAGCGGCCGTTGCGGCGATGAAGGCACTGCCGACAGAGGATGATTGCTTCGGTAAGGGCAGCATCCGCGCCGATGGGCGTGGCATGTTCCACTCTTACCTCTTCCAAGTGAAGAAGCCGTCGGAGAGCAAGGGCAAGTGGGATTACTACAAGCTGGTGCAGGATTCCGATCCGGAACACGCCTGGCGTCCGCTGGCGGATGGTCATTGCCCGCTGATCAAGTCCTGATCTGCTTATGAAATCTCCCGGAGCGCGGGGCTCCGGGAGCCATTCCAGTTGGATGATTGCCTTATGCTGATGGTGTTCGGATACAACCTCGGCCCGATCCTCGGGCAAGGCGTGCTCGGTGTGGTCAATGGTGCGTTCTACGCGCTGTTGTCTCTTGGGTTGGCCGTGATCTTTGGCCTGCTCAACATCATCAACTTCGCCCATGGCGCGCTCTATATGCTGGGTGCCGTGGTGGCGTGGTTCCTGCTGAACTATCTCGGCATAGGGTATTGGCCCAGCCTGTTCATCGCGCCGGTGATTGTTGGAGCGTTCGGCGTGCTGCTCGAACGCACGATGATCAGCAAACTCTACAAACTCGATCACCTCTATGGCCTGCTGCTCACCTTCGGCATCGCGCTGATCGTGGAAGGCTTGGCGCGCAACCAGTTCGGCTCCTCCGGCCTGCCCTATTCGGTGCCGGAATCGCTGCGCGGGGCGACGCGATTGGGCTTCATGATCATGCCGACCTATCGCCTTTGGGTTGTGGTGGCGTCGTTCGTTATTTGTATCACCACGTGGCTGGTGCTGGAGAAAACCCCCATCGGCGCCACGCTGCGGGCGGCGACGGAGAATGCGGCACTGGTGCAGAGCTTTGGCGTCAACGTGCCGCGTTTGGTCATGCTGACCTATGGCGCGGGCGTGGCGCTGGCGGCGTTGGCCGGGGTGATGGCGGCGCCAGTCTATTCGGTGAACCCCAATATGGGCTCTGATGTGATCATCGTGGTGTTTGCCGTGGTGGTGATCGGCGGCATGGGCTCCATCCTCGGCTCGATCCTGACGGGCTTTGGATTGGGCTTGCTGGAAGGTTTCACCAAGTTTCTCTACCCCGAGGCGTCGGGTGTGGTTGTTTTCGTGCTGATGATCGTGGTGCTGCTCACCCGTCCGGCCGGTCTGTTCGGAAAGGCGAGCTGATATGAACACGACGATTTGGGGATTTTCCCGTCCGCAAGTGGTGGCCCTGCTGGTGATGATCGCGCTGTTCGTGGTCGCGCCAATGGTGGTCTATCCGGTGTTTCTGATGAAGGTGCTGTGCTTTGCGCTGTTCGCGTGTGCCTTCAATCTGCTGATTGGTTATGCCGGGCTGCTCTCGTTCGGCCATTCCGCTTATTTCGGCATGGGCTGCTATCTGGCGGCTTACGGGGCCAAGCATTGGGGATTGTCGGCGGAGTTGTGCGTGCTGCTGGGTGGATCGGTGGCGGCGGTGATGGGGCTGGTGTTCGGTGCCATCGCGATCCGGCGTCAGGGCATCTATTTCTCGATGATCACCCTGGCCTTGGCACAGTTTACCTATTTTATCTGCACGCAGATGTCGTTTACCGGGGGTGAAGACGGCATTCAGCAGGTGCCGCGTCCGGCAGTGTTGGGCTTGCTGCCGTTGGACAATGACATGGCGATCTACTGGATGGTGGTCGGCGTATTCCTGCTCGGCTTCTTCGGCATTTTCCGCATCATCCATTCGCCGTTCGGCCAAGTGCTCAAGGCGATCCGCGAGAATGAGCAGCGGGCGATCTCGTTGGGCTATCGGGTGGAGCAATACAAGCTGATGGCCTTCGTGCTCTCCACCTTCATCGCCGGCGCTGCGGGCGGTATGAAGTCTCTGGTGTTCGGCATTGCCACGCTGTCTGACGTCACGTGGCAGGCTTCCGGCACCATCGTGCTGACGACGCTGCTCGGCGGCCTGGGCACGATCTTCGGCCCGGTGGTGGGCGCGGTGATCGTCAACACGCTGGAATTCTACCTCGCCCCGTTCGGATCCTGGGTGACGATCACCCAAGGCGTGATCTTCGTGGCCTGCGTGATGGTGTTCCGTCGCGGCGTGATCGGTGAGCTGGGGGCGAAGCTGAAGGTGGCTCTGTGAGCGTTTGAGGGCGGCATAGAGGCGGGTCGTGCACCCGCCCTACGAGAAACGGACGCCTTTGGGCGTCCGTTGTCGTATCCACCATATGAAGCCATCGGGTAGGCCGGGTGCACGGGCCGCCGGGGCCAACGGCATAGCCCCAAAACAAAAACGGACGCCCGAGGGTGTCCGTTTTCGCATCGGCCGTGTGAGGCTAAACTTTAGGCAGCGGTTTTGGCGGCCTTTTTGGCAGCGGCCTTCACGATGCGACGCTTCATTTCGCGCGCTTCGGAGGTCAGCTTGCTGTTCGGCGTGCTGAGCAGATAGGCGTCGATACCGCCATTGTGTTCCACCGTGCGGATACCTCGGGTGGACAGGCGCATCGTCACGCTGCTGCCGAGAATGTCGGACAGCATCGACGAGACCTGAATGTTCGGCAGGAACCGACGACGGGTCTTGTTGTTGGCGTGGCTGACATTGTTGCCAGAGAGCACACCCTTGCCCGTAATTTCGCAGCGGCGGGACATCGAGAACTTCCTTGATCGACACGGGCGCACCACGGCTGCGGGCACCGGAAAAATTATCAGGCGCGGGTTATGTCCAAATCCCCCAGCCGCGTCAAGGCGCATAGGGAATAGGGGACATGTTTTGCTCAGTGATTATGGTCTTCGTGGCCGTCTTCCTGGCCCCGGAACTCACCGGCACGCACGCTTTCGATGGCGTTGTGCAAAACGTTGATGATCGACTCGTCTTCCATCGCCCGCGTCAGCATGCCCAGAGCCCCGCCGAGCAGGGCGGATGCGACGGCGATGGACGAGATATTCTGACCGATCATGAACTCGATGGCCTTATCGACCACGGCGCCCGCGTGGCTGAGATCGGCAGGGGCGCCGGGGAGTGCGGCTTCGGATTCGCTCATCGGTTCAGGTCTTTCGTTGGTTATCGGTGGGTGTTGTTGAAAACCTATCGCCGTCATTGCGCGCGAAGTGAAGCAATCCATCGAGACCCAAGGCGGACATTCGGTGGTTTGCTTCGTCGCGGTACTCCTTGCAATGACGTGCAGCGGGGTCAGGCCGCAGCCTGCAAATCATTCTGTTCGGCCTGCAATGCCCACATCCGGGCATACACGCCACTCAAGGCGAGCAATTCGTGATGTGTGCCACGTTCGACAACCACGCCTTGATCCAGGACAAGAATTTGATCGGCATCGACCACGGTTGAAAGGCGATGCGCAATGGTCAGTGTGGTTCGGTTGCGCGCTAGGCTGCGCAGAGCGGCCTGGATTTCCTGTTCGGTGGCGGTGTCGAGTGCGCTGGTGGCCTCATCGAGGATCAGGATGCGCGGATTTCTCAAAATCGTCCGGGCAATCGCCACACGCTGCTTCTCACCGCCCGACAACTTCAGGCCGCGCTCGCCAACACGGGTGTTGTAGCCCTCCGGGAGGCGCAGCACGAAATCATGCACCTGAGCGAGGCGGGCGGCTTCCTCAACCTCGGCATCGGTCGCGTCGGGGCGGCCATAGGCGATGTTGTAGCGGATGGTGTCGTTGAACAGCACGGTGTCCTGCGGCACCACGCCGATGGAGGCGCGCAGCGAGGCTTGGGTGATGTCGCGCGCATCGCGCCCATCAATCCGCACCGCACCCGAATTCACGTCGTAGAAGCGGAACAGAAGCCGCGAGATCGTGCTCTTGCCCGCCCCGGTGGGTCCAACGATGGCCACCGTCTGACCGGGCTGTACGGTAAAAGACAAGCCATGCAGGATGGTGCGGTCTGGACGGTAGCCGAAGACGACGTTTTCGAACTCAACTTCCGCCGCGTCATGCGTCACCGGCAGTGCCACGGCATCCGGGCGGTCGGTTATCTCGGCCTGGGTGCCGAGCAGGCGGAACATGTATTCCATGTCCACCAGACCCTGTTTGATCTCGCGATAGACGAAGCCGATGAAATTCAGCGGCTGATAGAGCTGGATCAGATAGGTGTTGACGAGGACGAACTTGCCCACCGTCATGGTGCCGTCTTTCACGCCCTGGGCTGCCATCAGCATGACGATGGCCAGGCCCACCGCGATGATCGCCGCCTGACCCATGTTGAGCATGTTCAGCGTCACCTGGCTTTTCACCGCGGCCCGCTGATAGCGGGCGAGCGAGGCGTCGTAGCGGGCGGCCTCGTGCGCCTCATTGCCGAAATACTTCACCGTCTCGTAGTTGAGCAGCGAGTCCAACGCCTTGGTGCGGGCATCGCTGTCGGTGTCGTTCATGATGCGGCGGAATTTCAGCCGCCAATTGGTGAAACCGGCGGTGAAGAACAGATACAGCCCGACAGCGACGAAGGTGACGGCGGCGAAGCGCCAGTCGAACATCTTCCACAGGATCAGCGTGACGAGCACAACCTCGAACAGCGTCGGCAGGATGTTGAACACCGCCAGCCGCAGCACCTGCTCAATGCCCGCCGTGCCGCGCTCCAGGCTGCGCGACAACCCGCCGGTCTGGCGGTCGAGATGGAAGCGCAGGGAGAGACGGTGCATATGCCGGAAGCTCTGCATGCCTGCCTTGCGCACCACGCCCTGTTGCACCGAGGCGAAGATGGCGTCGCGCAATTCGCCAAAGGCTGAGCTGGCCACGCGCAACAGGCCATAACCGCCGATCAGTCCGATCGGGATGACAACCATCGCCGGTGCCTTGCCCAGCATGTCCACGGCTTGGGCATAGACAATCGGAACGTAGACATTGGCGAGTTTGGCCAGCACCAGGCAGGCCGTGGCCAGCACCACGCGCACGCGCGCAGCGGTTTCCCCCTTCGGCCAAAGATAGGGCAGCAGGTCGCGGATGGTTTTCCAGGCCGGACGGTCGAGCGGGCTGGCGGCAGCGGGGGGAGAAGCTTTCATGTGCTGGATGTGGCACTGACCGAAGAGATTGCAAAGTCCGCCGTGCTGCCCAAGTGCATTGGTGGGTTGCAGCGATCATCTCTGCCCGACACCATGAGCGACCATGTACCCAGCCCTGCAACGCCATTTTGATCTCTGCAACAACGTTCAACTGCCTGCTGGGCGGCGGAAATTCCTCATCGGCGACCAACACGCAGGCTGGCTTGACCCGAGAATCGTGCCGCCCTTGCTGGCGTGTTCCGGCGTGATGGACACGGGAGAGGCGGTGACGCTCTCCGCTGATCGCGCCGCGTTACTGCCCGAGATTGCCCAGGCGATCTCCGCGATGGGTTTTTATCGGCACAGGCACGAGGCGTTCGATGTGCGGGCAGAACCGAATGGCCCGGTGCTGTCCACCATCGACCGTGGCGCATTGCCGGCCTTTGGGATCGCAGCGGTGGGGGTTCATCTGAACGGGCTGGTGCGCCGGGCGGATGGTCTGCATCTGTGGGTGGCGCGGCGGGCGGCGAACAAGGCGCTCGATCCCGGCAAACTCGACCACATCGTCGCCGGTGGCGTCTCCGCCGGGATGACGGCGATGGAGACCCTGATCAAGGAAGCGGGTGAAGAAGCCGCCATTGCGCCGGATCTGGCCGCCCGCGCCGCATTGCGCGCCAAGATCAGCTATACGATGCAGCGCCCGGAAGGGCTGCGGCGGGACGTGCTGTTCTGCTACGATCTGGAACTGCCGGAAGATTTTGTCCCGCGCGCCGAGGATGGCGAGGTGGAGAGTTTCGAACTCTGGCCAATCCGCCGTGCGCTGGATGTGGTCGTGGCGGGGGAGGCGTTCAAATTCAATGTCAATCTGGTGCTGATCGACCTATTCGCCCGCCTTGGCCTGACGCCCGACGCTCATTGACGCCGCCTCGCGCCGCATCGCCACACCCCGGAACAACAGCAGCATATCTGTCTCCGTCACCCGGTCACTGGCCATCACGTCGCGGATCAACGGGTCGGCGAGCCACGCATCGAGGCTGGGCTCTGGGAAGCGGGCGCTATCGGTGCTCGAAAACATGGTTGGCAACTCCATCACTTGCCTTCCTGTAGAGCCCAGTTGGCATCACAGCATCGTCGCCGGGACGTTAAAGTGATGTAAACGAATTGACAAAATTCCGCCTTTATTTGGCCCGGATTGCTGTTTTGTTACGGTTTGCCCCGCACCGTCATTGTGGCGAGCGGCGCCGCGCTCCGCCGGGATGCAGCCAAGCCCTGCGGTGGATTGCGGCCCTTCGAGCCGCAATGACGGAGGGAACAACTCCCATCACGACCACACACCACCACCCCGTCATTGTGGCGCGCAACGCCGCGCTCCGCCGCGATGCAGCCAAGCCCTGCGGTGGATTGCGGCCCTTCGTGCCGCAATGACGGAGGGAACACCCCCCCATCACGACCACACCAACCCGTCATTGTGGCGCGCAGCGCCGCAATCCACCGCGATGCAGCCAAGCCCCGCGATGGATGGCCACCCTTCGTGCCGCAATGACGGAGGGAACACCCCCCATCACGACCGCACATCAGGCTCCAGCACCATAAATGTGCAGCGCCCTGTTAAACGGCGGACTCCTCGAATGCCTCAATGCCCTTGAGCAGCGATGCCCGGTCCAGGTCGCGCACGATGAACACCACGCGGCTCTGGCGCTTTTGTCCGTCGGGCCAGGATGGCAGCAATTCCGGCGGGTGGAAGAATTGCCGCACACCGTGGATCGCCACCGGGCGATCCTGGCCGTGCAGGTCCAGAATACCCTTCACCCGCAGCAATTGATCGCCGCGCGTGGAGGCCAGCATTTCCAGCCACGTGCCAAAGCCCTGCCAGTGCAGCGGCGTGTCGAAGACAAAGCTATGCGCTGTGATGTGCGCATCGTGGCGGTTCACATCGTGATGATGGTGATGGTGATGGTGATGATCATGGTCATGGTCATGGTCATGGTCATCATCCTCATCCGCCATTCCCAACCACGCTGCCGGATTGCCGCGGTTGAGGCCGATATCGAGCATATCCGCTGCCGCCACCCGGCCCCGATCGGCCAGCACGATGCGGGCGGTGGGGTTCAGGCTGGCAAGGCGGGCAATCAACTCTGTCGGGTCGACCAGATCGGATTTGGTGATCAGCAACCGGTCGGCCGCGGCCACCTGATGGGCGGCTTCCACATGCTCGCTCAATTGTGTCAGACCGAACATGGCATCCACCAACGTCACCACACCATCGAGCCGATAGCGCAGCACCACGGAGGGGATGGAGGTGAGGGTGCCGATAATCGGTGCGGGGTCGGCAAGACCGGTGGTCTCGATGATCACCCGCACGATTTCGCCCGACAACGCGCGCGGGGCGAGTTCGTCCAAAGCGCGGGAGAGGTCGCCGCGCACGGTGCAGCACAGGCAGCCGGCGGCGAGCAGAACCGTGTCGCCCTCCACCGCCTGCACCAGTTCATGATCCAGCCCGATCTCGCCGAACTCATTGACCAGCACCGCCGTGCGCGCGAATTCCGGCAGGCGCAGCATGTGGTTCAGCAGCGTGGTCTTGCCGGTGCCCAGAAAGCCGGTGACGAGGGTGACGGGGACCAGATCGCTCATGCGTGCTTATGCTTGTGCTTGCCGTAGAGATCTTCCTGGCTGACTTCCACCTTCAGGATCTCTTCCAGCGCGCCGTCGCGCTGGGCGCGGTAGAAGCAGCTCTGCCGTCCGGTGTGACAGGCAACGCCGACCTGATCGACCATCAGCAACAGCGCGTCGCCATCGCAATCCAGCCGCATATCCACCAGCGTCTGCGTCTGCCCCGAGCTTTCGCCCTTGCGCCACAGTGCCTGCCGCGAGCGGCTGTAATAGGTCACGCGGCCGGTGGCCAAAGTCTCCTCGATCGATTCGCGCGACATCCAGGCCAGCATCAGCACGTCTTTGGTGTCGTGCTGCTGGGCGATTGCCGGAATCAGGCCGCGGCTGTTGAAGCGCAGTTTTTCGAAGATGGTGGCCATGATGTTTGGCTCCTTTTGTCGTATACTCATACCATGCCCGACGGATTCTCTCTCCCCACGCGCCAATTGCTCGACCTCGCCGCAGCCCGCTGCGCCAAGAATGGGGCGAAGCTGACCGAGTTGCGGCGCGATGTGCTGGGCTTGATCCTTGAGTCCCCATCTCCGTCGGGTGCCTATGACCTGCTGGAAAAGCTGCGCGGCGTGCGCGGCCCATCGGCACCGCCGACGGTCTACAGGGCGTTGGAATTTCTTGTCGAGCAGGGATTTATCCATCGTGTTGAACGCCTGGCCGCTTTTGTCGGCTGCATCGGCGATGGGGTGCATGGAGCGGAACATGCCCATACACATGCGGCGCAGTTTCTCATCTGCAAGCAATGCAAGCGGGTGACGGAGCTGGAAGATCACGCGATCAGCCATGCATTGGCCGATGCGGCCGCCCGTGTCGGCTTCCGGTTGGAGCGCAGCACGATTGAGGCCGAAGGGCTGTGTGGCGATTGCGCAGCGGCGGGCTGATCTGCATTCAACGCTTGGCGCGCGCGGCTTGTCGTGCTACCGGGGCAGAATGCAAAAATTCTCACGAATTGTTTCTGCTGTAACAATCCTGGTTCTGCTGGTCCTCAGCGCACCGATGGCGCGGGCTGACGAAGGGGTGTGCGGATCGATGCTGATGCCAGCCGCTCAGCTTAAAACGGTCTCGCGCGGCTTTTCCAGGTATCATTCGGGTGTCGATCTCACCGCACCCTATGGCTCGCCGGTGCGTGCGGCGGCGGCGGGGACGGTGATTTTCACCGGCGTCTATTTCGGCTACGGCAACATGATCGATCTGCGCCATGCCGACGGCACGGTGACGCGTTATGCCCATTTGTCGAAATTCGCCCGTGGCCTGCGGGTCGGCACGGAGGTGACGATGGGGCAGGAGATCGGCAATATCGGCACATCCGGCCACGCCCATGGGGCGCATCTGCATTTTGAGGTGCGGGTGAACGGCCATGCGATCGATCCGGAGCCCTATCTGGCGATCAGCGCTTGCCCGACCGGCGGTGACAATGCCCTTGAAGTTGCCCGCGCGCCGGAGCCGCGTCTGCCGGTGCAGCCGAACCAGCCTTCGCCGGGCGCGCATTAACGGGTCTTATTCAGTGGTGATTCGCCCCTCAACCTGCGGGGCGATGCGGCCAAGACGGGCGATGGCCTGTTGCACGATCTCGTCCACGCCCGGCCCGGTGTCATAGGCGTTGCGACCGTGGTCGCGCAGCATTGTGTAGCCATCGCCGCCGGTGCGGATGAAATTGTTGGTCACAACCGTATAGACCCGCATCGGATCAAGCGGGGCATAGCCGCCATCGTGCTGACGGATGTCAACGCGTCCGAGGCGCTGATCTTTCGGCGCCTGTGGCGACCACACGAAGCGCATCCCGCCGATCTGCGGAAACGCCCCCGATCCGGCGCGCGCCACACCATTGGCCAGGGTTTGCCGCAGATCGTCCCCACTCACCTGCACGGTGGCGGTGGTGTTGCCATAGGGCAGGGCGGTCAGCACGTCGCCCAGGGTGATCTTCCCCGCAGGCAGGCCGGTGCGCATGCCGCCGCCATTGAACAGCGCCACATCGGCCGATGGCGTGGCGGCAAGCAGGGCGTCGGCGATGAAATTGCCGAAGCTGCATTCGGCCACCCGGCAGGATGTCACATCAATCGCCGCCGGGGCCGTGCCCACCACACGGCGACGGATGCTGTCGAGTTGGGCGGCATAATGGCCGATAATCGCCGCCACCCCCGGCTCCTCCGGCAGATCGGGGCCGACATGGCGCACATCGCCGCCGACAGCCAGAAGGCGGCCCTGAGCGTCGATGTCGAGGTCGAGGCGGCCGAAATAGCGCGCATAACACGCCGCCTGCACCACAATGGCCGAGCCCGCCGGGCCGGTGATCATCTCATGCGCCGGACCCGCCGCCCCGGCTTCGCTGTCAGAGAGCAGCGTGTGCGAATGGCCGCCGATAAAGGCGTCCACACCCGGTATATGCCCGGCCAGCAGCCGATCCTGCTCCACCCCCAGATGCGACAATGCAATCACCAGCTGCGCCCCCTGCGCCCGCAACTGCGCCGCCTGGGCGGCCAGCGCCGCACCGGGATCGGTGAAGCGGATAAGCGGGCCGGGGGAGGAGGTGGTGGCGGTCTGCAATGTCGTCGCCCCCACCACGCCGATCTTCAGCCCGGCACGGGTGAACAGCACCGAGGGGCGCAGCAATCCCGCCAGCGATGGCTCAGCCGAGGCGTCGATATTGGCCGACAGCACCGGGAATGTCGCGCCGCGCACGAAGCGGGCCAGCGTGTCGGGGCCGTTGTCGAATTCATGATTGCCCACCGTCATCGCCTCGGTGCCGAAGGCGTGGGCGACGGCCAGTTCCACCTCGCCCTTCCAGGCGGTGTAATACAGGCTGCCCTGGAACTGATCGCCCGCATCGAGCTGCAACACGTCGCGCCCGGCCGCGCGGGCGGCGTCGCGGTCGGTGAACAGCGCGGTCGCCAACCGGGCGGTGCCGCCGAGGCAATCCGGGCGGCTGCCCGCCTTGCAGGTCAATGAACGTGCATCGACCGCTTCGTGGCGGGAATGAATGTCATTGACATGCAGGATGGTCAGCCGATGTGCCACCTCACCCCGCGCCATGCGTGCCATCGGCAGGGTGGCCAGGGCGGCCAGCAGGGTGCGGCGGGTGATTTGCATCTGTGCGATCTAACAGAGGTGCCAGTATTTGTCGCCAGCGATGCGTTTTGCGAAAAGCAATCCGGGCGGTAGGGCTTGCACTTCGCACCGCGCGGGACGATTTTCAGGCGAGAGGACCGCGTTGGTCCACATTGCAGGAACGTGACATGTTCATCGAAACCGAAGGCACACCCAACCCCGCAACGCTGAAGTTTCTGCCGGGTCGGGATGTGATGGGCCAAGGCACCGCCGATTTCGCCAGCCCCGATGCCGCCAAGCCCTCCATTCTGGCGCAGGCGCTGTTCGCGCTGCCCGGCGTGGCGCGGGTGTTCCTGGGCGGTGACTTTGTGACCGTCACCAAGAGCGACGCGGTGGAATGGTCGGTGCTGCGTCCGCAGGTGCTGGGCGCGATCATGGAGCATTTCGTCGCCGGCCGTCCGGTGATCGAAGGTGAAGCTGCCGCGGCGGAAGAAGACGTCTCACCGGCCGATGCCGATGTGGTGGCGCAGATCAAGGAATTGCTCGACACCCGCGTGCGCCCGGCTGTGGCGTCTGACGGTGGCGACATCGTCTTTTACGGCTATCGCGATGGCGTGGTGCGCCTGCGCATGCAGGGTGCGTGCAGCGGTTGCCCGTCCTCGTCGGCCACTCTCAAGCACGGCATTGAAAACATGCTGCGCCATTATGTGCCGGAAGTGCAGCGCGTTGAGCAGGTTTTGGCTTAACAGCCTGCTGAAAAACTCTTCGCGGAAAAGGGCCGCTGCACCGACCGACAGAGTTTTCCAGCAGCCTGTTAACGCTTTCGTTTCACCTTTTTCTCTGCTAGTCGTTTGGCAACAAACGAAAAGGAACTGCCATGAGCCTCGATTCCAATGCCCTTGATGCCCTCTTCCGTGCCGCGCGGACGCAGAACAAATGGACCGACCGTCTGGTGAGCGATGCCGATCTTCAGGCGTTGTATGACCTTCTGAAGTTCGGTCCGACCTCGGCCAACTCCTCGCCCGCCCGTTTCGTTTTCGTGCGCACCGCCGAGGGCAAGGAAAAGCTGAAACCCGCGCTGTCGGCGGGCAATCTGAACAAGACCATGACCGCGCCGGTGACGGCGATTGTGGCCTATGACCCGAAATTCTACGATCAACTGCCTAAGCTGTTCCCGCATGCCGATGCTCGGTCCTGGTTCCTTGGCAATGAAGCGTTGGCGCAGGAAACCGCGTTCCGCAACTCCACCCTCCAGGGCGGTTATCTGATCATGGCTGCCCGTGCGCTCGGCATCGACAGCGGTGCGATGAGCGGTTTCGACAAGGCGAAGGTTGATGAGGCGTTCTTCGCTGACTCCGGCTGGAAGTCCAATTTCCTGATCAATCTGGGGTATGGCGATCCAGAGGGCCTGTTTGACCGCTCACCGCGTCTTGAATTCGACGAAGCCGCTGTTCTGGCGTGATGTGACCCAATCGAAGGGCGGGCAGCGTTTTGTTCGTCCGCCCTTCGTGCAGTGTTGAGCGTCTATTGCGCGTCCATGCGCGCGACCAGTGCCTGCCACAAGGTGAGCAATTCCTGGCGGGCAGTGGGATCGGTCGCCCGTGGCAGCACGGCGGTTTGCACCAGCACGACATGGCGCAGCGGATCGATGAGAATGGTCTGACCGTAAATTCCGATCAGCGCGAATTGCCGTCGGTCGCCCGGCAGCACCCAAAGCTGATAGCCATAGCCGAGTCTATGCCCGTTCGTTCCTGCGGCTAGGCTGGGTGCGTTCTGCATCGTTGCCGCGATCAGCCATTCTTTCGGGATGATCTGCCTGCCGTTCCACATGCCATCCTGCGCCAGCAATGCGCCCAGACGGCCCCAGTCGCGCAGTACGGCGTTGAAGCAGCAATAAGCGACTTCCTGGCCATGCGAATCGACAATCCAAGAGGCATCCGACTCGGCCCCGATTGGGTCCCAGATCCGCGTTTTCACCAGTTCCGATAGCGATTTTCCGGTGACACGCTGGAGCACCAGACTGAGCAATTCAGTGTCCAGACCCGAATAATTGAACCGCGCGCCCGGCGGTGCGACGCGGGTGTTGAATTCCCCCACGATGTCGGTCGCACTCTTGCCCGCCGGATGCATCAAGGCGCGGCCAAGGCGCATAATGTCGTCGTGACCGTTATAGACTTCGTGAAAATCCAGCCCGCTGGACATCTGCAACAATGATCGTAATGACGCCCGCCCCGCCTCGCGGCCGATCAGTTCCGGCACATAGGCCGATACGGTATCATCCAACGACAGAATGCGCCCTTCATGGATGGCCATGCCCACCAGCAACCCGACCAGCGTCTTGGCCATCGATTGGGAGGTGAAGCGATCCTGGTCGGTGCGGTCATATTGGTAATGCTCGAACAGGATCGTGCGATCCTGCATGATCAACAGCCCGGTGGCCGGGGTGTGTTCGAGATAGTCTGACAGCGTGGTCGTCTTGCCCTGGAAATCATAGGCCAGATCAATCTCCTGCTCCGCCCGCTGCAAATGGCTCGGCTTGGGGGCGGCGACGATCATGTTGGATGGGCGGAGTTGATCAAAATGGCTGTAATTGCCAACGATGTTGCGCTGGGTGTTCAAGCCCTGTGTCGTGCTGATCGGGTAATGTTCGGCGGCACCGTAATTGGCCGCGTCCGGCCCGGTGTTGGAGAACACCGGCTGCACATCAGCCCAGGCCGATCCGGTAAGACACAGCAACGTCACCGACAGCAGCACCCGGACAGACATGCATTCTCCTCGATGAAACAGGCGGACTAACACACCAAAGCGGCGAGCAGAGCGTCCAGACGCTTGCGGCCTTCCCCGGTGGCGCGCAGAACCGCACCATCCCATGTAACATAGTGTGCCTCTTCTGCGGCGCGCAGAGTGTGCGGGTCAAGCCTGTCTTCCAGGGGAAGACCCGTTCGCGCAAGGAAACGATCCGCCCGCACGCCTTCTGACAGCCGCAGTCCCATCAACAGCATTTCGCGCGCCTGGTCGACGGACGAGACGATCTCTTCGCCGCGCGTGCCGTGGCCCCGCGCCTCCACCAGTTCGGCCCAAGGCTCGGGGGCGCGGTGACGGGTGGTGGCGTGCAGCTTGCCGTCGAGCAGCAGACGGCCATGCGCACCGGGGCCGATGCCGGCATAGTCGCTGTAGCGCCAATAAACGAGGTTGTGACGGCTTTCTTGCCCCGGCTTGGCGTAGTTGGACACCTCATAGGGCAACAGACCGAAGTGCGCGGCTTCCTCGCCGGTGGCGTCATAGAGAGCGGCGGCAAGATCGTCTTCCGGCAGCACGATCTCGCCACGCCGATGCAGCGCCTCATAGGCGGTGCCGGGTTCGATGGTGAGTTGATAGAGCGACAAATGCTCGCCGCCGAATCCCAATGCCTGCCGCAATTCCTGCCGCCATGCCGCCAGCGACTGGCCGGGGCGGGCATAGATCAGGTCGAAGGAGACACGCTCGAACAGGCCGCGCGCCGCTTCCAGGGCGGCAATGGCCTGCGCGACGGAATGCTGGCGGCCCAGCCTGTGCAGATCCTCGGCATTGAGGCTCTGCACGCCGAGAGAGACGCGATTGATGCCCGCATCGCGGAAGGCGGCCAGACGGGCGGCTTCGACGCTGGTGGGATTGGCTTCGAGGGTGATTTCCAGATCGTCCGCCGGGGAGAAGAGCCGCCGGGCATCGGCGATCAGATCGGCGGCGGTCCGCGGCTCCATCAGGCTGGGCGTGCCGCCGCCGAAGAAGATCGACACCAGTCGGCGCGGGCCGATCCGGGCCGCCTCCCAGGCGAGTTCGCGGCGCAGGCTGGCGGCAAAGCGGGCTTGGTCGATCCGCTCGCGCACATGCGAGTTGAAGTCGCAATACGGGCATTTGGCCAGGCAGAACGGCCAGTGAATATAAAGTGCCAGATCCTGCATGCCGCCTGGGTAACAGGCGGCGTCGGTGAGGGGAAGGTTTATTGCCGCCCGAAGCCCATCTCGGCGGGCATGGTGGGTGCGCCCTCGGCTCCGGACTCGAACCATGCGATCAGAGCGGCATGGCCTGCGCGTGGCACCAGGCGCGGCGCGGTGCCGGATTGGCGCAGCAGATCGAGCAGCAGACGGGCGCCCACGCCGTCTTCCAATTCCAATGCGCCGTCGTGCAGATGCCACATCGGAGCGGCGGCCGCGGCACTTGGCGATTGGTGAAAATCGATGACATGCAGCAGCATTTGCGCTTCCTGCGTCACGCCTTCTTCGCCCGCCTCGGCTCCGACGACAAATCGTAACCGCCCGCGTGGGTCAAGTACGATGGCCGGAGCCATGGCGGAGAGCGGGTGTTTGCCGCCTTCGACGCGGTTGGACAAGCTGTGGCCGTCGATCATCGGTTGCGGGGCGAATCCGGCCAGCGCATCGTTGAGCGCAAATCCGTGTAGCAGCAGGCGCGCACCGAAGCGCGAATGCAGGCTGAGGCTGAGGCTGACCGCATTGCCCTGCCCATCAACCGCCAAGACCACCGCGCCGGACGTTTCGGGGGCAAGTATCGGGGCCGGGTCCGGGGCGGCAATCGGCGTAGATTTGGTGCGGTTGATTTCCAGATCATGCGCATCGGCTGCCAGGCGCACCGGATTGGTGAGCGTGGCGATCGCATCGGGGGCGAATTCGCTGTCCGCCAAATTGGCGGCAACGTCATGCCGACTGGCCTGCCAGGCCCGCAGCAATAACATACTCGCTTGCGCCCCTGCGGGGTCCAGGCGGGGCAGTGGTGTGTGATCAAGCACGCCCAGGCTGCGCGCCAATGCCACTCCACCCAACGAGGCCCCGCCAGGGCTGCACACCAACAAGCCATGATAGGGCGTGCAGAGCGGCTTGCGAGGGGGCGCGGCGTAGGCGGCGAGGTCGTCGGCGGTGAGCAGGCCGGGGCTGGCGTCGTTGCGTACCAACGTGGCGATGTCGGTGGCGACGCTGCCGCGCAACACCGCATCGGCCCCACTCGCGGCCACCTGCCGCAGCATCTCCGCCAGGGGTGTGTTGCGCAGAATGGTGGTGCTGTTGGGTGTGGCGGTACTCGGCGTGGCGGCATTGGGCCGCAGATCGCCACGCCGGTCCGGCAAGGGGGCAGCGTCGGTCTCGGCGATGGCGCGGGCGAGCGCGGGGGAGATCGGGAAGCCCTTCTCGGCGATCTCGATGGCCGGGCTGACGAGTTGAGCCCAGGCCAGCGTGCCGTGTGCCTTGTGCAAGGCTTCCAGCATTCGCATCACGCCGGGCACACCCACTGCACGCCCCCCCGGGCGGACGGCGTCGAGCGTCATCGGTTTGCCATCGCGGCCAAGAAACAGATCGGCCCCGGCCGCGGCGGGCGCTGTCGCGGTGCCGTCCCAGGAATCAACGCTGCGGTCCTGCGCGGTATAGGATAACGCCGCCCCTTCGCCGCCCGGACTGGCACTTTGCGGAGCGATGACCATCAGCATCAGGGCCGCGGTTACCGCCGCATCTGCGGCAGAGCCACCTTTGCGCAGAATCGCAAGCCCAGCCTCACTTGCCGCTTTTTCACTGGCAATCACCACACCGCGCGCCTCAGCGCTCTGCGCGCGGATCGGCTCCGGCAGGGTCAATAAGCCGATCATAAGAGCGAGGGGCAGGCAGCGCATGCGCATTTTCCCTAGGTCTCGCCGAACATGCCATTGCGTCACGATGCTGAAAACCTCGTCCTGATGACACATCCTCCTATGGACTCACCCAGCTCTCTTCGTCGCCAGCGCGGCATCGTGGCACAGGCACGCGGCGTTGTCGCCGAGGCGCAGGTTGCGCAGGTGCTGATGGCGGAAGGATGGCACGTTCTCGGTCAGCGCGTCCGTACATCGTTGGGTGAGTTGGATCTGATCACCGAACGTTGTGGGGTGTTGGTTTTTATCGAGGTAAAACAACGCGCAACCCTGACAGACGCCGCTTATGCCCTCAGCCCGCGCCAGATCGTGCGGCTGTGTGCGGCGGCAGAGGCGTGGATGGCGGCGAATCCGGGGCATGGTGACGCCGGTGTGCGATTCGACGTGTTGCTGCGTGACGACGCAGGTGGCATGCGGCGGATTGTGGATGCGTTCAGGCCGGGGATGGGGTGAACATCACCCGATGCTGATCTTCACCTCATCGGGTTGTAAATCCGCGGTGGCGGTTTCCAACTCGTTTTGAGCCACGCGCCAGACGCCGCCGATCAGGATTTCGCTGGGGTTGAAGCGGGCTTTATAGGCCATCTTGCGGCTTTCGCGCACCCAATAGCCGAGATAGACATGCGGCAATTCCATCTCGCGGGCGCGCTGGATCAGCCACAAAATCATGAACGTGCCGGGGGAGCGGCGTTCGAGCAGCGGGTCGAAGAAGGAATAGACCGCCGACACGCCATCGCCCAATTTATCGGTCAGGCAGGCGGCGACGAGACGATCATGGGCGTCGCGGAATTCGATCACGCTGGTTTCGATCGGCGTGTCTTCCACCATCGCGCGATAGTCGTAAAAGCTCATCGTCGCCATATCGCCGTCGTGGTGGCGGGCGGATTGATAGCGTTGAAACAGTTGATACTGCTCCGCCGTCGCACGCGGCGGGGCTTCGCGGGCGGTGAGTTCGGCATTGACTTTCAGCACCCGGCGCAGTGAGCGGTCGATGACGAATTGTTCCACCGGAATGCGGATCGGCACGCAGCCATTGCAGCCGGGGCAAACCGGTGCATAGGCGATGTTGTGGCTGCGGCGGAAGCCTGCGCGGGAGAGGCGGTCATGCATCGCCTCCGCATCCGGGCCGGTGATCTCCGTGACCACCTTGCGTTCGGTCTTCCCAGGCAGATAGGGGCACGGCAGCGGCGCCGTGGTGTAGAAGAACTGTGGCCGACGGGGTGGCTTGTAGCTCATACGGCGATGGAAGCTCCTCGGGATTTTGTGCAATGTTCCAGGCTTACAGGCCGCGCGTCAAATAAGTTTCGAGCGCAGAGCGACGAACAACCACAAGTCCCGACACCATATCGTGAAGCGTGCGGTGACGGGTCGTGACAAGTGCAACAGCACACCAGATTAATCCCGAGGCGGCGGTGATCAGATAGGCGACCATATAGATCAGCGCCTGCAGCGGCATGGGCGGGCCAAGATCGTCATTGCGCACCACGGCAAGGCCAAAGGCGGCCTGTCCCGGCGAGGCCTGCAACGGCGAGACCAGCGCGATGAAGCCATAGAGCAGCGGCAACAGCGCGATGATCCCGAAAATCGGCGCGCCCAGGCCCAGCGTGATCGCGGTGAAGGTGATCCCGGTCATCCAGCCGACAAAGACCAAAGCGCCGAGCACGAACATGTCCAGCATCCAGGCCAGACAGCGGCGCATCAGCAATCCGCTGGTCAGCCGGTCTTGCAGCCACAGGGCGTAGGCGGGGTCGAGGGAACCGGAGGACGGCATAAAAGGCTCCAGGAACATAACAGGTTTGATGTTGCGTTGCCTTGCGGCGACTGCAAGGGCACAAATGTCTGCCACGGGACGGCGATCCCGGCGAAGCGAAAAGATCCCCCGGCGAAGCGAAAAGATTCAAGGAGAGAAAAACATGCGCCAACGTGGCATTCCGGCGGTGTTCATGCGCGGTGGCACCAGCAAGGCCATCATCTTTCACCAATCTGACCTGCCCGCCGATCGCGCCGCCTGGGACGCCATCTTTGCCGCCGCCATGGGATCGCCTGATCCGTATGGCCGTCAACTCAACGGCATGGGCGGCGGGGTGTCGTCGCTGTCGAAAGTCTGCGTGATCGCGAAATCCGCGCGCGAGGATGCCGATATCGACTACACCTTCGCCCAGATCGGCATCAAGGACACCCGCGTCGATTACAAAGGCAATTGCGGCAATATGAGCTCCGCCGTGGGGCCGTTCGCCGTCGATGAGGGCATCGTGCCCGTCGCTGCCGATGCGACGCAGACCACGGTGCGCATCTTCAACACCAATACCGGCAAGATCATCCATTCCACCTTCGCCGTGCAGGACGGTGCCGCGCGTTATGACGGCGATTGCGTCATCCCCGGCGTCGGCGGAAGCGGTTCGGCGATCAGGCTCGATTTCGTCAATCCGGGTGGCGCCACCACCGGCAAGTTGCTGCCGAGCGGGAATGTGCGCGACGTGCTGGAAATCGAAGGCTTCGGCAGCATCGAAGCCTCGCTGGTCGATGCGGGCAACGCCACGGTGTTCGTGCGCGCGGCCGATCTGGGGCTGAGCGGCACCGAGATGCCGGAGGCGTTGGAGGCGCGGCCGGATATTCTGGCGCTGCTGGACGCCATTCGCGTGCAGGGCTCGATCAGGATGGGCATTGCAGACTCGGTGGAGGCGGCGAGGAAGATTCGCACCGTGCCCTATGTCGGCTTCGTCGCCGCGCCTGCCGATGGGGTGTCGCTGACCGGAGAGGCGGTGCCATCCTCGGCGGTTGATCTGCTCGGCCGGGTGATTTCCAACGGCCAACCGCATCGCGCGCTGCCGTTGACGGCGTCGCTGTGCTTGGCGGTGGCGGCGCGGATCGGTGGGACGATTGTGGCGGATTGCTTGACGGCGGCCCCGGCGGATCGGATTCGCATCGGCATGCCGTCGGGCATTCTGGAGGTGGACGCGATTGTGTCGCAGACGGGTGGCATTTGGACGGCACATTCAGGTGCCTATCTGCGCACGGCGCGGCGCTTGTTCGATGGCAAGGTGTATCCGGCGGTCGGGTGAGGCGGCCTAAATCTGCTTGCCGATCAACTTCAACTGCATCGCAGGGGCCACGCGCCCCGGCGGGAGCGGTTCGAGGAAGCGGTAGAGCACCAGATCGTTCAGATGCGTCAGCTTGCCGTTCGAGACCATCGGGAAGCGGCCGATCTCCTGAAATTTGTCCGAATGCAGCGCGGCCTGCATGGCGGCCACGGAGGGGGTGTCGGCTTCATAATCGCTCTGAGCGACGATGAATTGCATGTGCAGGGCGCGCACCTGATCGATGATACGCTCGGGCGTCAATCTATTGTCGGTGAAGCCGCGCTCGAAGGAGACGGCGACATCGGAGAAGAGCAGCTTGTCCATCCGCACCACGCCCAGATCCGGGCGATGGGTGTAGGCCCGCATGGCGAAGATGAAGGTGCCGTCCAGCCGTCCCCAGAAGCCGATATTGCATTCCTGCGGCGCTGCGGCGGCGACAGACATGGCGGCTTGACGCATGCCGGTGACGTGGAAGGGCTGTGCGGTGGTGAAGCTGAAGCCGAACACACCGGCCACCAAGGCCACGCACCCGCCGGCGCGCAGGAATTTCGGCACCGGCAGGACGGCGATGGCGAGCAGGGCGGCGACGATCAGCGGGAAGATCACGAACAGGAAATGCCGTGGCTCCTTGACGGCGATCATGCTGTAGAAGGCGTAGCCCAGCAGCAGCCAGACCACCAGAATACCGCCATCGCGCGGCAATCGGCCTCGGCATAGAACGGGGGCTGCCAATGCAAGGGCCAGCACCGGCCATGTGATCAGCTCGGGCAGGATGCGGGCGTAATAGCTCAGCCCGGCGACACTCCATCGCCCGGCCACCGCATCTTCCGCCGAAACGGCCTGACCCAGATTATAGGCGGAGAATTTCAGGAAGATTGCCGCCAGTGGCAGCATCATCAGCCCGGCGACGGCCAGGGCGATCAGGATGGGGCCGAGCGTTTTGCGGCCCGGCCAGAGCTGTCCGCGTTGCAGCATGGCAATGCCGAGCACGCCGGCGAAAAACGCCGCATTGTATTTTGTGTAAATCGCCAGCACGGCCAGAATGGCGCACAGCACGATGTCGCGCGGACGGTTATCGGCGTTGAACCTCAGATAGAAGATCATCGACCATAGCAGGAAGCAGAAGGCTGGCACGTCGAGCATGACCTGCTGCCCCCAAAAGAACACTCCGGGCGTGGCGATCAGCAGCAGACCGGCGCAGAAGGCCGGCAGGGGAGGCAGGAAATGCCGCGCCAGCCGAAATCCGCCCCAGGCGAGCGCATAGACGAAGCACAATTCCACCATCAGCGCCGAGGATTCGGACACGCCGAAGACCGCGTAGGCCACGGCAAGGAAGCCGTAGAACAGCGGTGGATAGAACAGGATGGTGAGGGCGGGATATTGGCGATAATACTCCAGCGCGAAACCCTGCGGATCGTGCAGCGGCATCGCGCGCAGGAAATCCAGCACGAAAGCGCCGTTGAGCGCATGGCGGGAGGCATCCATCCACCAGATATCGCCCGCACGCGGCAGGTTGAGGAACAATCCGACACAGATCAGCGCGAGAACGATGCGGGCGACCCAATCGAAGATCGGTGTGTCGTGCTCCAGCGGAACCTCCTTATGCGGCGAACTCGCTGGCGCGATAGCCTTGGGCGAAGAGCAATGCGCGCAGATTGCCGTGTTCTACCCGCGCCTTGGCCTCACGCGCCACAATCGGCTTGGCGTGGAAGGCAACGCCGAGACCGGCTTCGCGGATCATGTCCAGATCGTTGGCACCATCGCCCACCGCAAGCGTCGCCGACATCTGCACGCCGCGGGCTTCGGCCAGCTCACGCAGGATTTCCAGCTTCGAATAGCGGTCCAGAATCGGCTGTCCGGTCTGGCCGGTCAGCGCCTCGCCGTCATCGATCAGCGTGTTGGCGCGGTGGACATGAAAGCCGACCAATTCGGCCACACGCCCGGTGAAGAAGGTGAAGCCGCCCGAGACCAGGGCGGTGGTGGCGTTGTGCGCCCGCATGGTGCCGACCAGTTCGCGCGCCCCTGGGGTGAGCTTGACGCCCTTCCAGGTTTCTTCCAGCGCGGACAGGCGCAGCCCCTTGAGCATGCCGACCCGTTCGCGCAGCGCCTGGGTAAAATCAAGCTCGCCGTTCATGCTGCGCTTGGTGATGGCGGCAATCTGCTCGCCTATCCCGGCGAAGGCGGCCAATTCGTCGAGCGTTTCGCCGGTGACGATGGTGCTGTCCATATCCGCCACCAGCACCGCCTTCCGCCGTCCGCGCGATTTCGTCACGATGGCGTCAATCGGCAACCCTTCCAGGGCTGCTTCGATGGCGCGCTCATCGGGCGGATTGAGGCAGGAGATGTCGGCGGCTTCGCCGTCGGAGAGGATATCGAGCGCACGGCCCTGCACGGCGTCATAGACGCGCTGAATGACAGCGGCGCTGAGCGTGGTGGCTTGGCGGTCGGCGATGAGGGTGAGAATACTGGCCATGCGGCTCGTTTATGAGCGCGCAACGTCAGGGGCAAGAGGCGTGGTGCAACACAGACGGGCATTGATCGTGGCGGGGCCGACCTGCAGCGGAAAATCCGCTCTCGCCCTCGACCTGGCCGAGCGCCTGGGCGGCACGGTGATCAACGCCGATTCGATGCAGATCTATCGCGAGTTGCGCATCGTCACCGCCCGCCCGTCGCTGGCGGAGGAAGCCCGCGTGCCGCACAGGCTGTATGGTGTGCGCCCGGCAGCCTCGCCCGGATCGATGGCGTGGTGGCGGCAGGAAGCGTTGCGGGACATGGCCGAAAGTCCTGGAATGCCGATATTGTGCGGCGGCACCGGGCTGTATTTGAGCGCACTGGTCAACGGCATCGCCGACATCCCCGAGCCCGATCCCGCCATCCGCGAGGAGGCCCGCGCCCTGCTGGCCGAGCAGGGGGCCGCAGCCTTGCATGCCCGTCTTGCCGAGGCCGATCCGATCACCGCCGCGCGACTTCGCCCCAGCGACAGCCAGCGTATCGCGCGGGCCTGGGAGGTGTGGCGCAGCACCGGCCGCAGTCTTGCCGCATGGCAGGCGAGCGCCCATGCGCCCGCCGCGTGGGAATTCCGCACCATCGTGCTCGATCCGCCGCGCGAGGCGTTGCGCGCAGCTCTGGCCCAGCGTTTCGCGGCGATGGTGGAGCTTGGCGCGCTGGAGGAGGTGGCAAGCCTGCTCGCCCAGGGTCTCGATCCATCTCTGCCAGCCATGCGTGCGCTCGGGGTGCCGGAACTGGCGGCTTATCTGCGTGGCGAGACCCCTTTGGAGGCCGCCATCGCCCAGGCTGTGCAGGCAAGTGGCCAATATACCAAGCGCCAAGCCACTTGGTTTCGCAACCGTCCGCCGGTGGGGCGTGAGGCGGATCGGACGGGCCTGCATACGATCCATGCGCGAAGTGTCGGTCTTGAGCAATATTCGGAAAGCGCGCGGGGCGAAATTCTCAATTTTATTCACGCGGTCGGTTGACGCAATTGCAGCATTGGGGCTAGGTGACGTCCATCATGAGCACGATCACATCCTCCGCCCCCGCCAAGCCCGCTGCCACCGAAGAGATGGAAGCTGGCGCCGAAGTCCTGCTGCGCGCCCTGAAGGAACAGGGTGTAGAGGTTATTTTCGGCTATCCGGGCGGCGCGGTATTGCCGATCTACGATGCGATTTTTCAGCAGAACGCGATCCGTCACGTGCTGGTGCGCCATGAGCAGGCCGCCGTGCATGCCGCTGAAGGTTATGCGCGCAGCACCGGCAAGGTTGGCTGCGTGCTCGTCACCTCCGGCCCCGGTGCGACCAACGCCGTCACCGGTCTGCTCGACGCGCTGATGGATTCCATTCCCCTTGTGTGCCTGACAGGTCAGGTGCCGACGCATCTGATCGGCAACGACGCCTTCCAAGAAGCCGACACAACCGGCATCACCCGCCCCGCGACCAAGCACAACTACCTCGTCAAGAAGGCAGAAGACTTGGCTCGCGTGGTGCATGAGGCATTCTACGTCGCCAAATCCGGCCGTCCCGGCCCGGTGGTGATCGATCTGCCGAAGGATATTCTGATCGGCCGCGCGCCCTATACGCCCAAGCCGGAGACGCTGCATCGCTCCTACCGTCCGCAGACCGCCCCCGATGCCGTGCAGATCGCGCGTGCGGTGGCGGCGCTGAAGGGCGCCAAGCGGCCGATCATCTATTCGGGCGGCGGTGTGATCAATGCTGGCCCGGCAGCGTCGGAACTGCTGATCAAGCTGGTGCGCACATCCGGCTTCCCGATCACCAGCACGCTGATGGGCTTGGGTGCCTATCCGTCCAACGACGACAAATTCCTCGGCATGCTCGGCATGCACGGCACCTACGAAGCCAATCTTGCGATGCATGGCTGCGACGTGATGCTCAATGTCGGCGCGCGTTTCGATGACCGGGTGACGGGCCGTCTGAATGCGTTCTCCATCGGCAGCACGAAGATCCACATCGATATCGATCCGTCGAGCATCAACAAGAACGTGCCGGTGGACATTGCCATCGTCGGCGATGCCAGGCAGGCGCTGGAAGCTATCCTGGAAGCCTGGGACGCCGACACCACCACGCAGGATGCGGGGGCGTTGGCGGATTGGTGGGCGCAGATCAATCGCTGGCAGTCGATCAAATGTCTGAAATACACCCAGACGCATGAGAAGGGCGGCATCATCAAGCCGCAATACGCCATCGAGCGGCTGTATCAACTCACCCGCGAGCATGAGGCCAAGACCGGCCAGCAGACCTTCATCTCCACCGAAGTCGGCCAGCATCAGATGTGGGCGGCGCAGTATTTCCGCTTCGATCAGCCGAATCGCTGGATGACCTCGGGCGGTCTGGGCACGATGGGCTATGGTCTGCCGGCGGCGATGGGCATGCAGGTGGCCAATCCCGGCGCGCTGTGCATCGACATTTCCGGTGAGGCATCGTTCATGATGAACATGCAGGAAATGGCAACGCTGACGCAGTATCGCCTGCCGGTGAAGGTGTTCATCCTCAACAACCAATATATGGGCATGGTGCGCCAATGGCAGGAATTGCTGCATGGCTCGCGCTATTCGGAGAGCTATTCGGAAGCATTGCCGGATTTCGTCAAGCTCGCCGAAGCCTTCAACGGCACCGGCATGCGCGCCACCTCGGTGGATCAGTTGGATGACGTCATCCGCGCGATGATCGCAGCGCCCGGCCCGGTGATTGCCGATATCTGTGTGGATCAGAAGGAAAACTGCTTCCCGATGATCCCATCCGGGGCGGCACATAACGACATGATCCTGGGGCCGGAGCACGACTCCAAGCTCTCCGATGGTTCGGGCCTGACCGACGCCGGCATGGCGCTGGTTTAAGACGGCGGGAGAAGAAAAAAATGACGTCTCTGCAGGATACCACCATCCGCTCTGCCACGATCTCCGTGCTGGTGGAAAACGAGGCCGGCGTGCTCGCCCGCGTGGTCGGGCTGTTCTCCGGCCGTGGCTACAACATTGACAGCCTGACGGTGGCCCCCGTTGAAGGCGATGGCGGCCGCTCGCGGATCAACATCGTCACATCGGGCACCACGATGGTCATCGAGCAGATCAAGGCGCAGTTGGACCGGCTGGTGCCGGTGCATCGCGTGGCCGATCTGACGCAGGATGGCCCGCATATCGCGCGCGAAATGGCGCTGATCAAGGTGGTGGGTACCGGCATGAACCGCACCGAGGCGCTGCGACTGGCGGATGCATTCCGCGCGCGCGTGGTCGATGCGACCATTGAAAGCTTCGTCTTCGAGATGACCGGCCAGACCGACAAACTCGATGCGTTCATCGACGTGCTACGACCGTTGGGACTGGCTGAAGTCTCCCGCACAGGTATTGCCGCGATTGCGCGCGGCAAGCGGGGGTTTTAGTTCGCAACAGCCAGCGTTCGTCTCACCAGACCTGTCGTGCAGGCCCTTTCCAGTCTTTGGTTTTGTGGTATGCGCGGCAAACTCAGTTAGAAAACCAGAAGGACCGAGTTAATGCGCGTTTACTACGACCGCGATGCGGACGTGAACCTGATCCTGGGCAAGAAGGTTGCCATCGTCGGTTTCGGCAGCCAGGGCCATGCCCATGCGCTGAACCTCAAGGACAGCGGTGCGACCGAGCTCGTCGTGGCGCTGCGTCCGGGTTCGGTCGGCGTTGCCAAGGCCGAAGCCGCTGGCCTGAAGGTGATGGACCCCGCCTCGGCCGCCAAATGGGCCGATGTGGTGATGGTGCTCACCCCCGATGAAGGCCAGGGCGATCTGTATCGCGACAGCCTGCATGCCAACATGAAGCCGGGTGCGGCGCTGGCATTCGCGCATGGCCTGAACGTGCATTTCAACCTGCTCGACCCGCGCGCGGACATCGACGTGTTCATGATCGCGCCCAAGGGCCCCGGCCACACCGTCCGCGGCGAATACCAGAAGGGCGGCGGCGTGCCGTGCCTGGTGGCGCTGCATCAGAACCCGTCCGGCAACGGCCTGGAAATCGCACTCTCCTACGCCTCGGCCATCGGCGGCGGCCGCGCTGGCATCATCGAGACGACGTTCAAGGAAGAATGCGAAACCGACCTGTTCGGCGAGCAGGTTGTCCTCTGCGGCGGCCTCGTCGAGCTGATCCGCGCGGGCTTCGAGACGCTGGTCGAAGCCGGCTACGCCCCCGAGATGGCCTATTTCGAGTGCCTGCATGAAGTGAAGCTGATCGTGGATCTGATCTACGAGGGCGGCATTGCCAACATGAACTACTCGATCTCCAACACGGCGGAATACGGCGAATACGTCACCGGCCCGCGCATCATCACGCCGGAGACCAAGGCGGAAATGAAGCGCGTTCTGGAAGACTTCCAGACCGGCCAGTTCGCCCGCGATTGGATGCTGGAAAACAAGGTCAACCAGGCCAGCTTCCGTGCCACCCGCCGCATCAACGCCGCGCACCAGATCGAGCGCGTGGGCGAAACCCTGCGCGGCATGATGCCGTGGATTTCGAAGAACAAGCTGGTCGATCAGACCCGCAACTGATCTTCGGAGCGGTTTCAATAAAAATGCCGGGCATCGCAAGATGTCCGGCATTTTTTGTTGGGGTTGAACCCATATCCCCACGCGCTATCCGCGCAAGGCGATCCGTTCTGCCAGCATGAAATCGGCACCCGGCGCGGCCTGGGTGAACAGGCATAATTCCCGCACCATGCGCGGTGCCCGCAGTGTTTCGGCGAAATAGGACTGGGCGCGGGGCATCACCACCGCATGCTCCTCTGCCGTCAGGCGGCGGGTGAGGGTCATGTGGAAGAACCAGGTGTCGAACACATAGGGATAGCCCCAGCGTTCCAGCAATTCCAACTGCCGCGCCGACAGCTTGGAGGATTTGCGGCGGGCGGTTTCGGCCTCCGAGGGCGGGGCGCGCAGATGGTCGAGTTCGGCGACACAGGCATCGGCCAGCCCCTGCAAGGCCGGACTGCGCACGGCGTCGCGGATGGCGATGAAGCCGTGCAGGTCGGCCACTTCCAGGGGCGGCAACTCGAATGGCGCAATCCGACCGGCCAGATCGTCGGCTGCCGTCACCACCGCGTCCCAACCGGCACCGGGGCGCAGGGACATCGGTGGCTTGAGGGTGGCGTGGAAACCATACATCCGCGCATCGGCGGTGAAGGCCGCGATGTCAGGCAGATCGGGTTGCGTCAACGGCGTGCCGCATTCCGGATCACGCCCGAGCCATTGGCAGCCGAGCCGCCAGAGCGGATCATGCGCCGGAGGAGCGTAATAGACGGCAACGCGCATCACGAAATCCGCTCACCTTCGCGCCAGACCTGACGCACCACGGGAATGGCCATGAAGCTGCGCACCCGCACCATATCGGCGCGCAGACCCACTTCCAGGCGACCGCGATCTGGCAATTTGGCCATCTTGGCAGGCTCGTCGGTGATCATCGCCACCGCGTCCGGCAGGCCGAGCATGGAGCGTTCGAAGGCCAGGAAGGCGGCTTCGATCAGGGCGGCGGGCACGTAGTCGGACGCCAAGGCATCCACCACGCCTTCGCGCACCAATTCGGCAGCGGAGACGTTGCCGGAATGCGAGCCGCCGCGGACGATGTTGGGTGCACCCGCGATCACCGTCATCCCGCTTTCATGCGCGGCACGGGCGGCGGCGAGGCGGACGGGGAATTCGCTGATCATGATGCCGTCGGCGACGTTCTCGGCGATGTTCTCCACCGTCTCGTCATCATGGCTGGCCAACGCCACGTCGCGGCCACGGAACATCTCCAGCAGGCGGTGACGGTTGGGTGTGCGGTGTTGTGCGCGTTGGATGTGCAGTTTTTCAATCCGCGCCTCGATATCGGCCTCGCTGTTGCCGGCGCGGCGGCGCAGTTTGCGATAATGGTCCATGTCGGCGTATTGGCCGATGCCGGGCGAGTGATCCATGAAGCTGACCATGCGCACGCGCGGATGATGCGCCACCGGCTCAACCAGTTCGATCACGTCCAAGGCGGGCATTTCGCAGCGCAGATGCAGGAAATGCTCGCTCTTGAGCAGGCCAGTGCCCTCCATCGCGTTGAGGTCGAGCAGGCCTTCCTTGAAGGTTTTGATCCGCTCGACATCGAAGCCGAGATCGCCCAGGCAGAGCGCGTCCAGCACCGTGACAACGCCCGCCGCCGCTGTCTGCGCATCGTGGCTCAGCAGGGCGGAGAGCGACGGCCAGCGCGCGTTGATGCGGGGTTGCACCTGACGTTCGAGATTGTCGGTGTGCACGTCCACCACGCCCGGCATCAGATAATCGCCGTCCAGATCGATGGCGCCCGGCGCGTGCGAGAGCCCCGCGCTGATCTCGGCGATTTTGCCGCCCCGCACCAGCAGCGTGCCATGCAGCACGCGGTCGCGAAGGATCAGTTGGGCATTGGTCAGAATGGTCTCGGTCATGCCGCGTCCTGCAATGGCGATACGTGAAAGACCCGGTCGGCGACGCAATCGCGGACATGGGTGTCGTGGAAAATCCCGATCACCGCGCGGCCGCTGGCCTTCGCCTCACGGATCATCTCTATAACGATGTCCCGATTGGCGTTGTCCAGGCTGGCGGTGGGTTCGTCCAGCAACAGGATGGGATGGCTGCCAATAAAGCCACGCGCAAGATTGATGCGCTGCTGTTCGCCGCCGGAGAAGGTGGCGGGGGGCAGGCCATGCAGCCGGGTGGGGATGTGCAGGCGGCGCAGCAATTCCGCCGCTTTGCTGCGTGCCTCTTCCGGCGAAACCCCGCGTGCGGCGTCGGCGACGATGTCCAGAGCCGACACACGCGGCACCACGCGCAGGAATTGGCTGACATAGCCCAATGTGCGGTCGCGCACCTCCACCACCAAGCGCGGGGAGGCGGTGACGATATCGACCATCCGCCCCGCATGCCGCACCCGGATCGCCCCACCGGCGGCGCGGTAATTGCCATAGAGCGCGCGCAGCAGCGTGGTTTTGCCGGCACCGGACGGGCCGGTGAGCGCCACGCATTCGCCGGCCGAGACGTGGAAATCCACCCCGCGCAGCACCTCGATCCGCACGCCGCCCTGCAAATGCAGGAGGAAGGTTTTCGAGAGGTTTTCAGTTTCGAGCATGATCATGCGGCCAACACCGAACTGACGAGCAATTGCGTATAGGGATGCTGCGGATCGTCGAGCACCTGATCGGTCAGCCCCGCCTCCACCACCACGCCGCGCTGCATCACCATCACCCGATGCGCCAGCAGACGGGCGACGGCGAGATCGTGGGTGACGAGGACGACGGCGATGCCCAATTGGCGGACGAGTGTGCGGATCAGATCGAGCAGGCGGGCCTGCACCGAGACGTCCAACCCGCCCGTCGGCTCATCCATGAACACCAGACGCGGATGGGTGACGAGGGTGCGGGCGATTTGCAGGCGTTGCAGCATGCCGCCGGAGAAGGTGCGCGGCAGGTCGTCCACGCGGGCTTCGTCGATTTCCACCTGGGCGAGCCAGCGTATGGCCTCTTCGCGGATGCTGCCGTAATGGCGGCTGCCCTGCGCCATCAGCCGCTCGCCGACATTGCCGCCTGCCGAGACGCCCATGCGCAGATTGTCGCGCGGGTTCTGATGCACAAAGCCCCAATCCGAGCGATGCAGCGCGCGCAGGGCCGGGGCGGACATCGCATGCACATCGCTCTGCACGCCCTCGCTGTCGCGATACCAGACGGTGCCGGATTGCGGCGCCATGCGGCCGGAGAGCACGTTGAGCAGCGTGGTCTTGCCCGAACCCGATTCACCGACAATGGCCAGCACCTCACCCGGCCAGAGATCGGCGTTGACGTTCACCAGTGCGGGCACCGCGCCGAAATGCAGATTGAGGGTGCGGGCGGAGAGGAGGGTTTCGTCGGTCATGCTGCCAACTCCGTGCCCTTATGGCCATCCGCGCGACGGGTTTCGCAATGGTCGGTGTCCGAGCAGACGAACAGCCGCCCGCCTTTATCGTCGGTGACGACTTCATCGAGATAGGACTCCTCCGCCCCGCACAGCCCGCAGGCATGCGGCGCACGGGTGGCGCGGAAGGGGTGGTCGTCGAAATCCAGGCTCTCGACGCGGGTGTAAGGCGGGATGGCGTAGATGCGCTTTTCGCGTCCGGCGCCGAAGAGTTGCAGCGCGGGCATCATGTGCATTTTCGGATTGTCGAAGGCCGGAATCGGGCTGGGCGACATCAGATAGCGGCCACCGACCATCACCGGGTAGTCGTAGCTGATCGAGACATGGCCGTAGCGGGTGATGTCCTCATACAGCTTGACATGCATCAGCCCGTATTCCGCCAGCCCATGCATGCGCCGGGTTTCGGCGCGCGAAGGTTCGAGCTTGGACAGCGGTTCCGGCTGCGGCACCTGATAGACCAGGATCTGATCCTCGCGCAGCTTATGTTCCGGGATGCGGTGGCGGGTCTGGATGACGGTGGCCTCCGCCGTGTGGGTGGTGGTGGCAACGCCTGCGGTGCGGGCGAAGAAGCGGCGGATGGAGACGGCGTTGGTGGTGTCGTCAGCGCCCTGATCGATCACCTTCAGCGTGTCATCGGCCCCAAGGACGGAGGCCGTGACCTGGATGCCGCCGGTGCCCCAGCCGTAAGGCAACGGCATTTCGCGCGAGCCGAACGGCACCTGATGGCCGGGGATGGCGACCGCCTTGAGGATGGCGCGGCGGATCATCCGTTTGGTTTGCTCGTCGAGATAGGCGAAGTTATAGCCGTTCATTGTATTGCCCCAACGGTATGAAACAATGACCCATCGCCGTCATTTCGATGGATTGCTTCGTCACTTCGTTCCGCGCAATGACGAAAGAGATCATTGTGCGGCCTGCTGCATCATCTCGCGCTCGGCATCGGCGCGCATGCGGCGGATGGTTTCCAACTCGCTTTGGAAATCGACGTAATGCGGCAATTTCAGGTGCTCGACGAAGCCGGTGGCTTCGATGTTGTCGCAGTGATAGATCACGAATTCCTGCATCTGCGCCGGAGCTTTCACCTCTTCGCCCAACTCGGCCGCCCGCAGCGCGCGGTCCACCAGCGCCATTGCCATCGATTTGCGCTCGGAATGGCCGAAGACCAGCCCATAGCCACGGGTGAATTGCGGCGGCTGCGTCTTCGAGCCCGCGAATTGATTGACCATCTGGCACTCGGTCAGCTCGACATCGCCGATATCGATGGCAAAACCGAGTTCCGGCGGCACGATGTCCACGCTGGCGGAGCCGACGCGAATTTCGCCGACGAAGGGGTGCGAGCCACCCCAGCCGCGTTGGGTGGAATAGCCCATCGCCAACAAAAACCCCTCATCGCCACGCGCCAGCGATTGCAGCCGGGCGTCGCGACCGGCGGGGAATTGCATGGGCGCGCGGGTGATGTCGAACGGCTCGGCATCCGATGGCGCGTCCTGCTCCATCAGCCCTTCACCGCCCAGAATATCGTGAATGCGCGGCATCGCCTCCGGCTCGGCGGGGATCTCGGCGGGGGCGGGCGGGGTGAAGCCGGCTTCGAGAGCGAAATCGAGCAGGCGGTGGGTGTAGTCATAGGTCGGGCCGAGCAATTGGCCGCCCGGCATGTCTTTGAAGACCGCCGAGATGCGACGCTTGATCGTCATCTCCGCCGTATCGACGGGCTCGGCGGCGGCGAAGCGGGGCAGGGTGGTGCGATAGGCGCGCACCAGAAAGGCGGCCTCGATCAAATCGCCCTGCGCCTGCTTGACGGCCAGGGCAGCGAGGCTCGGGTCATAGAGCGAGCCTTCCGCCATCACCCGGTCCACCGCGCGGCCCAGCTGTTCGGCGATCTGCGCGGTGGAGATGTCGGCCACCTCCGGATTGCCGCGCCGTTCCTCGGCCAGCCAGCGATGGGCGTTGTCGATGGCACGTTCGCCACCCTTGACGGCGACATAGGCCATGTCAGCCCTCCCTGACGGCTGCGATGCGCAACGAGCGCGGCAGAGCCATTAAGGCGGTGCCCGCGCAGAGAATAAGGTCCACGCCGCGCGGAAAGCGTGCGTGGTTTTCCTGCCATTGCAGCGCGAAATTGCCGGGCAGACCGGCAATCTGCACCAGTCGCGGCGTGGCGAGGCCGGGGCCGGAGAGGTCGAAGCGGTTGCCGTGGCCGAAGCCCTGCACCTGCAGGATCAGCGTGGCACCTTCTTCCGGCCCGTCATCGCTGCCTGCGGCGAGGCGGTGCAGATCGGGCATGGTGAGTGCCATCGCGAAAGCCGCCTCACCCAAAATCTCGGTGATGCGGGGCGTGGTGTGAAAGACAATCCATTCGCGCGCGGCCTCGGCCTCGGCTGCCAGATGCAGTGACGTGTCGCCATCGATCAGCGTGAGCAGCATGGCGGCGGCGGATTGGCAGAGCGGGGCGGGCGGGGTGAGATCGGTGCCCGCAGTGACGACGCTGCCGGGATGCGCCATCGCCTCCAGCACGGCGCGGAAGGTGGATTGGCTGCCCTGCACCGGGTCGGCAAAGCCGGGAAGATCGAGGCTCATGAGTCGCTCCGCATGGTGGCGAGGGTGAAGAACTGCACGCGGGTGGCCGCCGCCTTGCGCTGGATGAGCTGCCGGGCGGCGCTCTGTGCCTCGGCGAGCGGGGCGATGACGGCATCCTGCAATGCGTCGTGGCGATCCGGGTTCTGCAAGGCGGCATCGATGCGGGCGGCGAGTTCGGCCTGGGCAGCGTCGCGTCCCGAGACATAGGCGTGGCCGATCCGGCCCTCCGCATCGCGCACCGTGCAGCGTGTGACGGACATCTCGCCCAGATTGAACGCCGCCCCACCGCCGCCCGCCCGGCCGCGCACCATCACCAGCCCGGCTTCCGGCCCGCGCAGAGTGCGAAAATCAGGCAATTGCGGCGCGTCTTGCAGGTGTAGATGCAATTCGGCCGCTGAGGCACGGGCGAGAACGGACATCCAAATTTGACGCGGCGTCTTGGCGGCTTCGGCCATCAGGGCAATCCGATTTGTCTATACGTCTAGACGAATAGGCTGCCGCATGCTTTATGGTCAAGCACAACTCGCACAACGGACGGTCCTGTTGCATGAAGTTCCCATGACGGATGCAGATGACGATGGGCTGGCGGTCTGGAAGCGGATCGAGCTGGCATTGCGCGACGAGATCGCGCGGGGCGTGTTGCCGGCGGGGGCGCGTGTGCCGACCGAGGCGCAGCTGGCCGCCCGCTTCAACGTCAATCGCCACACGATTCGCCGGGCGGTCGAATCGCTCTCGCGCGCCGGGCTGGTGCGGGTGGAGCAGGGGCGCGGCAGTTTCGTGGCCGAGGATCTGATCGATTACACTGTCGGCAGCCGCACGCGCTTCTCCGAGTGGATACGCCGCCACAACATGGAGCCTTCCGGCAAGACGACCGATCTGCGCCAAATCCCCGCCGATGCCGTCACCGCGGCGGGGCTCGGCGTCGCGCTGGGCGACCCGGTGGTGCTGATGGAGCGGCTGGGTTTTGCCGATGACAAGCCGGTCAGCCTGGGCCGCCACCATTTCTCCGCCCTGCGCTTTCCCGGCCTGCTTGCGCATCTGCACGCGGGCGAGGGTATCAGTGCGGCGTTGGCTGCCTGCGGGCTGGCGGATTATCGCAGGCTGTCCACCAAAGTGACAGCAAGGCTGCCGCATGCGCGCGAGGCACAATTGCTGCTGATCCCGAAAAGTCAGCCGCTGCTGGTGACCGAGAATATCAACGTCGATGCGGCGGGCAGGGTGGTGGAGTTCGGCCTTGGCCACTACCCGACGCCGCGCGTGCAAATTGTCTTCGAACCGTGAGGGATTGGCATGGATAACTGGATTTTGCGCAATGGTCAGGTGTTGCGTGACGGCGCGCTTGCGGTGGGCGAGCTTGCCATCGACGCCGGCAGGATTGCCGATCAGGCCGACCATGCGCGGGAGATCGACGCCACGGGGCTGCTGGTGCTGCCGGGCATTGTCGATATTCACGGCGATGCGTTCGAGCGCCAGATGCAGCCAAGGCCACATGTGGAATTCAACCCGGTCTTCGCGCTGGCCGAAACCGAGCGCCAATTGCTCGCCTGCGGTATCACCACGGCCTATCACGGAGTGACTCTCTCCTGGGAGCCGGGGCTGCGCAGCGTTGACGCCTGGCGCGGCATGTTGGCGGCGATGGCGGCGCGGGATTGGGTGTGCGACATGCGCATTCATCTGCGCTGGGAGGCCTTCAACCTCGACGCGCTCGATCAGGCGGTGGCCGACATCATGGCCGGGCGGGTGCATATGCTCGCCTTCAACGACCACACCGCCTCGATCGTCCGCAAACTGGCCAAACCGGCCGAGGGCGCGAAATATGCCGATCGGGCGGGGATGAAGCTGGAAGCCTTCACCGCATTGGCGCATCGCGTGGCCGCCCGCGCCGATGAGGTGCCGGCGGGCCTCGGACGAATTGCGATGGCGGCACGCGCAATGCAGCTGCCGATGGCCAGTCACGACGATGACAGCATCGACAAACGCCAGCATTTTCATGCCCTGGGTGCCGATATCTGCGAATTTCCGATCACCGAGGCGGTCGGCCAATACGCGGCCGATGAGGGGCAATTCGTGGTGATGGGCAGCCCGAACGTGGTGCGGGGCGGCTCGCATCTTGGTTGGGCATCGGCGGCCGATTTGGCCGAGCGTGGTATTTGTCGGGTGCTGAGTTCGGATTATTTTTATCCCTGCCTGCTCGAAGCCCCCTTCGTGATCGCCGATCGCGGCAAGATGGATTTTGCCGCTGCCTGGGCGTTGGTGTCTGCGAATCCGGCGCGCGCCGCGATGTTGCAGGATCGTGGCGAACTCGCTGAAGGCCGCCGTGCAGATGTGATTTTGGTCGATCCGACGACCCGAAATGCGGTGGCAACTTTCGCTGGCGGACGGCTTGCACATCTATCGGCAGAAGGGGCGCGACGGCTCGGGTGAGCAGGGTTGCAAAAAACTTCGTCAAAGGGGCTTTGCAACTCGTCTGTCACTTGGCTATACGGTCGCTCCGCTGATCCCGAATAGCTCAGTTGGTAGAGCACGCGACTGTTAATCGCTAGGTCGTAGGTTCGAGTCCTACTTCGGGAGCCAATTTTCTTCCCGCCTGGGTCCGCCCAGGCGGGAAGTTCATTTTTGGGTCCTGGCTCAGCCGGTAAGCCCCGTGAGGTCTCGATGGCCTATATCGTTCATGAATGCTTCCTCACCCTGCAGGGCGAGGGGCTGAATATGGGCCGCGCTGCGGTGTTTGTCCGCTTCGCGGGCTGCAATCTCTGGTCGGGCCGCGAGGAAGATCGCGCCACGGCCGTTTGCACCTTCTGCGACACCGAATTCCGTGGCGGCGACCGCTTCGAGAGCGCCGATGCGTTGGCCGATGCCGCGTTCGCGCTCTGGCCCACAGGCGCCGCCGCCCCGATGGTGGTGCTGACCGGGGGGGAGCCGCTGTTGCAGGTCGATGCTGCCCTGCTCGATGCGCTGCATGCGCGCGGATTCTACATCGCCGTGGAGACCAACGGCACGCAGCCGCTGCCGGGTGCGATCGATTTTGTCTGCCTCAGCCCGAAATCCACCGCGCCGGTGGTGCTGGCGCGCGCCGACGAGTTGAAGCTGGTGTATCCGCAGCCAAATGCCCTGCCGGAAAAATTTGTGGATTTTCCAGCCCGCACGCATTGGCTTTCCCCGATGGATGGCCGCGATTTGGCGCGCAATATCCAGGCGGCGACGACCTATTGCCTGGCGCATCCAATTTGGCGAATGAACATCCAAGCGCATAAATCCTGGCAGATACGCTGAGACGGTGTTGCAAGCGCAGCAGTTTCGGCTAGAAACACCCCAGTGCGAGTGTGGCGGAACGGTAGACGCAGTCGACTCAAAATCGACCGACTTTGTCATGTGGGTTCGAATCCCTCCACTCGCACCATCCTGCGGATCGGCAGTTCACAAAATATGACAGCGTTGTTCTGCAATCTTGTGCATAAGCTGTCGGCCGCCTAACGTCCCGGCGGGTCTCACACCGCGCGGCGGTTGCAATCAGAAAGTGCCTTGATGAGCTTCAAGGGCAACCTGTTCGGGCGGTTGATCTGGATGGTGGCAGCTGCGGCTGTGCCTGCGCTGCTGGTGATTGCCTTTTTTCTCTACGATATGCAGGTCAAGCGGACGGATGAACTCGGCGAGGAATTGCTGCGTCAGGCCGCGATCGTGCAGAGCGATTTCAATACAATCTCCGACTCGGCCAAAGAAGCGATCTCCGATATCGTCGCCTCCGATGCGACTTGGTCCGGGGGGGCAAGCTGCCGGGACGGTCTGCGCGGCTTTGCCAATGCGATGCCGCGTTTCGGGGTGATTGCCGTTTTGGGAGGGGATGGCACGCCGCCATGCCTGTATTCCGCGGCCCCCTTCGGCGCAGAGCCGGATCTGCCTGCCATGATTGCGGCCAGCCAGCCGACGGAACAGAGTTTTCATGTCGGGCGCTATCTGCGCGGCAGCAACGGCGCGCCGGATATGCTGCTATTGTCCGAGACGGTGCGCAAGCATGCAATGGTGCGGCACATCATTCTGGGGGTCCGGCTGGATTGGTTGGCCGAGCATCTGGCGACGGTGCCACGTATGCCGAACAGCCAAATGCTGATCGCGGACACGGGGGGCACCATCCTCGCCCGCGCCCCCAATAGTTTCCGCCATATAGGCGACCCTTTGGTGCCCGACACCATGCGTTTGCTGCCCGAAAGCACGGCGCGGATGCTGATTATTCATGATGCCAGCGATGAGCCGCTGTTCATGGGATTCAAGCCGGTCGGCGATTCAGGTGTGCTGGTGTTGGCCAGCCTGCCGAAAGCGGTGTTGCAGAACGACATCGCCACCAATGTCCGCCAGGGGGTGGAGGTGATGCTGATCGGCATCGCCGTGGCGATACTGGGCAGCTTCGTCGTCGGTCAGCGCCTGATCCGCCGTCCGGCGCGGGCGATGGTGGAGGCGGCGCGGGCGTGGTCGCGGGGGGATTTCTCGGCGCGGCTGCCGGGCGATGACGATGACCGCTCCGAATTCGGTCGCATCGCCCGTGCGTTCAACCGCATGGCGTCCGATCTGCAACGCAAGACCGATGAGAGTGCGGCGCTGCAATCGCAGCTGGAAGCCCGCGTGGCGGAGAGAACGCGCGATTTGCTGCTCAGCCGCGACCGTTTGCAAATCGCCCTCGGCGAACAGGCCAAGAGCGAGGCATCGCTGCGTCAGGCGCAGAAGATACAGATGGTCGGCCAGTTGGCCGGTGGGGTGGCGCATGATTTCAACAATCTGCTCACCGCCCTGATCGGTGCGCTGGATATGCTGCGCCCGCGTCTGCCGGATTCCGATCTGCGCAGCCTGCGTCTGGTGGACAATGCGTTGCAATCGGCGGAACGCGGGGCGCGGTTGACCTCGCAATTGCTCGCCTTCTCTCGCCGCCAGCGTCTGCAACCGGTGCCGACATGCATCAACGATATTTTCAGCGGCATGATGGATTTGCTGCGCACCACCATTGGACGCGACATTGAGATTGCCACCGATTTCTCGCCGGTATTGCGTCGCGCGATGGTGGATCCGAACCAGTTCGAAGCGGCGATTCTCAACCTCGTTCTCAACGCCCGTGACGCGCTGCCCAAAGGCGGCACGGTGACGATCCGTACGCGCAATCTCGATCTGGTGGTGCCGGAGCTGCTCTCCGGCTCGGTGGGAGAGCTGCCTGCCGGCTCCTATGTCTCGATCTGTGTTGAGGATAATGGCACCGGCATCGCGCCCGAACTGATGTCGCGGGTGTTTGAGCCGTTCTTTACCACCAAACCATCCGGCCATGGTTCCGGCCTTGGCCTGTCGCAGGTGCATGGTCTGGCGGCGCAATCGGGCGGGACGGTGCGCATCGAAAGCGAGTTGGGCCGAGGCACCATCGTCTGCATGGTGCTGCCTGCTGCCAGTGCGGCGGTGGACATGCTGCCCATGGGCGGTGAAAATGCCCGCAAGGTGATCGCTGTGGTGGATGACGAGGCGGAAATCCGCGCTTTGGTGGGGGATATGCTGATCGAACTCGGGCACGATCCGGTGATGTTGGCCGGGGCTGCCGAGGCGCTGGCCCGCCTGCCGGGGCTGCCGAAATTGGATGCGGTGATCGTCGATCAGGTGATGCCGGGCATGTCTGGCATTGAGTTGATCGCCCGCTTGCGGCAACTCTGTCCGCAGACTGCCTTTATCCTGGCCACTGGCCATGCCGAGCGCAAAAGCCTGGCGCAAGGGGTGGCGGATACGGATCTGGCCAAACCCTTCAGCGTCGCCTCGCTCTCGCTTGCGTTGGAGGAGGCGATGCAGTGCCGTGGATCGTCTCGCAGCGGATTGATTGAGCGCCCCGCCTGACATAACGGCGCGCTGCTCTTATCGTCGGTGCATAGGACATGCATTCGGAGAGCACCATGAGCCCAACCACCGTCGCCAGCCCTTCCCGCATTGCGCGCGGGCGGCTGTTCTTTGCCAATCCGGGTCCGACGAATATTCCCGATTCCATCCTGCACGCGGTGGCGCACAGCACGGTGGATTTCATGAGCCCGGAATTCCTCGCCCTGTATGATCGCTGCATGGCGGGCGTGAAGCGGGTGCTGAAAACCGAGCAACACGTCTTTTTCTACACCGCCTCCGGTCATGGCGCGTGGGAGGCGGCGTTGGTCAATGTGCTCTCGCCGGGCGACACGTTGCTGATCGTCGAGACCGGCTATTTCTCGCTCGGTTGGGCCGAGATGGCGACGGCTTTGGGCATCCATGTGCAGACGGTGGCCGCCGATTGGCGCCAGGGCGTTGATATGGCTGCCATTGAGGCCGCTTTGGCCGCCGATACGACGCACAAGATCAAGGCGGTCGGCGTGGTGCATAACGAGACGGCAACCGGGGTGGCGCTGCCGATCCAGGAGGTGCGCGCTGCCATTGATGCCGCAGGACATCCGGCATTGTTGATGGCCGACACCATTTCCTCGCTCGCCTGCTTTGATTTCCGCATGGATGAATGGGGCGTGGATGTGGCTGTCGGTGGCAGCCAGAAGGGGCTGATGTTGCCCACCGGGATGAGCTTCACCGGCGTGTCTGACAAGGCGATGGCGGCACATAAAACGTCCACTATGCCCAAGCATTATATGAATTGGTCGGCGATGCTGGTGCGGCGGCATAAGAGCTTCATCGGCACGGTGCCGGTGAACCTGTTCTTCGGTCTGGCAGAATCGCTGCGCCTGCTGGAGGAGGAGGGGATGGAGCGCGTGCATGCCCGCCATCATCGCCTGGCCGAAGCCGTGCGGGCGGCGGTGCGGAGCTGGAGCGGCAATGATGGTCCGCAACTCTTCTGCCAGAACCCGACGCGGCTGTCGGACAGCGTGACGGCGATCATGATGCCGGAGGGGCATGACGCGGAGGCGCTGCGCAAGCTCTGCTACGAGCGCTTCAACGTCTCCCTCGGCGGCGGACTCGGCCCGTTGGGCGGGAAAGTCTTCCGCATCGGCCATATGGGCGATCTCAACGAGCCGATGATTCTCGGCACGCTGGCCACGGTGGAGTTGGCGCTGGGCCTGTGCGGGATGCCGCATGGCAAAGGCGGCGTCGATTCGGCGATTGCGCGCCTGGCTGCCGACTGATCGGTTCAGCGAGTCGAATCTGCCACCCGCGCCCCGCCAGGGATATTTTCACCTTGGCGGGGCGCGGTTTTGCGCCTATGTTCTTGTTGTGTTCCTGTAGATGTTTGCAAAAACACTGGACACGGAAATATTGTGCGATTCGCGACATCTTGTGGTAGATTGGCCGCAGTGCGCCATATTTTGTGTCATTTCGATTGACGCGGCGGCGGGATTGCGCAGAATAGGTCTTCGGGAACCATCGTGATTCAGGGGGAAGCTTCCGTGCTCGACGCAGTACAGATGCAGGGGCGTTATCAGGTCCATATGGATCGGTCGCGTGACGCCCTGATCACCGATTTCGGCCGCGCGACGCTGGATGATCGCTATCTGATGCCCGGCGAAGGGTATCAGGATTTGTTCGCCCGCGTGGCGAGCTATTATGGTGACGACCAGGGCCATGCGCAGCGCATCTACGACTACATGAGCAAGATGTGGTTCATGCCCGCCACCCCGGTTCTGTCCAACGGTGGCACCCAGCGCGGCCTGCCGATCTCCTGCTTCCTCAATGAAGCCACCGACAGCCTCGACGGTATTGTGGGGCTGTGGAACGAGAACGTGGCGCTGGCCTCCAAGGGCGGCGGCATTGGGTCCTATTGGGGCAATCTGCGCTCGATTGGTGAAAAGGTCGGCCAGAACGGCAAGACCTCCGGCGTGATTCCGTTCATCCGCGTGATGGACAGCATGACGCTGGCGATCTCGCAGGGCAGCCTGCGGCGTGGCTCGGCGGCGGTCTATCTGCCGATCAGCCACCCCGAGGTGGAGGAATTCATCGAAATCCGTCGCCCGACCGGCGGCGATCCGAATCGCAAGGCGCAGAACCTGCATCATGGCATTCTGGTTTCGGACGCCTTCATGCGCGCCGTGCAGAATGACGAGGAATGGGCGCTGACCTCGCCCAAGGACCACGCGATTGTGCGCAAGATCAACGCGCGCGCCTTGTGGATCCGCATCCTGACCGCCCGTGTTGAGACCGGCGAGCCCTATCTGATCTTCTCCGATCACGTGAACCGCGCGATGCCGGAGCATCTCAAATTGGCTGGTCTGTCGGTGAAGACCTCCAATCTCTGTGCGGAGATCATGCTGCCGACCGGCATCGATCAATATGGCAAGCAGCGGACGGCTGTGTGCTGCCTGTCCTCGCTCAACCTGGAAAACTGGTTCGAGTGGAAAGACGAGCCGTTCTTTGTTGAGGACGTGATGCGCTTCCTCGACAATGTGTTGCAGGATTTCATCGACCGTGCGCCGCCGGGCATGGAGCGTGCCGCCTATTCCGCCGCGCGTGAGCGATCGGTGGGGTTGGGCGTGATGGGCTTCCACTCGTTCCTGCAGTCACAGAACATCCCGTTTGAGAGCGTGATTGCCAAGGTGTGGAACCTGCGCATGTTCAAGCACATCCGCGCCCAGGCCGATGCCGCCTCGCGCGTGCTGGCTGAAGAACGCGGCCCGTGCCCGGATGCCGCCGATTTCGGCATCATGGAACGCTTCTCGCACAAGATGGCGATTGCCCCCACGGCCTCGATCTCGATCATTGCGGGCAATTCCTCGCCGGGCATCGAGCCGATCGCCGCGAACGTGTTCCTGCAAAAGACGCTCTCGGGCAGCTTCACGGTGCGCAACCGCCATCTGCAAAAGCTGCTCGCCGAGAAGGGGCGCGATACGGATGATGTGTGGTCCACCATCACCACCACCAAGGGCAGTGTGCAGCATCTGGATTTCCTGACCGAGCAGGAGAAGGCGGTTTACAAAACGGCCTTCGAACTCGATCAGCGTTGGGTGATCGAACACGCCGCCGACCGCACGCCCTATATCTGCCAGAGCCAGTCGGTGAACATCTTCCTGCCGGCGGATGTGCATAAGCGCGACCTGCATCAGATTCACATGCTGGCGTGGAAGCGCGGCATGAAGTCGCTGTATTACTGCCGCTCGCTGTCCATTCAGCGCGCCGATGCGGTGAGCGAGAAGGCGATCAGCCCGGATGCGATCATCGGCGCCCCGGTCGCGGCCGACCGCGAAGCCGACCCGCATCACGCCGCCCTGCCGCTGATTGAGGCGGCCAACCGGGCGAAGCCGGTCGATTATGAAGAGTGCCTTTCCTGCCAATAGGCGGTTGCTAGGGTGGGATGCGAGGATGCATCCCACCCTACCTATGGCATACCACTTCATATTGTGGATCGACTGGGTTTTCACCCTAGAAATTGTGCCCCGCGCCGAAATCTGTCTGGGCTTGGCTCAGTGTGGATGCTAGTCTCGCCCCCGACCAGATTCGGCGCCATGTCTTGGGTGCCACAAGGGAGCAGACGATGGACGGCATGACGCAGACGCCCAATGAAACCCCCAAGCGGATGGATTTGCTGACCGAAAACCCGGTCTACAAGCCGCTGCGCTATCCGTGGGCGCATGAGGCGTGGCTGACGCAGCAGCGTGTGCATTGGCTGCCGGAAGAAGTGCCGCTGGCCGACGATGTGAAGGATTGGCATCGCAACCTCACCGAGGGCGAACGCAACCTGCTCACCCAGATTTTCCGCTTCTTCACCCAGGCGGATGTTGAGGTGAACAATTGCTACATGAAGCATTACAGCCGGGTGTTTAAGCCGACTGAAGTGCTGATGATGCTGTCGGCGTTTTCGAATTCGGAAACCATCCACATCGCCGCCTATTCGCATTTGCTCGACACGATCGGCATGCCCGAGCTTGAATACACCGCCTTCCTCAAATATGCGGAGATGAAGGCCAAATTCGACTATATGCAGACTTTCAGCACCGATAGTCGCTATGAAATCGCCAAGACGCTGGCGGCGTTCGGGGCATTCACCGAAGGGCTACAGCTTTTTGCCTCCTTCGCCATCCTGCTCAACTTCCCGCGCTTTGGGAAAATGAAGGGCATGGGGCAGATTGTGTCGTGGTCGGTGCGCGATGAGACGCTGCACTGCCTGTCCGCCATCCGGCTGTTCCGCACGTTCATGCAGGAAAACCCGGAATTGTGGAACGAGCAGCTGAAGAACGACCTTTATATGATCTGCGCGACCATCGTCGAGCATGAGGACGCCTTCATCGATCTCGCCTTCGAGATGGGCGCGGTGGAGGGGCTGTCGGCCGAGGAGGTCAAACGCTATATCCGCTTCATCGCAGACCGTCGCCTGACGCAGCTGGGGCTGAACCCGATCTTCCACATTGGCAGCAACCCGCTGCCGTGGCTCGATGAAATGCTCAACGCTGTCGAGCACGCGAATTTCTTTGAAAACCGCTCCACCGAATACTCGCGCGCTTCAACGCAAGGCTCCTGGGAAGAGGCATTTTCGGATATGGCGTTTTCGGATCAACAGCCAACGGGTTCGATGGTGCTGGATTCATAAGCGCACGGCATAAGATTCGGTTTTAAAGGCCCGGCAGAGTCTCTGTCGGGCCTTTTTGTTGGCATATGGCCCGATGACTCATTCGTTTTCCTCGATATGCAATAAAATGTCCGGACTATGCGTTTTTTGCAAATTCACAATCTGGGTCGTCGCTCTGCTCGAATCATCGGGCCTGTGAGCCACATCACAGGTCATCTCAATTTTTTGTGAGGGATTCCGCTGACTTCATGACGCTTGGGTGAAGGTGGCGCTGTCGCGTTCAGCTTTACAAAATCACTTATTGTAAAGTGATGTAGATCACTATGTTGATAATGAACGTATTTCTTCATGGAAGTGTAAAAACTGTCGTGCTAACGGGAATGTGAGAAGTCAATCGATGCGGCTTGAGGCGCATGCGGTGGCTGTAGGGGATTTCACATGTCAGCTGAACCAACGATCAATCTGAACCTTGGTTCCACCAGCGTTTTCCCTGGTGGGAGCGTTCCGTTCACCTTGAGCTTCAGCAACACAGGCAGCGCGGCGGGTGCTGATCCGACCGGGTTTGGCCCCTATTTGGCGCTGAACCTTGGTGCGTCGAGCAGCGGTCTGACGATCCCATCGACGCTGTCCACTTCAATCGGCGTAAATGTCTCGCCGGTGCTCATGACCAATTACAGCGCGGCGCTGGGCGGCTATATCGTCCCCGGCACAGCCAGCGCGCCGGGTGGTCCGGCCGTGGTGGTCGCGCCGCAGGGCGATGCGGTTTATTACATTCCGCTGCCCTTCGGCAGCTTCACCGCGGGTCAGACCCCGATCACGGTCAGCGGCAACGTCACCGTGCCGAGTGGCGCTTCCGCCGGTTCGGCCGATCAGATTTCGCTGGCTGGCGGCTTCCAGTTTGGCGACATCGCCACGGGCAACGCCCCGATCACCGCCGCCACCGAGAGCCTGTCGCTGACGCCGCAGGACATTGCCTACAACACCGTCTATTCCAGCACGGGCGTGATCGAAGCCGGCGCGCAGAATCCGCAGACCTGGACGGTTTATGGTAACGTCGTCAATGGCGTGACGTTGAACAATGTCACTCTGTCCGATCCGCTGCCGGCCTCGGCTGAGTTGAATTCGGTCACGCTGTCGGATGGGAACGGCAATAGCTGGTCCTATACTTACGATGCGATCACCGGCGTGCTGTCCACCACCGCAACCGGTGCGGGCGTACCGCAAGTGGTTACGGCCGCCCAGGCTGCTGCGAACCCGGCACCGACGGCTCCGTATGTCTATTACGATCTGGCCAACAACCAGGTTGTGGCCGATTTCGGCACGGTGGTTGGCAATGCCGCGTCCGCGACATCTGACACCGGCCCGTCGATTGCCACCAATTTCTACATTCCCGGTCCGGGGGTGGTGCAGCCCGGTGTTGCCACCCAGGATCTGACTGTCACCGACACATTGCCGACGGGCGTGACGCCGACTGATTTCTCGATCACCAGCAGCGCGGGTACCTTTACCTATTCCGTTGACGTTTCTGGTGTCGTGACGGCCACAGGGGCGAATGCGGCTTCAGCCCCCCAAGCTTTGACCGCCGCGCAAGTTGCCGTGGGCGCTGCCGTCACGGGGACGACCTGGGTCTATTACAACGCGCAGACCGGTCAAATCACGTCCGATTTCGGTGCTGGGCTTCCGGCAGGCTCCACGGGCAGCATTCACGCGGACTGGTCTGCATCGGGTAGTTCTGGCAGCGGTTCGGGCGGCGGCAGCGGCGGCTCGGGCGGCAGCGGCTCCGGTTCCGGCGGCTCTGGCAGCGGCGGTTCTGGCAGCGGCGGCTCGGGTTCCGGCGGTTCGGGTTCCGGCGGCTCTGGCAGCGGCGGTTCTGGCAGCGGCGGCTCGGGTTCCGGCGGTTCGGGTTCCGGCGGCTCGGGTTCCGGCGGTTCGGGTTCCGGTGGCTCTGGTTCCGGCGGCTCTGGCAGCGGTGGGTCGGGTTCCGGTGGCTCGGGGTCCGGCAGTGCCAATTCGAACGACGCCTCTGGCACGGTGATCGCAGCTCCGGGCACCTCCGTGCCGAGCGGCGCGGCTGGGCAGAACGTCATCACGACCGCGCCGATCACGCTGGCTAAGTCTGTCGCCGTTGTCGGCGGTGGCGCGGTTGAGCCAAACGCGACGCTGCAATGGACGCTCAATGGCGTTGTCTCGCCTTTTGCCGATGTGCAGAGCGTGAAGGTTGTCGATACGCTGAGCGCCGGGCAGAGCTTCTCGGGCACGCCGACATTGGTGGCTGTCTCGGATGGCGTGCAGGTGTTCAGCGCCCCGATCTCGTCGTCCGACTACAGCTCGGTCGTCAACGCCGATGGCACAACGACGATCACGTTCAACGTCTCCAGCCAAATCGCGGCTGCGATCGGTGGGGCAGACCCGCAAGGCGACCTCAATGGTGGGGCGGCAAGCGACGATGCGGCGGGCATCCCGAGCACGGCGAATTTCCAGATCGTCTATGACAGCACGATCAATACCGCCTATACCGGCGCCGTGCCTGGCCTGTCCGACACCTCCGTGTTGCAGGGTGACACGATGGGCAATGCCGCTTCGGTCTCCGGCACGGAAATCGGCAGCGGCGCATCTGTCAGCGCCTCGGCCAGTGCCGCGGCGACGCTGCCGGACAGCTCTGTCACCAAGACGGTCTATGCCATTAACGGCGTGCTGGTGCCGTCCGGCACCACGCCGGTCATTCAGGCGGGTGACAATGTCACCTATGAGCTGACCTATAACATGCCGTTGGGTTCGGCCGATAATGTCAATCTGACGGATTACCTGCCTGAGCCGGTGTTCAATGTCGCCAATCCGGGCGATGGTTCGACGGGGTACACTTTCAGCAGCACCGTTGGCTCGGAAGCGGACGGCACGATCAGCTATGCCGTGGCGCCGGGTGCGACGAGTGTGTTCAATGGCGTTGCGCCGACGATCACCGACAATACGGCGACGAACTCTGTCAACATCAGCTTTGGCAATCTGGATAACATCGCCAACAACGATGCCAGCAGCACGGTGCAACTGCTCGTCACGCAGCAGGCCGAAGATCAGCCCTTCATCAACGGTTTGGATCTGACCAACGAAGTCACCGCCAGCCAGCAGAATTCGTTCACCGGCGGAACCACCAGCGAGAGCGCGATCAAGCAGGTCGAACTGGTGCAGCCGGTGCTGAACGTGACCAAGGGCGTCACCGATGTCAGCAATGTTGGCTCCACCGGTGCCACCGAGCAGCTCAGCGGGTCGCTGACCAGCGATTTCACGGCTGCCGGTGCCCTGAAGGCTGGCGACGTGATCGATGACGCCAATGTGGCTTCACTCAATGCGGGTGCCACCGGCGTGCAGGGTGGCGATACGGTCAATTATGTTGTGGCGGTGCAGAACGCGGGCGGCGCCACGGCCTATAACACCGTCATCACAGACACGCTGCCCGCCACTGTGGCTGCCGGCAGCGTCGTTGGCGTCACTGCCACCGACGGCGCCGGCAACGCGGTTCAATTGCTCGACCCGACCACCCATGCGGTGCTGACGGCCGCTCAGGCAGCGACCGATTTGTTCAATGGCACCGGCGTGGCCGTGGCCGCGATTGCAGGCGACACCGGCACGGCGTCCACCACGGGTGCGAACATCGTTTTGCTCAACTACACCGCCACGGTCAGCAACACCGTGCCGGAGCCGGATCAAACCGAGACCAACCAGGCACAGGTCACGTATTTCGAAGGCGTGCAGAATAGCGGCGTCAATTTCGCCACGGGCGTCTCGCCGGGCAATTTGACCTCCAGCGTCGATGTCGCCACCGCCGTTCCGTCGATCAGCAAGGTGATCACCTCGACCTCCGAGACCGCCGCTGGCGGTGCCGGCCTGGCCACTGACGCCGCGCACCTGAAGGCCGGTGAGGAGGTGACGTACACCGTCACCACCACGCTCGATCAAGGCACTTATAACAACGTCACACTGAGCGACACACTGCCGTCGAACTCGAAGGGCGATCTGACCTTCGTCTCTGCCCAGGTGACATCTGTTGGCACCGGCATCGACAATGCCTCGGCGATCTTGGGCTCCACACTGAGCGACGCTGGCCAGACCATCACCGACAATCTCGGTGCGGTGACGGTGGCTGACAACAGCCTGTCGGGCAACGACACCATCACCTACACGGTCACCGCGCTGGTAGACGCGACGCCGGCCGATCTGAACAACAAGACCTCGGACGCGCTGAACAACACTGCCACCGTCTCCGCGCAGGCGACCAGTGGCAGCACTCCGGTGACGCAGACATCGACTGCCAACGCCACTCTGCTCACGCCGGATGTGACGCTGGCCAAGTCGGTGGTCGATACCACCGCGGCTGGCGCATTCAATGCGGGCGATGAGGTGGAATATACCCTCACATTGAAAGACGCCTCGGGCGCAGGCTCGGCGTTCAATGTGAATGTCGCGGACGCGATCGCCACTGAATTCGGCAGCGCGATCACGGTGGATACCAGCAAGGCGATCACCCTGAGCGGGCCGGACAGCGCCACGACGGCGTTTGCCAGCACGGGCGGCAACATCGATGGGGTTATCGGGGAGATCGATGCGGGCCAGACCGACACGATCACCTTCTACGCCACGCTGAACAGCGCGGATCCGTACAACACCACCTACAAAAACACCGCCACCTTCACCGCCGACACGCTGCCCTCCACCGATATAGCGGGCACCGATCAGACCATCACCGGCTCGGGCAGCGCCTCGCTGACCACGTCCGGCCCGAGCACCACCAAGTCGCTCACCGGCGGTTCGGATGCCAATATCTCTGTCGGCAAGCTGGCGCCGGGCGAAACCGGCACCTTCACCGCGACGGTGACGATCCCGGAAGGCACGGCGAACAGCTTCTCCATTCAGGATCTGCTGCCCGCTGGCATGACCTTTGTTTCGGGCAGCGTGGGCAACCTGGCGCTGACGGGCAATGTGACCGGCAATTCCAGCCAGTCCCTGACCAGCATCGGCTCCGGTGGCATCACCGAGACCGACACGACGGGCGGCTTCACGCTGAATCTGGGTGCACTGACCTCGGTGGGTGCTGGCAATACGCTCACCTTCACCTATCAGGCGACCCTCAATGACAGCAGCGCGCTGACCGACAATGAGACGCTGACCAACACGATCAAGACCACCGCCGATGGCACCACGGTGACGCACACCGCTCCGGTGAATGTGGTTCTGCCTGATCTGGACATCAGCAAGACGGCCACCGCTGGTACCGGCAACATCGAGAACTACACCATTGCGGTCAATCCCGATGCCACCGACAGCGCGCCGGCCTATGATGTCACGGTCACTGACGCAATTCCGACCAATGAAGGCATCGTTGTCAGTTCGCTGACCTCGACCACGGCGGGTGTGACAGAGACGATTGTTGGCGGCACCACCACCAACGGTATCAATGTCGGCGGCACGGTGGACATCACCATGCCGACGATGCTGACCTCCTCCGCGGCAGTCGATGTCACCTATGAGGCGGTTCCGGTTGGAACCGTTGCGGTGGGCACGGCGATCACCAACACGGCCACGCTGGACTATGCCACCCAGGCAACCGGTGGCCTTGAGGAAGCCGCGAAGAACAGTTCAGTGACCTACACCACCCCAGGGGCCTCGCTCTCGGGTATCGTGTTCACCGACAACAACGACGATGGCGTTGCCAACAGCCAAGGCGTTGCTGAGACCGATGCCGGCCTTGCCGGTGTTACGGTTGAGCTGTTTGAGAACGGTGTGAACACCGGCCGCACCGCAGTCACCAACAGCGCGGGCGCATACAGCTTCACGGGGCTGGATCAGTCGGAATACTCGGTGCAGGTGGTCGCCCCCACGGGGTACGCTTACGACACCGTGGTCGGCACGAACAGCAATGCGGCTATCGACAGCATCACCAACATCAGCGGCGCAACCGCCAATGTGGCGACGGTTGCGGGAGAGAACACGCCGAACCAGAATGCTGGTCTGTTTCAACTCGGCTCCGTCTCCGGTGAGGTGTTCTTCGACCAGAACGACGACGGCACTGAAGATGGCACGGATGCCCCGGCCGCTCATGTGACCGTCAAGCTGATCAACAGCCAGGGTGTGGTTGTTCAGACGATTGAGACCAATGCCACGACGAACGCGGTGAATTACAAGTTCAACGACGTCGTCCCTGGCGAATACTCGGTGCAGGTGGTCAGCCCGACCGGCTACATCGTCTCGCCGGTTGGCACGTCAACGGCGGTCGGCGCGGTGAATTCGGTTGCCAATGCCGCGGGCGACATCAATGGTATCAACGTCTATTCCGGCCAGAATGCCGGCGGGAATAACGAAGGTTTGGCAAATCCGGCGACCATCACCGGCATGGCCTTCTTCGACGGCCAATGTGACGGCCTGTATCACGTCGGTGACGCGGGCATTGCCGGTGTGACCGTCAACCTGATCGACACCACCACCGGCCAGACGGTGCAGACGGTGCTGACCAACGATGAGGGGCAGTATACCTTCAAGAACGTCGCTGCGAACGACACCTATCAGGTGGTGATCGGCGAAGTGGCCGGGATGAATTTCAGCCACAAGGAAGTGGCGAGCAGCATCTCGGTTGCGGGTAACAACGTTAACAGCTCGGGTGACTCCTCCACGATCACCCTCACGCCGGGCGGCACGACCTATGTCAATGCCGGTCTGGTCTTCAACGGCGACTTCAACGGCGTCAACCCGACCGCGCTGACGGCTGGTCAGATGTATGCCAGCCTGACGGGCGGCAACGTGATCACCGGTGCGGGCGGCAACAACGTGCACACCGGCTCGCCGGGCAATAACGTGGTTGTGCTGCAAGGCAACGGCAACACCATCGAATTGGGTTTCAGCAACAGCACCACGGAAGACATCGGCACCAGCTGCGGTTCGCTGCAGGCGCAGACCCAGCAGGCGCAGAACGGCTTCCTGTTCGGCGGCAATTCGGGCTCGTCCTATCTCGTGGGCGGCTCCGGCAATGCGTATCTGATGGGCGGCACCGGGGCTAACTTCCTCTATGCCGGCGCGGGCAACAACACGATGATCGCGGGCGGCAATGGCTCGGTGATCACCGCCGGCGGTGCTTCCAGCACGATCTACTATCAGGCGGGCGATGGCACGCTGACCATCGATAACGGCCTGCGCAGTGTCGATCACCTGACGGTCTATGGCTATAGCGGCGGCACCATCGAAACGGTCAACGGCGTGCAGGAACTGGTGCTGTCGTCCACCGACGAGATCACCTTCGCAGGCCCGACCCCGTTCGCCAACGGTGCGACGACCGGCAATGCCGAGATCACCTTTGATGCCAATGTGCTTGATGCGCCGGTGGAGGAGCTGAGCTTCACGGCCAGCGATATGCCGGACTTCACCGCGCCGGGTGTGGCTGCGGCCCCCGCGCCGGCACCGGTCGCACCGAGTGCCCCGACTGCGCCGACCATCGCGCAGGAGAACGCGGGTGGTTATGCGGCCACTGGCAAGATCACCATCTCTGGCGTGGCGGCCGATGGCAGCACGGTGACGATCTATGACGGCACAACCAGCCTGGGCACGACGACCGCGGATGCCTCGACCGGGGCGTATAGCCTGACGCTGGCGAACGCGCTGGCCAATGGCGCACACAACATCAACGCAACCGCCACCACCGCGTCTGGCACGTCGGCCGCGTCGACATCGACGGCTGTCGATATCGACAGCGCGACACCTGTTGTCACCTTCATCACAACGGCTGCGATGGTGCCTGCTGGCGTGACGACGATCTCGGGCACGGTGACGGGCGATGTGGCTGCCGGCTCGACGGTCTATCTCTACAATAACGGGTCGCAGACTGCCTTCGCCACGGCAACCGTCGGTGCGGGTGGGGTGTGGACCGCGAATGTGACGCTGGGCGATGCGTCGAACAGCATTGTGGCCACGGACACAAATCTGGCCGGCACCACCGGGACGTCCGACCCGCTATGGCTGGGTGTGATCACGCCGCCCGCTCCGCCGTCACCGCCTGCGCCGCCGCCGGCGCCTGCTCCGGTCACGCCGACCGGTGCGACCGTGACCGAGACCAGCGGCTCGGAATCGCTCGTTCTGACCGGTGGGACCGGCACGGTGAACCTGTTCGGCTACAACAACACCATCACGCAGGCGGCGGGCGTAAACGATGTGGTCAAGATCGACGGCGACGTTGGCGGCTCGACCATCACGCTGGGCGACGGCAACAACGATCTTGTCCTGGGGGGCTATAACGAAGAGGTGCATCTGGGCTCGGGCTACAACACGGTCTCCGGTTCGTTGGGCGATCTGACGTTGGTGACGACGGGGGCCGCCAATGTCGATGCCTTCGGCTATGGCAACAACATGACGCTCGGCAATGGCGACAGCACGATCACCGGCTCGACCGGCAGTGCAAACGTCTCGGTTGGCACCGCGGGCAGCAATGGCGGCTCGATCACGCTGGGCGGCTACCAGAACGACGTGACCACAGGTGGTGGCGTCTGGACGGTGAAGGCGGGCGTCGGCAGCGATACGGTGGTCACTGGAGCCTCGAACGATACGGTGCTGCTGTCCGGTTACTACAACAACGTCTCGGTCAGCACCGGCAATGACGTGGTCAGCGGTGGCCGTGGTGGCGACGTCTATGCGGTGACGAATTTTGCCACTGCCGGAACTCAGACCCCGTCGCTGGATATCAGCAACTTCTCGGTCAGTCAGGGCGATATGCTTGATCTGTCCGGCGTGTTGACGGTGGCAGGTTACACAGGCAGCAACGTGTCCAACTTCCTCTCGGTGGTGCAGGCTGGGGCAGACACCGAAATTCTGGTCACGTCGGGCGGCATCTCGCACCTGGTCGCCGATTTGCGCGGCGTCACCGCCGCGACGATCACGGTGGGTCACGGTCTGACGATCTGACCCTTCCAAGCGATAACGCATCGCACCCCGCTTCTGGCAGTCCTGCAAAGGGCTGCTGGGAGCGGGGTGTTTTGTTTGGTATCAGCGATCAGACGAGGGACGGCTCAGCCGGAGTCCGGTCGATCTCACACAGGGGGCGTCAATGGCACGGCTGATGCGGGCTTTGGTGGTGGTGTTGTTCGTGGCGGGCATGGGCTTGTGGGCCAATACCTGGTGGCAGGAGGAAAAGACGGCCCAGCAATCTGCCGTCGGTGCAGGTGGCGTGGCGGTGCCGGGCGGTGTGGCGATTGGCGGGCATTTCGATCTGGTGGGCGCGGACGGCAAACCCGTCACCGATGCGGATTTCCGGGGCAAGGTGATGCTGGTCTATTTCGGCTACACGTTCTGCCCAGATGTGTGCCCCACCGAATTGCAGACCATTGCGGCAAGTCTGGCGCAATTGGGCGATCAGGCGGCAAAAGTGGCACCGATTTTCATCACCATCGACCCCGAGCGCGACACGCCTCAGGCGATGGGCGAATACGTCAAGCTGTTCGATGGGCGGATTGTGGGGCTGACCGGCTCGGCCGAGCAGATCGCCAGCGTGGCAAAGGCATATCGCGTCTATTATGCCAAGGCGGATGCCAAGGGGGCGAGCACCTATCTGATGGACCATTCGTCATTCATCTATGTGATGGGGCCGGATGGCGGCTTTCGGTCGTTGATCAAGCCGGGAGCGCAGGCGGCTGATGTGGCGCAGGCCCTGCGCGCGCAATTGCCGCATTCCTGAGAGGTTTTGGGGGATATCAGCGTGCAGCGGATAAGCCGCCTTCTGCCCGGCGTGGCATTGTGTTTGGCGATCACCGGGGGGGCGATGCTGCTGGCGCGGCTGGAGGCGACGTTCACCGGCGCGGCTTGGCTGGAGCCGCTGGTGCTGGCGATCCTGCTCGGCACGCTGGTGCGCACGCTGTGGGAGCCGGGGGGCCGTTGGCGTGACGGGACGCAATTCTGCGGCAAGACATTGCTGGAGATTGCCATCGTGCTGCTGGGCGCTTCGGTGAGCGCGCAGACCGTGGCGGCGTCCGGTCTGGCGCTGTTGATCGGCATTGCGGCGGTGGTGGATTTTGCCATTCTCGGTGGTGTGCTGATTGGCCGCTTGCTCGGGCTGCCGAGCCGGATGGGCATTCTGGTGGCCTGTGGCAACGCGATTTGCGGCAATTCGGCGATTGCGGCGGTGGCGCCGGTGATCGGGGCCGATGCGGCGGAAGTGGCGTCTGCGATTGCGTTCACCGCCGTGTTGGGCGTGGTGGTGGTGCTGTCGCTGCCGGTGCTGACGCTGTGGTTGCATTTGAGCATGCTGCAATCGGGGGTGTTTGCCGGTTTGGTGGTCTATGCCGTGCCGCAGGTGCTGGCTGCCACAGCCCCGATGGGAGCGGCGGCGGTGCAGATTGGCACGCTGGTCAAGCTGGTGCGGGTGTTGATGCTGGGGCCGGTGATTTTGGTGCTGTCCGTGCTGACCGGGCGCAAGCAGGCGACGGGGCGGAAGATCGGCTTCAGCCGATTGGTGCCGTGGTTCATCATCGGGTTTTTGGCGATGATGGCGCTGCGGTCTGCCGATGTGGTGCCACACGCCATGGTGTCGCCGATGGGGCAGGTGAGCACATTCTTCACCATCGTCTCGATGGCGGCCTTGGGTTTGGCCACCGATCTGCGCGCGATTGCCAAAGCAGGCCCGCGCGTGACGGCGACGGTGACGGGTTCGCTGCTGCTGCTGGGAGCGATCAGCCTGGGGCTGATCCGGTTGATCGGGGTTTCGTAGGGGGAACAAGTGCCGCATTCCATCGCTGCGTTGGCTGCGTCGCGATGGAGTGTTGCGCTGCGCGCGCAATGACGGGGTGATGCTGGTTCACCCCTCGATCATCGCGCCCTACGGGGTCATCAATTTTGCTGCCCGCTCGGCGATCATCAGTGTGGGGGAGGCGGTGTTGCCGGAGGTGAGGGTGGGCATCACCGAGGCGTCGGCGATGCGCAGCCCGTCCAGCCCGATGAAGCGCATTTCGCTGTCCACCACCGCACTCGGATCATCCAAACGCCCCATTTTGCAGGTGCCGACCGGGTGGAAGATGGTGGTGCCGATGTCACCGGCGGCGCGGGCGAGGTCTTCGTCGGTCTGGTATTGCGGACCGGGGCGGAATTCCTCGGGCGCGTAGGGTTTCAGCGCATCCTGTGACACCACATGCCGCGCCAGCCGCAGCGCACGGGCGGCGCGGAGGCGGTCGCGTTCGTGGCTGAGATAGTTGGGGGCGATCATCGGCGCTTCGGTGGGGTCGGCGGTGCGGATTTTGATCTCGCCACGCGATTCCGGGCGCAGATCGCAGACCGAGGCGGTGAAGGCGTCGAAATTGTGCAAATTGTCGCCGAACTTATCCAAGCTGAGCGGTTGGACGTGGAATTCGATATCGGGGCGCGTCACCTCCGGGCCGGAGCGGGCGAAGATGCCGAGTTGGCTGGGGGCCATGGTGAGCGGGCCGGAGCGGAAGAGGGCGTATTCCAGTGCCATCTTGGCCTGACCGATCAGGGAATTGGCTTGGCGGTTCAGGGTGTTGATGCCGCGCACCTTATAGGCGGCGCGGATTTGCAGATGGTCCTGCAAATTCGCCCCCACCTGTGGCTTGTCCAAGACCGAGGCGATGCCGAGCGATTGCAGCCAGCCCGCCGGTCCGATGCCGGAGCGGTGCAGAATGGCGGGCGAGCCGATGGCACCAGCCGTCAGCACAACCTCCGTGCTGGCGCGGGCGTGGAATTTTTGGCCGTCGCGGATGAAATGCACCCCGCGCACGCGGCCTTCGCCGATTTCCAGCCGATCGATCAGCGCGCCGGTGATCACGCGCAGATTGGGGCGGTGTTCCACATCGCGCAGGAAGGCTTTGGTGGCACTCCAGCGCACGCCCTTTTTCTGGTTCACCTCGAAGAAGCCCACGCCCGCATTGGTGCCACGGTTGAAATCGTCGGTGGGGGCGATGCCGGCCTGCTGGGCGGCTTCGATCACGCGCTCCAGAATGTCCCAGCGCAGGCGCTGCTTCTCGACGCGCCAATTGCCCTTGTTGCCGTGCAGGGGGGTCTCACCCGCCCAATGGTCTTCGGTTTCGCGGAAGAGGGGGAGAACATTGTCCCATTTCCAGCGGTCATCGCCGGTGGACTCCGCCCAGCCGTCGTAATCCTCGGCCTGACCGCGCATATAGATCATGCCGTTGATCGAGCTGCAGCCGCCCAGCACGCGGCCACGGGCATAGAGGATGGAGCGGCCATTCAGGCCGGGTTCCGGCTCGGTTTTATAGCACCAATCGGTGCGTGGATTGCCGATGCAGTAGAGATAGCCGACGGGGATGTGAATCCAGTGCCACGAATCGCGCGGCCCGGCTTCGAGCATCAGCACACGGCGGGCAGGATCGGCGGAGAGGCGGTTGGCGAGCAGACAGCCAGCGGTGCCACCGCCGGCGATAATCACATCATACTCGCCGAAATCTGCCGCGTTCATGATCGCCTCCAACTCATTTTCTTGGAGACGATCATGCAGCACGCACAGCAACGCGCAAGCTCACAGGCAGAGGATCAGACCGGTGCGTTCCAGAACCCCGGCGCCAGATTATAGCCCTTGCTGTCCTTGACCACCGTGCCGAAGGCCGGGAAGGAGGCGTGGTAGAAGCCGACATGCATCTTCTCGGCGGCCATCATGTCGAGCACGCGATGGCGGGTGGCGCGGGCGAGTTCGGGGTCGTTGTCGAACATCACCGCCCAATCCGGACGGCGGGCGAACAGATAGGGCACGTTGGTGATGTCAGACACCGCCATCATGCGCGCATTGCCGGACGCGATGGCGAACATCGAATGGCCGGGGGTGTGGCCGGGGGCACCGATGGAGGTGATGCCGGGGGCGACTTCCTGGTCCCATTTATACATGGTCAGGTTTTTCATCATCGGCCCGAAGACGCGCTGCACATTGGGGGCGTAGTTGCGGGTATAGGGATCGGCCTTGGCATCGAGCGCATCGCCGAGCCAGAATTTCAGTTCGCCCTCATGCACCTTCACCTCGGCATTGGGGAACAGCGCGGTGCCGTCTTTCAGGCGCAGGCCGTTGACGTGGTCGCCGTGCAGATGGCTGAAGACGATGATGTCCACATCTTCCGGCTTGAAGCCCGCCGCGCGGAAATTCTTCATCCACACGCCGCTGGTGGGCGCTGCCATATCGCCATTGCCGGCATCGAGCATGACCAGCTTCTTGCCGGTGTTGACGACGAGGGTGGTGAACGGGATTTGAATGCGGTCGGTGGGCAGGAATTGTTCGGCGAGCACGGCGCGCACGTCTTCCACCTTGGCATTCTTCACGAAGCCTTCCAGCTTCGGATAGACGCCGTAGCCATCGGAAATGGCGGTGATTTCGTAATCGCCGAGTTTGCTGCGGAAGAAGGCGGGGGCTTGGGTGCCGAAGATCGGCGCGGCCGCCTGGGCGGTGCGGGCGCCGAGCAGGGCGGTGGCCCCGAAGCCGAGACCGGCCCCCAGGGTTTGGCGGCGAGTGAGGTTCATGGGTAGGTTCTCCCGTTTGTTATTACGCACTCACATTGGTGTGGTGTCGGTGTTTGTCCAGCCTTGTGCGATGACGGCACGCTGAATTCAGCCTATTTCCCTGTAGCTGAAATCGGGGGCGCTGAAATCGGCGCGCAGTTGGTGCGGCCGGACATCAGGCAGTCTTCCATCTGGCCGGTTGCCCGTAAATGCCGCTGCAGCAGGATGCCACCGACCAGGAGTGCCACGATCAAGAGCAGGGCGATGGCCGGGCCACGGCGGGAGGCAGGGTCGTTGGACTCGTCTGGCATGAGGATGGGGTCTCGGATGGGATTTAGGGGGGGGGCGATACGGGCTATTTGCTGCGCAATGCGCGTTCCAATTCGTCAATATCGCTGGCAACAACATCCCAAATGCGCCGCATGTTGGTGCGAAAATATTCGTGCACAATTCTGTCGCGGGTGCTGGCAATGGCGCGCCAGGGAACATCAGGATACGCGGCCTTGAACTCAGGACTGATGCTTTTCGCGGCCTCTCCCATGATGGCGATGGAATAGAGCACGGACCGCACAACCGTCTGATTGGCAGCGAAGGCATCAAAACCCAGACCATCGGTATCCGACCGGATGTGCGAGATGGCGGTGATAATGTCCTGGAGCCATGAATCGTCGCTGCGTGCCATCAGAAGATCGAAATTCTGTCGCGATCAAAGGCCATTCGAACTTCGGGGCGAAAGCTGTCGATCTCACCGAGATCGACAGAGCGACCGACCGTGTCCTGCAACAACAGGCGGGTATCTTCCATGCGGATGAGGGAGAAGGCCCGGTTGGCTTCGATCTCAATGGCCAAATCGAGGTCGCTGTCGGAGCGGTCTTCACCACGGGCGACCGAGCCGAACACTGCGAGATGGCGCACCCCTCGGCGGCGGAGTTCAGGCTCCACCCCCGCAAGCTGCCGTCGCACCGCGTCGATTGTGCTGGTCGCCATATGTCTTGCCTCGGAATTCCGCACGCACGCACGCGCAGAATAGCTTTGTTCACCCCAAGGTGCCAGTGGATAGAGTAGCCCGTATGAGCGGCAGATGGAGCAAATCCAATCAGGATCCGTGGGTGAGGGAGGTCGCCGCCTATCAAAAGATCGCGCGCGACATCCAGCGCAAGAAGTTGATGGCGCTGAGCAAGAAGAATAACAGCCTCGGCCGGTTATCTGCGCGGCTCGGTGCACTCCCGTGGAGTTTGTCTCTGGTCAGGGGACACCCGAAACCCGCGCTCCCCCACACCCCATCCCGCCACCTCGGTTGACAGGATCGTGCGGCTGGCGCCAGTTCATGGCATGCGCGTTCTGACCCTTCTGTGGTTGCTCATTCTGGCGTGGCCGTTACCGGCTGCGGCCGTTGATCGCTTCGTGAGCACAAGCGATGGCGTGCGGCTGCATGTGGTCGATGTGGGGCAGGCTCATGCAGCGCCGGATGCGCCGGTGCTGGTCTTCGTGCCGGGTTGGACGATGCCGGAATGGATATTCCAGCCGCAAATCGACGAATTCAGCAAGCATTACCGGGTGATCGCCATCGATCCGCGCGGACAGGGCGAGAGCGATGTGCCGAAAGCAGGCTATGTCCACACGCGACGTGGCCAAGATATCGCCGAGGTGATCGACAGCCTGCACTTGCAGCATGTCGTCTTGATCGGCTGGTCGTTGGGTGTGCTCGATTCGCTGGCCTATGTGCGCCTGCATGGCGATCAGGCGCTGGCGGGGTTGGTGCTGATCGATAACTCCGTCGGCGAGGAGCCAGCGCCTGCGGCGTCGAAGGACAAATCCGCGCCGGGGGGGCGTAAGCTGAGCCATGCCGAGTTTATGGCAGCCTTTGTGCGCGGCATGTTTCACCGCCCGCAACCGGCCAGTTTTCTCAATCGTCTGACCCAAGCCTGCCTGCGCACGCCGGAGCGGGCGGCAGATCAGTTGCTCGCCTATCCGGTGCCGCGCAGTTATTGGAAAGAGGCGGTCTATTCGACCACCCGTCCCGTGCTCTATGTGGTGCGCCCGAAGTTTGCGGGACAGGCCGGCAATCTTGCCGCGCATCACAAGGCGGCGGAGACGATGGTGGTTGATGGATTGGGGCATGCGCTGTTTGTGGACGATCCGGCGCGGTTCAATGCAACGCTGGCCGATTTCCTCGTGCGCAAGGTCGCGAAATGAGTCGCGCTTGGCGTATGGTCGCAGGCTTCCTGCCGCTTTTCCTGGTCTCGCTCGCAACCGTGGGCTTCGAGATCGCGCTGACCCGCTATTTCGCCGTCGCGAAATGGTCGGAATATGGCTATTGGGTGATTTCCATCGTGCTGGCCGGTTTCGCCTTCTCGGGCGTGGCGATGGCCTTGGCGCGGGCGTATTTCACCCGGCACGCTGAGGCACTGCGCACCTGGTTGCCGCCCGCGTTGATTGTGGCGGCGGCGGCGGGGTTTATGGTGGTGACGGTCAATCCGTTCAACCCGCTGCAATTGCAGAACCCGGCGACGCTGTGGCCGCAAATGGGCTGGATTTTCGTCTATTACGCGGCGTTGTTCCCGTTCTTCTTCCTGGCCGGATTGTTCGTCTCGCTCTCCTTCGTGCTCAACGACAACGCGCTGGGCCGGGTCTATGGCTTTGACCTGACCGGTGCCGGCGTGGGCTCGATGGTGGCGTTGGGGTTGATGTGGCTGGTGCATCCGTTCCTGCTGCTGCCCTGCCTGTTGGTGCCGCTGGCATTGGCGAGTGCGTTCGGCCCGGCATGGAAGCGGGCATTGCCGGTCTCGGTGGTGCTGCTGCTGGCCGCCGAGGCGGTGCTGGTGCTGGGCAATCAGGCCGGTTTCAACGAATTCAAGGCAATCTACGCCCCGTTGCACACCGAAGGCGCCAAGGTGGTGGCGGAAATCCGCTCGCCGCGCGGCCTCTATATGGTGCTCGACGATTTCACCGAGCGGGTGGATGTCGATCTGTCCAACGACGCGGGCAATATGGGGCTGCCCGGCCCGCCGACCACATTCGGCTTCTATCGTGACGGCAACCGCATCGCCGCCCTGCCCAAGCCTGGGGTAATGGATGCGCGTTACGCCACGGCCACGCTGGCCGCCCTGCCGTATAGTCTGGTGCCGCGGGCGGATGCGCTGCTGATTGGCAGTTCGGGCGGCTTCCATCCAGCGGAGGCCGCGCAACTCGGTGTGGCGCATGTGACGTTGTTGGAGACCGAGCCGCAAATGCGTGCCGTGCTGCACGCGCCCGATGGCCAGCCGCTCGCGTCCGGTCGCAGCCCGATGGCCGCCGTGGTGGGGCAGCGTTACGACATCATCGATGTCGCGGGCGATTTCCTCGACGCGGCGGAAGCGAACCAGTCGGCGGTGTCGGTGGAGGCGCTGGCGGCAGATATCAACGCGCTCAATCATGATGGCGTGCTGTCGATCCCGGTTTCGATCCGCGAATTCCCCGCTTATGCGGTGCGCATGCTCCGCACGGTGCGGGAGGCGTTGACGCTGGCGGGGATCGATGCCCCGCAGACGCATGTGTTGGTGTATCGCTCGGCGTGGAATCTGCGGATTTTGATCTCGCCGGAGCCATTCGGGCAGGACCGGATCAATCAGGCGCGCGCCTTCTGCAACGAGCGCAGCTTCGATCTGTCCTATTATCCCGGCGTGACGGAGCATCCGCGCGCGGAGGTGTTCAACGATTTGCCGCCGGTGTCGTTCAGCACGGGAGAGGTGGTTTCCAGCACCGTGGCCCAGGACGCGATTGCCGATGAAGCGCCGTTGGTGCTGAACGGGGCGACGGCGCCGTCGGATTTCGCCTTCGATCTGCGCCCGATCACGCTGGACCGGCCGGAATTCTACAACGTGCTGCGCCCCTCGCAACTGGGCAACATTCTGGCGCGGGTGGAAATGCTGCCGCAGCCGGAGATTGGGGCATTGGTCAATCTGGCGGTGTTGGTGCAGGCGGTGCTGATCGCGGCCCTGGTGCTGCTGGTGCCGCTGCTCTCACGCGGGCGGGTGCGCTCGCCGGGGATCGCCGCACCTCGGGCGGCGGTGTATTTCGCGGCCCTCGGCCTGGGGTATCTGTTCATCGAACTCTACGCCATCGACCGGGCGAGCTTCGTGCTCAATGACCGCACCAGCGGATTCGCCTTGGTGATCACCGCGATGCTGATCTTCTCCGGCCTGGGCAGCATGTTCAGCAGCCGCTTCGCCGACGACCCACGGCGCGGGATCGACATTGCGATGGTGGTGGCGGTTGCGTGGTGTGCGCTGGTGTATTTCTATCAGGCCGACGCCATTCTGGCGGTGATCGGTGAGCCGTTCATGACCCGCTCCGGGCTGGTGGTGGCCGCCATCGCACCGGTTTCGTTCGCCCTTGGCCTGCCCTTTCCGCTCGGCCTGTCGCGCGCGGGGAAGGAGGGGTTCATGCCGTGGGCCTGGGGACTGAACGGGGCGTTTTCCGTGGTTTCCACCCCGCTGGCCAACCTGATTGCGTGGCAGGCAGGCCATAGTGCGGTTCTTGTTTCCGCGCTGGCGTTGTATGTGATCGCTCAAATCGCATTCCCCCGAGACCGGAAGATTTCGCCGTGACCATGTCCCTCGCCCGCCGCACCCTTCTTGCCAGCACGCTGGCGATGCCGTTCATCCGCAACGCCCGCGCGGCTGCCGCCCCGGAATGGACGCGGGATGCCTATATGAAGGCGATGGCCGAATCCGGCCGCCCGGTGGACATCTCGCAGAGCGCCTTCAACGCCATTCAGGCCCGCAAGCCCGCAGCCATGGCGCGGATTGCCGAGTATCTGAAATCGCATCTCGGCAGTGCCGACCCGGCGGTGCTGGACGCCTTCCAGCAGGTGCCGCGCGAGTATTTCCACTATTATTACGAAGAACATCACGCAACACCGTCGGATGCCTACGAAGAAAACCCGAAACCCTGGGCGCTGGGCTATGGCTCCGCCCTGTCGGATTATCTCGGTCAGGCCTACATGACGCAGGTGCTGGCGCCGAAGCCGGATCATGTGACGCTGGAAATCGGCACCGGCTCGGGCTGTCAGAGTTCGCTGCTCAGCCGGATCGTCAAGAAGGCCTATTCGATCGAGATCATCGAACCGCTGGGCAATGCGGTGCATAAGATCTTCGCGCCGATTGGCTACGACAACATCGAAACCCGCGTGGGTGACGGCTATTTCGGCTGGCCGGAGGTGGAGGGCGGGTTTGACCGCATCATCATCACCTGTGCGGCGCAATACGCCCCGCCCGAGCTGTTCAAGCAGCTCAAGCCGGGCGGCATGGCGCTGATCCCGATTGGCCAACCGTTCAAGCGCGGTCAGTTCCTGTATGTCTACACCAAGGACGAGCAGGGCAAGATCCACACCAAGAAGGATGTGGGCGTGTTCTTCATTCCGATGACGGGTGCGATGATGAAGACGCCGGCACCGGCGGGCACGCCGGGTTAACCGGCTGCTGAGAAACTGTTCGCGCAGGGGCGCGTCGCGGTGGATGGTTGCGCTGCGCGCGCCATGACGGGGTGATGCTCGATCATTTGGCCATAATGGCCGGCGGTGTTCTGGCCTATGGTTTACCGATCCTCGGCTCTGCGCTATCACATTCCCCTGGCAGACGGACGATCAACGTCCCGGCTCGATGGGGGATTACGTCATGAAATTCGCGCGACGCACCGTGCTTGGCGGCCTGTTGGCCGCTCCCGCCCTGATCCGCAGCACCGGCGCGCGCGCTGAGACGCGGACGTTGAAGATCAGCCACCAATTTCCTGGCGGTACGATCGAGACCGGCGATTTCCGTGACCGGATGGCGCGCATCTTCGCGCGTGACGTGTCGGCGGCGACCAATAACGAACTGGCCTTCGAAATCTATCCCGGCTCGTCGTTGATGAAGACGGTGGCGCAGTTCTCCGCGCTGCGGCGGGGCGCGCTCGATATCTCCTGCTATCCGCTGGCCTATGGCGGCGGCGAGGTGCCGGAGGTCAATATCGGCCTGATGCCGTGCCTGGTCTCCACCTATGAGCAGGGCATGGCCTGGAAGAATGCGGCGGTCGGCCAGAAGCTGACTGAAATTCTTGACGCCAAGGGCGTGAAGATCCTCACCTGGGTCTGGCAGGCGGGCGGTATGGCCAGTCGGGCAGGGGCGATTGTCTCGCCCGATGATTCGAAGGGCCTGAAAGTGCGCGGCGGCTCGCGCGAGATGGATCTGATGCTGAAGAATGCGGGGGCGATCATCTCCTCCGTCACCTCGGAGGAAATCTACGCCTCGATGCAGACCGGCACGCTCGATGCGGCGGTGACGTCTTCGACCTCGTTGATCTCCTTCCGTCTGAACGAGATTTCCAAGAACGTCACCACTGGCCGCAAGGGCAGCTTCTGGTTCATGTTCGAGCCGCTGCTGATGTCCAAGGCGGTCTTCGACAGCCTGCCCGCCGCGCATCAGAAGGCCATCGACACCGTCGGCGCCAAGATGGAGGCCTTCGCGCTGGAGAATGCCAAGGCCGATGACGACAAGCTGGCCGATATTTACAGCAAGGCGGGTGTGAAGGTGGGCGATTTCACCAAGCCGGCGTTGGACAAGTGGAAAGAGATCGCACAGGCGACCGCGTGGGCCGATTTCGCCAAGCGCAATGAGAGCTGTGCCGCCCTGTTGAAACTGGCTGAGGCGGTGGCGTGAGCGCACACGCCGAACTCAATGTCACGCAAACCGATGTGCCGCGCTCAGGAATTCTGGGCGCGGTGCAGCGCGTTTTGGACGTGCTCAACACTGTGCTGGCCATTGCCTCCTCCATCGCGATCGCGGTGGCGGGCTGCGTGCTGACCTGGGAAGTGGTCGGCCGCTATTTCCTGGGCATTGCCAGCGATTGGCAGGACGAGTTGTCCACCTTCCTGCTCGTCGGCGCCACCTTCGGCTCGGCCGCCTGGACGCAGGCGCGGCGCGGGCATGTGGGGATTGACGCGCTGTCGATGGTGCTGCCGGAATGGGCAGATAGGCTGCGCCGCCGCTTCGCCGATCTGGCTTCCTGCGTGTTCGTGGCGTTTTTTGCCTGGAAGAGCTGGCAATTGCTGGTCGAGGCCTGGGTGGACGATCAGACGACGCCGACCGCTTGGGGGCCGCCTTTGTGGATTCCCTATGCCTGCATGACCTTCGGCATGGCGCTGCTAGCAATTCAGCAAGCCAATCAGTTTCTGGGACGCAAATGACCTCGCTGCAACTCGGCATGCTTTATGGCGGCGCCACCTTGGCCGCCTTGTTCTCCGGCATCCCCATCGCCTTCGCCCTGGGCGGTGTTGCGACGGTGTTCATGACGATCTTCATGCCGGCGGCCTCGCTCGATACCATCGCGCAGAATGTCTATGAGGAATTGGCGAGCATCACGCTGCTGACCATTCCGCTGTTCATCCTCAAGGGCGCTGCCATCGGCAAATCCCGCGCGGGCAAGGATCTCTACGACGCGCTGCACACCTGGCTGGGCCGGGTGCCGGGCGGGTTGGGGGTGGCGGTGGTGCTGGCCTGCGGTCTGTTCGCGGCGATGGCGGGGTCGAGCCCGGCGACATGTTCGGCGATTGGCAGCTCGGGCATTCCCGAGATGCGTCGGCGCGGCTATTCGCCTGGGTTCGCGGCGGGGCTGGTGGCGGCCGGTGGCACGCTGGGCATTTTGCTGCCACCGTCGATTGTGTTGATTTTGTATGCGGTGGCGGCGGAGCAATCGCTGGGCCGACTGTTCCTGGCGGGACTTGGGCCGGGCGTGTTGCTGGTGGTGTTGTTTGCCACCTTCGCGGTGTTCCAATGGCGGCGCGAATATGCGCGTGCGGAGAATTCGGTGCGCTCGGGTGCCTCGGCGCATCATCCGATTTTGGCCGATGAGCATTTCACAATGAAGGAGCGCATGACCGCATTGCCGCGTGTGTTGCCGTTCCTGCTGCTGTTATCGGGCGTGATGATCGCACTCTATGGCGGCATCGCCACGCCGTCTGAGACGGCCGGGTTGGGCGCGGTGCTGGCGATGCTGCTGGTTGCGGCCGTCTATCGTGCCTACAAACTCTCCGACATCACGCCGATCTTCCAGGGCACGCTGGGCGAAAGCGGCATGTTGCTGATGATCATCGGCATGAGCCTGCTCTATTCCTATGTGATGAGCTATCTGCACATCAGCCAGAGCGCGGCGGAGGCGATTGTCGGGCTGCATTTGTCGCGTTGGGCGTTGCTGGCCGCGATTTTGCTGATGGTGGTGATTCTGGGCTTCTTCCTGCCGCCGGTGTCGATCATTTTGATGACCGCGCCGATCATTCTGCCGCCGCTGCGTGCCGCGGGCTTCGATCTGATCTGGTTCGGCATCGTGATGGCCATCGTGATGGAGATGGGGCTGATCCACCCGCCGGTGGGGCTGAACATCTTCGTCATCAACCGAATCGCACCGGATATTGGGTTGGGTGCGGTGATCCGAGGCACCATCCCGTTTGTGATTCTGCTGGCAATCGGCGTGGTGATCCTGAGCTTCTTCCCCGGAATCGCGATGTGGTTGCCGGATGCGGTGTACGGGAAGTAGGGTTTTCTACCCGAACTCATATCGCTTCAGCTCTTCACTTGCCCTCGACGCGGCGGGTGCATCAAGCTTGCGGTATGAGCACGTCTTCCTTCGATTGCATCGTCATCGGCGCCGGCATTGCGGGCGCTTCGGCATCGGCCTTTCTGTCCGCTGACCGCCGCGTGGCGCTGGTCGAGGCGGAGGAGGTGGCGGGGTATCATGCCACCGGCAGGTCGGCTGCGATCTGGATTTTGAATTATGGGCCGACCGACGTGCAGACCCTGACCGGGCTGTCGCGCGGCTTTTTCGAAAACCCGCCCGAGGGCTTCACCGAAACGCCGATCATGGCGCGTCGCCCGGTGGTCTTTCTCGCCCCGCCGGATCAGGTGCCGCAATTGGACGCGCTGCTGGCTGACGGATCCGGCGTGCGGGAGATCGGCATCGCGGCCCTGCGGGAGATGGTTCCGGCCTTGCGGCCCGGCTATGCGGTCAGGGCGGCGATTGAGCAAGATGCGTTCGATATGGATGTGGCCAGCCTGCACCAAGGCTTCCTGCGCCAATTGCGTGCCCGTGGCGGCGTGTTGGCCTTGCGCAGCAGGGCGGGGCGGATCAGTCGGCAGGCAGGGCTGTGGCAGGTGGACACCAGCGCGGGCGATGTTCTGCGCGCCCCTGTGCTGGTCAACGCGGCCGGGGCATGGGGCGACGAGGTGGCGGCGCTTGCCGGAAAGGCGCGCATCGGCCTGCGCCCCAAGCGCCGCACCGGCGTGGTGATCGATCCGCAGCCCTATCTGCCCGCCGATTGGCCCTTGCTCAACGATGTTGATCACAGCTGGTACACCCGCCCCGAGGCCCGCACCCGGCTGATGGTCTCACCCGCCGATGAGACCGATATGGACCCGTGCGACGTGCAGCCGGATGAGCTGGATATCGCCATCGCCATCGACCGCATGCAGCAGGCACTCGACATCGAGGTGCGCCGGGTGGAGCATGCATGGGCCGGATTGCGCAGCTTCACGCCGGATCGCAGCCTCGCCATCGGCTTTGATGCCGATGATGACGGCTTCTTCTGGTGTCTGGGACAGGGCGGATATGGTATCCAAACCGCACCTGCTGCCGGGCAATTGGTGGCTGATCTGGTGGCGGGCCGCGATCCCGGCAGGGCTGGCAAGATCCTTGCACTTACCAATCCCAGCCGTTTCGCCTGAGACGGCGGTGACACGACACGTGCAGACGCCTAAATGCCTGCACCTCCAGAGAGCGAGTACCCCATGTCCCTGCATGTTGCCCTGACGCACCGGACAACTTATCGCTATGACCGCGCCGTCAGCGTTGGTGCCCAGACCATCCGTCTGCGCCCGGCCCCCCATGCGCGCACGCCAATTCTGGCCTATTCACTCAAAATCTCCCCACAGCCGCATTTTCTCAATTGGCAGCAAGATCCGCAGGGCAATTTCCTCGCCCGTGTGGTTTTTCCGGAAAAAGTGAACCATTTCGACGTTCAGGTCGATCTCGTCGCCGATATGGCAACCATCAACCCGTTCGATTTCTTCCTGGAGCCGGATGCCGAGACATTCCCCTTCACCTATGATCCGGTGTTGGAGGAGGAACTCGCCCCGTTCCGCAAGACCGAGGCCCCCGGCCCGCTGCTGGCGGCCCTGCTGGCCGAGATTCCCCGGCACGAGAAGCGCACGATTGATCAGCTGATCGACATCAACCGCCTGATTCAGAGCAAGATTGCCTATATCGTGCGCATGGAGCCGGGGGTTTACACGCCGGAGGAAAGCCTCGGCCTCGGCAAAGGCTCGTGCCGTGACTCGGCGTGGCTGTTGGTCAACACGCTGCGCCATCTGGGCCTGGCCGCCCGTTTCGTCTCGGGCTATCTGATCCAGCTGGTCGCCGATGTGAAGCCGGTGGATGGCGGCGCTGAAGGGCCGACGGAAGATTTCACCGATCTGCACGCCTGGGCGGAAGTCTATCTGCCGGGCGCTGGCTGGGTGGGCATGGATGCCACGTCCGGCCTGATGACCGGCGAAGGCCATATTCCGCTGGCAGCCAGCCCAGAGCCGCAATCGGCGGCGGCGATTTCGGGTGGCGTGGAGAAATGCGAGGTCGATTTCGAGTTCGAGATGGCGGTGCGCCGTGTGCTCGAAACCCCGCGCGTGACCAAGCCATATACCCCCAAGCAATGGCAAGACATCCTCGCCGCCGGTCAGCGGGTGGAGCGGGCGCTGGAAGCGGGCGGGCTGAAGCTGACGATGGGCGGCGAGCCGACCTTCGTGGCGGCGACCGATGTTGAAGCCGGGGAGTGGAATTTCGACGCGCTCGGCCCGACCAAGCGCGGCTATGCCGGTCGCCTGATGCGTCGTCTGGCCCCGCTTTGGGCGCCGGGGGCGGCATTGCATCACGGCATGGGCAAGCAATATCCGGGCGAGCCGCTGCCGCGCTGGGCGCTGTCGGCGCATTGGCGCACCGATGGTGAGCCGGTCTGGGCGCGCGCCGATCTGCTCGCCGATCCCGACAAGGACCAGGACAACGCGACGCCTGAAGACGCCATGGCGTTCGCGGCGGCGCTGGCGGAGCGGTTGCAGGTTGATCCGAGCTGCATCATCCCCGGCTATGAGGACGTGCATTACTATCTCTGGAAAGAGAACCGTCTGCCGGCGAATGTGTTGTTGGAAGACAACAAGCTCGCCGATCCACTGGAGCGGGAGCGGATGGTGCGGGTGTTCAGCCAGGGACTGGCCTCGCCCGTCGGCTGTGTGCTGCCGCTGCGGCGTGTGCTGGATGGCGGTGATCGGCGCTGGCAGACCGGGCGATGGTTCCTGCGTGGCAACACGATGTTCCTGGTGCCGGGTGACAGCCCGATGGGCTTCCGCCTGCCGCTGGACAGTCTGCCCTGGGCGGACCCGGAGACGATGGATCAGGTGTTCGAGCCCGATCCGTTCTCGCCGACGCAGCCCTTCCGCAGCCAGCAGGCGATCCGCCGCGATTATCGCAAGCCGGAATTCGGCCAAGGCAGCAGCATCGAGAATTTCCGCCCGGTGCCGCAGCCGATCCCGGAATTGGGCAAGGGCGAGCCCGATCTGGTGCGCACGGCGCTGTGTGTGGAATCGCGTGGCGGCCTGCTGCACGTCTTCTTCCCGCCGCTGTTCTCCGGTGAGGATTGGCTTGATCTGGTCTCGGCGGTGGAGGCCACGGCTGAGGAATGCGCGCGCAAGGTGGTGCTGGAAGGCTATCTGCCCCCGCATGACGATCGGTTGCAGAATTTCTCCATCACGCCCGATCCGGGGGTGATCGAGGTCAATGTGCATCCGGCCACCAACTGGGCCGATCATATCCAGCGCACCGAGCAATTGTATGACGAAGCGCGCATGTGCGGGCTTTCGACAGAGAAGTTCATGCAGGACGGTCGCCATATCGGCACCGGCGGCGGCAACCATGTGGTGATGGGCGGCATGAAGGCCGAGGAAAGCCCGTTCCTGCGCAGGCCCGATCTGTTGAAATCGTTGCTGGGCTTCTGGCACAACCACCCCAGCCTGTCCTTTCTGTTCTCCGGCCTGTTCATCGGCCCGACCAGCCAGCATCCGCGCATCGATGAGGCACGCGATGATGCGGTGGCGGAGTTGGAGATTGCGTTCAGCCAGATCTCGCCCTTCCAGCAAACCCCGCCCTGGCTGGTGGACCGCATCTTCCGCAACATTCTGGTCGATATGAGCGGCAACACCCATCGCACCGAGTTCTGCATCGACAAGATGTATGATCCGGGCAGTGCGTCGGGCCGTCGCGGTCTGGTGGAATTCCGCGCGTTTGAAATGCCGCCGCATGCGCAGATGTCGGCAGCGCAGATGCTGCTGATGCGCGGCGCGGTGGCCGCGTTCTGGCAGCGCCCGTATGAGCGCAAGCTGATCCGCTTCGGCACGCGCCTGCATGACGATTTCATGCTGCCGCATTACGTCGATCAGGATTTCCGCGACGCGATGGATGAGTTGAGCGCCTATGGCGTCAATCTGTCGCCGGATTGGTTCGCGCCGCACATGGAATTCCGCTTCCCGAAAGTGGGCGAGATCGATGTGCGCGGCATGAACATCGAACTGCGCCATGCGCTCGAACCCTGGCACGTGCTGGGCGAAGAGGCCGGTGGCGGTGGCACGGTGCGCTATGTCGATGCCTCGGCGGAGCGTCTGCAGGCCAAGGTCGAGGGCTGGGTGGAAGAGCGCTACACGCTGACCTGCAACGGGGTGGCGGTGCCGCTGAGCCGGACGGATCGGGTGGGTGAGTATGTGGCGGGCGTGCGCTTCAAGGCGTGGCGTCCGCCGTTTGCGCTGCATCCGACCATTCCGGCGCAGACGCCGTTGGTCTTTGACGTCTATGACAACTGGACCGGGCGCAGCCTGGGCGGGATGCAGCATCACGTGTCGCATCCGGGTGGGCGCAGCTATGACGACTTCCCGGTGAACGCCAACGCCGCCGAAGCCCGCCGCCGCTCGCGCTTCTTCCCGTTCGGCCACACGCAGGGCCAGATGGCGGAGCCGCGCCATGTGGTGGGGCGCGATCATCCGCGCACGCTCGATCTGCGGCGGTTCGTGTAGTACGGAAGGGGGCGGACCGGGTGACGCTGGCCCGCCCCACGAGTTGAGAGTTCCCGCCTGATGCCCTCCGCCACCGAGACGCCGCGTCTGAAGGTGTTGCACGCCTTCAAGGTCTATCTGCCGGACATCGAAGGCGGCATTCCGACGGTGATCCGCCAGCTCTGCGCCGGTCTGCGTGACCGTTGCCAGTCGCTGGTGCTGGCCACCAGACGGGGTGGCACGCCGGTGCGGATCACCATCGAGGGCACCAGGGTTCAGCGCAGCCTGTCGCTGGGCGATGTGATGTCGATGCCGATTGCGCCGATCTATCCGGTCTGGTTCTGGCTGCTGGCGCGCCGTGCCGATCTGGTGGCGTTTCATGCGCCGTTTCCGTTGATCGACGCGATTATCTGGCTGTGGTGTCCGCGTCGGCCGGCGCTGGTGGTGCATTGGCATTCGGAGATTGTCGGGCAGAAGAAGGTGTTGCCGCTGGTGCGCCCGTTCATCGAGCACACGTTGCGGCGGGCGGATCGGGTGATTGTCTCCAGCCAGAAGATGATCGACGCCTCGGATTTTCTGCGCCCGATTGCCGCCAAATGCAGCGTGGTGCCGTTCGGGGTGGATCTGTCGGTGTGGACGGAGCTGTCCGCCGAGGAGCAGGCCCGCATCGCCGAATTGCGCGCGCACTATCCGCGTCTGGTGGTCTCGGTGGGGCGATTGGTGCCGTATAAGGGCTATGAGGTGCTGATCGAGGCGATGGCGCAGGTGGATGGCACCTGCATGATCGTCGGCGGCGGCCCGTTACAGGACAAACTCGCCGCCGAGATTGTGCGGCTGGGATTGCAGGAGCGGGTGATCCTGTGCGGTCGTCTGCCATTTGGCGAGTTGAAGGCGCGGCTCTATGCCAGCGGCCTGCTGGCGATGGCCTCGGTGACGGCCGCCGAGACGTTCGGGATTTCGCAGATCGAGGCGATGGCCTGTGGCTGTGCGATCATCAACACCGATCTGCCCACCGGCGTGCCCTGGGTGGCGCGGGATGGGCTGGAAGGGCTGACGGTGCCGCCGCGCGACCACGGGGCACTGGCTGGCGCGATCTCGACCTTGCTTGATGATCCGGCCAAGCGTGCAGACCATGGCGCTGCGGCGCGGGCGCGGGCGCAGGAGATGTTCACCGAGGCGCGCTTCGTGCGGGAATCGGGCGCGGTGTATGAGGATGTGGTGCGCGCGCGGGTCAGCCGATAATCCGCACCACCTCCGCCATCACCCGTTCGGGTGCAATCCCGGTCATGCAGACATGGCCGTTCGGGCAGATCTCCGCCTGACGGATGCCGCACAGGCGGCAGGAGACATCGTTATAGATCACCGTCAGCGCCGGTCCATCCGGCAGCCAGCGGCTTTGGATGGTCACGCCCGGAAACAGACAGATGGTCTTCACGCCCAAACCGGCCGCGATGTGGGTGGTGCCGGTGTCCAGCCCGATGAACAGATCAAGCTGCCCGGCTGCGCCGATGAACTCGGCCAATGACAATCTACCGGTCAGGTCCAGCACCTGGGCGGCATCCAGCCCCGCGATGATGTCGGCGGTGGGGGCGGATTCGCTGGCGGCGCCGAAGAAGACGATGCGCGCGCCGAGTTGCTGCTGCATGGCGCGGCACAGGGCGGTGAAATGCGCCACCGGCCAGTATTTCACCGTCATCCCCGCGCCGATATTCACCCCGATCAGCCTCTGACCGCTGGTGACCGGCAGCTTGTGACCGATCTCCGCCTCGGCATGGCGCAGAATGCCCTCGATGGCGGAATTGGCGCTGCGGCGGTCGAAGCGGGAGATGACGGCGTCGATCAGCATCAGCAGCAATTCGCTGGTGTGCAGATTGGTCTCGTAATCGATCGGCGGCAGGATGATGCTGTCCGGCCCGTTCTGCAGATAGACGCCATCGTGAAACCCCGCTTTCACCCTGGCGCGCACATGGGTGAGAGAGAAGCGGGTGGAGGCTTCGATCTTCATGTCGATGGCCAGATCGCAGGGCGGAATGGCGGCCAGGATCGCTTCCACCTCGGCCCGCTCAGCGGTGGTGGTGCCAGCGCGGCGCGGGTCGAGCGGGGCGGTGAGCACGGTGTCGAACAGGCCGTAGGAGCGGGCGAGTGCGGCATTGACCGGATTGCAGACCAGTGTGATGGCGGCGTGGGGGAAGCGGGATTTCAGCCGGGCGATGGCGGGCAGGGCGACGACAAGATCGCCGATCTGATCGCCCTTGATCAGCACGATATGCCGCACATCCAGCGCCGATCCCTGCCCGCCATCGCGCTGCAAGACCTGCACGTTATGGCCAGTGGGGCGACGACGGCGCGCAAGGTGTCGTTTGACGCCATTCATGGCGCGTTGCAGCAGCGTATAGACGAAGCTGTCCTGCGGGATGGCGTGAAAGCCCAGCGAGAAATACAGGCGCCGAACAAGATTGCCACCGGCCATCGGATCAAAATTCCTTCAGAAACAAGGCACTCATACCACCGGCACCGCCGAGCCATCCCGCACCAGACGCTGACGCAGCCAGATGCGCGCCGGGCGTTCGAAGCGGAAATAGGATTGATGCGCCAGCCACAGCGACACAGCCAGCGTGATCGGCACGCTGACCACACCCGGCACGTGATTATGCTCCGCCGCCCCGATCAGCACGGTGGCGACCGGCATGTGGATCAGATAGAGCGAATAGGAAATCGTGCCGAGATAATGCAGCAATCGCCCCGAGAGCAGCGTTTCGATGCGCGAGCCGGGATGGCAGATCGCCAGGATGAAGAACGGTGCCAGCAGCACCACCTCCTCCTGATCGCCATAGCCGAATGCCTGAGCGAGCATGATGCCGAAGAAGGCTGCCGCCATCAGATCGGCGTAACGCGACAGCATGCGGGCAAAGCCGGTATCACCCCGCCACGCCAACCCGGCCAGCCAGCCGGCGACGAACATGCAGATGCCGCGCGTGATCGCCACCCAATGCACGAACGGCCCTTGCGCGGGCGGCACCACGTGGGAGTTCACCGCCGGGTCGAAGAAGGCGAGATAGACCGCCATTGTGATGGCAGCGCAGAGCAGCATGATCAGGGTTTTGCCCAGCACCGGCAGCCTGATGGCGCGCAGCGAGAGCCAGAACAGCGGCGGGAACACCGCCACATAGCAAAATGCCTCAATCGACAGCGACCACATCACCACGATCCAATGCGTGCCGTTGCCGATAATCGGTAGCCCGTTGACCATCACGATCTGGCGGAAGAAATCGAGCAGAAACAAATCGATACCGTATTTCGCGATATATATGCGGCGAAACAGCAAGGCGATGACGCCAAACAGGGCGACGATGGCGAAATAGAGCGGATAGATCCGGGCAAAGCGGGCGGCGGCATAGTGTCGCCACGGCAGATGCGACGTCTCGCCCGCGCCATAGACCAGACACAGCGTGAAGCTGCTCAGACAGAAGAAGATGTCCACCGCCGCATTGTGGAAGGCAAACCAATCGACTGCATGCAGCTGACCGCTGCCGATATGCAGCAAGGCCACATCGAAGGCAGCCACTCCGCGCAGACCGGTCAGTGCCCGGATTTCCCTGTTCAACGCCATCCGAAATCCGGCAGACCGGCCCCTCACTGCCCGGGCGACGCTGCCTGTGGCTTGGTGAAATGACTACTGGATAAGCCGGGGCAACTCAACGCGCCGGGCGAGGGGCATTGTGCGGCGAGCCAGTGGAGGAAGTCGGCCGCCACCATGTGGCTGGCATAGATCGTCAAATGGTCGCCATCGCGCAGCAGCAAATGCTCACCTTCGGAAAAATGGCAGGTGCTGGCGTCGCAAAACAGCGCGGTGGGGTCGTAGGTGGGCAGCCCGGGGAATTGCCGCGCAATCTGCTGCAACTGGGTGGCGTAGTCGCGCACCGACTCGTCATAGGTCGCGCGGGGAATTGCGCAATCTCGCGACGCTGTGCCCGTCTGTGCCCGCCATGTGGCGTGCAGGCAGAGGCTGACATCGAAGGGCGTTGCCGGATTGTCCACCATGACCACCACGGATTTTCCCAGCGCCTGCACGCTGCGGATGGTCTCCACGAGTCCGGCCTGCAAGATCTGGGCGGGCGTGCCGCTGTAGATGTCAGAGGCGATCGTCGTTCCTGCGTCTGGTGACAGATACCCAGCGCCGCGCCACGCCAATGTCACCTGTTCGATGTCTGGGTGAGCGGCGATGAAGGCGAGGATGCGGCGGTTGAATTGGGCGCAGACCGTTGCCTGATCACTGTGATTGATTTGGATGTGCAGCGCGGGCGGGCAGCCGGACTGCGTGGCGATCATCCAGTGCGCAGCCTCTGGCATATGATCGAGCAGACCGGGGATGAATTGTTCGGCGTGGCTGTCGCCCCACATCAACTGCCCGATCTCACCATGATCGCGGCGCGCCCAACAGCCCAGATTCGGCCCGGCTTCCTTGATCGCGGCGTCACAGCCAGTGGAGACGACCGGCATGGTGCGCACATAGCCTTCATAGGCCACCTGTCCAAGCTGCTGGCCCTGCAAGCGGTCCTGCACCGGGCGCAGCACGGTCCAGGCGGTGGGGTGAGAGGCGTTGTCGCCCAGGCCATAGACCAAGCCAAGGCAGAGCAGCGCCACGGCGATGACCGATTGCTGACGGCGGCGACGCGGCAGGCTGGCGAAGAGGCGGTTGCGCACCGGCAATTCGATCCATTGGCGGGTGCCCCATGCCAGCAACACCGCCAGCACGACCAGCGCCACACGCAGCCAGATGCCCGGCTGCCCGTCATTGAGGATGCGGGCATAGGACAGCAGCGGCCAGTGCCAGAGATAGAGCGGATAGCTGATCACGCCGATCCACACCGCCACCCGATTGCCGAGAACATGGCGATTGACCCAGCTCTGCGCCCCTGCGGCAATCAGCAACCCCGCCGCCAGCGTCGGCAGCAGCGCGCGCCAGCCGGGATAGGGGCTGGCCGGGGTGAAGCCCAGCACCGCGATCAACAACAAGACCAGCGCCATCGCCGCACCGGTCAGCGCCGCCCGGCTGCGATGGCGTTGCGGGATCGGCGAGAACGAGATGTGATCGGCCTGCACACAGGCCAGAACGCCGCCGACCATCAACTCCCAGAACCGCGCGGGCAGCAGATAGAAGGCGCGCATCGGCGTCATCATCTCCATGCTGACAAACGAGGCGACGAACAGCGCCAGCAGAGCAGGCAGCATGCGGATGCGCAGGCGCAGCAGCAGCGTCAGGATCAGCGGCCAGAAGATGTAGAACTGTTCTTCCACCCCCAACGACCACAGATGCAGCAACGGCTTGAGATCGGCGGCGAGGTCGAAATAGCCGATATCGTGCAGCATGCGCATGTTCGACGTGAACGCAGCCCCCGCCGCCAGATGCCGGCCAAGGCTGACATATTCATCCGGCATCAGCACGATGAAGCCGAAGGCAAAGGTTGACAGCAGCACCACGAACAGCGCGGGCACGATGCGGCGGAATCGGGCGAAGTAGAAATTCAGATAGGAAAAGCCACCCTGGCGCAGATCGGCCAGGATGATGCCGGAGATGAGATAGCCGGAGATGACGAAGAACACATCGACACCGACAAACCCGCCGGGCAGC
>JARLIM010000020.1 GCA_031291725.1 Acetobacteraceae bacterium
AGGCCGCGCCGCTCCCAACCGCCCACGGCGCCGCGCAGCGCACGCAGCACCGCCGACAGGCTCAGACATGGGGAGAGGGGCGCGGATGAGGGCATACGCAACTAACAACATGTTATTTGGATTAACTCAAGACAATTCGCACCACCGCCTCGATCCGCGCCACCAGCCGCGCCGCACTCATCTGCGCCGCCACATTGCGCGCCTGCGCCACCCGTGCGGCGATCTCTGGCCCATGGCCGACCATCTCCCGCATCGCCTGCACCAACTGCCCCAAATCCGGCTCCGCCCACAGCGAGGCGTCGCCGGCCAAATGGGAGCGGGAGAGCGCGAGGCGGCAGCCGATCAACCGCGCCGTCTGCTCGGTGCAGAAATCGGCATGCCCGCCCATCGCGCTGACAATCACCGGCACCCCCGCCGCCATCGCCTCCGCGGCGGGCAGATTGAACCCCTCACCGCGCGCCGGCAGCACCATCGCCGACGCATGGCGATACAGCTCAAGCAGGGCGGCACGCGGCAGATCGGCCTCGATCAACCGCACCGGCGCCAGATCGGGCACCAAGGCGCGCAGGCTGGCGAGTTGGTTGGCGGTGTGATTATGCGGGTTGGGGAAGGTCTTGATCACCAGTTCCACCGGATCGCCCTGCCGAAACGCCGCGGCATAGGCGCGCAGCAGCACGTCCACCCCCTTGCGCGGAAAGCCGGAGGAGACATGCAGAAACCGCGTCACCTGGGTCGGGGGGGTGCGCTCCAGACATAAAAACGGCTCCAGATCCGGCGCAAGGCCGACCACATGCACTGGAACCTCCAACCCCGACCGCTCCAACGCCGCGGCCACGAAGCGCGTGGGGGCCAATACGGCGTCGAACCCCGCATTCAACTGCGCGATGGTCGCTGGCGGAATCCGGCTTTCCTCCCAAAAGAACAACGCCAGACACACATCGCCGCGCCGCTCGGGCACATAGAGCGGATAATGCTGGCTGATCGTCACCTCCACCCCGCGCCGCCGCCTGGGCAAGCGCAACGACCACAAGGCGCGGCGCTGGCCGGGGGGCAGACGCAGCCATTCCCGCCACGATCCGCCCGGCGCGCTCTGCAATCGCACCCGCCCCGGCCGCATCGCCGCCAGCGCCAGCGCCAGGTCGCGATTGACTGCGGCCAGGCTATACGAGCCTCCAACATGGCCGAAAATCCGAAAGTCGAGGTCTGATGTGACATGTGACATGCCGCAAGCCTTGCCGAACCGCCGCAAGGCTGCGTGTATGTGCCGTCAAACCCGCATCAATCCTGCATGGCTGGGGCCATTTTCGGCGCATGCGGTTGCATCCCCTGCCCCGATCCGCTAAGCCGCCCCCTCACGTCGGCACCCCTGGAGGCCGACGGTTTTTGTGATGGAGCAGACAAATGGCCAACGTGACCACGATTGAGGCCGAGCTGCGCGCCGATGCAGGTAAGGGGGCAGCACGCGCAACTCGCCGGCAGGGACTGGTTCCCGCCGTTATCTACGGTGCAAAGCAGGAAGCAGCCCTGATTGCCCTCGACCCCCGGATCGTCACCCGCGAACTGACGCGCGGTGGCTGGCGTTCGCGCCTGTATGAAGTGAAGTTCGGCACGGCCGTCGAGCGCGTGATCATGCGCGATGTGCAGTTCCACAAGGTGTCCGACAAGGCCCTGCATGTGGACTTCCAGCGTCTGGCCGCCGGTGAGCCGATCCGCGTCTTCGTGCGCGTGAAGTTCATCAACGAATTGCTCAGCCCCGGCCTGAAGCGCGGCGCTGTGATGAACGTTGTGCACAGCGCGGTCGAATGCCTGTGCGACCCGGACAACGTGCCGGAATTCTTCACCGCCGACCTGACGGGCATGGAAGTCAACGCGAATATCCGTTGGTCCAACCTCAAGGGCATCGAAGGCGTCAAGCACACCAATCTCGAAGCCGATTTCGTCATCGCCTCCGTGGCCGCGACGAAGGGCATGGAAGCCGCTGCCGGCGCAGAAGTCGCAGCAGCACCCGTCAAGGGCAAGGGCAAGGCCGCCGCGGCCAAGCCGGCAGCCAAGAAGTAAGAGGCCGACATGCTGCTGTGGGTCGGTCTGGGCAACCCTGAGCCCGGAATGGCGAAGCAGCGGCACAATGTCGGCTTTATGGCCATCGATGCCATTGCGTACCGCCACGGGTTCACCCCGTGGCGGCAACGTTTCAAGGGCATGGTGGCCGAAGGCACGATTGGCGGTGAAAAGATCGTCGCGCTCAAGCCGCTGACCTATATGAATCTCTCGGGTGAGTCCGTGCAGCAGGCGCAGGCCTTCTTCAAGCTCAAGCCCGAGGCGATCACCGCCTTTCACGACGAACTCGACCTCGCCGCCTTCAAGGTGCGGGTCAAAAAGGGCGGCGGGGCGGCGGGGCATAACGGTCTGCGGTCGATGGATAAGATGCTCGGCACACCGGATTATTGGCGCGTGCGCCTCGGCATCGGCCATCCCGGCGACAAGGCCCGCGTGCATGGCCACGTGCTCGGCGACTTCGCCAAGGTGGAACAGCCGGGGCTGGCCAGCCTCCTCGATGCTCTCGGCGATTGCGCGCCTTTGCTCGCCGCGGGCAAGCCTGAAGATTTCATGACGCGCATGGCGCTGCTGACGAAGGATTCCGTCTGATGGGTTTCAATTGCGGCATCGTGGGCCTGCCGAATGTCGGCAAATCCACCCTGTTCAACGCGCTGACGGCAACCGTTGCGGCCCAGGCGGCGAATTATCCGTTCTGCACCATCGAGCCCAATGTGGGCCGGGTGGCGGTGCCCGATCCGCGCCTGGACATCCTGACCACCATCGGCCGCTCGCAGAAAAAAGTGCCGACCAGCCTGGAATTCGTCGATATCGCCGGCCTGGTGCGCGGTGCGTCCAAGGGTGAAGGTCTCGGCAACCAGTTCCTCGCCAATATCCGCGAGGTGGACGCCATCGTGCATGTGCTGCGCTGCTTCGAAGACACCGACGTCACCCATGTCGAAGGCAGCGTCGATCCGATCCGCGATGCCGAGACCATCGAGACCGAGCTGATGCTGGCCGATCTCGACAGCCTGGAGAAGCGTCTGCCGGCATTGCAGAAGAAAGCCAAGGGCGGCGACAAGGAAAGCCAGTTCCAGGTCGATCTGATCGAGCCGATCCTCAAGGCGCTGCAAGACGGCAAAATGGCCAGCACCGCCATCGCGCCGGAAAACGTTGAAGCCGCCAAGCGTCTGCAACTGATGACCTCCAAGCCGATCCTGTTCGTCTGCAATGTCGATGAAGGCTCGGCGGCCACCGGCAACACCTTCTCGGCCCGCGTCGCCGAACGTGCCCGCGCGATGGGTGCCCGCCACGTGGTGGTCTCCGCCGCCATTGAGGCGGAAGTCAGCCAATTGCCGGATGAAGACCGCGGGGAGTTTCTCGAAGGCCTCGGCCTGACCGATTCCGGCCTCGACCGCGTCATCCGCGAGGGCTATGCGCTGCTCGGTCTGGTGACGTATTTCACCGTCGGCCCGAAAGAGGCCCGCGCCTGGACCATCGTGCGCGGCACCAAGGCCCCGCAGGCCGCCGCCGTCATTCACAACGATTTCGAACGCGGCTTCATCGCCTGCGAAACCACCGCATTCGACGATTTCGTCGCCTTCAAGGGCGAACAGGGCGCCAAGGAAGCCGGCAAAGTGCGGGTTGAAGGCAAGGAATACGTCGTCAAGGACGGCGATATCCTCCTCTTCCGCTTCAATGTGTAAAATCCACCGGCATTGCTATGGCGCATGATAGTTTGATATCATACAAACTATCACGTCATTGGAGTGCGCCTCATGCCTGAACCCGTCATCGCCCAGAAGAAGCCGGTCGCCGTTGAGGTTGAAGCCGGCAAGACCTACTACTATTGCACCTGCGGCAAGAGCGACAACCAGCCGTTCTGCAACGGCGCGCACAAGGGCGGCGCGTTCGCTCCAATGGCCTGGACCGCCCCCGAGACCAAGACGGCCTATCTCTGCGGCTGCAAGCACACCGGCAACGCCCCGCTGTGTGACGGCACGCATAAGGGGCTGTAACTCCACGCCTCAAACCAGCATCGCCCCGTCATTGCCTGCGCGATAACGGGGCGATGCGGGGCAACCCGATCACGCCCTACCCCGCCGTGCGACAGGGGCCGATCATCGTGGCGGTGACGATCTGCACCGTTTGGCCATGCTGATTGGTGGTCACGCTGCGAATCCGCATCACCCCACGCAACGGGTTGGATTTGCTGCGGCGCAGTTCCAGAATCTCGCTCTCCGCCGACAGCGCATCCCCCGGCCTGACCGGGTTCGGCCAAGACAGCGATTCCACGCCAGCCCCGATTCCCTTGCCCTGCCAGCGCGGCATCGCGCCATTGACCAGCAGACGCATCGTCACCGCGCTGGTGTGCCACCCGCTGGCGATCAACTCTCCCGCCAGCGTGCCTTCCGATTGCGCCTCGCCCAGATGCATCGGTTGCGGATCAAACTCCTCGCCAAAGGAGATGATCCGCTCGCGCGTCACCACAATCGGGCCAGCCCTGAAACGCTGGCCCACTTGCAGATCTTCAAAGTAATCAATCACACCTAACGCCAATCAGGTCGATTATTCGACCTTCAGATTGGTCGCGGCAGCCTTGCCGCGCTCCATGGCGACGTCGTAGCTGATTTTCTGACCATCGTTCAACCCACGCAGGCCAGCGGCCTGAACCGCGGTGATATGAACGAACACATCCTTACCGCCATCAGAGGGAACGATGAAACCAAAACCCTTGGTTGCGTTGAACCATTTCACAGTACCGGTGGCCATTCAGAAACTCCTGGGCAGATGCCCTGGTTGAACTCCGCAATCGGAGACTCGCAGCCAGTCGGACGGAAGCGGCTAGGCATACGCACGGATTCTCTGGCCGACATCACGTCGCAGTCCCGACCAGAGCGGGCTTCACAGCCCCGGATGATGTTGGAATGCCAAACGACCGTTGCAATAGGCCGCAGGCTGCCAATACGCCGGAGATGCAAAAATCTTACATTCAGGATGGCTTGAGGTTGGTGGCAGCGGCCTTGCCGCGCTCCATCGTGACTTCAAATTCCAGCTTCTGCCCCTCATTGAGGCTGCGGAGTCCGGCTGCCTGCACGGCGGTGATGTGCACAAACACATCCTTGCCGCCATCGGATGGCATAATGAAGCCAAAGCCCTTGGTTGCGTTGAACCACTTAACGGTTCCGGTAGCCATCGTCAGGATCTCTTTCCACGCCTTGTCTTGGCGCGAACGTCGCGCTGCCGGTCAATCGTGGTCATGCGCCTTGTGGAGACATCCGATAGTGCCGACGGTGATCGGGTAGTCGTAACAAGTCCTGCCGAGGTGTCGATTGGCGGTGAATTGACGCATAATCCGCACGTCAGAGTCAAACAAAACGCAGTGCAGCAAAAACAAAAAGCGGACCTTGCGGCCCGCTTTCCGTTTCTTTGCAACAGGTTGCAGAGAGGTTTGGATTAGAAATCCATACCGCCCATGCCGCCCATGTCGCCACCCGGGCCACCGGCCGGGGACTTCTTCTCCGGCTTCTCGGCGATCATGGCTTCCGTCGTCACCAGCAGACCGGCCACCGAAGCGGCGTCCTGCAGGGCGGCGCGCACCACCTTCGTCGGGTCGATGATGCCGGCCTTGACCATGTCCTTGAATTCGCCGCTCTGCGCGTCGAAGCCGAAGGCGTAATCGTCGTTCTCAAGCACCTTGCCCGAGATCACCGCGCCGTCTTCGCCGGCGTTCTCGGCAATCTGGCGCATCGGGGCGGTCAGAGCGCGGCGAACGATTTCAACGCCCACGCGCTGATCGTCGTTCTCAACCTTGATCTTGGCCAGACCGAGCGAGGCGCGTGCCAGGGCAACGCCGCCGCCGGGAACAATGCCTTCCTCAACGGCTGCGCGGGTGGCGTGCAGAGCGTCGTCAACGCGATCCTTGCGCTCCTTCACTTCCACTTCCGACGACCCGCCGACGCGGATGACGGCCACGCCGCCAGCCAGCTTCGCCAGACGCTCTTGCAGCTTCTCACGGTCGTAATCCGAGGTGGTTTCCTCGATCTGCGCGCGGATCTGAGCGCAACGGCCGGTGATGTCGGCCTTCTTGCCAGCGCCTTCGACGATCGTGGTGTTTTCCTTCTCGATGACGATCTTCTTGGCCTTGCCAAGCATGTTCAGCGTCACGGTCTCAAGCTTGATGCCGAGATCTTCGCTGATCACCTGGCCGCCGGTCAGGATCGCGATGTCTTCCAGCATCGCCTTGCGGCGATCGCCGAAGCCCGGAGCCTTCACGGCCGCGATCTTCAGGCCGCCACGCAGCTTGTTCACCACCAGGGTGGCCAGGGCCTCGCCTTCGATGTCCTCGGCGATGATCACCAGCGGACGGCCGGACTGCACAACCGCTTCGAGCAGCGGCAGGATCGGCTGCAGGCCCGACAGCTTCTTCTCGTGGATGAGGATGTACGGGTTTTCGAGGTCCGCAATCATCTTCTCGGCGTTGGTGATGAAATACGGCGAGACATAGCCACGGTCGAACTGCATGCCTTCGACAACGTCGAGCTCGGTCTGGATGCCCTTGGCTTCCTCAACCGTGATCACGCCCTCGTTGCCAACCTTCTGCATCGCTTCGGAGATCATCTTGCCGATGTCCGACTCGCCATTGGCAGAGATCGTGCCAACCTGCGCCACTTCGGCCGGCGAGGTGATCTTGCGCGACTTCTTCTTCAGCTCGTCCACAACATGCGAGACGGCCTTGTCGATGCCGCGCTTGAGGTCCATCGGGTTCATGCCAGCGGCAACCGACTTCGCACCTTCGCGCACGATGGCCTGAGCCAAAACGGTCGCCGTCGTGGTGCCGTCGCCGGCGAGGTCGTTGGTGCGCGAGGCCACTTCGCGCACCATCTGGGCGCCCATGTTCTCGAACTTGTCGGACAGCTCGATTTCCTTGGCCACCGACACGCCGTCCTTGGTGATGCGCGGAGCGCCGAAGGACTTCTCGATGACAACGTTGCGGCCCTTCGGACCCAGCGTCACCTTCACAGCGTCAGCGAGGATATCGACGCCGCGCAGCATGCGGGCGCGGGCGTCACTGCCGAAGCGGACTTCTTTTGCAGCCATGTTCGTAATTCCTTGTATGTGTTCAGACGGAGGGAATGGCGTCTCGAATTACTTCGAGATGATGCCCATCACGTCGGATTCCTTCATGATCAGCAGGTCTTGCCCGTCGATCTTGACTTCAGTGCCGGACCACTTGCCGAACAGCACGCGGTCGCCAGCCTTGACGTCGAGGGCGACGATGGCGCCCTGCTCATTGCGCGCGCCGGGGCCGACGGCGATCACTTCGCCTTCCATCGGCTTTTCCTTGGCGGTGTCGGGGATGATGATCCCGCCTGCGGTCTTCTCTTCGGCATCGAGGCGCTTGACCACGATCCGGTCGTGCAGAGGACGGAACTTCATGCGAATCGCTCCTATTGAAGGCTTTACCGGCCAGTCCGATTGGCCCGAAGCACCAATCTTTCCGCCATAGGCCTGTTGTTAGCACTCCGACAAAGGGAGTGCCACGCAGATAGGCCCAGCCGTGGCAGGAGTCAAGAATGTTGGCAGTCATTTGCACAGAGTGCCAACGCTCCGCCCCGACGCTTTATGCCGCGGAACGGGTTCAGCCCCCTCTCCCACCCTCAGCCATCATTCGGCAGCACTCCTGCCAGATGAGTGACAATCTGTTGATCTTAATGCATTTTATCTTGCATCTCACCCCCATCTCCATGCCAGACTTCCCATTGCCGCAGTGCGGCGAAACGAAAGGATTGGCTTCATCGAGACAGCGGGAGTGCGAGACATGCAGGTGCTGACACCCATCGAACGGCAATTGCGCGGCTATCGGCTGACCACGGCGGAGATACTCTATCACCTGCCGGATCATCCGAAACTGTTGCAGAGCTTTGTGTGGCAAGAGCTTGATATCGCGCCGAAATTCCCGGTGCTGCACGGCTTTCTCGATTTCTGGGAGCGTGAAATCGAGGGCCGGTTGCATTCCGTGCGCGTGGCGGCCGTCGGGTTGATCGCCCCCGGCGCATGGAGCCACATCGGCGGAGTCTGGCAGCTGCAATAATCAGCGGAACCCGCCGCCGCCATCCACGTCGAGCACCGTGCCGCTGACATAGCCGCACGCGGAGGAGGCGAGGAAGGCGGCGGTGTTGGCGATTTCCTCCGGCTCGATCAGGCGGCCGAGCGGCAGGTTGGCCAGCATTTCCTGCCAGCGGGTCTCGTCGCCGAATTTTTCCCTCGCGCGGGTCTTGCTCTGTGTGGTGGTGCGTTCCGTCCGGGTTTGCGCCGGGTTGATCCCGAAGCAGCGCACGCCCCAATCCACGGAACGGCCGCCAACGGCACTGGTGAACGCCATCAGCGCCGCATTGCCCGCGCCGCCGCAGATGTAATCATAGCGCGGGTTGCGACCGGCACCGCCGATGATGTTGACGATCACCCCATCGCCGCGCGCCTTCATCGTCGCCAGATAGAGCTTGGTCAGGTGGATATAGCCCAGCACCTTCAGCGCCCAGGCTTCCTCCCAACGCTCCATCGTCATCTCCAACAGCCCGCCCGCCGGGATGGCGCCGGCATTGTTGACCAGGATATCGACATCCGGATGCAGCGCATGCACCCGCGCGCGCTCCTCGCCCTTGGACAGATCGGCGGCCACGATCTGCACGCGCCCCTGGCCGCCCAACTCGGCCTGCGCCTGGGCGAGCGCCTCGGCCGAGCGCGCGACGAGGATAATCGAGCAGCCTTCCCGCAAAAACACCCGGCCACAGGACAAGCCGATGCCCTTCGAGCCGCCGGTGATCAGAACTTTCTTGCCGCCAAGACCCAGATCCATGTCGTCCCCCTCATTGCGGCGTCTGCGCCAGTTGCGCATACAACGCCATGACATCCTCGCGCCGCACAAGGGCCGTGCCGTATTGCGACACCGCCACCGCTGCCGTCGCCGTGCCCATCCGCAAGGCATGTGGGGCCGATTCGTTGCCTGCCAATGCCAAGACCAACCCGGCGAGGAAACTATCCCCCGCCCCCACCGCACTGCGCACCGCCACAGGTGCCGCCGCCTCACGCCACAGGCCATCGGCGGTGGCGAGCAAGGCGCCATCGCCGCCCAGGCTGACCGCAATCGCCCGCGCCGCCCCTGCTTTCAGCAACGCCGTCACCTCGCGCTCCTGTGCCGCCGCGTCCGGCACCGGGCGGCCTTGCAGGAATTCCAACTCGCCCAGGCTGAGTTTGAGAAGGTCAACGCCCTGCCCCAACGCTGCCCGCAGCGCAGCGCCGGAGCTGTCGAGGGCGAATTTCCGGCCATTGGCCTGCGCATCGCGGGCGGCACGGGCGTAAAAATCATCCGGCACGCCGGGGGGCAGAGAGCCGCTGGCGACAATCCAATCGGCATCGAGCGTGCCAAGCCGATCGAGCAGTGCCCGCCATTCCGCGTCCTGTACCTGCGGGCCGGGCGGCACGAAACGGTATTCAGCGCCCCCCACCTCATGCACGGTATAGGAAATCCGCGTCCGCCCGCCGATCGGCACCGCCCGCCACGCCACATGTTCGGCATCGAGCAATTCGCCGATCAATTGGCCGGTCACATCGCCGACCAGCAGCAACGCCTGCACATCGCCGCCCAGGGCGTGCAGCACCCGCGCCACATTCACCCCGCCACCGCCTGCGTCATAGCGTTCGTCGCGTGTGCGGATTTTATGGGTGGGGCGCACCGCATCGGCCGTGCTGGCGATGTCGAGAGCCGGATTGACGGTCAGGGTGACGATGCGTGCGGTCATGGCCGGATGCTACCCTGGCAACGCGCTATCCCACCAGTGCGGCCACCACGGCTTCGGGCGTGCTGGCCTGTCGGATCGCCTGCGCCACATCCGGTTGACGCAATTTGCGGCTGGCCGCGGCGAGAAGGGCAAGATGGGTGGAGCTGGCGCCGTCGGGCGAGAGCAGCAGGAACACCAGATCCACCGGCTGGCCGTCCACCGCGTCATACGCCACCGGCTTGTCCAGCACGCCCACCGCACAGAAGGGCCGCGTCAGGCCGGGCAGGCGGGCATGCGGCACCGCCACGCCATGGCCGAATCCGGTGCTGCCCAACGCCTCGCGCGTGGCCAAGGCCGCGGCAAGCGCTGCTTCCGGCACGCCAGACGCCGCAGCGCAGCGCTTGGCCAATTCCGCCAACAGGGCCGATTTCGTCGTCGCGCGCAGGCGCACATGCACATGCGACGGGGTCAACAGATCGGTCAGGGTCTCAATATACGCCATCGTCAGGGTGTCAGCTTTCATCCAAAATCGCCAGCCGATATCCCACGCCGGTCTCGGTGAGGATGTAGCGCGGTTGTTCGGCGCTGGCTTCGATCTTCTGGCGGATTTGCCTGACATAAACGCGCAATTGCTGCACGTCGCTGTTGGCACCCCATAATTTGCCCAGAATGAAGCGATGCGTCAGCACGCGCCCGGCATGCAGCACCATCAGCTTGAGAATATCGTATTCACGCGGCGATAAATGCACCTCGCGCCCGTCCACCGCAACCAATCGTCGCACCAGATCCACCGACAATCCGCCACTGCGGAACACCGGCTGCGCCCCCTCCTGCGCCAGACGGTGACGCAGCCCGGTGCGGATACGCGCGATCAGTTCGGCCATGCCGAAGGGTTTGGTGACATAATCATCCGCCCCCAACTCCAACGCCGCCACCTTGCCGCGCTCATCCTCCCGCGCGGAGAGCACCACAATCGGCACGGCGGAGAAGCTGCGGATTTCCCGCACCAGATCGAGCCCCTCGATATCCGGCAGCCCCAGATCGAGCAACACCAGATCGGGCGAGAGGCCGCGCACCGCCTCCAGCGCCGCCCGCCCTGTCGCGGCTTCCTCGGTGCGGAACCCTTCAGCGCCCAGGCTGGTGCGCAACAGCCTGCGGATCGCCGGCTCGTCGTCCACGATGAGAATGAAGGAACTCATGACGTCACTTCTGGCACAGGCAGGGTGACGGTGAAAACCGCCCCGCTGCGCTCCATCCGGTTGGTGACGGCAATTCGCCCGCCCATCGCCTCGACAAAGCCGCGACAGATCGCCAGACCCAGGCCGGTCCCCGCCCGCGCACGGTCGCCGCGCCCATCGGGGGATTGAATGCGAAAGAATTTCTCGAACACGTGCTCGCGCAATTCCGGCGGAATGCCGGGGCCTTCATCGATGACCTGCAACGTGACACTGCGATCGGGTTGGGTTTGCCAAGCGCGCAGAATGATCGTGGTGCCGGAGGGCGCATATTTGGCGGCATTGTCGAGCAGGTTGAACAGCACCTGCTCCAGCAGCACCGCGTCCAGTTGCAGGATCGGCAAATCCTCGGCGAAATCCAGCTCCACCTTATGGCGCAGCAATATCTTGCCGGCCCGCGCGAGGGTGGAGCCGATCAACTCGCCCAAATCCACCGCCTGCCGCTCGCGCGCCACCGCCCCTGATTCCAGCCGCGTCATGTCGAGCAGATTGGCCACGAACCGCCCCATCCGCTCAGCCTCTTCAGCGATGGTGGCAAGCAATTCGTCCTGATCGGCGACGGCCAGCGCCGCTCGGTAGGTTTGCAGCGAACTCGCCGCCCCAAGAATGGCCGAGAGCGGCGTGCGCAGATCATGTGACAGCGAGGTGAGCAGCGCCGCCCGCAACCGCTCGGCCTCGGCGTTCAGCCGGGAGCGATCCACATCCTCCGCCAGCACCATCCGCTCGATCGACACCGCCGCCTGATCGCCCAGCGCGTCGAGCAGGCGGCGTTGATCGGGGGTGAGCAACGGGCCGCGCTTGATGTCGTCATTGTCGATGCCCACGATGGCCACCGGACCGCTGCCGGTGCGCAAGGGCAGGAACAGCAATCGCCCGCCCGGCAGCGTGTCCGAGCCGCGCCCGGTGGGGCGGTTGGACTGCCAGGCCCAATTGGCGGCGGCGAGGTCGGCCTCGTCGAGCGAATCCTCCGGCGGATAGGCCCCGCGCACCATCAGCATCTCGCTCTCCCGCGATTCCGGCAGCAGCAGCACCACGCGCAGCTTCAGCATCGCCGCCATCTGATAGGCCGTCGCCCACAGCAGATCGTCCAGATTGCCGATGCCCGCCAGTTTGCGGCTGAACTGATACAATTCCTCCGTCGTGCGCGCCCGCACCCGTGCGGCAACGGTCTGCGCGCGCAACCGGGCGGCGAGGTTGGAGGTGATAATCGCTGAAATCGTGAAGAAAAACAGCGCCACCACGTTTTCCGGGTCGGCGATGGTGAAGCTGTAAAGCGGCTCCAGGAAAAAGAAATTATACCCCAGCGTGGACACCAGACAGGCCAGCAGCGACGGCCACAGCCCGTAGGTTGCCGCCGAGATCAGCACGGCGGTGAGATAGACCATGCCGATGCCCGAGGAATTCAGCACCTGCCGCAACCCCACGCCGATCAGCGTGGCCGCCAGCACCAACGCCATGCTGGCCAAAACCGGCGTGGGGGCCAGCCGAACTTGCACCGGCAGCCGCACTGCACGGTCGCCTTTCTCCGGTTGCGTGCCGATCACATGCACCGGAATATCGCGTGCCAGCCGCAGCAATTGCTCGGGAATCGACCGCTGCCACCAGCGCTGCCGCTCGGTGTGGCCGATGACGATATGGGTGAAATTATGCTCGCGCGCATAGCTCAGCACGTCCTCGGCAATCGTGCTGCCCGGCATCGTCACCGCCTCCGCCCCCAGCCTTTCAGCCATGCGCAAGGTCTCGGCGATCTGGTCACGGTCGGAATCCGGCAATTCCCGGTCGCGCACGGTCTCGATATGCAGCGCCGTCCACGGCACGCGCAGCCGTTCGGCCATCCGGCGGCCATATCGCACCAGCTTGGCGCCGTCGCGATGATCGATGCACACCAGCACCCGATCCCCCGCCGCCCACGGCCCCTGAATCGCATGCGCCTGCATGTGATCGAGCAATTGCGCATCCACCCGTTGCGCGGTGCGGCGCAGCGCCAATTCGCGCAGGGCGGTCAGATTGCCGGCGGAGAAATAATGCCCCAACGCCCGATTGGCCGTCTTGGCCACATACACCTTGCCCTCACGCAGGCGCTGGATCAGGTCGTCCGGCGTCAGATCGATCACCTCGATTTCGGCGGCGGTGTCGATCACGCTGTCCGGCACCGTCTCGCGCACCCGGATGCGGGTGATCTGCGCCACCACATCGTTGAGGCTTTCCACGTGCTGGATGTTCAGCGTGGAATAGACATCGATCCCGGCGGCGAGGATTTCCTCGACATCCTGATAGCGCTTGGCGTGCCGGCTGCCCGGCGCGTTGGTGTGGGCGAGTTCATCGACCAGCACCAACGCCGGTTTGCGGGCCAGGATGGCGTCGATGTCCATCTCGTCCAGCACGCGGCCCTTATAGTCGATCTTCTGGCGCGGCAGCGTTTCGAGGTCGGCCACCATCGCCTCGGTCTCAACGCGCCCATGCGTCTCCACCACGCCGATCACCACGTCCACCCCCTCCCGCTTGCGCTGATGGGCAGCGGTGAGCATCTCATAGGTTTTCCCAACGCCGGGGGCGGCGCCGAGGAAGATTTTGAGTTTGCCCCTGCGGTCCTGCTGAATGGATTTCAGCAGGGCCTCAGGCGTGGGGCGGCCGTCGCGGTCAGACATGATGGCAGGCTATTTCCCCATGGCGTCGAGCGCCATATTGAGGGCAAGGACATTCACGCGCGGCTCGCCGATCAACCCGAACAACCGACCGTCGATATGCGCATCGACCAACGCGCTCACCGCCTGTTCAGACATGTTGCGCGCTTTGGCCACACGCGGCACCTGGAAACGTGCGGCTTGCGGTGAAATCTCCGGGTCCAGCCCACTGGCCGAGGTCGTCACCAGATCGCCCGGCACCGGCACACCCGGATTCTCGGCCTGCAATGCCGCCACATCGCCCTTCACCCGATCCGCCAGCGCCTTGGCGGTGGGGGCGAGGTTCGAGCCGGAGGAGTTGTTGGCGTTATAGGGCGCCGGCACGGTTTTGGTGCTGTCATTCGGGTCGGTGTCGGTGGTGGCCGACGGGCGCGGGTGGAAATACTCCGGCTTGGTGAAGGTCTGGCCGATCAGCGACGAACCGATCGGCGCGCCATTCTTCATCACCAGCGATCCCCCCGCCTGCTGCGGAAAGATCATGCTGGCAATGCCGGTGACGGCGAGCGGATAGACAAGGCCGGTGATCAGCGTGAACGCCAGCAGCAGAACGATGGCCGGGCGAAATTGGGACAACATGTCAGGCGTCCTTTGTTGGATTTATATTTCCGTCATTGCGAGGCGACGCAGCATCAAGCCAGGCCCAGCGACGACACGATCACGTCAATCAGCTTGATGCCGATAAACGGCGCCACGATCCCGCCCAGCCCATAGACCAGCAGATTGCGGCCCAGCAGCGCCGAGGCCCCGATGGCGCGGTATTTCACGCCCTTCAGCGACAGCGGAATCAGGGCCACGATGATCAGCGCGTTGAAGATGATCGCCGACAAGATCGCACTCTGCGGCGTGGCCAGCCCCATCACGTTCAGCGCCTGCAACTGCGGATAGAAGGCCAGGAACATCGCCGGGATGATGGCGAAATACTTCGCCACATCGTTGGCAATGCTGAACGTGGTCAGCGCCCCGCGCGTCATCAGCAACTGCTTGCCGATCTCGACGATCTCGATCAGCTTGGTCGGATCGCTGTCCAGATCGACCATGTTGCCCGCCTCGCGCGCGGCCATCGTGCCGGTGTTCATCGCCACCCCCACATCGGCCTGCGCCAGGGCCGGAGCGTCGTTGGTGCCGTCGCCGCACATGGCGACCAGCTTGCCTTGCGCCTGTTCCGACCGGATCAACGCCAGCTTATCCTCGGGCGTGGCCTGGGCGAGGAAATCGTCCACGCCCGCTTCGGCGGCAATGGCTGCGGCAGTCAGCGGGTTGTCGCCGGTGATCATCACCGTGCGAATGCCCATCCGGCGCAATTCAGAGAAACGCTCCTTGATGCCGCCCTTGATGATGTCCTTCAGATGAATCACCCCCAACAGCTTCGCCCCATCGGCCACCGCCAACGGCGTGCCACCGGCGCGGGAGATGCGGTCAGCCAAAGTGGCGATTTCCTTGATCGCCGCCTCAGACGGTGGACGCGGCGCCGTTTTCACCCAGGCAATCACCGAATCCACCGCCCCCTTGCGGATCGTGCGTCCATCGACATCCACACCGCTCATCCGGGTTTGCGCGGTGAACGGGATGAACTCGGCGTGCAGCGGCGCCATGTCGCGCTCGCGCAGGCCGTATTTCTCCTTGGCGAGCACCACGATGGAGCGGCCCTCCGGCGTCTCGTCGGACAGCGAGGACAATTGCGCCGCATCGGCCAACTCCGCCGCCATCACCCCCGACACCGGCAGGAATTCCGACGCCTGACGATTGCCCAGCGTGATCGTGCCGGTCTTGTCGAGCAGCAACGTATCCACATCGCCCGCCGCCTCCACCGCACGGCCCGACATCGCCAGCACGTTGAACCGCACCAGACGGTCCATCCCCGCAATGCCAATCGCCGACAGCAATGCGCCGATGGTCGTCGGGATCAGCGTCACGAACAGCGCCACCAGCACCAGCACCGGAATGCTCCCGCCGGCATAGGTGGAGAAGCTCGGCAGCGTGGCCACCGCCAGGATGAAGATCAGCGTCAGCCCCGCCAGCAGGATGTTCAGCGCGATTTCATTGGGCGTCTTCTGCCGGCTGGCGCCTTCGACGAGTGCAATCATGCGGTCGATGAAGGTGTTGCCCTGGGCGGCGGTGATGCGCACCTTGATGAAGTCGCTGGCAACCGTCGTCCCACCCGTCACCGCCGAGCGGTCGCCACCGCTCTCACGGATGACCGGGGCGGATTCGCCGGTGATGGCGGCTTCGTTGACCGAGGCGACACCCTCGATCACGTCCCCATCGGACGGGATCAGCTCGCCCGCCTCCACCAGCACCACATCGCCCACCTGCAAAGCGGTGGCGGCGACGTTTTCGAGCGTGCCATCCGCCTTGTAGCGACGGGCGACCGCTTCGGTGCGGGTTTGCCGCAAGGTTGCCGCCTGCGCCTTGCCGCGCCCTTCGGCGACGGCTTCGGCGAAATTGGCGAAGATCACGGTGAACCAGAGCCACAGATTGATCTGAATGGCGAACCCCGGATGCGGTGCGCCCACGATCAGGTCACGGATCAACAGAATGGTGGTCAGCGTCGAGACGATCTCGACGACAAACATCACCGGGTTGCGCCACATGATGCGCGGGTCAAGCTTGACCAGCGATTGCAGCATGGCGGGTTTCAGGATCGCCGGATCGAGGATCGACGAAGATTTGCGCGTGGACATCTATCTGTTCTCGCTCAATAAAGGGTGCCGGCGGCGAGCGCGAAATGCTCGACGATCGGGCCCAGAGCCAAAGCCGGGAAGAAGGTCAGACCGCCGACGATCAGGATCACGCCTATGGCGAGGCCCACGAACATCGCGCCATCTGTCGGGAAGGTTCCGGAGGATGGCGGCACGGTCTTTTTCGCCGCCACCGAACCCGCAATCGCCAAGGCCGGGATGATGACAAAGAAACGGCCGATCATCATGCCGATGCCCAGCGTGGTGTTCCAGAACGGCGTGTTGGACGAGATGCCGGCAAACGCCGAGCCGTTATTGCCCGCGGCCGACACATAGGCATACAGCGCCTCGGAAAACCCATGCGGACCGCTGGCCGAGAGCGCGGACGTGCCGACATCCAGCACCACCGCCACCGCCGTGAAGCCCAGCATCACCAGCGGCAGGCATAAGATGGCCAGCATGGTCATCTTCACCTCGCGCGCCTCGATCTTCTTGCCCAGATATTCCGGCGTGCGACCCACCATCAGGCCAGCCACGAACACCGCCACGATGGCGAACATCAGGAAGCCATACAGCCCCGAGCCGACACCGCCGAAGATGATCTCACCCAGCATGATGTTGATCATCGGAATCATCCCACCCAACGGCAGGAAGCTCTCGATCATCGCATTCACCGCGCCGCACGAGGCGTCAGTGGTCACGGTGGAGAACAGCGACGATCCGGCAATGCCGAATCGGATATCCTTGCCCTCCATATTGCCCATCGAGCCATCCATGCCGAGTGCCGTCAGCACCGGGTTGGCATGGCCTTCCGACCAATACAGCACCGTCACACCGGCCAGGAACAACAGGCCCATCGCGGCAAACACCGCCCAGCCCTGGCGTTCATTGCCCACCATCCGGCCAAACATGTTCGTCAGCCCCGCACCGAGGGCGAAGATCGACAGCACCTGCAACATGTTGGTCAGCGCCGTCGGGTTCTCGAACGGATGCGCGGAGTTGGCGTTGAAGAAGCCGCCACCATTGGTGCCGAGCATCTTGATCGCTTCCTGGGTTGCCACCGGCCCCACCGCAATCGTCTGCTTGATGCCTTCCAGCGTCGTCACATCAATCGGGCCAGAGAGCGTCTGCGGCACGCCCTGCCAGACCAGCACCAGCGCATAGAGGATGCACAACGGCAGCAGGCCATAGAGCGTCACCCGCACCAGATCGACCCAGAAATTGCCGATCGTCTTCATCTGCCTGCGCGAAAAGCCACGCACGAAGGCCATCGCAATCGCCACACCGGCAGCCGCCGAGGTGAAGTTCTGCACCGTCAACGCCAGCATCTGGCTGCCATGGCTCATGGTGCTTTCGCCGCCATAGGATTGCCAGTTGGTGTTCGTCAGGAACGAGACGGCCGTGTTGTAGGCCAGATCCGGCGTGATCTCGCCCTGGCCGGCCGGGTTGAACGGCAGCACCGTCTGCAAACGCAGAATGCCGTAGGCGGCCAGGAAACAGGCGATCTTGAAGACCAGCATCGCCACCGCATAGCCACGCCAACTCTGCTCCGCCTCGGGCCGCACGCCCGCCGCCGCATAAAGCCCACGCTCGACCGGGCCGAGAACGGGGGTCAGAAAGTTACGCGAACCGGTGGCGATGCTGGCCAGCAGACCGCCCACCGGACGGGTGACAGCGATCACCAACGCACAAAAGAGCGCGATTTGCGCCCATCCAATCAGTGTCATGGGGATGCCCTCAGAATTTCTCGGGGCGCACGAGCGCATAGACGAGATAGGCCAGAAGCCCAACCGTCACGATACCGCCGAGGATGAGATCAAGTGTCATCGTCTGCGTCCTTCACAGCTTGTCGCATAAGCGCGCGAAGCCAAGGCACACCAGAAATCCGCCCACACCCAGGGCCAGAAAAACCATATCGGACACGTCACACCTCGCCATTGGAGACAGGCCGAACGTGCGCCAGATTATATAGGAAAACGACCGAGTTGGACGATCGCGGATATAGGAATGTCATAGGGGGTTCAAAACACGCAAGGCGGAAGCGTGCTGCGTCATCGCCTTACGACATACCTCAACCGAACTTGAACAGCACCCCATAGCCGCCGCGCGGATAGTTCCATTCGATCTCGCCGGTCTCCTGCGTCACGATGCGGCAGGTGCCGCATTCCATGCAGCCATCGGCGACGATCTCAACCGTGCCCTTGTCGGTCTCGGTGTAGCAACCGGCCGGGCAGATATCGACCAGCGCGCGCAATTCCTCGGACGGCGCGTCATGCGCACGCACCTTGATATGCGGGCGTCCGGCATCGACCAGATAGCGATTCTGGAAGAGTTTTTCCTCGATCTTCGTACCACTCATCTCGCACGCCTCCCGGTTCAGCGCCACGCCCGCGCCACTTTGAACGCATCCCCCACCAGCCCGCGCCAGCCGCGCGCGGCGCGCAGATCGCGCACGATCTCGCCTTCCTTGCTGCGCTTATCCACGCCATCCACCCGCAACCAGATCTGCGCCGCCCGGCTGGCGATGCGCGGATACAGGTCGAGGAAATGCTTGTTGCGATGCAGCAGCGCCGGAATGCCACGGTATTTCTTCAGATCCTTCATCACGAAGCTCGCCTCCAGCCGCCTTCGGTATTCCGCCAGATTTTCCGCCGAACACGCCTCGCGCCGCCGCTTCAGCCACACCACCGTCTCGGCGGCGATCCGCCCCGACGTCATCGCCAGATTCGAGCCTTCACGGTGCACGGCGTTGACGAAATGCGCCGCGTCGCCCACCACCAGCCAGCCCTCGCCATATAATTGCGGCACCGCCTTGTAGCCGCCCTCGGGGATCAGATGGGCGGCATATTCGCGCACTTCCGAGCCTTCGAGCAGACTGCGGATGCTGGGATGCGCCTTGAATGCCTCCAGCAAGGCCGAGGAACTCACCCGGTTTTCCGCCAGATCCTGCACCATGCAGCCAATGCCGACCGAGATCGATTCCCGGTTGGTGTAGAGGAATGCCGTGCCCACCATGCCCTTGGTGATGGTGCCCATCGCCTCGATCACCACGCCCTCATCGCCCTTGAGGTTGAAGCGGGCGGCGATCACCTCCTCGGGCAGGAAATGCATCTCCTTCACCGCCAGCGCCACATGGGCGGGCTGCAACTCCTGCCGCAGCCCGGCGCGCTGACCGACAAGGCCGTTGACGCCCTCGGCCAAAATCACCACATCGGCCAGGATCGCATCGCCATGCCGGTCGGTCTTCACCCCGATCACCCGGCCATTGGTGTCTTTCAACAGTTCGGTGACGGTGGTTTCGCACAGCACCACCGCCCCCGCCTCACGCACCCGGCGATTGAACCAGCGATCGAACTGGCTGCGGATGATGGTGTAGCGGTTGGGCTTTTCCTCGTTGAAGCTGTCGGAGCGGTAATGCATGCCGGTGTGGGAATTGTCGTCCATCATCCACATGCGCTGCTCGACGATGTGGCGTTCCAGCGGGGCATCCTCGCGGAAATCCGGCATCAGCTTTTCCAGCGCATCGGCGTAGAGAATCGCCCCCTGCACGTTCTTCGAGCCGGCATATTCCCCGCGCTCCAGCTGCAACACCTTCAACCCGCTTTTGGCCAGGGTATAGGCCGCCGCGTTCCCAGCCGGCCCCGCACCGATCACGATGGCGTCGAACACTTCAAGAGACATGGCGATGCTCCTAACCAGCCAGCCGGTTGACGGAGAGGCGTTTGCGGAAGGTGTCGGTCAGTATCGGCAGAAACTCGGTGGCGTCGGCGACGATGCCGAGATGGGCGAAATCGAATATCGGCGCTGTCGGATCGGTGTTGATCGCCACGATCAAATCCGCGCCCTCCACCCCCACGCGATGCTGAATCGCCCCGGAAATCCCGGCGGCGATATACAAACGCGGGCGGATGGTCCTGCCGGTCTGGCCGATCTGGCGATCTGCGGTGATCCAGCCCTTTTGCACCAAGGGCCGCGAGCCGCCCCATTCGCCGCCCAGCACCTCGGCCAGATTGCGCACGAGTTGGAAATTCTCCGCCGAGCGCAGCCCCAATCCACCGGCGACGACGATATCGGCATAGGCCAATTGCGCCTTGTTGCTGTCGCGATCCGGCAGGAAGCGCAGCACTTTGGTCACGATGTCCTCTTCCCGCAGATCCAGCCTGTGTTCAACGATGCGCCCGGTGCGCTGCGGGTCCGCCTTGGGCATCGACATCACGCGCGGGCGGACCGTGGCCATTTGCGGGCGGACATTCAGCGTGTGGATCGTGCACAGCAGCGAGCCGCCGAAGGTCGGGCGGGTGGCGGCCAGCGAGCGTTCGGCGTCAATGGCAAGCTCGGTGCAATCGGCGGTCAGCCCCGTCAGCAGCGTGGTGGCAACCGATCCGGCCAGATCGCGCCCCAGCACGGTTGCCCCGAGCAGCAGGATTTCCGGCTTATAGGTGTTGACCAACTCGGTCATCGCCCGCGTGTACGGCTCGTTGCGGTAATGCGCCAGGACCGGCTCGGCGGTGATGTAGGTAACATCGGCCCCATGCGCGAAGGCGGCATTGGCGACCTCGATCATCTGGCCATGATCGCCGCCGAGCGCCACACCCGCCAATTCCCCGCCGAGCCGATCGGCCAGCTTGCGGCCCTCGCCGAGCAGTTCGAGCGAGACCGGGTGGATCGCGCCGTGTTCATATTCCATGAACACCCAGACATGACGATAGGCTTTGAAATGCTCCGGCAATTCCTTGCGCATTCCGGCCCGGCTGCCGCCGGCATGTGCTGTCCCGCTCATCTGTCCAGCCTCCGTCAATATTGCGCTGCGTGGGCAAGCAGATCGCCTTCAATCCCCGGCAATGCGTCGAAGATCCGCGCCATCATCGCCTCCGCCAATTCGCCCGGCGTCTTCTCGCGCGTGTCGAGCAGGCTCGCCTTGGTGGCGCGGCCCTTGGGGGCGAAGACGTTTTTCACCACGGTCGGCGAGCCACGCAGGCCGCATTTGGTCATCTCGGTGATGCCCGCCTGTGCGGCATTCCACACCGTCACCTCCGCCCGCGCCGCCCGCAATGCGTCGGCCAGACGACCGCGACGGATCTCGCTGGTGCCTTCCAGCACGGTGATCAGGGCCGGCAATCGCGTCGCCAATTCCTGCACCCCGCCCTCCGCCCGGCGCGAGACCTCGATGGTGCGCGCTGCCAGATCGACCGCGCCAATGGCCGAGACATAGGTCAGTTGATTGAGCCCCAAACGCCGCGCGATGCCCGGCCCCACCTGCGCGGTGTCACCGTCGATGGTCTGCTTGCCGGTGAAGACGACATCGGGCGTGCCCCAGCTTTCGCCAATCTTCTGGATCGCCATCGACAGCGCATAACTCGTCGCCAGCGTGTCCGAGCCTGCGAAGAAGCGATCCGTCAGCAGCACCGCGCGATCCGCGCCGAAGGTGAGCGCCTTGCGCAGCGAATCCTCCGCCATCGGAGGCCCCATCGTCAGCACCGTCACCGCGCCGCCCAGCCGGTCGCGCAGGCGCAACGCCTCTTCCAGCGCGAAGAGATCATACGGATTGATGATCGTCGGAACACCTTGCCGCATGATGGTGTTGTGCACCGGATGCACGCGGATCTGCGCGCTGTCGGGAACCTGTTTGATGCAGACCACGATGTGCATGGCATGCTCCTGCGTCAGGTGGTGGGGAACAGCGCGGCGAGCGGCACGAAGCCGCTGCGCTTCGGATTGGCCGCCTCGCGCAGCACCTTGAAGACGCGCTCCTGCAGCGGGCTGGAGGCGAGGAAATCGCCATAGGCTTGCGACAACGCCGCCCGCAGCACCGCACGCGCCTCCTCGTCGCCGGCCCCGTCCGGCACGCTGGCGACGTAATCGCGCATCCGCCGCAGAATGTGCAGGCGCGCGACATTGAGCACCGCCGGGTCGGCTTCCAGACCGAGCAGAGCGAAGATCTCCTCAGCCGAGGACACCTCGGCCAATTGGCTGAGAATTGGGCTCATGGCTCCATCCTCCAGGGCGATTGATGGACCATCTCGGCGAGGCTGGACAGCAAACGCTGCCACAGACTCAGCCGGGACATCGGGCGGCGATGGCGGAGATCTTCGGCCATCGCCTGGGCGAGACGGGTGTTGATGTCACACATAGCTCGGCTGGAACGCCCGATCCGCGCCCCCCTCCTTCGCCCAGAACGGCGAGAGTGCGCGCAATTGCGCAATGATCGGCGGCATCGCCTCCAAGACCTGATCCACATCCGCCTCGGTGTTGTCGCGCGAGAGAGAGAAGCGGATCGCACCATGTGCCGCCGTGTACGGCACCTTCATCGCCCGCAGCACATGCGACGGCTCCAACGAACCCGAGGTGCAGGCCGAGCCGGACGAGGCAGCAATCCCCGCCTTGTTCAGCAACAGCAAAATGCCCTCACCTTCCACATATTCGAAGGCGATGTTGGCGGTGTTGGGCAGGCGGTGATCGACGTCACCGGTGACGAAGGCATTGCCGATGCGGTGCAGCAGCCCCTTCTCCAACCGATCCCGCAACGCGCGCACACGGGTGTTCTCCTCCCCCAGATGCGCCTCCGCCAGCGCCGCCGCCATGCCGAGGCCGACAATGCCGGGCGCATTCTCCGTGCCCGCCCGCCGTCCACGTTCCTGATGCCCGCCCCGGATCATCGGCCGCAGCCGCACGCCCTTGCGAACATACAGCGCGCCAATGCCCTTCGGCGCGTGCAGCTTGTGGCCGGAGAGCGAGAGCAGATCGATTTCGGACGTCTTGAGGTCCATCGGAATTTTGCCCACCGCCTGCACCGCATCGGTGTGAAACAACGCGCCCGCCTCATGCGCCAGATCGGCCAGCGTCTCGACCGGGAAGATCGTGCCGGTTTCGTTGTTGGCCCACATCACCGAGGCAATCGCGGTGCGCGGGCTGAGTGCGCGACGATAAGCCTCGATATCCAGCCGTCCCCGGCTATCGACGCCGATGTAATGCACCTTGGTGCCCCGGCTTTTCTCCAACCAGGCGCAGAGATTGAGGATCGCCGGATGTTCCACCGCCGTGGTGACAATCTCACTGCGCCCGCCTTGCGTCTCAATGGCGGAGAGCAGCGCGGTGTTGTCCGATTCGGTGCCGCCGGCGGTCCAAACGATTTCATGATCGAATTCGGCCCCGAGCAGCGACTGCATCCGCTGGCGCGCGGTCTTCAACGTCCCACTCACCGCCGCGCCGAAGCTGTGCATCGAAGAGGCGTTGCCGAAATGCTCGGTGAACAGCGGGATCATCGCCTCCACCACCGCAGGATCAACCCGCGTGGTGGCATTGTTGTCGAGATATACGGCGCGCATGGGCTGCTCTCCCCTCAATGACTGCCTGGGACGGGTATGACGCGCAACGGGTGGCCGAGTTTGGCGATCAGCCGTTCCTGGATGCCCCCCACCGTCACGCTCGCCATCTGACAGCCGACGCAGGCACCGGAGAGCCGGACCAGCACGCGGTCGCCATCGACATCGACCAACTCGCAATCGCCGCCATCGGCGCGCAGGAACGGGCGCAACTCCTCAATCGCCGCTTCGATGACGCGGATCTTTTGCAGCATCGTCATGCCGCCCTTGGGGGCAGCGGGGGCGAGTGGGGATTGCTTGGCGCTAATCCGGCGCTGCGGCACGGCGTTCGCGGCGGGATCGAAAGCCAGCGCCGAATCCAACGCGCCTTCCGCCACCATCGCCTGATTGGTCCGCGTCAGCACGGCTTCCACCGCCTCGACACAGGTGCCGCAAGAGCCGACTGCCTTGGTGAAATGCGTCACCTGCTCCATCGAGGTGAGGTGATTGATGCGGATCGCCCGCTCCACCACGCCCTCATCGATGCCGAAGCATTTGCAGACCAGCGCGCCTTCCTCGTGGTCATCCTCCCACGTCTCGCCGCGATAATTGGCAATCGCCGCGCGCAGGGCCTCGTAGCCCATCACCGAGCAATGCATCTTCTCCGGCGGCAGACCGCCGAGGAAATCGGCGATGTCCTGATTGGTGATCTCCAACGCCTGCGTCACCGTCTTGCCGATGACGATCTCGGTCAGCGCCGAGGAGGAGGCAATCGCCGAGCCGCAGCCGAAGGTCTGGAAGCGGGCATCGAGAATGATCTCGCTCTGCGGCTCCACCTTGAGCATCAGCCGCAGCGCATCGCCGCAGGAGATCGCCCCCACCTCGCCCACCGCATTGGCTTCTGCAAGCGCACCGGCATTTTTGGGGGCGAAGAAATATTCCTTCACCTTGTCGGTATATTCCCACATCGCCCGCTCTCCTCAGCCGAAAGACTTGCCGCAGGAGCATTTTGCTGCGGCATGGGGGTTTTCGAATGCGAAGCCGGAGCCTTCGAGGGCGGTGATGAAATCCACCTTCGTGCCGGCGATATGCGGCTGGCTGGCCGCATCGACGTAAATCCTCACGCCGTCGGCTTCGATCAGGTGGTCGGTGGGGTCAGGGGTTTCGACGAACCCCATGCTGTATTTCAACCCGGCACATCCGCCCGCTTGCACCATGATGCGCAGCCCGGCAGCCGGGGTTGATGTGCCCGCCAGGGCAGTGCGAACGGCACTGACGGCATTGTCGGTCAACTGGATCATGCCTGCCTCTCCACGCAAGGAATTGCCTGGAGAGGGTGGAATGCATCAGCTATGCCAGTTTATAACTGCATGATATTCAAGAGTATTTTTTGGATGTGTCGGGATGACGACACCGACAATGTCGGAATTGGAAAACGGGCTTACATCGTCGCCCCTTGCACCCAGGGCGCGAACTCGGCACCGCCGAAGTCGAATTGCTCGCTCTTGGTCTGCTCACCTGAGGCGGTGCGCAGGATGTGATCGAAAATGCGCGCCCCACATTCCTGAATGCTCTCGCCCTCGTCGAGGATGGTGCCGCAATTGATGTCCATGTCGTCCTCCATCCGGCGATACATCAGCGAGTTTGTCGCCAATTTGATGGAAGGCGCGGGCTTGCAGCCGAACACCGAGCCACGGCCGGTGGTGAAGCACACCAGATTCGCCCCACCCGCCACCTGCCCCGTGGCCGCCACCGGGTCGTATCCGGGCGTGTCCATGAACACGAAGCCCTTCTTCGTCACCGCTTCGGCGTAATCGAGCACATCGACCAGATTGGTGGTGCCGCCCTTGGCCATCGCACCGAGGGATTTCTCCAGAATCGTGGTAAGCCCCCCCGCCTTGTTGCCCGGCGACGGGTTGGCGTTCATCTCGGCCCCCTCGCGCTCGGTGTATTCCTCCCACCAGCGCATCAGCCGCACCAATTTCTCGCCCACCTCGCGCGAGACGGCGCGGCGGGTGAGCAGATGTTCAGCGCCGTAAGTCTCAGGCGTTTCCGACAGAATCACCGTGCCGCCGTGGCGGACCAGCAAATCCGAAGCCGCCCCCAAAGCCGGGTTGGCCGAGACGCCGGAATAGCCGTCCGAGCCGCCACATTGCAGCGCCACGATCAACTCGCTGGCCGCAACCGGCTCGCGCTTGACCCTGTTGCTGTCGGCCAGCACCTCTTTGACGAAATCGATGCCCGCCATCACCGTCTTGCGGCTGCCGCCCATTTCCTGGATGTCGAATCCGCGCAGGCGACCGGCGAGCTTCTGCTCCTCCATCAACCCGCCGATCTGGTTCACCTCGCAGCCGAGGCCCAGCACGATGACATGGCTGAAATTCACATGCCTTGCGTAGCCGCCCAGCGTGCGGCGCAGGATTCGCAGCGGCTCGTGCTGGGTCATGCCGCAGCCGGTTTTGTGGGTGAGGGCGACGACGCCATCCACATTCGGGAAATCCGCCAGCGGATCGTGGCCGGTGAGCGGGTTGCGTTTGAATTGTTCGGCGACAACATGCGCCACATGCGCAGAGCAATTCACCGAGGTGAGAATGCCGATATAGTTGCGCGTGGCGAATCGGCCATCCGGGCGGCGAATGCCCATGAATGTCGCCGGATTGTCGAAATACGCCGTCGGTTGCGCCGCCACGCCGTAATCGTAATCCAGTGCCAACTCGCCCATGCCGCAATTATGGGTGTGGATGTGCTCACCCGGTGCGATGTCGGTGGTGGCAAATCCGATAATCTGGCCGTAGCGCACCACCGGGTCGCCCTTGGCAAAGGCGCGGATCGCCCCTTTATGGCCAGCCGGAATCCGCTGGGTGGCGGCAATGCCGGGGGCAAGGTCGATGCCGGGCAGCACGGTGGCGCGGGCAATGACCACGCCGTCGTCGGGGTGAAGGCGGATGACGGGCGTGGTCATGGCTGCGTTCTCCTCAGGCGATGCCGTCGCGGACGGTCTTGATGGCGCCACGGGCTGCGGCGGACATCAGCGAGACGTCGTTGGTGATGGTGACGAGCTTGAAGCCCATCTTGATCGCGCGCACCGCATATTCCGCCGTGCCGCAATGAATGCCGGCATACAGGCCGCGCTTGCCGCATTCGGCAAGCACGCGATCGTAAATCGCCAGCATTTCGGGCTCTTCACGATCCAGCTTCGGCACCAGACCATGGCTGAAGCCCAGATCGGACGGACCGATATAGACGCCCGTCAGGCCCGGCACGTCCAGAATGGCCTCCAGATTGGCCACCGCCGTGCGGGTTTCGATCATCGCCAGCACGATGATCTCGTCATTGGCCGTCGATTGATACGAACTCGCCGCACCATAGGCCGTCATGCGGATCGGGCCGTTCGAGCGCGCCCCCATCGGCGGATATTTGCTGTAGGAGACAAGGTTGCGCGCCTCTTCGGCGGTGTTGATCATCGGGCAGATCAGGCCATAGGCGCCGCCATCGAGCACCTTGCCGATAATGCCCGGCTCATTCCACGGCACGCGCACCATCGGCAGCGGCGGATATTTGCCCATCGCCTGGAAGCAGCGGATCATCGACAGATAATCTTGCACGCCGTGCTGCAAATCGACAGTCAGGCTGTCGAAGCCACATTGCGCCATCGTCTCGGCCGCAAAGCCGTCCGGAATGGCCAACCAACCATTGACCACAGCGCGACCTTCCGCCCAGGCCTGCATAATCTTGTTTTCCGGCATGGTGTCCTCCTTGCTTGTTAGCGGTAACGCTAGGCTGGCAAGGAAGAGCCGACAAGCCAGAACGGGTGGCCGATTCTGGCATGGCTTGTATCTGAATTGGGCGGAGCGCGGGCGGGTTCTGGCAGCGCAGGCAACAAAAAAGGCGGCCGAAGCCGCCTTTTTCGCAAACAATTCCAGCCTGATCAGGCGGCCTTGGAGGCCAACGCTGCGGGCAGCTGGGCAATCGCCTTATCGACAATGGCAGCCGACGCATCGGCCGAGAGAGTCTCGACGATCACGTTGCGGGCCGCCACGCCAGCGACTTCGGCGGCGGCGAAACGGACCTGATCGACTGCGGCCTTTTCGGCGGCAGAGATGCGGTCCATCGCCATACGCTCACGGCGCTGGGCTGCCTGCTCGGCTTCGGCGATGGCGGCGGCGGCGAGGCGGGTGGCCTCACGCTTGGCGCCCTCGATCAGAGCCTGTGCTTCCGCCAGGGCGGTACTGCGACGCGCTTCGGCGTCCTTCAGCATCGCTTCGGCCTCACCACGCAAACGCTCGGCTTCGGACAGTTCGGTGCGGATCGTGTCAGCCCGCTTATCCAGGATGCCAGACAGCACGCCCCAGAGCTTCTTGCCGAAGATGACAAAGAAGATGACGAATGCGATGGCAACCCAGCTACGCGGCTCAGCGAAGAAGCTTACCTGGTGTTCCATGGTGAACTCCTCACGCGGCGCGGGCGGCGAGCGCCCGGTCCACAGCCTGTTCGATATTCTGCTGGCTCACAGCGGCACCGGTCAGACGCGCCACCACATCGACGGTGGTCGTCAGGGCAACGTCACGCAATGCGCCCATGGCGGCGGCGCGGGCAGCGGCAATGCGCTGTTCGGCAGCAGCCAACTGGGCATCCAGCTGGGCGTTTGCGGCGGTCGCCTGCACAGCGGCTTCGGCCTTGGCGGCGTCAACAGCCGTGCTCACCGAAGCTTGCGCTTCAGCATGGGCCTTGGCCGTGGCGGCCTTCAGCTCGGCAACCGCCGCATCAGCCTTTGCCTTTGCAGATTTTGCCGCGTCCAGATCGCCGGCAATGCGGGAGGCTCGCGCTTCCAACACCGCCCCAACCTGCGGCAGCGCCCAGCGGGAGAGCAGCAGATAAAGGGTGAAGAAGATGATCGCCAGCCAGACAACCTGGCTCAGCGTCAGCGGATTGGCGAAGTCAAGCTGCGGCATCCCCTTCTTTTCCTCCGCCATGACGGCGGAGGGCAGAAGCAGGAAACCGGCCTGAACAAGCGTGGCGAGGCCGCGCATAGGCCGGGGCCCTTTGTATCAGGTGAACAGGATGAGGAAGGCGATCAGCAGCGCGAAGAGCGCCACGGCTTCCGTCAGCGCGAAGCCGAGAATGCCGAGACCGAACACCTGATCACGCGCCGACGGGTTGCGGGCAACGCTCGTCACCAGCGCGGCAAAGATGTTGCCGATGCCGATGCCGACGCCAGCCAGCGCGATCACGGCGATACCAGCCCCGAGGGCCTTGGCGGCGAGAACGTCCATTGATGATATCCTTCGTTGAGTTTCAGTTACGGCGGGAAGTCTGCGACGCGGAGATCAGTGCAGATGCACCGCGTCGTGCAGGTAGATGCAGGTCAGGATCGAGAACACATAGGCCTGCAGGAATGCGACCAGCAATTCGAACCCAACCAGAACCACGTTCAGGGCCAGCGGACCAACCGCACCCAGCATTCCGAACGAGCCAGCAGCAGCCATCATCACGATGAACGAGGCGAACACCTCAAACATCACGTGACCCGCCACCATGTTGGCGAACAAACGAATGGACAGGCTGACCGGGCGCGAGAGGTAGGAAATGATCTCCACCGGGATGATCAGCGGCGCCAACAGCTTCGGCGCGCCAGCCGGGAAGAAGTAGCTGAAAAAATGCAGCCCGTGGATCGACAGCGCCACAACCGTCACCAACACGATCACCGTCAGCGCAAGCGCAAAGGTGACGGCGATATGCGAGGTGTAGGTGAACGAGAACGGCAGCAATCCCAGCAGATTGCCAAGCAGGATGAAGGTGAACAGCGTGAAGATGAAGGGGAAGAACTTCTTGCCCTCATGGCCGATCTGATCGACGCACATGCCGTGCACGCCGTCATAGGCCAGTTCAGCCAGCGCCTGCAGGCGGCCGGGAACAATCGCCTTCGGGCGCATGCCGAAGTACAACAGGCCGAGAATCAGCCCGGCTGCAATCAGCATCATCAGATTCGACTGCGTGAAATGCACCGAAGCGCCGAGCGCTCCCAGCGACGTTTCCAGCTGGAACTGGCCAAGTGCGTCGATGGATCCTTCAGCCGCCACGGTGCCTGTCCTTCATATCTGCCGCCGGAGCAACCTCCGGGGGTGAATTCGTCAATGTGCCGGGGGCTTCGGACCCAGCAGCCGCCACACATTGGCGATGCCACCAGCTCCTCCCAGCAGCACGAAGAGCGACAACAGCATCGGCGAGGTATGCAGCCAGCGATCAAGCCAGTAACCGAGGGAAGCCCCCACGATCAAGGCCGACAGCAGCTCCACCCCGACACGCAGCCCCACGCTCATTGGCGAAGGACCTTTGGTGTCACCTTTGGAAATATCCAAAGGCTTGGGATCTAACCCTTGCCGTGTGCGGGCTGCCGCCAGACGCGCCTCAAAAGAGGTTCCAGCTTGACCCGCATTCTTTGCGTCATCGTTCATCAATGCACCTTCCTTCAAGCCGGCATGACCGGAGACCCCGATACAGACAGGCTTGCCAAAGGCGTGCGCTTGCTAGCCTTGGCTTGGGGGAGTGTCAAGAATGCTACAGGAAATATGCACCGTCTTGGTGGACGGTTTCGATATCATCACGGCAGACCGGCGTTTGGCGCTGGGGCGGCACGCGCCATGACGGGGCACGGCACGTCATTGTCCCGTCGTCAGGCGGAATCGCCCGCCAAACCCCTCACCGCAACGCATTCCTATCTGCCTTGCATGACTCGCGGGGCAAGTTCGTGGCAGAACTGCCGCCTTGCCCGATGGGATCTGACCGACATGTATCCAGTGCTCGATGACGCCACGATTGCCGAATTGCCGAATCACTATCGCGGCAAGGTGCGCGACAATTACGATTTGCCGGATGGCCGGCGGATTCTGATCACGTCCGACCGCATCAGCGCCTTCGACATCATCCTCGCCGCCATCCCGCTCAAGGGCCAGGTATTGACGCAAACCGCGCGCTATTGGTTTGAACACACTGGCGATATCTGCCCCAATCACGTCATCGAATACCCCGATCCCAACGTGGTCGTGGCCAAAACGCTGACGATTCTGCCGGTGGAAGTGGTGGTGCGCGGCTATCTGGCGGGCACCACCTCCACCTCGATCCTGACGATGTACAGGGCAGGCCGCCGCGACATGTATGGTGTCACCCTGCCCGATGGCATGCGCGACAACCAGAAACTCGCCACCCCCATCATAACCCCCACCAGCAAGGCCTTCGATGGCGGGCATGATGAGCCGCTGACCGAGGCGATGATCCTGGAACAGAAGCTGCTCACCGCTGAGCAGTGGCAAAAATTATCCACCTATGCGCTTGCCCTGTTCGCGCGCGGGCAGCACATGGCCGAGCAGCGCGGGTTGATCCTGGCGGACACCAAATACGAATTCGGCGTCGATGAGACCGGCCGCATCATTCTGGCCGACGAGATCCACACCCCCGATTCGAGCCGCTACTGGTTCGCCGAAAGCTATGCAGAGCGTTTCGCCCAGGGCGAGCGGCCGGACAGCTTCGACAAGGATTTTATCCGCGCCTGGGTCACGCAGCGCTGCGACCCCTACAACGAGCCGGTGCCGGAAATCCCGGCCGAGATGATCGAGCGGACGTCGGAGGTCTATATCCACGCCTATGAGATGATCACCGGCCTGACCTTCATCCGCCCGCCTGCCGACGAGACGCCGCTGGCGCGCATCCGCCGCAATCTCGCCCCCTATTTCACCGCCTGAACTTGGCGCGGGCATGCGGGCGCCCCATCTGGGATGAGCAACCACAGGGAGGTTCTTGGACGATGACCATTTCCATGCATGCGGCTTCGGTGCCGGTGTTCAAACAGGCGCTTGGCGGTCTGTCCGGCGTGTTGACCAAGGCCGCCGCCCATGCCGAGGCGCGCAAGATCGACCCGAGCGTGCTGCTCACCGAGCGTCTGGCACCGGACATGTTCGCCCTCACCCGTCAGGTGCAGATTGCCTCCGACACCGCCAAGGGCGCGGTGGCACGTCTGGCGGGGGTGGCGGCGCCGAAATGGGAGGATACCGAAAGCAGCTTTGCCGAGTTGCAGGAGCGTATCGGCAAAACCATCGCCTATATCGAGAGCATCCCAGCCGAGTCGATTGACGGTTCGGAAGAGCGTGATGTGACGATCACGCTGCGCAGTGGCGACATCCACTTCAAGGGTCAGCGCTATCTGCTGAACTGGGCGCTGCCGAATTTCTTCTTCCATGTCACCACCGCCTACAACCTGCTGCGCCATGACGGCGTGGAGATCGGCAAGCGGGATTTCCTCGGCGCGTTCTGACGCAAACCCCACCCCACCCGTCATGGCGCGCGCAGCGCAGCCATCCACCGCGATGCAGCCAAACACCGCGATGGAGTGCGGCACGTCGTGCCACAATGACGGGTTGGACTGGGCATGTCTCAGCCCGCAATCATCCCGAACTAACTCAACAGCCCCACCCATGCCCCGCTCAAACAGGTGGCAATCGTGCCCGAGATCAGTGAGCGCATCCCCAGCGCGGTGATCTCGTCCGCCCGTTCCGGCACCATCGCCCGCATGCCGCCGACCAGGATGCCCACGCTTGCGACATTGGCGAAGCCGCACAGCGCATAGGTCATGATCAGCTTCGAATGCGCCGACAGCGCCCCGGCGGGCAGGGCCGAGAAGTGCAGATAGGCGACGAATTCGTTCAGCACCGTCTTGGTGCCCATCAATTGCGCAGCCGCGGCCGTCTCATCCCACGGAATGCCGATCAGCCACATCACCGGACGGAACGGCACACTGGCCAGCCGCTCCAGCGTCACCGGTGCGCCGGCCACATCGGGCAGATGGCCAAGGCCCATATTGACCAACGCCACCAAAGCGACAGCCACGATCAGCATCACCGCGATGCCCACCAACGGGGCCACGCCATCCATCGTGCCGCGCACCAGCGCGTCCACCGGGCCTGCGGGCGGATGCGGCAGCACAAGGCGGCTTTCATCCGGGCCGGGCGTGCCGAACGGGATCATGATCGCGGCAATCACCAACGCCGCGGGCGTGTTGACGATTCCGGCCGAGAGAATATTGCCCATCGAATCGGGGATCACCGGGCCGAGCATGGCGGCATAGATCACCATCACCGTGCCCGCGATTCCGGCCATGCCGCAGGTCATCAACGCGAAAATCTCCCCGCGCGACATGCGGGCAAGCCAAGGCCGGATCAGCAGCGGCGCTTCGGTCATGCCGACGAACACATGCACCGCCGCCCCCAGCGACAGCGCCCCGCCCACGCCGAGCGAACGCCGCAGCACGGCGGCGAACACCCGCATCACCGCCTGCAACACGCCCCAATAGATCAACAATGACGAAATCGCCGAGATCGTCAGCACCAGTGGCAGCACCTTGAAGGCCAGGATGAAACTGCCGCCGGGATGGGTTTCGGCAAATGGCAGGGCGCCACCGCCCAGATAGCCGAAGACAAACGAACTCCCGGCATCGGTGGCTGTCTGCAGCGCCTCCACGGCATTGTTCAGCCCCAGCATCGCGTGGCGGGCGGGCGGGAAATCCAGCAGCAATGCGGTCATCGCCACCTGCAATGCCAGCCCGCCCAGCACCGTGCGCGGACGGATGGCGCTGCGATTCTCACTCAGCGCATAGGCAAAGGCCAGCAGGACGACAACACCAAGCAACCCCACCATGCGGCCTCTCCCACGCCCAAGGCGCAAGCGTCGCGCAATGGCGGCGCGGCGGCAAGCGGTTCAGTCCTCCGCTGCCAATGCCAGGGCGCGGGCATAGACGCTTTTGCGGTTCTGCCCGCTTGCCTGCGCCACGGCGGCCACCGCATCCTTCAGCGAATTCTGCCGCATCGCCGCCCGCAGCATCGCGTCGATATCCAGCACCTCGCCGCTTTGCTCCGGCGGTGGGCCGACGACGAGGGCGATTTCGCCGCGCGCCTCCGCCACTGCGTAATGCGCGGCCAATTCGCTCAGCGTGGCCCGGCGCACTTCCTCGAATTTCTTCGTCAACTCGCGCGCCACCGCCGCCGGGCGCGGGCCGAGGATATCGGCCATGTCGGCCAGGGTCTCGGCCAGACGATGCGGCGATTCATACCAGATCGTCGTTGCCGACAGCCCGGCCTGTTCGATGGCGCGCAGCCGCTCCAACGCCGCCCGTCTTGCGGCCTGTTTCGGCGGCAGAAAGCCCTGGAACAGAAACGGCAGCGGCGGCAGGCCGGACAGCACCAGCGCCAGCGTGGCCGCATTGGCACCGGGCAGCGCATCCACATGCAGCCCCTCGGCAATCGCGGCGCGCACCAGACGGAAACCGGGGTCCGACACCACCGGCATTCCCGCATCTGAAATCACCGCAATCCGCCTCCCCTCGCGCAGTTGCGCGAGCAGGCCGGGGATGCGTTCTTCCTCGTTATGGTCGTGCAGCGCCTGGGTGCGGGCGCGGATGTCGAAGGCGGTCAGCAGGCGGGCGGAGGTGCGGGTGTCCTCGCACAGCACCAGATCGGCCGCACGCAATTCGGCAATTGCACGCGATGTCATATCGCCGAGGTTGCCGATGGGCGTGGAAACCAGCACAAGTCCGCCTGAGCGTTTCGGATCGGGTGAGGGAAGTGACGATGCAGAAATGGCGTCCTGCGGGTCTGTCTGGTCTTCTGGGCTTGAGGTCGGTGGCATATGGGCTCCTTATCGGCAGCCTAGCACTGGCCGGGTGCAGTTCTGAACCCCCTCCGCCGCCCGTCTTCGCCGCCCCCCGCCCAGCCGCCGCACCACTGCCGCAGCCCAAGCCGGTGCTGGGCAATCGCGTGGCCCTGCTCGCCCCGCTGACCGGCCCGAACGCCGAACGCGCGCAGGCGCTGGTGCAGGCAGCACAACTGGCGCTCGACGCGCCGGGGGCGCCGCCGCTGGACGTCATCGACACCCACGGCACCCCGGAAGGTGCCGCCGCGGCCGCCAGCCGCGCCATTGCCGCAGGGGCCGGGTTGATCATCGGCCCGCTCACCGCCCCCGAAACCCAGGCCGCCGCCGGCCCCGCGATGCGCGCCGGGGTGGGCATGCTCGCCTTCACCTCCGACGATGCACAATCGCATCCCGGCGTGTGGGTGCTGGGTCTGACGCCCGCGCAACAGGTGCGCCGATTGGCGCTGGCGGTGATCGCCCAGGGCAAGACGAAATTCGCTGCCCTGCTGCCGAATTCAAGCTACGGTCAGGTGATGGGCGATGCGCTGCGGCATGCCCTGCCCCCGGAGGCCACGGCTGATATCCGCGGCATCGACGACGGCAACGTGCAATCGGCCGCCGCCACGGTGAAAGACATCTCCGATTACGAACATCGTCGCGGTCCGATTGACGAGAAGCTGCGCGCGGCGATCAACAAGCACAACGCCGAGGGGCGCAAGGAAGCGGCCGAATTGCGGCGCAGCGAGATTCCGCCCGCCCCGATGGACGCGCTGCTGCTGGCCTCCATCGGCGATCAACTCGATGTGGTGACCAGCCTGCTGCCCTATTACGACATCGACGCCCCGGCCGTGCGCATCTTGGGCCCGGCTTTGTGGGCCAATCCGCTGGCACGCGGCACCGGCGATCTGGTCGGCGCGTGGTATGCCGCCCCAGACCCTGCGGCACGGGTGAACTTCGATGCCGCCTACACCGCCAAATACACCACCCAAGCCCCTGGCCTTGCCGACCTCGCCTATGACGCGGCGGCGATTGCCCGCGTGTTGGCGGCCAATGGCGGCTTCTCGGCCACCTCGCTGACCCGGCCAGAAGGGTTCGCCGGGGTGGATGGCGTGCTCGGCCTGATGCCGGACGGGCATGTCCGGCGCGGGTTGGCGGTGTTTGAAATCCAGCGCGGCGGTGTGCAGATTGTCGATCCGGCGCCCGATAATCTCGGCGCTCCGGGCCTATAGGGAGAACCAATGCAGAAGGCGATGCGCCCCAGCCAGCTTTTCGGCACCACGATCGCCCTCAGCATCGCACCGGGGGCGGTGCTGGCCGTGCTGTGGGCGACCAAGCGATTGGCCGCCTCGCCGGCGCTGCTGGGCTTTGCCTGCTGCCTCGTCGCCGCCGTGCTGATCGCGCTTTTGTGGACGCATGACCTCGGCAAACTCGCTGAAACCATCCGGCAAGCCAGCCTGGAAAACGCAGCAGGTCTCGCCGAGGCCGCCGCCGCGCCGCGCCTGGGCTCCATCGAACGCGCGACGCGCAACATCGAACGACTGTCGCGCACGCTGGCCAATCGCGCGGCGATGGTGGGGCAATTGCTCGCCGCCAATGAGGCCATTGTCGAACGTCTGCCCGATCCGTTGCTGGTGCTCGGCCAAGACCGCGATGTGCGGCGGGCCAATGAGGCGGCACGGATGGCCTATGGCAACGATATGGCCGCCGTGCTGCGCCACCCCGATCTGCGCGCCGCCATCGACCGCGCCTTCGAACAGCGCCAATTGCAAAGCATCGAGTTCTCGCTGCGTGTGCCGGTGCAGCGCGAAGTGGCGGCGACGATTATTTTCATGGACCCGCCCTTGGCCGATGGCGGCCGCGCCATCGTCGTGCTCTCCGACCGCTCGCGTGAGCGGGCATTGGAGCGGATGCGCGCGGATTTCGTTGCCAATGCCAGCCACGAACTGCGCACGCCGCTGGCAGGCTTGATCGGCTTTATCGAAACTCTGCGTGGGCCTGCCTCAGATGATCCGCCTGCGCAGCAACGCTTTCTCGGCATCATGGCCGAGCAGGCGGAGCGGATGAACCGGCTGATCGACGATCTGATGAGCCTCAGCCGCATCGAACTTTCCGAACACCAACCCCCCGCCGAGCGCGTCGATCTGGCCGAGTTGGTCGAGGGGGTGATCGCCGGATTCGAGCCGCGCATCGCCAGCCAGAACGTCACGCTGTCGCTCGACCTGCCGCAGAACCTGCCGCCCGTGACCGCCGATGCCGATCAGCTCGCGCAGGTGGCGAGCAATCTGGTCGATAATGCGTTGAAATACGGCAAGCCGGGCGGGCTGTTGCGGGTGACGATCGCGCGCACCGAGCCGGGCGGGCGCTGGCCTGCACGGGCGGGGTTGGTGCTGTCGGTGCAGGATGATGGGCGCGGCATTGCGCGCGAACATCTGCCGCGCCTGACCGAACGCTTCTATCGCGTCGACAAGGCGCGCAGCCGCACGGGTGCTGCACCGTCCGGCACCGGGCTGGGTCTGGCGATCATCAAACACATCCTCAACCGCCATCGCGGCCAACTCGGCATCGAGAGCGAGGAGGGTAAAGGCTCGGTGTTTTCGGTCTGGCTGCCGATCTGAGGCAGACAGAAGCGGCGTGAGGCGGAAGCGGCCAGGCCGTTATCCGCCCCAAATATCTGTCAGAAAACCGCGCCGGCCGCGCGGGTGCCCGAGTCAGCCGGGCCGGTGAGCATCTCAAGCTGACCGCTGATCTGCCCGCCATCCTCCACCTGAAGCCTGCGGCAGCGCACGGTGCCGAGCAGCTTGCCCGTCGAGCGCACGATCAGGCTGCCACGCACGGTGATCACGCCATCGATGGTGCCGGCGATATCGGCATCCTCAACGTCGGCTTCCCCCTTGTAGAGACCGCCGGGGGCGATCGCGAGTTCGATCGTGGAAATCAGCGTGGTTTCCACCACACCCTCCACCACCAGCCGCTCGCATTCGCGCAGCGCCCCATCCAGGATCACCCCGCGCGCGACGATCATCGTGCGGCGTTCGACGTCCTTTTTGGCGGCAGTTGTGCTGCGCAGCGACGGCAGCGCCTGCGAGGCGGGCATAGAGGAACGCTGTGCAGCGGCAGCAGCGGCAACGGGAGTTGTCATGGCGGGATCTTTCGATGCGGCGGCCCGGCCGCGCTCTGCCTCGGCAGCAGTCTGAGACACAGAGTTGGCGAACAACTGTGAGGACAAAGCGTCGTTCTCCTGCTGCGGCATGGAGCCGGAAGCTTCAACGGATGCGGGGGCTGGTTCAGGCTTGCGGCGGCGGAACACGGTCACTCCGTCTGGCTGAAATATGTTCAAAAGGGCTTACACGACGGGAGGAGTCATCACAACACGAACCTGCGACCCGCTGTGCAGCACATGCACCATCGCAGCCACGCCGAGGATGGGGGCAAACAGGTTGAGCAGCGGCACCAAGCCTGCCGCGACGATCGTTGCACCGAGCAGCATCACCTCCGTCCGGCGCTGGCGATAGACCAACACCGCATGCGCGCGATCCATCCGCCGCATCGCCACCGGCACGAACAAGCCGCGCCCTACCGCCCAGGACGAGACAATCCAGCCCAGCGCCAGCCCGGTCACATGCGGCGGGATCACCGTCACCACGCCCGCCACCGCCTGCAACAGCAACACCCGCCCCCCCAACAGCACCGCGTCCGTCACCTGCGCCGCGATGGGCGCGGGGGCGGCATAGGGCAGAGATGGGTAATAGCGGCGCTCCACCGCATCGGCGATCCGGTCGGAAAACAGGCTGGCAATCGCGGTGGAAACCGGCACAAACAGCCACACAGACAGCAAGGTGGTGCTGAAAAACCCCACCAATGCCGCCGCCCAGCCCACCGCCTCGGCATGCTGCATGAATGAGGCCAACCACAGGGCTATGCCGGCATGCAAACTCAGCGAAACTGTCATTGACAGCACGGCAAAGCCTATCACCGACCACACCACGCTGCGCAGCACCGCCCCGAAGAAGGCCGGATCGGGCAATTGTGCGATCGCACGCAAGGCGGGAAAAATCATAGCGGGATTCTCCGAGGTTGCCGCGAGAAGAACGCGGTGATAGGCGAAACTGTCTTACCGGAGAATTCGCGCAATGTCCGCATCCCACCCCCGTTTCGACATTCTCGGCATCGGCAACGCCATCGTGGATGTGGTGGCGCCCGTTGAAGAAAGTTTCATCACCCATCACGACCTCCGCAAAGGCGCGATGACCTTGATTGATGCCGACAGTGCCGAGCGCCTTTATGCGGCGATGCCTCCCGGCATCGAGAGCAGCGGCGGGTCGGTGGCCAATAGCTGCGCCGTCGCCGCCCAGCTGGGGGCGCGCGTGGCCTATATCGGCAAGGTCGCCGATGACCAGCTCGGCAACGTCTTCCGGCATGACATCAAGGCCGCAGGCGTGCATTTCCCCACGCCGCCGCTGCTGGGCGGGGCCCCGACGGCACGCTGCCTGATCTCGGTCACGCCCGACGGTCAACGCACGATGAACACCTTCCTCGGCGCCTGCGTCGAGCTTGGCCCGGATGCCATCGACGCTGCGCTGGTGGCGGATTGCGCGATCACCTATCTGGAAGGCTATCTGTTCGACCCGCCACACGCCCAGGCCGCCTTCCTGCGTGCCGCTGAACTGGCGCACAAGGCAGGCCGCCGCGTGGCGCTGTCCTTGTCGGACGCCTTCTGCGTGCACCGCCATCGTGAGGCGTTCCGGGCGCTGGTGCGTGACCATGTGGATATTCTCTTCGCCAACGAAACCGAGATCACCGCTCTCTACGAATCCAACAACTGGATGGACGCCGCCGATCACGTCGCGCGCGACGTCGGCATTGCCGCCCTCACGCTTGGGGCCGATGGCAGCATGATCATCGAGGGCTACACCCGCATCAGCGTGCCCGCACACGCCACCACGGTTGTGGACACCACCGGTGCCGGTGACGCTTTCGCCGCCGGTTTCCTCGCCGCCCATACCGCCCATCGCCGCCTGTCCGAATCGGCAGCCTTGGGCAGTCTGGCCGCCGCCTACGCCATCGCCCAATACGGCGCGCGACCGCCGGTGGAACGGCTGCGGCGGTTGATTACGGGGCTTTGAGAGTTCTGCGCGCGTCTGGTGTGCATGAGCGGCGGCGATAAACGCTCGCCTGATTGCCGCTGATCCGCTATCGGTGCGCCGCAACATGAAGCCACCGCGCCGGACACCCTGTCCTGCGCGGTTTTTGCCGCGCAAAGCTCAGGTGCCCAGATGGATATCCGCAACATCGCCATTATCGCTCACGTCGATCATGGCAAGACGACCCTCGTTGACCAGCTGCTCAAACAGTCCGGCACGTTCAAGGACCATCAACAGGTGGCCGAGCGCGCGATGGATCGCAACGATCTCGAAAAAGAGCGCGGCATCACCATTCTGGCGAAATGCACGTCGGTGGTCTGGAAAGACACCCGCCTGAACATCGTCGATACCCCAGGCCACGCCGATTTCGGCGGCGAAGTCGAGCGCATCCTGGGCATGGTCGATTGCGCCATCCTGCTGGTCGATGCTGCCGAAGGCGTGTTGCCGCAAACCAAATTCGTCGTCGGCAAGGCGCTGCAGCGCGGCCTGAAGCCGATCGTGGTGATCAACAAGATCGACCGCCAAGATGCGCGCGCCGACGAAGTGCACAACGAAATCTTCGACCTTTTCGCCTCGCTCGACGCGACCGACGAGCAGCTCGACTTCCCCACCCTGTTCGCCTCGGGCCGTCAGGGCTGGGCCGTCGCCTCGCTGGATGACGAGCGCAAGGATCTGTCGCCGATGTTCGATCTGGTGATGACCCATGTCGCACCGCCGACCTTCGACTACGAAGCGCCCTTCGCGATGAACGCCTCCATTCTCGACTACGACAACTTCCTCGGCCGCGTGCTGACCGGGCGTATCGAGCAGGGCCGCGCCAAGATCAACATGCCGTTGAAGGTGCTGCGCGAGGATGGTTCGGTGGTGGAAACCGGTCGTCTGACCAAGCTGATGAGCTTCCGCGGCCTGGAGCGCGTGCCGGTCGATGAAGCCGTCGCCGGTGACATCATCGCCATTGCCGGCCTGTCCGAGAGCACCATTCCGCACACGATCTGCTCGCCGGAAGTCAACACGCCGCTGCCGTCGATCCCGGTTGATCCGCCGACCCTGGCGATGACCTTCCGCGTCAACGATGGCCCGCTGGGCGGCCGCGAGGGCAAGAAGGTCACGTCGCGTCAGATCCGTGACCGTCTGCTGCGCGAAACCGAAGGCAACGTCGCCATCAAGGTGACGGAATCCAACGAAGCCGACGCCTTCGAAGTCGCCGGTCGTGGCGAACTTCAGCTGGGCGTGCTGATCGAGACGATGCGCCGCGAAGGCTTCGAGCTCACCATCGGCCGCCCGCGCGTGCTGACGCAGCAGAATGCGGAAACCGGCGAAAAAGAAGAGCCGATGGAAGACGTCCTGGTCGATGTGGACGAGCCGTATTCGGGCGTGGTGGTGGAAAAGATCAGCCGCCGCAAGGGCATGCTGCAAGACATGCGCCCGTCCGGCGGTGGCAAGGTGCGTCTGACCTTCCGCATGCCATCGCGCGGCCTGATCGGCTATCATGGCGAGTTCCTCACCGACACCCGTGGCACCGGCATCATGAACCGCCTGTTCGTCGGCTACGACACCTGGGCCGGCACGATGGAAGGCCGCCGCAACGGCTCGCTGATCTCGAATTCCGACGGCGAGGCGGTGCTGTATTCGCTGTTCTCGCTGCAGGAACGCGGCACGCTGTTCGTCAATCCCGGTGAGAAAATCTACATCGGCATGATCCTGGGCGAGCATTCGCGCGAGAACGATCTGGATGTGAACGCGGTCCGTGAAAAGAAGCTCACCAACATCCGCGCCGCTGGCAAGGATGAGGCGCTGCTGCTGATCCCGCCCCGTCGCATGAGCCTGGAACAGGCGCTGGCCTATATCGAAGACGACGAGCTGGTTGAAGTCACGCCGGGTGCGGTGCGCCTGCGCAAGCGTTACCTCGACCCGCATGAACGTAAGAAGAGCGAGCGTTCCAGCTCGGCGGCCTAAATTTCTTCTCGCCGTCATCACGGACAAAGCGCAGCAACCCAGGAGTCACCCACGTGATTCCTGGGTTGCTGCGCTTTGTCCGCTATAACCGGCACATCGGAACTGCGTCTTGCTGGGGGAGATCGCATGGGCAAGCTGGTCTGGATCGCGTCCTACCCGAAATCCGGCAACACCTGGGTTCGGGCGTTCCTGCATAATTACATCCGCCAGTCCGACACTCCCTGTGACATCAACAAGCTCACCGATCTGACCGTCTCTGATGTCAATGCCGGGCATTATCAACGCTACGACAAACGCCCGGCCTCACAATTCAGCATCGCCGACGTCCAACTTATGCGTCCGCTGGTGCATCGCGATCTGATGGACGTCGACCGCACCTTGGTTTTCGTGAAAACCCACAACGCCCTGTGCGCGGTGGCCGGCGTGCCGCTGATCACGCCAGAGGTGACGGCGGGGGCAATCTACATCGTGCGCGACCCCCGCGACGTGGCGGTGTCTTACAGTGCGCATCTCGGCAGGCCGCTCGACGAGGTGATCGCCCTGATGGCCAATCCCCATGCCGCCACCGGCGGCACCGACACCGCGATCTATGAGCTGCTCAGCACATGGTCCGAGCATGTCGGGTCGTGGACCGATCAGCCAGACCCGCGCGTGCATGTGATTGTCTATGAAGAGATGCTCGCCGCCCCCGAGGCGGTGTTTCGGCCGCTGATCACCTGGCTGTCCAGCACACCGCCACGCGATCGGCTGGCGCGCGCCATCCGCTTCAGCGCGTTCGACGAATTGCGCAACCAAGAACGCAACAAGGGCTTTGTTGAGCGGGTCGCCGAATCCACCGCACCGTTCTTCGGCACAGGCCGCGCCGGTGGCTGGCGCGACGTGCTCAGCCGAGCGCAACAAGCACGCATTGAGCGCGACCACGCGGCGGTGATGCGGCGCTTCGGATATCTGTAAACGGCAGCGCCGGTGTGTTTCACATCTGCCACCTCCATCCAATTCACGCCCGCCCCTTGGCAATCGCCCCCACACGCGCAACTCTATGTGCAACACATCATTTGCCTTGGGGGGTATCGCCATGACCAAGTTCGGTCTCGCACAGCCGGTTCGTCGCGTGGAAGACCCGCGCCTGCTCAAGGGCGCAGGCTCGTACACCGATGACATGTCGCTGCCCGGCCAGCTTATCGGCGTGGTGCTGCGCAGCCCGCATGCCGCCGCCCGCATCGTCTCCATCGACACCGATGCGGCCAAGAGCGTGCCCGGTGTGCACGGCGTCTACACCATTGCCGATCTTGACGCGGACGGCATTGGCGGTCTGCCCTGTGCCGCTCTGGTGAAGAACAAGGACGGATCGGATTGCGCCAATCCCGGCCATCCCGTGCTTGCCCGTGGTTTCGTGCGCCATACCGGCGATCCGGTGGCCTTCATCGTGGCGGACAGCACCGCCATTGCGCGCGATGCGGCGGAGTTGATTGTCATCGATTACGACACCCTGCCCGCCTCCACCGACCTCGCGGCGGGCCTTGATGCCGGGGCCGCGTTGGTCTGGCCGGAATTGGGCAGCAATCAGGTGTTCGACTGGGAGATCGGCCAGAAGGACAAAACCGAGGAACTCTTCGCCCAGGCAGCCCATGTCACCCGGCTGACGATCGTCAACAACCGCATCGTCGTCGCCTCCATGGAGGCGCGGGCCGCACTGGCGCAGTTCGAAGGCGGGCGCTTCACCCTGCGCACCAACACACAGGGCGGCTGGCTGCTGAAGAACATCCTGGGCGATGCCGTCTTCAAGATGGACAAGGAAGCCTTCCGCATCATCACCCCCGATGTCGGCGGCGGCTTCGGCATGAAGCTGTTCGTCTATGCCGAGCATGTGCTGTGCTGCTACGCGGCGCGTAAATTGGGCCGCCCGGTGAAATGGGCCTCCGAGCGCGCAGAAGCCTTCCTGTCCGACACGCATGGCCGCGACAACATCACGCTGGGCGAGTTGGCGATGGACACGAATGGCCGCTTCCTCGCGCTGCGCACCCGCAACGTGGCCAATATGGGCGCCTATCTGTCCACCTTCGCGCCCTACATCCCCACCGGGGCCGGCACCGGGGTGCTGGCCAGCGTCTATGGCTTTCAGGCGATCTACGCCAACGTGATCGGCGTGTTCACCAACACCGTGCCCGTCGATGCCTATCGCGGTGCCGGGCGGCCGGAGAGCAACTATCTCGTCGAACGCCTGATTGACGCCGCAGCACGGGAAATCGGCGTGGATCGCGTCGAGCTGCGCCGCCGCAACATGGTCAAGCCCGAGGCGATGCCGCATAAAACGCCGGTCGGCAAACTCTACGATTCAGGCGATTTCAGCATCGTGCTCGATGCGGCCCTGGCGAAGATGGACTGGGCAGGCTTCGAATCCCGCCGCGCCGAGGCCGCCAGCCGTGGCAAGCGCCGGGGCATTGGTCTGGCCTATTACCTGGAAGCCACTGGTGGGGCTCCCACCGAACGCGCGGAAATCCGCTTTGCCGAGGATGGCTATGTCGATGTCTATGTCGGCACGCAATCCACCGGCCAGGGCCATGAGACGGCCTATGTGCAACTCACCGTCGATCAGCTCGGCGTCGATGGCGATCGCGTGCGCATCCACCAGGGGGACACCGACACCATCCCGACCGGCGGCGGCACCGGCGGTGCGCGCAGCCTGTATTCGGAGGGTCAGGCCATTCTGGCCACCGCCGCCACGGTGATCGAAAAGGGACGCGAGGCGGCGTCGGACGTGTTGGAGGCGGCCAAGGCGGATATCGTCTTCGAAGGCGGCACATTCTCCATCGTCGGCACGGATCGCGGCATCGACATCGTCGCACTCGCCGTGGGCCAGCGCGCGCGGGCGGCGAAGGGGGAAGATGTTGTCACCCTCGATGCCGCCGAGATCGCCGAGATCAAAAGCCACACCTTCCCCAATGGCTGCCACATCGCCGAAGTGGAGGTCGATCCGGACACCGGAGAGATCGCGGTCAAGCGCTATGTGGTGATGGACGATGTGGGGCGCGCGGTGAATCCGATGATCGTGCGCGGTCAGGTGCATGGCGGTGTGGCGCAGGGTCTGGGTCAGGCATTGCTGGAACGGACGCATTACGATGCCGATAGCGGCCAGCTCCTCGCCGGCTCCTTCATGGACTACGCCCTGCCGCGCGCCGATGATTTCCCGGATATCGAGGTCGATTTCGTCGAAGTGCCTTGCCTGTCCAACCCGCTCGGGGTGAAGGGCGCCGGTGAGGCCGGGGCGGTGGGCAGCCCGCCGGCATTGATCAACGCCGTGGTGGACGCATTGGCCCCGCTCGGCGTGACCCATGTGGACATGCCCGCGACGTCGGAAAGCGTGTGGCAGGCTTTGGCAAAGGCGGCTGAGAGCCGTGATGATTGAGGGTTGATTCCCAGCCACTCCCCCAACCCGTCATGGCGGCACGCAGTGCCGCAATCCATCCACACCAGCCCGTCATTGTGGCACGCAGTGCCGCAATCCATCGCCGGGCTTGGCGGCATCGCGATGGATGGCGGCCCTCCGCGCGCCATGACGGGGGATGTGGGTTCGCCCCAGCCACTCCCCCAAACCGTCATTGTGGCACGCAGTGCCGCAATCCATCGCGGGGGTGGGCGGCATCGCGATGGATGGCTGCGCTGCGCGCGCCATGACGGGGGATGTGGGTTCGCCCCAACCACTCCCCCAACCCGTCATGGCGGCATGGCATGCAGCCATGGCGGGGCATAAATTTACGTCCGCGCCTGATCCATCAATTCCCGGAACCGGCGCACCACCACATCCAACCCGGTGAACACCGCCTCACCGATGATGAAATGGCCGATATTCAGCTCGACCACCTGCGGAATTGCCGACACGGGGGGCGTGTTCTCATAGGTCAGCCCATGCCCGGCATGCACTTCCAGCCCGAGCGAGGCGGCCAGGGCGGCGCCTGAGATCAACCGCTCCAGCTCCCCCGGCTTGCCCTCGGCATAGGCGCCGGTGTGCAGTTCAACGATGTTGGCCCCCGCCTCGGCGCTGGCGCGCAATTGCGCCGGATCGGGATCGACGAACAGCGAGACGCGAATGCCGGCATCGCGCAATTGACCCACGAAGGGCCGCAGCGTGCCCAATTGTCCCGCCACATCCAGCCCGCCTTCCGTCGTCACCTCGGTGCGCTTCTCCGGCACCAGACAGCAGGCATGCGGGGCGGTGGCGAGCGCGATTCGCAGCATCTCCGGCGTGGCGGCCATCTCGAAATTCAACGGCTTGCTGATCGCAGCCTTCAACGCCGCCATGTCGGCATCACGAATATGGCGGCGATCCTCGCGCAGATGCGCGGTGATGCCATCCGCCCCCGCTGCAATCGCCTGCAAGGCCGCGCGCACCGGTTCGGGGTAGGTGCCGCCACGCGCATTGCGCAGCGTGGCCACGTGGTCGATATTCACGCCAAGGCGTTGATAGGGCAACATCTCACTCAAACTCCAAGCTGGTGTGCCGCCAGTTCAGCGGCGAGATCCAAGGCCGCCAACAGGCTCGACGGATCCGCGATGCCCCGCCCCGCGATGTCGAACGCGGTGCCATGATCGGGTGAGGTGCGGATGATCGGCAGGCCGAGCGTGACATTCACCCCGCCATCCATATCCAGCGTCTTGATCGGGATCAGCACCTGATCGTGATACATCCCCATCGCCACATCGTAACCCTGCCGCGCACGCGGGGTGAACATGGTGTCGGCCGGAATCGGGCCGAGCACGGTGATCCCCTCATCGGCCAATGCCTGCATGGCGGGGCGGATGATGCGGATTTCCTCATCGCCCATCGCACCTTGCTCGCCCGCATGCGGGTTCAGGCCGGCAAAGGCGAGGCGCGGATGGGCAATGCCGAAATCGCGACGCAATGCCTCGGCGGTGATGCGGCTGGTTGCGATGATGATCTCGGTGGTCAGCGTGCGGATCGCCTCCTGCAACGAGACATGAATGGTGATCGGCACCACCCGCAGCATCGGCGAGGCCAGCATCATCACCGGCAAGGGCGTGTCGGTCAGGGCGGCGAGGAATTCGGTGTGGCCGGGATATTGGAATCCCGCGCCATACAGCGTTGCCTTGCTGATCGGGTTCGTCACCACCGCCGCCGTCTCGCCGGCCTGCGTCAGCCGCGTGGCGCGCTCGATGGACGCCATCACCGCCTGTGCATTGGCCGAATTCGGCTGCCCCGCGATGGCGGGCATCGCGAGGCGGATCGGCAGCACCGGCAACGCGCGGGCGAACACCGCCACCGCATCGGCGGCATGGTCGACGATTTCGCATTGCGGGTAGAGCGCCGGATCGCCGAGCACCACAAAGGGATGACCGTTGCGACGGGCCTGCCAAGCGGCGCGGGTGATCTCAGGGCCAATTCCGGCCGGATCGCCCATGGTCAGGGCGAGAGGAGTGATGGTCATGGGCGCATCCTAACCCAAAACCGTCACCGCAAGCGAAGCGCCCCACACATGCAAGCTCAGTTCCCGGCCAGGGTCGCCAGCGAGTTTCCGCGCGAACGGGCGGCAATGCGGTAGCCGATCTCGGCCATCTTTCCCAGCAGATCGCGACGCCACAGCGTGTGCGAGCTATGTTCGAACACGATGTGCTTCGGCCACAACGACCGATCTGCGGAGGCGAAGAACGGCAGCAACGCTTCGTCCTCATAGCCTTCGATATCGATCTTCAGGCAATCGATCCGCGTCACACCCGCCTCGGCCAGGATATTGACCAGCGGACGGATGCGCACTTCGATGCCCTTCTGGGTGTCCCGCAGCGTGGCCTGCCCGAAATCCTGCGGGTCGGACAGCAGGGCGGTGCCCTCCTCCCCGCCAACAGCGGCCTGAAAGAGATCGAAATTCGAAATCCCGTTCAGTGTCTGGTTGAAGCGAATCCGCTCGCACAGGCGCGGATTGGGCTCAACGGCCACCACTTTCGCGCCCAATCGCGCGGCGGCGAAGCTGAAGAAGCCCATATTGGCACCGATATCGACAAAAATCGGGTCGGGCTTGGCCAGCACGCGGGTGATCCACCGCAACTCGGCCGCATTGAAATACTTCCCACACAGCGCCGCCATCCGGTCGGTGTGATTGTCTTTCGTCACGAAGCGGAAGCGATACCCGAAGAATGTCGAATCCAGATAGGCGGGATGTTCCGCCAAAAGCCGCTTGATCGCATAGCGACGCAGCTTGCTGTAGCCGAGGGGCGTTTCACTGAACAGCCGGATCAGGAACTTTGCACGATCACTCGGAAGGAAAGCTCCATACGGCTGCATTATCAAAACCCCTTAAAGATAAATGCAACATCGGAAAAAAAATTGTCCGGGGCAAGTACTTATGCCCCGGACACAGCAGTCGACGTCAAATATGCAGCGCGCGGCCATCCACGGCCAACGCCGCTTCCTTGACCACCTCAGACAGCGTGGGATGTGCGTGGCAGATGCGGGCGACGTCTTCGGAGGACGCGCCGAATTCCATCGCCGTTGCCACTTCGGCGATCAGCGTGCCGGCGTCCGGCCCCAAAATGTGGCAGCCGAGCAGCTTGTCGGTGCGCTTATCGGCCAGGATCTTCACGAACCCGTCCGTCATGCCCATCGCGCGCGCACGGCCATTGGCCAGGAATGGGAACTTGCCAACGGCATAGGCCACGCCCTCGGCCTTCAGCTCTTCCTCGGTCTTGCCGACGGAGGCCACTTCCGGCCAGGTGTAGATCACACCCGGAATGACGCCGTAATTCACATGGCCATGCTGACCGGCCAATTGCTCGGCCAGCGCCACGCCCTCGTCTTCCGCCTTATGCGCCAGCATCGGCCCGGCGATGACGTCGCCAATGGCGTAGATGCCGGCAATGTTGGTGGCGAAATGGCCGTTGGTGACAACGCGACCGCGTGCATCGGTTTCAACGCCGATGGCGGCCAGACCCAGATTTTCGGTGTAAGCACGGCGGCCAATGGCCAGCAGCACGACATCGGCGGTGATCGTCTCCACGTCGCCCCCCTTGGCGGGCTCCACGGTCAGCGCCACGCCCGCATCGGTCTTGGCAGCGCCCGTCACTTTTTGGCCGAGCTTGAAGCTGAAGCCCTGCTTTTCCAACACGCGCTGGAACTGCTTGGCCACTTCCAGGTCATTGCCCGGAATGATGCGGTCGAGGAATTCGATCACCGTCACCTTCGCCCCCAGACGCCCCCAGACCGACCCCAGTTCCAGGCCGATCACGCCGCCACCGATCACCACCAGATGCTCGGGAACCTTGGTCAGTTCGAGCGCGCCGGTGGAGGTGACGATGGTGGTCTCGTCCACGTCTACGCCCGGCAGCGGCATCGATTCGGAGCCGGTGGCGATGACGATGTTGCGGGCCAGATACTCCGTGCCATCCACCGAGACCTTGCCCGGTGCGGTGATCACGCCGGTGCCCTTGAGCCATGTCACCTTGTTCTTCTTGAACAGGAATTCCACGCCCTTGGTGTTCGCGCCCACCACGTCCGATTTGCGCGCCTGCATGCGGGCGATGTCGAGCTTCACCTCGCCCACCATCACGCCGTGATCGGCCAGATGATGCTTGGCATCCTCATAGCTTTCGGACGAGACCAGCAGCGCCTTGGAGGGGATGCAGCCGACATTGAGGCAGGTGCCGCCAAGGGTGGCGCGCTTCTCGACGCAGGCCACTTTCATGCCAAGCTGGGCCGCACGGATGGCGCACACATAGCCGCCAGGGCCGGAGCCGATGACGATGAGATCGAATTGGTCAGCCATGGGGGGTGGCTCCTTTCAGATAAACATCGTCATTGCGAGGAGTGACACGACGAAGCAATCCATCGAGACCCGGCTCTCGGTTCGATGAATGGCCTCGTCACTGCGTTCCTCGCAATGACGGTGAACGAGCGATTACAGATCCAGCAGCAGACGGCGCGGATCTTCGATGTTTTCCTTCACGCGCACCAGGAACGTCACCGCTTCCTTGCCGTCGATGATGCGATGGTCATAGGACAGCGCCAGATACATCATCGGGCGAATTTCCACCTTGCCGCCGACGGCAATCGGGCGGTCCTGGATTTTGTGCATGCCCAGGATGGCCGATTGCGGCGCGTTCAGGATCGGGGTGCTCATCAGCGAGCCATACACACCACCATTGGTGATGGTGAAGGTGCCGCCGGAGAGTTCCTCGATCTTCAACTGACCGTCCCGCGCGCGGCGGCCGAAATCGCCGATGGCCTTCTCGATGCCCGCAAAACTCAGCGAGTCAGCATGGCGCACCACCGGCACAACCAGACCGTTGGCACCGCCAACCGCGATGCCCATGTGGACATGGTTGCGATAGACGATGTCGTCACCGTCAATCTCGGCGTTCACCGCCGGGAGTTCCTTCAGGGCGGCCACGCAGGCGCGCACGAAGAAGCTCATGAAGCCGAGACGCACACCCTTGTGCTTCTTCTCGAAGGCGTCCTTGTATTCGGCGCGCAGTGCCATCGCCGCCGACATGTCCACCTCGTTGAAGGTGGTCAGCATCGCGGCCGTGTTCTGGGCTTCCTTCAGACGCGAGGCGATGGTCTTGCGCAGGCGGGTCATCTTGACGCGCTCCTCGCCTTCTTCCAGCGCGCTCGGTGCCTTCGGTGCGGCAGGGGCAGCGGCGGGGGCGGCAGCCGGGCGGGCGAGGAAATCGAGCACGTCGCCCTTGGTCACGCGGCCATCCTTGCCGGTGCCGCTGGAGAGCGCCGCGGCGGGCACGTTGTTGTCGGCCATCATCTTGGCAGCGGCCGGAAGCGGGGCATGCACCGTCTCGCTCGGGCCTGCGGCCGGACGGGCGACCGGGCCGGTGGCGGTCGGCGGCGGGTTCACGCCGGGGGCCGGGTTGGCGGCCGGGTGTGCCACCGAACGGCCGCCTTCTCCGAGCACGCAGAGCAACGCGCCGACTTCAACTTCCGACCCTTCCGGTGCCACGATCTCGGACAGCGTGCCCGATGCGCTGGCGTTGACTTCAACCGTCACCTTATCGGTTTCGAGTTCCACCAACGCCTCATCGGCGGCCACGGCATCGCCGACCTTTTTCAGCCAGCGCGCAACGGTTGCGGTCGAGACGCTTTCGCCCAGTGTGGGCACCTTGATTTCGGTCGCCATGACGTATCCAGTTCAATCTTCCGTGGGGGGTCCGGCGGAGCATCGCCCCGCCGGCAGAGATTTGGGTTAGAGGCTCAAAGCCTCGTTCACGAGGGCCGCCTGCTCGGTTGCGTGGGTGCGTGCCAAGCCGGTTGCCGGGCTGGCTGCCGCCGCACGGCCGACGAAACGCGGACGACGGTTGGAGCCAAGTTCGGCCAGCACGGCCTCGATCTTGCGATCGACGAAATTCCAGGCACCCATATTCTCGGGCTCTTCCTGGCACCAGACCACTTCCGCATTCGGGTAATGCGCCAATTCCTGCGGCAGCGAGACGATCGGGAACGGATAGAGCTGCTCGACACGCACGATGGCGATGTTGTCGACACCGCGTTTGCGGCGTTCTTCCAGCAGATCGTAATACACCTTGCCGGTGCACAGCACGACGCGCTTGACCTCGGTGCCGGTCTTGAGCGAGTCGACTTCGCCGATCACCGTCTTGAAGCTGGACCCGGTGGTGAAATCCGCCAACGGCGAGACCGCCAGCTTGTGACGCAGCAGGCTCTTGGGGGTCATCAAAATCAGCGGCTTGCGGAAATTCCGCTTCAGCTGACGGCGCAGCGCGTGGAAATAATTGGCCGGCGTGGTCAGGTTGCCAACCTGCATGTTCCGCTCGGCGCAGAGTTGCAGATAGCGTTCCAGACGGGCCGAGGAATGCTCCGGGCCCTGGCCTTCATAGCCATGCGGCAGCAGCATCACCAGACCGGTCATCCGCAGCCACTTCGTCTCACCCGAGGCGATGAACTGATCGATGATCACCTGCGCGCCGTTGGCGAAGTCGCCGAACTGGCCTTCCCACAGCACCAGCGTCTTCGGGTCGGCCAGCGAGTAGCCATATTCGAAGCCGAGCACGCCGAATTCCGACAGCAAGGAGTTGAAGACCTCAATCTTCGCCTGACCGTCTTCGATGTTGTTCAGTGGGGTGTAGTTGTTCTGATTGAGCTGATCGGTCAGCACCGCATGACGTTGCGAGAAGGTGCCGCGCTGGCAATCTTCACCGGACAGACGCACGCGATGGCCTTCGAGCAGCAACGAGCCATAGGCCAGCGCCTCACCCGTTGCCCAATCGATACCATCGCCAGTCTCAATGGCCGTCTTCTTGGCATCGAGCTGGCGGGCGATCTTCGGGTTGACGTTGAAATCGCCCGGCACCTTGCTGATCGCCGCGCCAATCTTCTGGAGCACATCGAGCGGGACATGCGTCGGCTCGTTGGTCCATTCCGCTTCGCTGTCCGGAATGGTCAGCCCGGCCCAATGGCCTTCGAACCAATCGGCCTTGTTCGGCTTGTATTGCTTGGAGGCCTCGTAGGCGGCTTCCATCTTGCCGTTCAGCTCATCCCACATCGCCTGCGCCTCGGCAGCATTCAGCACGCCCTCGGCGATCAACTGGTCGGCATATTTGGTGCGCGTGGTCTTCAGATCGCGGATGGCCTTGTACATCAGCGGCTGGGTGAAGGCGGGCTCGTCCGTCTCGTTGTGGCCGTGGCGGCGATAGCAGACGATGTCGAGCACGATATCGGTGGCGAATTCCTGACGGAACTCGGCAGCGAATTGCGAGCACCACACCACCGCTTCGGGGTTGTCGCCATTGACGTGCAGGATTGGCGCCTGGATCGATTTCGCCACGTCGGTGCAATACAGGCCGGAATAGGCATGCACCGGCACCGTGGTGAAGCCAATCTGGTTGTTGGTCACCACATGAATGGTGCCGCCGGTGCGGTAGCCGATCAGCTGGCTCATCGCGAGGGTTTCGTACACCAGCCCCTGGCCGGCGAACGCCGCGTCGCCATGCAGCACGATGCCCATCACCGAATGACGGCCATGCGTGTCACCCGACATATCCTGACGCGCGCGCACCTTGCCGACGACGACCGGATCGACCGCTTCCAGATGCGACGGGTTGGGCTGCAACGAAAGATGGACCTGGCGGCCGGCGATTTCCACGTCGGTCGAGGTGCCGAGATGGTATTTCACGTCGCCCGAACCCTGCACATCGTCCGGCTTGAACGAGTTGCCGCCGAATTCGCTGAACAGCTGGGTGTAGGGCTTCTTGACCACGTTGACGAGGGTGTTCAAGCGGCCGCGATGCGACATGCCAATGGCGATCTCGTTCACGCCCGCCTTGGCGGCGACTTCGATGATCGTCTGCACAGCCGGAATGGTGCTCTCGCCGCCTTCCAGGCCGAAGCGCTTGGTGCCGACGAAGCGCTTCTGACAGAACACTTCCAGGCCTTCGGCCTCGGTCAGCTCGCGCAGGATTTTCTTCTTCGCATCGCCATCAAAGGCCGTCGCCCAAGGCGCACCCTCAACGCGGCGTTGAATCCAGGATTTCTGCTCCGGATCCTGAATATGCATGAATTCCACGCCAATCGGCCCGCAATAGGTGCGGCGCAGCGTCTGCAAAATCTGGCGTGGGGTGGCGGTCTCGAAGCCGAGGACGTGATCGATGAAGATCGGCCGGTCCATGTCGGCAGCGGTAAAGCCATAGGTGGCGGGGTCGAGTTCCGGGTGGGCCTTGGGCACCTGCAACCCGAGCGGATCGAGCTGGGCTTCCAAATGGCCGCGCACGCGATAGGTGCGGATCATCATCAGGGCGCGCAGGCTGTCCTTGGTCGCCGCGCGAATATCGGCGGGGCTGGGACCAGCGACAACCGGGGCGGGCTTGGCGTCCTTCGCCCCCTTGGCATCCTTGCCGGCGGCAGGCTTGGCCGGTTCCGGCTCGGAGACATCGAAGCGGCGCGGGGCCCAGGAAGCGCCCGCACTGTCTTCCAACACCGCGCGTGCATCATCGCCCAGTGCGGAGAAAAGGTCGGCAAAGCTTGCTTCAACACTGTCGGGTTGCGCGACCCAACGGGCATACAGATCAGCCAGATAGGCCAAGTTCGCGCCGTTGAATGCAGTTGCGATAATGTCAACACCGGCCATGTAACGCTTCCCTCATGCGGAGTGGCGCAGGCTCCTGCCCGCGCGCGGCGGTTCTATACTCTAATTTAGTATCGCGACCCGTTCAGTGGTAGGATCGCTGGCCTGCTCCCGCCGCATAGAGCGGCGACGGGAGCAGTTCCAGAGGGATTAGCCCCGAATCGCCTTGATCATCGTCGAGCCCAGCGCGGCCGGGCTGTCAGCGACATGGATGCCGGCGAGGCGCATGGCTTCGAACTTGGCTTCCGCCGTATCCTTGCCACCCGAGATCACCGCACCGGCATGGCCCATGCGACGGCCCGGAGGGGCGGTGGCACCGGCGATGAAGCCGACAACCGGCTTCTTCGTGCCGGAGGCCTTGATGAACTCCGCCGCGTCGATCTCCGACTGGCCGCCGATTTCACCGATCATGATGATCATCTCGGTCTCGACGTCGGCGAGGAACATCTCCAGCACTTCGATAAAGTCGGTGCCCTTGACCGGGTCGCCGCCGATACCGACGCAGGTGGACTGGCCCAGACCGGCGGCCGTGGTCTGTGCCACCGCCTCATAGGTCAGCGTGCCGGAACGCGAGACGATGCCCACCTTGCCGCGACGATGGATGTGGCCCGGCATGATGCCGATCTTGCAGGCATCCGGCGTGATCACGCCCGGGCAGTTCGGCCCGATCAGGCGCGACTTGCTGCCGGACAGCGCCCGCTTCACCCGCACCATGTCGAGCACCGGAATGCCCTCGGTGATGCACACGATCAGCGGCAATTCGGCGTCGATGGCCTCAAGAATGGCATCGGCGGCAAACGGCGGCGGCACGTAGATCGCGGTGGCATTGGCCCCCGTTGCGTGCACGCAATCGGCGACGGTGTCGAACACCGGCAGGTTCAGATGGGTCGAGCCACCCTTGCCCGGTGTGACGCCGCCGACAACCTTGGTGCCGTAGGCAATCGCCTGCTCGGAGTGGAACGTGCCCTGAGCGCCGGTGAAACCCTGCGTCAGAACCTTGGTGTTGTGGTCAACGAGAACGGCCATGTTATGCGGCCTCCTTCACAGCCTTGACCACCTTTTCGGCGGCGTCGGCAAGGTTGTCGGCCGAGATGATCGGCAGGCCGGACTTAGCCATAATCTCTTTACCCAGAGCGACGTTGGTGCCTTCAAGGCGAACCACCAGCGGCACGTTGAGCGAGACTTCGCGGGCAGCGGCCACCACGCCCTCGGCGATCACGTCGCAGCGCATGATGCCACCGAAGATGTTGACCAGGATGCCTTCCACATTCGGATCGGACAGGATGATCTTGAAGGCAGCGGTCACGCGCTCCTTCGTGGCACCGCCGCCAACGTCGAGGAAGTTCGCCGGGCTGGAGCCATAGAGCTTGATGATGTCCATCGTGGCCATCGCAAGGCCAGCGCCGTTGACCATGCAACCGATGACGCCATCCAGCGCCACATAGTTCAGCTCATACTTCGCCGCTTCGAGTTCCTTGGCGTCCTCTTCGCTTTCATCGCGCAGGGCGGCGATGTCCTTGTGGCGATAAAGGGCGTTGTCGTCGAAGCTCACCTTGGCGTCGAGTGCGATGATCTCGCCCGCGCCGGTGACAACCAGCGGGTTGATCTCAACGATGGCGCAATCGGACGCGATGAAGGCGGTGTACATCGCTTCGACGAATTTGCAGAACGTGTTGACCTGCTTGCCTTCAAGTCCCAGACCGAAGGCAAGCTTGCGGCCGTGAAAGCCGGAGATGCCCGAAGCCGGATCGACCGACACGCGGAGAATCTTCTCCGGGTGATGCTCGGCCACTTCTTCGATCTCCATGCCGCCCTCGGTGGACGCCATGACGGTGACGCGCGAGGTGGCGCGGTCGATCAGCAGCGAGAGATACAATTCCCGCTTGATGTCGCAACCGGCTTCCACATAGACGCGGCTGACCAGCTTGCCGGCCGGGCCGGTTTGCTTGGTGATCAGCGTGTGACCGATCATCGCCTCGGCCGCCGCGCGGACTTCCTCGATCGACTTGGCGATGCGCACACCGCCCTTGCCGTTCGGGTCATCGGCGAACTTGCCCGCACCACGCCCACCGGCATGGATCTGCGACTTCACGACATAGACCGGGCCGGGCAGCTTCTTGGCGGCTTCGGCGGCTTCGTCGGCCGTCCAGGCGATGTAGCCGTCGAGCACTGCAACGCCGTAGCGCTTCAGCAGCTCTTTACCTTGATATTCATGGATATTCATGGATTAGACGCCCAACTTCTTGAAGTCTTCGATCAGGGCCTTCACGGCATCGCAGGACTTATCGAACGCAGCCTTTTCGGCCGGCTCGAACTGCACCTCGATGATCTTCTCCACGCCGTTCGCACCGATGACCACCGGAACGCCGACATACATGTCGTGCAGACCGTATTCGCCATCCAGCTTCACGGCGCAGGGCAGAACGCGACGCTTGTCGAGCAGATAGGCTTCGGCCATCGCAATCGCCGACGCTGCCGGGGCATAGAAGGCCGAGCCGCGTTCCAGCAGCTTGACGATCTCGCCGCCGCCATTGGCGGTGCGGGCGCAGATGGCGTCGATGCGCTCCTGGGTGGTCCAGCCCATCTTGATCAGGTCAGGCACCGAAATGCCGCCCACGGTGGAGTAGCGGGTCAGCGGCACCATCGTGTCGCCATGGCCACCGAGCACGAAGGCGGTGACGTCTTCGACGGAGACGTTGAATTCCTGGGCCAGGAACAGCTGGAAGCGCGAGCTGTCGAGCACGCCGGCCATGCCGACCACCTTGTTCGCCGGCAGGCCGGAGCGCTGCTGCATCACCCACACCATCACGTCCAGCGGGTTGGTGATGACGATGACGAACGCATTCGGGCAATAGGTCTTGATGCCCTCGGCCACCTGAGCGATCACGCCGGCATTCTTGGTCAGCAGGTCGTCACGGGTCATGCCCGGCATACGCGGGAAACCGGCGGTGACGATGACGACGTCCGCACCAGCGATGTCGGCGTAATCGCCAGTGCCCTTCATGGCGCTGTCGAAGCCATCAACCGGGCCGGACTGCATGATGTCCAGCGCCTTGCCCGCAGCAACGCCGGGGAAGACGTCAAACATCACAACATCGCCGAGCTGCTTGAGCCCAATGAGGTGAGCGAGGGTACCGCCGATATTACCGGCGCCAATCAGGGCGATCTTGTTGCGAGCCATAGGGGGAAATCCTTCACGGGTGACGGAAACCGTTTCGCACAGAAACGGCGCCCGCCAAGCACCCGGGCCGCCCGGAAGGCGGATTTAGCTAGCCCATCGCCGCACGCGCAGCAAGCCGTTCTCGCTGCATTTGTGCAACGCAGCACAGCGTTGGCAGCACGATTCGTGCGTACCGTGGGGTTTCCCCGGTTCAATTCATTATCTTCACCGGTTCGTTCAATTTCATTTCGCATCCTCCCGACCGCCGGCCCTCCGATTTCAGCGCATTTCAGCGGTCAATTCGTCCCGTCGCAGATCGCCTTGCATTAGCACAGAAGATGCATGATATTACCCATATTGATGGGACAGCACGTCCATACATGCACAATGTTGCATGATTTGGTGGCGTGCCGGATCGCATCGCAAGCCCTGCGCAGACAGGGCGGCCCGCGTGGGGTGGGTCGAGATATTGTGAGGGGAGACGGGCATGCACACCGATGCACCGAACGGAAATGCTGTCATCTGGCTGCTCGACCGCCATCTGGCCGATGGGCGCGGCGCGCATCCTGCGTTCATCGATCCGCATCGCAGCCTGACCTATCAGGGCCTCGCCGACGCATCCGCCCGTTTTGCCGGCGCATTGACGCAGGCCGGAATCGGGCGGGAGCGGCGGATGATGATGATCCTGCACGACACCATCGATTTCCCGACCGCCTTTCTGGGGGCCATTCGGGCCGGCGTCACCCCGGTGCCGATCAACACGCTGCTCGCCGCCGAGCAGGTGGCCTATATGTTGGAAGACAGCCGCGCCGAGGCGTTGTGCATCTCCCGCGCCTGCCTCGCCAGCTTCGGCAAGGTCGTCGCCGCCGCCCAACATCTGCGCCTGATTTTGGTGTCCGAAGCCGATGGCACGCCCGCGCAAGACCCGCCCAAAGGCGCGCTGGATTTCGCCAGTTTCCTGGCCAATGGCCAGCCCGCGCCCACGCCAGTGCAAGCAAGCCCCGACGATGTGGCGTTCTGGCTGTATTCCTCGGGCTCCACCGGTGCTCCGAAGGGCGTCAAGCACGTCCATTCCGCCTTGCAGGCCACGGCTGAAACCTATGCGGCCCAGGTGCTCGGCATTCGGTCGGACGATGTGATCTTCTCAGCGGCGAAGATGTTCTTCGCCTATGGGCTGGGCAATGCGATCACCTTCCCGCTCTCGGTCGGCGCCACCACGGTGCTGCTGCCGGATCGGCCGACGCCTGATTCGGTGATGGCCATCATGCGCGCGCAGAACCCGACGATTTTCTGCGGCGTGCCGACCCTCTATGCCGCCCTGCTCTCCCATGCCGCCCTCGATCACGGCGCCGGCTCGAACCGGCTGCGCGTGTGCATCTCGGCCGGTGAGGCGCTGCCGGAACAGGTGGGCAAGCGCTGGTCGCAGAAGGTGGGGGCCGAGATTCTCGACGGCATCGGCAGCACCGAGATGCTGCATATCTTCCTCTCCAACCAGCCCAACAAGCTGAAATACGGCACCAGCGGCGTGGCCGTGCCGGGCTATGATCTGCACATCGTCGATGAGCATGATCACGAAGTGCATCCGGGCGAGATCGGCGAATTGCTGGTGCGCGGGCCGTCTGCCGCCGAGGGCTATTGGAACCAACGCGCCCGCTCGCGCCGCACCTTCCAGGGCGAATGGACGCGCACCGGCGATAAATATGTGCAAATCGCCGATGGCTTCTATCAATACCAAGGCCGCGCGGACGACATGTTCAAGGTCAGTGGCATCTGGGTCTCGCCCTTCGAGGTCGAAGCCGCGTTGATCGCGCATCCCGCCGTGCAGGAAGCCGCCGTCATCGGGCGCGAGGATGCCGAGGGACTGCTCAAACCGATGGCCTTCATTGTGCTCAAGCCGGACGAGCATATGGACGACGCCTTGCTCGCCGCCCTCAAGGCGCAGGTGAAGGACAATGTCGGCGCCTGGAAATATCCGCGCTGGCTGCAAGTGGTGGACGAATTGCCGAAGACCGCGACGGGAAAGATCCAGCGGTTCAAGCTGCGGGAGCAGGTGGGGCATGGCGCGGCAGAGTAGCATCGCACTTCCCCAGGGCGCCATCGACTGCGCATGGTGGGGTCCAGGGCCGAACGATGCACCGACCATCGTGCTGCTGCATGAAGGCCTCGGCAGCGTTGGGCTGTGGCGGGATTTTCCGCAGGCACTGACCGAGGCCACCGGCTGCGGCGTGTTCGCCTTCTCCCGCCACGGTTACGGCCAATCCGCCCCCGCCGCCCTGCCCCGCCCGCTGGATTATCTGGCGCGCGAGGGGCGCGAGGTTGTGCCGCCGGTGCTGAAAGCGGCAGGCATTCGACACGCCATTCTGCTCGGCCATTCCGACGGTGCCAGCATCGCCGCCGCCTATGCCGGATCGGTGCAGGATTTCGGCCTGCTGGGCATCATTCTGATCGCGCCGCATTTCTTCACCGAACCGCATGGACTCGCAGCGATTGCCGAGACTGGCACCTTATATAAAGAGGGCAATCTGCGCCCCCGCCTCGCCCGTCACCATGCCGACCCGGACAACGCCTTCTTCGGCTGGCACGACGCATGGCGCGATCCGGGCTATCCGATGGCGCTCGATCTGCTGCCAGACGTGGCGCATATCCGCGTACCGATCCTGGCGATTCAGAGCGAGGGCGATCCTTACGGCACCCTCGCCCAGATCGCGGAACTCAAGCGCCACGCCTATTGCCCGGTTGAGACGCTGATCCTGCCCGGCACCAGCCACGCCCCGCAATTCGACAACGCCGACGCCGTGCGCACCACCGTGCAGGACTTCACCGCGCGGGCGCTGCACATGGCAAATCTGAATAATAATGCATGATTTCGCTTGCGCAGCAGCAGAATAATGCATTATATCGCTTATGACCAAGATTAATGACCTCTGGGGAGGGGCCGTTCCATGATCGATTTCCGCACTGAGCCGTCCCGCTATCGCCACTGGAAGTTGGAATTCCACGGCCCCGTCGCGCATCTGATCATGGACGTGAACCCGGAAGCCGGGCTGTTTCCCGGTTATGAGTTGAAGCTGAACTCCTATGATCTCGGCGTGGACATCGAATTGTCCGACGCCGTGCAGCGCCTGCGCTTCGAGCACCCGGAAATCCGCACGGTGGTGATGCGTTCGGGCAAGGAGAACGTGTTCTGTGCGGGGGCCAATATCCGCATGCTCGGCAAATCCACCCACGGCCATAAGGTGAATTTCTGCAAATTCACCAATGAGACCCGCAACACCATCGAGGACGCCACCCAGAATTCCGGGCAGTTCTATATGTGCGCCGTCAATGGTGCTGCGGCAGGCGGCGGTTACGAACTCGCGGTGGCGTGTGACTACATCATGCTGGTCGATGATCGCCGCTCCTCCGTGGCGCTCCCCGAAACCCCGCTTCTCGCCGTCCTCCCCGGCACTGGCGGCCTGACCCGCGTGACCGATAAACGCCGCGTACGGCGCGACCGTGCCGATGTGTTCTGCTCGGTGGAAGAAGGCATTCGCGGCAAGCGGGCGGTCGATTGGCGTCTGGTGGACGAAGTGGTGCCGCCCTCGCAGTGGCATGACCGCGTGGCGCAACGCGCCGCCGAATTCGCCGCCAAATCTGACCGTCCGGCTGACGCGCAAGGCGTGGTTCTGCCGCGTGTGGAGCGCACGGAGGAGGGTGACACCATCCGCTACAGCACGCTCACCGTGGAACTCGACCGCGCCACCCGCCGAGCCACCATCACCGTCAACGGCCCGGATGCGCCGGTGCCCACCAGTCTTGACGCCGCGAAATCCGCCGATTTCTGGCCGCTGCGCATGGCGCGGGATCTGGATGATGCGGTGATGCATCTGCGTCTGAATGAGCCGGAACTTGGGTTGTGGGTGTTCAAAACCCAGGGCGAGGCCGCGGCGGTGCTCGCCTATGATGCTTTCCTGGAAGCGCATGCGGGCGATTGGTTCATTCGCGAGGTGCGGCTGTTCCTCAAGCGGCTGTTCAAGCGCATCGACGTCACCTCGCGCAGCCTGATCGCGTTGATCGAACCCGGCTCCTGCTTTGCGGGCACGCTGGCCGAGCTCGCCTTCGCCGCCGATCGTGGCCTGATGTTCGAGGGCACCCGCCAAGGCGACAACCACAAGCCCGCCGCGATCACCCTCTCTTCGCTGAATTTCGGCGCCTATCCGATGGGCAACGACATCACCCGTCTGCAAGCCCGCTTCTGGGGCGAGCCGCAGAGCATCGAGACCGCGCGCGCTCAGATCGGCACCGCGCTGGAGGCCGACGCCGCCGATGATTTCGGCCTGATCACCAATGCCTATGACGACACCGATTGGGATGATGAAATCCGCATCCTGACCGAAGAGCGCGCCAGCTTCTCGCCCGATGCGCTCACTGGCATGGAGGCCAATCTGCGCTTCGTCGGCCCCGAGACGATGGAAACCCGCATCTTCGGCCGCCTGACCGCGTGGCAGAACTGGATCTTCCAACGCCCCAACGCTGTCTCCGAAGCCGGCGCCCTGAAGCGCTACGGCTCCGGCATCCAACCTGAATATGACCGCAACCGCGTCTAATACCATCAACTGGGAGTGCTTCCGATGCCCGATGGCATGAAAGTCGATTATGACGGCCTGATCCCGAACAATGTCGGCCTCAGCGAGGATGCCCGCGTGCGCAAGGCGCTGGAAACCTGGCATCCGGGCTATATCGATTGGTGGAAAGACATGGGGCCGGATGGCTTCCAGGAAAGCCTGGTCTATCTGCGCACCGCGATCTCGGTTGATCCGAAGGGCTGGGCGAAGTTCGATTACGTCCGCATGCCGGAATATAAATGGGGCGTGCTGCTCGCCCCGCAGGTGGAAGGCCGACTGATCGGCTTCGGCGCGCATAAGGGCGAACCCGCCTGGCAGGACATCCCCGGCGAATATCGCGGCCTGCTGCGTCGCCTGATGGTCATCCAGGGCGACACCGAGCCGGCATCGGTCGAACAACAGCGCTTCCTGGGCAAAACCGCGCCCTCGCTCTACGATCTGCGCAACCTGTTCCAGGTGAATGTGGAAGAGGGCCGTCACCTGTGGGCGATGGTCTATCTGCTGCAAAAATACCTCGGCAAGGATGGCCGCGAAGAGGCGGAGGAACTGCTCAAGCGTCGCTCCGGCCACCAGGACAGCCCGCGCATGCTGGGTGCCTTCAATGAAGAGACGCCGGATTGGGTGAGCTTCTTCATGTTCACCTATTTCACCGACCGCGACGGCAAGATGCAGTTGGAGGCGCTGGCGCAATCCGGCTTCGACCCGCTCAGCCGCACCTGCCGCTTCATGCTCACCGAGGAAGCGCATCACATGTTCGTCGGCGAGACCGGCGTGCAGCGCATCATCGAGCGCACCGCTCAGGTGATGAAGGACAACGCCATCACCGACCCCAACGATGTCGCGCGCATCCGGGCGCATGGGGCGATCGACCTGCCCGCCTTGCAGCGCAAGCTGAACCTGCATTTCTCGCTCACGCTGGATCTGTTCGGCAACGAAGTCTCCACCAACGCCGCCAACGCCTATAACTCTGGCCTCAAAGGCCGCTATCGCGAAGACAAACTCGACGACGATCACCGTCTGCTCGACAGCACCTATAAAGTGCTGCGTCCGCGCGATGGTGAGATCGTGGCCAACGATGTGCCTGCCCTCTCGGCGCTGAACATGCGGCTGCGTGACGATTACGTGGTCGATGCTGCATCGGGCGTCGGCCGGTGGAACAAGGTGCTGGAAAAGGCCGGGATCAATTTCCGCCTCACCCTGCCGCACGTCGCCTTCAACCGTAAAATCGGCGAGTTCTCGAAATCCCACGTCAACCCGGATGGTCAGGTGATCGACGCCGCGACGTGGGCGGTGAACATCGATCGCTGGCTGCCGTCGAGCGATGACAAGCTCTACATCACCAGCCTGATGAAGCCGGTCAGCGCCATCGGCGAATACGCCTCGTGGATCGCCCCGCCCAAGGTCGGCATCGACAACAAGCCGGGCAATTTCGAATATGTGAAGCTGTGGGAATCGTAAGAGTATAATGAACCGTCATTGCGGGCGAAGCGTCGCAATGACGGTTTGAGCAGGAACACTCGATGGACGGCACCTTGCCCACCCAGAAGCAGCATCTCATCGATCCCGAGATCTGCATTCGCTGCAACACCTGCGAGGCGACCTGCCCGGTGGGCGCGATCACGCATGACGACAACAACTATGTCGTCGATGCCGCCACCTGCAATCACTGCATGGATTGTGTCGCCCCCTGCCCCACCGGCGCTGTCGATCACTGGTTCGCCGTCGCATCCCCGTTCAGCCTGGAAGAGCAATTCTCCTGGCAGGAACTCCCCGCCCGCATCGAGTCCCCCGATGCCACCGTCGATGCCCTCGATGACGAAGCCGCGGCCCTGATCACGCAGGCGCATCAAGGCGCTGGCGGCTCGGCCCGTGCGCCCGCCTCGGCCAGCAAACCGCGCGTCAATCTGTTCAACCGCGCCAATCCGGCCCAGGCGAAAGTGACCGGCAATTTCCGCGTCACCAAGCGCGGCACCTCGTCGGATGTGCGGCACATCGTGCTCGATTTCGGTGCCGTGGCGTTTCCGGTGCTGGAAGGCCAATCCATCGGCATCGTCCCCCCCGGCACCGACGCGCAGGGCCGTGCGCATGCGATGCGGCTGTATTCCATCTCCTCCGCCCGTGACGGTGAGCGCCCGAACACCAACAATCTGGCACTCACCATCAAGCGCGTCGAAGAGACCCAGCCCGATGGCAGCGTCATGCGCGGTGTGGCGTCCAATTACATGTGCGACCTCGCCATCGGGGAGAGCGTGCAGGTGATCGGCCCGTTCGGCGCCACCTTCCTGATGCCCGACGACCCGGACACCGATTTGCTGCTGTTCTGCACCGGCACCGGCTCCGCCCCGTTCCGCGCCTTCACCGAGCGGCGACGCAGATTGTCGAGCCAAGGGAAAGGCCGACTGCACATGTTCTTCGGTGCCCGCACGCCGGAGGAGTTGCCCTATTTCGGCCCGTTGCAGAAAGTGCCCTCCTCGGTGCTCGAACAACGCCTCGTCTTCAGCCGCCAACCCGGCCAGAAGCGCGAATATGTGCAAGACCGGCTGCGCATCGAGGGCGAAGCCGTGGCCAAGTTGTTGCGCCGCGACACCACCCACATCTACATCTGCGGTCTGCGTGGCTTGGAGCAGGGCGTGGAAGATGCGTTCGCCACCATCGGTCGCCAATACGGCATCGACTGGCCCGCCTTGCGCGCCACCATGCGCGAGCAAGGGCGGTATCATGTCGAGACCTACTGAGCCTTACGTCCACACCCGCCGCATCCTGTTCGGCGACACCGACGCCGCCCGCGTGGTCTACACACCGCGCTTCCTTGAATATGCCATGGAAGCGCTGGATTTCTGGTTCACCGACCGGCTCGGCGTGAGTTGGTACGACATGAACGTGAAGTTCAATGTCGGCACGCCCTTCGTGCACACCGCCATCGACTATCGCAGCGCCCTCACCCCGCGCGACACGCTGTCCTGCACGGTGCGGCTGGTCAAACGCGGCGGCTCGTCGCTGCATTTCAGCGTCATCGGGCAGGCGGGAGATCGGCTGGTCTTCGAAGCCAAACTCGTCTGCGCCGTCGCCCGCACCGACATCATGAAGCCCACTCGCCCACCGGCCGAGTGGGAGCCAGCCTTGGCGGCGGAATTGGCGATCGGTGCGGCCGGTTCGTGAGCCGCATGTTCCGCATCATGGCGGGACGGGCGGGTTGCCGTCGCTGGTTGCACTCTCTCTACAGCAAATCCTTCACCGCATCCTTGGGCCGACACAGGCGCACGCCTTTGTCCGTCTCCACAATCGGTCGATTGATCAAAATGGGATGCTTGTCGATGGCATCGAACAGCGCGTCATCGCCCAGCTTGGAATAGCCCAGGTTCAGTTGATCATATGGCGTGCCGGTCTTGCGCAGAATGTCGCGCACACCCAGCCCCGCACGGGCCAGCAGGCGTTCCAGCTCGGCGCGACTGGGCGGGGTTTTGAGGTATTCGATCACCTTGGGTTCAATGCCGGCCGCGCGGATCATCGCCAACACATTGCGCGACGTGCCGCAGGCGGGGTTGTGATAGATGGTCACGTTCATGCGGCAATCCTCGGGCAATGGGGCCCAACTGTCCGACAAGCAATGAGGTTTTGGCAACCGTCCCGCGCGCTGGGGCCGTTTTGGGATGAATGCGGTTGATCCGCCCGCCCGCAGGGTCTATCGCGCGCGCATGACCGACATCGTGAAAATCCGCCGCGCCCTGATTTCCGTCTCAGACAAGACCGGCCTTGTCCCCTTCGCCCAGGCGCTCGTCGCCAGCGGGGTTGAGATCCTCTCCACCGGCGGCTCCGCCAAGGCGCTGCGCGATGCCGGCGTGCCGGTCATCGAGGTGGCCGATCACACCGGCTTCCCGGAAATCCTCGATGGCCGCGTCAAGACGCTGGTGCCGCACATTCATGGCGGCCTGCTGGGCCGCCGCGACCTGCCCGAGCATGTCGCACAGATGGAACAGCACAACATCGCGCCGATCGATCTGCTCGCCGTCAACCTCTACCCGTTCGAAGCCACCGTCGCCCGTGGCGGCGATTATGATGAATGCGTCGAGAACATCGATATCGGCGGCCCGGCGATGATCCGTGCGGCCTCGAAGAACCACGAATTCGTCACCGTGCTCACCGAAGCCGCCCAATATGCCGCCGTGCTGGCCGAACTCGCCGAGCATGGCGGCACCACGCTCACGACACGCAAGCGTCTGGCCGGTGAGGCCTATGCCCGCACCGCCGCCTATGATGCGGCGATTTCCACATGGTTCGCAGCCCAGCGCGGCGAGGAATTCCCCGAGCGTCTGACGCTGTCCGGCGTGAAGATGCAGGGGCTGCGCTATGGCGAGAACCCGCACCAGGCGGCCGCCTTCTACCAGACCGGCAACCGCTTCGGCGTGGCCACCGCCCGCCAGCTTCAGGGCAAGGAATTGTCCTACAACAACTTCAACGACACCGACGCCGCCTATGAATGTGTCGCCGAGTTCGACGCGCCGACGGTGGTGATCGTCAAACACGCCAATCCCTGTGGTGTGGCGAGTTCGGCTGATCTGTCGAGTGCCTGGGATCTGGCATTGCGCTGCGATCCGGTCTCGGCCTTCGGTGGCATCATCGCCGTCAACCGCACGCTCGACGGTGCTGCGGCGGAGAAAATGGCGGCGATCTTCTCCGAGGTCATCATCGCCCCGGACGCCACCGAGGAGGCGATTGCCGCCCTGTCGCGCAAGAAGAATCTGCGCCTGCTGCTCACCGGCGGCCTGCCCAACCCGGCAGAACCCGGCCTGTATCTGAAGACGCTCTCCGGCGGCTTCCTCGCCCAGACCCGCGATGCCGGGCGCGTCTCGCTCGACGCCCTCAAGGTCGTCACCCAGCGCGCGCCGACGGCGGAGGAATTGCAAGACCTGCTGTTCGCCTTCCGCGTCTGCAAGCACGTGAAATCCAACGCCATCATCTATGCCAAGCAAGGTGCCACCACCGGCATCGGCGCAGGCCAGATGAGCCGCGTGGATTCGGCCCGCATCGCCGCCTGGAAGGGAGCCGAGGCGTCGAAGGCCGCTGGTCTGGAGACCCCTCTCACCCAAGGCTCGGTGGTGGCGTCAGACGCCTTCTTCCCCTTCGCCGATGGCTTGCAAGCCGCCATTGCAGCGGGTGCGACGGCGGTGATTCAGCCGGGCGGCTCGATGCGCGACGCCGAAGTGATCGCCGCGGCCGATGCGGCGGGCATTGCCATGGTGCTCACCGGAATGCGCCATTTCCGGCACTGATATCAACAGATAAGCGCCCGTAGGGCAGGTCCGCGACCCGCCTTCCAACTCGCCCGAGACGACAGGCACCGCCTGCCCTCTCGGGCGTTTTGCGTTCACCCTCCCCCCACGCAGCGCTGCACCGCGACACACCGCACTTGCACATCATTCGCAACTTCGCTAACCCTGTAGTTGCGAGTAACTCGCAATTGCAGCTGGGTGAGGGCTTCATATGTTGGTGAGTATGATCATCGTCTTTCGAGAGGCGATGGAGGCTGGGTTGATTGTGGGCATTGTGCTGGCCGCCACCGAGGGCGTGCTGGGGCGGTTGCGCTGGATTGCGGGCGGCATGTTGGCCGGGCTTCTCGGGGCGGCCCTGGTGGCGATCTTCGCCGGTGCGTTATCCGATGCCTTCGAAGGCACCGGACAGGAAGCCTTCACCGCCGCCATCCTGATCTTCGCCGTCACGATGCTGTCCTGGCACATATTGTGGATGTCCCAGCATGGCCGCGAGATGGCCGCCGAGATGAAACAGGTGGCCAACGCCGTCCGCCTCGGCCAACGCTCCTTGGCGGCGTTGGCCACCGTGGTGGCCGTCGCGGTGCTGCGCGAGGGGGCGGAAGTGGTGCTGTTCCTGTTCGGACTGATCGCCTCGACGCATGACAGCGCGCTGTCGCTGTTTGCCGGTGGAATGACCGGCTTGGCTCTGGCCGCCGCTCTGTCCTGGCTGCTCTATCGCGGATTGGCGACGATCCCGTTGAAGTATCTGTTCAGCGTGACCAACGGGTTGATCGCACTGCTCGCCGCCGGCATGGCCGGGCAGGCTGCCGCTGTGCTGCATTCCGCCGATCTGATCCCCGGCTGGGGCGAACATCTGTGGGACACCAGCTTCATCCTGGCCGACGACACTCTGCTCGGCCGCTCGCTGCATGCGTTGATCGGCTATTCCGCCCGCCCCTCCGGCGTGCAATTCGCCGCTTGGCTCGCCACCTTGTCCGTTCTGGCCATTGCCTCCCGCGTGGTCGGTCGCCCACGTGGCAAGCCGGTGGCAATCGCGGCGGCGCTGGCGCTGCTGCTCGCCCCCCCCCTCGCCCGCGCCGATGAACCGTTGACGCTGGAATTCCACAACCATCGCTTCGTGCCCGATCATCTGGTCGTGCCGGTGGGGGTGAAGTTCAAGCTGCTGGTCCGCAACAGCGACGACACCGCAGATGAATTCGAGAGCACCGACCTCAACCGCGAAAAACTGGTCGCCCCCGGCCAGACCATCACCGTCTTCCTTGGGCCGCTTGATCCCGGCACCTACCATATCTTCGGCGATTTCCATCAGGACACCGCCCAAGGCGTTCTTGAGGCCAAATGATGCGCATCTTTCAGGCTTTCACCGTGGCGGCCCTGCTGCTCACGGCCCCCTCCGCGCGCGCGGATTACCATGTCGTCTCGCCCTCGGAAGTCGATCTGGGCGAGTTGGAGATTGAACATAACGGCGCCGCCTCGTTCGACCATCTGCCCGCCAACAGCGGTGCGCAGAGCGATACGCTGGAACTCGGCACCGGGCTGACATCGTGGTGGCACAGCGAAATCGAACTCGGCTTCGACCGTGACTCCGGCCAAAACCAGCCGACGCTGCTGACGCAACTGGTGTGGGAAAACACCTTCCAACTCAGCGAGCCGGGCGAATATTGGGCCGATGTCGGCGTCTTTGCCGAATACGGCCAATCCATGACGCGCGGCCCTCATGCGGGGGCCAACGAGGTCACGTTCGGCCCGGCGATCGCCAAGGATATCGGCCGCACCACCAACACCATCAACCTCTTCCTCACCCGCCAACTCGGCCCGGATCAGACCAGCCAGGGGTTGGATGTCAGCTACGCCTGGCAGACGAAATACAATCTGTCGGAGCATTTCTCGCCTGCCGTGGAGATCTATGGCGACGCGGGCGAGTTGGGCCGCTCTCCGGCACTATCGCAGCAGCAATTGCTGATCGGCCCGGTGGCCATCGGCGCGTGGAAGCTGCGCGATCTCGGTCTCGGCAATGCGGGCAAGTTGAAATACGAACTCGGCTGGCTGTTCGGCACCACCCCCGCCAGCCCGAACGGCACGCTGCGCTGGCGGTTGGAGGTTGAGATTCCGTTCTGACCAAAAACCAGAAGGGGCCGGATTTGTGCCATCCGGCCCCCGAGACGTCAGAAATGATAGGCGACGGCCAGACCCACTTCGTCTTCAGACAGCCGAATCCGGTCCGTCCCGCCACCCGGCAGCAACGGGCTGGTCGCTCCGCTCATCGTCTGCTGGAAGGCGTGGTTATAGGCCATCGTCATCTGCGTCTTGGCGGTGAGTTGATAGGTGGCGCCAACGGATGCGTGATGCTGCACCACCGCCGGCGTGAGAAGGTTAAACGTCACGTTTTGGGTGGAAATCGGATTGTCGCTGTGATTGTAGCCAGCCCGAATAGTCCAGCGCGGTGACACCACATAGGACACGCCAACCTTGAAGACGTTGATGCTGCTCCAGCCAAACCCCGGCCCGTTGAGTGTGCCCAACGGAGAGGCGGAACTCGACTGATTGGCGATCGCGCGCACATCGCCATAAAAAATGCGCTCAAAATCAGCCGCCAGAGTCAGGCTGGCGCTGGGGTGCAACGCCACACCGAATCCCAGATTGGCCGGCACATTCAGCGGGGCTGCGAACAAGCCCGCATAGTTGCTGAATTTGCTGGCGGAAATCTCGGTCTGATAGGTCAGGCCCAATGTCACCAGCGGCGACGCCACCCAGAACGCACCGAATTTCAAACCCGCACCATAGGAATAGGACGAACCGCGATTGGTCAGATCGCCCGATGCCGCGGAGTATCCCGAGAAGGCTTGCAATCCGCTGGCCGAAAATTGCTGCACCATCAATTGCGGTGCCACGGCGACCGAAAAATTCGATGCCGCCTTATAGCTCAGCGTCGGCGCGATGATCACCTGATTGAGATTCACCCCAAGCTTGCCCTGCCCGCACAGCAGGTTCGACGCAGGCGCCCCCAACCCACACGTATTGGCCGGGATCTGACCGCCCGGATAGCTCGTGTTCATCCCCCCATTGCCGTAGACCGTCAGCCCCGTCGACCAGGTGTCGTTGAGGTGATACAGCAATCCGATTTCGGGGATAGCAAACAGGTTATCGCCGCTATTGGCCGTGCCGTTGAGGCCAAAGGCATTGCCCGAACGCTGCGCCCCACGATCCGGTGAGAACAGGTAAACACCAAGATCGACCTGCGAATCTGCAAATGATGCGCTGGCCGGATTATTGGCGCCGTTCATCCCTCCCGAACTCAACGCATAGCTGACACCCCCCATGCCGATGGTTTTCATTCCATATCCATTCTGGAAATATCCATCGGTCGCCAATGCTGGATCGATCATTACGAGATTTGCGACAAGTGATAGTGACACCATTGCAGCATATAATGCACTGCTTCGCCGATTTGGCATGCTTTTTTCCTTTTTTATTCGGCGAGCTTGAAGTGCTCTCCCCGATTCACCGTTTCACCGGACTCCCACCCGGAGGGTTTTTGGCTCCATACCAATTTCCAAGGCTGTTTTTACTCTGCCTTCGTCATGGGTATTGATCTCGACCCTAAATTTCATATATGCGTGATATAAGATGAAAGCACGTCAAAAATGGACGGTTCCGAAATAATTCTGATGGCGATGGATGCCAAGACGATGATGGCGCGGGCTGAGGCGGCGGAGGCTTTTCTGCGCTCGCTGGCCAGCCGTCATCGCCTGATGATCCTCTGTTCGCTGCTCAAGGAGGAGGTGTCCGTTGGAGAGCTCGCCCACCGGTTGGAATTGTCGCAATCAAATCTGTCCCGGCATCTGGGGATGCTGCGCGAGGAAGGACTGGTTGCGGCACGGCGCGAGGGCACCGTGATCCATTATCGGATCGTCGCCGACCGGGTGATACCGATCCTGACCGAGCTTTACCGGATGTTCTGCCTGCCTGACGCCACTTCAGAGACGAAAGACTGACCCTTGGAGCATTTCACCCCAGTCTCCGCCCTCATTGGCGGTGCATTGATTGGCTTGTCCGCCACCCTGCTGTGGCTGGCAAATGGGCGTATCGCCGGGATCAGCGGCATTCTCGGCAGCCTCTCCTCGCCAAGCGGTGAGGCGGGCTGGCGGCTGGCCTTTCTGGTGGGGCTGATTGCCGCGCCGCTGCTCTACACCCTCTTCACTGGGCATGCGCCGCAGATCAGTATGCCGCAGAGCCCCCCATTGCTGATCGGCGCGGGATTGCTGGTCGGCTTCGGCACGCGGCTTGGCTCAGGCTGCACCAGCGGGCATGGCGTTTGCGGTCTGGCCAGACTCTCGCCGCGCGCGATTGCCGCCACGCTGACGTTCATGGCGACGGCCTTTGCCACCGTCTATCTCACCCACCACATGCTGTGAGGACGCAATGATGAACCGCAATGCCCTGGTTCTGATGGCCGCCCTGGCCACAGGCGTGATCTTTGGTCTCGGCCTGATGATTTCCCAGATGATCAACCCGGCCAAGGTCATGGGCTTTCTTGACCTTGCTGGAGACTGGGACCCGAGTCTGATCCTGGTGATGGGCAGCGCGATGGCCGTGACCACGCTGGGCGTGATGATCGGCAAGCGCCGCCATCAACCGGCCCTTGTGCCGCATTTCAGCCACCCCACCACGAAAATCATCGACCTGCGCTTGGTTGCCGGAGCCGCGATTTTCGGCATCGGCTGGGGGTTGGCGGGATTCTGCCCTGGCCCCGCCCTGATGAACCTTGTCTATGGTGGCGCGGCCGCGGCGATGTTCGTATCGGCGATGCTGGCCGGAATGTTCATCTTCAATGTCGCCCAGGCGCATTTCCTGCACCGTGGATAATCGTCTCACGCAGCGCTCTTATCCGCCCGGAAATCTTTGATATCCCTAAATGTCAGCCCCGGATTCAGCTCTGTCGTCCGCCGCATCATGAAGGCGGAGCTGGCCATATAGACCGGGTCGCCATCCACGTCGTCGGCCATGTTGGAGCGGTTTTCCGAGGCGAATTTCTCGATCGCCGCACGCTCGCCATACATCCAGCGCGCCAACTGATACGGCGTGTTGTCGAAGCTGATCGGCACGCCATATTCCCCGGCCAGCCGGGCTTGTAGCACGTCCAGCTGCAAGGTGCCGACCACGCCCACCATCGGCTGTGAGCCGTCTTGCGGGCGGAACAGCTGCACCACGCCTTCCTCGGCGAGTTCCTGCAAAGCCTGACGCAGCTTCTTGGCCTTCATCGCATCCTTGATCTGCACGCGACGCAGAATTTCCGGCGCGAAATACGGCACGCCGACGAAGTTGATGTCTTCCACTTCCGACAGCGTGTCGCCAATGCGCAGCGTGCCATGGTTGGGAATGCCCACCACGTCGCCCGCATAGGCTTCATCGGCAATCTGGCGGTCACGCGCGAAGAAGAATTGCGGCGCGTGCAGCGGGATCAGCTTGCCGGTGCGCACCTGCTTCAGCCGCATGCCGCGCATCAGCTTGCCCGAGCAGATCCGGGCAAAGGCGATGCGGTCGCGGTGGTTGGGGTCCATATTCGCCTGAATCTTGAACACCAGCGCCGTCAGATTGCTCTCCGACGCCTCCACCACCCGCGTATCGGCCGGCTGCGCACGCGGGCGCGGGCCGTATTCGGCCAGACCGTCCAGCAGATCCTCCACGCCGATATCCTTGATCGCCGAGCCGAAAAACACCGGGGTAAGATGGCCCGCGGCGAATGACTCAAGCTCGAATTCCGGCAATGCCCCACGCACCAGTTCCAACTCCTCATCCATCGCGATCAGGCGCGGATCGGATTGCGGCAACGGCGCGGTCAGGCGATAGCTGTGCTTGCGCAGATCGTAGGTGCCGGCGAAATCCTGCCCACGCCCCACCGGCCATGTCACCGGCGCCGTATCCAGCGCCAGGGAAGACGACACCTCATCGAGCAGATTGAACACGTCCTGACTGTCACGGTCCATCTTGTTGATGAAGGTCAGAATCGGGATGTCGCGCAGGCGGCAGATTTCGAACAATTTGCGCGTGCGCGCCTCGATGCCCTTGGCGGCATCGATCACCATCACGGCGGCATCCACGGCCGTCAGCGTGCGATAGGTGTCTTCCGAGAAATCTTCATGGCCCGGCGTGTCGAGCAGGTTGAAGACGCAATCCTTGAACTCGAACGTCATCACCGAGGTGACGACGGAGATGCCACGATCGCGCTCAATGCCCATCCAATCCGACCGCGTGCGGCGCCGTTCGCCCTTGGCGCGCACATTGCCCGCCAACTGAATGGCACCACCGGCCCGCAGCAGGCGCTCGGTCAGGGTGGTTTTGCCCGCATCGGGGTGAGAGATGATGGCGAAGGTGCGACGGCGCGCGATTTCGGTGGAAGTGTCGGTGCTCATGGCGGGGGGTATAGCCGCACCGGAGACGCAATAGAAGCGCGCTTGCCGAGCATCACATCGTCATTGCGGCAGATAGCAGGCGGCAGTCGCCGGGCGGCAAGGCGCCGCGTCATCCGCCATTGCCCGGCTTGCGGAACAATGGCGCAGACGCGGCGCTCTGCCGCCCTACAACAGACAAGCGATCAGTGAACGTTCACCCAGCGCATGAAGATGCGGTTATCGGCGGGCTGCACGATGTCCACATTCTTCTTCGCCGCCCAGACGATGGTCTGCTGATGCAGTGGGATCGAACCGTAATCCTCCTGCACGCGGCGCATCGCGTCATCAACTTCCGCCTGACGCTTCACCGGGTCGAGTTCGGTGGCCATCGCCTCGATGTCGGCATCGACATCTTTGTTCGAATAGCCGCCATCGTTGCCCAGGCCGCCACCATTGACGCCGCGCGTCTCGATCAACTGCTTGAGCGCGTTGTGAGCGTCATAGGTGTCCGGCGTCCAACCGAGCAGATAGAAGCTGGTCTCGTAACGCGGATAGCCCACCTCGGCGAAGAACTTCGTCTTGGTGCGGGCATAGACTTCCACCTTCACGCCCACCTTGGCCATCATCGAGGCTATGGCGGTGCAGATCGCTTCGTCGTTGACGTAGCGGTCATTGGGACAATCGAGCGTGATCGAGAAGCCATTCGGATAGCCAGCCTCGGCCAGCAGCGCCTTGGCCTTCGCCGGATCGGCCTTCGGACGCTTGTTCAAAGCCGCGTTGAAGCCACCATTGCCTTCGCCGAACAACTCATAAGTGGGCCTGGCTTGGCCGCGCATGACCACTTTGGTGATCAGATCCTCATCGATGGCCAGCGTGAAGGCTTCGCGCACGCGCTTGTCTTTCAGCGGGTTCTTGCCCTTGACGCTGGATTTCAGCAGCTCATCGCGGGACTGGTCCATGCCCAGATAAATCGTGCGCAGTTCCGGCCCCTGGATCAGCTTCAGCTTCGGATCGGCGGCTATGCGCTGCATGTCCTGGATCGGCACGGAGTAGATCATATCCACTTCGCCCGACAGCAGGGCGGCCACGCGGGTTGGATCTGATGCAATGACATCAAACTCGAACCGGTCGAGATTGTGTTCGGCCTTGTCCCACCAGGTCGGGTTTTTTTCCATGATGGTGCGGCGGTCTGCCTCACGCGAGACCAAGCGGAATGGCCCAGTGCCCATTGCAGTGCGCAGAGCCGCGTTTTCGTTGGTGCCGACAATCGCCGGTTCCTGCGAATTATTGGCGTTGCACCACGCTTCGCTCATCACCACCATCGACACCAGCTCGGACAGCAGCAGCGGGTCCGGCCCCTTGGTTTCGACATCGACGGTGAGATCGTCAACTTTGCGGATTTCCTTCACCGACGCCACGGTGTCGGCCAGCTGGGACGATTTGGATTCAATGCGTTTGAAGGTGAACACCACATCCGATGCGGTGAAGGGCGTGCCATCCTGCCACTTCACACCCGGACGCAGATGGAAGCGCCACACGGTGTTACTCAATTTTTCCCAGTTGGTGGCCAGCGCGGGTTCAATCTGCAACTGCTTGTTGCGGCGCACCAGACCTTCATAAATGTTGGCGAGCAGCGAGTTCTGCACAGTTTCATTCAGCGTATACGGATCCATTGCCCGCACATCGCCGTTATTGGCCCATTTGAACTCCGCCGCAGAAGCCGGCAAAGACACTGCCGCCGCCATGACAGCCATCAGAAATCTGGAACGCATCGCAACGATCCCCCGTGAGTGATTGGGGGATGATAGTCGCGGATCGGATCTGCGCAACAGGCATATCGTCCGAAAAATACGCCCAGACGCCGTGTTAGCCCAACAAGCCAATGGCCGGGCGCAACCGGCCGACCTCAATGCCGTTCCAATTGACCAATTTCGGACGCATCAAGGCGTGCAGCTTGGCATTTTCCGGCTTGAGAAAGCGGTCCACCAACGCCGCCGTTGCCACCTCGGCCCCGCGTCCAGCACCGTCACGACATTTCACGGCAATGCCGAGGCCGAGTTCTGGCAGCGCGACGCAGAACACCCCTTCAGCGCCGGTTTTGCTGAACACGCGCGCCCCCAACGCTTCCATCAAGGCGGTGTCGAACCGGTCTGTGCCGCCCACCATGAACGGATGCGCCGCCACAGCCCGCCGCAACCGGGCTGCGGCGCGCGAACGATCCGCCGACAAACCCGCCCCCGTTCCAAATCGGGCGAACGCCAACGCCTGGGCTCGCAACGCAATCGCATAGGTTGGAATCGAACACCCATCGGTGGCGCGATTGCGCTCATCCAGCTTCGAGCCGCTCACCTCCGCCAGCGCCGCCGTGACGGTCTGCATCGTTTTATGGTCAGGCCGGATATATCCTGTCGGATCAACGCCGCTGTCACAGGCCAGGCAGATGAAGCCGGAATGCTTGCCCGAGCAATTATTGTTCAGCGCCGTCGGCAGCAGGCCCTGACGCACCAGCGCCTGCGCACTGGGTTCATATTTCGGCCACTGCACGCCGCATTCCAAACATTCCGGCTCACGCCCCGCCTTGCGCAGCATTGAGGCGGCGGTTTCGGTATGTTCAAGCTGACCGGAATGCGATGAACAGGCCAGTGCCAGTTCGGCATCGGTCAGCCCCAACCGATCCGCCGCTCCGGTTTCCACCAATGGCAAAGCGAGCAACGCCTTCACGGCAGAGCGCGGGAAGACGGGTGCTTCGTAATCGCCAAGGCCGAACACCACCCGCCCGGCCGTGTCCACCACCACTGCCGCACCTGCATGGGTCGATTCCACCCAGTCACCGCGTGTGACTTCGACCAGCACTGCATCCGTCATGTCCGTCTCCCGCTTCCACCGTTTCGGCAAAGAAAAACCCGCCGCACACAGGGTGCAGCGGGTTTGCCGTAAAGGCCAGTGGCGCGCTGATCAGCGCGAGTAGAATTACACCACCAGGTTCGGCTCCATCTGCACCGGATACGGCACATCCGACAGCTTCGGAGCGCGCACGAAGCGGCCCTTCATGGCGCGGTGATCAACTTCAACATATTCCGGCACATCGCGTTCGTTGCTCTGCGTGGCATCCAGCAGCGCGACCATCTGCTTGGACTTCTCGCGCACTTCGATCACGTCGTTGTCCTTCACCTGATAGGAAGGAATATTGACGCGCTTGCCGTTCACCATCACGTGACCGTGGTTGACGAACTGACGCGCGGCGAACGGGGTGATCGCCAGCTTCATGCGATAGATCACCGCATCCAGGCGGCGCTCCAGCAATTCGATCAGGTTCTCGGAGGTGTCGCCCTTGCGGCGCACGGCCTCGAAATAATACTTGCGGAATGCCTTCTCGCCGATGTTGCCGTAATAGCCCTTGAGCTTCTGCTTGGCCATCAGCTGAATGCCGAAATCGGTCGGCTTGCCCTTGCGGCGCTGACCGTGCTGGCCCGGACCGTATTCGCGCTTGGCGATCGGCGACTTCGGGCGGCCCCACAGGTTCACGCCAAGGCGGCGATTGATCTTGTACTTACTTTCGGCGCGCTTAGTCATGCGCGGACTCCTTTACATATGGCCGGACCCTTTGGGCTTGACCCTGGGCTTATCGGCCGGTGTACCGGTAGTCTGTAGCGCGCCCCGAACTTCGAAGACGCAAAACAGCGGGCGCGGCGCACACTGGCACCGTCCACGTTCCCGGCAATGGGGCGGCGTTTAGTGATCTGACACACGCTTGTCAAACACGCGGGCAGGCTTTAGCCACGCTTTTCATGATCACCAGAGCAGACATCCTCGTTCTCGGCCTCTCCGCTGCCATCATTGGCGGCCTTGTTGGCGGCATATTGCTGTTCGCCGGCATGAGCCTGGTGATGGGCGGGCAGAATGCCGGCTGGATCGCCATGTTGCTCTCCAGCCCGATCTGCGGTGGCATCGGCTATTGGATGGCCAAGCGGCTGGCCAACAAGCACGGGCTGCTGGCCTCGAAGAAGCGCTGATCACTCCTCCTCGTCCAATGCCGACGCAATCTCCAGCGTATCGGACAGCCCCAGCACGAGATCTGCCTGCACATTGTCCACCGCATCGACATTGCGCAATTTGCGGTCGATGGCGCGCTGGCGGATCAGCGTTTTGTCGATGCCGGTGCTGAGATTATCCGCCTGCTTCTTGATCGCCGCCAACGCCTCGCCGAACTTGCCCCATTCCAGCTTCACGGCGGCCAGCATCTCGCCGATCTTGCTCGCCTTCTGTTCCAGCGCCAGCGTGGCGTAGCTTACCTTCAACGTGTGCAGGAACGCCGGCAGCAGGCTCGGGCCCATCACCATCGTGCTGCAATCCCGCCGCACCTGCTCGATCAAGCCCGGAATCCGCGCCACCTCGGCGAAGAGCGAATCGGAGGGCAAATAGAGAATCGCCACATCCAGCGTGCGCGGCGGGGCGATGTATTTGTCGCGGATCTTGCCCGCCTCCAGCAGCACATTGCGCCGCAGTGCCCGACGTGCCTCCTCTTCCTCCTCGCGCGAGCCGCTCTCATTGGCCGCGATCAGCCTTGCGTAATCCTCCGTCGGGAATTTGCTGTCGATCGGCAGCCAGGCATGCTGCCCGTCGCGTCCCGGCACGCGCAGGGCGAATTCCACCACATCACGGCTGCCCTCGCGCAATTGCATGTTCTTCTCGAACGCGCCCACCGGCAGCATATCGGTCAGCATCGCCTCCAACTGCGCCTCGCCCCAACCGCCGCGCGATTTCACATTGGAGAACAGGCGCTTCAGATCGCCCACCTCACCCGCCACATTCTGCACCTGCCCGATGGCCTGCTGCACGGCGGTCAGCTGCTCCTGCAGATTGGCGAAGCTGTCGCGCAATTGTTTCTCAAGGGCAGCCTGCAGCTTCTCATCCACCGCCTGCCGCATCTCGTCGAGCTTCTTCTCATTGCCCGCCCGCATCGCCTCCAGCCGCTCGGCCACCTGGGTGCGCAGCTTCTCCTGTTCGTCGCGCAGCGAGACATCCAGCGCCGCCATCTGCAGGCGGAAAGCGCCGAGCACCTCCTTGATCGCCGCACTGCCATCCTGTGCCGTCTTATCGGCCTGGGCCAGACGCTCCTTCTGCTGTTCGCCGAACTCGGCCAGCGAGCGGCCGATGGTCTCGCGCTGCACGCGACCAAAGCTCTCCAAACTCTCCGCCTGGGCGCGCAACCCAGCCTGCACCCTGTCGAACGCCGCCTCCAGCCCGGCACGGGTGCCGGTGGCAATCTCCTGCCGCAACGCGCGGTCAAGATCGTTGATCAGACCGCGCAGGCTTTCCTGATCGTCATGCAACCGCCGCTCCAACGCGGCAGCGCGGGCGGATTGCTGAATGGCGAGCACAACCAAGATCAGCGCCAGAAACACGGCCAGCCCGGCTGCCGATGCCGCCAGCATGTCCGGTGAGAAATGTGTCATCGATGTCTCCTGTGGCTGGCACTGCGTACGCACAAATCGTGTCGCGTCAATCTTTTGGTGATTTTTCACGCGTACACTGCGCGCCAGCATCAAAGGATCGCATCATGAAACTGTCCCCATCGCGCTGGCGGAGCTTGACGTTCAAACTCGCACTGGTCGCCTGCCTCCTCGCGGCATCGGCCGGTGTCGCCACATGGAGCGTACTGGGCGCCTTCTCCCGCGCCTCGCACGGGTTGGAACGCAGCAGTCAGAACACCGCAAGCCTGCTCACCGCCGCCCGCATCTCCATTGAGGTTGCCGCCATCGGCGATTTGGCGCGGGGTTGGTCGGCCGATCAGAAGCCGGATATCCTGACGGATATTCAAGCCAGAACAACAGCCTTGATCAAGGACATCTCCGATCTCGGCGCATCCGTCACCGACCCTGCCAGCCTCGCTTTGGCTCTGCAATGGAAGACGGCGATCAATCGCGCGCCCTCGGCGATCAGCGCCATGCAGGCCAGCTTTGCCGCGCGACAGGAACGCAATCTGACCTTGGCCGGGCTGGGCTCCACCGTGTCCACGTTGGTCGATCAAGCCAAAGCGGACGACACTTTAGCCGCCGACGACCGCGCTTTGCTTGCGGAGGTCAACGAACAGCTGCTGACAGCACGGCTGAATGTGGCGCGCTTCTCCGCCCTGGCCGACCCGGCCACCATCCCCGCCGCTGCCCGCGCGGTCGCCAATGCGCGGGAGCGGATGCAACGCCTGGCAGGGCACGACGTTTCGGACGCGATGACCACCCTGATGAAGCAATCCGATATCGCCCTGTCGAAATATGACGCCGCCTTCCTGGCCATGCGCGATGCGGATGCTCAAGCCAAGGCATCGCTGGCCGGTATCCGCACCGTCACGCGGGAAGTGATCATGCTGGCAGGACAGTGGCGCGATGCGCAGGCGCAGTTGATCCAACAAGAATTGACGGCAACCACCGCGGAATTCACCCAGAGCCGACTGGTCAGCCTTGCCGCCACGGCGGCGGTCTTGTTGCTCTGTCTGCTGCTGTGGGGCGCGGCCACCTTCACGGTCATCATGCCGCTGCGCCGACTTGCCGCGGGCTTGCAGCATCTGGCCGAGGGCGATGATTCAGTCGATCTGCAACCGACGCCGCGCGGCGATGAAATTGGCAGCATCACCAATGCAGCCGCTCAACTGCGCGAAACGGTCGCCCGCGCGGACAGGCTGGGCTGTATGGTGCAGGAATTGCCGATTCCGGTCATCCTGGCCGATCCGCAATCCGGCCTGATCACCTATGCCAACACGGCCACGATTGAGACCTTGCGCAGCATGGCCGATCAACTGCCGATACGGCCTGATGAGATCGTCGGCACCAACATTGACGTCTTCCATCGCAACCCATCGCATCAACGTGCCATTCTGGCCGATCCGGCGCGGCTGCCGTGGCGGGCGAAGGTTCACATGGGCAGCGAGACGATGGATCTGCGGGTCTTCGCCGTGCGCAATCGCCGTGGAGCCTATGTCGGCCCGATGCTGTGCTGGTCGCTTGTCACCCAGCAGGAGCGACTTGCCAACAATTTCGAAACCAGCGTGCTGAGTGTGGTGAACAGCCTGACCCGCTCGGCAACGGATCTGCGCGGCTCGGCAGGCTCCTTGGCCCAATCGGCCGGTGCAACGCAATTGCAGACGGCAGCCGTCACGGAGGCAGCCGAACAGGCGGCGAGCAATGTCGCAATGGTCGCCAGCGCTGCGGAGGAACTCGCATCGTCAGTGCATGAAATCGCCCGCCAAATGGAGGAAAGCGCGGCTGTGGCAGCCGATGCTACGGTACGGGCGAAAATGACCGATGGCACGGTTGAAAGCCTATCCGCCGCCGCGGCCAAAGTGGGCGATGTGGTGCGGCTGATCGGCGACATCGCGGCACAGACCAACTTGCTCGCCCTGAACGCCACCATTGAGGCCGCTCGGGCAGGCGAACACGGCAAGGGTTTCGCTGTGGTGGCCAGCGAAGTCAAGGAACTCGCCACCCAAACCGCCCGTGCCACCGCCGATATCGCGCAGCAAATCGACAGTATGAAATCCGCCACCGGGGAAGCCGTCACCGCCATTCGCGACATTCGCCAGACCATCGAACGCATCAGTGAAATTGCCGCCAGCATTTCCTCGGCCGTTGAGCAGCAGGGGGCTGCGACAACAGAGATTGCGCGCAATGTGCAGGAAGCCTCGCGCGGCACCTCTGAGGTGACGGTCAATATCACAGCCGTCAACCAATCCGCCAACCAAACCGGCAGCGCCGCTGCCAGCGTGCAAGACGCCTCAGCCGAACTGACCGGACAATCCGACCAGTTGAAGCACACTATGGAGCAATTTTTAAAATCGATCCGGGAAGTCGCCTGATGCTCGGTGCCGCATCAGACTTCCGGCTTGACCACGACACAATTGATCTTGTGCCGCTCCAGCACGGTGCAGGCACTCGACGCCTCACTCGGGCCGAGCCCAACCAACTCGGCCCGCCATGCGGCCCGGCCCTCGTGTGACGTGGGGGAGACAATGATTCGCCCGGCATCCGTCCATCTATGCGCCGCCTCGGCGGCACGGCGGGCGGCGGATTCGGAGCTGAATGCCCCCACCCGAACGGCCCAACGCGGTCCCGAACCCACAGCTGGGGGCGCTGGGGGCGCTGGCGGCGGCAGCGGCACGGCGGAGGCGTGCGAGAGCAATGCGACATTGCGCCCCTCACTGCGCGGCTCTCCGCCCGGCTCACCCATCATGGCGAAACCACGATCCAGCAGCAGCATCATGTGCCGATCACGCTCAGCGACCCGCGCCGCCCCCATCACAACGCCAATCAGCCGAACATTACCGTGTACCGCCGAGGTGACGAGGTTGAACCCGGAGGCGGTGATGAAGCCGGTTTTGAGACCGTCCGCACCAGGATAGCTCTCCAGCAAATGGTCGTGATTGGTAAAAACCCGACCATGAAAGCGAAAGCTCGGCGTAGAGAAATAGTGATACTCCGCTGGGAAATCTGACAGCAGATGTGCCGCCAAACGGGAGAGATCCCGCGCGGTGGTGGTCTGTTCAAGGTTGGGCAGCCCGGAGGCGTTGCGAAAGATGGTGTGCTCCATGCCGAGCGCATGGGCACGCTGGGTCATCAATGCGGCGAATGCCGGTTCGCTGCCACCCAGAAATTCGCCCAACGCGGCCGCCGCATCATTGGCCGATTGCGTCACCAGTCCAAAAATCGCCTGCTCAACCGTCATCTTGGTGCCAGGAACCAGGCCAAGTTTGGAAGGGCTCATCTCCGCTGCATGCTGACTGACCGGGACCAGCGTATCCGGCGTGATCCGTTTTTCACGCAGGGCCTCGAAGGTGAGGTACAGCGTCATCATCTTGGTCAAACTGGCCGGATAACGTGGCTCATCGGCATTCACCGATGAAAGCTCCCGCCCGGATGCGGCATCGATGATAATCGAACTGTAGCGCTCAGAACCGATCTGCGCCCAGGCAGGCGCGCCCGACAGCAGCACGGCCAGCAGGCACCCACACAGCACCACCTTCGTCTGCGGCATGCGCAAACCAAGGTTTCCAGCCCGCTCCATGGCACAGCGCACCAGCAGCACCGCTCGCTTCAATTCCATCATGCGCAAAAACCTAGAGATCGGTATCGTGGTCTGTCCAGACGCCGCAATCGGGATGTAGACGATTCAACGTGTTAACCACCCGAAACGGACTGATATATCAGCCATTTAACATTTTTTGTGCAGCGCACAAAAAACACTTGCTTCTGGAATGAGTGCGGCATAAAAGGATCATGTTGCAACGCAGCAAATTGCGAACGTCGCGCCACCAGGATCAGCCTCGCAGAACATCGCGAGGGCCACCACGGTGGAACTGAAGGAGTGGTAGCATGGCTGTCAAAAAAAGTACAGCTACGACGGTCAAAGCTGAGACGGTCGTAGCCACCCAAGCGGCTCCGGTCGCTGTGGCTCCAGTCGAAGTGAAGACCGGCGCAGCTGAAGTCAAAGCAACTGTGGCCAGCAGCCCGGTTGTTGAGAAGCTGCAAGAGACTGTTGCGGACGTGCAGAAAAGCGTGTCCGAGATCGTATCCAAACTGACAAAAACTCAAACCGAGGTATCTACGAACATGGACAAGGTTATCAAAGGCGCTGAAGAATTCGTGGCTTTCGGCCAGGCCAATGTCGAAGCTTTCATGAAGTCCAGCCAGATCCTGGCCTCCGGCCTGCAGGACCTCGGCAAGCACGTCGCCGCCACCGCCCAGGCGCAGTATGACGAAGCCGTTGCCAACGCCAAGGCGCTGACCTCGGTGAAGTCGGTCAAGGAAGCTTTCGACCTGCAGACCTCGCTGGCCAAGGCTGGCTTCGAGAAGGCGCTGGCCGAGACCGGCAAGCTGACCGATGCGTCGGTGAAGCTGGCCGAGCAGGTGTCGGCTCCGATCGCCGCACGCGTGACGGTTGCGGTTGAGAAGTTCGGCAAGGCCGCCTAATTCGGCCCCTGCCCTTCGATGATGACGGCCCGAGGTTCGCCTCGGGCCGTTTTCGTTTGCGCCAGCATGCTGTATACTGATCAAGACGCTTTTCCGCAGGCCACGTCTTTTGATATTCTCGTCAATATCGGGCCACCCTCTCGACAAGTGGCCGACGACGTCCCATTTGCCTGCGAACCCGGGGTCTGTCCCGGAATAACTGGTTGTCTTAGATGCAAGAGTTGTCTCCGCCGCGCACATACCCAGCGAAAACCGCCCCCATCGCCGTGTGCGACGCCGTGGCGGTGCGTCGCGATTCGGACAATGGCAATGACCGGGACAACACGCCCGATATCGGCGTCGTCACCAAGGCCCGCACCCGCACCCGCAAGCCTGCGATGTATAAAGTGCTGATGTTGAACGATGATTACACGCCGATGGAATTCGTCGTGCATGTCCTCGAACGCTTCTTCAACAAATCCCGCGAGGAATCGACGCGCATCATGCTGCATGTCCATCGCCGAGGCGTGGGCGTGTGCGGCGTATTCACCTATGAAGTCGCCGAGACGAAGGTGACGCAGGTGATGGATCTGGCGCGCCAGAATCAGCATCCGCTGCAATGCACGATCGAAAAAGACTAATCGATCCAAAGGGCAGGTATAAACCCACGCACTGATGTCGCCTCAGTTGGACGTGCGCAGATTGACGTCTGGCAGCCCGATGGTGGCGACGAACGCCAGCGCCGACATCATCGCACAGCCTGCGAAGGCGACGTGAAATGCCGTCATCAGCGCGTCGTGAGCGCCAGCCAGCAGCACTGGGTCTAGCGCCATCTTGGTGGTTTCGGCGTTGCGCAGCATGCCCAGATCGACCTTTCCGGCCAACCCAGCATGCGCAATGCTGGCCGCGAATTGCCCGGCCAGCAATACGCCGGTGATCGTGCTGCCCACTGCGCCCCCCATGTTGCGCAGGAACAGGAACGCCCCCGTCGCCGCTCCCACATCGTGGCGTTGCGCGGAATTCTGCACACTGACCAGGGTGCAGGGCTGCACCAGCCCGATGCCCACACCGATGATGAACTGCACGATCATCAGCCACATTAAGCTGACCGATGTGCCCATCACCGCGAACAGCGAGCAGGCCAGCACGGTGACCACCAGCCCGGTTTGCAACAGCCGCTTCAACTTGCCCAATCGCCGCCCCAACTGCCCGCCGGAGAACGCACCCACGCAGGTTGCCGCCAGAAACGGTACGATCAGCGTGCCAGACAACGAGGCATCGGCATCGCGCGTCAGTTGGAACAGCAACGGCAACAGGAAGGTGATGCCAAACATCGCGCCGGTGTTGAGCATCGCGATCAACACGCCACGGCGGAAGACGATATTGGCGAACAGACGCGGTGGCATCAGCGGCTCGATCGCGCGGCGCTCCTGCCAGATCAGAGCGGCCAGCACCATCACGGCGACAAAGCCCAGACCCAAGATTTCAGGCGATTGCCAAGCGTAATCCGAACCGCCCCAGCTCAGCACCAACAGGCTTGCCGTGGTGCAAATGGCCAGTAAAGCAGCACCCGGATGATCAATCCGCGTCTCGCGCCGCTGCACCTTCAGCATCGCCAAGGCACGGCTGGACAGCAAGAAGGCCCCAATGCCGATGGGCAGATTGGCCCAGAAAATCCAACGCCAGGAGGCCGCATCCGTCACCCAGCCGCCGATGATCGGCCCGGCGATGCTCGCCACCGCCCAGGCACCGGCCATGTAACCCTGATACCGCCCACGCTCACGCGGCGAGACCACATCGGCAATCGCCGCCTGAGACATCGCCATCAGCCCGGCCCCGCCCACCCCCTGCAACGCACGGGCGAGGATCAACTGCACCAAGCTCTGCGCCAGGCCGCACAGGACCGAGGCAAAGACGAACAGCACGATGGCCGGCAGCAGCAAAGCGCGCCTGCCGTAGATGTCCGACAATTTGCCATAGATCGGGGTGGCGATGGTGGAGGTGAGCAGATAGGCCGTCACGATCCAAGCCAGATGCCCGAAGCCATGCAGATCGGCGGCAATCGCGGGCACTGCCGGGATCACCACGGTCTGATCGATGGCAGCCAGGAAGATGCACAGCAGAATGCCGGAAATCACCCGGCGGATCTGCTCATGCGTGAAGACGACCTGTTGTGGAGCGGCGGGATCGTCTCTCAGATGGGGAATGTCGGGGGCGTCCATGCGTCCTGCTGATGCTTCGGGGGCAAACGAAACTCGCTTTAATTATGGCACGCGATGGCCCTGCGACACCGACAGCAAACGCATGGCGCAATCCCGCAAACGCGGTCCGCCGTTCAGCCAGATGTCGCGAGCAATCCGCTCACCCCCGCATGCAAGGCCACGGCGGCAAAGCCCAGGAACAGCACGCCGGAGGCGCGGGTGATTGCCAGATCATGCCGCAGATAGAACCGCCGCACCGCGCCCGCGCCGCCGAAGCTGACCAGGATCGCATCCGCCAGGATGAACCCGGCGGCGGCAGCGGTGAGCAGCGGCGGCACGGCCAGCCAGTCAAGCCCCTGCTGTCCGGCCAGCAGGGCGGTGAAGGTGGCCAGCGCCACCGGGTAGGCTTTCGGATTGGTGAGGCCGAAGGTAATGCCGCGCAGCAACGGTTTTTCCACCACCGGCAACCCGCTTGCACCATCCCGCCGCTTGGAAAGTGCCGCCCTGAGGCCAAGCCTGCCGAGATAGAGGCCGCAAAAGACGCCGAGCAGATCGAACACCAGCGACCCGATCTGCCGCACGCCGACAATCGCCGCCAGCGCCAATGCCGCCCAGACCAGATCTCCGGCAAAATGCCCGGCGAGGAATTTCGCCCCCGCGCCACGCCCTTGCGCCGCACCGATGCCGAGCAGCGCCAAAAATCCTGGCCCCGGCGTGAGCGTGTAGGCCATCCCGGCCATCGCCGCCCCCACCAGGGCCGAGCCCGCGATCATCTCAGCCTGCGTCCGGCTCGAATGCCAGCGCCACGCCATTCATGCAGAACCGCTCACCGGTCGGTTGCGGGCCGTCGGGGAAGACATGGCCAAGATGGCCGTGGCAGCGGGCGCAGAGAATTTCGGTGCGCACCATGAAATGACTGCGATCCACCTTGGCCTCCACCGCGTCATCCAGGGCGGCATAGAAACTCGGCCAGCCGCAGCCGCTGTCGAATTTGGTGTCGGAGTCGAACAGCGTCTGCCCGCATCCGGCGCAGGCATAACGCCCGCGCCGTTTTTCACCATTCAGCGGCGAGGTGCCCGCCCGCTCGGTGCCATGCTGGCGCAGCACCCGAAATGCCTCGGGCGAGAGCCGTTTGCGCCATTCATCGTCAGACAGCAAAGCGGGGTCAGACAGCAAAGCGGGGTCGTCGGTCATGGTGTTCAATGTCCTGGCAGATCAGTTCCCCGGCAAATCATAGGCTTCGGCGAAGAAGAAATCCTTCCAACTCGTCGGGCGGGTTTTCATCACATGGGTGTCGACCATATGCAACGCGGTGGCCATCGTGCCGACGGGGACGGAATTATAGAGCATGCCCGGCTCTTGGATGATCTTCACCAACTCATCGATGGGCGTCTTGTCGCCGGACAGTTCGGCATACATCGCGCAGGCCTCCCGCGGATGGTCGCGGATGAAATCTTCCGCCTCGGCGGCGGCCTTGTAGAACGCGGCGACCACTTTGGGGTTGCTGTCGTGAAATTTGGTCGTGCCGAAATAGATGGCGTTGGAAACCGGCCCGCCCATGATCTCGGTGGAGGTGATCACCACATGCGCCCCCGGCAACCGCGCTTCCATCTGTTGATAGGGCGGGGCTGAGAAATGCCCATCCAGACTGCCGCTATGGGTCATCAACGCAGCCACGGCGTCGGGATGGCCGAGCGTGGTGGTGTATTGGTCGAGCTGCGCGTAATTCGCATCGCCAAACAGCTTTCGTGCGGCGATTTGCAGCAAAATGGCTTGGCTGGAGATCTTCACCGTCGGCACTGCGATCTTGTCGCCTTCCGCCAGATCTTTCAGCGTTTTGACCTTCGGATTGGTGGTGATCAGCCATAGCGGCGTGGCGGAAGACTGGGCATACCCCTTCACGCCGCCCTTGGTGCGATCCCACAATAGCAGCATGTTCGACACGCCGGAGGTGATGATGTCGATATTGCCCGACAACAGCGCATCAATCGCTGCCCCACCGCCGCCGAAGATCGAATAACTCGCCTTCAATTCCGGCAGCCCCGCCGATGCACCGGCCTTTTCGACCAGCTTCTCGTGCCGCATGACGATCACGGGCAGATAAATAATGCTCGGCTGATAGGTGATGCGCAGATCGCTCACCTCCGCACGCGCAGGCGTTGGCGGCAAAATGAAGGAGAAAGCCAGCAAGGCCGCGGCTATCCCAGTGTGCAGGACACGCATCGTCGTTACCCCCGTTTTTTTCGGAGCCTAACCTTGCCGCTCCGGGTGGACAAGACGGCGCTTCTGCTTGAAGACTGGCTGCAAAGGGGTTGGGAATAATGACCGAGAAACTGCTCGACGTTCGCGGCGTCACGCTGCAATACCGAACGACGGAACACGTCGTCACCGCCACGCATCGCGTGAGTTTTTCAATCTATCCGGGCGACCGTTTTATCCTGCTCGGGCCGTCGGGCTGCGGCAAATCCTCGCTGCTCAAGGCGGTCGGCGGCTATCTCGCCCCGCTTGAAGGCGAGATCACGCTGAAAGGCAAACGCATCGCCGGCCCCGGCCCGGATCGCATGATGGTGTTTCAGGAATTCGACCAATTGCTGCCCTGGAAGACGGTGACGGAGAACGTGGTCTTCCCGTTGCTCGCCACAAGCAGGCTCGGCCGCAAGGAGGCTTTCGAGAAGGCGCTGCACTATATCGATAAGGTGGGGCTGACACGGGCAAAGGATTCCTATCCGCACACCCTCTCCGGCGGCATGAAACAGCGCGTGGCGATCGCGCGCGGGATGGCGATGGAGCCGGAAATCCTGCTGATGGACGAACCCTTCGCGGCCCTGGACGCACTCACCCGCCGCACCATGCAAGACGAATTGCTGCGGCTGTGGGATGACACCAAATTCACCGTGTTGTTCGTCACCCACTCGATCAACGAGGCGATTCGCGTTGGCAACCGCATCCTGCTGCTCTCTCCGCATCCCGGCCAAGTGCGTGCCGAGTTGAATTCGACTGACGACGTCTCACGCATCGGTGCGCTTGAGACGGAAATCCACGATCTGCTGTTCGCGTGAAGGACCGGATATGACCGCCATCAACCCATTCGCTCCACCGCGCGAAGACCAGTTTTTCGAAGTGCCGGCGTTCGGTGGCCACGCCGATGTCGAACGGCCGATCCCGTTCTGGGAAAAGCTATGGAACAAAGCCTGGCTGCGCAAATGCGTCATCATCGCAGCCCTCGCCGCGCTTTGGCAGGCTTACGGCGTGTTTTCAGCGAACTCGCTGCTGTTCCCCACCTTCACCGACACGATGGAAGCCTTTCGCGACAACATCGCCAATGGCGTGCTTCTCGCCCGTGCCTGGACATCGGTGCGCGTGCTGCTGATGGGCTATGCATTGGGCATCGGGTTGGCCACGGTGCTCTCCGTGCTGGCGATCACCACACGAATCGGCAACGATTTTTTGGAGACGCTGACCTCGATGTTCAACCCGCTGCCCGCCATCGCATTGCTGCCGCTGGCGCTGCTGTGGTTCGGTCTTGGGTTGGGCAGCCTGATCTTCGTGCTGGTGCATTCGGTGCTGTGGGTGATGGCGCTGAACATGCACGCGGGCTTTCTCGGCGTGTCGCAAACCATGCGGATGGTCGGGCGTAATTATGGGCTGGGCAGGCTCGCCTATGTGGTCAAAATCCTGGTGCCGGCGGCGTTTCCGTCGATCCTGACCGGCATGAAGGTGGGCTGGGCGTTTGCGTGGCGCACATTGATCGCGGCCGAATTGGTTTTCGGTGTTTCCTCTGGTCAAGGTGGGCTTGGCTGGTTCATCTTCGAGAACAAGAACCAGCTGGAGATTCCCTCCGTGTTCGCTGGATTGTTCAGTGTGATCCTGATCGGGCTGGCGATGGAAAACATCGTCTTCCGCAAGATCGAGGAGAAGACGGTTCGCCGTTGGGGGATGCAGCATTAGCCGGACACCACTTCCCGCCGCCTTCCGTGCCTTCATCGCAACCGCCTGTTTCGTCCGGTTCGCCAATGCCGGATTGACAGTTTTGCTGGGCTACCATCTCTACGCCTTGACGCATGACCCGCTCAGCCTCGGCTGGCTGGGGCTGGTCGAAGCCGGACCGGCGATTTCGCTGGTGCTGTTCGGCGGCGTCGTGGCTGACCGCTTCAGCCGTCAGCGCGTGGCATTGGTGGGGCGGATGGTGTTCATGGCGCTCTGCCTGATGCTGGCCGCCACCTCGCAGGTCGGCGGCCGGACGGCGGAGCTGGGGATCTACATCGTCGGCTTCCTGATCGGCTGCGCCAACGCCTTCATCACGCCGGCCAATCAGGGGCTGGAGGCGGATGAATTGCCGGATGGCGATACGATGCGTGGGGCCTCGCTGCTCTCCTCGCTCGGACAGGCGGCGATGCTGTCTGGGCCGGTGGTGTCGAGCATCCTGTTCGATGTCGGCGGTGCGTCGACGACCTATTTCTGTCTGGCGGTGATGTTTGGCCTCAGCGGCTTGACGCTGGCGCGCTATGTGGTGCCGCGTCCGCCATTGGGCATTCGGCGCGGCGATAGCATTGCCGCTCGGATCGGAGAGGGGCTGCGCTTTGCCTTCTCTGAACAGGTGCTGCTCGGCTCAATGGCCCTCGATTTGTTCGCGGTGTTCTTCGGCGGCGCGACGGCGTTGTTGCCAGTGTTTGCCAGCGACATTCTGCATGTGGGGCCAACCGGCTTCGGCATTCTGCGCTCCGCCATGTCGGTCGGCTCGCTGCTGGCGATGTTGATCGCCGTGCGGCATCCGCCACAGGCGCGCGCCGGGCTGGTGTTTCATGGTGCGGTGGCCTGCTTTGGCGTGGCGATTATCATTTTCGCCTTGTCGCATAATTTTGTGATCTCGTTCCTGGCCCTGATGGTGGCCGGGATGTGTGATGGCACCAGCGTCGTCATCCGCCGCGCCATTCTGCGGCTGGCCGCTCCGGGGGAGATGCGCGGACGCATCGCCGCAGTGCGCATGGTGTTCATCAACTCGTCCAACGAATTGGGCGATTTCGAGAGCGGCATGCTGGCCGGCGCCATCGGTGCGGTGCCGGCGGTGTGGGTGGGCGGCCTGATCACACTCGCCGTTGTTGGCCTGACGGCGTGGCGTGCGCCGAAGCTGCTGGGGCTGAATATGGCCGATCTGGAAGCCCAGGAAGCGGCGCGGAGATCGTAGGATGGGCGGCGCACCCGCCCGCCCTACTTCACCTTCGCCACGCGCAGCGCATTCGTCGTGCCTGGCTGCCCGTACGGCACGCCGGCGAGAACCACGATATCCTGCCCCGGTTTGGCAAACCCTTCGGTGACAGCCACCTTGCTGCAGCGCGAGACCGTCTCCGTCATCGAATGCGCCTCCGCTGTCACCACCGAATGCACGCCCCACACCACCGCCAGACGACGCGCCACCTCGGTGGAGGGCGTCAGGCCGATGATCGGGGCCTCCGGGCGCTCGCGGGCGGCGCGGCGGGCGGTGCTGCCGGAGGCGGTGAAGCCGCAAATCGCCGCCGCCCCGATTGTGTGCGCCACTTGGCTGGCAGCCGCGGCAATGGCATCGGCGGTGGAATGGCCAGGGGCCGGGTGGCTGCTGTCGATCTGCTGCCGCCAGCCCTCATTGCCCTCCACCCGCGCGATGATGCGATCCATGATCGTCACCGCCTCCACCGGGTATTGCCCCGCCGCCGTCTCCGCAGAGAGCATCACCGCATCCGCGCCATCGAACACGGCTGTTGCCACGTCCGACGCCTCGGCACGGGTGGGGGCGGGTGCGGAGATCATGCTCTCCAGCATCTGGGTTGCCACCACCACCGGACAGCCAAGCTGGCGCGCGGTGCGGATGATGCGCTTTTGCGCCAGCGGCACGTCCTCGGGCGGCAATTCCACGCCGAGATCGCCACGCGCCACCATCACGCAATCCGACAGCGCCAGAATGTCGTCCAGCCGGTCAAGGGCTTGCGGTTTTTCGATCTTGCTCATGATCCAGGCGCGACCGGCGGCAATGTCGCGGGCTTCGGCCACGTCTTCCGGGCGTTGCACGAAGGACAGGCCGATGAAATCCGCGCCATGCGACAGCGCGAAATCCAGATCCGCGCGATCCTTCACCGTCAGCGCCGGTATTGGCAGCACCATATCCGGCACGTTCACACCCTTGCGATCCGACAGCGTGCCGCCGGTGACGACTTCGGTGATCAGATGATCGGGCCGGACATGCTTCACCCGCAGACGCAATTTGCCATCATCGAGCAGCAGATTGGTGCCGATCCCGGCGGCGGCCAGAATTTCAGGATGCGGCAGTTGCACGCGCTGGCCGTTGCCCGGCGTGGGGTCCATGTCGAGGCGGAACATCTGGCCGGTTTGCAGCTGCACCTTGCCGCCGCTGAACCGCCCCACCCGCAATTTCGGCCCCTGCACATCGGCCAGCACACCGATGGAACGGCCGATCTTTTTCTCCAGATCGCGGATCATCGCGAAGCTGCGGGCGTGCACATCATGGTCGCCATGGCTGAAATTCAGCCGGAACACATCAGCACCCGCGATGAACAGGCGGTGCAACATCTCAGGATTGGCACTCGCCGGCCCGATGGTGGCGACGATCTTGGTGCGACGGCGACGGCGGATGCGGATAGGCATCGAAATGTCCTCAAGCGACCAGAATGGCGCGAATATCGTTGACGTTGGTCAGCGTCGGACCCGTGCGGATCAGATCGCCGATGGCATCGAACAGCGAGTAGCTGTCATGGGCGGCAAGCACCGCGCGCGGGGTCAGCCCCACGTCGCGGGCACGGGCGAGGGTGTCTGGGGCAACAATCGCGCCCGCCGCATCCTCGGTGCCGTCAATGCCGTCAGTATCGCCCGCCACCGCCCATATCCCGGCCTCACCGCCCAGGGCGACGGCGAGGCTGAGCAGGCATTCGGTATTGCGACCGCCACGACCGGCCGGGCCTTTGCCAATGGAGACGGTGGTCTCACCGCCCGACAAGAGCAGCGCCGGGGCTTGGACCGGGTTGCCGTGTGTGCGAATGGCGCGCGCAATGCCCGCCATGACGATGCCGAGTTCGCGGCTTTCCCCCTCCAGCGCATCGCCGAGGATGATCGGTGTCACGCCCTGCGCGCGCGCCACATCGGCCGCTGCTGCCAGCGCCATATGCGGCGTGGCGATCATGCGGAATTCGGCGTTGGGCAATTCGCCCGGCTTGGGCGTCTCCGCGCCATGTGAGAGCTGATGTTCCATCGCGGGCGTGATCTCGATGCCATAGCGCGTCAGGATTTCGCGCGCATCGGCGAAAGTCGAAGGATCGACCACGGTCGGGCCGGAGGCGATCACCGCCGGATCGTCACCCGGCACGTCGGAAATCGCCAAAGTGATCACGCGGGCAGGCGCACAGGCGGCAGCCAGCCGCCCGCCTTTGATGGCGGAGAGATGTTTGCGGACGATGTTCATCTCGCCGATCGCCGCACCGGAGGCGAGCAGCGCCTTGTTGACCGCCTGCTTGTCGGCCAGCGTCAGACCGGGCGCGGCGAGCGGCATCAGGGCCGAGCCACCGCCGGAGATGAGGGCGATCACCAGATCGTCCTGCGACAGCCCCTGCACCGCCGCCAGAATCCGCCGTGCGGCGGCTTCGCCATTGGCGTCGGGCACCGGATGGGAGGATTCCAGCACGACGATCTTCTGCGTCGGCACCGCATGGTCGTAGCGGGTGACAACCACGCCCGACAGATCGACATCCGGCCATGCCGCTTCGAGGGAGGCCGCCATCGAGGCCGCCGATTTGCCGCAGCCGATGACCACGCAGCGGCCTTTCGGCTTGTCGGGCAGGAAATTCTGCAACATCACGCGCGGATCGGCTGCTGCCACGGCAGCGTCAAACACTTGGCGCAGAAGCAATCTTGCCCCCGCATCATCGAATCGCATCTCGTAACCCCCCAAGACGTGACCCGACTATGGCGAAACCCGATGCGCAGCGCCATCTATGCAGAGCTAAAAGAGGAGACAGACGCCATGTCCACACCAGAGATTGACGCCGCCACCACCCTTGAGCTTGAGGCAGCCGCGTTCCGCACGCTGGTGGCGCATCTGCGCACGCGGTCGGATGTGCAGAACATCGACATGATGAATCTCGCCGGATTCTGCCGCAATTGCCTCAGCCGTTGGTATCGGGAAGCCGCCGAGGCGCGCGGGATTGCGCTGGCGGACCCCGATGCGCGCGAAATTGTCTACGGCATGCCGTATAAAGAGTGGCAGGCACAAAATCAGAAGGCCGCCTCGCCGGAACAACAGGCGAAATTCGCAGAGGCGATCAAGGCGCATCAATAAGGGTGCAGGCCAACCGGCGCGCGGGCGCGATTGACCCGCCCGCGCCGGTTCGCTAACCCCTGCGTCCCAATCTCCCCTGCAGGAACCCGATCATGTCCGACGGCGACAACGAAACCCAGGATCACGCCCAGTGGGGCAACATCGCCGCTGACCGGCTGCGGTCGATCATCGACCGGATCGAGCGCCTGGAAGAAGAGCGCAAGGCGCTCGGCAGCGATATCAAAGACATCTACGCCGAATCCAAAAGCGCCGGCTTCGACCCGAAAGTGATCCGCAAGCTGATCTCGCTGCGCAAGCAGGAGCCGGCCGAGGTGGAGGAACAGGAAACCCTGCTCGACGTCTATCGTCGCGCGCTGGGGATGTAAGTTTCCGTCTCTGCTAGCTTTGCGGGGACCGGAAGGGCTGTAATGACGCTGCGAAGGACCATCTTCATATCATATTGAACGGGTCCTCGCATGCAGCCCCCCATCAAGACCCGCGCCGATCTCTCGGCCCTGCGCCTGTTGCTGCCCTATCTGCGCGTCTATCGCCGCCGTGTGGCGGTGGCCGGAGCGCTGATGTTGATCGCGGCCAGCCTGATGCTCGGCATTGGTCAGGGGCTGCGACATCTGATCGATAGCGGCTTCGTGGCCGGCGGCGAGCATAATCTCGACCTTGCGGCCCTGGTGCTGTTCGTTGTCGTCGTCTCCTTCGGGGCGACGACGGCGATTCGCAATTTCCTGGTCTCCTGGCTGGGCGAGCGGGTGGCGGCCGATTTGCGGCAGGATGCGTTCGGCCGAGCCATCGCGCTGTCGCCGGATTATTTCGAAACCGCCCGCACCGGCGATCTGCTCACCAAGCTCTCCGGCGACATCGCGGTGCTGCAATCCCTAGTCGGCTCTGCGGTGTCGCAATATCTGCGCAGCGCGGTGCTGATGCTGGGCGCTCTCGGCATGCTGTTCTTCACCAGCCCGAAACTGACCTTCGTGGTGCTGTTGGTGGTGCCCTTTGTGGTGGTGCCGCTGGTGCTGTTCGGCCGACGCGAGCGCAAAATGGCCCGCGTGGCGCAGGATCGCGTGGCTGATCTTGGCGCTCTCGCCGAAGAGGCCGTCGCCGGGTTGCGCACGCTGCAAGCCTTCACCCACGAAGCCGCCACGCTGCGCGATTACCGTGCGGCGGTGGAACGCTCAGTGGCAGCCGCTCTGCGCCGGGTGAAGCTGCGCGCGACGTTGATCCTGCTGGTGATCTGCCTCGGCTTCGGGGCCATCACCTTCTCGCTCTGGGTTGGCGGGCGCGATGTGCTGGCCGGGCGGATCAGCTCGGGCGACCTCTCCGCCTTCGTCTTCTATGCCGTACTGCTCGCCTCCACCGGGGCCACGATGAGCGAGTTGTGGGGCGAGGTGCAGCGCGCCGCCGGGGCTGCCGGGCGGATCGGCGAATTGCTCGCCGAAGTGCCCACCATCCGCCCGCCCGCGCATCCGGCGAAGCTGCCAGCGCCGCGCGGGGCGGTGGCGTTCGAGAATGTGACGTTCCATTACCCGGCCCGCCCCGATCGCCCGTCGCTGCATGATTTCTCGCTCAGCATCGCACCGGGCGAGAACATCGCGCTCGTCGGCCCATCCGGTGCGGGCAAGACGACGATTTTCCAGTTGCTGCTGCGTTTCTACGATCCGCAAGCGGGCGTGGTGCGGCTGGAGGGGGTGGATGTGGCGCGCCTCGACCCGCGCGATCTGCGCGCCCGGCTGGGGCTGGTGCCGCAAGACCCGGTGATTTTCAGCCTCTCGGCACGCGAAAACATCCGCTATGGCCGCCCGGACGCGACCGACGACGAGGTTCTCGCCGCCGCCCGCGCCGCCAATGCGGCGTTTCTGGAGGAGCTGCCGGAGGGGTTGGACACGTTCCTCGGCGAAAAAGGCGTGCGTCTGTCCGGTGGGCAACGTCAGCGCGTGGCGATTGCGCGTGCCATTCTGCGCGACCCGTCGGTGTTGCTGCTCGATGAAGCCACCTCTGCCCTGGATGCGGAATCGGAGCGCGCGGTGCAGGCCGCCCTCGATCATCTCTCGCAGGGCCGCACCACACTCGTCGTCGCCCACCGGCTTGCCACCGTGCGTCGCGCGGATCGCATCATCGTGCTCGATGAGGGGCGGATTGTGGAATCCGGCACGCATGACGAATTGGTGGCGGCGGGCGGGCTGTACGCCCACCTCGCCTCATTGCAATTCGTCGAGTAGCACCCAGAGCGGAGTGGGGATGGTCAGGGCTTCAGCACACCGATCCACTCTCAACGCGTCATCGCGAGGAGCGCAGCGACGAAGCAACCCATCGACGTGCCATCTCAGGTTTCGATGGATTGCTTCGTTGCCACTGGCGCCTCGCAATGACGCAATAACAGCGGCCTCATTCCCCCACCCGTCACCGCTCTCCCCTCAGCTCAGCGGGCCAGCCACATGCGCCCGATAGGCTGGGCGGGTGAGCAGGCGGTCATACCAGCGTGAGAGATTGGGCTGTTCGATCTTGCCGGGGATATCCAGGTTCAGCCAGCGATGCACATGCACGCCGAAGGTGATGTCGGCGATGGTGAAATGGTCCACCGCCACATAATCCTGCCGGCCGAGGCGGTCATTGAGGATGCCCCAGATTTTATTGCCGTCGGCAATCGCCGCGTGAATCGCAGTCCAATCCCGCTTCTCCGGCGCGATACGCACCAAGCCTTGGAAGACCACCGCTTGCGGGCGTGATACCGCCGTTTGCTGGAAATCCATCCACGGATCGATCCGCGCGCGGGCACGGGCATCGTCTGGGAATAGCAGCGAATTCTGGCCATAGGCTGTGCAGAGATAGCGCAGAATGGCATTGCTCTCGAACATCGCAAGGTCGCCATCGACCAGGCTGGGCACCACCCCCAACGGGTTCATCGCGCGATATTCCGGCGTGGCGGTGCGACCGAAGCTGAGGCCGGCGTCGATGCGCTCATAGGGCAGGCCCATCTCCTCCAGCAGCCAAATCACCTTCATCACGTTGCTGGACGTGGTGCGCCCCCAGAGTGTCAGCATGATCGTCTCTCCCCATTTTCTGCATCGAGCCTAACGCGGCGATAACTTGCAGCGAAAGCGGGTGGAGCGCATATCAGGCGCATGATGATCCCTCGCCTGCGCTTTGCCCTGCTCCTCTGCGCCCTGCTTGCCGGGGCGGCCCTCGGTCTGGCCTTGGCCAGCGAATATTGGGCCGAACTGGTGCCGTGCCCGCTCTGCCTGCTGGAACGCTGGCCCTATCGCATCATCCTCGCCGCATCGCTGATCGGCCTGATCTTGCCGCGCCGGATGGCCTGGCTGGCGCTGGGTGTGTGCATCGTGGCCTTTGCCAGCGATGCGGCGATTGCCTTCGTGCATGTGGGCGTGGAGCATCGCTGGTGGGACAGCCCGCTGCCCGAATGCCAGGCGCCGAATTTCACCGGGATGAGTGCCGCCGAGCGTCTGGCGCATATGCCGCTGGTGCCCTCCAAATCCTGCGAAGACCCGACCTATCTGCTGTCATTCCTGCCGATCTCGATGGCTGGGATGAACATGATCTTCGCCCTGACTTCTGCCATCGGCTTTGCCGTCTTCATCCTCCGCCACGCAAGGAGCCCGCGATGACCGACGATGTCCGCTTCCCCGGCGATATGACCAAGCGCCAGGAGATTGCACGTGTCCTGCGCGTCGATCACGCGGGCGAATACGGGGCAAAGCGCATCTATACCGGACAGCTGGCGGTGCTGGGGCGTGGGGCGAAGGGCGATCTGTTGCGGCATATGAAGGAGCAGGAGCAGGTCCATCTCGACACGTTCGGCAAAATGATCGTCCAACGCCGGGTGCGCCCGACGGCAATGCTGCCGTTTTGGCATGTGGCGGGGTTCGCGCTTGGCGCGGTGACGGCGTTGCTGGGTGAAAAGGCGGCGATGGCCTGCACCGTGGCGGTGGAGGAGACCATCGACCAACATTACCAGGACCAGATCGACCGGCTGGGTGAGGATGAGAAAGAGCTGAAAGACACCATCGAGGTCTTCCGGCTGGAAGAGGTTGAGCACCGCGATATCGGGCTGGAAAACGGCGCCGAACAGGCTCCGGCCTATCGCCTGCTCAGCGGCGCGATCCGACTGGGCTGCAAGGTGGCGATTGCGGTGAGCGAGCGGGTTTAACAGGCTGCTGAACGAAAGCGGGGCGGCTGCTGTCCCTGCAGGCCGCCCCGCAGCCTAAACTAGTGCGGAGGCAGCACCAGTGAGTTGTCGCCAACCAGATTGGCCAGCGTGATCGCGCCGGTGTTCAGCAAGGTCACATGCGCGGTGCCGCTGGTACCGGTGATGGTCAGGCTGGTGTCGTAGCCACTGGCAACCTTGGTGTCGATCACCGAGCTCAGCGAGATGAACGAGCTGAGGTTGGACAGATCGTGCGCCAAGGCGGCCCCTGACAGAATCTGCGTCAGATTGAGCGTATCGGCATTGGTCAGCGTGAAGTTGCTGATCGTGTCGGTGCCGCCCAAAGCGTTGACCACGAAGCTGTCACCGCCAGCACCGCCATAGATGCGGTCCACACCGGCTCCCATCACAACGGTGTTGCCGTTGCCGCCCAGGAACACCGCATCGGTGCCGCTGCCGAGGGTGACGGAGGTCAACCCCACCGAGGTGCCGCCATTGCGGGCGGTCTCGATGACGGTGTCGTTGCCATTGCCCACCGAGACAACATCGCTGCTGCCGGAGCCGACGATATAGACCGCGCCATTGCCTGCGGTGACATGTTCCTGGCCGCTGCCGGCCAGAATTTCGGTCACGCCCGTGGTGGTGTTGTTGCCAACTGTGATGGTGTTGCCGGTGCCGGTGAGCAGAACTTCCTGCCGCCCGTCGCCGATGGTGATGGTGCTGCTGCCCGTCGGGCCGGAGACTTCGCTGTTGCCAGCGCCCAGCGTGATGGTCTCGCCGGTGCCTTTAACCGAGATGTCGTAATTGCCCGCACCATAGCTCAGCACGGCGCTGTTCTGCACCAGATTGACATGGGTGCCGCTGACGGAGGTGGTGGGTGCCGCTGTGAGCGACAGCGCATTGTCGGCCAGAAGCTGCGCCACGGTGATCGACACGCCCTTGAGCACCGCGAACGCCGTGCCAGCCTGGCCGGTGCCGGTCGGATCATAGGACAAGGTGGTGTCACCGGCAGCCGAGGTGGTGGCCGTGATGAAGCCGCCCAGGGTCGCCAGGGTTGCCGTGCTGCCCGCAACCACGTTGGCAAGGTTGAGCACATCGCCGCCCGTTGGGTTGAAGGCCACGAATTGCTGCGCTGCTTCCTTGGTGGAAATGGCATCGACCAGCACCGTCTGATTGCCAGCCGTCGCCATCGTGATCGTGTCAAACGGCAGCGCCGCCGGCGGCAATGCGACTTCCAAGGCATTATCCGTCAGCAATTGGGCAACCGTGACCGTGACGCCCTTGAGCACGGCGAACGGCGTGCCGGCCAGACCGGTGCCGGTGGCATCGAAGGACAGCGTGGTGTCGCCGGCGGCAGACGTGGTGGCGGTGATGTAATTGCCCAGCGTGGCCAACGTGGCCGCACTGCCCTTGATCACATTGGCAAGGTTGAGCACGTCGCCGCCGGTGGGGTTGAAGCCGACGAATTGTTCAGCGGCCTCATTGGTCGAAATGCCATCCACGGTTGCGGTCTGATTGCCGGCCGTGGCGAAGGTGAAGGTGTCAGCGTGCAGAGTCGGCGATGTCACCACGGGGGCGACGCTGCCGAGCGAGAGCGCATTATCCGCCAGCAACTGGGCGACAGTGACCGTGACGCCCTTGAGCACGGCGAACGGCGTGCCGGCCAGACCGGTGCCGGTGGCATCGAAGGACAGCGTGGTGTCGCCGGCGACAGACGTGGTGGCGGTGATGTAATTGCCCAGCGTGGCCAGCGTGGCCGCACTGCCCTTGATCACGTTGGCAAGGTTGAGCACGTCACCGGCGGTCGGGTTGAAGCCGGAGAGCTGCTCCGCGCCCTCATTGGCGGAAATGCCATCGACTTTCGCAGTCTGGTTGCCAGTGGTGGCAAAGGTAAAAGTGTCGAAATGCGGCGTCGGCGCAGGAGTGACAACCGCTGGCGCCGCGAGCACCAGAGCATTATCCGCCAGCAACTGGGCGACAGTGACCGTAACCCCCTTCAGCACGGCAAACGGCGTGCCTGGCAAGCCGGTGCCGGTGGCATCGTAGGACAGCGTGGTGTCGCCGGCGGCAGACGTGGTGGCGGTGATGTAATTGCCCAGCGTGGCCAGCGTGGCCGCACTGCCCTTGATCACATTGGCAAGGTTGAGCACATCGCCGCCGGTCGGATTGAAACCGGAGAGCTGCTCGGCGCCCTCATTGGTCGAAATTCCATCCACCTTCACGATCTGGTTGCCAGAAGTTGCGAAAGTGAAAGTATCAAAATGTGGAGTCGACACAACCGGAACCGGGGTTACATTAACGGTTTTGTGTGTTTGTTCATTTGTTTCGTTGCGGTTATTTTCTGACACGAGGCTCTCCCAATATAACTAAGAACTCACCCGACTGGGGCTGAACTCGGTCTAACTGGCGAACCTGACCAAAACCTGACTGATTTAAGACAAAATGTTGCAATCCGCTGCGGCCGTCGAAGTGGCGGGCGTGGCGAAGTCGAGGCGGAAGACGCATCCATCGGCCAGGTTTTCGTACCATGCCCGCCCGCCTTGCAACTCCATCGTCTTGGCGACAATCGCCAACCCAAGCCCGGCGCCGCCAGCGTTTTGCAGCCCCTGTGTGAAGGCGGCGAACAGCTTGGTCTTCAGCGCCTCCGGCACGCCAGGCCCATGATCGCGCACGCTCAAACGGGCACCAGGGCCGCAGGCGACGACGACGGCGCTGCCGGACGGGGTTGCGCGCAGAGCATTCTCGATCAAATTGCGCACAGCCGCCGCGATCGCGTCGCGATTGCCCAGGATGGGCGGACTGCCGTAATCGTCGAACTCAATCTCCCGCCCGCGCTCCACCGCCAGAGGTGCCAATCGGCTGACGGTCTGCCGCGCCATGTCAGCCAGATCGAAGCTCTCAAATGCGTCCGTGGTGCTGGCCTCCAACTGAGCAACGTTGAGCAACTGGTTCACCAGATGCGTCATCTCCCCCGCGACGATGAGGCCGGAATCATTGCCGGCCGAGGTGTGCTGGCCGAGTTGCAAGGTCAGCACGGCCAATGGCGTGCGCAATTCATGTGCGACGGTGGCGGTAAAATCTCGTTGAAAGCCAACCACCTGATCCAACCGGGTCAAGGCTCTGTTGATGGAAACCACCAAAGGCACGATTTCCATCGGCAGATTGTCGGTCTCCAGACGCAGTCCGGTGGTTTTTGCGTTGATCGCCTCGGCGTTCCGCGCCGCTTCAGCCAATGGGCGCAGGCTGCGACGCAGGGCGAAGATGTTGGCAATCAACATCGCCAAGGTCAGCGGCACCATGGGCACGATCACATGGTCCAACATCTCATCATGCATCAACCACCACCGCAGATCCGCAGGGTCGCGACCAAGCGTGATCCGAAAATAGATGGGCGCTCCGCCAAACTCCGCCCGCTTCATCACCAAGGCCGTTGTCAGGGATTTCCGTTGAATTTGGCGAACGGAGGAGTCCAAATTCCACGCCGGGTTGAAGCGGGTACCAGCGAATAGCTCCGCATTGGCCGAGGCGATGATGACGCCGTCCTGCTGGATGGCTTGATAACCATAGTCATGTGGATAACGCTGAAACGGGTGCGCCACGTCTTGAGGTAGGACCAGCGAGAGGGTGCCGTCTGGCCCGAGCTGGAGGTACTCCGCCAAGACCTCGGCCTCATGCTCGGCCCCGGTGGTCATCAGAACATCGCGTGACAAGCCATATTTCAAGATCACCAACGTCACTTCGGCGAACATTGTCAGTGCCGCGACGATGATGAAACTGATCGTCGCACTGCGCACCAGGGACGGTCGGACGGCCTGCTTGAAAAACTCCCTCATGGCTGTGCCAAGCGCAGAAGATAGCCAACCCCACGGATGGTATGGATCGAAACATCGGCCATCGCTTCACTCAGCCGACGCCGCAGGCGGGAGACTAAAACCTCCAGGGCGTTGGGCGTGAATTCTGCTTCTGTGCTGTACAGCGTTTGCTCCAGCGATTCACGCGCCACCACATGGCCCGCGCGTGTGAGCAAAATTTGCAGCAGCGCCATCTCCCGGCGCGACAGAGCCACCATCTGACCGCACACCGTCAAGCGCCAAGCCGCCGCATCAAATTCGATATTGCCCACCGACAAAACCGCACTCAGCCCCCGGCCCGGCCGCCGCAGCACGGCGCGCATACGGGCCAGCAACTCGCCAATTTCAAATGGCTTGACGATATAATCATCCGCTCCGGTATCAAGACCGATGATGCGATCATTCAAATCGCTGCGTGCAGTGGCAACAATAACCGGAACATTCGAACATGAATCCCATCGCTTTATTTTCTTTAACCAAGAAATTCCATCTCCATCTGGCAAATTTAAATCCAGAACAATCACATCGAACGTCGATAATGCCATAATTTCTTCGGCTTCAGACAGTGAAAATGCCCTATCCACCTCAAAACCACTGCCTTTTATACCGGACGCCACCAAATTTGAAATTTTAACATTATCTTCAATCAACAGGGCCTTCATTTTTATTCCTGTTTCTAACTCACGGCCGTCGCGGGGCCGGCATATTGGCAATGTTCATAGGCACCCGCAATGAGTTGGATCAAATGTTGAGCCGGCGGCGTGATGAATGACACAGGATGAAGGGCAGACGATGAGCGCTCCGGGTGGGAGCGTCAGCTCTCCAATTCCGAATCCCAATACAGATAATCGCGCCAGCTCTCATGCAGGAAGTTGGGCGGGAAGGCGCGGCCATTATCCTGTAATTCCCAGGTACTCGGCTGGCGCGCGGGTTTGCGGGGATGCATCCGACATTCACGAGGCAGCGCGCTGCCCTTGCGCAGATTGCAGGGACCGCAGGCGGTGACAACGTTCTCCCACGTCGTCCGCCCACCCCGGCTGCGCGGGATGACGTGATCGAAGGTCAAATTCTGCGCCGGTTCGCGCTCACCGCAATATTGGCACTCGAAGGCGTCGCGCAGGAACACGTTGAAGCGGGTGAAGGCGGGCTTGCGGCTGGTGGGCACATAATCCTTCAGCGCAATCACGCTGGGCAGGCGCATCGCCATGCTGGGAGAGCGCACTTCGGTGTCGTATTCGTTGAGCACCGAGACGCGATCCAGGAAAACGGCCTTGACCGCGTCCTGCCACGACCAAACAGACAACGGGAAATACGACAACGGGCGGAAATCCGCGTTGAGAACGAGCGCCGGGAAATGCTGTCCGCCATCAGGCACGAGCCACTCCTTCGCGAGAGCGGCACTACATGCAGTGGCTGGTATCCAAGTCGGCCACACATCTTGCAGCGCCGCTGGTAACTGCATCGGTTATCGCACCCGATATGCATGCCCGCAAGCAGCGCGGACAGGTTTCACCAAGCCGTCATGAAACGCAGACTGATTTCGTTCAGTTTTCACGGTATTCCAGCCGCGACGCCCGTGCAGCAACCGGCTAGATTGCCCGCATGATCGTGACCCGATTCGCCCCCAGCCCCACCGGATTGCTGCATCTCGGCAGCGCCTATGCCGCGCTGTTCGCCTGGACGAAGGCGCGCGCGGCGGGCGGGCGGTTTCTGTTGCGGATCGAGGATATCGACACCCAACGCTGCCGCCCGGACTTCACCACCGCCATCGTCGAAGATCTGCGCTGGCTCGGTTTGGATTGGGATGGTGGCTTGCGCATTCAGAGCGAACACGCGGCGGAGTATGACGCGGTGATCGCCACGCTTGCCGCGCGCGGTCTGGCCTATCGCTGCTGGTGCTCACGCGCCGACATCCAAGCCCACGCCTCTGCCCCGCATGGCCCGGAAGGCGCGATCTATCCCGGCACGTGCCGCCTTCTCAGCGCCGCTGAGCAGCAGGCGCGCGCGGGGGAGCCGTTTGCGTGGCGGCTCCATCTGGCGGCGGCGCTGCGCGAAACTGGGCCGCTTACCCGCGACCCGCGCCCATTCGGCGATGTGGTGATCGGCCGCAAGCACACGCCGGGCAGTTACCATCTTTGCGTGACCCATGACGACGCACTGCAAGGCGTCAGCCTCGTCACCCGCGCGGTCGATCTGGAGGCGGCCACCGCCATTCATGAAGTGCTGCAACGCCTGATGGGCTGGCCGGTGCCCGCCTATGAATTCCACAGATTGCTCACCAATCCGGACGGCACCCGACTGGCCAAGCGGGATCGGTCGGTGGGGATCAGGGCGTTGCGGGAGGATGGATATTCCCCGGCGCGGGTGCGGGCGATGGTGGGGTTTTAACGGCTCATCGCGCATGCGCTGGCTGCCTGAGGACATAACGACCGCACATATCTGCCACGATCATTCGCCCTCGCCCGTTCGGCACGGTTGAACCGGCAATCACGGGGCACTAGGGTGCCGCGTTTTCGTAACGTCAGAGAGTGTCATGCATCTCACCGCAGAGCGTCTTGATCGCGTCAGCCCAAGCCAGACCATCGCCATCTCCACCAAGGCGCGCCAGCTGAAAGCTGCCGGTCGGGACGTGATTTCGCTCTCCGCGGGTGAGCCGGATTTCGATACACCGCAATTCATCAAAGACGCAGCGATTGCCGCCATTCAGGCCGGCGACACCAAATACACCGACGTGGCCGGCACGCTGGCGCTGCGCAAGGCTGTGGCCGAGCGGTTCCGTCTGGATTCGGGCCTGGATTACAAGCCGGAGGAGATCATCGTCTCCACCGGCGGCAAGCAGGTGATCTACAACGCGATGGTCGCCACGATGAACGCGGGCGATGAGGCGATCATCCCGACGCCGGCCTGGGTGTCGTATCCCGATATCGTCTCGCTGGCCGACGGCACCCCGGTGTTCGTGCCGTGCGGCCAGAACAACGGCTTCAAGCTGCGCGCCGAGGATCTGGAAGCGGCGATCACGCCGAAGACCAAGTGGGTGTTCCTCAACAACCCCTGCAACCCGACCGGCGCCGCCTATTCGGCCGAAGAACTGAAGCCGATTTGCGACGTGCTGCTGAAGCACCCCAATGTGTGGATTCTGACCGACGATATCTACGACAAGCTGGCCTATGACGGCTTCAAGCCCGCCACCATCGTGCAGGTTGAACCGAAATTGCGCGATCGCACCATCACGATGAATGGCTGCTCGAAGGCCTATGCGATGACCGGCTGGCGCATCGGGTTCGCCGGGGCTCCGGTGGCGATGACCAAGGCGATGGACAAGCTGCAAAGCCAGTCCACCTCCAACACCTCGTCGATCTCGCAGGCCGCCGCGTTGGCGGCCGTCACGGGTCCGCAGGATTTCATCGGCGAGATGGTCACCGTCTATCAGGCCCGCCGCAATCTGGTGGTGGACATGCTCAACGAAGCGCCGGGCATCAATTGCCACAAGCCGGAAGGCGCGTTCTACGTGTTTCCGTCGGTGCATGGCTGCTTGGGCAAGACCTCGGCGGGCGGCAAGAAGATCGAAACCGATGAGGATTTCGTGCTGGCCTTGCTCGACGAGCAGGGCGTGGCGGCCGTGCATGGTTCGGCCTTCATCTATCCCGGCCATTTCCGCATCTCCTACGCCACCGACACCGAGAGCCTGAAAGAGGCCTGCCGCCGCATTCAGGTGTTCTGCCAGGGTCTCGTCTGAGCGATGCCGGCACTCGCAGATCGTCTGGGCCGCACGACAGTCGCGGCCACGGTGGCCATGACCATCAAGGCCCGCGAGCTGCGCGCGGCGGGGCATGACGTGATCGCGCTCACCATCGGTGAGCCCGATTTCGCAACCCCCGCCCATGCCATCGAGGGGGCCCATCAGGCCGCCCTCGCCGGCAAGACCAAATATCCGCCGCAGGACGGCACCGCCGCCCTGAAAGAGGCCGTGCAGCGCAAATTCAAGCGTGAGCGCGGCCTTGATTTCGCGCTGGACGAAATCTGCGTCTCCAATGGCGGCAAACAGGCGATCTACAACGCCTTCATGGCAACGCTCAACGACGGCGACGAGGTGGTGATTCCCACCCCGTGCTGGGCGGCCTATGGGCTGATGGCGAAGTTGATCGGCGGCGTGCCGGTGGACGTCGCCTGTCCGCAGAATAACGGCTTCAAGCTGCGCCCGGAAGATCTGGACGCGGCGATCACGCCGAAGACCAAGTGGTTGGTGCTCAACTTCCCCAACAACCCGACCGGGGCCGCCTGCACCCGCGCCGAGTTGGAAGCCATCGCGGCCGTGATGCGCCGCCATCCGCATGTTTGGGTGATGTCGGATGATATGTATGAGCACCTGATCTATGACGGGTTCGAATTCAACACGCTCGCCCAGGTGGCCCCTGACCTTCGGGACCGGATTCTGACGGTCTCCGGCGTGTCGAAAACCTACGCGATGACCGGCTGGCGCATCGGCTTCTCGGCGGGTCCGCGCGATCTGATCAAGGCAATGGTGGCGGTGCAGGGCCATGTGGCGGCGGGTGTCTCCTCCATCGGGCAGGCCGCGGCGGTGGCTGCCCTCGACGGGCCGCAGGAAATCGTCGGCGAGATGCGCGAGATCTATCGTCGCAGGCGCGATCTGTGCGTCGATGCGCTGAACACGATGCCGGGTGTCTCGTGCCACAGGCCGGAGGGCGCGTTCTACGTCTTCCCGAACATCGCCGGCTGTCTGGGCAAAACCAGCGCGGGCGGGCGCAAGATCAACACCGACGCCGATTTCGCCGAAGCGCTGCTCGATGAGGGCCATGTGGCGCTGGTGCAGGGGTCTTCCTTCGGGATGAGCCCCTATGTGCGCATCTCCTACGCCACCGACGATGCCAGCCTCGTGCGTGCGATGGAGCGGATGGCGGTCTTCACCCACGGCCTGCGCTGAGATGCTGCGGCCCGGCCGTGACGACGACGCGCCGGGCATTATCGCGCTGATCACCGATTGCTGGTTGGAATATCCCGGCTGCGTGATGGATCTCGACGGCGAGAATCCCGAGTTGCGGGCACTTGCCTCGTATTTTTCAGCCCGTGACGGCGCGCTGTGGGTGGCCGAGGATGCAGGCGAGATTGTCGGCGTCGTCGGGGTGAAATCGCTGGGCGGCGATGAATGGGAACTCTGCCGCATGTATGTGGCCGCCCCTCTGCGCGGCAACGGATTGGCCGATCAACTGGCTGCCAGCGTCTTCGCCTTCGTGCAGGCGCAGGGTGGTGTGCGATTGGCATTGTGGAGCGACACCCGCTTCACCCGCGCCCATCGCTTCTACGAACGGCACGGCTTCCTGCGCGGCCCGGACGTGCGGACATTGCACGACCTGTCCCAGACGATGGAATATGGCTATGCGCGAATATTTCGGAATATCGAATCATAGGGCGAAAATGGCGATGCTACCCTCCGCCCCTCACTCCATTCTCCGGCTTGCGCGTCCCCCCACCTCATCCAACACCAATTGTTCCTTCGCCAATGCCGCCTTCACTTCGGCCACGCGTTGCTCCTCCATCAACGTCTCCACCGCCTCCGCCGCCGAGCGTGCAAGGTTGAACAGCGTACGCGCACGCAGTGAATCCTCCTCCGCCCGCCGCCACAATGCTTCCGCCCGAGTCTGCGCCGCCCGGCCGACAGGCAACCAGACGGCAAACCTCTCCACCGAGACATCATCTGCCTCGGCCGAACACGCCGCCGCCATTTCGCGGCGAATGGCCAATTGTGCCGCCAAGGTCGCCTCCTTCGCCTCCGCCGCGCGCGCCTCAGCAGCCAGCAGCTCCGCACGGGCGGAATCCATCTCTGTTCGGCGCAGACGCAACACAACGGGCAGCGGGTCTCGACGCATCATCACTCTCCTGCGCCCAAAATATCGCGTAGATGGGTGAAGGATTCGTTAAGGCTGCTGAATTCATGCCGCCCCTGCCGCAGCAACGCCTCTAATTTCGGCACCAAACGCAGCGCCTCATCCACCCGCGCATCGCTCCCCGGCTTATAGGCCCCAAGCCGCACCAGATCGGCCATCTCTGCCTGCACCGCCAGCAACCCCCGCGCGCGCGACACCAAAGCCGCCTCATCCCCCGCCAAACACCCCGGCACAGTGCGCGACAGCGATCGTTGAATATCAATCGCCGGATAGCGCCCGCCCTCACCAATCCGGCGATCCAAGATCACATGACCATCCAGAATGCCGCGCACCGCATCGGCCACCGGCTCATTATGGTCATCACCCTCCACCAACACGGTGAACAGCCCGGTGATGTGTCCGGCCTTGCCATGATGCTCCGGCCCCGGCCCCGCACGCTCCAGCAATCGCGGCAATTCGGCAAACACGCTGGGCGGATAACCGCGCGTGGCCGGCGGTTCGCCCGCCGAAAGACCGATTTCCCGCAAGGCGAGGCAAAACCGCGTCACACTGTCCATCATCAGAAGGACGCTCTTGCCCTGATCCCGGAAATGCTCGGCAATCGTCATCGCCGCATAGGCGGCCTCGCGCCGCATCAGCGGTGGCTGATCAGACGTAGCGATCACCACCACCGAACGCGCCAACCCCTCCGCGCCCAGATCGTCCTCGATGAACTCCCGCACCTCCCGCCCGCGTTCGCCCACCAACGCCAACACCGCCACATCGCAGCGCGCATGCCGGGCAAGCATGGACAGCAGCGTGGATTTCCCCACGCCCGATCCAGCAAACAGCCCCAAACGCTGCCCCTCGCGACAAGTGGTGAACAGATCGAGCGCCCGCACCCCCAGATCGATCCGAGGCCCCAGCCGCGCCCGCCGCGTGGCATCCGGCGGACTGGCCCGAATGGGGCGCATCGACCGACCACGCGGCAATGCACCCTTGCCATCCAGCGGGCGGCCCAGCGGATCGATCACGCGCCCAATCCAGCCATCCCCCACCGGCAGCACCGCCTGACTGAATACACCTTTGGGTTGTGACGCCTTCATCCACGCCACACTGCCCGGCCCCAGCCCCTCCGTGCCCGCAAAAGCCGATGCCTGAACGACTCCTCCACGAAATCCCACCACCTCCACCGGCACATCCCCGCCACAGCGCGGCCGCAACGTCAGCCTGTCTCCGACAGAAATCCTGGAAGACAGCTGCTCCAACTCCACCATCAGCCCGGAAATGCCGCGTACCCGCCCCTCCAGCCGATGCACCGCCTCTCCCGTCAATGCCGACACCGCCGCCTCGCACCGCGCCGAAAGCTTAAGATGCGTCTCACTGCGCGCAACATTTTCCGATTTTTCACTCAACACTTTGCCACGCCTCAAATTTTTAGCGTCACTCAAACGAATAATACAACCTAAAGGTGAAAAAAGAATGGATCGATCACAACCAAAGTGATACAACAACCATAGATGGAATGATGGAGGCTTCGATGCGCGTTCTCCTGGTGGAAGATGATCTTACTGCAGCCCGCGGCATCGCCCTGATGCTAAAATCCGGCGGTGCGGTGGTGGACGAAGCCGATACCGGGCAGGAGGCGTTGGAGCTGCTGCGGCATTACGATTACGACATCGTGGTGCTCGATCTGATGCTACCAGACATGGAAGGTTATGAAGTCGTCCGTCGCATGCGTGCCACGCGGATCGAAGTGCCGGTGCTTATCCTGTCCGGCCTGTCCCGCCCACAGGCAAAGGTGAAGGGGCTCGGCGTCGGGGCGGATGATTTCATCACCAAGCCGTTCGACAAAGGCGAGTTGGTCGCCCGCATGCAAGCCATCGTCCGTCGCTCAAAGGGCTTCAGCCAACCCAGCCTGCGCGTTGGCAATCTGCGGCTGAATTTGGACAGCCGGGAGGTCTTGGTGGGCAGCACGCAGGTTCACCTGACGGGCAAGGAATATGCCATTCTGGAACTGCTGGTGCTGCGCAAAGGCATGGTGCTGACGAAAGAAGCCTTCCTCAACCACCTCTATGGTGGGATGGACGAGCCAGAGATGAAGATCATCGACGTCTTCATCTGCAAATTGCGCAAAAAGCTGCAAGTGGCAGGTGCCGACAATCTGATCGGCACGGTTTGGGGGCGCGGCTACATGCTGCGAGACCCAAGTGGCGCCACCCTGCCGGAGATTGCCGCCCTTGAGCCGCCCTTCGCCCAGGCCGACATCGCCGCCCCGGTGTTGTCCGCCGCCTGAAGCTCGGTCAGACGGTGAATTGCTCGGCCAAGATGCGTTCAGAGAGGCCCTGGTCGGGATCGAACAGGATGCAAGCTTCAAGGGAGCGGTCTTCACTCACTGCCACGCTGATCACTTCACGCACTTCAAAGCCGTCGGCCACCGCTGCCACAGGGCGCTTATCGGGTTCCAGCACCTCGAACAACACTTCGGCTGAGCTCGGCAGCAGCGCCCCCCGCCAGCGACGAGGGCGAAAGGCGCTGATCGGCGTCAGCGGCAACAGATTGGCTGAAAGCGGAACAATGGGGCCATGCGCGCTGAGATTATAGGCCGTCGAGCCGGCGGGAGTGGAGATCAGCACGCCGTCGCAGATCAACTCCTCCAGCCGCACCCGGCCATCGATGCTGATGCGAATCTTGGCGGCCTGACGCAGTTCGCGCAGCAGAGAGACTTCGTTCAGCGCCAGAGCCTCGGCCACCACGCCGGTGCGGGTGATGGCGTGCATGCGCAACGGATGCAGCACCGCCGCCTGAGCGCGTACGAGGCGGGCGGGCAGATCGGCTTCGGAGAAATCGTTCATCATGAAGCCAACCGAGCCGCAATTCATGCCATAGACCGGGGTGGCCCGTTCCAGCACGGTGTGCAGGGTCTCCAGCATGAAGCCATCACCGCCAAGGGCAACGATAATCTCCGCCTGCTCTAGCGGACAATCTCCATACAGCCCCACCAGCCGCGCCAGACTTTCTTGGGCCAGTGGCGACGAGGACGCGGTGAAATGCAGCCGCTGCGCGGTCATCGGGCGCGATCAGGCCGCAAAGGCGGAAAGTGCCGCAACATCGCGGGCGTGGCGATGTTCCAACACCGGCATATCCCGCCGGATGCGCGCCGTGGCGGCTCGGTCCATCGCCGCCGTGGCCAATCCAATGCCCTCCGGCTTCTCCGCCACCACCTGCCCCCACGGGTCGCAGATCAGCGAGTGGCCAAAGGTGGCGCGCGTCTCGCCCTTGGCATCGATATGCTCGCCCACCGTGGCGGAGGCGGCAATCCAGCTTTGGGTTTCAATCGCACGGGCGCGCAACAATACGTGCCAATGCGCTTGGCCGGTGGGCACGGTGAAGGCCGCCGGTGCAAAAATCAGCTCTGCCCCGCGCTGACGCAGCGAGAGGAACACTTCGCCGAACCGCATATCGTAACAAATAGTGCACCCGACCGTGATGCCCTGTGCCTGATAGGTGACAATCTCCTGCCCCGCACCATAGGTCGCACTCTCACGATAGCCGGTGCCGTCCGGGGTGACGATGTCGAACAGGTGGATCTTGCGATAGCGCGCGATTTCGCGGCCATCCGGGTCAAACACCAAGGTGGTGTTGAACAACCGCCCGGCCTCCGCCCCCTCGCCGCGCTCGCAGATCGATCCGCCATGCACCACAATACCGCGCGCTAGGGCGGTTTGGCGCAGGAATTCATACGCCGCCCCGCCGACAGCCCCCGAGCCGAATCCCGGCAGCGTCTCGGATTGTTCAAATTTCGTCGACCGGTTGCCGCCCAGACACGACCACATTTCCGGCAGGCAGACAAAGCCGCGCAGATCAGGTGCCGCATCAAATATCGCGCGCGCCTGCGCAATGTTGGCTGCCTTGTCGTGCCCTGGGCACATTTGCATCACGCTGATCTGCATGTCCGCTCCCCGCTCAAGCCCACACGCCGCAGATTGCGCCGATCATCGCCGCCAGTCGAGCCGTGGTTCGGCACGTGGGCGCGGTGCAGGCTCAGCCTCACGCTCGGCCCGCACCGGCCGGGCGGCCTCCGGCATATGCTCGGGGGCGGTCTGCGCAGCACGGAGATTTGCGGGCGGTGCCTGACCCCGCGCTGGCAAACGGGCGGCAATAGCCTGCAATTCCTCGCGAATGTCACCAAGCTGACCTTCAATCTGATCAAGTCGGGATTTCAAACCGAAGACACTGAACGGCATTGCCAGCAGCAGCAGCGCGTAGATCGCCACCGGCACCAGAATCGCCAAAGCCGCCCACCAGGGAAGATCAGCCGGCAGTTGGATAAAATTCGGCATCACCCTATCCTCGTCACCCCTCGCACGCACCGATGGGCACTGTTGGCGTCGTCTTGGCACTTATACCCACCCGCACCAAGGCATCTCTCATGATTTTGTTGATCCCGGGCCCAGTATCAACCCGTCCGGAGGTTCGTGCTGCTATGGCGAACGATTATGCGCCGTGGGACGATGATTTCCGCAACCTCTCCCGCCGCATGCGCGCCCGCGTGCGCGATGTGGCGGGCGGACGGGTGGAGACGCACACCGCCTTGCCGCTGCAAGGCTGCGGCCATTTCGGCACCGAGGCCGCCCTACGCAGCTTCCTGGCGCCAGGGCAGAAGATCCTGATCCCGCAAACCGGCCAATATGCCGAGCGGATGACGCGGCTGGCGCGCGAGGCCGGACGGGAAACGGTGCCGCTTCCCGTGGACCGCAACCACCCCGCATCGCCCGAACTGATCGCCGCAGCATTGGCGGCCGATCGCACGATCACCCATGTGGGCCTTGTCTATAGCGAGACCAGCACCGGCACGATCCAGAACGCCCCTGCCATCGGCGAGATTGTGCGTGCGGCGGGGCGGCGGATGATTCTCGATGCGGTGTCGGCCTTCGGCGCGCTGCCGCTGGATGTGTCGGCGCAACCAGAGATCGATGCGGTGATCTTCACCAGCAATAAATGCCTCGAAGGCCTGCCTGGCCTGTGTTGGATCGTCGCCCGCCACGACAATCTGCTGCCGCTTGGCAGTGCTGGCAGTTACAGCCTGGATCTGGCCGACATCCACACGCTCGCGCAGCGCGACGATGGCGGCAGCTTCCGCTTTACCCCACCCGCGCAGACCCTGGCGGCGCTGGAAACAGCGATGGATTTCCACGCTGCCGAGGGCGGAACCCCGGCGCGGCTGGCGCGCTATCAGGAAAACGCACGCGTGCTCTATCGCGGCATGGTCCGGCTCGGCCTGCAGCCCTGCCTGGATGAAGCCGATCAGGGCCCCATCGTGGTCAACATCCATGCCCCGCCCGACCCATCCTGGTCGTTGCCCAACTTCGTGGCAGCCCTCAGGCAGCGAGGCTTTGTGATCAGCAATTTCTACAACACCACAGCGCCGAGTTTCCGCGTCGGCTGCATCGGCCACGTCACGCCGAACGATATGGAGCGTTTCGTCGCCGCGGTGGATGCGGCGCTGATCGAGATCGGCATCAGCCAAAGGCGCTGATCAGAGGCTGACCGCCAGCGCCTCCACATCCGCCCCGGCCTGTGCGCCGGGGTGGCGGGCGAGCAGCAGCGATTGCCGACGGATCGCCTCGCGCACCTTCTCGTCACGCCGCACCACGCCGGCAAGACCGGGCATTTCACCAAGAAAACCGGCGCTCGCCCGCGCCAATGTCTCATAGACGCGCTGACCTGCCGCCGGGCTGCTGGCCTGATTGACCACAATCGCCCCCGGCCCGCGCGGTTTCGGGCGATCCTGCCGGTGCAGTTTCAGCACGGCATAAGCATCCGTCAGGCTGGTCGGCTCCTCGGTGGCGACAACCAGAAGCCGATCGGCGGCCGCGGCCATCTGGCGGACGAACGGATCCAGCCCCGCCCCGAGATCGACCACGATCCGATCATAATCACGCCCGGCTTCGGCGAGCAGATGCAACACTGTCTGCCACCCGGCAGGACCAAGGCCTGCCAATTCCCCCGAGCCGGAGCGGCCTGCCAGGATGTCAAACCCGCCCGCATGTCGCGAACATGCCTGCCGCAACGTGCATTGTCCGGCCAGCACCCCACCCATATCGCGCTCGGGCAGCAAGCCAAGTTGGATATCCACATTGGCTAGACCCAGATCGGCATCAAACAGCAACACCCGCAAGCCCCGCCGCGCCAAGCAATGCGCGAGCGTGATGGCGAACCATGTCTTGCCCACGCCGCCCTTGCCAGAGGCCACCATGATCGTGGTGGCTGTCATTGGCGTCGCCCCGTCTGTTGGGCGGACTCGATGAGCAGCGCTGCCAATGCGTGCGGCAGCATCGGCACCAACCCATCCGCCGCCCCCGGCCCTACCCCTGCTTCCGCCAAGGCCAACCCGGCCTCGGCGGCAGTCAGCACGCAGCCCAGGCGGCGGGCGACATCCAGCCGTGTGGCGATCAGGAATTCAGCGCCCAATGCCGCAAATCCATCCGCCGTCTCACGCGCCTCCATGTGGTCCATCCCGGCCGGCAGCACCAAGGCCACCCGCGCCTGAGCCGAAGCGGCAAGGGTGGCGAGTTCGGCGCTGTGCAGCGCATCGGCCGGCGATATCCCCGGCAGGTCGATCAGCACCGGCGCCCCATCCCGCCGCCGCGCCAGTGCCCGCGCAAGGCTGACGGGTTGGCTTGCCACCACCAGATCAAGGCCGAGCAGGCGGGTGAAGGCGGCCAATTGTTCGGCGGCACCGGCGCGCCTGCCATCTGCGGTGATCACCATCGGCTTTTGTCCCTCCATCACCAACCGCGTGGCCAAGCGCGCCACCGTCAGGGTTTTTCCGGCGCCGGGCGGACCGGCAAACATCAGCGGCAGTTCCCCGGCAGCAAGTGGCAGAGGGGTAAAGCGCAAGACGGAGTCCAACGTTTCAGCCAGATCGCCGCGTGACAGTCGGTCGGCGAGCAATTCAGGCACGCCGTGGAATGCAAGGCAGTGAGCGGTCGCCGGGTTGACGGGAATTGGCGCATGCGTCGGCACATCCTCCCGCGCCGCCGCGATTTCCACGCCGCCCACCACCTTGCGGGTGGAGAGAATCAGCGCCTCATCGCCCAACTCGGCGCGGATCAGAGCCATCGCGGCCTGTGGCGAGGCGGCCTGATAGAGCTTCAGGCGCATACACGCGCTCCACTCATAGGCTGCCCACCGTGCGAATGCGCACACGCGGCGAGATTTCGGTCTGCGCCAGCACCGACGTCAGTGGCCGAACACGCTCGACGATGGCACGCACATGGAAGCGGATCTGGCTCCCCGTCAGCAGCACCGGCGCCTCCCCCGCCAGCGCCGCCGCATCGAACGCCGATTTCAGCCGCTGCATGAATTCCGACAATTGCGAGGGCGCCATCGCCAATTGCCGATCATCCGGCGGCCCCACCAACGCCTCGGCAAATGCCGTCTCCCAGTCTGGCGAGAGGGTGATGAGTGGAATATAGCCAGCCGGCCCGATATGCGCGTCGCTGATCTGCCGCGCCAAGCGCACCCGCACATGTGCCACGATGGCCGTCATTGCGCGGATTTGGCCGGTGCAGGCTTCCTGAATACCCTCCAGAATGGTGGACAGATCGCGAATGGAGTTGCGCTCGGCAAGCAGCATTTGCAGCACGCGCTGAACGCCGCCGACGGAAATATGCTGTGGAATCAATTCAGAAACCAGCTTTTGCTGTTCACGCGGCAAATCGTCGAGCAGTTTTTGGGTTTCGGCAAAGCTGAGCAATTCTGGCATGTTCTGCTTGATCAACTCGGTCAGATGCGTGGCCAATACGCTGGCCGGATCAACCACCGTGCAGCCACGCAACACCGCCTCCTCACGCAAAGCGGGATCAACCCACAAAGCAGGCAGGTTGAAGGCGGGCTCTTGCGTTGCTTCACCGGCAAGATTGGGCAGGCCGCCCTTGGGGTCCATCACCAGCAAATGCCCAGGGCGCAACTCGCCGCGCCCAGCTTCGATCTCCTTGATCCGCACGCAATATGCATCCGAGCCAAGCTGCATGTTGTCCTGGATGCGCACAGGCGGGATGACAAAGCCCATCTCGCTGGCCAAAGCTCGGCGGATTTGTTTGATTTGCTCGGTCAAACGTGGAGTATCGCCACCGGCCAACACCAGCAGCGCGTATCCGAGTTCAAGGCGGATCATGTCGATGCGCAGCGCTTCACTGACGGGCGGCTCACTGGGCGCGGGCGGCGGGGGTGGCGGCGGGGCTGCTGTATCGAGTGGCGTTTTATGCCGCAACCACGCCCCCCCACCTGCCAGACCGGCCAAAGCGAGGAAGGGCAGTGTCGGCAGGCCCGGCATCAGCGCCAAGACCAGCGCCGCCCCCGCCGCCATTGCCATCGGCTTCGGATTGCCACCCAATTGCCGGATCAGCGCCGCATCTGCCGTGCCCTCCATGCCGCCCTTGGTGACAACGATGCCGGCGGCCGTTGAGACCAGCAAAGCCGGGATTTGCGAGACCAGACCATCACCGACGGTGAGTGTGGTGTACGTGCTCGCCGCCTCCGCGAACGGCATGCCGTGCCGCCCGAGGCCGATGGCCAGACCGCCGACGATGTTGATTGAGGTGATGATCAGCCCGGCAATCGCATCGCCGCGCACAAATTTCGCAGCACCATCCATCGCACCATAAAACCCGCTCTCGCCTTCCAACTCCTTACGGCGACGGCGCGCGGTGGCCTCGTCGATCATGCCGGAGGACATGTCGGCATCGATGGCCATTTGCTTGCCGGGCATCGCATCAAGGCTGAAGCGGGCGGCGACCTCGGCAATGCGGCTGGAGCCCTTGGTGATCACCATGAAATTCACCACCAACAGGATGGCGAACAGGATCAGGCCGATCAGCACATCTCCGCCCATCAAAAACCCGCCAAACGCCGCCACCACATGCCCCGCAGCCGTCGGTCCCTCATTGCCATGCGAGAGAATCAGCCTTGTGGTGGCCACGTTCAGCGACAGGCGCAGCAAGGTGGTGAGCAGCAGCAGCGTGGGAAAGCTGGTGAAATCGAGCGGTTTGGCGAGGAACATCGCCACCATCAACACCAACACCGCCATCGTGACCGACAAGGCAAGGCCGAGATCGAGCACCACCGGCGGCAGCGGCAGGATCAGCACCGACAACAAACCCACCACACCGAGCGCCAACCCCACATCCGTGCCAACGCCGAATTGCGCCAGACGGAGCTGAATATGGCCGAGAGGTGTGGAAAGAGCTTCTGACATGCTCAGGCCACAGCGCCAGCGGCTGGCGGCGGCACGGCTTCGCCTTGAGCGGTGTAGTCACGCAGCTTGTTGCGCAGCGCACGGATGGAAATGCCCAGAATCGTCGCCGCATGGGTGCGGTTGCCCAGCGTGTGATGCAACGTCTCGATGATCAAGGCGCGCTCAACATCCTCCATTTTGCGCCCGACGAAGCCGGAGAGATCCCCTATGTTTTGCGGCTTGAAGCACGCAGCGCCCTGGGTTTCGCCGCCGAGCAATTCGATGGCATCCGGCCCGATCTCATCCCCCGAGGCCAGCAGAACCGCGCGGTGAATGGTGTTTTCCAGCTCCCTCACATTGCCGCGCCAGGGGCAGGCGCGCAGGCGGGCAAGGCAGGCGGCGCTGACCGCGCGATAGGCCACCCCATTGGCCTCGGCATAACGCCGCGCGAAATGCTCGGCCAACGCCGCGATGTCGCCCGGTCTCTCCCGCAACGGCGGCAGGCGCAGCGAGACGACGTTGAGGCGGAAATACAGATCCTCACGGAACGTCCCACGCGATACCTCCGCCAGCAGATCGCGATTCGAGGTGGCGAGGATGCGCACATCCACTTTCACCGGAGCCGCGCCACCCAGCCGGTCGATCTCGCGTTCCTGCAACACGCGCAGCAGCTTGGCTTGCAGGCGCAAATCCATCTCGGAGATTTCATCGAGCAGCAGCGTGCCGCCATCGGCGGCTTCGAAGCGGCCAATCCGGCGCGCAATCGCACCGCTGAAGGCGCCCTTCTCATGGCCGAACATCTCGCTTTCCAGAAGATTTTCTGGAATCGCCGCGCAATTCAACGCCACGAATGCCCCGGATGCGCGGCGGGATTTGCGGTGCAGGTGACGGGCGAGCACCTCCTTGCCGGTGCCGCTTTCGCCACAGATCAGGATTGAGGCATCCGCGCGCGCCACCTGATCGGCACGGGCGAGCAGGTCGAGCATTATCGGATCGCGCACGACAAGGCGATGCGTCTGACCGCTTGCGGCTTCCAGTATGGCGGCGATCAGATCGGCATCGGGCGGCAGCGGCAGGAATTCGCGGGCACCATGCCGAATTGCCAGCGCCGCACGCTCAGGCGAGACGTTGACGCCGCACGCAATCACCGGCACCGCAATGCGCTCACGCGCCATCGCATCGACCAACCAGCCGAGATCGAGCGAGACGTCACACAGCACCGCTTCCACCGGAACCGACCCGCGCAACCGCTCCAGCGCCACCTCCACGTCGTCCGCCTGATCCAGCAGCACGCCGCGCCCGACCGCCATGCGCGCCGCGGCCCCCAACGGGCCGGAGAGTGAGCCGATGATCAAAACGCGCATGCTCGCCTCCTCACAGCGCCCGGTCGGTTTTGACGATTTCGGTCATCGTCACACCGAGCCGGTTATCATCGACCATCACCACCTCTCCGCGCGCGACAAGGCGGTTGTTGACGTAGATATCGATCGCCTCGCCGAGCTTTCGGTCCAATTCCACCACCGCGCCGCGCCCAAGTTTGAGCAATTGGCTGACCTGCATGGTGGATTTGCCCAACACGGCGCTGACGGTGACGGGAATGTCGTAGACCGCCTCCAGATCGCGCGCGCTGCGGGGAATTGAGTTGTCGGGCGGTGGCGGCGATGCGTCACCAAGTTCGACGAGATCCATGTCGTCAGGCATGCTGGGTCTCCATTGAAGTCGCAGCGGCGTCGGAACGTGTGACGGTGGGGCGCAAGCTCGGTGCGGGCGGAGCGAGAAGGTCGAGGGTGCGCAGAATGTCGTTGACGGCATCAAGCACCGGGCGGGTCTGGCGCACCGCGGTTCCGCCCTCCCAGCCAAGCCGCGCATCGCCCGGTTGCAGCCCGTCCTCGCCCTGCAACACCACCCGGCGCGCCTGCTCGCGCGGCAGATCGGCCAGGGCGCTGCGCATCGGGTCGAGCAAGGCGGGGGAGACGGCGAGGGTGAGAGCGCGGTCTGGCGTGAGGTCGGCGATGATGTCGTGCAGCAGATGGGCAATTTCCTGCGGCGCGTGACGCAGCGCCAAGCTGGGCAGCAGGGCGGCAAGCGTGGTGAAGACCAACCGGGCGGCGACGTCCACGACATCCTCGATCTGGCGCTGGCGCTGGTCAGCCAAAGCGGGCAGCACATCATTCAGCTTCTGCAGCGCATCCCGTGCCGCCAACTGCAACAATTGTGCTGCGTCTGCTTTGGCCGCGCTCACGCCGGCGGCAAAGCCTTCACGTCTGGCGGCTTGCACATCCTCGTCGGTCAGCGCGGGCAATGCGGGAACCGGCACCGGCGCGGGTGCTGTCGCGCGGATGTGCGGCACATCGTCGAAGTCCTCGGCGAAGAGGATGCCGGTGCTGGCAGGGGCAGAATTCAGATCGGGGCGGATGATGCGCATCGTCAGTAAACCAACTCGTCGTCTTTGCCTTCGCTGATCTCGATGGCCCCTTGGGCGGCGAGATCCTTGGCAAGGGCGACGATATTGGCCTGCGCCTCGTCCACATCGCGCAGCTTCACCGGGCCAAGCCCTTCGATATCGTCGCGCAGCATCTTGCCGGCACGCTCGGAGAGATTGGTGAAAAACATCTCGCGCAGCCGCTCGGACGCGCCTTTGAGCGCCAGCGGCAGCTTGTCTTTTTCCACCACCCGCAGCAGCGCCTGGATTGCGGTGCCGGACAGGCGTTGCAGATCGTCGAAGGTGAACATCAGAGATTTGATCTTCTCCGCCGCCTCGCGATTGCGTTCCTCCAGGGCAGCGACGAAGCGAGTTTCGGCCTGGCGGTCGAGATTGTTGAAAATCTCGGCCATCATCTCATGCGCATCGCGACGGGTGGAGCGTGCGAGGTTGGACATGAATTCCGCACGCAGCGTGCGCTCCACCCCATCGAGCACGTCCTTTTGCACGCTCTCCATCCGCAGCATGCGCATCACCACCTCCATCGCGAAGCTGTCCGGCAGCAGCGAGAGCACGCGGGCGGCATGGTCCGGGCGGACTTTGGAGAGCACGACGGCGACGGTTTGCGGGTATTCATTTTTGAGGTAGTTGGCGAGCACGCCCTCATTCACATTGCCGAGCTTGTCCCACATCGTTCGCCCGGCGGGGCCACGAATTTCCTCCATAATCTGGGCCACCCGCTCACGTGGCAGGGTTTTGAGCAGCAATCGCTCGGTGTTTTCGAAACTGCCAACCAGATTGCCCGCGCCACCCAGGCTTTCAGCGAATTCGACGCAGAGCCGTTCCACCACGTCCGACCGGATCGCGCCGAGTTGCGCCATGGCGGCGGAGATTTCGCGGATTTCGTCCTCATGCATCATGCTGAACAGCCGCGAGCAATGTTCCTCGCCCAGGGCCAACATCAACGTTGCTGCCTTTTGCGGACCGGTCATGCTGCGGGTGTCGTCAGTCCGGCGCATCAGGCGGGCTCCTGCTGCATCCAGGCGCGGACGATAGAGAGGCTTTCATCTGGGTGCTTCTCGACCAGATCCGACAGGCGACGGATGGAGGAGGCACGCAGTTGCCCTTCGACATTGACGACGTTGACCATGCTGTCATCCTCCAGCGCCGCCGCGCCCGGCGGGCCGGCCAGCGCAGGCAAGCCAGACCCCGCCCCCACCTCGGCGGACAGCGCCGATGTCCCACCAGGCAAGCGCGCAATGCCCGCTGTGTGACCGAGACTGCCGGCAGCGCCCGCATCCTCACCACCCGCCAAGGCAGGCAGCGCGGGCATAATCGTCAGACGCCGCACCATCGGGCGCAGCACCAGCAGCAAGGTGACGATGCCGATCACCCCGAACAGCCCAAGCTGCGCAAGACGCATTAGATCGGCTTTTTCCAGGCCAAGCAGCAGCGTGGGCGCGCTGTCGAGCGCCAGTTGATCGGGATCGGCGACGAAGCGCAGCGAGGCCACTTCCACCGTATCGCCCCGTTTTTCATCAAAGCCGATGGCGCTGCGCACCAGCCGCGCAATGCGGTCCAGCTCGGCGGAGGGACGTTCCTGCCAACTGGCCTTGCCATCCGCCCCCGTCACGGTGACGCCATCGACCATCACCGCCAGGCTGAGACGGGCGATTTTGGGTTGATCGCGCACGATGGTGCGCACTGTTTTGGCGATTTCGTAATTGGTGGTTTCCTCCTGCCGCTGCTCCTGCGTGCCCGCACCACTTCCGCCCGCATCGGCATTGGGCAAGTTGTTCTGCACTGAGACGGTATTGGCCGCCTCGGTGGATTTGCTGTTGCTGGTCACGTTCTGCTGGCTGCGCACCACCTGACCATCTGGGTCGTAATGCTCCTGCGTTTCGTGCACCTGATCATAATCATAGGAAATACTGGCTTCGGCGCGGACATGGCCGGGGCCGAGGCTGCGTTCGAGCATCTCCTCCACCGCGCGGGAGAGCTGTATCTCAGCCGCCCGGCGTTGCTCCTCAGCACTTGCCAACACGCCGGAGGGGCCGACTGGCTCGCCTGCACGGGCAAGCAGATTACCGCGTGTATCAACGATGGCGATGTTCTTGGTGCGCAGCCCCGGCACCGCGGCCGCGACGAGGTTGAGAATGGCACGCACCCCCTCCTGATCGAGCCGTGCCGCCCCCTGCATCGACAACTCCACCGCCGCCTGCGCCTCCTGACGGTCCCGCGCGAAGGGCTCGCGATGTGGCAGCACCAGATGCACCCGCACCGCCCGCACGCCCTGAATGGCCCGGATCGAGCGCGCCAATTCGCCCTCCATCGCACGGGTCTGGTTCATCGCCTGCTGAAAGGCGTTGGCCGTGATGTTGTCGCCCCGGTCGAAGATTTCGTAGCCGATCGAACCGCCACTCGGCAGACCTTCGCGCGCCAGAACCAGCCTGGCCTTGGCAACCATATCATCCGGCACCAGCACCTCGGACCCGCCAGCACCAAGCTGATGCGGGATTTTCTGACGATCCAGCACATCGGCGATCTGCCCAGCTTCCCGCAGGTCGAGATCGGCATAGAGCAGCGACATATGCGACGTGCCGCCTTGCATGGCCAGCAATGTCAGCAATCCCAACGTTGCCACCGCAACCGCCGCCAAAGCCGCCAATCGGCCAACACCCAGGGTCTTCAGGCCAGAGAGCAGATTCTCCATTGCAATTCCCACATCGAGGCCGTTTTGCCGCGAGAGGGAGATTACGGAGAGAGTCTTAGCAGCAGGTTAACGCCCTATCATCACTCGGCATTTTTTGCCGGGAGGCAGGGGAGGCGTCAGTTGATCACCTGCTGCACGTTGCCGATGCTGTCGGAGACACTGCCCATCTGCACCGCCAAACTGCCGCTGCTCGCCGTCACACCGGTGACGGTGCCGATGGCGTTGAATGCCACCGGAGCGGTGGCCCCGCCGGCACCGATGCTGTTGACTGTCACTGTATAGTTGCCATCCGGGGCGGTGGTGCCACTGCTGGTGGCGCCATTCCAGGTCCAGGTGTTGGTGCCCTGCGTGGCTGCGATGGTGGTTTTGTCAAGCAGATTGCCATTCGCATCGCTCACCGAAATCGCCACATTGCCCGCCGCTGGCAGGCTGAACTGAATGCCACCCTGGCCGTTCTGCAACGGCATATTCGAATTCGCCACCGCCACCTGTTTTCCAACGAGCGAGGAGGATTGCAGCAACCCATCCTGCTGGGTGAGCTGGATCAACTGAGTCAGGCTGGTGTTGGTGTTGATCTGCTGCTCAACGCCGGAGAACTGCACCAATTCCTGTGTGAAGGAGTTGGCGTCCATCGGGCTGCTGGGGTCTTGATTTTGCAGCTGCGTCATCAGCATTTGTAGAAAATCATTGTAGTTGCTGGATAACTGACTGAGCGCGTTGGTGCCGCCAGAGGCGCTGGCGGCGGCCGTGGCGGCAGCCGACGAGGCGGCGCTGGACAGCGTGGGCGTGGTGTACTGGCTGCTGGATGCGGTCGAACCGGACATGTTGTGCTCCTGTGACGAAATTTAAGCTGTGATATCAATACCCTGAACCGCAGAGACCGCACGCGGCTGGACCTCATCCGGCGACGCGGCGGTTTCAGGGACGGGAAGGCCGAACGCATAGCTGCTGGACTGGCCGGAGCGTCGTGGGTCCTGCCCACCCTGCTGCCCCGCCAGATTGGCAGCCCCACCGCCCCCGGCACCCGCCCCGACCTGGCCGGAACTGTCGCCGGAACCGGTCGCGGGCGCGGCAGGTGCAAGGTGGAAGACGATGCTGCGCCCCTCAGCGGCCACGCCGGCGCGGTCGAGGGCGTGGCTGAGTTGACTGCTATCCTGCTGCAACAGGCTCAGCGTTTCCGGTCTGGCAGCGGTGAGTGTGACCCTGACGCCGCCATCGCTGGGCCGTTCGACGGCAATCACCACCGCGCCCAGACTGTGCGGGTTTAACTCCAAACTCATCCGCGAGCCGGACTCTCCGCTCACCACATGCAACATGGCGGGCACCACCTGGCTGACCGGATTTGGCGCGGCAGGGCCGACCGATGCGGTGGCGGCCTGATGCGCATTGGCAGGGCCCGAAGCCGCAACTTGCATGGGTGCTTCCACCCCCACGCTGACTTGCGGCGACGTCGCGGCCGCGCCAACCGATGCAGTCCCGGCCTCGGCCACCAGGCGATGCGATGTGTCCGCAGGCGGCGCCGGCATCCCGGAGGCCGCAAGGTCCGCCTGTGCGACGGGCGGCGGCATCGCCCCCTGGCTGGAGGCGGCCGTGACACTTGCGACGGCAGGCAAGGCCGACTCTCCCGCCGCGGGGGGGGGATCCGCCGGCACAGCAAACGGGATGGGCGAGGGTTGCGGAGTCAGCGGCGGCGATGCGTTGGCAAGGCTGGCGGGCGCGTTCGGCACGGCCTCTGCCGCGACCTTGGCAGCATGCGCCGCGCGTCGTTCGGGAGAGGGGCGGGTGAGCGGCGATGCCGAGACGGGCTTGGGGGCCGCAGGCGCGGGCGCTGCCCCTGGAGCGACGGCGATCGCCCATGCGGGGGGCTCGGCAACGACATTGACTGGAGCGGGCGTGTCGGCGGCTGGCAGCGCCAGGGCGGTCATCGGCGCCAGCGCGGTCATCGGCGGCGGGGCGGTCATCGGCGACGGGGCCGGCATGATGGGCGCGGGCGGCGCGGCGGCGTTGGCTGCCGGAGTCAGCTGCCTTGGCGTGGCAGGGCGCGCCGCATTCGGTGCGACGGCACCGCCGGGCATTGCCGCCACCGCCGGCGACATCGGCGCAGCGGCCTGCGAGGGCGCCGCGGCGGTGGTGGTGGGCGGCTGCAAGGGGGTCAGGCTAGCCAACACAACGGCAAACCCTGACTGCTGACCGCCCGGCAGCATGGCCATCGGCACAGCGGACGGGACGACCGGGGGGGTAGCCGTGGGGGAGGCCATGGGGCTGGACATTGCTGCAGGTTGAGGGGCGGGCATGGCGGGGTCCGTGTGAGAAGGCAGGCGGCACAACGCATGCGGTGTGCCAGTCTGAAACCGCGCGGAATTCCGGCCTTTTGCGGCCCGCACGCCACCGCGGCACGGCGAAATCTGCCGCCCACCCGGCAGGTTCTGCCGGGCCAATCCTGCCGCCCACCCGCGTGGCGATGCCGCAAACCCGCAGAATTCTGCCCGATGCAGCGTGGCACGAAAGCTGCGCTGAGCGTGGCATCGGGTCTGGCTGTCTCGGCCAACCTTAACGCTTACAGGAGCCCCTCATGTCTCTGCTCGGTGCGATGAACACGGCCATCAGCGGCCTCAACGGCCAGTCGGCGGCCTTCAGCAACATCTCCGACAACGTCGCCAACTCGCAGACCGTCGGCTACAAGGAGGTCAACACCGCCTTCATCGACTATCTCAGTGTGAGCAACGCCACCGAGAACCAGTCCGGCTCTGTGGTCACGATTCCGGAATATCAGAACAACGTGCAGGGCACGCTGTCGCAGACCAGCGACCCGCTCGGCATGGCGATCAGCGGCCAGGGCTTTTTTCCGGTCAGCGTGGCCACCAGCACATCGGGAGGGCAGACGACGTTTTCCACCACGCCCGCCTATACCCGCGCGGGGGATTTTCAGCTCAACGCCCAGGGCTATCTGGTCAATTCGGCTGGGAACTATCTCAATGGCTGGCCGGTGAACAGCACCACGGGCGTGGTCAACACCAACTCGCTGGCCCCCATTCAGGTGACGCAGACGATCTATAACCCGGTGCCGACCTCGACGATTTCGCTCTCGGCCAATCTGCCCGCCACGCCGAGTTCCACCACGCCGGTGTCCTCCCAGGTGACGGTGTATGATTCCCTCGGCACCGCCCACACCGTGACGTTGAATTGGACGCAGAACGCCACCAACGATTGGACGGTCTCGATCAATGCGCCCGATGACGTGAGCACGCCTGCCGAGGGCACGGCGGATGTTCAATTCGGCTCCACCAGCGGCAACGGCGTGCCCGCCGGCACGGTGGGGGCACTGGGCACGGCCACCGGCAATGTCAGCACGACCAGCTATGCCGCGGGCAGTGCCGCCAATATCAGCTTCACCGCCAATTTCGGCCAGGGACCGCAACAGATCACCCTCAATCTGGGCAATTTCGGCGCCTCCACCGGACTGACCCAATATGCCGGCAGCACCTATACACTGAACGGCATCAGCCAAGACGGTGTGCCGCCCGGCAGCTATTCCTCGATTACCGCCGCCGCCTCAGGCGCCATTTCTGTCAATTACAGCAACGGCCAGTCGCGCGTGGTGGCACAGGTGCCGGTGGTGACATTCTCCAGCCCCGACTCCCTGCAATCGCAAAACGGGCAGGCCTACACGGCATCCAGCACCAGCGGCAACCCGATTGCCAACGCGGCGGGCAGCAATGGCTCGGGCACGTTGGTTGTGGGGTCGATTGAACAGTCTAACGTCGATATCGCTCAGCAATTCAGCGCCCTGATCGTGGCACAGGAGGCGTATTCGGCCAATACCAAGGTTGTCACCACCGCCGACCAGTTGATGCAATCGACCATCAACATGAAACAATGAGTGGCGATCAACGGATCGTTAACCAGTCCATGCCTAGAGTGGCGGCACAACCGCGGGAAAATCCATGAGCATCGACAGCGCCTTGTCGATCGCCTCGGGCGGGCTGGCGAATATTGCCCAGCAAATGGCGACGATCTCCAACAACGTCGCCAATGCAAGCACGCCGGGTTACGTCGAGGAGATCAGCACCCAAACCTCCCTTGTCGGCGCGGGCCAGGGCTATGGCGTGCTGACCGGCAATGTGGTGCGGCAAATCGATCTGCAAATGCAGCAGGAGATTTTCGCGCAAAACGCCACCGTCTCCGGTTTGACGACGACGCAGCAGGGCCTCGCCCCGGTCAATGCGGCGCAGGGCGTACCGGGGGCGGGCACCGATCTGGGCAGCATGCTGGGCAATCTGCAAAGTGCCTTCACCACCCTGCAATCCGACCCTTCGATCAGCGCGTCGCAAAGCCAGGTGGTCAATGCGGCCAGCGCTCTGGCCGGCGACATCAACAGCCTCAGCAACGCCTATCAAACGGCCCGGCAGACGGCGCAGCAGGGCATTCAGAGCGGGTTGCAGCAACTCAATTCCGATCTGACGACGATTTCTCAATTGTCCGACCAGATCGTCTCGGCCCAAGCGGGCGGGCAGAGCACGGCGGCGCTGGAGAATCAGCGCAATGCGGCGATGTCCGATGCGAGCAATCTGGCCAGCATCAACTTCATCGCCCAGCCCACTGGCGGGCTCATCGCGGCCGTGGGATCTGGGCTGACGATTCCGATGACGCAGCCAGTGCCGCAATTCAGTATGGCCAGCGCGGCGATCAATCCGCAGACCGCCTATCCCGGCCAAGGCATCAGCGGGATCATGCTCGGCAGCACCGACGTGACCGGCCAGTTCGCCGGCGGCAGCATCGGAGCCAATCTCAGCCTGCGCGACACCACCCTGCCCGGCTATCAGGCGCAGTTGGATGAGTTCGCCAACACGCTGCAATCGCGCTTTTCCGCCCAGGGGCTGCAACTCTTCACCGCCCCCTCCGGCGGCACGTCCAGTGTCATCCCCACGCCGGCGCAATCGGGCTATATCGGCTATTCCGGCACGATCGCCGTCAACCCTTCGGTGATCGCCAACCCGGCCTTGGTACGCGACGGCACCGTGGCAGTGGCGGGCAGCGCCGGCGGGGCGAGTGCCTTCACGCCCAACCCATCCGGCGGGCCTGCGGGTTTCGGCACGCTGATCAGTCGGGTGCTGACCTATGCTTTGGGCAATCAGGCGCAATCCGGCGTGACACAAACCCCACCGACCGTGGCCGGGCTGGGCATGCTGGGCAACCTCAACGCGCCTTACTCGCCGCCGGCCACTTTGGCGAATTTCGCAACCGTGCTGGTGTCGCAGCAATCGGCGGATGTGGCCAATGCCAACGCCCAACTGACCGCCGAGACCGCCGTGCAGAGCACATTGACCACGCAATTCACCGCCACATCCGGCGTGAGCACCGATGCGGAGTTGTCGAAGATGGTGGCGTTGCAGAATGCCTATGGGGCGAACGCCCGCATCATCGGTGCCGCACAATCGATGTGGACCGCATTGCTGACGGCAGTGCCGTAATTTGGAAAGGCAGGTGCCAGCATGACCATCATCTCCTCCCCCAACGCGGCGGCCATGCCCTCGGGCCTGCTCGGCCTGCTGACCAGCGACAGCCAGGGTGTGCAGAACCATGTGACGCAATTGAGCCAGCAGGCGAGCACCGGATTGGTGGCGCAAACTTATGGTGGCATGGGGGCAGCGGCGCAGATCTCGCTCGATCTGCGACCGCAATTATCGGCAATCGGCGCCTATACACAGAATATTTCCCAGGCCAACACGCAGCTGACCGCCACAAGCCAAGTGCTGACCCAGCTGCAACAAATTGCCAGCACCTTCTCCTCTGGCCTGCTGAGCATCGGCAGCGGCACCTCGCAGGAGGTGGATACCCTGGCCTCGCAGGCCAGTGCCGCACTGACGCAGGTGCAATCGCTGCTCAACACCCAGCTGGGCGATAAATACATCTTTGCCGGCCAGGACAGCAGCAACGCACCGCTGCCAAACAGTCAGTTCAATGCATATGTGCAATCGATCCAGTCCACCGTCAGCGGATTGACGGCCGGCAATGGCAGCACGATCATCGCCAGCACGCTGTCTGCGGCGATGACGAATTCGCCATTCTCCAGCACATTGGGCACCGCACCGGAGCAGGTGACGGTCGGCCCTGGCGTGACCACGCCGGTGGGCATCGTGGCGGGACAGGATGCGTATGTAACGCAGAGTGGGGCCAGCACCACCGGCTCCTATGTGCGCGACCTGATCCGCTCGCTGGCCACCATTGCCGGGATGAATTCCAGCCAGACCTCCCTCTCGCCCGGCTTCAGCGCGGTGGTGAATGACACGCTGAGCAATCTGCAATCGGAAGTTACCACCATCAACAACGAGAATGGCGGCGTGGGGGCGGCGCAACAAAACCTCACCGCCGATCAAACCTCACTCACCGACATGCAAACGGCACTGACCACGCAGGTATCCAACGTTGAGAACGTCGATGCCGCCAGCACCGCCACCGCTCTCAGCCAGGCGCAGACGCAGTTGCAGATCAGCTACAAATTGATCGCCAGCGCAGAATCGATGTCGCTGGTTTCCTATCTGCCGACCCCCTGAATGCCACGATCGCGCCACGCTTTGCGTTCATTCTTGCTTCATGTGTTTGCGAGACACTGCGGGTCGGGACGCCCCAATACGGTGCGTCAGGGTTGGAAAGAACATTATGACCCATCTGGTTCTGGAACTGCGCCAGGGCGATTTCATGATCGTCAACGGCGCCCCGATCCGCTTCCGCAGCAAGGCGCGGATCGAACTGGCAGCGCATGCCCGTTTTCTGTTTGGCAAACAGATCATGGGCCCCGATCAGGCGGATACTCCGGCACGACGGATCTATTTCGCTCTGCAGACCGCCTATATCGGTGCGGATGGGGAACGCCCCGGCGGCCTTGTGCAGGCGCGGGCATTGATTGAGGCGTTCCACAGCAGCACCACCTCGGCCTTGGCGCGCGACATCCTGGACCGCGCGTTGGAAGCGGCCGAGGCAGATGATTGCTATAAGGCGCTCAAACTCATCCGGCGCATCATGCGCCATGAAGATGCCGTGCTGGGCCGGGAACAACCGCCACCGGGCACGGTGCCGATGACGATGCCAGCGTAAAGCAGCACAGGCATTCATGCCATGCCGTCATGACGTTGCGACATCATGATGTCGCCGATCAGGTGTCCACGGCTTCGTCATTGCGAGCGCGGGTGCCGATCGGCGACAGTGTGAACGCTTCCAACGGTGACGCACAAAGGCGGCTCAGCCCACGTACTGGGCGTGCGCTTCACCCAGCGAGGGGAAGTGCACGCGGATATCTGCCTTCGCACCCACCGGAGATTTCCCCGTCCAGGAGCCACAGGTGACAACCTGCCCCGCCTTCAATCCGCCCGCCCACACCGCACCGGTATTGGCCACCCACTGCACGAGGCGCACCATGTCGCCACCCGGATTGCCTTGATGCGTCTTATGCAGGGCGCCATCGACATATTGCTCTGCAATCTCGGCAGCGAAATCGATGCCGTGCCAATCCGCCCGGCCCGGCCCGACGATGAGGGCGAAATGCGATTGGCTGTCGGCCAGACCGCTGAACGGGTCCACGGCGTCGGCATCGATATAACGCGGATCGAGCAATTCGATGGTCGGATGCGCGGTGGCCATCGCCGCGATCACCTCTTCGCGCGAGTAGGGCTGCGCGCGCGGCGGCAGGTCATGGCCGATGGTGAAGGAGACCTCGGCTTCGATGAAATTCGAACGATGGGTGCTGTCGAAGCTGGCGGGCGAGGCCACCACATTGACCTGCGGCAGGGCACCGCATTGCGGATCGGCGGACGGGTTGGCGGCACCCACTTTCCAGCCGCCAATGCCCGAAAAGCTCTCCGCCACCAGACGCTGAATGGCATAGGCCTCGGCGCGATCGGCCGGGCGCAGCGCCTCGGGCAGGGCGGCGAGTTTGTTGGCGGGGTTGGCGCGAACGGCGAGCAGCAGATCGGCAGCCTGACGGGCTTTCTGGGACATCACTTCCTCCTCAACTATTTGCGGTGTAGGTCGGGAGCAAGAACTTGTCCAACCAGGGGCGTTTGAGCGCGATGCTGCACACCGATTGGCGAAACCTTCCCACCCAGGCGCGCGGCATGGTGCTCGCCTTGGGCAATTTCGACGGGGTGCATCGCGGTCACGCCCATCTGCTGCACGCAGCCCACGCCGCCCGCCCGGATGCCCCGCTTGGCGTGCTCACCTTCGAGCCGCATCCGCGCGCCTTGTTCCGCCCGGAAGACCCGCCCTTCCGCCTCTCACCCTCTGCCCAACGCGCGGAACTGCTGGCGGGGCTGGGGGTGCGGCAGGTGATCGAGGTGCCGTTCGACAGCGCGTTCGCCGCCCTCACCGCCGAGGATTTCGTCGCCCGCGTGCTGCATCAGGCCTGTGGCGCGGTGCATGTGGCGTGCGGGGCGGATTTCGCCTTCGGCCACCGGCGCGGCGGCGATGTGCATTTTCTGGAGGCCCGCGCCGAGGCGTTCGGCATTGGCCTGTCCATCGTGCCGCAACTCACCGACGAGTCCGGCCCGATCTCTTCCTCCCGCGTCCGACGGGCGTTGCAGGATGGCTACCCGGAACATGCGGCGTTTCTGCTCGGTCGCCCCTGGGCCATTCGCGGCGAGGTGGCGCATGGCGACAAGCGCGGCCGCACCATCGGCTTCCCCACCGCCAATATCGCACTCGGCGGATATCTGGAGCCCGCGCGGGGCGTCTATGCGGTGCGCGCCACGCTGCCGGATGGCAGAATTGTCGCAGGCGTTGCCAATCTGGGCCGCAGACCGACGGTGGCGGACACTACTGAGGCGCGGCTTGAGACCCATCTGTTTGATTTCGCGGAAGATATTTACGGACAGACATTGGATGTGGCGCTGGTGGCCTTCCTGCGCGCCGAGCAGAAATTCGCCAGTTTCGATGCACTGCGTCAGCAGATCGTCACCGATGCCGAAGACGCACGCCGCCTGCTCGCCACCTCTGCTTGACCACAGCCCGCACCGGTTCGCATAACCCCGTCATGACCGACACACCCACCTCCCAGGCGCAGGATTATCGCGCCACCGTCTTTCTGCCCGCCACGGAATTTCCGATGCGCGGCGACCTGCCCAAGAAGGAGCCGGCGATCCTGGAGCGCTGGCAGCGTCTGGGCCTGTGGGAGAAGCTGCGCGCGCAGCACAAGAACGCCAAACCGTTCATGCTGCACGATGGCCCTCCCTACGCGAACGGCCATCTGCACATCGGCCACGCGCTGAACAAAATCCTCAAGGACGTCGTCAACCGCGCGCGCCAGATGAGCGGGCAGGATGCGCATTACATTCCGGGTTGGGACTGCCACGGCCTGCCGATCGAATGGCGGATCGAGGAGCAATACCGCAAGGATGGCCGCGACAAGGATCAGGTGCCGGTGCTGCAATTCCGCGCCGAATGCCGCGCCTATGCGGCGGAATGGGTGCGCATCCAGTCCGATGAATTCCGCCGCCTGGGCGTGGAAGGCGATTGGGCCGAGCGATACGCCACAATGGATTTCCCGTCCGAGGCGGCCATTGCCGGGGAAATCGGCAAATTCCTGATGAACGGCGAACTCTATCGCGGCCTGCGCCCGGTGATGTGGTCGCCGGTGGAAAAGACCGCCTTGGCCGAGGCGGAGATCGAATATCACGATCACACCTCCACCACGATCATGGTCGGCTTCCCGGTTCTGCGCACCCACGTGCCGCAATTGGAAGGCGGCCGTGTGGTGATCTGGACCACAACGCCCTGGACAATGCCCGCCAACCGCGCCGTGGCCTTCGGGCCGGAGATCGAATACGCCATCGTGCATGTCGATTCGGTGGCCGAAGGCTCGCTGGTTGCTCCGCATTCCAAGCTGCTGGTTGCCCTCGCCCTGCTGCCGGAATTCTGCAAGACCACCAAGATCGAGACGCATCACATCGTCCATGTGGTCAAGGGCAGCGAACTGGTCGGCACCATCTGCGCGCATCCGCTGCGGGGTCGTGGCTATGAGCATGAGGTGCCGCTGCTGGGCGCCGATTTCGTCACCACCGAACAGGGCTCGGGCCTGGTGCACATCGCCCCCAGCCATGGCGAGGACGATTTCGCGCTCGGTCGGGCGCATGGGCTGGAGGTGCCGGAGACGGTGGCCGATGACGGTCGGCTGACCCATTTCGCGCCGGGCTTCGAAGGCGTGCATGTCTACAAGGCGGCCGATCCGGTCTGTGCGGCGCTGCTGGAGACCGGCGCGTTGCTGGCACGCGGCAAGCTGCTGCATTCCTACCCGCATTCCTGGCGCTCGAAGGCCCCGCTGATCTACCGCGCCACCCCGCAATGGTTCATCCGTATGGATGGCGAGCAGCACATCCGCCAGAAGGCGCTGGACGCGATTGCGGCGACGCATTTCGTGCCCGATCAGGGCCGCAACCGCATCGGCGCGATGATCGCCTCGCGCCCGGATTGGTGCATCAGCCGTCAGCGCGCCTGGGGCGTGCCGATTGCGGTGTTCGTGGAGAAAAAGACCGGTCAGGTGCTGCGCGATCAGGCGGTGGTGGACCGCGTGGTGGCCGCCTTCACCACCGAGGGGGCCGATGCCTGGTATTCCTCTCCGGCCTCGCGCTTCCTGGGCGAAGGACGCGACCCGGCGGAGTATGAGCAGGTGATGGACATTGTGGATGTGTGGTTCGAGAGCGGCTCGACTCACGCCTTCACGCTGGAGGCACGCGGGCTGCCATGGCCTGCGGATCTGTATCTGGAAGGCAGCGACCAGCATCGCGGCTGGTTCCATTCCAGCCTGCTCGAATCCGTCGGCACCCGCGGCCGCGCGCCGTTCAACGCCATTCTGACGCATGGTTTCGTGCTCGACGAGCATGGCCGCAAGATGAGCAAGTCGCTCGGCAACGTCACCGCCCCGCAGGAAGTGACCGACCAATACGGCGCGGATATTCTGCGCCTGTGGGTGATGAATTCCGACACCACGGACGATCTGCGCATCGGGCCGGAAATCCTCAAGCAGCAGGCGGAACTCTATCGCCGCATCCGCAACACGCTGCGCTGGATTCTGGGCTCCTTGGCCGGCTTCACCGAGGCCGAGCGCGTGCCGGTGGAGCAGATGCCGGAGCTGGAACGCTACATGCTGCATCGCCTGTCCGAATTGGATGTGCAGTATCGCGCGGCGGTGGAGAATTACGATTGGACCGGGGTGATCCCGGCGCTGCACGTGTTCTGCTCGACGGATCTCTCGGCGTTCTATTTCGACGTGCGCAAAGACGCGATCTATTGCGACCATGCGGACAGCCCGCGCCGCCGCGCCGCGCGGACGGTGCTGGATCATCTGCATCGCAGCCTGTGCAGCTGGTTCGCCCCGGTGCTGGTGTTCACCGCCGATGAGGCCTGGACATCGCGCTTCGGCGAGGAGACCAGCGTGCATCTGCAGCCCCTGCCGGTGATTCCGGCGGAGTGGGCCAATGCCGAGCTGGGCGCGAAATGGGACATAATCCGCGAATTGCGCCGTGGGTTGACGGGAGCCATTGAGGTGATGCGTCAGCAGAAGGAGGTGAAATCCTCCCTCGAAGCCGGTGTTGCCGTCACACAGGCGCATCTGGAATTGATGTCGGGCGATGACTGGGCGGAATTGTCCATCGTCTCCAGCTTCGTCGAAGCCGCAGAGGCCACCGCGTTCAAGGCCGATGGCACCAAATGCGAACGCTGCTGGAAGATCCTGCCGGAAGTTGGCCAATCGGCAGCGCATCCGGGCCTGTGCCGCCGGTGCGAGGCGGTGGTGGCATGATCCGGCTGGGTCTGATTCTGGCGGTGCTGGTCCTGGCCGCCGATCAGGCCAGCAAGGCTTGGGTGCTCTACGGCCTGCACTTGGAGGATGTCGGCTCGATTGCGGTGATGCCGCTGCTGAATTTCACCATGGTGTGGAATCACGGCGTCACCTTCGGGCTGCTCAACGGTCTGGGCGCTGCCGGGCCGTTCGTGCTGGCCGGCATCGCGCTGGCGGTGGTGATTGGGCTGTATCTGTGGCTGATGCGCACCGACTCCGCCCTGGTGGCCGTGGCCTTGGGTGGAATTGCGGGCGGTGCGGTGGGCAATGTGATCGACCGGCTGCGCTTCGGTGCGGTGGTGGATTTCCTGCACGCGCACGCATTCGGCTATTCGTGGTATGTTTTCAACGTCGCCGATGCCGCCATTGTGGGCGGCGTTGGTTTGCTGTTGCTCGACAGTCTCAAACAGCCCCGCTTGCAGCCCCCCTCAGGCGGCGCTAAGGAGCGTTCATGACCCATCATTCCCGCCCTGCCCGCCAGATTGTCGCACCGCTGGTGCTCGTTGCGACCCTGGTGTCGCTTACCGCCTGTTCGGGAACCGGCGAGGATCTTGCCCGCAATGTCGGGTTGATGCGCGATGCACCGGATGAATTCGTCGTCACGACGCGTGCGCCGCTGGTGATGCCATCTGATTTGAACACGCTGCCACCGCCAACCCCCGGCGCGACCCGTCCGCAGGAGCGCTCGGCACGCGATGCCGCGCAGTTGACCCTGGCACCGCAATCCGTGACCAGCACCGCGGCCGCCACGCGCAGCCCTGGCGAGGAGGCCCTGCTCAATGCCACCCAGCAGGACGCCGCTCCCGATGTACGCATCGATGTGAACCAGGACGCCACCAAGGACGCCACCAAGCACAGCTTCGCTGACACGCTGATGTTCTGGAAAGACACGCCAACCCCTGGCGTGGTCGTGGATGCACAGGCTGAAGCAAAGCGTCTGCAACAGAATGCAGCCCTCGGCCGCCCGGTGACGGATGGCAACACGCCGGTGGAGCAACCGAAAGCCCAGCCGAACTGGTTGCAGCGCAAGATCTCTGGTTCGTCGAGCCCGCCGAGTCAGCCCGCCGCCGCGCCGGCACCGGCGGCGTCCCCTGCGCCGGTCGGCAAAAGCTGGTGGGACATCTTCTGATTCCCCGATCCGTCTCTTGCCTGCTTGATCCAATCCATGTGTAGACTCCAGATGCGCATCGCCCTTGGATGAGGGCCGGTACGCTGATTCTGGGCCGATGCGGGAAGATTTTCCGCTGGCTTGACTGGGGGGGGGTTGTCCATGCCGCAAGACGCAGCCATGCCGCATCGCACGCATCTGACAGCCTCCTGGGATCGGTTGACCGCACTGGCTGACCGTCCTGGCGCGCAGGATATCCGCGCGCTGTTTGCCGCCGATCCCGACCGCGCGACCCGATTTTCCGCCGCGTTGGACGATCTGACGATTGATTTTTCAAAAACATCCATCGATGACGAGGCGCTTGCCGCCCTGCTCGGCCATACCCGTGCGGCGGCGTTGAATCTCTTTCGCGACCGACTTTTTGAAGGCCATACCGTCAACGCCACTGAACGCCGGGCGGCAATGCACATGGCGTTGCGCAATGGCGCACAGGGCGGTTTCTGGGCCGATTTGCCGAGCGGGCGGGAAAACGCCTCGCAGCTTGCCGCGACCGAATTGCTGCGTATGCAGGCTTTTGTGCGGCAGGTGCATGACGGTGAGGTCTGCGGCGTCGGTGGTGCGCGGTTCACTCATGTGATCAATATCGGCATTGGCGGCTCCGATCTCGGCCCGCTGATGGCCACCGAAGCGCTGACCCTCGCGCGCGGCCCGGTTCTGGACACACGCTTTGTCTCCAACGTCGATGCCACCAGCCTGGCCGTGGCCACACGCGGGCTCGATCCAGCCAAGACATTGATATTGGTGGCCTCCAAGACCTTCACCACGCAGGAGACGATGACCAACGCCCACGCCGCGCGGGCCTGGATCGCCGATGCATTGGGCGAAGCTGCCGTGGCGTCGCATTTTGCCGCCTTGTCGACCAATGCCCGCGCCGTGTCCGCCTTCGGCATTTCGCCGGAGCGGGTGTTTGGCTTTCGCGACTGGGTGGGGGGGCGTTTCTCGCTGTGGTCGCCGGTGGGATTGTCGATTGCGTTGGCGGCTGGCTGGGAGAAATTCCAGGCGATGCTCGAAGGAGCGGCTGCCATGGACGCGCATTTCCGCGCCACCCCTTTTGCCGCGAATCTGCCGGTTCTGCTGGCCTTGGTGGGCATTTGGAATGTCAATGCGATGGGCAGCCGCACCCATTGCGTGCTCGCCTATGACGACCGTCTGCGCCGCTTTCCCGCCTTCCTGCAACAATTGGAGATGGAGAGCAACGGCAAGTCGGTGGGGCTGAATGGCCGCCCGGTGCAGACCGCCACCTGCCCGGTGCTGTTCGGCGAACCGGGCACCAACGCGCAGCACAGCTTCATGCAATTGGTGCATCAGGGCACGCAGGCGATCCCGGTGGATTTCATCCTCGCCGCCACCCCCGAGCACGACCGCCCCGATGCGCACCGCATCCTCGCCGCCCACGCCTTCGCCCAGTCCGAGGCGCTGCTGCGTGGACGGTCATTGGCCGAAGTGCAGTCCGAGATGCGCGAGGCCGGGGCGAGCGAGGCGGACATCGCCGAAATCGCGCCGCACCGGGTGTTCTCCGGCAATCGCCCGAGCGTGACGATCCTGCAATCGCAGCTCGACGCCTTCAGCCTGGGCCGCCTGATTGCGCTGTATGAGCACAAGGTGGCGGTGCAGGGCTGGTTGTGGGGGGTGAATTCCTTCGATCAATGGGGCGTTGAACTCGGCAAGGCGCTGGCCAATGGCATTTTGCCCGATCTGATGCCGGGGGCGGCCGGTGGCGTGCATGATGCCTCCACCAACGCGCTGATCGCCCGCTTCCGCGCGCTGCGCGGCGAGGCGTAAGCAAGCCTTGGGACGCATTCGGCTGCTTTCGGATGCCACGATCAATCGGATCGCGGCCGGTGAGGTGATCGAACGCCCCGCCGCCGCCGCGCGGGAATTGGTGGAAAACGCGCTCGATTCCGGCGCCACCCGCATTCGCGTCGCCATCGCCGGCGGTGGCATCGACCGGGTGGAGATCAGCGACGATGGCTGCGGCATGGATGCCGACGAATTGACACTCGCCGTGCAGCGCCACGCCACCTCCAAGCTGTCAGACGAAACGCTGGTGCGGATTTCCACCCTCGGATTTCGCGGTGAGGCGCTGCCGAGCATCGGGGCGGCGGCGCGGCTGTCCATCACCTCGCGCCCACCGGGGGCGGATTCGGCCTTTGCGATTGCGGTGGAAGGCGGCGCGCTGTCACCCGTACGCCCCGCTCCGGGTGGATTCGGCACGCGGGTGGAGATGCGCGATCTGTTCTTCGCCACCCCCGCCCGCCGCAAATTCCTCAAATCGCCGCGTGCGGAGGGCGATGCGGTGGAGACGGCGATCCGCCGTCTGGCGATTGCCGCCCCGGAGGTTGCTTTCGCGCTCGAACTCGATGGTCGCATCGCATTCGATTTGCCCGCCCAAAGCCGCGCCGCCCGCGTTGCCGCCCTGCTCGGGCCGGAATGCGCCCTGCCGATCGAGGGCGTGCGCGGCGAGATGACGGTCTCAGGCTACATCGCCCCGCCATCCTTGGCCCGCGCCACCGGCGCCGGGCAGATTTTGGTGGTCAATGGCAGGCCGGTGGTCGATCCGGTGTTGCGCACCGCCGTGCGGGTGGGCACGCGCGATGGCGTGATGAATGGCCGGTTCGCGGTGCTGGCGCTGTTCCTGACGCTGCCGGCGGAGGATGTGGATGTGAACGTGCATCCGGCGAAGGCGGAATTGCGCTTCCGGGCCGCCGATGCCGTGCGCGGACTGGTGATCACCGCCGTGCAGCGCGCGCTTGCCGGGGGCGCCGTCGGCATCGCGCCGGTGGCGAGCGGTTTTGCCCCACGTCCGCCGATGGCGTTCACCCCGTCGCCACGCCCGCATGCCGCCGGGCCACGCTTTGCCGGGTTCGGCCAATTCTCCGAAGCCCGTCTGCCACTGGCCGACAATCCCGCTGCCCGTGCGCCGGTGGCGGCCCCCGAGCCGTCGCCGGATCATCCGCTGGGGGCGGCGGTGGCGCAGGTGTTGGACACCTACATCCTGGCGGTGGCCGCCGATGGCACGCTGGTGCTGGTCGATCAACACGCCGCCCATGAACGGCTGACGCAGGAGGCCCTGCGCGAACAACGCTTGGCGGGCCTGGTGCGCGCACAGGCGCTGCTGATGCCGGAAGTGGTGGAATTGCCGCATTCCGCCGTGGCCGTGCTGCTGGAACGCGCGGCGGAACTGGCGGAGATCGGGGTGGAGATCGAGGGTTTCGGCCCCGGCGCGGTGCTCGTCCGCGCCCTGCCCGCAGCTCTCGGCACGCCATCACCCGCGTCACTTCTGCGCGATGTCGCCGATGAATTGGCCGAACAGGGCGAAAGCACAGCACTCGACACCCGGCTCGATGCCGTCATCGCCCGCCTCGCCTGCCATGGCAGCATCCGCGCCGGGCGGCGGCTCAATCAGGCGGAGATGGACGCGCTGCTGCGCCAGATGGAGGCCACGCCACGGGCGGCGACGTGCAGCCACGGCCGACCGACCTTCCTGCGTCTGACCAAGACGGAGCTGGAGCGCATGTTCGGACGCCGACTTTAACAGGTTGCGGGGCTCTCGTTGCTCTCGCCACTGGACGGAATGACCGGCCGCGATCAATCTGCGCGCCATTCGCATTGGTGAGGGAATTTCATGCGCCTGTCAGATCTGCCAACACCCTGTCTGGTGCTGGATCGCCAGGTTCTGCAACGCAATCTGGCCCGGATGGCGCACGCCGTGGAAGCGGGTGGCGTGGCGCTGCGCCCGCATATGAAGACCGCCAAATCGATGGATGTGCTCAAGCTCGCCATGGCGGCAGGCCCCGGCAGCGGCCCGCGCGGCATCACCGTCTCCACCCTGGCGGAGGCGGAGTATTTCTCCGGCCACGGCGCGATGGACATGATCTATGCCGTGGGCATCACCCCGCAGAAGCTCGATCAGGTCGCCAAACTCAATGCCGCCGGGGCGGATATCAAGGTGATCACCGACGATCTGGCGATGGCGGCGCGCATCGCAGCACATCCGAACCCGCCGCGCACCCTGATTGAGATCGATTGCGGCGAGCATCGCGGCGGGTTGCAGGCCGAGGACACATTGCTGCTCGACATCGCCGCCAAGCTCGGCCCGGCGCTGATCGGCGTGCTGACCCATGCCGGGCATTCCTATGCCGGGCGCAGCGACGCGGCGATACAGGAGATCGCCGAGGCGGAACGCGCCACCGCCGTGCATGCCGCCGAGCGACTGCGCGCCTCCGGGCATGAGATCACCATCGTCTCCATCGGCAGCTCGCCCACCGCCCTGCATGGCCGCAGCTTCGAAGGCATCACCGAAATCCGCCCCGGCGTGTATATGTTCGGCGATCTGTTCCAGGCCGAAATCGGCACGCATGGCCGCAACGACATCGCCGTCTCCGCGCTCACCAGCGTGGTCGGCACGCGCCCGAAAGAGGGCAAGATCCTGGTGGATGCCGGCTCGATCGCGCTGTCGAAAGACCGCAGCACCGGCGACACCGCCAATGATCTCGGCTTCGGGCTGGTGGTCGATATGCAGGGTCAGGCGAGCCTGGGCCGCAGCATCGTCGTCAAGGCCTATCAGGAACATGGCGTGGTGGCGCTCGACCCGACAATGCCGGGCTATCAGCCGCCGATCGGCACCAAATTGCGCGTGCTGCCCAACCATGTCTGCCTGATGGCGGCAGCGCATGACCGCTATTTCGTCGTCGATGGCAATAGCGAGGACGTGGTGGCGATCTGGCCACGTGTGGGCGGCTGGTGATCAGGCACCGGCTTCGCGCAGCACATCCAGCACGCCCTGACCGTAGCGGGCGAGCTTGCTGGCGCCCACGCCCTTGATCTGACCGAGATCGTCGAGCGACGCCGGACGAGCCACGGCGACCTCGCGCAGAACGGTGTCGTGGAAGATGATGTAAGGCGGCACCGATTGCGCCCGCGCCTCCGCCCCACGCCAACCACGCAAGGCGGCATAGATCCGTTGGGATTCGGCATCCAGCGTCGGGTCCGGCACCGGGCCGCTGCGCGGTTGCTTCTCGCCGGAACCGCGCGCCTTGACTCGGGTGTCCTCGCGCAGCTGCACCTTTGCCTCACCGCGCAGAATGGGGCGGGAGCGATCGGCATTGAGGCGCAGCGTGGCGAATTCGCCCATATCGACTTCCACCAGCCCCTGCGCGATCAACTGCCGCAGCACGCCGCGCCAGAAATCCAGCGCCTTGCCCGCCCCGATGCCGAAGACCGATAATTTCTCATGCCCGGCGCGCAGCATGGCGTCATTGGCCTTGCCGAGCAGCACGCCGATCACATGCAGCGCGCCATAGCGCTGACCGGTGCGATAGATCGCCGAGAGCAGCTTTTGCGCCTCCACCGTGCCGTCGAATGTGCTGACCGGGTTGCGGCAATTGTCGCAATGGCCGCAATCCCCGGCCAATGTCTCCCCGAAACAGGCGAGCAGCAATTTGGTGCGGCAGGTGACGGCTTCGGTCAGTCCGATCATCGCCTCCAACCGCTGACGCATGGCGCGGCGCTGGGTTTCCGGGGCGGCGGATTGGCTGAGGAAATGGCGCGCACGGGCGATGTCCTCACCGCCATAGAGCAGCAACGTCTCCGACACCTCGCCATCGCGCCCGGCGCGGCCGATCTGCTGATAATAGGATTCCGGGCTGTCCGGCATATCCAGATGCACCACAAAGCGCACATCCGGCCGGTCGATCCCCATGCCGAATGCAATGGTGGCCACCATCACCACCGGCTCGCCGGAGCGGAATTTCGCCAGCGCCGCCCGCTTGTCCTCCACCGCGATGCCGGCGTGGAAGGCCAGTGCCGGAAAGCCTTTGCCCGCAAGCGCCGCCGTCACCCGCTCGGTCTTGGCGCGGCTGCCGCAATAGACGATGCCGGTGTCGCCGGGATGGCGGGCGAGCAGCGCCTGCAACTGGGCCGTCTCACCGATTTTCGGCTCGGCGGCGATGTGCAGATTGGGGCGATGGAACGAGGCGGCGAAGACGGCGGCAGCGTCCATGCCGAGCGCGTGCAGAATGTCGTCGCGCGTGCGCGGGTCGGCCGTGGCGGTGAGCGCCACGCGCGGCACGCCGGGGAAATGCTGGGCCAGGCTTGCCAGTTCGCGGAATTCCGGGCGGAATTCATGCCCCCATTGGCTGACGCAATGCGCCTCATCGATGGCGATCAGCGCGATGTGCAGGCGTTGCAGGCGCTCCAGCGTGCCGGGCAGCAACAGGCGCTCGGGCGAGACATAGAGCAGGTCAAGCTCACCGGCATCGAGCGCACGGCCCATCTGGCGGGCTTCGGCGGGATCGATTTCCGAATGCAACGCCGCCGCCGCCACGCCCAGCTGACGCAGAGCGGCCACCTGATCGTCCATCAAGGCGATCAGCGGCGAGATCACCAAAGCGGTGCCGGCACGACACAAAGCGGGAATTTGATAGCAGAGGCTTTTGCCACCGCCGGTTGGCATCAGCACCAGCGCATCGCCACCGCCGGTGACATGGCGGATGGCATCTTCCTGCAGGCCCCGGAACGCCGGATAGCCGAACACCCGCCGCAGAACGTCATGCGGCTCAGCGCTGGTGGAGAATACCCCGTCCGGCATCAGGCTGCGTGCGTCGAAGAAAAGGTCGAGTCGCGGGATTTTGGCATACTCCCAAAGTCGCAAGCTGGGCGTGGCCGCGTCAATCGGTGGGGGCTTGGTATCTGGCGAAACCAACCATAGATTCACCCGATGAAACGCATGCTCGATGATCTCCCGCTTGGTGAAACCTTCTCCTGTGGCAGTTTCGCCCTCACGGGTGAAGACATCGTTGATTTCGCCACCCGCTTCGATCCGCAGCCCTGGCATTTATCCGATGCGCTGGCGGCGCCCACCTATTTCGAAACGTTGTGTGCTTCCGGCGTGCACACCCAGGCGATGGCGATTGGCTTGATGGTGCGGGCGATCGGCGATGTGGATGTGGTGGCGGGCGGCTCGCTCAATCAGGCGGTTTTCCACACGCCGGTGCGGCCGGACACCGCCTATGCGGTGCAGGCCGTCTGGACCGAGGCACGGCCCTCCTCCCGCAACCCCGCGCGTGGCGTTGCCACCATCGACATCACCGTCACCTGTCCCGAGGGCCGCGTGGTGATGCAATCGGGTGTGACCTATATTGTGGGGCGGCGCGTGCCGGGCGGCTGAATGTGCCGGGCAAATTCTGCCGGGTTGCCACCAACGCGCATGGAATATCAACAGGTTAAATCTGGCACGGCGGCTGCGTGGCACAGGGTGTCACCCATCGGAGTGAGGACCATGAGCATCAGCACCATCAGCGCGCAAAGCCCGATCTGGAACAACGCGGCCTCCGCGCTGACCAACACGCCACAGCCGAACAGCGCCACCAAGGCCAAGCCCAATCAGGCGGATAATCCCACCCGCAGCTCTGCCGGCTCGATCTCGGTGGCGGGCAGCAATCTGCTCGACACCCTCAGTCAGACCTCGCAATCCGCGTTGATCCAGATGCAGGCGCAGCTGGGGCGGCAGACGGGATAAGTTTGCCCGGCGACGGCGTCTCAGGTGCATAGGCGCGCAGGAAAACCCCGGTGCCGCGCCGCACCCGCTGGGCGATCATCGCATCGGTGATCGGCCCGATCAGCCCGCAGCCATTTTCCGCACGCAAACCGCCCTCCCACAGGCTGAACAGATCCTCGGCGGCCAGAATGGGGTCGTCGATGGCAATCTCGCCTTGCTTGGCAGCATCGTCGATCAACCCGGCCAGGGCAGCCTTCACCCGGCCGGGGCCTGCATCGTAGAACCGCAATGTCAACGCCTGACGCCCCCGCAACGCAGTGGGCAGCATTTGCGACAGGCCCATCACATCCGGTCGCAACAGAATGGACAGAAACGCCACGCCGGTGGCCTGCAGCCGGTCGCGCAATGACAGACCTTCCCGACCTTCGGCGGCGAAGGCTGCCACCATGCGGTCCGAAATCGAGCTGACGATGGTCTCGAACAGGCTCTCCTTGTCGGAAAAATGGCTGTAGACCGTCATTTTCGACACGCGGGCCTGGGTGGCCACCGCTTCCATGGTGACGACATCGAACGGGTGCTGGCTGAACAGATGCACCGCCGCCGCCACGATGGCGTCATGCTTGGCCGGGTCTTTCGGCCGACCCGACCGGCTGCGTGGAGCAAAACACCGCACCTTAAAATTTCCTCATCATTCATTCTTGGACTCAGCGGTCCATTATAGCATATACGAGACTCGATAGTCTAGGAAAACACCTTCGTGCCCCAGATTGCAATCCGCCTTCTCCCGGCCCTGATGCCGGTTCTGCTGCTCGGTTGCACGGTCGGCCCGGATTATCGATCCGCACCGCCGCCCGCGGTTGACCGCTTCACCGAGACAGCGTTGCCGGAGGCAACCGCGCAGGCAACGGTGCCGGGTGGTGCGGCGCAGCGTTTTGTGGCGGGGCAGGATATCGCCCGCGATTGGTGGACCGCCTTTCACGCACCGAAAATCGACGCCCTCGTCGCCCAGGCACTCGCCGCCAACCCCGACCTTGCCGCCGCGCAGGCCAGCTTGCGGGAGGCGCAGCAGAACATGCGCGCCGAACAAGGCGCGCTGTTGCCCAAAGTCACCGGCGCAGTCTCGGCCCAACGCCAACGGGAATCGCTGGCAGCGGCGGGTTTCGGCACCGGGACGAATACGTTTTCGGTCGTCAACGGTGCGCTGAATGTGTCCTACACCCTCGACGCGTTTGGCGGGGTGCGGCGGCAGATCGAGCAATTGGGGGCGCAGACGGCATATGCGCGCGCGGAACGCGACGCCACCGAGCTGACATTGGCCGCCAACGTGGTGGCCACCGCCATCCGCATCGCCAGCATACAGGCGCAGCTGGACACCACACAGGCGATCCTCCGCAGCGAAACCGCGGCGCTGGAGCTGACACAGCGGCGTTTCGCGCTGGGCGGGGTGAGCCGGGTGGATGTGCTGCAACAACAGGCGCTGCGCGATGCCGAGCAGGCGACATTGCCCGGCCTGCAAAAACAACTCAGCCAGCAGCGCAACCAACTGGCGATCTATCTGGGCCATGTGCCGAGCGATGCCAGCCTGCCCACGATCACCTTGGCGGAGCTGACGCTGCCCGCAGATTTGCCGGTCTCACTGCCGTCCAAATTGGTCGAGCAACGGCCGGACATTCGGGCCTATGCCGCCCTGGTGCATGCGGCGAGTGCCGGTGTGGGGGTGGCTGTGGCGAATATGTTGCCGCAGATCAGCCTCACCGCCAGCTATGGCCGCGCCGGCAACACCTCGCAGACCGCCTTCACGCCGGATGGCATTGTCTGGAGTCTGGCCAGCGGGTTGACGCAGCCGATTTTCGACGCGGGCACGCTGCGCGCCCAACGCAATGCCGCGCAGGAGGCCTATGCCGTCGCCGCCGCGAACTATAGCAGCACGGTCAACATCGCCTTCCAGAATGTCGCGGATTCGTTGGTGGCCATTGAGCGTGACGCCGAGACATTGCAGGCCACCGCGCAATCCGAGCAGACCGCCGCCGCCAGCCTGACATTGGCACAGATGCAGTATCGCGCGGGCGCTGCCCCCTATCTTTCCGTGCTGACCGCCGAGCAATCGGTGCAGACCGCACGCCTCGCCCTCGTCTCGGCCCAGGCCGCCCGCTTCACCGACACCGTGGCGCTGTTCCAGGCGCTCGGCGGTGGCTGGTGGGATCGACCTGACGCTGAAACACCAGACCGAAGCCGCGGAGTTGCCCCATGAGCACACCCATCGCCAACCCCGCCGCCCGCAAGCCCCGCACATGGCTGCGTCTGTTGCTGGTCCTGCTGTTCGCTGGCCTGATCGGCGGCGGCTTGTGGAAGTTCCACCTGTTCAAGGCCAACATCCTCACACAGGTGACCAAGACGATCCAATCGGGCGTGCCCACCGTCTCCACCGGAACGGCCACCGCGCAGCCCTGGCAGACGATGTTCACCGCCGTCGGCTCGCTGCGCGCCTCCAGCGGGGCGGATCTGGCGGCGGAGATTGGCGGGGTGGTGGATGCGATCCTGTTCGAGTCCGGCCAGAGCGTTTCCGCCGGAACGGTGCTGTTGAAACTGCGGCCGAACGACGATCAGGCCAAGCTGCAACAATTCCAGGCCGCCGCCGATCTGGCGCAGATCACCTATGACCGCGACCTGCGGCAATTGAAGGTGCAGGGCGTGTCGCAGGCGGTGGTGGACAGCGATCTCGGCACGCTCAAGGCCGCCCGTGCCCAGGTGGCGGCGCAGCAGGCGGTGATCGACGAGAAAACCATCCGCGCGCCCTTCGCCGGGAAGCTCGGCGTGCGACAGGTCGATCTGGGCCAGTACATCGCCCCCGGCACCGCCATCGTCACGCTCCAGGCGCTCGATCCGATGTTTGTCGATTTCTATCTGCCGCAGCAAAATCTGGCACAGATCGGCATCGGACAGGACGTGACGGTGCAGGTGGACGCCTATCCGGGCCGCAGCTTCGCCGGCCATGTGACGGCGCTGAACGCCAAGATCGACACCGCCAGCCGCATGCTGCAACTGCGCGCCAGTGTCTCCAACCCCGACGGGGCGCTGCTGCCCGGCATGTTCGCCACGGTCACCATCGCCGTCGGCACGCCGCAGGATCAGGTCACACTCCCGCTCGCCGCCGTCAGCTACAACCCGTATGGCGGGCTGGTCTATATCGTCGAGCCCGCGCAGGCCGAGGATGCGGCGGCCAAGGCGCATGTGCGTCAGCAATTCGTCACCACCGGCGCCACACGCGGCGATCAGGTGAGTGTGACGAAGGGGGTCGCGGCGGGCGATGTGGTGGTCACGGCCGGGCAGATGAAGCTGCATAACGGCGCTGCCATCAACATCGACAACACCGTGCAGGTGACCAACGACGCCAACCCAGCCCCCCAAGACCGTTGAGCGGAGAGACGTGATGACATTCACCGACATCTTCATCCGCCGCCCGGTTCTGGCCAGCGTGGTGAGCCTGATGATCCTGGTGCTGGGCAGCAAGGCCTTCACCGCGCTGTCCGTGCTGGAATATCCGAAGACCGAGAACGCGGTGGTCACGATCAGCACCGTCTATTACGGCGCCGACCCGGAAACCGTGGCGGGCTTCGTGACCACGCCGCTGGAGAACGCCATCGCCCAGGCCAACGGCATCGACACGTTGACCTCCTCCTCCATCTCCAGCACCAGCACGATCACCGCCAATCTTGTGCTGAACTATGACCCGGACAAGGCGCTGACCGAGATCAGCGCCAAGATCAACTCGGTGCTCAACCAGCTTCCCGCCGGTGTGCAGCAGCCGACATTGAGCGTGAAGATCGGCCAGTCGCTCGACGCGCTGATCATCGGTTTCGCCAGCGATGAGCTGACGCCGAACCAGATCACCGATTACCTCGTGCGCAACGTGCAGCCGCAGCTGCAATCCGTGCCCGGCGTGCAGACGGCGGAATTGCTCGGCGGACAGAACCTGGCTCTGCGCGCCTGGCTCGATCCGGACAAGCTCGCCGCCTATGGCATGACGGCTGCGGACGTCAACGCGGCGTTGTCGGCCAACAACACCATTGCCGGGCTTGGCACCACCAAGGGCCAGATGGTGCAGTTCAACCTGACCGCCTCCACCAATCTGCATTCTGTGGCGGAATTCCGCGATCTGGTGATCAAGCAGGTCAATGGCGGCGTGGTGCGGCTGAGCGATGTGGCCCATGTCACGTTGGGTGCGGATGATTATGAATCGGGCGTGTCGTTCAACGGCAAGCGCGGCGTGTATCTGGGCATTCAGATCGTGCCCTCCGCCAGCCTGCTGACGGTGATCGACAGCGTCAAGGCGGTCTTGCCCGGCATTCAGCAACAGCTGCCCGGCGGCATTCACAGCGCGGTGGTCTATGATTCCACCGTGTTCGTGCAAAGCTCGATCAACGAGGTGGAGCGCTCGCTGGGGGAGACGATCCTGATCGTCACGCTGGTGGTCTTCCTCTTCCTCGGCTCGCCGCGCTCGGTGGTGATCCCGGTGGTGGCGATTCCGCTCTCGCTGATCGGCACCTTCGCCGCCATGCTGGTGTTCGGCTTTTCGATCAATCTGCTGACCTTGCTGGCCTTGGTGCTCGCCATCGGCTTGGTGGTCGATGACGCGATCATTGTGGTGGAGAGCGTCAGCCGACATTTGGAAGCGGGCATGACACCGCGCGATGCGGCGATCAGGGCGGCGCGCGAATTGGCCAATCCGATCATCGCCATGACGATCGTGCTGGTGGCCGTCTATGTGCCCATCGGCTTTCAGGGCGGGCTGACCGGCGCGTTGTTCACCGAATTCGCCTTCACGCTGGTCGGCGCCGTCACCGTCTCGGCCATCGTCTCGCTCACATTGTCGCCGATGATGAGCGGTGCATTGCTCAAGCCGCGTGCGGGCACCACCGGGCTGGTGCGCTGGCTGGAAGACGCCATCGACGGCACGCTGGGCCGATTGCAGCGCGGCTATCAGCGCAGTCTCCGCTCCAGCCTGCGTACCGCGCCGATCACCCTGCTGTTTGCCGCCATTGTCGTCGGCAGCATCTATTTCCTCTATTCCACCGCCGACAGCGAACTCGCCCCGCAGGAAGACCAGGGCGTGGTGATCCTGCTGCCAACCTCCGCCCCCGATGCAACGTTGCAGCAAAAGGAGCTGTATGCGCAGCAGGTGGAAGACATCATGGTCAAGCTGCCCGAGGCGCAGGACACCTTCCAGATCGAAAGCCCGCAGCAATCCATCGGCGGCGCCACGCTCAAGCCGTGGGACCAGCGCACACGCGATGCCGGAGTTATTCAGCAGGCATTGCAGGCGCAGTTGAGCGGCGTGGCGGGTCAGAAAATCGTCGCCTTCCAGCCGCCCGCCTTGCCCGGCGCGCAGGGGCTGCCGATTCAGTTCGTGCTGAAATCCACCCAACCGCTGGCGCAGCTTTACCCACAGGCACAGCGTTTCCTGGCCGATGCGCAGGCGAGCGGGATGTTCCTGTTCGTCGACAGCGACCTGAAATACGACGCGCCGCAGCAGATGATCGAGATCGACCGCGACAAGGCCGCCCAGCTGGGTGTGACGATGAGCCAGATCGGCAATGCCATGGGCGGACTGCTCGGCGGTGGCTACACCAATTACTTCAGCCTCGGCGCACGCTCCTACAAGGTGATCGCCCAGGTGCAGCAGACATCGCGGCTGACGGTGGATCAGGTGATGGGCTTCCAGATCGCCACCATCGACGGCGTGCCCATCCCGCTGCGCGCGGTGGCCAGCGTGCGGCAGATGACGGTGCCGGAGAGCATCAACCATTTCCAGCAGATCAACGCCGCCACCATCTCCGGCGTGCCCGCCCTGGGCGTGTCGCAGGCGGCGGCGTTGGCGACGTTGCAGGATCTGGTCAAGCGCGATCTGCCGGGCGATGTGCTGATCGATTATGCCGGGCCGCTGCGGCAATATGTGCAGGAATCGAGCGGCTTTATTGCCACCTTCGGTTTGGCGATGATCATCATCTTCCTCGCCCTCGCCGCCCTGTTCGAGAGCTTCCGCGATCCGCTGGTGATCATGATCTCCATCCCGATGTCCATCGCCGGCGCGCTGCTGTTCATCAATCTGGGCATCGGCCGGGCGACGCTGAACATCTACACCGAGGTGGGTCTGGTCACGCTGATGGGGCTGATCAGCAAGCACGGCATTCTGATCGTGGAGGTGGCCAATGCGGCGCAGAAGGAAGGGCGCTCGAAGCTGGAGGCGGTGATCTATGCCGCCGGTATCCGGCTGCGCCCGATTCTGATGACCACGGCGGCGATGGTGTTGGGCGTGGTGCCGCTGATCATGGCAGCCGGCGCCGGGGCCGCGTCACGCTTCAGCATGGGGCTGGTGATCGCCTCCGGCCTGTCGATCGGCACCATCTTCACGCTGTTCGTGCTGCCCGCCGTCTATCTGGCCATTGCGGGCCGGCACGTGGCGGACGCGGTCAGCCCGGATGTGGCCGCGGCACCCGGCGTCGAACCCATCTGAGGGTCCGACGCCGCAGGCTCAGAGCATCAGGCTGTGACTGGCGATCAGGCCGGTCAGCGTTGCAGAAGCCAGCCCGTTCAAATCGGCCACCTGCACCGGCCCGCTGGCGGTGTTGACTGAGATCAGCAGATTATTGCCCGCCACCTGCGCCGACACCAGGCTCGACAGGCTCTGTCCGCCAACCGCCAGCGGCTTGAGCACCGCATCCAGGTTCACAACGTCGCCATAGGCCGCGTTGAAATCGGTCACCTCCAACCCGCCATCGCTGCTCAGCGCCGTGACGTTATAGGTGTTCTCATACCCGCCGCCGACAACCGTCACCCCAGACGAGACGTTGATCGTGTTGTTCCAGCCATCAAGATTGACCGTGTTGCTGCCGCCATGTGTGGTGACGGTGTTGTTGTTGCCATGCGCGTTGATGCTGTTCACGCCCGCGCCGACATCCACCGTGTCGTATCCCGCGCCAGCGTCAATCGTGCTGTTGCCCGCACCGGTGGTGATGCTGTTGAAATAGCCGCCCGCCGAGATGGTCTGGTTGCCCGCGCCGGTGACGATCACCGAGTCGCCCATCGAGCCGCAGATGCTGTTGTTGCCGGTGCCGTTCAAACCAACCGTGACATGCTCATCAAAGCCACCCAACACCAGCGTGTTGTTGTCACCCGCCAGAATGATGTTGGAATACCCATTATCACCGCTGATTGAGACGCTGCCGCCCGTGCTGCTGACGGCGTTGCTGTAGCCGTTGATGCTCACACGCGCCGGGCCACCGGCCAAATTCACCTGATCATTGCCCAAACCGGCATTGATCGTATTCGAGCCCGAGCCTGCGGTGATCACATTGTTATAACCGCCGGCGCTGACGCTGTTATTGCCATTGCCCAGGGTGACAGTCTCGATGCCTGCCCCGGCATTGACGATATTGTTGCCATTGCCCAGCGTGATCGCGTTGTCGTAGCCCCGCAGCGACACGCTGTCATTGCCGTCGCCCAGCGAGACGCTGACGTTATCCGACAGGGTGCCGAGCGCGTCGGTGACAAGATTGTTGCCATTGCCGTCACTGACCGTGACATGCGCCCCATCCAATCCGGCATTGATAACGTCGTTGCCACCCCCGGCGATGATGGTGTTGTCATAGCCCTGGGCGGTGATGGTCACATTGCTGGCTGGGCCGGTGATGCTGGCAAAACCCGCCGCCGGACCGCTGACCGGCGCACCGGCTGTCCCGCTCGCCACTGTCGGCGTGACCGGGCCGATCACAACGTCATTGCTGCCGGACAGATTGACCACCGTGCCGGAGTGGCTGACCACAACCGGGGGCGTCACCACCGGGGCAGGTTGTTGCTGGGTGACATTGACCGTGCCGATGGCGGTGTCGCCATATTCGTCGGTGACGGTGAAGGTGAAGCTGCTGCTGGCGGCGGAGCTCGGTGTGTAGGTCACGCTGCCATTGGCACCCAGCGTGGCATTGCCGGACACGGCGGTGATTGTCTCGCTATCGCCGGAGAGGCCGGGCGTGACCAAGCTCTTGAGATAGGCCGTCTCATCGACACTGCTGCCGGTCGTGGTCAGCGCGCCGCTGGCAACCGTGGGGCCTGCATCGACGGTGACCGCGATCTGGCCGCTCACCACATCGCCGAACTGGTCGGTGGCGGTGTAGGTGGCGGTGTCGGTGCCGCTGGCAGGGGCGGTGTAGTCGGCAGCGCCCGCCACCACCGAGGCCGTGCCCGCGCCGGCGGTCAATGCCGTCACGTGCGTCGTGGTGGCAACACCATCGAGTGTGCCCTGGGCGATCAGGCTGTCGATCGCGCCGGACAGGTTGACACTCTGGCCGTGACCCACCGTCACCGTGCCATTGCCAGCCGAAAGCCCGCTGGCGACGTTGCCGAGGTTGAAGTTGTTCGCCTTCAGGCTGGACACCTGCACATTGTCGAGCGTGATCGTGCCGCCATTGTTCAGCGTGATCACCGCATTGGCGCCCACCTGCTGGATATGCGTCAGCAGCGTGGCGAAGTTGGGCACCGAGAGCGCGCCGTTGAGGTCGATCACGTCGAAACCGCCGCCGGAGCCCGCGCG
>JARLIM010000021.1 GCA_031291725.1 Acetobacteraceae bacterium
ACTGTTCGCGGAGGGGCGGCGAGTCATTTTTCGTGCCAGAAAGGCCAAGGCGAAGACACGATGTGTGTGCATCGTGGCAAGCCTTGAACGGCTCTGGCGCGGAAAAGGGCCGCCGCGCCGACCGACAGAGTTTTTCAGCAGCCGGCTAGCGGCAAGCCAGCACGTAGGGTGCCAATTCCGCGGGAAGTGCACCGCTGGCCGGCGCATCGGCGCTGTTTTCATTATAAAACCGGAACATTCCAGGCACATCTCCGCCCGTGGGCCAGTCAATGGATACAAAATCGACGCTCCCGCACCGCCGTCAGCACGCCCCTCGGCAACGGAATTCGTCCCCAATCGATCGGCGGTCGCGGTTTGCGCTGCCGCGGCTTGACCTCCCGCGGCGCCGGTTCAGGCACCACCACCCCAGGTTGCAGCAGCGCGTTTTCCACAGCCAACATGCGGCACACCGGCCGCAAAATCCGCGCGGCCTGCGGCGTGGCCTGGAGCAGGTCCACCATCTGAGGCTGCTGGAGAATCTCGCGCAATTGCGACCCATAGCCCGCCGCCTGATACGCCGCCGCCTTGACCAACCACCCAAACCGGCGCGGCCACAAACGTGCGCCACCAGCCCGGCGCGGCCCACCCGACACCGCCCGCGATGGGCGACGCAGCAGCCGCCCGGTCTGAAACCGCGCCGCCAGCCGCTCTATTTGTCCGCAAATCTCACCCAGACGCCGATACAGCAGCAGCGCCAGCACGTGGTTGAACAGCCTGCGCACCTCCCAACCGCCAACCTCACCGCGCAGCGCACGCAGCACCGCCGATAGGCTCTGATAGGATGAAAGGGGGGTGGATGAATCCATCCGCAATTAACAACACGTTATTTGGTCTAACTCAAGAAAAATCGCATATCCCCCAAACCCACGGGGCCGGTCCACCACCCGCCTGTCGCGGCAAGCCCGAATGTGCCAGTGCAACGCCCCTCATCCGATGTGCCGTCACCGCCCCTTCATCGTCATGCCGCCGCGCCATGACACGCGCAAAACCACCCCATGATTGCCCCTGCCCCCGCCAAACGGGTAGAGTCGTGTGAGAATCGGGAACACAGCATGAACGACCTGTTCAAGTCCGAGCCAACCGGCAAGGACGCACAAGCCTATTCGGCCAAGGACATCGAAGTCCTCGAAGGCCTGGAGCCGGTCCGGCGTCGGCCGGGCATGTATATTGGCGGCACGGACGAGACCGCGCTGCATCACCTCGCCTCCGAGATCATCGACAATGCGATGGACGAGGCGGTGGCCGGGCATGCCAGCTTTATCGAAGTCACGCTCGCACCCGGCAACACATTGACGGTGCGCGACAATGGGCGCGGCATTCCCACCGATCCGCACCCGAAATTCCCCACCCTGTCGGCCCTGGAGGTGATTTTCACCACGCTGCATTCGGGCGGTAAATTCTCCGGCAAGGCTTATGAGACCTCGGGCGGTCTGCATGGCGTCGGCTCCTCGGTGGTCAATGCGCTGTCCGCCTCGCTGGAGGTGGAAGTGGCGCGGGACCGCGTGTTGTGGCGGCAGAGCTATGTGCGCGGTGTGCCACAGACGGCGCTGCTGAATGCCGGTGCGGTGCAAAATCGTCGCGGCACGCAGATCCGATTCACGCCGGACACCGAGATTTTCGGTGAGCTGCGCTTCCAACCCGGCCGCCTGTATAAGCTCTGCCGCTCGAAGGCCTATCTGTTTCGCGGCGTGCGCATCCGCTGGGCGTGCGATCCCAGCCTGATCGTGGGCACCGACATTCCGGCTGAAATCGAGATCCACTACCCTGGCGGTCTGCGGGATTCGCTGGAGGCCGATCTGGGCGGCAAAACACCGGTGGTGCCGCTCTGGGCGGGTGAGGCGAATTTCCCCACCAATGCGGCGGGCGAGCGCGCCGGGCGGATGGAATGGGCGCTGGCATGGCTGGAAGAGGGCGAGAGCGGGCTGTCCTCCTACTGCAACACCGTGCCCACCCCGCAAGGCGGCACGCATGAGGCGGGCTTCCGGGCGGCGCTGCTGAAGGGGCTGCGCGGTTGGGGCGAACAGCGCGGCACTAAAAAAGCCACCGCCATCACCGCCGACGACGCGATGGCGGGGCTTGCCGCGAAATTGTCGGTCTTCATCCGTGAGCCGCAATTCCAGGGCCAGACCAAGGAGAAGCTGACCAACGCCGAGGCCGCGCGGCTGGTGGAAGCCGCCCTGCGCGACCGGTTCGACCATTTCCTCGCCGCCAGCCCGTCACAGGCCGATGCGCTGCTGGCCTTCACCATCGAGCGCGCCGAGGAGCGGCTGCGGCGCAAGGAGTTGAAAGACGCGCCCCGAAAGACCGCCACACGCCGTCTGCGCCTGCCGGGCAAGCTGGCCGATTGCGCGTCCGAAGACACCTCACGCACCGAATTGTTCCTCGTCGAGGGGGACAGCGCCGGCGGTTCGGCCAAGCAGGCGCGGGATCGGGCGACACAGGCGGTGCTGCCTCTGCGCGGCAAAATCCTCAATGTCGCCAGCGCCTCCACCGAGAAGCTGCGGCAGAATCAGGAATTGAAGGATCTGATCGAGGCTTTGGGCTGCGGCGTGGGCGATCGTTTCGAGCGCACCCGCCTGCGCTATGGCCGGGTGATCATCATGACAGACGCCGACGTGGACGGCGCGCATATCGCCTCGCTGCTGATGACCTTCTTCTACCGTGAGCTGCCGGAACTGATCCGCCAGGGCCACATCTACCTCGCCCAACCGCCGCTCTATCGCCTCACCCAAGGGGCGAAGTCGATCTATGCGATGGATGATGCGGATCGCGAGAGCAAGCTTGCTCTGTTCCGTCCGGGGGCGAAGGTGGAGATCAGCCGCTTCAAGGGCCTGGGCGAAATGCCGCCCGCCGCCCTGAAGGAAACCACGATGGACCCCGCGCGCCGCACTCTGTTGAAAGTGGTCTCGCCGCCGGAAGATCGCGCGCGGACGGAGGAGCGGGTGGAGAGCCTGATGGGGCGCAAGCCGGAACTGCGCTTTCAGTTCATCCAGGAAAATGCCCGTCTGGCGGGCGAACTGGACGTTTAAGGCGCGATGATTGCGGGGTGAAACCTGACCAACCCCCCCCAATCCGTCATTGTGGCACGCAGTGCCGCAATCCATCGCAGGGCTTGGCTGCATCGCGGTGGATGGCTGCGCTCCGCGCGCCATGACGGGGGAATGCGGCTTCAACCCCAACCCCAACCCGTCCATGACGGGGGAATGGGGATGCGGGTTCAGCCCTCAATCATCTGGATCTGGAGAGCGACGCGTTTCATCTGAGACAGCATCGTCGTCGGGCGGAAAGGCGCAGTGTCATCCGCCATCGCCGGGAGTTCGGTGGCAAGGCGGAGGACGCAGGGTGCCTCCGCCCGCTGAGTTCCGATCAGACAGACGTCTTCAGCGACGGCGATGCCTTAAAACGAACGGTCTTACCTGCCGTCACCTTCACAGATTCGCCGGTGCGCGGATTCATCGCCTTGCGCGCCTTGGTTTCACGCACCGTGAAGGTTCCAAAACTGGGCAGGGTGAATTTGCCGTTCTTTTTCAGCTCGCCAATAATCGCCGCGATCACATCGCTTGCGGTGCGATTGGCTGCCACCCCGGTCAGGGACGCTGATTCCTGTATGACCTGGGCAATGAACGCCTTGGACATTCACTCTCTCTCCTGCTCGCCCGGTTCACGCCCAGGCTGTTGCGTTGCAGCGGGCTCGCTGCCAGTTTTGACGCCTCCGGCAGCGCAAGCCAGCACGTAACAACGCCGCACCAGACTTGTAAATCATTTTGTAACCCAGGCTGCAATCCACGGAAATCCGGCAATAATTCTGCCCAAATCGTTAAACACCCGGTTGCGTTGACGTTTCGGAAAAGTGGCAGACAACAACAAGCGAGTTGATATGACCCAGGGGCCGCTTCAATCCGAGACTGAATCGATGAGTGCCCGTTTCGACATGCTCGACTCGTGGACATCTCGCAGCGTGTTGCAAGCTTTTTGGGAATCGCAAATGGCCGCCACGGCTGCCGTGCAGCCCGCTCTCGCCCAAATTGAGGCCTCGGCTGAGGCGGCGGTGGAACGGTTGCGCAAAGGCAAGGGCCGCCTCGTCTATGCCGGAGCTGGAACGTCGGGGCGAATCGGCGTGCAGGATGGTGCCGAGTTGCCGCCCACGTTCGGCTGGCCTGAAAATCGATTGGTGCTGATGATGGCCGGAGGGCCTGCCGCCTTCACCCAGGCCATCGAGAATGCCGAGGATGACATGGCGGCGGCGGAGCGCGAGATCGCGGCGCAGCGGATCGGGCCGGATGACGTGGTGATCGGCATCGCCGCCAGCGGCAGCACCCCCTTCACCCTGGCCGCCCTCACCGCCGCGCGCGCGGCCGGCGCCTGCACCATTGCCGTGGCCAACGCCGGCGGTGGGGCGATCCTGAAGGCGGCGGAATTCCCGATCCTGACCGAGACCGGGGCCGAACCCATCGCCGGCTCCACCCGGCTGAAGGCGGGCACCGCGCAGAAGGTGGTGCTGAACCTGTTCTCCTCGCTGGTGATGATCCGGCTCGGCCATGTCTATCGCGGCCTGATGGTGGACATGCAGGCGCGCAACGCCAAATTGCGGGTGCGCGCCCGGCGGATGTTGGCCCATCTCACCGATGCCGCACCGGCTGAGATCGAAGCCGCCCTCGATGCCACCCAGGGCCGGGTCAAACCGGCTGTTTTGATCCTCCTGCTTGGCTGCGGCATTGAAGAGGCAGATGCTGCACTGGCGCGGCATGATGGGCATTTGCGCGCGGCGCTGACGGAGTAACGGATATGAAGGCCCTCCTGGCGCAGCGCGTGTTCGACGGCAAACATGTTCTTCCGCCGCAAGCTGTGCTGATCGAAGACGCGACTGTCATCGGGCTGGTGGCGCCGGACGCCATGCCGCGCGGCATTGAGGTCATGCAGCTCAACGATGCCGCCCTGCTGGCCCCCGGCTTTGTCGATATCCAGGTCAATGGTGGCGGCGGGGTGCTGTTCAACCATCGCCAGGACGTGCCGACCCTGCGCCACATCGCCCAGGCGCATGCCCGGCTCGGCACCACCGCCATTCTGCCCACCCTGTTCAGCTCCGACATCGCCTCGCGCTATTGCGCCATCGACGCCGCCCGGCAGGCGATTGAGGAGCGGGTGCCGGGGATCGTCGGGCTGCATCTGGAAGGCCCGTTTCTCTCGCCCACACGGCGCGGCATTCATCCGGCGCGGATGATCGTCCCCCCGTCCGACACCGACATGGCGCAGATCCGTGCGGCCTTCCCCGGTCCGATGCTGATCACCCTGGCGCCGGAAGTGGTGGAATTCGAACTCATCCGCAGCTTGCGTGCCGCCGGGCGCATCGTGTTCGCCGGGCATTCCGATGCCAGTTGCGACACCGCCCAGGCCAGTTTCGACGCCGGCGTGACCGGGGTGACGCATCTGTTCAACGCAATGTCACAAATCACCCCGCGCGAGCCGGGTCTGGTGGGGGCGGCACTGCTCAACGGCTATGGCGGGATTATCGTCGATCTGCTGCATGTCGATCCGGTCAATATCCGCCTCGCCCATCGCCTGATGGGGCCGGAGCGGCTGTTCCTGGTCTCGGACGCCATGGCCACCGTCGGCGGTGGCGCAACCAGTTTCGACATCGACGGCAACCATATCCGCCTGCATGACGGCATGCTGGCGGATGCGAACTTCACCCTCGCCGGTGCGCATCTCTCCATGGCCGGCGCCCTGCGCAATGCGGTGAAATATGTGGGCATTCCGCTGCAGGATGCGCTGCGCATGGCCACATCCACCCCGGCGGCGGCGGTCGGGCTGCCGCGACATGGCAAGATCATGCCGGGCAGCCGCGCCGATTTCGTCGAACTCGGCCCAGACCTCGCCGTGCGTGCCGTGTGGCAGAACGGCGAGGTACTGGAATGATCAGATCGCGGCCTGGCTGACCATTTTGGTGTTCAGATAGGCCTCGATCGCCTCGGTGCCGCCCTCGGAGCCATAGCCGCTGTCCTTGATGCCGCCGAACGGCACTTCCGGCAGGGCGATGCCGTGATGGTTGATCGACAGCATGCCAACCTCAACGCGCGTCGTCAGCGCGTTCACCGTCTTGAACGACGACGTATAGGCATAGGCCGCCAGACCGTAATCCAGGCGATTGGCCTCGGCCACCACCTCATCGATGGTGGAGAAACGCTGCACCAGGGCGATCGGGCCGAACGGCTCGTCATTCATCGCGCGCATATCGGTCGTCATGCCGGTCAGCACGGTCGGCTCGAAGAAATTGCCGACATTGCCGATGCGCTTGCCGCCGGCGGCAATCGTCGCGCCCTTGGCCACCGCGTCGGTAATCAGCCCTTCCATCGCCGGAATCCGGCGCGGATTGGCCAGCGGGCCCATCGTCACACCTTCGTCCAGCCCGTTGCCAACCTTGAGCTTGTTGACGCGGGCGACCAGCTTTTCCACGAATTCGTCATGCACATCGTCCTGCACCAGGAAACGGGTGGGGGCGACGCAGACCTGGCCGGCATTGCGGAATTTGTTGGCGGCGAGGATGACAGCGGCGGCATTCAGATCGGCATCGTTGAAAATCATCGACGGCGCATGCCCGCCAAGTTCCATCGTCACCCGCTTCATATGCGCACCGGCCAGGGCGGCCAGATGCTTGCCCACCACCGTCGAGCCGGTGAAGGTCAGCTTGCGGATAACCGGATGCGGAATCAGATATTCGCTGATCGTGGCCGGCACGCCGAAGACCAGATTGATCACGCCCGCCGGCACACCGGCATCCAACCAGCACTGCACATAGGCGGCCAGCGAGGCCGGGGTTTCTTCCGGCCCCTTGACGATGATCGAACACCCCGCCGCCAGCGCGCCGCAGATTTTGCGGTTGGCCTGGTTGATCGGGAAGTTCCACGGGCAGAACGCCGCCACCGGGCCGACCGGCTCCTTGATCACCAATTGCTGAATGTTCTCCGCACGCGACGGCACCACACGCCCATAAGCGCGGCGGGCCTCTTCGGCGAACCATTCGATCACATCGGCGGAGAACGCGGTTTCCACCTTGGCTTCGCCGAACGGCTTGCCCTGCTCCATCGTCATCAGACGGGCGATGGCATCCACGCGGGTGCGCAAAATCTCGGCCGCCTTGCGCATGATCTTGCTGCGGTCATAGGCAGCCATCCGGCGCCAGACCTCGAAGCCCTTCTGAACCGAGATCAGCGCACGGTCGAGATCGGCGATGTCGGCATGTGCCACGGTGCCATTGATGTCGCCGGTGGCGGGGTTGGCAACGTCGAGGGTCTTGCCGGACTGGCTCGGACCCCAATTGCCATCGATGAGCAATTGAACGGCAGGATACATCGCTTGGTTCTCCCGAATCTGAAATTGGGCGCCGCAGCACCGATACACCAGCATCATGCGCGGGGAACGCCCCAGGGTCGAGAGAGCGCAAATGCAGTGCGGCAATGCGCATTATATTTCACGTTGCCGCTGGCGCGCGCGGGTATGCGGTAGAGGCCCGGCTCTGCGAGAATTCCTCCACAGGACCGCGTCTCGGCAGCGCAACCTGATCGACCGAATGGTCTCGCGCTGAGGGTTGAAACCTGCCCCCCAAACCGTCATTGCGGCACGACGTGCCGCAATCCATCGCGGTGTTTGACTGCCTCGCGATGGATGGCAGCAACGCGCGCGCCATGACGTCGGGGATAAGGGGGTCATTGGGTTTGGAGGCCAACGCATCCGGGCCATCCGTCACCACCCGCATCGCCACAGAACTGTCACGCCATTTCACGCCCGTCATGCTACGGACCCGTCCCGATGGAGGGACGATGATGGCCAAGCGCAATGTGTTGCTGATCGTGGTCGATCAATGGCGGGCGGATTGCCTGCCCGCACTCGGCACCCCGCATTTGCGCACCCCCAATATCGACAGGCTTTGCAGCGCTGGCGTCACGTTCAGCAACAACGTCGCCGTCTGCGTGCCCTGCGGCCCGGCGCGGGCGTCGATGTATACCGGGCAATATCTGATGAACCATCGTCAGGTGCAGAACTGGGTTCCGCTCGACCGCCGCCATGTCACCCTGCCCCAGGCCGCACGGGCATTGGGGCATGATCCGGCGTTGATCGGCTACACCACCACGCCGCCAGACCCGCGCACCACCTCCGCCGATGATCCGCGCCTGACCAGCATGGGCGACGTGATGGAAGGCTGGCGGCCGGTCGGGGAGTTCGGGCCGGATCACGATCATTATTTCGGCTGGCTGGCACAGCAGGGCTATAAGCTGCCAGAAATTCGCCAGGATATCTGGCTGCCGGACGGGCTGGATGTGCTGCCCGGCGCGACCGATCTGCCTTCCCGCGTGCCATCGGACCTCTCCGACAGTGCCTATTTCACCACGCGGGCGCTGGAATATCTCATGGGGCGGGGGGGCAAGCCGTTCTTTCTGCATCTGGGCTATTACCGCCCGCACCCGCCTTTCGTCGCCAGCGCGCCGTTTCATGCGATGTATCGGCCGCAGGACATGCCCCCGCCCGTGCGGGCTGCGTCCACCGAGGCGGAGGCCGCACAGCATCCCTTGCTCGCCTATCATCTCGGCCGCTCCCGGCAGGCGAATTACTTCCAACGCGGCGAGGGGCTTTCCGCCGAGCTGACCGACGCCCAGATCGCCCAGATGCGCGCCACCTATTACGGCATGATCAGCGAGGTCGATGCCCAGCTTGGCCGCGTCTTCGCCTGGATGGACGACGCCCAGGCGTGGGACGACACCCTGGTGATTTTCACCTCCGATCATGGCGAGCAATTGGGCGATCATCATCTGCTCGGCAAGCTGGGCTATTTCGATGAAAGCTACCGCGTGCCGCTGGTCATCGTGGCGCCGCAGGCCGAGGCCGCGCGGGGGGGCGTGGTGGCGGCGCCGGTGGAGAATATCGACCTCATGCCCACCATCATCGACTGGCTCGGCGGCACCCCGCCCGATGCGATCGATGGACGCAGCCTGCTGCCCTTCCTGCATGGCCAAACGCCCGCCGATTGGCGCGATGCGCTGCATTACGAATATGATTTCCGCAACGTGCATGCCACCAATGCCGAGGACGTGCTTGGGATTGCGATGGATGATGCGTCGTTGATGGTGGTGCAGGATGCGGCGTTCAAATACGTCCATTTCACCACCCTGCCGCCGCTGCTGTTCGATCTGCTTGCCGATCCGGCGCAATTGACCAACCGGGCCGACGATCCCGCCTATGCCGACATCGTGCGCCGCTATGCGCAAAAGGCGCTGTCGTGGCGGATGCGTCACACCGATCGTGGCCTGACCCGCTATCGCGCCACTCCGCGGGGGTTGGAACACCGTTCTGCAGATGGCACGGCTTGCCGGGTCGGGGAACGCGGGGGATAGTCTGCCCATGCGCGACTCCGCTCCGCCCCTGCTTTCGGTGAATAATCTGCGCGTCGCCTTCGGCGGCGTGGAACGGGTGCGCGGGCTGACTTTGAGCATACGGGCGGGGCAGACGCTCGGGATCGTCGGGGAGAGCGGGTGCGGCAAATCGCTCAGTTGGCTCGCTGTGCTGGGCCTGCTCGGCGATGCGGCGAAAATTCGGGGATCGGTGCTGCTCGATGGCTCCGAAATGATCGGTGCGAACCGCCAAACGCTGGAACGCATGCGCGGCAGACGGATCGCCATGGTCTTTCAAGACCCCTCCGGCGCGCTCAATCCGATGCGCAGCATAGGCTGGCAGATCGATGAAGTGCTGCGCCTGCATCGCGGGTTGCGCGGTGCAGCCGTGCGCGTGGAAACCTGCCGCCTGCTCGACCGTGTCGGCATTCCCGATCCGGTGCGGAGGGCGAATGCCTATGCCGATGAACTCTCAGGCGGACAAAATCAGCGTGTGGCCATTGCGATGGCGTTGGCAGGACGGCCGGAATTGCTGATCGCCGACGAACCGACAACGGCCCTCGACCCCACGATTCAGGCGCAGATCCTCACCTTGTTGAAGGATGTGCAGCGCGAAAGCGGGATGGCGATGGTGTTGATCAGCCATGATCTGTCACTGGTCTCGGAGATGTGCGACATGGTGGCGGTGATGTATGCGGGCGAGATCGTCGAGCTTGCCAGCGCCCGCGCGCTGTTTGCCGCCCCGGCCCATCCCTATACGCGCGCGCTGTTGGCCGGCATGCCGATGCTGGACGGCCCGCGTCGGCCGATGGTCGCCATTCGCGGCAGCGTGCCGCATGGTCAGGACATGCCGCCTGGATGCGCTTTCGCCGCACGCTGCGACACGTTCGTCGCCGCCTGCGCGCGTCCGCAAGGGATGCACACCGTGGCGCCCGATCACGTGGCGCTGTGCCATCGCGCCAGGATCGCGACATGAGCATTCTGCACGCAACACACTTGGTACGAAGCTATCATGTCCGTGGCGGGGTGTTCCGGGCAGGGTCTGCGATCAAAGCCGTCGATGGCGTATCGCTGACATTGCAGGCAAACCGCACGCTGGGTCTGGTCGGCGAGAGCGGCAGCGGAAAAACAACCCTCGCACGACTCTTGCTCGGGCTGGAGCGGCCAACAAGCGGCGAGGTGCGGTTCAAGGATACGCCTATGCCCAAGCCGGACAGTGCCGCGTGGCGGGCGCTGCGGGCGAAGATGCAGTTGGTGTATCAAAACCCGCGCGCGGCCCTGGACCCCAGGGTGAGCATTGTGGATTCAGTGCGCGAACCGCTGCTGGTGCATGACACTGGCTTCGTCGGCGATGGTCCGTTGCGGGCGACGGCGGCGCTGGAATCGGTGGGGCTGGGGCTGGAATTCTACACCAAGCGCCCGCATGAACTCTCCGGCGGTCAACTCCAGCGCGCCGTGCTCGCCCGTGCTTTTGTCACACTGCCGGAGATTTTGGTGTGTGATGAGCCCGTCTCCGCCCTCGACCCGTCCATCCAGGCGCAGGTGATCGCCACGCTGATCGAACAGCAGAAGCGCAGCCACGTGTCGATCTTGTTCATCAGCCACGATTTGCGGGTGGTGCGCCAGGTGGCGGACGAGGTGGCGGTGATGTATCTGGGCCGAATCGTCGAGCAGGGTCCGACCGAGCGGGTGCTGCATGCGCCACGTCATCCTTATACCCAGGCGCTGATTGCCGCCGTGCCGGTGATCGGACCGCGCCACACGCCGCGCATTCTGCTGGCCGGTGAGACGCCGGACCCGGCCAATCCGCCCCAAGGCTGCCCCTTTCACCCGCGCTGCGTGCAGGCACAGGATCGCTGCCGCACAGACCGCCCGGCATTGCGCGACGTCGCCGGCGCTGGTCTGGTTGCCTGTCATCTGGTGGGGCATTCGTGATGAACCTCACCCGCCGCACCGCACTCTCCGCGGGCCTTGTCAGCACCGCCCTGCCCCGCTTCGCACGCGCCCAGGACAACGATCGTCGCCCCGCAATGCGGGTGGCGGTGCAGAAGATCAGCAACACGCTCACACTGGACCCTCTGCGGGAACAATCTTCCAACGCCTCTGAGCGCTGGATGGCGTCGATTCTGGAGAATTTGATCGGACGCAACCAGCAAGGCGGTCTGGAACGTGTGCCCGCCTTGGCCACCGCATGGCGGCGGATCGACGACCTGACGCTGGAGTTCGATCTGCGCCAGGGCGTGATCATGCATGACGGGCGGGAATTCACCTCCGAGGATGTGCTGCAATCCTTCGGTGAAGGTCGAATCTTCGGGCCATCCGTGCCCAAGGACATCACCGCCATCGCGCAACGGCATTTCCCCACCCTCGACCGCCTGCAACCCACCGGGCGCTACGGCATCCGCTTCATCACCTCCAAGCCCGATGTCACGCTGGAGGGACGACTATCCGCAGGCGGTGGCGAGATCATCTCTGCCCAATCCTGGCGGCACCGTCAGACTTGGCAGTCCACCAGCATCGGCACCGGCCCATATCGCGTGGCAGAGTTCCATCCCGGCAACCGGTTGGTGCTGGAGGCGCACGATGCCTATTGGGGCGGACGTCCGCCGGTGCGATGGGTGGTCTTTTTGGAAGTGCCGGAAGCGGCGTCCCGGATAGCCGGTCTGCGGTCGGGTGATTTCCATTTCGCCTGCGATCTGATGCCAGATCAGGCGATTGCCTTGATCGCCGATCCCAAAGTGCAGGTGCAGGGCGGCATGGTGCCCAATCACCGCATTCTCGCGTTCGACAAAACCCACCCGCCGCTGGACAATCCGAAGGTCCGGCTGGCGATGGCGCATGCGGTGGATGGGCAGGCGATTGTTGATTCGCTCTGGGCGGGCAAAAGCCGGGTGCCGCCGGGATTACAGTTTGAATTCTATGGCCCCATGTTCGTGCCGCGCTGGCGCGTGCCGGAATACAACCCGCCGCTGGCGCGCACGATGCTGCTCTCAGCCGGATATAACGGCGAGGAAATCATCTATCGCGCCCGGCACAACTACTACCCCGCCGAGGTTTCAACGGCGCAAATCCTGTTGGAATATTGGCGGCAGGTTGGGCTGAATGTGAAGCTGGAGATCTGCGAGAACTGGGCGCAGGTGCTGACCAAACACGGCCCGCGCGGCGTGCGCGACTGGTCGAACTCGGCCACCTTTGACGACCCGGTCTCCTCCCTCGTCGCCCAGCACGGGCCGAACGGGGCGCAGCAGAGCAATGGCGAGTGGAGCAATGCCGAGATGAACGCGCTCTGCACCCAGATGGAAGCCAGCACCGACATCGCTTCACGTCAGGCCATGTTCCGGCGGATGTTGCAGATCTGCGAACGGGAAGACCCGGCCTATATCGTGTTGCATCAGAACGCCGTCTTCACCGCGCATCGCAAAGGCATTCCGTGGAAGGCATCGCCGTCGTTCTTCCTGGATTTTTCTGTGCGGGGATTTTCCGCGTGATGGCCCGCTTCATTGCCTGGCGGTTGCTGCGCGCCGTGCTGACGGTGCTGTGCGTGGCTTTGTTCGTGGCCATTGCATTGCGCATCTCCGGCGACCCGGCGGTGATCGCCCTCGGCCCCGATGCCCCCGCTGCGGCGTTGCAGGCGTTTCGCGCGCAGAACGGGCTGAACCTGCCGATCCCGATGCAGATCGCACGGCAATTCCTCGCCATGCTGCATGGGAATTTCGGCGTGTCGATGATGGACGGCACCCAGGCGCTGCCTCTGGTGCTGCGTCACGTGATTCCGACATTGGAAATTGCAGTGCCGGCCTTGCTGCTCAAACTGGCGCTCGGCATTCCGGCGGGCCTGCTGGCGGCGGTGCGGCAGAATTCCTGGATCGACCGGCTGGTGATGGCGGGGGCGGCGTTGGGCTTGGCGGTGCCGAATTTCGTCATCGGTGTGCTGCTGGTGATTGTCTTTGCGGTCAAACTCGGCTGGCTGCCGTCGAGCGGTCAACCGAGTTTCGCCGGATTGCTGCTGCCGGTGATCTCGCTCGGATTGGCGGGGGCCGGTGTGTTGGCGCGCTTCACCCGTTCGGCGATCGTCGGCGTGCTCACCCAACCGCATGTCCGCGCGGCGTCTGCCAAGGGATTAAGCCGCAGCGCCGTGCTGCTGCGTCATGTTCTGCCGAATGCGGTGGCAACCTTGCTGCCGGTGATCGGGCTGGCGATTGGCGGGCTGCTGGCTGGCACGGTGGTGGTGGAGACGCTGTTCAGCTGGCCCGGACTGGGCAATCTGCTGGTGGTGGCGGTGGCCAACCGGGATGTGCCGGTGGTGGAATGCATCCTGATCCTGTCGGCGGCGACGATGGCGCTGTCCAATCTGGTGATGGATGTGGCGCATGCGTGGCGCGACCCTCGGATTGTGCGGGGGAGAGGCTGAGATGGCGGCGATGAACGGCAAAGCCCGCCCGATGTTGATCTCCCTGGCATTGGGCTGGCTCGTGCTGATGCTGCTGCTGGCGCTGTTCGGCGGCTGGTTCACGGCGGCGGCAACGCATCTCGATCTGCCGCACCGGCTGCAACCACCCGTGTTTTTCGGCGGCGATGGCAGCTATCCGCTTGGCACGGATGAGCTGGGGCGCGGCATGATCGCGCGGCTGATCGCCTCGATCCGGATCAGCTTGTTGATCGGCTTTGCGGCAACCTGTCTGGGGGCGGCCATCGGCACCAGCCTGGGTTTTCTGGCCGCTGAACGCCGGGGCTGGATCGAACAGGCGATTTTGGCGCTGGTGGATTTTCAGGCCAGCCTGCCCTTCCTGATCGTCGCCCTCGCTCTGCTGGCGATATTCGGCAATTCGCTGGGGCTGTTCATCGTGCTGATGTCGCTGCATGGCTGGGAACGCCATGCCCGCGTGGCGCGGGCGACGGCGCTGGAGGCCAATGCGCAGGGCTACGCTTCGGCCATCCGCCACCTCGGCGCCGGGCGATGGCGGGTCTATGGGCTGCATATCCTGCCCAACATCGCCGGCCCGCTGATCGTCTCGGCCAGCTTGGCCTTTCCCGAGATTGTGCTGCTGGAAAGCGGCCTGTCCTTCCTCGGCCTGGGCGTGCAGCCGCCGCTGACATCCCTTGGCGCCATGGTCGGCTTCGGGCGCGACTATCTCGACATCGCCCCCTGGATCCTGGTGCAGCCCTCGCTGGTGATCGTGCTGACCACGCTGTCGGTCAATCTGATCGGCGATTGGCTCCGCGATCGTCTGGATCACCGGCTATAGGGCGGAGCGCCATCCGCATCACGCCGCCTTGCCCTCATGCGCGATCCGGTTGAGATTGGCCAGCACGTCGCGCGCCAGCTTCACGCGCTGCACCACCGTCATCTCCGCCACGATGGCCAGCTTGTGATCCGGCCGCAGCTTCACCAGCCCGCCCTTCTTGCCCAGCCACGCAATCAGCCCCGCCGGATTGCGGAACTTGTTGCCGCGGAAGGTGAGCACCATCCCCTTCGGCCCGGCATCGAGCTTCTCCACGCCGGATGAACGACACAGCCGCTTCAACGCCACCACATGCAGCAGGTTCTCCACCTCTTCGGGCAGCTTGCCGAAGCGGTCCACCAATTCGGCCGCCATCGCCTCGCTCTCGGCGTCGTTGTCCAACGCACCGATGCGGCGATACAGGCCCAGTCGCGCCGGCAGATCGCGCACATATGTCTCGGGGATCAGCACCGGCAGACCCAAGCCGATATTCGGCGTCCAGTCGCGCGCCTCCGCCCGCTTCTTGCCCTTCTCGGCGCGCATCTCGGCCACCGCGTCTTCGAGCATCTGCTGATACAGCTCGATGCCCACCTCGCGAATATGCCCGCTCTGCTCATCGCCGAGCAGATTGCCCGCACCGCGAATGTCCAGATCGTGCGAGGCCAGCGTGAAGCCCGCGCCGAGATTGTCCAGCGTCTGCATCACCGCCAGCCGCTTCTCCGCCGCCACCGACAACGCATTCGTCGGCGGCCAGGTCAGATAGGCGTAACCGCGCTGCTTGCCACGGCCCACGCGGCCGCGCAGCTGATAAAGCTGGCCCAGGCCGAACATCTCGGCGCGGTGGATGATCAGCGTGTTCACCGCGGGCATGTCCAGCCCGCTTTCGACGATGTTCGTCGAGAGCAGAATGTCATATTTGCCGTCGCCGAATTCGGTCATCACCCGTTCCAGCTCGGTCGGCGACAGGCGGCCATGCGCCTGGATGGTGCGCGCCTCCGGCACAATCTCCGACAGCCGCCTGGCCATCCGGTCCAGATCCTCCAGACGCGGACAGACGCAGAAAATCTGCCCGCCCCGGAACCGCTCGCGCTGAATCGCCTCGCGGATCACCACCGCGTCGAACGGCATGATGAAGGTGCGCACCGCCAGACGGTCCACCGGCGGGGTTGCGATGATGCTCATCTCGCGCACCCCGGTCAGCGCCAATTGCAGCGTGCGCGGAATGGGGGTGGCGGTCAGCGTCAGCACATGCACATCCGCCTTCAGCGATTTCAGCTTCTCCTTATGCGCGACGCCGAAATGCTGCTCCTCATCGACAATCACCAACCCCAGATTGTCGAACGTCACGCTGTTGGCGAGCAAGGCGTGGGTGCCGATGACGATGTTGATGTCGCCACGGGCCAGCCCCTCTTTCACCTGCGCGGCCTCCTTGGCCGTGACCATGCGGGAGAGTTGGCCGATCTTGATCGGCAGACCCTCGAACCGCTTGGTGAAGCCGCGATAATGCTGGCGGGCGAGCAGCGTGGTGGGCACCACCACGGCCACCTGCGCGCCACTCATCGCCGCCACGAAGGCCGCCCGCAACGCCACCTCGGTCTTGCCGAAGCCCACATCGCCGCAGATCAGCCGATCCATCGGGCGACCGCAGGCGAGGTCTTCCAGCACATCGGCAATCGCGCGCGCCTGATCCTCGGTCTCGGCGAACGGGAAGCGGGCGCAGAATTCGTCCCAGGCGCCTTCGGGCGGGGCGATGATCTCCGCCTCATGCAGGCGGCGTTCGGCGGCGGTGCGGATCAGGCCGACGGCCATGTCGCGGATCCGCTGCTTCATCTTGGCTTTGCGGTTCTGCCAGCCGACGCCACCGAGCTTGTCCAACGCCACACCGGCGGTCTCGGAGCCGAACCGGCTCAGCATCTCGATGTTTTCAACCGGCAGGAACAGCTTGTCATTGCCGTCATAGAGCAGCCGCAGACAATCATGCGGCGCACCGCCCACATCCAGCGTCACCAGCCCGTCATAGCGCCCGATGCCGTGATCCTGATGCACCACCAGATCGCCCTCGGCGATTTCGGTGGCCTCGGCGATGAACTGATCGGCCCGCTTGCGGCGGCGCGGCGGGCGGGCGATGCGTTCGCCGAGCAGATCCTGCTCGGAGATCAGCGCCAGTTTCTCGGCCACGAAGCCGCGTTCGATCGCCAGCACCAGCAGCGCCAACGAGCCCGCCGGCACGCTGGCCACCTCCGCCCAATTGGCGCAGGGCACCAGCGGGAAGCCGTGCTCGCTGAGCATGTGCTGCAACCGCTCCCGCGAGCCGCGCGACCATGCGGCAATCACGATGCGGCGTCCTTCGCGAATCCAGCGATCCGCCTGGGCCTGCAATTGCTCGAACAGATTCACGCCGCCCGTGCCGGTGCGTTGCGCGAACAGCGGTGCCGGGCGTCCGCCGCCATCCACCCCCACCGCGCCATCGGGCAATCCGAACGGCGAGAAGGTGAACACCGAATGCCCGTCCAGCATCGCATCCCAGCCCGCACGGTCCAGATACAGCCGCTCCGGCGGCAGCGGGCGATACGGAATTTCGCCGTCGCGCGGCACCGATTTGCGGGCGGCGTAATGGTCGGCCACCATCTCCAGCCGCGACGTCAGAACGTCTTCGCCCTGATGATCCAGGCTGATCGCCGCCCCTGGCAGATAATCGAGCAGCGTCTCCATGCCTTCATGGAACAGCGGAACATAATGCTCCATGCCCGGATGGCGATGTCCGTCGGAGATCGACATATAGAGCGGGTCGGTCGCGGCAGCATTGCCGAACAGCTCGCGCCATTGCGTGCGGAAGCGGGCGATGCTCGCCTTGTCCAGAAACACCTCCGACACCGGGCGCAGGCTGAACCGCTCGATCGCCGCCCCGCTGCGCTGGGTGGCGGGATCGAAGACGCGCAGGCTCTCGATGCTGTCGCCGAACGTGTCGATGCGGATCGGCGCGTCATGGCCTGCCGGGAAGATGTCGATAATGCCGCCGCGAATGGCATATTCGCCCGGCTCCATCACCGTGCCCGCCCGATTATAGCCGCGCCCATCCAGCACACGGGCCAGATCGTCGGATTTCACCCGGCCATTGACGGCCAGCGACAGCGACGCCCCGTGGAAGACATGGCGCGGCGGAATGCGCTGCACCAGGGCGTTCACCGTGGTCAGAATAATCCGCTGGCCCTTGGAGGGCTCCAGCAGGGCGGCCAGCGTTGCGATGCGCTCGGAGATAATCGCCGGATTGGGCGACACACGGTCATACGGCAGACAATCCCAGGCCGGGAAACGCAGTATCTCCGCATCGGGCAGGAAGAACGCCAGATGCTCGGCCAGCGTTGCCATGCGGGCATCGTCCCGCGCCACATGCAGCAGCGGATAGGCATGTTCTGGCACCCGACGGGCCAGAAGCATCGCATCCCAGCCCTCCGGTGCGCCGTAGACCGTAGCGGTCATGCGCGGCCGATACCGTCGATGGCGGCCTGCCGCATGGCGCGCAGCATCGGGCTGTCCACCTCGGCGGGAATGGCGATGCGACCGGTGAGCCAATCGGCGAGATCGGCGTCTTTCAGCTCCATCACCTCCTCCAGGCTGTCCATCTCCGTCTCGGACATCGTGCCGATGCGGGCGGTGACGAATCCACCGATCAGCAGATCGGTTTCATGCGTGCCGCGATGGGTTGCGCGGAAGATCAGGCGGCGTCGCCGTATGTCGCTGGGCGAGAGCGTGTTTTCTGTCATGACATTCCAAGCTATAGCGGGCGTCATTGAACGAGTCAGCCCGTGGAAACTTACCAGCTTGATCCGCTTTTCGCAGAGCTGACCGCCTTGCGCGGCGTGGGCGACGCCCTGGCCAAGCTGATGGCGAAGGCATGCGGTGGGAATCGCGTGGTCGATCTGCTGTTCCATTTGCCCGAATCCTATCTCGACCGCCGCCAACGCAGCCTGATCCGCGATGCTCTTCCCGGCCAGATGGTGACGCTGGAGGTCGATGTCATCCGCATCGAGCGCCCGCAATCCGCCCGTCAGCCCACAAAAGTCTCCGTCAGCGATGGCAGCGGATTCGCCGATCTGGTGTTCTTCCGCTCCTTCCCCGAGGCGAAGCTGCGCCCCGGCACGCGGGTGCTGGTGGGCGGCAAGATCGATGATCGCCGTCAGATCGCCCATCCCGACCACATCGCCCCCGCCGGGCAGCCGGATAAATTCCCCTCCGTCGAACAGGTCTGGCCGCTCACCGCCGGTCTGTTCGCCTGGCATCTGCGCAAACCCATCGCCGAAGCGGTGGGTCGCGTGCCGGAGGACGTGCCGGAATGGCATGATCCGGCGTTGCTGAGGCGCGAGAATTGGCCGAGCTTCAACGCGGCGTTGCGCGGCCTGCAACTCCCCACCGCACTCCCCGCCCCGGAACTGCGCCGCCGCCTTGCGTATGACGAATTGCTGGCCGGACAGGTTGCCATCGGGCTGATGAAACGGCGCAATCGCGTGCGTCCGGGTCGGCCGTTGATCGGCGATGGCACGTTGCGCGCACAGGCTCTGGCGGCGTTCGGGCATGATCTGACCGCGGCGCAACGCGAGGTTCTGCACGACATCGACGCCGACCTTGCCGCCCCGCGCCGGATGATGCGGCTGCTGCAAGGCGATGTCGGATCGGGCAAAACGCTGGTGGCGATGATGGCGATGTTGCGCGCGGTGGAGGCCGGTGCCCAGGCCGCCATCATGGCGCCCACCGAACTCCTCGCCCGCCAACACGCCCGCACCCTGGCCGCCATCTCGCCGGTGCCCGTCGCCCTGCTCGCCGGAAGCGTGACGGGCCGCGAACGCACCCGCGTGCTGGACGGTCTGGCCGATGGCTCCATCAAGATCGCCATCGGCACCCATGCGCTGGTGCAGGACGGCGTGGCGTTCCAGGATTTGGCGCTGGCGGTGATCGACGAACAGCACCGCTTCGGCGTCAATCAACGCCTGATGCTCGGCCAGAAGGGCGAGCAGGCGGATATGCTGGTGATGACGGCCACCCCCATTCCGCGCACGATGCTGCTGACGCAATGGGGGGAGATGCAGGTCTCCCGCCTGACCGGCAAACCCGCCGGTCGCCAGCCGATCCGCACCACGACGCATTCGCTCTCCACCATCGATACCGTGATCGCCGCCGTGTCGCGCGCGTTGGCGCAGGGGGCGCGGGTCTATTGGGTCTGTCCGCTGGTCAGCGAAAGCGAGACCACCGACCTTGCCGCCGTCGAGGCCCGGTTTGCCCATCTGGTCGAACGCTTCGGCGATAAAGTCGGCCTCGCGCATGGTCGGCAGGACACGTCGGTGCGCGAAGCAGCGCTTGCGGATTTCGCCGCCGGGCGGACGCAATTGCTCGTCGCCACCACGGTGATCGAAGTGGGCGTGGACGTGCCCGCCGCCTCGGTGATGGTCATCGAACAGGCCGAACGCTTCGGCCTCGCCCAGTTGCACCAGCTGCGCGGCCGCGTCGGGCGGGGCTCGGCGCAGAGTTTCTGTCTGCTGCTCTATGCCGACGACATGACCGAAACCGCCCGCAAACGCCTCGCATTGCTGCGCCAGACCGAAGACGGGTTTCGCATCGCCGATGAGGATTTCCGCCTGCGCGGTGGCGGCGATCTGCTCGGCACCCGGCAATCCGGCCTGCCGGGCTGGAAGATCGCCGATCCGGAGACCGATGAGGGTCTGCTGCACATGGCCGGGCGCGATGCGGAGGCGCTGTTGGAGCGTGACGCAAAATTAACCAGTGAGCGCGGCCGCGCAATCCGGCTGCTTCTGCGCCTGTTCGACCGTATAGAGGCTTTCCGCACCTTGAACTCCGGCTGAGCTTTCGTCATTGAAGATGCGCGGGGGGAGAATGTGCCGTGTCCGAGACCCTGATCGACATCGTTCATCTGACCAAGAGATTCGGCGCCTTCACCGCCGTGGACCGCGTATCGTTCAGCGTGGCGCGCGGCGAAGTGCTGGGATTTCTCGGCCCGAACGGCGCCGGAAAATCCACCACCATGCGCATGCTGGCAGGCTTCGTCCGCCCAAGCTCAGGCCATGCCAGCATCTGCGGCTATGACGTGCAGGACGAGGCGGTGAAGGCGCGCACTTGTCTGGGCTATCTGCCCGAAGGCGCGCCCGCCTATCGCGATATGAGCGTGAGCGATTTCCTGCGCTTCATCGGTCGCATCCGGGGCTTTGACGGCGCCGAACTGCGCGAGCGCGTGCAGCATGCCGTCGCCTTGACCAATCTTCAGGACGTCTCGCGTCTGCTGATCGAAACCCTCTCCAAAGGCACCGCCCGCCGCGTGGGCTTGGCTCAGGCCCTGCTGCACGATCCGGATGTGCTGGTGCTCGATGAACCGACCGACGGGCTGGATCCCAACCAGAAACACCAAATCCGCGCGCTGATCCGCCACATGGCCCCGCGCAAGGCGATCATCATCTCGACGCATATTCTCGAAGAGGTCGATGCCGTCTGCACCCGCGCGATCATCCTGGCGCAGGGGCAGATCGTGGCCGACGACACGCCGCTCGGCCTCAGCCGCCTGCATCACACCGGCCGCCTGGAAGACGTCTTCCGCAGCCTCACCGTGCCGGACGCCGCATGATGGGCAGCGCCGTCATCATCGCCCGCCGCGAATGGGCGGCCTATTTCGCCTCGCCGGTCGCCGTGGTGTTCATCGTCATCTTCCTGGCGATGCAAGGCGCGCTGACCTTCAATGCCGGCCATTTCTTCGACCGCGATCAGGCCGATCTGGTGCCGTTCTTCACCTATCTGCCCTGGGTGCTGCTGCTGCTGATCCCCGCTCTGACGATGCGGCAATGGGCGGAGGAGCGGCGGGGCGGCAGCATCGAATTGCTGCTCACGCTGCCGATCACCCCCTGGCAGGCCGTGCTGGGCAAATTCCTCGCCGCCTGGGCGTTCTGCACGCTGGCAATCCTGCTCACCTTCCCCTTTGTGGTGACGGTGAATTATCTCGGCCACCCCGATAATGGCGCCATCGCCGCCGGGTACGTCGGGGCTGTGCTGCTGGCGGGCGGTTTCCTGTCCATCGGGGCGGCGTTGTCGGCGGCGACGAAAAATCAGGTGATCGCCTTCGTGCTGGCCGTCGCCGCCTGCTTCCTGTTGCTGGCGGCGGGCACGGCGACGGTCTCGGAACTGCTTACCCGCCTCTCCCCCGATCTGGCGCATATCGTGCGGCTGGCGTCGGTGGCGGATCGGTTCAACAATTTCACCCGAGGCGTGATCGCCGCGCGCGATGTGCTGTATTTCGCCTCGGTGATCGCCTTCTTCCTCTTCCTCGCCACGCTCGTCGTCGGCGAGAAGCGTGCGGAGTGAGCCGGCATGAAACGACTCCTCATCTCGCTGATCGCACTCGCCGGCATGGGCATGTTGCTGCTCGGGCTGAACATGATGGCCTATCCCACGCTGGCCGGCGTGCAGCTCGATCTGACGCAGCAGAGCCTCTACAGCCTCGCCCCCGGCACGCGCGCGGTGCTGGCCGGATTGCGCGAGCCGATCACGCTGCGGCTGTTCTATTCGCCGGAACTCGGCACGCGTATTCCGCAATACGCCGCCTATTCCGACCGGGTGCGTGAGCTGCTGCGCGCCTATGCCGCCCTCGCCCCCGGCAAAATCCGGCTGGAAATCCACACGCCCGAGCCGTTCAGCGAGGATGAAGACCACGCCGCCGGCTATGGCCTGCAAGGTGTGCCGCTCGATCAATCCGGCCAGCGCGTCTATTTCGGCCTGCAAGGCACCAATCTGCTCGACGACGAACGCGCCATCGCCTTCTTCCAGCCCGAGCGTGAACGCTTCCTGGAATACGACCTCACCAAACTGGTGCTTGACCTCGCCAACCCGGACAAGCCGGTGGTGGGGCTGATGACGGCGTTGCCGATGGAAGGCGATCCACAGGCGATGATGCAGCGCAAGGGCGGTGGACCGTGGGCGGTGATGCAGGCGCTGAACCAGACCGCCAATATCCGCGACGTGCCGATGGATGCCACGACCATCGATCCCGACATCAAGGTGCTGATGCTGGTGCATCCGCAAAACCTGTCTGTCGCCACGCTGTATGCCATCGATCAATTCGTCATGCGCGGCGGGCGGCTGCTCGCGATGGTGGCGCCGACGAATGAGGCGATGGCGCAAACGCAGGATTCGCAAGCCGATACGTCGAGCAATCTCAAACGTCTGTTCGCTGCCTGGGGCATTGTCTATGATCCCGAACAGGCGGTGGGCGATCTGGATGGCGCGTGGAAAGTGCGCGGGCAAAGTCAGCAGCCGGAAACGTTCGTCGGCTATTTCAGCGTGCGCGACGGCATCAACCGCGACGATCCGGCCATGTCGGATTTGCAGGAAGTGGTGCTGGCCAATCCGGGCTTCCTGAGCGTGACCCCGCAATCGCACCTGACGCTGACGCCGCTGCTGAGCACCTCCGACCACTCCGCCACCCTGCCCGCCAGCGCATTTCGCCAAGAGCCGGACCCGGCGAAGATTCTCGACCAATTCCATCCCGATGGCCTCACCCGCATCGTCGCCGCCCGCTTGCGGGGCCAGCTGCATTCGGCCTTCAGCGCCGCACCGGAAGGGGCCAGCGGTACCTATCTGGCCGACAGCCAGGGTGTGGCCAATCTGGTGGTCATCGCCGACACCGATTTCCTGTCCGACCGCTTCTGGACACGATCCGCCGATTTCTTCGGTGCCAGCAACAGCACGCCGTTCGCCGATAATGGCACGCTGATCCAGAACCTCGTCGGCACGCTCGCCGGCGGCGACGCGCTGATCGGGCTGCGCAGCCGGGGCGGGGTGTCGCGGCCCTTCGATGTGGTCGATGCGTTGCGGCGCGATGCCGAGACCCGGTTCCGCGAGACGGAAACCGCGCTGTCGCATCATCTGGACGAGGCGAGCAAACAACTCGACGATCTGCGCGGCGGGCGCGATGGCTCGGCCAATGCGGCGCTGTCGGCGGAGCAATTGGCGGCAATCGATGGCCTCAAGCACGACATCGCCGATACGCGCGGCAAGCTGCGGCAGGTGCAGTTCAATCTGCGCCACGACATCGCCACGCTGAAACTGCGCTTGCAGATGTTCGACATCGTCGCCGTGCCTGCCCTGCTGACCTTGGCCGCGATGGCGATCGCCCTGGTGCGAACGGTGCGGCGACGGAGGCGGGCGGCATGAAGGCGTATCAGGCCCTGCTGCTGCTGGCCCTCGGCGGCGCGTCGCTGGCATTGGGCATCGACATGCAGCCCAAACCCGCACCGCCCCCCGCCGAAGCGGGGCAGCCCGCCTTTCCCGGACTGGCGCATGTGCTGCCACTGGCCACCCGCATCGACATCGCCGCCCACGGCAGCAGCACCACCCTGATCCGCGCGGGCACGGAAGAGGCGCCGGCTTGGGGTGTGGCGGAGCGGGCGGGCTATCCCGTCGATGCGCAGAAATTGCGCAGCCTGTTCGCCAATCTCGGCGATCTGCGTCTGGTCGAGCCGCGCACGGCAGACCCGGCGCTGTTCGCCCGCCTGGGGGTGGTCGATCCACAGGCAAAATCGGCCACCGGCATCGCGCTGCGCGTGAGCGATGCGCAAGGCCACGTGCTGGCCAGCCTCATTCTTGGGCATCGCGGCGTGCGCCCCCGCCCCGGCATGCCGGATCAACTCTATCTCCGCCGTGCGGGCGACGCTTCGGCGTGGCTGGCCGAGGGCAAGCTGGATGTATCACCCGATCCGCTCGGCTGGGTGCAGCACGAGATTCTCGACATCAAGGCCGATCAGATCCGCGGCGTCGAAATTCACCGCGACAATGCCACGATCAATCTGCACCGCCAGGGCAACGGGCTGGTTCTCGACACGCCGCCGCCGGGCAAGATCGACGATGTGCGGCTGATCGAGGTGGCGCAGGCGCTGGAAGACATCACCTTCGTCGATGTCCGCCAAGGCGATTTGCCCGGCACGCCAGCGGGCAGCGTGCAATTCACCACCACTGCCGACCGGCGCGTGACCATCCTGCTGTCCCGCGACGGGGCTGCGGTCTGGGCGCGGTTTGCCGTCTCGGACGGCGATGCCGAGATGACGTTGCGACTGGCCAACCACGTCTTTCAACTGCCAGATTGGCGGCTGGGCACGCTGGTGCCGATTTCGGCTGATTTCCTGAAGGCGGAGAGAGCGAAATGAGCCGGGAATATCCACCGCGTCCCATCGTGGGCATCGGTGTGGCGGTGCTGCGTCCGGGTGGCGTGTTGCTGGTGCGGCGCGGCAATCCGCCCAATATCGGCGCCTGGAGCCTGCCGGGCGGCGGGCAGGAACTCGGTGAGACGATGGAGGCCGCCGCGCGGCGCGAATTGGAGGAGGAAACCGGCCTGCATGTGGGCGATCTGCACCTGGCCGGCGTCGTCGATTCCATCGTCAGCGACAGCGCCGGGCGCACGCGGTTCCATTATTCCATCATCGACTACGCCGCGCTGTGGCAGGGCGATGCGGCGCGGGTGGGCGGCGATATCACCGAATGTGCCTGGGCCGATTTCGACCGGCTCGACACTTTCCGGCTGTGGTCAGAGGCGCATCGCGTCATTCGCATCGGCTGCACCTTGCTTGGCCTCACCCCGCCCCCCATCTCATTGGGCAGAACGATCGGAGATCCGGCATGACTGAGGCGGCGATGCATTTCTATGAACCCGGCAAGGGCCACGGCCTGAAGCACGACCCGTTCAACTCCATCGTCGGTCCCCGCCCGATTGGCTGGATATCCACCAAAGGCACCGATGGCTCGATCAATCTGGCACCCTACAGCTTCTTCAACGGCTTCAGCTACACGCCGCCGATTATCGGATTTTCCAGCACCAATGTGAAAGACAGCGCGCGCAACGCGATTGAAACCGGTGAATTCGTCTGGAATCTCGCCACGCTTGCGATGGCCGAGGCGATGAACCAAAGCTGCGCGACATTGCCCTATGGCGAAAGCGAGTTCGCCTTTGCCGGGCTGACGCCTCTGCCCAGCCGCATCGTGCAGCCGCCGCGCGTGGCACAAAGCCCGGTGCATTTCGAATGCAAAGTCACCGACGTGGTGAAGCTGCGCAACCTCGACGGCGGTGAGACGCCGGCGACGATGGTGTTCGGACAGGTGGTGGCGGTGCATATCGCGCCCGATCTGATCGTCGATGGCGTCTTCGACACCTTCAACGCGGGCATCATCCTGCGCGCGGGCGGACCGTCAGCCTATGCCAAGATCACGCCGGAGACGCGGTTCGACATGCATCGGCCGGGATAGTCCGGAAAGCCACCGCTTCATCCGCTATCCCCCGGCCTGCGGGGGATGCCGGATGACGGCGCGCGTCTGTGCAGCGAGATCCAGCAGCCTGCTAGAGCCACTCAGAAATCCAGATTCACGTAATGGGGCGGCGGCAGCATGCCGGGGATGCGGTCGTTGAGCAGGGTTCGGAAACTTGGGCGCGATTTGATGCGCGCATACCATTCGCGGGTTTCAGCGTGCTTGGTCCAATCGATCTCGCCCAGGAAATCCAGCACCGAGACATGCGCTGCCGCCGCAAGATCGGCCAATGACAGCCGGTCGCCTGCCAGATAATTCCGCGCATTGGCCAGCCAGCCGATATAGGCGAGATGCTCACTCAGATAGCCATAGCCGCGCCGCAGCGCGTTGGCATCCGGCTGGCCCTGGCCAGAAATGCGCTTGAGGTATTTCTCGACGACGAAATTCATCGTCACCGCCACCGCGAATGGCCCATCGAACCACGCCACCAGCCGCCGCGCTTCCACGCGCTCGGCCAGCGTGGCCCCCAGCAGGCTGTCATCGTCATAGGCTTCTTCGAGATATTCGCAGATCACCGAGGATTCCGGCACCGCCAGCCCGTTATCTTCCAACAGGGTTGGCACCAGACCGGCGGGGTTGAGTTGCAGATACTCGGCCCGCCGTTCCCAGGTTTTTTCAGCGCGCAGCTCCACGCCAAGCTTCTTCTCGCCCAGAACGAGACGAACCTTGCGGCTATAGGGGCAGAGCGGCAGATGATAAAGAAATCTCATCCCAGCACTATCGCATCGCCCTCCGCGCCCGCCAAGCCAGGGCGAACGCGGAGAGGGATTGCGTTTGTCAGGCCCGCTTCGCTTCGGCTTCGGCGAGCGGAACCGGGAGGTATTTCACATACTCCTTCGGCACCACCTGCCAGAAATGCGGCAGCGTGCGTTCCCAATCATGCGCCAGCATGCGGGAATAGCGGCTCTTGGTCTCGTCACCGTGGCGGGCGACCAGTTCGCGCAGGAACTCGGCCCAATGCGGATGCGTCACACGTTGCCATGTCAGCGTATCGGCGTTCACCCGCTTTTCGAACAGATTGTCCGGGTCGTAGATGAAGGCCTGACCGCCGGTGAAGCCCGCGCCGAAATTGTCGCCAATCGCGCCGAGGATGACCACGTTGCCGCCGGTCATGTATTCACAGCCATTGGACCCGCACCCCTCGACAACCGCGGTCGCCCCGGAGTTACGCACCGCAAAACGCTCCCCCGCCTGCCCGGCGGCGAACAGCGTGCCGGCCGTGGCGCCATAGAGGCAGGTATTGCCGATGATGGTGTTCTCGTTCGAGCGCAGCGTGGAGGACGGCGCCGGACGGATGACGATCTCCGCGCCCGACAGCCCCTTGCCCACATAGTCATTGGCATCGCCCAGCACTTCCAGCCGCAGCCCCTGCACCGCGAAGGCACCGAGCGACTGACCGGCCGAGCCACGCAGACGCACGCCGATATGGCCGGGCTGCAAACCCTTCATGCCGTATTTCTTGACGATGCGATGCGACAGCTTGGTGCCGATGGCGCGATGGGTGTTCTGGATGTTGTATTCCAGCTGCATCTTCTCGCCATGCTCGAACAAGGCCGCCGCGTCGGCGATCATCTGGGCATCCAGCGTCTCCGGCACCTCGTTGCGGCCAACCATCGTGCAATAGCGGGCATGCGGGCCAGGATCGGCCTGCACCAGCAGCGGGTTGAGATCGAGGTCGTCGAGATAATCCGAACCCCGGCTGACCTGTTGCAGCAGATCGGTGCGGCCGATCACCTCGGCCAGCGTGCGCACGCCCAGACCCGCCAGAATGTGGCGCACGTCTTCGGCGATGAAGCTGAACAGGTTGATCACCTTCTCCGCCGAGCCGGTGAACTTGGCGCGCATCGCCTCATCCTGCGAGCAGACGCCCACCGGACAGGTGTTGGAATGGCATTGCCGCACCATGATGCAGCCCATCGCCACCAGCGAGGCGGTGCCGATGCCGAATTCCTCGGCCCCCAGCATGGCGGCAATCACCACGTCACGCCCGGTCTTGATGCCACCATCGGTGCGCAGCTTCACCGTGTGGCGCAGGCGGTTGAGCATCAGCACCTGATGCGCTTCCGACAGCCCCATTTCCCACGGAAGGCCTGCATATTTCACCGAAGTCTGCGGGCTGGCACCCGTGCCACCGGAATGGCCGGAAATCAGGATCGCATCGGCCTTGGCCTTCGCCACACCGGCGGCAATCGTGCCGATGCCGGAGCGGGCAACCAGCTTCACGCACACCGAGGCGTCGGGGTTGATCTGCTTCAAATCGTAGATCAGCTGCGCCAAATCTTCGATGGAGTAGATGTCGTGATGCGGCGGCGGTGAGATCAGCGTCACGCCCGGCGTGGAGTGCCGCAGCTTGGCGATCAGGCTGGTCACCTTGAAGCCGGGCAACTGCCCACCTTCACCGGGCTTGGCACCCTGAGCGACCTTGATCTCGATCTCACGGCAATTGTTCAGATACTCCGCCGTCACGCCGAAGCGGCCGGACGAGATCTGCTTGATCGCCGAGTTGGCATTGTCGCCATTCGGGCGCGGCAAGGCGCGTTCCGGATCTTCACCGCCCTCGCCGGAGTCAGAGCGCGCACCGATGCGGTTCATCGCAATCGACAGCGTCTCATGCGCTTCCGGGCTGAGCGCGCCAAGCGAAATACCCGGCGAGATCAGACGCTTGCGGATTTCCGTGATGCTTTCAACCGACTCAATCGGGATCGCCTTACGGCCTTCCATGCGGAAGTCGAGCAGATCGCGCAACGCAATCGGCTGCTGACGGCGCACGGCGTCGGTGTAGCGGCGATACATCTGGAAGCTGTCAGACGCCACCGCCTCTTGCAGCAGATGGATCGCATTGCCCTCGAAGGCATGCGCCTCGCCGGTGCGACGCAGCTTGTAGACGCCACCGACCGGCAATGACGGCTGCTCGGCATCCCAGGCCTGGGCGTGCAGGGTGAGGATTTTGCGGGCAATGCCTTGCAGACCGATGCCGGAAATCCGGCTCTGCATGCCGGGGAAGAACTCGGCCACCAACGCGCGCGACAGGCCGATGGCTTCGAAGTTGCAGCCGCCACGATACGAACTGATCACCGAGATGCCCATCTTGGACATCACCTTGAGCAAGCCCTTATCGACCGCCTTCTTATAGCGCTGCACCGCCTCCTTCAGCGAGATCGTGCCGAACAGACCGCGACGATGACGGTCGGCAATGCTCTCCTGCGTCAGATAGGCGTTCACCGTGGTGGCACCCACGCCGATCAGCACGGCGAAGAAATGCACATCCAGGCACTGCGCCGAACGGACATTGAGGCTGGTGAAGGTGCGCAGCGAGGATTTCACCAAATGCGTGTGCACGGCCGCCGTCGCCAGGATGGACGGGATGGCGCAGCGGCTGGCATCGGAATGCTCGTCGGTCAGCACCACATGGGTGGCCCCGGCGCGCACGCCTTCCTCGGCCTGGACGCGAATACGCTCCAGCGCCGCACGCAGACCGGCTTCTCCATCGGCGACCGGGAAGGTGCAATCCACTTCGCAGACCGATTTGCCCATCATCGCCCGCATGGCGGCGAATTCGGCGTTGCTCAGCACCGGGCTTTCAAGTTGCAGCAGATGGCACTGGCTGCGGTCTTCATCGAGCACGTTGCCCAGATTGCCCAGCCGCGTGCGCAGCGTCATCACCCGCGTCTCACGCAGCGAGTCGATGGGCGGGTTCGTCACCTGGCTGAAGGCCTGGCGGAAATAATGGTGCAGACCGCGATGCTTGCTCGACAGCACGGCAAGCGGCGTGTCGTCGCCCATCGAGCCCACGGCTTCCTGCGCGTCTTCCACCATCGGATGCAGGATGACTTCCAGCTCTTCCAGCGAGGTGCCAACCGCCATCTGACGACGGCGCAGCGCCTCGCCCTCATACGTCACCGGCTCCGGCGCGTCGGTCTTGACGATCTGATCGATCTGGGTGATCGCCTTGGACCATTCGCCGAAGGGCTGACGGGCGGCCAGCATGTCCTTCATCTGATCGTCGGTGTAGAAGCGCGCGGCATCGAGATCGACGCCGATGCTCTCGCCCGGACCCACGCGGCCCTTCTCGACAACTTCGCTTTCGTCGATCTTGACCATGCCGGTTTCAGAGCCGACGACGAGCATGCCGCTCTTGGAGATCGAATAGCGCAGCGGACGCAGGCCGTTGCGGTCCAGACCGGCGATGACCCATTTGCCGTCCGTCGCCGCAATCGCCGCCGGGCCGTCCCACGGCTCCATCACCGCGTTGCAATACAGGAACAGATCGCGATGCGTCTTCGGCATCGTGGCGTCGGCCCCGATGCTGGACGGGATCATCAGCGCCTTGGCCATCGGGGCGTCGCGACCGGCGCGGATGAGCACTTCGAAGACGTTGTCGAGCGAGGCGGTGTCCGACCCACCGGCCTGCACGACCGGCTTGATGTCTTCCATGTAGGGATCGAGCGCCGGATCGGACAGCCGGGTTTCGTGGCTGCGCATCCAGTTGATGTTGCCCGAGACCGTGTTGATCTCACCGTTATGCGCCAGCACGCGGAAGGGCTGGGCCAGCTTCCAGGTGGGGAAGGTGTTGGTGGAATAGCGCTGATGATAGATCGCAAAGCGCGACACGAAGCGGGGGTCGAGCAGGTCGGGATAGAAATCCGTCAGGCTCTCGGCCAGGAACATGCCCTTATAGATCAGCGACCGGCAGGACAGCGAGCACAGATACAGCACCGGAATCTGCGCCGCGATCGCCTCGTTCTCGATGCGCCGACGGATGACATACAGATCGCGCTCGAAATCCGCTTCGGCCGTGCCGCGCGGGTTCCAGATCATGATCTGCTCGATTTCCGGCCGCGTCGCATTGGCCTTCTCGCCGATGCACGAGACGTTGATCGGCACCTGACGCCAGCCATAGATGGCATAGCCCATGCGCAGGATTTCGCTCTCGACGATCTGACGGCAGCGCTCCTGTGCGCCGAGATCGGTCTTCGGCAAAAACACCTGTCCGATGGCGATCGGGCCGGGATGCAGCAGATGACCGCTGCGCTGGACGGCATCGGCGAAGAAATCCTGCGGGATTTCGATGTGAATGCCCGCGCCGTCGCCGGTCTTGCCATCGGCATCGACCGCACCGCGATGCCAGACGGCCTTGAGCGCGTTGATACCGGCTTCCACCACGTCGCGGCGGGCCTTGCCGTCCAGGGCGGCGACGAGGCCGACGCCGCAATTCTCGTGCTCCATCGACGGCGTGTAGGTGTCCGCGAGGCGTTTGGCATTCTGCTCCCAGGCGGACATGAATTCCGCGCCGGTTTCACCCGCCACGCCCAAACCCTCGTTTTCACCCAACATCGTCGTCTTCCTTCGCGTCAGCCGCAGCACCGCCGGGGCGATGCTGCGGAATTGTCTTGCTTCAGAACTTCAAGCCACGCTCATGCAGTTCGGTCTGGTGCTTCTGCACCGCGGCGCGGAACACGCGCTGGCTCCACCCCTGCACAACCTGGGTGACCTGCTGGCTGACAACCGGCACGGTCTTGAGCAGCTTGCTGCCCAGCGGCGTGGAGTAGAAATCCTGCAACCCCTTCAGCTCGGCGGCCGAAAAATTATTCGCCCACGGTTGCAGCATCGCCTCGGTCAGTTCCGGCGCGGCCGCGTTGAAATCCGGCATCAGCACGTCATCAACGATCTTGGCCGCATCTTCGACCGACTTGCCGCTGGCCTGAATCGTGGCCTGGACGAGTTGCGAACGCATGCCCTGAATCAGCGTCTTCACCTGCTGCGGAATGTTCAACATCTCCGCCATCGCCCGTGCCTGCACCAGGGCAGCCTTCACTTCCGGCGACACCGCCGGTGCCGGAACCGCGCCCGGCGCCGGCTGCGCCATCACCGGAGCGGCAGCCAACAGACCGCCGATCATCAACGCACTTGCAAAAAGACGCATGGGTTTCATTCCGATCACTCCGCGGCCACCGAAGCGGTGGCGTTACGACGGACATATTCCGCGATTTGCGCGGCGGCGTCACGACCATCGCGGATGGCCCAGACCACCAAAGACGCGCCACGCACAATGTCGCCCGCGGCAAACACGCCCGGCAAGCTGGTCATGAAAGTTTTGTTATCCACCGACAGCGTGCCCCAACGCGACACTTTCAGTGCCGTTTCACCAAAAGCAGTGGGCAAATCCTCCGGATCGAAGCCCAGCGCCTTGATCACCAGATCGGCGTCGATGGTGAATTGACCGTTCTCGATCGGCTCGACCGACTGACGGCCCGAGGCATCGGGCAGCCCCAGATGCATCCGCACCGCCCGCACCGCCGAGACGCGGCCTTCGCCGTGGAACGCTTCGGGGGCGGAGAGCCAGACGAACTCCACACCTTCTTCCTCGGCATTCTTCACTTCGCGCATCGAGCCCGGCATGTTCGCCTTGTCGCGGCGATAGAGGCACTTCACCGAGGTCGCGCCCTGGCGGATTGCCGTGCGCACGCAGTCCATCGCGGTGTCGCCACCACCGATGACCACCACATTCTTGCCCGCCGCATTCAGCGTGCCATCGGCATAGGCCGCCACCGTGTCGCCCAGATTGGTGCGGTTGGAGGCGGTCAGATAGTCCAGCGCCGGCACGATGCCCGCCAGACCGGAACCAGGGCCGCCAATATCGCGCGCCTTGTAGACGCCGGTGGCGATCAGCACCGAATCATGCTGCTTGCGCAGATCGTCAAAGCTCAGCGCACCGCCAATATCGGCACCCAGATGGAACACCACCCCGCCTTCTTCGAGCAGCTTCCAGCGGCGGATGACGATGTCCTTTTCCAGCTTGAAGCCGGGGATGCCGTAGATCAGCAGGCCGCCCACGCGGTCATACCGATCGTAGACATGCACCTGAAAGCCCTGCTTGCGCAGCATCTCGGCAGCAGCCAGCCCAGCCGGACCCGCGCCGACAATGCCCACGGATTGGGCAAGCTCGCGCAGCGGACGCACAGGCTTGACCCATCCATTGTCGAAGGCGGTGTCCGTCACGAAACGCTCGACCGCGCCGATGGTGACGCTCTCGAAGCCCTTCTCGATGACGCAATTGCCTTCGCACAGGCGATCCTGCGGGCAGATGCGACCGCAGATTTCCGGCATGTTGTTGGTGGCCGAGGAGACGTCATACGCCTCTTCCAGCCGCCCTTCCGCCGTCAGCTTCAGCCAATCGGGAATATTGTTGGCCAGCGGGCAGTTCACCTGACAGAACGGAACACCGCACTGGCTGCACCGGCTGGCCTGACCTTCGGCGCGGCTGGGATCGAAATCCTGATAGATTTCGTCGAAATCTTCCTTACGGACCGACGCGGCGCGCTTGTCTGGCGTTTGCTGGTTCAGTCGAACGAATTGCAGCATGCGCTCGGCCATCACGCGATCTCCCGACACAAAACACGGCTCAAGCGCCGCCCGGTTGGCTGATTACGCCAGCTAAGCCGCATGCGCAAAGGGTTTTTCTGTGGTTATGGCAGAATAGCTGCCATTTAATTCGCAGGGCGCTTATGCAGCACCCTGCGAATTGGATATTTCGACGAGAAATAGTCGCAATTCGGACCTATAATCCAAAAACCCCGCCTCCGTCTGGGCGGAACCGGGCCAATTGGGCCGGGACGATCTGCTCGACCGACGTTGGCACGATCCCCAGATCGGCCAAGCCGGGCAGATCGCCCGCGACATTATCCCGCGCCAGCAGCTTGAGCTGATCTCGGGTGAGCAATTTACCGGGCAGATGCTCCAACACAGCCGCCTGAACCCGCGCCACCGCCATTGGAATCGGCACCAGCACGCGCGTGCGTCCGACGATATGCACAATCCATTCCAAAAGCTGACGGAAGCTGTAAATGCGTGGCCCGCCGAGGTCGTAGCACGCGCCTTCGCTGCCGGGCCGGGAGAGCACGGCCATCACCGCGGCCGCGACGTCACCGACATAGACGGGCTGAAAGCGGCTGCTGCCGGAGATCACCGGCATGATCGGCGAGCGTGCCGCCATCTCGCCGAATCGATTGAAGAACTGGTCCTGCGCACCGAACACCAATGAGGGGCGCAGGATGGTGGCCGTGGGAAACGCCGAGCGCACCGCCGCCTCCCCCGCCGCCTTGCTCTGCGCATACAGGCTGGGGCTGGCCGCATCCGCCCCGATGGCGGAGATCTGGATCAGACGCCCCACCCCGGCCTGCGCCGATGCACGGGCGATGTTGCCCGCTCCCTCGGCATGAATGCGCAGAAAATCCCCAACCCGCTTCTCCGCCAGAATGCCAACCAGATTGATCGCCGCCGCCGCCCCCTGCACCGCACGGGCGACCTGCGCGGGATTGGCGATCGAGGCGGGCCAGGGCAAAATCTGACCGGGCGCGCCGGCAAGCTTCAGATACTCCGCCGCAATCGGGTCGCGCACGGCGATTCGCACCTGATATCCGGCAGCAGCCAGACGCGGGACGATATAGCGACCGAGGAAGCCGGAGCCGCCGAAGATGGTGGCGATGGGGGCTTGAGTGGGTCCGGACATCATGCTCTCCACAAATCTGTTTCTCAGAAGTGGCGCGCCCGCCCCTATCCTCAAGCACTCTGCGGACGACGGCGCGCGACGATATGGATAAAATCAATCAATCCAAAAAAATTCCAAAACCCCTGTTGACGCCCAAAGCCGTCCGGCCTATCAACCGCCTCCCGCGCTGCTGGCTTGTCCGGCGGGTCTGATGCCCAGATGGCGGAATTGGTAGACGCGCAGGTTTCAGGTACCTGTGACAGTAATGTTGTGGAGGTTCGAGTCCTCTTCTGGGCACCAACTTTCGCCTGCAGGCGATAGGTTGATCGGTGGAAGCAAGCAACGCGGCGGGGTTTCCTGACCGCGTTTTTTGTTGCCCAGACCATACCCCCATATCGTCAGTCCGAGACGTCGCCAACACCATGAGGGTGACGGGTGATAGCGGCGCACAACCCTGCTGCACCGCAGCGTTCTTGTGACATCGCCCCTCGCCTGATAGACAGCCCGGCCAAACCCCGGCTCAGCGCAAGCAGCCCTTCGACGGGACAAAACCATGGCCGACCTCGTGCAATTCACCCCCAACGCCACCATTCACCTCTACAAGCACGACCTGCCGGACGGCCTGTCGCTCGGCCCGGTGGTGGCGGTGGACACGGAGGCGATGGGACTCAACCCACATCGCGACCGTCTCTGCCTGGTGCAGCTCTCCGGCGGCGACGGACATGCGCATCTGGTGCAGATCATTCCCGAAAGCCTCGGCGGGCGCGGTTATAACGCGCCCAATCTGGCGCGGATGATGGCCGATCGGGACGTGACCAAATTGATGCATTTCGCCCGCTTCGATGTGGCGCTGTTGCAGCATTCGCTGGGCATCACCGTCGGGCCGACGAAATGCACCAAGATCGCCGCCAAGCTGGTGCGCACCTTCACCGACCGTCACGGCCTGCGCGATCTGTGCCGCGAATTGCTCGGCGTGGACATCTCCAAGCAGCAGCAGACCTCGGATTGGGGGCAGGTGGAGCTGACATCCGAGCAGCTGACCTACGCCGCGTCCGACGTGCTGCATCTGCATGCTTTGTGGGCAAAACTGGAGGCGCTGCTGATACGTGAGGGGCGGCTGGAATTGGCGCAGGCCTGTTTCGACTTCCTGCCCGCCCGCTGCCGCCTGGACGTGCTGGGCTATGAAGACCCGGATATTTTTGCCCATTGACGCGGCTTTGTAGCTCTTCGTTACAGGTCATCCGGCACAAGCGTGCCTATATCCCAAGCAGACGCGGCAACAGAACACCATGAACGCCTTGAACGACACCAACCACAACCAGCCGGACGATCTCGCCGTCGCCCGCAATGTGCTGCGCATCGAGGCCGAGGCACTGCAATCGCTGTCGGCATCGCTGAACGGTGCGTTTGTCGAGGCGGTGGGTCTGTTGGCCGAGGCCAGTGCCGCCGGTGGGCGCATTGTGATCTCCGGCATGGGAAAATCCGGCCACATCGCGCGCAAGATCGCCGCCACCATGGCCTCCACCGGCACGCCCGCGCTGTTCGTGCACCCCGCCGAAGCCAGCCATGGCGATCTGGGAATGATCGTGCAGGGCGATGCCGTGCTGGCGATTTCCAATTCGGGCGAGACGGCGGAGCTGGCCGATCTGGTGGCGCATACCCGTCGCTTCGGGCTCAAGCTGGTGGCCATCGTCGGACGGGAGATCTCGACCCTGGGCGATGCCGCCGATGTGGCGCTGATTTTGCCCAATGCCCCCGAAGCCTCGCCCGTCGGCCCCGCCCCCACCACCAGCACCACGATGCAACTCGCCCTTGGCGACGCCATCGCCGTCGCCCTGCTGACCCGTCACGGCTTCGAATCGGCGGATTTCCGCATGTTCCATCCGGGCGGCAAACTTGGCGCCAAGCTGCGGCGGGTGCGGGAGTTGATGCATTCCGGTGAGGAATTGCCGCTGGTGGACGAAAAAGTGTCGATGCGCGACGCCTTGCTGACCATGACAGCGCGGCGATTCGGCTGCGTCGGCGTCACCGATGCGGCGGGCACACTGGCCGGCGTTGTCACCGATGGCGATTTGCGTCGCGCAATGGGCCCCGACCTGCTCGACCGCCACGCGGCGGACGTGATGACACACAGCCCGCGCACCATCGCCCCCGAAACATTGGCCGCCGAGGCCTTGCGCATCATGAACGCCCCGGAACGCCCGGTGACGGCGCTGTTCGTCGTCGGTGCCGATGGTCTGCCGGTGGGCATTCTGCATATCCACGACCTGCTGCGCGCAGGCGTGGCATAGACCCGGCATGAGAACCTCAACCCCCCGCCCCCTCGCGCGCCCTCACCGTCCAGCCCGCCTGACCCGTCGCAGCGCGCATGTGGTGCTGGCGAAGAAGGTGCTGCCGGCAGTGGCGTTGCTGTTGATGGTGGCGGTGGCGCTCTGGCCGGAATGGCATCGCGACAATGTCGGCACGCGACTGATGCTGCATGCCGATGTCGCCGAACCGGCCAGCGGTGAAATCGCCAATGGGCGCTATAATGGGCAGAATGAAAAAGGCGATCCCTTTACTGTGACGGCTGACTCGGCGCATCAGAGCAACGCGGATCGGGTGGATCTGCACAATCCGGTGGGTGACATCACGCTGCGCGGCGGCGCGTGGCTGCAAGGCAAGGGACAGGCTGGCGTGTACGATCAGCGAAGCGGCCAGTTGGACCTCTCAGGCGACGTCTCGCTTTATCGCGACGACGGCACAATTCTGCAAACCGACACCGCCACCATCGACACCAAATCCTCCGTCGCCACCTCCAACGACAAGGTGCATATGGAAGGCCCGTTCGGCACGCTCGATGCCCAGGGCTTCACCTTGCTCGACAGCGGCCAGGTGACGCGGTTTGCTGGCCCCGCCCGCATGTTGCTCAACGGAGCCGGCAAGTGATTCGTCCCTTCTCCCTCGTCATCGCCCTGGTTCTGTTCGGCGGCACCGCACACGCGCAAGGCATCGATCTGTCAAGCGGCGGCCCGGTCGAAGTGACGGCCAAAGGCACGTTCGAAGTGCATGACGCCGCCCAGGAAGTTGTCGCCGAGGGCGATGCACGGGCGGTGCGCGGCACCACCACGGTGTTGGCCGACCGCCTCATCGCCCGCTACCGCAAGCGCAGCGCCACGGCTGGGGCCGCACCGGATGCGAGTGCCGGCAACGAAGTCTATCGCCTGGAAGCACACGGTCATGTCCGCATCGTCACACCGTCTGACGAGGCGGTGGGCGACGATGCGGTTTATGACCTGGATCAGGCGATTCTGGTGATCACCGGCAAGGGTCTGCGTCTGACCACCCCGAGCAGCCAGATGACGGCGCGGGACTCGCTGGAATATTGGTCGCAGCAGCATATGGCGGTCGGTCGCGGCAATGCGGTGGTGATCACCAACGATGCGCGCCGGGTTTCGGCCGATGTCATGGTCGCCTACACCGATCCGGACACCAAGGCGGCCACCGCGGGCAAGCCGCACGCTGGCAACGATGCCGACGGCGCGGGCAGGCTGAAGCGGGTGGATGCGTTCGGCAATGTGGAAGTGCGCACGGCCTCTGACGTGGTACGCGGCGATAACGGGCTGTATCTGCCAGAGACCGGCCAGGGGCGGGTTGTCGGCCATGTGCGGATCACACGGGCCGACAACCAGTTGAACGGTCCGGCGGCCGATTTCGATATGAAAACCGGCGTGGCACGAATCGTCGCACAGCCCGGAGCGCGGGTACAAGGGCTGCTGGTGCCGAATTCAACCAAAGCCGACACCCAGCCCGGCAAGCCTACGGTGAAGCCATGACCGACCGTCATTCTGCCTTGGCCGAACACGGCGCCAGCCTGCCCACGGAGACAGGCTTGGTCGCGGCCGGCTTGGGCAAGACCTACAAAGGTCGCCCGGTGGTCAAGAATGTCTCCATCAACGTCCGTCGCGGTGAGGCCGTGGGGCTGCTGGGGCCGAATGGCGCGGGCAAGACGACGACCTTTTATATGATCGTCGGCCTGATCCGCTCCGACACCGGCTCGATCTCGCTCGACGGCATGGAAATCTCGGACCTGCCAATGTATCGCCGCGCCCGGATGGGCATTGGCTATCTGCCGCAGGAAGCCAGCATTTTCCGGGGTTTGAACGTCGAACAGAACATCATGGCAGCCCTTGAGGTGATCGAGGAAGACCGCAGCGAGCGTGAGCGGATGCTCGACGGTTTGCTGGCGGAATTCGGCATCTCGCATCTGCGCCGCACACCGTCGTTGGCACTGTCCGGCGGCGAACGTCGCCGTCTGGAAATCGCCCGCGCCTTGGCCAGCCAGCCGAACTATGTGCTGCTCGACGAACCGCTGGCGGGCATCGATCCGATCGCGGTGGGCGAAATCCGCGATCTGGTCTCGCATCTGAAGGATCGCGGCATCGGCGTGCTGATCACCGATCACAATGTGCGCGAGACGCTGGAGATCATCGATCGTGCCTATATTCTGCACGGCGGCAGCGTGCTGATGCAGGGCAAGCCACAGGAAGTGGTCGATCACCCGGATGTTCGGCGCGTCTATCTCGGCGACAAATTTTCGCTGTAATCGCGCCAACCCGTTAAAATCACGCATTTTTGACGCCGCCCCACCGCAGCGCGGCATGCCGGAGCGATTGATTGTCACGCCTAGCACGATTCTTGCTTGCCAATTCACCTGCATGGGTGTGAGCTAGGAGAGACGGAATCATCCGTATCTTCTGGAGCCCATTGAATGGCGATTGGCCCACGCCTCGATCTTCGCCAGTCCCAATCCCTGGTCATGACGCCGCAGCTCCGCCAGGCGATCAAGCTGTTGCAATTCAACAATATGGAAGTCTCAGCCTTCATCGATGAGGAGCTGGAACGCAATCCGCTGCTCGAACGCGATGAACGCGATGACGCGCCGCCGTTGGAACGGGCGGCCATTGATCAAATGCCGATTGCGCATGGCGAAAGCACCGATTGCGCCGAGATTCTGAGCCGCGACGATCTGATGCTGGCTGGCCCCGGCCGCCTGGATCAGGTCGATCATGCCGAGACCTACGATCCTGGCAGTGCCGGTGACGGCCCCGGCGCCGGGCCAGGGCGCGGCCCGGCCTTCGACGACGATGAACGCGGCATCGACGACTTCGCAGAGCACCGCACGAGCCTGCGCGATCATCTGGGCGAGCAGTTGCGCCTGTCCTTCCACGACCGCCGCGAGCGGCTGATCGGCGCGCATCTGATCGCCATGCTGGAACCCTCCGGCCGCCTCTCCGCCCCGCCTGAGGCGCTGGCGCAGGCGATGGGCTGTCCGCTGGCCGATGTGGAAGCGGTGCGTGCCCGCATGATGCGGTTCGACCCGGTGGGCATGTTCGCCCGCGATCTGCGTGAATGTCTGGCGGTGCAGCTGGCTGAACTCAACCGGCTCGACCCGGCCATGGCCATGCTGCTCGATCATCTGGAACTGCTGGCCAAGCGCGATTTGAAGCGGCTGATGCAGATTTGCGAGGTCGACGCGGCAGACCTGACGGATATGATCGCCGAAATCCGCAGGCTCGACCCCAAGCCCGGCGCGAACTGGGACAGCACGCCGCTGATTCCGGTGGTGCCCGACGTTCTGATGCGCGTTGCCCCGATCAAACCGATGCCTGACCGCAATGGCGACCTGGGCGGCGGCTGGGTGTTGGAGCTGAACCCGGAGACCATGCCCAGAGTGCTGGTCAACCAGAAATTTTCTGCACGGGTGCTGCCGCGCTGCTCCCGCGAGGAAAAAAGTTTTCTGGCCGAGAAGCTTCAGAACGCCAACTGGCTTGTCAAATCGCTACAACAAAGAGCGCAAACCATTCTGAAAGTTTCGGCAGAAATCGTCCGTCAGCAGGAAGGTTTCTTTCGCGAAGGCGTTGGACATCTCCGACCGCTGATTCTGCGCGATATCGCCGATGCGGTGGAAATGCATGAGAGTACTGTCAGCCGCGTCACCGCCGGCAAATACATCGCCACGCCGCGCGGTATCTTTGAGCTGAAATACTTCTTCACCACCGCCATCGCCAGCGCCTCGGGCGGTGAGTTGCACTCGGCTGAGTCAGTGCGGCATCGCATTCGCGACATGGTTGCGCGTGAGACGGCGGACGCAATTTTGTCAGATGACGCGATTGTTGCCGCTTTGCGTGCAGAAGGCGTGGACATCGCACGTCGGACCGTGGCCAAATACCGGGACGCGCTGCGAATCCCAAGTTCGGTGCAGCGCAAACGGGAGAAGGCCGAGCCGGTCTGACAATCGCTCACTTGGGGGGGAGAGCGACCCGACTGGCAGGCGGTCCCGAACTTTGCATGAGGCGACGCGCATGCACATCACGGTCTCAGGTAAACAAGTCGATATGTCGGACGCGCTGAAGACGCGCGTATCGAACCAACTCGATCTGATCGCAGGGAAGTATTTCGATCACGCCTTGGAGGCTCATGTCACCTTCAGTCGTGCTCGCAGTTTTTTCACCTGCGACATCAACGTTCACGCCGGTCGCGGCTTGATGCTGCGTGGCGAAGGCGAAGCCGCCGACGCCAATGCGGCTTTTGACGATGCTGCCGAACACATCGCCAAGCGCCTGCGCCGGTATAGACGTCGGGTCAATGAACACGCACGCGATGAGGTCAACCGCGAACGTCCCCAAAAGGCACGACAATACATTCTCCGTCCGGAGGATGACGAGCCGGCGGCTGACGGCAATATCGCCGAGGTGGCGGTGGCTGCCTATGCAACCGTCATCGCCGAAACCCCGGCCGAGATCGCCGAGTTGACGGTGGGTGACGCCGTGATGCGGATGGATCTGGCCGATCAGCAGGTTCTGATGTTCCGCAACTCGGCATCGAAAGAACTCAACGTGATCTATCGCCGACCGGACGGCCATATCGGTTGGATCGACCCGGCAGCCAAAAGCTGAAGTCGTGATCCGACACAACGCGAAAGGGCCGGTGCAAACCGGCCCTTTTGTTTGGGGGGAGAGGGCGGAAGAGGCGGCTATGACCGACCCAAGAGCCTGATGCGGGGCTCGGCACCCAACCCGGTCGCGCGTTTGGCAAGCCTTGCGTCAAACGTCACGAATTCGCTCGCTGCATGAGCATCGGCATAGATCAGCGCGTCATCCAGTTGCAGACCCCGTCCGACCCAATCCAAGGCAGTCTCGACATTCGGTGACGTGGTGAACACATGCGGCAGGCGGACAAACGCCAGCAAAGCCACGGCCACCTCGCGCTCGGCCACACCATAGACCGAGCGCATGATCCAACTCGCTTCGAGCAGCACGCAGGTCGAGACGAGCACGTCCTCGTTGCCGATCAGATCGCCCGCCAGCTTTGCCTGCTCCGCGTCGTCCTGAAACAGCAGGCGCAGGACAATATTTGTATCAATCGCGCGCATAGCGTTGCTTGAAATACGCCGCAACGCCCTTGTCCATATCCTCAATCGAAACGGGTGGCCCTGAATATTTCAGGCATCCGGCGACATCTTCCAATCGCGTTGCATTGGCCTTCTGCGCCAGATGGAGTCGGACGCCGTTGCCGTCGCGCTCGACGACGAGCTTCATCCCCGGCTTCCAATCCAGCGCGTCACGCACCGACTTCGGCAGGATCACCTGCCCTTTTGTCGACAGCGTCGTGGAATGCCCATCAGCCATCTTTGCCACCATCGGTAAGACGATGGTAAGATACGCGACTTACCCAGCCAAACTCAACTGAATTCACCGATTGCCGCCATGCAGCGCCCGCGCCGGGGTGCCCTCCCCGGCCAGCGCCGGCAGTGTCACCAATGCCCCGGACGCCAGCCGGATCGCAACACTCACCTCTGGCCGCTCAGACGCCGCAATGGTGATCGTCGCGCGATCCAGACCCATCGCATCCAGGGCGCAGGCGATATGGATAGGGTCGGGGTGGCCAATTTTGAGGGTTTCGAAGCTACAGCCGCGCTCCTGCAACCGCGATGCCGGGCTGCCGAAGCCCGCAGGCCACTCAATCAGCGGCGGCAGGGCACCGCCTGCGGGCAATGCGCCATCGTCTGAGAGGGTGAACAGCCACTCAAGCGCACCCCGACTGAGACGCTCTGGCCTACCCACATCCACCAGGGCACGGGCGGCGTCGGTTGCGATATCGTCCGAGCGGGCAATCCAACCGATCACGCCGGGTCCATGCTGACGCAGACGATTTTGCACCTGCGGCTCATCCAAGCCAAACCAGCGCGGCTGGCGCGGTGGGGTGGGAATGGCGGGGTCGGCGGCAATCACTTCCAGATAAACCGACTCGCCCAGCCGCAACAGACGGTTATGGGTTCCCATCAGCGGATGCGTGCCGCCCGGACAGAGCGACACGCCAAGCCTGCTGGAAATCCAGGCCACGCCTTCCTCAAGCGTGGCCGCAGCAACCGCGATGTGGTCGAGTGCTGTGCTCAATGCACCCAGATCGGCTGCAAATCGTGCTCCAGCGCCACCTGAATGGCGATGTCACGGTCGGCTGCCATCCCCATCGGGGTGCCATCGGCAGTGTGGATGGCATAGACGCGCTGGCCCTTGACCAGCACCGGCTTGAAATACGCCACGTGCGGCATGCCCAGCTGTTCGAATTGCTCGGGCGACAGATCGCGCAGGCTCATGATGTGACCCTCCCTCATTCCGAATCGGCCTCCCCCTCCACCACCGTCCCCGGCGTGCCGATGCGGATGGTGCGCACCTTGCTGGCAGGCAGTGGGCGGGCGAGGTCGATATGCAGCAGGCCGGAATCGAGCCATGCCCCCTTCACCTCGATCCCCTCGGCCATCACGAAGGCCCGTTGGAACTGCCGGGCGGCGATGCCGCGATGGATGAACACACGGCCCTGGGTGTCGTCGTTCTGGCGACCGCGAATGACGAGTTGGTTGTCCTCCTGGGTGATTTGCAGATCATCCATCACGAAACCGGCAACGGCCAGGGTGATGCGCAGGCCGGACGGTCCGGTTTGCTCGATGTTGTAAGGCGGATAGCCATCCGACGAGGTTTTGGCGGCACGTTCGAGCATCTGCTCCAGATGGTCGAAGCCGAGAAACATCGGCGAGGTGAAAAGGCGGGTCGACATAGATAGGCCTCCTGCTTTGCAGCGAAGCGGGTGGAAAGATCGGCCAGTCCCGTGGCGGCAACCGGCCTTGCTATGATTTTGGCAGCGCGACAGCGCGTTGCAAGTGCTGCTTGTCATTGAAGTGGCGCGGCGGGGGGGCTAATTGAACGAAATGACCGATACGCCCGACATCGACCCCGCCCTTTTATTGCCCATCCTGATCGCACCGCACCCGGTGCTGAAGGCCAAGGCCCGCGCCGTGGCCAACGCGGATGCCGAACTGATACGCGGCCTGATCCCGCGCATGTTCGCCACCATGTACAAAGCCCCCGGCATCGGCCTCGCCGCCCCGCAGATCGGCCAGAGCGTGCGGATGTTCGTCATGGACGTCAAAGACGGCGAGACGAACCGCCCGATGGTGATGGTCAACCCGGAAATCATCGCCTCCAGCCCGGATCTGAACGTCTATGAGGAAGGCTGCCTCTCCTTGCCGCAGCAATTCGCCGAAGTGACACGTCCGCGCATCGTGCGGGTGCGCTTTGAGAATGCCCAAGGCATGAAAGAGGAAATCGAGGCCGACGGCCTGCTCGCCACCTGCATTCAGCATGAATTGGACCATTTGAACGGCGTGCTGTTCGTCGATCACATCTCCTCGCTCAAGCGCAACATGATCATGCGCAAGCTGGCCAAAGAGCAGAAGCTGAAGGCGCAGGGCTGACGGCGATGCGTCTGGCTTTCATGGGCACGCCCGAATTCGCCGTCACCGCCCTCAAGGCACTGGTGGCGGCGGGGCATGAGATTGCCTGCGTCTATTCGCAACCCCCGCGTCCGGCCGGGCGCGGCCAATCGGTCAAGCTCTCGCCGGTGCATGAAGCCGCCGAGGCGATGGGTCTGCCGGTGCGCACGCCGGCGAAATTGCGCAAGAATTCCCCCGGCTGGGAAGATGAATGGGCGGCGTTCCAGGCGCTCGACCTCGATGCCGCCGTGGTGGCCGCCTATGGGCTGATCCTGCCCGCGCCGATCCTGGCGATGCCGCGTCGGGGCTGTCTGAACATCCACGCCTCGCTGTTGCCGCGCTGGCGCGGAGCGGCGCCGATCCAAGCGGCGATTCTGGCGGGCGATGCGGAATCGGGCGTGACGATCATGCAGATGGATGCGGGCCTGGATACCGGCGCGATGCTGTTGCGCGGCAGCGTGCCGATCACCGCCCAGACCACCGCCCCTGCCCTGCACGATGCGCTGGCCGAACTCGGCGGCGCCCTCGTGGTGCGCGCGCTGGCCGAAAACCCGCCCGCCATCCCGCAGCCGGACGATGGCGTCACCTATGCCGCCAAGCTCACCCGCGAGGATGGGCGGATCGATTGGACACGCCCCACCGCCGAGCTTGACCGCCAGATCCGCGCCCTCAACCCCTGGCCCGGCACCTACACCCATCTGGGAACTGACGTGCTGAAGATCCACGCGGCGGTTCCCGTCGCGGGGCACGGCACACCGGGCAGCGTGCTGGATGACCGGCTGAGTGTGGCCACCGGCGACGGAGCGATGCGTCTGACCCGCGTTCAGGCACCCGGACGCCCGGCCATGGCAGCCGAGGCGTTTCTCAATGGCCGCAAGATCGTCGCCGGCACCTTGCTGACATGAAGCGTCGGGTCGCCCTGCTGATCGAATATGACGGTGCAGGCTTTTCCGGCTGGCAGCGGCAGACGCATGAGATCTCCGTGCAGCAAGTGCTCGAAGAGGCCTGCGCCAAGCTGAACGATGGCGCGCATGTCACCTGCACCGCTGCCGGGCGCACCGATTCCGGCGTGCATGCCTATGGGCAGGTGGTCAGTTGCGACATCTCATCCGCCCACAGCCCGGCCACCATCCGCAACGCGCTGAACTATCACACCCGCCCGCATCCGGTCGCCGTGCGGGAGGTGGCCGAGGTGGAGGCGGATTGGAATGCCCGCTTCTCCGCCATCGGGCGCGCCTATCGCTATGTCATCTGCACGCGGCAGGCCCGGCTGGTGCTCGATCGTGGCCGCGCCTGGCATGTCAGCCGCAAGCTCGACATCGCGGCGATGCACGAGGCCGCGCAACATCTGGTCGGTCGGCACGATTTCACCTCGTTCCGCGCCGCCTCCTGTCAGGCGAAATCGCCCATGCGCACGCTCGACCGGCTGGATGTGCTGCAGGATGGCGCGCAGATCGAGATCATCGCCGAGGCGCGCAGCTTTCTGCATCATCAGGTGCGCAACATGGTCGGCACGCTGAAATTGGTGGGCGACGGCAAAATGCAGCCCGCCCGCATCGCCGACATCATCGCCGCCCGCAACCGCAGCGCCGCCGGCCCCACCGCCCCGGCAGACGGGCTGTATTTCACCCGCGTCGTCTACGATCCGGACCCGTTCAGCTTCCGTTGAGATGCAACGCAATCAGGCGCGGGCCCATCACCAGCGCCAGCGTTGCCAGATCGCAGATCGACACCAGCAGGAATGACCGGAGGCGGGACAGCCCCAGCGCCCGGCGCGCCAGAAACCAATGCAGCGCCACGCCATACAACAGCACGCCGACCACCCCGCCCACCACCATCGGCTGCGTGCTCTCGATGCCGAGCGCGTGCATCACCCAGAAGGCGGACAGCATCGCCGCCATCGCCATGGGCAGAATCCATTGCGACCAGTTCGTTGCCACCGCATAGCCCAGCCACAGCGGCCCGGCCTGCCAGCGTTTGGCAAGGATTTCGCTGATCGCCAACGGAGCCAGCAACGCCACCACGCTCGCCAGAAAATCCGAGAGCGCATCAATCACGCTGCCCTGGCTGAGCTCAAGCAGACAGCCCACCAACGGAAATGCCACCAAGGGTGCCAGGCTGTTGAGAAAGCCGTTGCCGCTGACGTCAAACTCGGCCAGCCCCTCCACCCGAAAGCGGGCCACCCGAACGATGCCGCGCAGAATGCTCATGGGATAAATTCGTCCAAAATGCCGACATAGGCGCGCGTCAACGCCTCCAGATCGGCGAGCGTGACGCTTTCATCGGTCTTGTGCATCGTCTGCCCCACCAGCCCGAACTCCGCCACCGGACAATAGCGCGAAATGAACCGCGCATCGGAGGTGCCGCCGCCCGTATCGAGTTTCGGCACATGCCCGGTTGCCCGTTCGATGGCGCGCTTGAGCTTGTCCACCGCTGGGCCGGGCTCGGTGAGGAAGCTCTCGCCGCTCACCTCCACGCCCAGATCGAACCGCTCGGCATATTTGGCCGCCACCGTCCGCATCCAGGCGGCAAGCCCGGCGCTGTCATGGCGGTCGTTGAAACGCATGTTGATCTTCGCCGTGGCGGAGGCCGGAATCACATTCGTCGCCGGATTGCCGACATCGACACTGGTGATCTGCAACGTCGTCGGCTCGAACCACGCGCTTGCGGCATCGCGTGGGGCGGCGGTCAGGGCTTGCAGGATGGCCACCAGACGATGCACCGGATTATCCGCCAGATGCGGATAGGCGGCGTGGCCCTGAATGCCGTGCACGGTGAGGGTGAAATTCACGCTCCCCCGGCGGCCGATTTTCACAATCTCGCCCAGATAGCGCGGATTGGTGGGCTCGCCGACCAGACAGAAATCCGGGATCTGGCCGTGCTCCTGCATCCAGCCCAGCACCTTGACCGTGCCATCGGTCGCCGGTCCCTCCTCGTCGCCGGTGATCAGCAACGAGATCGAGCCATCGAGCGGACGTGTCAGCCGGTCTGCCGCCGCCGCCACGAAGGCCGCAATGCCGCCCTTCATGTCACAGGCACCGCGCCCATAGAGCACGCCGTCTTCCACCACGCCGCCGAACGGGTCGTGTCGCCATGCGCCATGGCCGGGCGGCACCACGTCGGTGTGTCCGGCAAAGCAGAAATGCGGCCCCGCATTGCCGATCCGCGCGAACAGGTTGGGGGTGGTGCCAAAATCCAGCCGTGTGACGGTGAAGCCAAGGCTTGTCAGCGCCGTCTCCAACACGCCCAACGCCCCCGCATCCGCAGGCGTGACCGAGGCACAGCGGATCAACGCCTGCGCCATGCTCAGCACGGAAGCGGGGTTTGCGATGGTCATCAGTCGCGCAGCAGATCGTTGATCGAGGTCTTGGAGCGCGTCTGCGCATCCACCCGCTTGACGATCACCGCACAGGACAGCGACGGCCCCGGCGTGCCATCGGGGAACGGCTTGCCCGGCAGGCTGCCCGGCACCACCACGGAATAGGGCGGCACGTGGCCGACAAAAATCTCACCCGTCGCGCGGTCCACAATCTTGGTCGAGGCCGAGATGAACACGCCCATCGACAGCACCGAGCCGCGCCCGACGATCACGCCCTCGACCACTTCGGAGCGTGCGCCGATGAAACAATCGTCTTCGATGATCGTGGGGGCCGCCTGCAACGGCTCCAACACGCCGCCAATGCCCACGCCGCCGGAGAGGTGCACATTGGCCCCAATCTGCGCGCAGGAGCCGACAGTGGCCCAGGTATCGACCATCGTGTTGCGGCCCACATAGGCGCCCAGATTGACGAAGCTCGGCATCAGCACCACGCCCGGCGCGATATAGGCCGAGCGACGCACCACCGCGCCCGGAACGGCGCGGAAGCCCGCGTCACGGAAGCGTTCGGCATCCCAGCCAGCGGTCAGCATGCCCACCTTGTCATACACCGGCGCCCCACCAGCGCCCGGCATAGGTACGCTGTCATGCAGGCGGAAGGACAGCAGCACCGCCTTTTTCAGCCATTCATGCACTTCCCAGCCCGAGCCATCCGCCTTTGGCGCAGCCACCCGCAGGCGACCGGATTCCAGTTCAGCCAACGCCCGATCCACCGCCTCACGCGGCGCGCCGGTGGTGGCGGAGTTCAGCGTATCGCGATTGGTCCAGAGGGCTTCGATGACAGTTTGCAGAGAGGGCGTGCTCATGGGTCTTCCGTCGCAAAGGGTCTGTGGATCTGCCGTCTGCAGGGGGGTGTGTCAATTGGCGGTGTCAGGAAGGGGGGATGCGTGGGGTGGTGGACGACTGCCGCGCCGCCGCATGCATGCGCGAAATCTCGCCCGCCGCCCCCAATCGCCACCACGTTTACCAGAGCTTTACGGATTTCGGGTTTGATGACTGTCGAAGGAAGCCACAGCCGATGACACTCAACCTCACCGCCCGCACACAGCCAGCGCCGCCGCCCGCCGCCGCCCCGGTCTTGCGAGAGGGGGCGGCGGGGGAAATTAACGTCGCCATGCTGGAAAGCCGCCAGCGTTGGCGGGATTTTGCGTTGATGGGGGGCGATCTGTGTTTCGAAACCGATGCCGAGGGCCGCTTCGTCTTCCTCGCGCCCGATCCATTGCTCGGCTGGCAGGCCGGCATTCTGTTGGAACGCGATGCCGGGCAATTGCTGGCCGGCTGTGACTTCTCCGCCGCCTTCAACCCGTTTCGTCCCACCGAACCCGTCCGCCGACGGCGGGCCTGGTTGCGCCGTGCCGATGGCTCCAGCGTCTGCTTCCTCTTCGCCACCGCCCCCCTGCTCGATGCCGAGGGCCGGGTGGTTGGCGCGCGCGGGGTTGGGCAGGATGTGTCGCTGCAAGAAAGCCACGACATCGAAGTGGCCACCGCCCTGCGCCGCACCGAAGTGCTCGACCATATTCTCTGGCGCATGCGTCAGGAGGTGCTGGCCCCGCGCATGATGCAGGCGGCTTTGGATTCCATCGTGACTGCCCTCGGTCTGGAGGGGGCCGCGGTGCTCGATATGATGGGCGATGGCGTGCTGCCCACAGCCACGCACCAAACCGGCGAGGGCCTCACCGCCGTGCTGTTCCGTGCCCTCGCCTTGCTCGACAGCGGAGACCGGCAGAGCGTGGCCGAGCATGCGGCGGAGGTCGATGGCCGCCAATTGCTGGTCTGCCCCTGCCAAACCCGCTTCGGGGCGCGCGCCGGCCTCGCTCTCTGGCGCCCCCCGGGCGGGCGTAAGCTCGACAGCGACGACGCCATTTTGGCCGCTTCCGCCACCGGGTTGATCCGGGTGATTCTTGAACACGAATCCATTCAGCATGAGATGGCCAAACAGGCCCGTACCGATCCACTCACCGGCCTGCTCAACCGCCGCGCCTTTCTCGATGAAATGAGCCGCAGGCTGGATCGTCTGGAGCGCGATCAGGTGCCGGGCACGTTGATGTTCATCGATCTGGACCATTTCAAAGCCCTCAATGACAGCCAGGGCCACGATTTGGGCGATGAGGCGCTGTGTCTGACGGCGGCATTGCTGCGCTCGACCTTCCGCCCGCAGGATTTGCTGGCGCGGCTGGGGGGCGATGAATTCGCGCTCTGGCTGGATGGTGCGGATGAATTCACCGCAGCCGAACGGGCGGAGGCGCTGCGCACCCAATCCCCAGCCATGCTGGCCCACCTCAACGGCCCGGATGCCCCACCGATCACCATGTCCATCGGCATCGCCACACGCTGGCCGGGGGGGGGCGAAGATGTGGAGACGCTGATGCAACGTGCGGATAAGGCGATGTACGACGTCAAACGCGCCGGGCGGGCGCATTGGCGGGTCAGTCGGTCGGGAGAGACGCCATGAGCCCCGCTCAGCCGCCATCGGAGACCTCGATGCTGGATGAAGCCGAGCGCGTGCGGCTGGCCGCCAACAACGCCGCCTCGCCAAGCGCGCTGCACAGCCTGGCCAGCGATCCGGCGGTGACGGTGCGGGCGACGGTTGCGATGAATGCCGCCGTTGGCGGGTCCCTCTTTGCCGTGTTGGCCAATGACCCCGATGACCGCGTGCGTGCCTTGCTCGGCCGCCGCCTGGCCAATCTGCTGCCCACACTCTCCGCCGAAGACCGCGCGCAATTGCGCGATCATGCCATCGATACGCTGCTCGCACTGGTCAATGACGAGGCCGTGCGCGTGCGGTTGGCGATTGCCGATGTCGTCAAGGATATGCCCGACGTGCCACACGCGCTGATCCAGCGTCTGGCACGAGACATGTCGATTGCGGTGGCCGAGCCGGTGATCCGCCTGTCGCCGGTGCTGACGGATCAGGATTTGATGCTGCTTGTGGCATCCCCGCCCTCCGCCGCCTCGGTGATCGCCGTTGCCCGCCGTCCGGGGCTGGCGACGTTGGTGGCGACAGCGATTGCGGAATGTGGAAATAACGAGGCCATCGCGGCACTGCTCGGCAATCGCTCTGCCGCGATCTGCGAACAAACCTTGGACCGACTGATCGGTGCCGCCGCCGAACATGCGCAGTGGCAGGCCAACCTCGTCCGCCGCCCTCGGCTGTCGCCCCATGCCGCCAAGGCGCTGGCGGAAATCGTGACCGGTCAGGTGTTGCAAGAACTGTCCGAACGTGCGGATTTGCCGGTTGATCTCGCCGAGAATCTGGCGCGTCGGATCGGGCCGGGTGTGACAGCACAGGGCAATGCCGCCCAACACGATCCGCCCACGTTGGAACAGGCCACCAGCACGGCGCATCACCTCGCCAAATCCGGCCTCTTGACCGAAGACACGCTGATTGCCGCCGCGCGGCGTGGAGAGGCACGACTATGCACCGCCCTTCTGGCCGCCAGCGCCGGGGTGCCAGCCGAGGTGGTGGATCGGGCGGCACGGCTGCGCAGTGCCAAGGGTTTGGTCAGTCTGGTCTGGCGTGCCGGGTTCAGCATGCGCGTCGCCGGACCACTACAGACCGTGTTGGCCCGGCTGCCGCCAGACTCGGTGCTGCATCCCACCGAGCACGGCGATTTCCCGCTCGGTGCGGAAGAGATGCGCTGGCAGGTGGAGTTTCTCACCCGCATTGGGCGGGAAACTCCCGGCTTTGCGTGATACCGCCCGTTCAGGCGGTAATCATCGTGCCGTGACCGCCTTCGGTGAACAATTCGAGCAGACATGCATGCGGCTGGCGGCCATCGAGAATGACCGCGCCCTTCACACCACGGCGCACCGCATCCACGCAGTTTTCCACCTTGGGGATCATGCCACCGGTGATCACGCCATCGGCCACCGCTTTCTCGCAATCGGCGATGCTCATTTCGGAAATCAGCTTGCGATTGGCATCCAGCACGCCCGGCACGTCCGTCAGCATCAGCAGACGGCTCGCCCCCAGCGCACCGGCGACGGCACCGGCGACGGTATCGGCATTGATGTTGTAGGTCTGCCCATCCGCACCCACGCCCACCGGCGCAATGACCGGGATCAGGCCGGCGCCGGTCAGCGCATGGATGACGCGGACATCGACATGCTCGGGTTCACCCACGAAGCCGAGATCGAGTTCACGCTCGATGCGGCTGCCCGGGTCGATCACGGTGCGCTGCAATTTCCGCGCGCGGATCAGCCCGCCATCCTTGCCGCAAATGCCCACCGCCAGCGCACCGGCGCGGTTGATCAGCCCTGCGACCATTTTATTGACAGTGCCCGCCAGCACCATTTCCACCACTTCAACCATCGCCGCATCGGTCACGCGCAGGCCATCGATGAAGGTGGATTGAATGGCCAGACGCTTGAGCATCGCATTGATCTGCGGCCCGCCGCCATGCACCACCACCGGGTTCATGCCGACCTGCTTGAGAAGGGCGATGTCGCGACCGAATTGATTGGCCAGTTCCTCTTCGCCCATCGCGTGGCCACCGTATTTCACCACGATCGTGGCCCCGGCATAGCGGCGGAGGTAAGGCAGCGCGTGGGCGAGAATTTTCGCCTGCTCGGCGGCTGACTCAAGAACGGGCTCGCTGAACTTGTCTGGCTGACCGCTCATGTTTGACACCTCTCCTGCATTCTGTGCGCCGCACTGGCCCGCCTTGTGAGGCCACATGCAGCGATGGTCAAGAAACCGGCAGCGCCAATCCGGCCAGATCGGCGCGCAACGCGTCGATGCCCAATCCGGTCTCGCTGCTGGTGGTCAGAATATCGGTCAGCGCCGCCGCATGTTTGCGCGCCAGCGCCTCAACCTCGGCCTGCTTGCGGGCAAGCTGCGCGGGTTTGACGGCATCGGCCTTTGTCAGCACCAGCCGATACAGCACGGCCGCCTTATCGAGCAGGTCCAGTGCTGCGATGTCGTTGTCCTTGATCTCGATACGCGCATCGAGCAGCACAAACACCCGCTGCAAGCTGGGCCGCCCGCGCAGATATTCGAACATCAGCCCCTGCCAATCCTCTTTCACCGCAATCGCCGCCTTGGCGTATCCATAGCCCGGCATATCGACCAGCGAGAGACGATCACCGAGGTTGAAGAAATTCAACTGCTTCGTCCGCCCGGGCTCCGACGACACCCGCGCCAGAGCCTTTCTGCCGGTGATGGCGTTGATGATGGACGATTTGCCCACATTCGACCGACCGGCAAATGCCACCTCCGGCAGACCCGGCGGCGGCAATTGGTCCAGGCGCTGGGCTGCGAAATAGAAGTCGCAACTGCCCGCGAACAGCAGCCGCCCTGCTTCCAGGGCGGCTTCATGTTCGGTGGCTTCCTGCTCCGGCGTTTTGCCGAAGCGGTCGCGCCAGACTTCGCCTGTCTCGGGGGGGATCAGGACTTCACCCTCGCCGCTGACAGGCGGGTGCGCCGCATGATGAACGATTGCTGCAAGATGGTCAGCGTATTGTTCCAACTCCAGTAGATCACCAAACCGGCCGGGAAATTCGCCAACATGAAGGTGAAGATCAGCGGCATGAACTGGAACATCTTCGCCTGCACCGGGTCCGGCGGCGGCGGGTTCAACTTCTGCTGGAAGAACATCGTCGCCCCCATGATCAGCGGCCATGCGCCCAGATGCAGATAATGCGAGTAGATCGACGGATCGAACGGGATCAGCCCGAACAGGTTGAACACGTTGGTCGGGTCGATCACCGAAAGATCGTGAATCCAGCCGAAGAACGGTGCCTGACGCATCTCGATGGTGACGAAGATCACCTTATACAGCGAGAAGAAAATCGGAATTTGGATCAACATCGGCAAGCAACCGCTGGCCGGGTTCACTTTTTCCGACTTATACATCTGCATGATAGCTTGCTGCTGTTTGGCAGAGTCATCCTTGTATTGCTCTTTGATCAGGGCAATCTTCGGCGCCAACAGCTTCATCTTACTCATCGAGCGATAAGATTTGTTGGCCAACGGGAAAAACAGCAGCTTCAGGCAGAGCGTGAAGGCCATGATCGCGAGGCCGAAATTGCCCAGGATGCCGTTCAGCCAGTCGATTGCGAAGAAGAACGGTTTGGTGATGAAATAGAACCAACCGAAATCCACCGCCTTATCGAAATGCGGAATGTTGTCCTCGGCCTCGTAGCGGTCGAGCAGATGCACCTGCTTGGCTCCGGCGAACAGATGCAGGCGCTGCACACCTTCGGCACCCGCCGCCGCCGTGACGGGGTTCTTCGACAGAAAATCAACCTGATAGCGGTCGCCATTGTCAGAGATGTGGCGATAGGTGGCCACCTGCTCGGATTGCGAATCGGCAATCAGCGCGGTCAGCCAATATTTATCGGTGAAGCCAGCCCACCCGCCGGTGGAGGTCTCCTGCAGGCCGATGCCGTCGTGCTGATCGCCCGCCTTCTTGTTGTCGGCGTATTTCTGCTCCTTGAGCGTGCCCCCCAGCACGCCGGTGAAGCCTTCATGCAGAACGTAATAGCCCGCCACTGTCGGCGTGTAATCGCGACGGATGCGGGCATAGGGGAAGAGCTGCACCGGGCTGCCGGTGTTGTTGATCACCTTCTGATCGATGGTGAACATGTAATCGGCATCCACCGCGATCACGATCTGAAACACCAGACCGGCACCGTTATCCCATGACAGGGTCAGCGGCGAGGTGGCGCTCAACGTACCGCTCGACGCCCACAGCGTCTCATTGCTCGGCAGCGCCACATTGCCGCCGGGGGCCGCGGTCCAGCCGAACTGAACATAATATGGCTGCGCGTCGGTGCGGCGCTCCAGCAGGCGCACCAGCGGGGATTTCGGGTCACGCTCCTCGCGGAAATCGCGCAGCACCAGATCGTCCAGCTTGGCGCCGAGCAAGTTCACGCTGCCCTGCAGACGATTGGCCGTGAAGGCGGCGCGCGGGGCGGCCTCTTCGGATGCGACCATCTCAGCCGACATCACCGCATGGCCAAGATCGGCCGCAGGTGTGCCCGGCGTGGGGATAGCGGCCGAAGCGGCCACCGGCGCGGTCGCAACCGGCGCGGGATGCTTGGGCATCAATGCCTGGAAACCAAGCAGGATCGCGACCGACAGGGCGATCGCGAGCAACAGGCGTTTCTGGTCCATCAGGCGGATGTCCGGTGGTGAGAGGAACAACAGGCAGCGGGTACAGGATCATACCCGCCTTGGTGCCACGGGTTGCAGCGCAAGATGCGCCTCGTGGCAAGAGCCGTCCCGCGCAGGGCACCATGCGTGTGCAGAGCCTCAATCGCGTAATGGCTGCAACTTGGCTCGAACCGGCAATGGCTGCCGATCACCGCGCGCAGTGTGAGTTGGTAGAGCCGCACCAACGCGGCCAGCAGATTGCCGACGAGGGTCATACAACCCCCGCCTTGCCGAGCGAACGACGAATATCGTCGATCAGAGCGGCAAACGGACGCGAGCGGGTCGCATCGCGGCCGATCAAAACGAGATCAACGCTGCCCACATCAACCTCCCGCAACAGCAACCGCGCCGCTTCCTTCAGCCGACGCCGCGTGCGATTGCGCACGACGGAATTGCCGACTTTTTTGGTGACGGTGAACCCCACTCGTGCGGGCAAACCATCATCGCGTCGCAGCGCCTGCAAAACGAGGCCATTGGCCACCGCCTTGCGCCCCTTCGAAGCCGCACGAAGAAACTCCGAGCGTTGCTTCAGACGTTGAGGGGCCGGTTTGGCAGCGGCCATATTGGGCTGATCGGGCGCCATGAGAGAGCGCGCCCGCATCAATCAGGCAGAGAGCTTCGCGCGGCCCTTGGCGCGACGATTGGCGAGCACCTTGCGGCCGCCAACAGTTGCCATGCGGGCGCGGAAACCATGCCGATGCTTGCGGACGAGTTTAGACGGCTGATACGTGCGCTTCACGGCGACACTCCACACTGATCAAGGGGCCTGCAAGCAGACCACAACACAACAACCCCGACTTTCGTGGGGCACGAGAGGCCGGGCTTATAGAGCCCTGAGCCGGCTTGCGTCAACCGCGCAGGCATGGCCTAAGCGATTTGACGGTCTTCTCTGCCATATTCGGGACAGCTGCACGCCATGAGCAACGATCCAACGCGTACTCTTTTGCACGATATGCGCAACGCCCTCGGCCCGGCGATGCTGGTTGCCGAGCGGCTGACGATGCATGCCGATCCCGCGGTCAAACGCGCCGGCCAGGTCATTCTCGACTCGCTCGACGCCACCACCGCGCTGATGCGCCAATACCAGGCCAACAGCGCGCAATAACGCCCTACACCTCGTCTTGCGCCTCGCGCGTGGCGCGCACCCGATCCACTCGGCGTCCATCCATCTCGACAACCTCGAACAGCCAGCCGCCGAACACAATTCGGTCGCCCTGACGCGGCACCCGGCGCAGCAGCGCCAGCACCAAACCGGCCAGAGTGTGATAGCTGCCCTCGGCAGGCAGATCCGGCAGATCGAGACGCGATTTGAGTTCATCAACCGGCATCATGCCATCAAGCTGATAGACGCCCAGCCGCTCCGATTCGGCCTGGGCATCGACATCCTGTGCCGCCACCGCCTCCCCCACGATGGCCTCCAGAACGTCTGCCGCTGTCACCAAACCTTCAAAACTGCCGTATTCATCCATCACAAGTGCGAGACCCAGCGGGTCGGCTTTGAGCTGCTCCAGCGCGTCCATCGCCGTCACCGTATCCGGCATCACCAGCGGCTGACGCAGCACGGCGGCGATGGAGGGCGGTTTGCCGTCGAGCACGAGGTCAAGAATATCCTTGGCGAGCACAATGCCGACCACATTGTCGATTGACGAGTCGCAGACCACGAAGCGGGAATGGGCCGCGGCCTTGATGGCGGCGGCGATTTCCTCGGGCTTGTCGGTCCGGTCGATCCAGGAAAGCTCGGTGCGCGGTGTCATGATCGCCCGCACCGGCTTATCGGCCAGCCGCAGGACGCGCTCGATCATGTCGCGCTCCTCGGTCTCCAACACGCCGGTTTCCTCGCCTTCGACCAGCAATGCCTTCAATTCCTCTTCCGTGACGGTGTTCGATTGCACGTCATGCACGCCGCCGAGTCGCAGGATCAACTGGGAAGAGGTGTTGAGCAGCCAGACAATCGGACGGGTGACGCGGGTGAGGGCGATCAACGGACGGGAGATCGTGGCGGCCACCTTCTCGGGATTGCGCAGGGCAATCTGCTTGGGCACCAACTCGCCCAGCACCAAGGTGAGATAGGTGATCACCACCACCACCAGCGCCAGCGACAGCGTGTCGGCATAGGGCGCCAATTGCGGCACACCGGCAAGCACCGGCTCCAGACGCCCCGCCAATCTGGCGCCGCCGAACACACCGGAGAGAATGCCCACCGCCGTGATGCCCACCTGCACCGCCGGCAGAAAAAGCTGCGGATCGTCGGACAACACCCGCGCCTGCGCCGCACCGGCCAATCCCTTGCGCTCCAGCATGGCAATCCGCGTCCGGTTGACGGAGACAAGCGCCAATTCCCCCAAGGCAAACAAGCCGTTGAGCAGGATCAGCAAAAGGACAACAAAGATTTCAAGCATGTGATCGCAGGCCAGTTCGACATAAGCCAGGGCCGCAGCCAGCCCCGGACGGACAGCCCCAGCATACACATAGACGTGCCGTGGCAGAACGATATCTACCCCAACGTCCCCCTGTTCCGACAGCCACGGCAGCCCCGCCGCAACGATGGCGGTTCATGAATAAGACGTTAAAATTTGTCTCGATTTTTGAGACGATATCGGATATTTGTCTCATTAATTGAGAATTTTCACTGGAACACCTGATCATGACCGTCCAAGCGAACGCAGAGATCATCCCCTTCCCCAGTCGCCTTGCCCCGCCTTCCACGCCTTCCACGCCGCCCGTCATTCCATCTCAGCCTGCGGCGTCTGACCGTCTGAGTCGGGCCTTGGCCGATTTGGCGGCGGCCCAAGCCGAGCAACAGGCGGCTCTGCTGCGCTGGCGTGCGGCATTGGCCGAACTGCAAACCGGCGTGCAGGGGCTCGGCGCGTCGCTGCGCGGATATGCGCACGTGCTTTCTGAGATTGCGCCCTCCGCCAGCCCAAGCTAGGGATCTTGTCAGGCGCAAGATCGGGACATCGATGACAAGGTGCGGCGGCATATCGGCGTGGCGCGCGGGTGGCAGGGCGTAATGTTGCGCACCCATCGCCTGATCCTGCGTCCCTGGCGTGAGGAAGATCTGCCCTTGGTGGCCGAGATCACCGCCGATCCCGAGGTGATGCGCTTCTTCCATCTCACCCGCACGCGGGCGCAATCCGATGCCTGGGTGGCGCGCACACAGGCGCATCTGCAGGCTCACGGATTCGGCCTGTGGGCGGTCGAAGCGCCCGCCGTTTCGCCGTTCATCGGCTTCGTCGGCTTGTCCACCGTGCCCGACAGCCTACCCTGCGCACCTGCGGTGGAAGCCGTGTGGACCTTGGGGCGGGATTATTGGCAGAAGGGCTATTGCACCGAGGCGGCAAAGGCGATCATTACGGATGGCTTCACCCGTTTGGGGCTAGCGGAAATCGTCGCCATGACGGCACAAGCCAACACGCCATCACAGGCTGTGATGCGTAAGCTTGGAATGATTCGCGACATGTCCGGTGATTTTGGCCACCCCTTTGTTCCAGCGTCGCATCCCATGCATGACCATGTGCTATATCGATTGAATCGTGCGGATGGAGTGCCGTCGTGAAGGTGTTCTGGGACCCGGTGCAAATGCAGCATGCACCGAAATTCTTTTTGCAGCGCGGCCATGTGCGCCGAAACTTCGAAGTTCCGGCGCGGGCTGAAGTGCTGTTGGCGGCGTGCCATGATATGGGGCTGACCGTCGAAATCCCGGCGCAGGTGGAGCGGGCGGCGCTGGAGGGTGTGCACAGCGCGGCCTATCTCGATTTTCTGCGCGATCTGCCGGGTCAATGGGCGGCCTTGCCCGATCACGGCCCAGAGGCGGTGCCGAATATTCATCCTTCGCCGGAAATGTTCGCCAACGGCGCGCGCATGCCCGTCAATGTGGTCGGCCAGCTTGGCTGGTACACTGCGGACACCTCCTGCCCGATTTCCGCGACCACCTGGCCCGCTGCCCTTGCCGCCGCCTCCTGCGCGCTGGCCGCGGCGGATTATGTCTCCGCCCAGGGCCGCATCGCCTATGCGCTCTGCCGTCCGCCCGGCCACCACGCCTATCCCGCGCGGGCGGGCGGGCATTGCTACCTCAACAACGCCGCCCTGGCAGCCCAGCGCCTGCGCGACAACGGTGCGGCACGGGTGGCCATCCTCGATCTGGACAGCCATCACGGCAACGGCACGCAGAGCATCTTCTGGAGCCGGTCGGACGTGCTGTTCGCCTCCATCCACGGCGATCCCAATCAGTATTACCCCTGGTATGTCGGCCACGCCCATGAGCGCGGCGGCGGGCGCGGCTTTGGCTGCAATCTGAACCTGCCCTTGGCGCGTGGGGCGGACGATCTGGATTGGCTGACCGCCCTTGAGCACGCCATCGCCGCCATTCGCAGCTTCGGCACCGATGCGCTGGTGGTCAGCCTGGGCTTTGACGCCTCGCTGCATGAGCCGCTGCAATTCTTCCACGTCACCGACGACGCCTTCAGCCGTGCCGGCGAACAGGTGGCGGCGTTGAAGATGAAAACCGTGCTGGTGCAGGAAGGCGGCTATGCCACCGGCCAGATTGGCGCATTGCTCAAGCGTTTCCTGAGCATTTTCTGAGCTATTCTCGCCCGCCCACGCCGATTTCGCAGTGCGTTAACAGCCAAATCACCGCGCCCGCGCAGCGCTAGGCCAGTCTGCCGGCATGACCAAAACGCCCGGACTGCTCGACCAGATGCTCGCCCGCCTGCGCGGCCAGCAACACGACCCGATCTCCTACACCCAGCCCGCGGCCTCCCACCGTGCGCGTGGGTTCGGTGAGGGCAATGCGGCGCTGCATCGCGGCAGGCTCACCGAAATCGAGGATGAGCCGGAGGTGGTGCAGCTCTCCAACATCAACCCGGCACCGCCCGATCTGCCCTTCCCCAGCACTGGCCCACGCGGTCATCGCAGCCGGATGCGCACGCGGGTGCTGGAGCATGGGGCGGGCAATTTGGCCGATTACGAATTGCTCGAAATGCTGCTGTTTTTCGCCTTCAAAACCGGCGACACCAAGCCGCTGGCGAAATCGCTGATCAACCGCTTCGGCAGCTTCGCGGCCCTGCTCTGCGCCCCCGCCGATCAATTGCTCGAAAATAGCGGCCTCGGCCCGCATTCCGTCGTCGCGCTGAAACTGGTGCAAGACGCCGCCCTTCGCCTGGCGCGTGCCGAGGTGATGGACAAGCCGGTTCTGAACAACTGGGACCGGCTGATGGACTACCTGACCGCCATGCTGGCGCGCGAAAAGGTGGAGCAATTCCATATCCTGTTCCTCGACCCGCGCAACCGCCTGATCGCAGACGAGGCGCAGGCGCGCGGCACGGTGGACCACACGCCGGTCTATCCGCGCGAAGTGGTCAAGCGCGCGCTCGAACTGCACGCCACCGCCCTCATCCTGGTGCACAACCACCCCTCAGGCGACCCCACCCCCTCACGCCCCGACATCGAGATGACGGCTGAGATCAAGGAGGCCGCCCGCGTGCTCGGCGTGGTGCTGCATGACCATGTGATCGTCGGCAATGGACGCTGCCTGAGTTTCAGGCGGGAGGGGCTGCTGACGTGACGGTCGCCCGCATCAACACGTTCAGCTTCGCCGGAATCGAGGCGCTGAAGGTGGAGGTGCAGGTGCAGATATCCTCCGGCCTGCCGAATTTTCTTGTCGTGGGCCTGCCAGACAAAGCGGTGGGCGAAGCGCGCGAGCGGGTTCGGTCGGCGCTGACGTCGATGGGCTTGTCGCTGCCGCCCAAACGCATCGTCATCAACCTCGCCCCCGCCGATATGCTCAAGGAAGGCTCGCATTTCGACCTGCCGATCGCGTTGGCCGTGTTGGCGGCGATGGATGTGGTGCCGATGGAGGAGGCCGGGGAATTCGCCGCCTTGGGGGAGTTGTCGCTCGATGGCCGCCTGCATCCGGTGGCCGGTGTGTTGCCTGCGGCGATTGCGGCGGGGGCGGCGGATTTGGGGTTGATCTGCCCGCAATCGCAGGGCGGTGAGGCGGCATGGGCGGGCGATGTGGATATTCTGGCGCCGCCTGATTTACTCGCCCTGATCAACCATTTTCGCGGCACCCAATTGCTCAGCCGCCCTCAACCCGGCGACATCGCAACGGTAGAGGTCGCCGCCGATCTGACGCAGGTGCGTGGGATGGACTCCGCCCGTCGCGCATTGGAAATCGCCGCCGCCGGGGCGCATAATTTGCTGTTGATCGGCCCGCCCGGTGCCGGAAAATCCATGCTCGCCGCCCGTCTGCCCGGCTTGCTGCCCGATTTGACGCCACGTGAGGCGTTGGAAGTGTCGATGGTGCATTCGGTTGCAGGGCTTCTCGACGGGGGCCGATTGGTGCAGCGCCCTCCCTTTCGTGAGCCGCATCACTCCGCCAGCCAAGCGGCGATTGCCGGTGGCGGCACGCGGGCGAAACCCGGCGAGGTGTCACTTGCGCATCGTGGCGTGTTGTTTCTTGATGAATTGCCGGAATTCCCCCGCGCGGCGCTGGAATCGCTGCGTCAGCCGATGGAGAGCGGCCACACCACCGTCTCCCGCGCCGCCGCCCACATCACCTATCCGGCGCGCTTCCAACTGATCGCGGCCATGAACCCATGCCGCTGCGGCCATCTGGGCAATCCGGCGCGCGAATGCGGGCGGGCGCCGCGCTGTGGCGAGGATTACCAGGGCAAGATCAGCGGCCCCCTGCTCGACCGCATCGACATCGTCCTGGAAGTCCAACCCATCCCGCCGGCCACCTTGGCGCGTGCCGGTGTAGGCGAGCCATCGGCCATCGTGGCGGCCCGCGTGCAGGCGGCACGGGATCGGCAGCGGGCGCGGGAGGGGGGATTGTCGAACGCCGAAGTGCCACTGGCCGCCATTCGCACCAATGAGGAGGCCCGCGCCTTGATCGAGAAAGCCGCCGAAAAACTGCACCTCTCCGCGCGCGGCTTCACCCGTGCCCTCCGCGTGGCCCGCACAATTGCCGACCTCGCCGGAGACGACATCGTGGGCAGGGCGCATGTGGCGGAGGCGTTGAGTTACCGGCTGCGGCGTTTCGGAAACATGCAATTGCCGCCATAGGCTGCGATGCCTCGACGTGGCTGCCGCACCAGCGGAGCCACTTGGTGATCTGGACCTTGGTGCTGATCACCTCGGTGAAATATGTGCTGTTCGTCATGCGGGTGGACAATGATGGCGAGGGCGGGATTCTGGCGATGCTGCACGCCAGCATCCATCGGCGCTGCGCGCCGCAATGACGGGTGGGGGGGATGGGGTGTACAATCCGTCATTGCGCGCGCAGCGCAGCAATGACGGGGTCCAATCTCAGGCTATCGGCGGCGTCGTCCTGGCGGGGCCGTAGATCTCGCGGGCGCGTTTGATGAAGGCGTTGACCATCATCCGCACCGCCTCGGTGAACACCGTGCCAATGGCCATTTGCAGAATCCGCGAGCGGAATTCGAAATCGACAAAGAATTCCACCTTGCACCCTTTCGGGTCCGGTCGGAAAATCCACTGATTTTTCAGATATTTAAACGGGCCATTCTCATAGCGCACGATGATCTTGCCCGGCTTGTCCATCTCCACCCGGCTGGTGAAGCTCTCGCGGAACGGGCCGAAGCCGATGGTCAGATCCACCACCTGCTGCGTCTGGCTGCGGGAGCGCACACGCGCCCCCACACACCAGGGCAGGAATTGCGGATATTTCGCGCAATCGGCCACCAGATCGAACAGCTGTTCCGGCTGATACGGGATCAGCTTTGTCTCGGCGTGGGTCGGCATCGTCTCAGGCGGAGGCGCGTTCGAGGAGAGCGGCGCGGGCGGCCTTGAGCTGCGCGAAATCGGCATCCGCGTGATAGGAGGAGCGCGTCAACGGCGTGGCCGACACCAACAGGAACCCCTTGGCGCGCGCCATCGCCGCATAGTCTTCAAACGCCTCAGGCGTGATGAAATCCGCCACCGCCGCGTGCTTGACCGTCGGCTGCAAATACTGGCCGATGGTGATGAAATCGACATCGGCCACGCGCAGATCGTCCATCACCTGCAAAATCTCCTGCCGCGTCTCGCCAAGGCCCACCATCAGGCCGGATTTGGTGAAAATCGACGGGTCCACTTCCTTCACCCGCTGCAACAGCCGCAACGATTGGAAATAGCGGGCACCAGGGCGAATGCTGGGATACAGGCGCGGGACGGTTTCCAGATTGTGATTGAACACATCCGGCCGCGCCTCGGCCACCACTTCGATACAGCCGGGCTTGCGCAGGAAATCCGGCGTGAGAACCTCAATCGTCGTCTCGGGCGCGGCGGCGCGCGTGGCGGCGATGACGGAGGCGAAATGCGCCGCCCCACCATCGGCCAGATCGTCACGATCCACCGAGGTGATCACCACATGACGCAAGCCCATCTTGGCCACCGCATCGGCCACGCGGGCGGGTTCAGAGGCGTCGAGCGCGTCGGGCATGCCGGTGCGCACATTGCAGAACGAGCAGGCGCGGGTGCAGGTGTCGCCCATGATCATCATCGTGGCGTGACGCTGCGACCAGCATTCGCCGATATTCGGGCAACCCGCTTCCTCGCAGACGGTGACGAGTCCGTTGTCACGCATCAGCTTATGCGTCTCGTGATAGATCGGGCTGGTGGGCGCCTTGACCCTGATCCAGGCGGGCTTGCGCTGGATCGGATTGTCCGGCCGATGCGCCTTCTCAGGATGGCGCACGTCGCGCTTGCTGTGATCGATCTCGATGCGCATGGACGGTGTCCCGTTCGGTATTCGTAGGGTGGGATGGCGCAGGCCATCCCACCACAGGGGCGCCGCGCGATTGGTGGGATGGCCAGCGCCATCCCACCCTACGGAATGTTAGAAATGGATCGCGCGGCCGTAGGCGTCAAGCACCGCCTCGTGCATCGCTTCCGAGATGGTCGGATGCGGGAAGACAGTGTGCATCAGCTCCTGCTCCGTCGTCTCCAACGTGCGTGCCACCACATAGCCCTGGATCATCTCGGTCACTTCGGCGCCGATCATATGCGCGCCGAGAAGTTCGCCGGTCTTGGCGTCGAAGACCGTCTTGATCATGCCCTCGGACTCGCCCATCGCAATCGCCTTGCCATTGCCGATGAACGGGAAGCGACCGACGCGGACCTCGTGGCCGAGTTCCTTCGCCTTGGCCTCGCTGAGGCCGACCGAGGCCACCTGCGGATGGCAATAGGTGCAGCCCGGAATGTTCATCGGCTCCAGCGGATGCGGATGCAGGCCGGCGATGGCCTCCACCACGATCACGCCTTCATGGCTGGCCTTATGCGCCAGCCAGGGCGGGCCGGCCAGATCGCCGATGGCGTAGACGCCCGGCTCTCCGGTGCGGCCGAACTGGTCGATCACCACATGGGTGCGATCCACCACCACCTTGGTGCCCTCAAGCCCGATATTCTCCACATTGCCGACAATGCCGACGGCCGAGATGATGCGATCGACGGTGATTTCGCTGGTCTTGCCGCCCTGCTCAATCGTGGCCGTGATGGAGTTCGCACCCTTCTTGACGCTTTTGACGGCGGCACTGGTGAGAATCTTCAGCCCCTGCTTCTCGAACGCCTTCTTGGCGAAGGCCGAGATTTCGGCATCTTCCACCGGCAGCACGCGGTCCATCACCTCAACGACGGTCACGTCCACGCCGAGCGCGTTGTAGAAGCTGGCGAATTCGATGCCGATGGCGCCCGAGCCGATGACGAGCATGGATTTCGGCGTCTCGGTCGGCACCAAGGCCTCGCGATAGCCCCAGATCAGCTTGCCATCGATCTCCAGCCCCGGCAGCTGACGCGCGCGGGCACCGGTGGCGAGGATGATGTGCTTGGAGGCCAGCGTGGCCACGTCCTTGCCGTCTTTCGTCACCGACAGCTTGCCGGCACCGGCGAGCTTGCCGAAGCCGTCGAACACCGCGACCTTGTTCTTCTTCAGCAGATGCGCCACGCCCGACGAGAGCTGCTTGGCAATGCCGCGCGAGCGCTTCACCACGGCGTCGAGATCGAAGCGGATATTGTCCGCCGCCAGCCCGTAATCCTTCAGATGATGCAGCGTGTGGTAGATTTCGCCTGACCGCAGCAGCGCCTTGGTGGGAATGCAGCCCCAGTTGAGGCAGATGCCGCCCAGATGCTGGCTTTCCACCAGTGCGGTCTTCAGGCCCAATTGGGCCGCGCGGATGGCGGCGACGTAACCGCCAGGACCGCCACCGACGACAACGACGTCGAAATTCTGATCAGCCATTGGAATTCTCCTCCCTCACAGCATCAAGCTGATCGGGTCTTCGACGATCTTCTTGAACTCAGCCATCCACTCGGCCCCGAGCGCCCCATCGACCACGCGGTGATCGACGGACAGCGTGCAGGTCATCACCGTGGCAATGGCCAGCTCGCCATTCTTGACCACCGCGCGCTGCTGACCGGCGGCCACCGCCAGAATGCCGGCCTGCGGCGGGTTGACGATGGCAGCGAAGCTGGTCACGCCGAACATGCCCATGTTGGAGATCGAGAAGCCGCCGCCCTGGAATTCCTCGGGCTTGAGCTTGCCGGCCTTGGCACGGTTGGCCAAATCCTTCATCTCGTTGGAAATCTGCGACAGGCCCTTGCTGTCGGCATTGCGGATGATCGGGGTGATCAGACCGTCCGGGATCGAGACGGCCACCGAGATGTCCACATTGTCGTAATAGATCGTGGCATCTTCGGTGAAGGTGGCGTTCACCTTCGGCACCCGCCTGAGGGCCACACCGGCGGCCTTGATGATCAGGTCGTTCACCGACAGCTTGAACGCACCCGCGCCATCCTTGGGCGAGCGGCCATTGAGATCGGCGCGCAGCTTGAGCAGCGCGTCGAGTTCGATGTCCATCGAGACATAGAAATGCGGCACGGTTGCCTTGGATTCCGACAGGCGGCGGGCAATCACCTTGCGCATGGTGGAATTCGGCACGGAGGTGTGCGGCGCGGTGATCGCCGGAGCGGTGGCCTTCGGCGCAGGGGCCGGAGCGGCCACAGGCGCAGGGGCAACTGCCACGGGCGCAGCCGCAGGAGCCGGAGCGGCGGCGACGCCACCCTTGGCGGCGGCTTCGACGTCAGACTTCACAATGCGGCCATTCGGGCCGGTGCCCTTGATCGCCGACAGGCTGATCCCGGCCTGCTGTGCCATCCGCTTGGCCAAGGGCGAGGCGAAGATGCGCTCGCCCGCAGCCGCCGGAGCCACCGCCGCCGGAGCGGCAACGGCAGCGGCAGGCGCCGCAGCAGCCGGGGCCGATGCTGCCGGAGCAGCCGCTGGGGCCGCAGCGGCAGACGGCACGGCTTCACCGGCTTCCACCAGCACCGCAATCGGGGCGTTCACCGCCACGTTGGCCGTGCCATCGGCCACCAGGATCTTGCCCAGAATGCCCTCATCGACAGCTTCGACTTCCATCGTCGCCTTGTCGGTCTCGATCTCGGCGATGATGTCACCAGCCTTGATGGTGTCGCCTTCTTTCTTCAGCCAGCGCGCCAGCGTGCCCTCGGTCATCGTGGGCGACAGCGCCGGCATCAGGATGTTCGTTGCCATTGGTTTGTTCTCCCTGCCCGATCTCAGACCAGCTTCTTGACGGCGTCGACAACCCAATCGGGCTGCGGCAGCGCCAGCTTTTCGAGATTGGCAGCGTAAGGCATCGGAATGTCGAGGCCGCAGACGCGGGTCGGGGGAGCATCGAGCCAGTCGAAGCAATGCTCGACGATCTGCATGTTGATTTCCGCCCCGATACCAGCCGTGGGCCAGCCCTCTTCGACGGTGACGATGCGATTGGTCTTCTTGACCGAATTGACAATCGTCTCGGTGTCGAGCGGGCGGATCGAGCGGAGGTTGATCACCTCGGCCGAAATGCCCTGTGCTGCCAGCGTCTCGGCCGCCTTCAGCGCCACGCCCACCATGATCGAGAAGGCGACGATGGTGACATCGGTGCCCGCGCGTTCGATTTTCGCCTTGCCGATCGGCAGGATGAAATCCTCATCCGTCGGGCAATCGAAGGTCTGCCCATAGAGAATTTCATTCTCCAGGAAGATCACCGGGTTCGGATCGCGGATGGCAGCGCGCATCAGGCCCTTCGCATCGGCGGACGACCACGGGGCCACCACTTTCAGGCCGGGGCAATGCGCATACCACGAGGCGTAGCACTGGCTGTGCTGGGCGCCGACGCGGGAGGCGGCACCGTTGGCGCCACGGAAGACAATCGGGCAACCCATCTGGCCACCGGACATATAGAGCGTCTTGGCGGCCGAGTTGATGATCTGATCGATCGCCTGCATGGCGAAGTTGAACGTCATGAACTCCACAATCGGCTTCAGCCCGTTCATCGCCGCACCGACGGCCATGCCGGTGAAGCCATGTTCGGTGATCGGCATATCGATCACGCGGCGGTCACCGAATTCGTCGAGCATGCCCTGGCTGATCTTGTAGGCGCCCTGATAGGCACCGACTTCCTCGCCGATCAGGAACACATCCGGGTCGCGGCGCATTTCCAGCGTCATCGCGTCGCGCAAGGCTTCACGCACGGTGATCGGCGCGGTCGGGCCCCAATCCTTTTCCGGGATTGCGGCCACCGGCAGCAGCACCGGGGTGGAGAGTGTCGGCTCAACGACAGCGGCAGCCGGTGCTGCGACAGGGGCCGGGGCCGCCACAGCGCCACCTTCGCCCGCGAGTTCGGCAATCGGCGTATTCACCGCCACGCCCTCGGCACCTTCAGCAACGAGGATCTTGCCCAGGATGCCCTCATCGACGGCTTCGACTTCCATCGTCGCCTTGTCGGTCTCGATCTCGGCGATCACGTCGCCCGCCTTGATCTCGTCGCCCTCTTTCTTCAGCCAACGCGCCAGCTTGCCTTCCGTCATGGTCGGGCTCAGCGCCGGCATCAAAATCTGCACACCCATAGCTCAGCCCTCCACCAGAATATCAGTCCAGAGCTGCGACACGTCGGGCTCGGGGCTGGTCTGGGCAAAATCGGCGGCGTCGGTGACGATCGCCTTCACTTCATCATCGATGGCCTTGAAGCCCGCCGCATCCACGCCCATCGCTTCCAGCTTGTGGCGCACGCTCTCGATGGCGTCGTGCTCGGTGCGCATCTTCTGCACCTCTTCGCGTGTGCGATACTTCGCAGGGTCCGACATCGAATGGCCGCGATAGCGATAGGTCTGCACTTCGAGCAGATACGGGCCTTCGCCGGCGCGACAGGCGGCAACCGCCACTTCGGCCGCCGCATGCACCGCTTCGAGATCCATGCCATCCACCTTGGCCGATTTGATGCCCCAGGGCGCACCGTTCATCGACAGATCATGGCTGGCCGAGATGCGGTCAATCGCCGTGCCCATGCCATACTTGTTGTTCTCGATGACGAAGATGCAGGGCAGCTTGAACAGGGCGGCGAGGTTGAAGCTCTCATAGACCTGGCCCTGGTTCGAGGCGCCGTCGCCGAAATAGGCAACCGCCACGCGGTCGTTGCGGCGATACCAGTTCGAGAACGCCAGACCCGCCCCCAGCGAGACCTGGGCGCCGACGATGCCGTGGCCGCCGAAGAAGTTCTTCTCGCGGCTGAACATGTGCATCGAGCCGCCCTTGCCGCGCGAATAGCCACCCTCGCGACCGGTCAACTCGGCCATCACGCCGCGCGCCTCCATGCCGCAGGCCAGCATGTGGCCGTGATCGCGATAGGAGGTGATGATTTCGTCGCCTTCGCCAAGCGTCATCTGAATGCCGACGACGACGGCTTCCTGGCCGATATAGAGATGGCAGAAGCCACCGATGAGGCCCATGCCATAGAGTTGGCCGGCCTTTTCCTCAAAGCGGCGGATGAGCAGCATGTCGCGATAGCCTGCGAGCAGCTCTTCCTTCGTCAGGGCCTGGTTGGACGCTGCGCGTCCTTTGCCCTTTTTGCGGGTTTCCGATAGCGCCATTGCGACAACTCCTCCCATTGGGTTCGTCTTCGGCTTCGGTTGCTACTAGCATGAAATTCAGGTTGCAAGCACTCTGAACGCAGAAAATCGTTTTATTGCAACGCAATAAGAGTGGTTAACTTAAAATCGGTTAAGCCTTTGATCCAAGCGGCTTCTCGCGCCGTTGCGCGTGTCCGATTTCTTGATCTGCGTGCGCGACGAAAGATTCGTGCGAGATGAACCAAATCGTGCATCGGAGATTTCGCGTGATATCGTGCGCAGTCGTCAAGCGGGTTGATAATTTTCGGTTGGTTTTTTTGGAGAAAATCGGCGGTTGGGCGCAGATTTCGGCCCGGCTATAGCAATTTGTGAGGCCCGTAACACGGAACTTATCGATCTCATCGCCGAGGAGAGGTTTGCGGCGCAAGATGTGGGATGCGACGATGCCGGGCGGGTGCCACAGCAGGGTTCCCGATACGGAGTCCGCTCGATGTCGCTTCCCACCTCGTTCCAGCGTCTGGCTTGGTCCAATCTGGCCGCCCAAAGTGCAGAGCAGATGTCGCTCGCCGCCGCCCCTATTCTGGCGGTGCTCACGTTGGGGGCAGGCGCTGCCGAGACCGGGATTTTGACGGCAGCGCAAAGCCTGCCCTTCCTGCTGCTATCGTTGCCGGCCGGCGTGCTGGCGGATCGGATGCGGCGCAAGCAATTGATGGTGATGGCCGAACTGCTGCGCGCCGCCGCCCTGCTGACCTTGCCGGTATTGCTCTGGCTGGGCGTGCTCAGCCTGCCGATGCTGGCGTTGATCGGCGCCCTGACCGCCACCGGCACCGTGGTCTTCAGCGTCGCAGCCCCAGCCCTGGTGCCCACATTGGTGCCGCGTGAATTGCTGGCCGCCGCCAACACCCGCCTCGAACTCGCCCGCAGCCTGGCGTTCGCGGTCGGGCCGAGTGCGGCGGGCGTGCTGGTGGTGGCCATTGGCGGCGGGGCGGCGTTTGTGATCGCAGCCCTGCTGTCCTTGGCCGCCGTCTGGCTCATCGCCGCCATCCGCGAAGACGTCCGCGCCCCCGGCGCCTCCCGCCATGTGGTGGCCGAGTTGATCGAGGGCATGGCGTTTGTCCGCACGCAGCCCTTGTTGATGACCATCATGGCCACCGCCGCCGTCTGGAGCGTGTCGTATTTCGTGCTGCAATCGATCTACGTGCTCTATGCCGTCCAGCGCCTGGGTCTGGATGCGGGGGCGGTGGGGCTCACCCTGGGGGCGTATGGCGCGGGCATGCTGGTCGCCGCCCTCGCCTCGCCGCTGATCCTGCCGCGCATGCCGATTGGCCGATTTATCGTCTGCGGCCCGGTCGGCTCGGTGATCGGGGTGGCGACGATCCTGTCCAGCCGCTTTGTGCCGGGCATCTTCATGCCGCTGCTCGGCTTCTTCCTGTTCGGCATCGGGCCGCTGATGTGGAGCATCGGCCAGACCACCTTGCGTCAGGCGCTCACCCCCACCGCCCTGCTCGGCCGGGTCTCGGCGCTGTTCATGGTGGTCAGCTTCGGTGCACGTCCGATCGGGGCGGCGATTGGCGGGCTGATCGGCACCAAAATTGGGCTGGATGCGGCGATGCTGGTGGCGGGGTTGGGCTTCATCGCGCAGGCGGCGATTGTGCTGTTCTCGCCGATGCCTGCATTGCGCGCCTTGCCACGCCACAATCTGGACTGATCAGAACAGCCGCTTGCCCGGCGGGTAGAGCATGATGATGTCGGTGGAGTTGGACAGATTCAGCCGATCCCGCACCCGCTCATCCAGCGCATCGCCATCGAGATTTTCGGTGCGCAGTGCGTCCACCCGGCGTTGCCAGACGGATTGCTCCTGCTGTGCGGCATCCAGATCCTGGCGTGCAATATCCATCCCGACCTGACGCGATTTCTGCGCCTCAAGTCCGCGCTCACCCTGAAACGAGCCCCAGATGAAATAGGCAGCCAGCGCCATGAACACGACCGGCATCACTGCCTCGCGCACACGCCGTTTGATGCCACGCCAAATATCCATCAAGCCCCCGAATCGGCCCTTCGCAAGATGACATATGCGCAAGGCCTTGTGAATCACAGATTCTTGCCCGGATTCAGCCATGAATCAGGTGCGAACTCCGATCAACGCCGAAGTGGTTTCGGCGATTCATCGAAAGAGTCCCCAAATGTCCGCACGCTCCCTGGTCCTGGCCGCCTGCGCCGCACTGGCGATGCTGACCGCCACAGCGCCCAAGGCGATGGCGCAATATTATCCTCAAGACGACTGGCGCGCCCGCCATTGGGAGCACGAGATGCGCGAACGGGCGCGGTGGGAGGCCGAGGCGCGCGAACGGGCGTGGCGGGAGCGCGAATGGCGCGAACGCCAGCCGGTTTATGTGCCGGTGCCGTTGCCAGTGCCGTTGCCGATGCCGCAGCCTTATTATCAGCCGGGTTGGTAGTCAGATTCAGCTAAGGGGGTGGGAGTGCAACACCGCACTCCCACCCCGCGCATCACCCGCGCAGGATCGAACGCCCCGCATAACGTGCCGCCGCGCCAAGCTGCTGCTCGATGCGGATCAACTGGTTGTATTTCGCAATCCGGTCCGAGCGCGACAGCGAGCCGGTTTTGATCTGGCCGCAATTGGTGGCCACCGCCAGATCGGCAATCGTGCTGTCCTCGGTCTCGCCCGAACGATGGCTCATCACCGCCGTGTAGCCCGCACGATGCGCCATTTCGACGGCTTCGAGCGTCTCGGTGAGCGAGCCGATCTGGTTGACCTTGACCAGGATCGAATTGGCGGTCTTGTCGGCAATGCCGCGCGCCAGACGCTTGGGGTTGGTGACGAACAAATCGTCGCCCACCAGCTGCACGCGCCCGCCGAGCACATCCGTCAGGTGCTTCCAGCCCGCCCAATCGTCCTCGGCCAGACCGTCCTCGATGGAGACAATCGGATAGCGGCCGACGAGATCTTCCAGATACGCCACCATTCCGGCGGAATCGAGCTTGCGGCCCTCGCCTTCCAGGTCATAGACGCCGTTCTTGTAGAACTCGGTCGAGGCGCAATCGAGGGCGAGCGTGATGTCGTCACCCAGGCGATAGCCGGCCTTTTCGACGGCCTTGGCGATGAAGCCCAGCGCCTCGTCGGCCGATTTCAGATCCGGCGCGAATCCGCCTTCATCGCCCACATTGGTCGAAAGCCCGGCATCGTGCAGCGCCTTTTTCAGCTGCTGGAAGATTTCCGAGCCCATGCGGATCGCGTCGGCAACCGTTGCCGCCGAGACCGGCTGGATCATGAATTCCTGAATGTCGATCGGATTGTCGGCATGCTGGCCGCCATTGACGATGTTCATCATCGGCACCGGCAGGGTGCGGGCGAACACGCCGCCGACATAGCGATACAGCGGCATTTCCAACTCAGCCGCGGCGGCCTTGGCGGTGGCGAGCGTGTCGGCGAGGATGGCGTTGGCCCCCAGGCGCGACTTGTTGGCGGTGCCGTCCAGTTCGATCATCGCGCCGTCGATGGCGACCTGATCGAAGGCATCGAGGCCACCGATATTGTCGAGAATTTCGCCGTGAATGTTGGCGATGGCGGTCAGCACGCCCTTGCCGCCATATTTCGACTTATCGCCATCGCGCAGTTCCACCGCCTCATGCGCACCGGTGGACGCACCGGAGGGCACAATCGCGCGGCCCATCGCGCCGCTTTCGAGATGGACGTCCACCTCAATGGTGGGATTGCCACGGCTGTCGAGAACCTGACGGGCAACGATGTCGGAAATGGCGGTCATGTGGGGGGCTCCGCGTTACGCATGCGATGCGCGCGGGTTAGCACCGGATGGGCAAGCGCGCCAGAGCAGGCGGCCTTGGATCGCGATAACATTGCGGTGGGCGGCGGTATGCGTGGCCGGAGAGACAATCACGCATCGCACCCCGTGAGATTACCCGCGCAACGCCCGATCCAGCACGATCACCGAATGCACCGCCTCCCGCCCGCCGAGATCGCGGATTTGATGGCGGCAGGAGGTGCCGTCGGCGATGACGATATCCTCAGCCCCGGCGGCTTTGACGGCGGGAATCAGATTGGCCTCGGCCATGGCGCGCGAGATGTCCTGGCTTTCGGATTGATAGCCGAAACTGCCCGCCATGCCGCAGCAACTGGATGCAATCGCCGTCACGCTCAGCCCCGGCACCTGCTTGAGCAGATCGACACCGGGCGTGAAGGCGCCGAAGCTTTTCTGGTGGCAATGGCCGTGCATATGCGCCTGCACCGGCAGCGATTTGAACTCAAAGGCGGGTTTTTCCTTGGCCAGGAATTCCCCCAGCAACATCGCCCGCCCGGCCAGTTGCGCCGAGTCCGCGCCGGGCAGCAGCGCCTCCAGCTCGTCACGCAGCGTGTAGAGGCAGGACGGTTCCAGCCCGATCACCGGAATATCGCCCGCCAAGGCCGCGCGCAGACGCAGCAACTCGGCCCTGGCGCGGTCGGTCTGTCCGCTGGCCAGATAGGTGCGGCCGCAGCACAGCGGTGCGCCGTCGGATTTCGGCATGATCGCCCGAAACCCCGCCGCCCGCAGCACACGCAAGGCCGCGCGCAGATTTTCCGGCTCGAAGGCGCGATTGAAGGTGTCGGCGAACAGATAGACGTCACGCAAGGCCGGCGTTTGGTCGGCCTCCTCGTCGCGGAAGCGGTCGGCGCGGAATTCCGGCAGCGGGCGATTGGCGGCGATGCCGATCCTCTCGCCCAGCATGCGCAGCAATGCCGAGCGGTTGCGCAGATTGGCCAGACCCGGCAGGCGGGCGGCGAGCGGGGCGTAGCGCGGCAGACCGGCGACCAGCCGATCCCGCAGCGACAGACCGCCTTTGCGCGCTTGGGCTGCTTTCACCTCGATTTTCATCCGCGCCATGTCCACCCCCGTCGGGCATTCGCGGCGGCAGGCTTTGCAGGAGACGCAGTTTTCCATCGCCTCGGCCAGCACCGGATCGGCCAGCCCCTCAAAGCCGATCTGGCCGGACAATGCGAGGCGCAGTGTATTGGCGCGACCGCGGGTGAGATGCTTCTCATCGCGCGTCACCCGATAGCTCGGGCACATGGCGCCTGCGTCGAAGCTGCGACACATGCCGTTGTTGTTGCACATCTCCACCGCCCCCAGCAGGCCGGAGGGATGGGCGGACCAATCGAGGGCGGGGGTCATCGGAAGGGCGGCGTAACCGGGCTGGTAGCGGAACAGCGAACGGTCATCCATGCGCGGCGGATGCACGATGCGATGGGGGTTGAGCATGCCGGCCGGGTCGAACGCCTCCTTCACCTGCTCGAAGGCGCGCACGATGCGTTCGCCGAACATCTGGGTGTGGAATTCGCTGCGCACAATGCCGTCGCCATGCTCGCCCGAGTGGCTGCCCTTATACTGGCGCACGATGTCGAACGCCTCCTCGGCCACAGCGCGCATGGTGGCGACGTCGGTGCCGTCCTTCATGTTCAGCACCGGGCGGACATGCAGGCAGCCCACCGAGGCATGCGCGTACCAGGTGCCCTTCGAGCCATGCCTGGCGAAGACGTCGTTCAGCTTTTCGGTGAAATCGGCGAGATCGGGCAGCGGGACGGCGCAATCCTCGATGAAGGAGACCGGTTTGCCGTCGCCCTTCATCGACATCATGATGTTCAGCCCGGCTTCCCGCACTTCGGCGATCTGGGCCTGAAAGCCCGCATCGGTGGCCCGCACGACAGCGCCCGGATAGCCGAGATCGCCCATCGCCTCATCCAACGCGGCCAGCTTGGCCAGCAGTGGCGCATCCTCATGGCCGTGGAATTCCACGATCAGCAGCGAATCAGGCTCGCCTTTGACCATGCGGTCGATGGTGGCGCGGAAGATCGGGATGGCGCGGCCGAGATCGATCATCGTGCGGTCCACCAGTTCCACCGCCTCCGGGTCGAGCTTGACCAGATGCTGGGCGGCATTCATCGCCGCGCGGAAATTCGGGAATTGGCAGATGCCGAGCATTTTGCGCGGCTTGATGGGGGAGAGCTTGAGTTCGACGCCCGCCGAGAAGGCCAGCGTGCCCTCACTGCCCACCAGAATGCGCGCCAGATTGCCGCCCTGCAGACAGTCGAGATTATAGCCGCCGACGCGCCGCAGCACGTTGGGGAAGCGCGCTGCGATCTCCGCCGCCTCGCGCGTGCCGAGATCGCGCAGCAGGGCGACCAGCGGGGCGGGGTCGGTCATGTCCGGCCCGAAGCGATGCCGCGATCCGTCGGCGAGAATGGCGTCGATGGCCTCCACGTTGTCGGCCATCAGCCCGTAGCGGATGGATTTCGAGCCGCAGGAATTATTCGCCGTCATGCCGCCAATGGTGCAGCGGCTGTGGGTGGAGGGATCGACGGGGAAGAACAGACCGTGTTTTTTCAGCGCCGCGTTGAGATGGCCGAGCACAATCCCCGGCTCCACCACCGCCCGCCGCGCTTGCGGATCGACGGAGATAAGGCGGCGGAGATGTTTGGTGCAGTCGATCACCAGGGAAGTGTTGACCGTCTGCCCGCATTGGCTGGTGCCGCCACCGCGTGCCAACACCGAAACACCGGACTCTCGCGCGATCTGCAGGGCGGTGGCGACGTCTTCGATCCGCTCCGGCACGATCACGCCCACCGGCATGGCCTGATAGATGGAGGCATCGGTGGCGTAGCGGCCCCGGTCGGCCTGGGAGAACAACACCTGTCCGCGAATCTCCCGGCGCAGGCGCTGGGCCATGGCAGACTGGGCGATGCTGGTGTGAAGTGTCATGAAATCCCCCCGCGACGTTCCGGCATGCGCTGAGATGCGCTTGTCAATCTGCCGGTCGTCCGTCATTTGGCATTGAAGCAGGTCGCGCGCCAAGACCGCGTTGGAGGAGACAGAAATGGCTTATTTCACCACCCGCCCCGAAACCGGCCGCCATTTCCTTCATATCCCCGGCCCAACCAACGTGCCCGACCGCGTGTTGCGCGCGTTGGACAACCCGCCGATGGATCATCGCGGCCCGGATTTCGGCGTGATGATGCTGCAGCTTTTCCCGAAATTGCAGCAGCTGTTCCAGACCACATCGCCGGTGATCGTCTATCCCGGCTCCGGCACCGGCTCGTGGGAGGCGGCGCTGGTCAACACGCTCTCCCCCGGCGACCGCGTGCTGTTCTGCCGCACCGGCCAATTCGCGGCGAGTTGGATTGAGATGGCGAAAAAGCTGCAACTCAATGCCGAGATTATCGAAACCGATTGGCGCCATGCCGCCGATATCGACGCGATCGGCGCAGCACTGGCCGCCGACACCGCCCACAGCATCAAGGCGGTGGGCGTGGTGCACAGCGAAACCTCAACCGGCTGTGTGACGGATATCGCGGCCGTACGCGCGGCGATCGATGCCGCCCGCCACCCGGCGTTGCTGCTGGTCGATACCGTCTCGGGCATCGGCGCGCTGGAGTATCGGCATGACGAGTGGGGCGTGGACGTGACCATCGCCGGCTCGCAGAAGGGCATGATGATGCCGCCCGGCCTGGGGTTCAACGCGATCTCGGCCAAGGCGCTGGAGGCGAGCAAATCCTCCACCATGCCGCGCGCCTATTGGCATTGGCAGCCGATGCTGGCGATCAACAAGAACGGCTATTTCCCCTCCACCCCCGCCACCAACCTGCTCTATGCGCTGGATACCGGGCTGGACATGTTGTTCGCCGAGGGGCTGGAGAATGTGTTCGCCCGGCATCAGCGTTTCGCCGAAGCCACGCGGCGTGCGGTGGCGGCCTGGGGGTTGGAGACGCAATGCGCCGATCCGCGCGCGGCCTCTGGCGTGGTGACGGCGGTGCGGATGCCTCAGGGGCATTCGGCGGATGCGCTGCGCCGGGTGATATTGGAGAAATTCGATCTCAGCCTGGGCAATGGCCTGGGCGTGATGACGGACAAGGTGTTCCGCATCGCCCATTTGGGGCATTTGTCGGCCTTGCAGTTGGTGGGGGTGATCGGCGGTGTGGAGATGGGGATGCGCGCAGCGGGCGTTCCGCATCGCGAGGGCGGCGTGCAGGCGGCGATGGGGTATTTGAGCGGGAATTGAGGTGTGACTGTCGTCATCGCGCGGCGCGACGCAACACCGGGGACGTTTTGCAAGCGCGGTCGGGGCATTCGAGTCAGCCCTGATCGTCAGCAAGCCTTGCCCATGCCCTCTCGGCCATCGTCAACTCATCCGGCGTGTTGATGTTCAAAAACGGATCAACCCGGCCGATCTCGAACTCCGCCACGGCCACGCCATATTGAGCGGTCCATTGGCCGATTTTGCGCATCCCCGCGCGCAAATCGGCCTCCAGCGCATCGGCCAGCGCCACCGTCCATAGCCCCACCACCGGATGCCGCCAGCCGCCGGACCCGGCACAGGCGAGCGGCACACCGGCCTGGGCGCGGGCAGCCTGGAGGCGTACCACGAGATCCGATGGCAGAAACGGGGTGTCGGTCGGCACACTGAGCACGTCGGCGCATCCACGGGCCGCGGCCCAACGCATGCCGGCCAGAATGCCGGCGAGCGGGCCGGGGTAATCCGGCACATCGTCGGCGATCACATCGACTCCGAAATCAGCAAACCGCGCCGGATCGCCATTGGCATTGATCGCCATCGCCCCCACCTGCGGGCGGATGCGCGCGATGGTGTGGGCGAGCAGGGATTGCCCGGCAAGCGCGCGCAACGGCTTGTCCGCAACAGCACCGTCCTGCCGCATCCGACGGCCAAGCCCGCCGGCCAGCAACACTGCGGCCATATCTTGATCCATCGCCGTCATCTGACCCTTTGCAACAGAGCGCGCATGGGAGATTATGCGCGCCACGATGCGCCGCGCCTATAAGCGGCAACACGAGGAGATGTCATGCTCAAAATCTCACGCCGCGCCGCCCTCACCATGGGCGCCGCCCTGCCGTTGGTCGCCATCAACCGCCGCCCCGCTTACGCCGCCGAGTTCAGCTATAAGATGGCGCACAACACCGCCACCACCCATCCGCTGCACATCCGCGCCTCGGAGGCGGCTGCCAAGGTGAAGGAGGCAACGTCGGGCCGCGTGGAAATCACCGTCTTCCCGAACAGCCAGCTCGGCTCGGACACCGACACGCTGAGCCAGCTGCGGTCCGGCGCGGTGGAGATGTTCACCCTCTCCGGCCTGATTCTCTCCACCCTCGTCCCGGTTGCCGCCATCAACGGCATCGGCTTTGCCTTCAAGGATTACGGCAAGGTCTGGGAAGCGATGGACGGCGTGGTGGGCCAATTGGTGCGCGGCGAAATCGGCAAGCGCGGCCTGTATGCCTTTGAAAAGCAGTGGGACAATGGCTATCGCCAGATCACGTCCTCCACCAAGCCGATCACCTCGCCCGACGATCTGAAGGGCTTCAAGATCCGCGTGCCGGTCTCCCCGCTCTGGACGGGCATGTTCACCGCCTTCGGCTCCTCGCCCACTTCGATCAATTTCTCGGAAGTCTATTCGGCGCTGCAAACCCACATCGTCGATGGCCAGGAAAACCCGCTGGCGATCATCGATTCCGGCAAGCTGTATGAGGTGCAGAAATACCTCTCCGTCACCAATCACATGTGGGACGGCTTCTGGCTGCTCGGCAACAAGCGCGCCATCGAAGCGCTGCCGACCGATGACCGCGCCATTGTGGAGCGGGAATTCAACAAAGCCGGTGTGCTGCAACGCGCCGACATCGCCCAGCTCAACGCCACGCTGAAGACCAAGCTGCAAGCGGGCGGTCTGACCTTCAGCGACACCGACCCGGCCGCCTTCCGTCAGGCGCTGAAGGATGCCGGCTTCTACAAGGAGTGGAAGGGCAAGTTCGGCGACGCGGCCTGGAGCACCCTGGAATCCGTGGTGGGCGCGCTTTCTTGAAGACTTTCGACACGTGGATGTGCCGTCTGGTCGAATGGCCGACGGCAGCTTTGGTGGTGGTGGAGGTTCTGGTGCTGCTGGCCGGTGTGGTCAGCCGCTTCGTCTTCCACCACGCCTTTGTCTGGACGGACGAGCTGGCCTCGATCCTGTTCCTGTGGCTGGCCATGCTGGGCGCCGTTCTGGCGTTGCAGAAAGGCGAGCATATGCGGCTGACCGCCATTGTCGGCAAGATGTCGCCAAGCTGGCAGGCGCGTGCGGAGGCGCTGGCGGTGGCGGCACCGGCGTTGTTCCTGTTGCTGCTGCTGCCCTGGGCGCGGGATTACGCGGCGGACGAATTTTACATCGAAACCCCGGCGCTTGGCTGGTCGAACGAAATCCGCGCAGCGGCCCTGCCGGTGGGTGTGGCATTGATGCTGGCCAGTTGTCTGCTGCGCGCGGCACGGCTGGGCAAGCGGACGCTGATCGAAGTGGTGCTTGGCCTGGGCGTGCTGGTGCTGGCGCTGCATTTTGGCGCGCCGCTGTTCAAGGGCCTGGGCAACTGGAATCTGGTGATCTTCTTTGTCGGCCTGCTCTCCGTGGCCGTGCTCTCCGGCGTGCCGATCGGCTTTGCCTTCGGCTCGGCCACGCTGGCCTATCTGGCCACCACCACCCACACGCCGCTGACCATCGTCGTCAGCCGGATGGATGAGGGCATGAGCACGCTGGTCCTGCTGGCGGTGCCGCTGTTCGTCTTCCTCGGCCTGCTGATTGAAATGACCGGCATGGCGCGCGCCATGGTGGCCTTCCTCGCCTCGCTGCTCGGCCATGTGAAGGGCGGGCTGGCCTATGTGCTGCTGGGGGCGATGTATCTGGTCTCCGGCATTTCCGGCTCCAAAGCCGCCGACATGGCCGCCGTCGCGCCGGTTCTGTTCCCGGAGATGAAGAAGCGCGGCGCCGAAGAGGGCGAGTTGGTGGCCATTCTGGCGGCCTCCGGTGCGATGACCGAGACCATCCCGCCCTCGCTGGTGCTGATCACCATCGGCTCGGTGACGGGCGTCTCCATCGCCGCCCTGTTCACCGGCGGGCTGTTGCCGGGTCTGGTGCTGGCGATTGTGCTCGCCCTGGTGGCGCGCGCGCGCACCGGCGATGTGCGGGCACGGGCACGCGCGCCATGGCGCGAGGTTGGGCGATTATTCGTCATCGCCCTACCCGCCTTGCTGTTGCCGGTGGTCATCCGCGCCTCGGTGATGAGCGGTGTGGCGACGGCCACCGAGGTGTCCACCATCGGCGTTGCCTATTCGGTGGCGGCGGGGCTGCTGATCTATCGGCAATTCCCCTGGCGGCGTCTGCTGCCGATGCTGATCGAGACCGCGAGCCTGTCGGGCGCTATCCTGTTCATCATCGGCTCGGCCACCGGCATGGCCTGGGCACTGACACAATCTGGCTTCTCACGCCAACTGGCACAGTCGATGGCGGCGATGCCGGGCGGGCATCTGGGCTTTCTGGCGATTTCGATTGTGGTCTTCATCGTTCTGGGCAGCGTGCTGGAAGGCATTCCGGCCATTGTGCTGTTCGGCCCGCTGCTCTTCCCCGTGGCGCAGGCGGTGGGCGTGCATGAGGTGCATTACGCGATGGTGGTCATCCTCGCGATGGGCATCGGCCTGTTCGCGCCGCCACTGGGCGTGGGCTATTACGCCGCCTGTGCCATTGGCCGCGTGCATCCCGATGCCGGCATGAAACGCATCGTGCCCTATCTGATCGCCCTTGTGGTGGGATTGATCGTGGTGGCGCTGGTGCCGTGGATTTCCATCGGCTTCCTGGACTGACCCGTTCCGCCGCGAGAGGCCATCTCGCTCGTCAACAGTGTTTGACACCTCACTGGCGTCCGCCTGCAATGCAGTGTAGATAACTATAATGTGAAATGTCTGCCCCATAAGGCAACGATCGAGGGAGTGTTGGGTGCATGGCACAAGCGACGTTGGGGGGGGGTTGTTTCTGGTGTCTTGAAGCGGTGTTCCAGAACCTACGCGGCGTCAGCAAAGTCCAGTCCGGCTACGCCGGCGGCCATCTGGCCAACCCGAGCTATCATGAGGTCTGTGGCAAGCAGACCGGCCATGCCGAGGTGGTGCGGATTGATTTCGATCCGGCGGAATTGGATCTTGCCGATCTGCTGCGGGTGTTCTTCACCATTCACGACCCGACCACACCCAACCGCCAAGGTGCCGATATCGGCCCGCAATACCGCTCCATCATCCTCACCCACACAGAGGATCAGGCAGAGGTGGCGCGGGCGGTGATTGCCGAAATTGAGGCGGAGGGGATTTGGCCTGGACAGGTGGTGACGCAGATCGAGCCGCTCACCACATTCTGGCCCGCCGAAGCCGAGCACGACGATTATTTCAACCGCAACCCGTTCAGCGGGTATTGCCGGGCGGTGGTGGCACCCAAGGTGCTGAAATTCCGGAAGTTATTCGCAGCCCGGGTGAAGGGTTAACCCTCACCCGCCCGCCGCTATCACGCCGGGATCGTCGGCGCTTGTGCGACGCGGTTGCGACCGGTGTTTTTGGCCTGATACATCGCCTGATCGGCCGCCTTGATCAGCACTTCGGGCGCGATGTTGATTGCTTCACAGAAGGCCAGCCCGACGCTGACGGTCATGTGGATCTGCACGCCCGGCAATGGTGAGAACACCAGCTCATCCACCGCCGCGCGCAGACGCTCACCCGCCGCCTCCATTTCCTCCAGCGAGGCCCCCGGCATAACGACGACGAATTCTTCGCCGCCATAGCGGGCAACGGTATCGAACACGCGGGTGCGGCTGCGCAGCACCTCGGCGATGGCTTTCAGCGCCTGATCACCGACCGGATGACCAAATTGGTCGTTGATCGACTTGAAGTGGTCCACATCGATCATCATCACCGCGATACCGCCGCCCTGGTTGGAGACGAGCAGCCCGCGCAGATGGCGCATCAGATAGCGTTGGTTGTAGAAGCCGGTCAGCGGATCGGTGAGCGCCATTTCCAGCGCCGAGCCGACATCGGCCCGCAGCCGATCCTGATAGAATTTGCGTTTGATGAGATTGCGCGAGCGGGCGCGCAGTTCGTTGTCGTCCATCGGACGCAGCAGCCAATCATTGGCGCCAAGATCGAAGCCGCGCAGAATGCGTTCGCGCTGTTCGCGCTCGGCCACCAGCAGCAACGGGATATCATGCGTCGAATCGGCGGCCCGCAGGCGGGAGGCAAGGCGCAGCGGATCGTCATTTTTCAGTGACACGCTGAGCACGATCAGATCGAACGGCACCGCATCGGCCAATGCCAACGCCTCGGCCTCAGAGCTTGCCCGACCGGGAATAACGCCCTCACGCGACAAGGCGTCCTGAATGTCTTGCGCACTTTCGTCATCGTCATCGACAACCAAGGCACGCGCGCCTGCAATTGAAGTCACGATCGGGCTCTCCCCTGCCACGCCAAGCGCCCGCGCCGTCTCGCCTCGGGCGCGCAATTCATCGAGCATGCGCTTGAGACGAACCAGTGAGCGGGTACGTGCGAGCAATGTGTCTAATTCGACAGGCTTGGTGAGAAAATCATCGGCCCCGGCTTCCAGCCCAAGCAAACGCTCGGACGGTTCGGTGAGGGCCGTGACCATAACAACAGGAATATGCAGCGTTTCCTGATCTGCCTTCAGCCGACGGCAGGCTTCGTAACCATCCATATTCGGCATCATCACGTCGAGAAAGATCAGATCGGGCTGGTAGGAATGGGCTGCGCGGATTGCCTCCACACCGTCCTGAGCGCTCGCAACCTGATAATACTCTGCGGCGAGACGAGTCTCCAGCAGACGCACATTGGCAGGAACGTCGTCTACAACGAGAATGCGCGCTGTCATCGGCGGCGACGGTGCCTTGTATTCCACGCGCCAGCCGAAAAGACTCCGGCATCGCGTTTCGGTTGTTTCAGACTTCCACTCATAGCCTGCCTGAACAATCAACGAAAGCGCTCACTCGTCTGATAAATTATGAAATATCGTGACGCTGTTGCGCCCCCTTCACACAACACCTTCCCGAGCCGGTCTGTTTGCGCTAGCACGATGAGCAAGAACCTGTTCAACCGGAACGAGAGCGACGGTCGATGACCCATGTGATGAAGTCGGGTGCACTGCAATCAGACCTACACCGTAAGGAAGGGAATAGCTCCGAATCAGCCGTTGACGGCAATCGCCGCAGGATTTCCAACCCACTGATGTTCCTGCGCCGGTGGGCGGCCAATCCATTGCAGATGGGCTCCATCATCCCCTCCTCCCAGGCATTGTGCTTGCGCATCGCACGACAAATGCGGCGGACATCGGATCAATATGTCGTTGAACTGGGCGCGGGCACCGGTGTGGTGTCCAAGGCGATGCTCGATGCAGGGCTGCCGCCGGAGAAACTCTATGTGGTCGAAATCGTCCCCGACATGGCCAAACATCTGCGCGATGTGCTGCCGGGCGTGAACGTGATCGAGGGCGATGCGCGCGATTTGGCCCAGCTGCTTCCGGAACATGTGCGCGGCAATGTCGGCACGGTGGTCTGCGGTGTGCCGCTGGTGCTGCTGCCGCTGGCTGAACAGAAGAAGTTCATCGACGCCATGGACGCCGTGGCACCGGGCGTGGGCTTCCTGCATTTCAGCTACTGCATCACCTCGCCGCTGCCCTATCAGAAGCACCATCTGACGGCCAAGCGCGAGGAATGGACCCCGCGCAACTTCCCGCCCGCCTCGGTCTGGCGCTACACGCCGGAGAAGTGATGGCGTTGGTGGGACCGCCCGCGCGATCCCACCCGCCGATTTCAGCCCCTGCCCGCCGCGAATCGTACGGCTTCTTCGGCCGCCCGCATCATGCCGCGCGCCTTCTGGCGGGTTTCCTCATATTCCGCCTCCGGGTCCGAATCGGCCACCACGCCGCATCCGGCCTGGATATACATCGTACCGTCCTTGACCACCGCCGTGCGCAGGCCGATGCAGGTGTCCATTGAGCCGTCGGCGGCGAAATAGCCGATGCAGCCGGCATAGATGCCGCGCCGAATCGGCTCCAACTCCTCGATGATCTCCATCGCCCGCACCTTCGGCGCCCCGGTCAGCGTGCCGGCCGGGAAGCCGGCCACCAGCGCATCGACGGCATCGAGCCCCGCCTGCAATTCGCCCTGCACGTCCGACATGATGTGCATCACGTGGCTGAAGCGCTCGATGGCGAAGCTTTCCGTCACCTTCACCGTGCCGATTTCCGCCACCCGGCCGACATCGTTGCGGCCGAGATCGAGCAGCATCAGATGCTCGGCACGCTCTTTCGGATCGGCGAGCAATTCGGCTTCCAGACGCTGATCTTCCTCATGCGTCGCCCCCCGGCGTCGTGTGCCGGCCAGCGGACGGATGGTGACGACGTTGTCGCGCAACCGCACCAGAAGCTCGGGGCTGGAGCCGACGACGGCAAAGCCGCCGAAATCGAGGAAGAACAGGAACGGCGCCGGGCTGATCCGACGCAATGCGCGATACAGTGCCAAAGGCGGCAATTGGAACGGCACCGAAAAACGCTGGCTCGGCACGATCTGGAAGGCATCACCGGCGCGGATATAATCCTTCGCCTTCTCCACCGCATCGATAAAGCCTTCCCGCGTGAAGCTCGATTGCGGCTCTTCCAGCGGCGGCAGATCCACCGGTGGGGCGGGCATCGGCAACGGACGGGTGAGCGCCATCGCGGCCTGATCCAGCCGATCCTGTGCCGCCTGCCACGCAACCGCCGAGGAGACGCCCTCACGCGGATAGACCGGCGCTGCGAAGGTCAGCAGATCGGTCACGTTGTCGAAAATGGCGAACAGCGTCGGGCGCAGCAGCACCGCATCCGGCAGATGCAGCGGATCGTGGTTCTTGGCGGGCAGATCCTCCATCTGGCGCACCATGTCATAGCCCAGATAGCCCACCAGCCCGCCTGCCATCGGCGGCAGATCGGCAGGCACGTCCAGCCGCGACTCGGCAATCAGCGTGCGCAGATTGTCGAGCGGCAAGCCGTCCTGCTTGACGAAGGCGAAGGGGGCCGCCTCGGCATTGCGGTTGAGTTCGGACACGCCATTGCGGCAACGCCAGATCAGGTCCGGTTCCAGACCGATGATCGAATAGCGGCCGCGCGAGGCACCGCCTTCGATGGATTCGAGCAGGAACGCATTCGGACGTCCCTGCACCAGCTTGAGATAGGCGGCCACCGGGGTTTCCAGATCCGCCACTGAGCGCCGCCAGACCAGATGCCCACGACCGGAGTCGTAATCGGCAACAAAGCGGGCTTTTTCGGTCATGGTCATCTGCTTTCCGGTGGTCTTAATCGGCCTGCGCCATCTGGTCGAGAAGCGCGGCGTTGATCTTCGGTGACGCGGCATTGCGCACCGAGACGATGAAACTGCTTTCAATGTCAGAGGCGATGGATTTGGCGAGTTCATCGCGAATCCGCGCCACCCCGTCCGCATCCTTCGCCGGATCGGGGGTGACGACATGATCCAGCACCGCAACCGTAAAGCCGTTCGGCGTCTCGATCATCGTCGCTTCTCCCGGCTTGAGCGAGAATAGCGGCCCCACCAATTGCGGCGGCACCCCGGCGGGCGGCGTATCGCGGCCAACCGGGGGCAGCGTGACCGGCTGCAGCCCGGCCTGAGAGGCTTCATGCTGCAAGGTCATGCCGGATTTAAGCCCGCCGATCATCCCGGCGGCGAGCACTTCCTGTGCGTGACGCATGGCGTCATGCGTCCAATCCGCCTGCACAACAGCCTTCACCTCAGCCAGCGGACGGGTGGCGGCCGGCGTGATGTCCTCGATGTCGAAGGCATAGAAGGATTGCGTGCCGTCCTTGGCATTGGGGGCCTGTACAAGATTGGCGGTGTCGCCCTTCTTGGCCTGGAAAATCGCCTGGATCAGCGCCGGACGCAGCTCGGCCGGGCCGGGAATCGGCGCCGGTTTGCCTTCAGGCGTATTGCCGGCCGCATCCAACGTGCCTTCCACGGCGGCCAGGCCGAAATCGGGCGACAGATTTTCCAACGTCGTGCCACCGGCCAGTGCGTCCTGCACCTTGTTGGCGCGATCATAGAGCAGATCGACCGCCTTCTCGTTGACCAGCGTGGCGCGCAGTTCGGGGGTCACGTCCGCCAGGCTACGACTGCTGCCGGAGGTGATTTTCACCACTTTGACCACATACCAACCCAGCGCGCTCTTCAGCGGTGGGGCGACGGTATCCACCGGCGTGGCGAAAACCACCTTCCCCAGTTCGGGAGCCGGGAATTCCACCTGGGTGGCATCTTCCAACTCCACCGGCCCTGCCCCGGCTTTTTGAGCGACGGCCTGCATCTGCGTCCAATCCACCCCTGCCCGCCATTGCGCCGCGAGAGCCTTGGCGCTGTCTTCAGATTGGGTGAGCAGCACCTGCACACTGCGCTTCTCGGGCAGCGAGAATTCCGAGCGGCGCGACTCGTAGGCGGCCTTGATCTCGTCGTCGGAGACCTTCACCTCACCGGCCAGGGTCTCAGGCGACAGCACCACCGCACGCACACGGCGGGTTTCCCGAGTGACGTAACGGCCGGCATTGTTCTCATAGAAGCGCTGCAACTGCGCATCCGTGGGGGAAGGTGGCGGCACGGCGCGGGCGAAAGGCACCTCGACGGCCACAGCCACGCGCTGCTCATTTTGCAGGCGATAGAAGGCGTTGGTCATCGTGTCCGGCACCACGGCATCGGCGCGCAACGGCAAAATCAGCTCGCGCACCAGCATGTCGTCACGCATTTCGTCGAGAAAGCGCTTCTCGGTGTAGTTGTTGCTGTTGAGCAGTTGCAGGAAGGTGTTGCGGTCAAACTGACCGTTGGGGCCCTTGAAGGCCGGCACGGCGAACACCGCCTGGCGCAGCGCCTCATCCGGCACCGCCAGGTGATAGGCGGCGGCCTTGGCATCCAGGGCCGTGGAGATAATCAGCCGATCCAGCGCCTGCCCGGCCACCGCGCGGCGGATTTCCGGGGTCGACTCGATGGATGTGCCCATCGCGTGCAGCGTTTGCTGCAACTGGCGATGATAGATCGCATCCAGTTTGTCCGGCGTGACGCGCTCGCCGCCGACGACGGCAACGGCGCGATCATCGGTGGTGTTGCGCACCCAATCCCCCACCCCCCAGAAGGCGAAAGCGGCGACAAGAATGCCAAAGAAGATCTTGGCGACGATCGTGTCAATGAAGCGGCGGAAACTGCCAAGCATCTCTAGGTCCCAAGCTGCGGAGGCGGCACCTTACCGCCCGCCGCATCCGTTTGCCACCAACCGGGCGGATCGGCTAGACCGGGCATGACAAACGGAGCATGACAATGCGGCAATTGATCGCTGGCAATTGGAAGATGAACGGTCGGCTGGCCGATGGCGCGGCCCTGGTGGGCAAGCTGCAACAGGCGGTCAGTGGCCTTGAATGTGACGTTCTGATCTGCCCGCCGGCGACCTTACTGCACACCCTGGCGGCGCAATTGGCTGGTTCTGCGGTGCAGGTTGGCGGCCAGGATTGTCACACCAAGGTCAGCGGTGCGCATACCGGCGATATTTCCGCCGCCATGCTGCGCGATGCCGGGGCAGCCTGGGTGATTCTGGGCCATTCCGAGCGCCGCACCGATCATGGCGAGAGCGATGCGATGGTGCAGGCCAAGACCCGCGCCGCCGTGGCCGCCGGCCTTTCGCCGATTGTCTGCGTGGGCGAGACCGAAGCCGAGCGGGTCGCGGGCGCACAAGATGCCGTCGTCGGCGGGCAGTTGATCGGCAGCCTGCCGCAGGATTTCGCCCAGGGTTATGCGGGTGTTGTGGCCTATGAGCCGGTCTGGGCGATCGGCACCGGGCGCACGCCGTCGGAAGCCGATGTGGCGCAAATGCATGCGCATATTCGCAAAACGCTGGTCTCGCATCTGGGCGAAGCCGGGCGCGGCGTACGAATTCTCTATGGCGGCTCCGTCAAGCCGTCCAACGCGGCAGCCCTGTTGGCATTGCCGGACGTGGGCGGTGCGCTGGTCGGTGGCGCTGCTTTGGTGGCTGACGATTTCGCGGCCATCGCCCATGCGTCGCACGCTGTTGCGGCGGCTGCGCGTGCAGGCTAGAAGCCGCGCTTGTTCCGAGGGAAATCATGACCAACGTTCTGCTGATCATCCATTTGTTCGTCACCATCGCGCTGATTGGCATTGTGCTGATTCAGCGCAGTGAAGGTGGCGGGCTGGGCATTGGCAGCTCGCAGGGCATGGGTGCGTTCATGGGTGGGCGCGGCACGGCCAATCTGCTCACCCGCACGACGGCCATTCTGGGTACGGCCTTCTTTGTGTTGTCGCTCACGCTGGCGCTGCTCAATCGCGGCGTGGTCAATGGCGGGCACTCGCTGCTCGACACAACGGATGCCAAGCCAGCCGCTGCGGCGCCCGCCGTTCCGGCGGCCCCAAAAGGCCCCGTCGTTCCGACGAACTGACGCCTCTTCCTCCGAGGCTCTTCGCCTCGCCCCTCAGCCGGGGGGCGAGCCCTTCATTGTGTGCTGACCAGACAGGATTGCGTCGCATGTGGTTCGTCTTCCAAGCGACTCGGGTGCACCCGTATGGTGTGCGCCCATGACCCGGTTTGTATTCGTCACCGGCGGCGTGGTGTCGTCCCTTGGCAAGGGCGTGGCTGCGGCTGCCCTCGCTGCTCTGCTGCAAGCGCGCGGTTACACCGTGCGGATGCGCAAGCTCGATCCGTATCTGAATGTCGATCCTGGCACGATGTCGCCGTATCAACACGGCGAAGTCTTCGTGACCGATGACGGCGCGGAAACCGATCTCGATCTGGGGCATTACGAGCGCTTCACCGGTGTGCATGCGACCAAGCTCGACAACGCCACCACCGGGCGCATCTATCAGGATGTGATCAACAAGGAACGCCGCGGCGATTACCTTGGCGGGACGGTGCAGGTGATCCCGCACATCACCGACGCGATCAAAGAGCGCATCACCAACAATGTGCTCGACGACAAGGGCGAGCCGGTCGATTTCGCGCTGATCGAAATCGGCGGCACGGTGGGCGACATCGAAAGCCTGCCATTCCTGGAAGCCATTCGCCAACTGGCCAACGAGCTTGGGCCGGAACAGGTGATGTTCATTCACCTCACCCTGGTGCCCTATATCCCGTCGGCCGGTGAGTTGAAGACCAAGCCGACGCAGCATTCGGTCAAAGAACTGCTCAATGTCGGCATTCAGCCCAACATGCTGCTCTGCCGCTGCGACCGCCCGATCCCGGCCAATGAACGCCGCAAGATCGCGCTGTTCTGCAATGTGCGCCCGGAAGCGGTGATCGCGGCGTTGGACGTGGACACCATCTATGCCGCGCCGATCTCGTATCACGAGGAAGGCATGGACCGCGAAGTGCTGCGCCATTTCGGCCTGGCCTTCGAAGGCGAGCCGGATGTGTCGCGCTGGGCACGCATCGTCGATGCGGTGCGCAACCCGGAAGGCGAGGTGCGCATTGCCATCGTCGGCAAATACACCACCCTGCTCGACAGCTATAAAAGCCTGTCCGAGGCGCTCTATCACGGTGGCATCGCCAACCGGGTGAAGGTGCATCTGAACTGGGTGGACAGCCAGATCTTCGAGGAACCGCATGCCGTCGACCGCCTGGAAGGCGTGCATGGCATTCTGGTACCCGGCGGCTTCGGCGAGCGTGGCACCGAGGGCAAGATCAACGCGGTGCAGTTTGCGCGCGAGCGGAAAGTGCCGTTCTTCGGCATCTGCTTCGGCATGCAAATGGCGGTGATCGAAGCCGCCCGCCATCTGGCGGGCATCGAACACGCCTCCTCCACCGAATTCGGCCCCTGTGAAGAAGCCGTGGTTGGGTTGATGACGGAATGGACGGTGGGCAACCGCACCGAACAGCGCGCCGCCGATGGCGATCTGGGCGGCACGATGCGCCTGGGCGCCTATCCCTGCGATCTCGCCGAGGGTTCGCTGGTGCGGCATGTCTATGGTGAGCAGGAGCGCATCATGGAACGCCATCGCCATCGCTTCGAGGTCAATGTCGCTTATCGGGATCAGTTGGAAGCCGTCGGTATGCGCTTCTCGGGCATGTCGCCGGATGGCGTGCTGCCGGAGATTGTCGAATTCCCGAACCATCCCTGGTTCATCGGCGTGCAATATCACCCCGAGCTGAAATCGAAGCCCTTCGATCCGCATCCGCTGTTCAGGGGCTTCATCGAGGCCGCCGTGAAGCAGTCCCGCCTTGTCTGAGCAACACACGATGTCTGAGCAACGTACCGTCTCGGTGGGCAATGTCGCCTTCGGCAATGCCCTGCCCTTCGTGCTGATCGCCGGCCCCTGCCAGATCGAAAGCCGCGAGCACGCTTTCGAGATGGCAGCGGCAATTGGCGAGATTTGCCGGGAGCTGAACATCCCCTGGATCTACAAATCCAGCTACGACAAGGCCAACCGCACCTCGGCCAAGGCAGAGCGCGGCGTTGGCATGGCGAAGGGATTGCAGATCCTCGCCGATGTGCGGGAGGCATTCGGCTGTCCGGTGCTGACCGATGTGCACGAGATCACCCATTGCGCCCCGGCCGCCGAAGCGGTGGACGTGCTGCAAATTCCGGCCTTCCTCTGCCGCCAGACCGATCTGCTGATCGCGGCGGGCGAAACCGGGCGGGCGATCAATGTGAAAAAGGGGCAGTTCCTCGCCCCGTGGGATATGGTCAACGTGGCGGCGAAGATTGCCTCCACCGGCAATCAGCGCATCATTCTGTGCGACCGTGGCACCAGCTTTGGCTACAACACGCTGGTCTCCGATTTCCGTGGCCTGCCGATCATGGCGCGCACCGGCTATCCGGTGATGTTCGACGCCACGCATTCCGTGCAACAGCCGGGCGGCCTTGGCGGCGCCTCGGGCGGGCAGCGCGAATTCGCGCCGGTGCTGGCGCGGGCGGCGGTGGCGGTGGGCGTGTCCTCGCTGTTCATCGAGACGCATCAAGACCCGGATAATGCTCCGTCAGACGGCCCGAACATGATCCCGATCGCCGAGATGCCGGCTGTGCTGAAGCGGCTGAAAGCGTTTGACGATCTGGCCAAGCAAGGTTGAAAACGATGCTCGCTCGCCGCCATATCATCGCCGCCAGCCTCGCGCTGATTGCCACGGGTGCGTGCGCCCAGACGAAAGGACTTCAGATGATCGACCACAAGATCGGCACCGGTGCCACCGCCGTTGCAGGCAAGACCGTGTTTGTCCATTACACCGGCTGGCTGTTCGATGCCGCCGCCCCGGACAATAAAGGCCGCAAATTCGACAGCTCGCGCGATCGCGGCCAGCCGTTCAGCTTCCCGCTGGGCGAAGGCTATGTGATCCAGGGTTGGGATAAGGGCGTTGAGGGCATGCAGGTTGGCGGTCAGCGCACCCTGACGATTCCGCCGGAACTTGGCTATGGCGCGCGCGGCGCCGGTGGCGTGATCCCGCCGAACGCCACGCTGGTCTTCGACGTCGAATTGCTCGACGTGCGCTGAAGCACGTTTAGACCAGACTGACCCCGATGCGGTTCAGTCTGGTTGGACGTTGCTCCAGGCTCCAGAGCCAATGACCACCTCCCCCCGACGTCATGGCGCGCGCGTTGTGCCGCAATGACGACGTGGGGCGGTGAAGGTTCATCCCTCCATCATGATGACCTAACTCTTCTCGCCCTCAACCCGGCGCCGCAATTCGTCCAGATGTTCGCTGCCGCCGCGGGTCTTGGGATCGAGCGCGATCAGCTTCTGCCAAGCGGCATAGGCGGCCTTGAGGTTGCCCTGCGCCTCGGCGATCTCCGACAGGCTGCGCCATGCCGCGAAATGGCGGGGTTCATGGCGCAGCACGTCTTCCAGATCGTGATAGGCCCCCGCCACGTCTCCCTTGTGATAGCGGGCAAGAGCGCGATGATGCAGGATTTCCAGCGCGTCCGGTGCCAAGACCTGGGCAGCGTCGATATCAGCCAGCGCCTCATCGGCATCGTCATGGGCGATTTCGCTGGAAGAACGCTGCAACAGCATCGCCACAATCGGGCCGCCTTCCTGTTCCCACCCCCGCAAGATGCGCGCCTCCAGCCCCGCCGCCGCCGCCGCGTCCTGAGCTTCGGCTAGAGCGTCGAGCAGACCGGAGACATCCAGCCGTGCCTGCGCCCCGGCGGGGGCCGACAGCGACAGCATCGCGCACACAAGACGCCAGCGCACGCCCCCAGCCGCGCGCGGCAAGCGGCATGCGGGCAAGATCAAACGCTCCGGGGCAAACCGGCAGGCTCCGGCCCGCCCGCCATCCAGTCGAGCAGCTCCACCGTATGCACCACCGGCTTGCGGCCACTGAGTTGCGTGATGCAGCCAATATTGCCCGCCGCGATCAGATCGGGCTGCACCGCTTCCAGATTGGCCAGCTTGCGTTCCCGCAAGGCACCGGCGAATTCCGGCTGCATGATGTTGTAGGTGCCCGCCGAGCCGCAGCAGATATGCGCCTCATGCGGCACCGCCACCCTGAAGCCCGCCTTGGCGAGCAGCGCCTTGGGCTCGTTGGTGATCTTCTGGCCATGCTGAAGGCTGCAGGCCGCGTGGTAGGCAACGGTCAGGCCAGAGGGCGGGCGGGTGGCGACATAGCCCAGGCGGGTCAGATATTCGGTGATGTCGCATGCCAGCGCCGAGACACGGGCCGCCTGCGCGGCATCCGGCTCATGTCGCAGCATGAAGCCGTAATCCTTCACCGTCGTGCCGCAGCCGGAGGCGTTGACGACGATGGCATCCAGCCCGTCGCGCTCGATCTCCTGCGTCCAGGCCCGCACATTGGCGCGCACCGAGGCCACGGCCGGGTCGTGCAGCCCCATGTGATGCGTCAACGCGCCACAGCAGCCCGCGCCCTTGGCCACCACCACCTCCACGCCCATGCGGTTGAGCAGACGGATGGTGGCTTCGTTGATCGACGGCGAGAGCACCTGTTGCGCACAGCCCGCCAGCAACGCCACGCGGGCGCGGCGGGTGCCGATGGCGGGGTGAACCTGCGGCGTTTCCACCGAGGATGTCGCCGGAATATGGCGCGGGGCGAGGTCGAACATCGCGCGCACACGCTGGAAGAACATCCCCTTGCGCGGCAACAGCCCGGCCAGCGGACGCACCAGTGCCGTCGCCTTCAGCGCCAGCCGCATGCGTGACGGCACCGGCAGAATCACCCGCAAAGCCCCGCGCAGCAGCTTTTCATGCCAGGGGCGGGTATAAGTCTGCTCGATATAGGTCCGCGCATGGTCGATCAGATGCATGTAATTCACCCCTGACGGGCAGGTGGTCATGCAGCTGAGGCAGGAGAGGCAACGATCGACGTGTTTGACCACCTCCTGCGTTGCCGGGCGGCCGGATTCGAGCATGTCCTTGATCAGATAGATCCGCCCGCGCGGGCTATCCAACTCATCGCCGCGCAACAGGAAGGTGGGGCAGGTGGCGGTGCACATGCCGCAATGCACGCAGGTGCGCAGAATCTTGTTCGAGACCTCGATGGCCGGGTCGCGCAGTTGCTCAGCGGTGAAGTTGGTTTGCATGGGAGATCAGCCCGAAGAACGCATGCCGAACACAACGCCGGTCACAGCCGCAGCAAGCGCCACATATTCGGCGATTGCGCGGGCTTGGGCGGTGAACATCCATGAATAGTTGAAGATAACCACACAGACCATCGCGAGAAAAAACACACCCGAGACGATCGCCGACCAGATGCGCAACGGGCGACCGTTGGCGATGAAAATGCTGGAGACAACACCGGTAAAGATGCCGAACGCCACCATCGCAAGAGTGGTAAGCCAGGTCACACGATGCTCCAATTCTCGCAGCTTGCGATCACAGCCCGGCCCGCATCCGGCCGGGGTTGAGGATCGATTTCGGATCGAACGCCAGCTTCACCCGCGCACTGATCCGCGCCATCGCATCGGGCTCCGGCGGGATGACGGCCACGGCATTGCGAAGCGCATCCGGCCCCCGCAGAAGCTGCCACGTGCCGCCTTCACGCAAGGCGGCCGCCATGACCGCTGCATGGGCGGCATCGGTGGCCGGGCCTGCGACCCAGACGAGGCCACCGCCCCAATCCAGAAAGCCCGCCGCCCCAAACGCTGCTTCCAATGCCGCCACCACACGCGGACCGGCGGAGGGACGCACCGAGACGCGCCAGATGGCATCATCGGGCGCTGCCGCCAAAGGCTGCGCGTCACGCACGGCGGCCCAGAGCGCACGGCTGGCGGCGTCATCCAGAATTTCGGCGACACCAAACGCCGCCAGATCGCTGCGCAAACGGTCGGCGCGATAGGCAACCGAGGGGGTGAAATCCTCAATCCGCGCCAGGGTCACGCTGCCCTGCAGCCACGCCACAGCAGGCACGCGGGCGGCGGCCTGGGCAGGCAGATAGGCGGCGGCGGAGACGGCATAAGGCGAGCCGAGGGCAGCGGCCAGGGCTGCCACCGCCCGCACCGGGTCCAGCCCCGCAATGGCCACGGTGGCACGACGTTCCGGGGCGGGAAGCACCTTCATGGTGATCTCGCTCATCACCGCCAATGTGCCGTGGCTGCCGGTGAGCAGCTTGCAGATATCAAGCCCGGTGACGTTCTTCAGCACGCGCCCACCGGAGCGGATGGTCTCGCCCAACCCGTTGACCGCCCGCACCCCCATCACATGGTCCCGCGTCGCCCCCAGCGAGATGCGGCGCGGCCCGGACAGACCGGCGGCAACCACGCCGCCCAGCGTTTGCGGTGCGGTGCTGCCGAGCAGTGCGGAGAAATCCGGCGTCTCGGCGATCATGTGCTGATCGTTGGCCGCCAGCATCGCCTCGATCTCCGACACCTTGGTGCCGGATTGGGCGGAGAAGATCAGTTCCTTGGGCGAATACAGCTCAATGCCCGACAAATTGCGCGTGCTGAGGCTGCGCGCGGCCTGCACGGAGCGCATCGACTGCGCCTTGCTGCCCTGTCCATGCACCCAGACCGGCTCAGCCGCCGCATAGGCCGCGCCAATCGCCTGGGCGAGTTCGGCTTCAGAATTCGGAGCAAACATCACTCAGCCGCCATAGCAGGAGGTGTTGTGTCTTCCAGCGGGAAGACCTTGGACGGGTTGAGCAGCCATTGCGGGTCGAAGGCCGATTTCACCCGGCGCTGCTGGTTCAGCTCAATCGGGTTGAACTGATAGGTCATCAAATCGCGCTTCTCCACGCCCACGCCATGCTCGCCGGTGAGGCAGCCGCCGACATCGACGCAGAGTTTGAGAATATCGCCGCCGAATTTCTCCGCCTTGCGGAAGCTCTCCGGGTCGTTGGCGTCGAACATGATCAGCGGATGCAGATTGCCGTCACCGGCATGGAAGACATTGGCCACGCCGAGGCCGCATTCATGGCTCATCTCGGTGATGCGCCCCAGCACTTCCGGCAGGCGGGAGGTGGGGATGGTGCCGTCCATGCACAGATAATCCGGGCTGATGCGACCGACCGCCCCGAACGCGCCCTTGCGGCCCTTCCAGATGGCGAGGCTTTCCTCGGCCGATTGCGACACCTTCATGCTGATCGGGTTGAACTGCGCGCAGATCTCGCGAATCCGGCTCAGCAGATCGTCCTGCTCGACCACACTGCCCTCAACCTCGATGATCAGCATCGCCTCGGCATCGAGCGGATAGCCGGCATGGGCGAAATCCTCGCAGGCATGGATGCAGGGCTTGTCCATGAATTCCAGCGCCACGGGGATGATGCCCGAGGAGATGATCGCATCCACGCAGGCACCGGCCACCGGGATCGAATCGAAGGCGGCGAGCATGGCGCGCTGACCTTCGGGGGAGCGGAGAATGCGCACCGTCACCTCCGTCACGATGGCCAATTGCCCCTCGCTGCCGGTGATCAGGCCGAGCCAATCATAGCCCGCCGCATCGCAATACGCCCCGCCAATCTCCAGAATCTCGCCCTCGACGGTGACGAGTTTCAGGCCGAGCAGATTATTCGCCGTCACCCCGTAGCGCAGGCAATGCGCGCCGCCGGAATTCATCATCACATTGCCGCCGATCATGCAGGCGAGCTGGCTGGAAGGGTCGGGCGCGTAGAAAAATTCATTGGCCGAGACGGCGTTGGTGATGCCGATATTGGTCACCCCCGCCTGCACCACCGCGAGGCGGTCGGCGTAGTCGATCTCCAGGATGCGGCTCATCTTCATCAGGCCGAGCACCACGGCATCTTCCAGCGGCAGCGCGCCGCCCGAAAGGCTGGTCCCGGCGCCACGCGGCACCACGCGCACGCCCTCGCGATGGCAATAGGCCATCACGGCGGCCACCTGCTCGGTCGTCTCCGGCAGGGCGACGGCGAGCGGGATTTGACGATAGGCAGACAGGCCGTCGGTCTCGTACGGCTTCAGACGCAGCGCATCGCCGATCACATTGTCTTCGGGCAACAGACGGCGCAGACCGGCGATGATGGCATCACGCCGGGCGAGCACTCCCGGCTTCGGCTCGTGCTGAACAATCACTTCCCACCCCCAGCGCGACAGGCGTTTGCCCCGTCCATGTGCCATCCCTGCGCGCGCGCAAGATGGCAGAGACGTGACAGAAACGCCATAACCCTTCACAGCAAAAGGCCCGGAGGCTACGCCCACGGGCCTTTTGTAGAAACGAGTTCGGAGCTTGCGCCTCAATCTGCCGAGACAGTGAGACGCAAGGCAATCAGCCCTGGCGGGCCTTCATGCGCGGGTTCTTCTTGTTGATAACGTAGACCCGCCCACGACGGCGAACGACGCGACAATCTTTGTCGCGGGTCTTGGCCGATTTGAGGCTGTTGCGGATTTTCATGGCGAAGGCCTTGCTGCGTCGAAAAGAGGAGCCGGGGGATATAAGGTGGCAGAGCGTCTGTCAATGACAGTCTGACGTTTTCGCACGCATTCCTCCCTTGACGGGGAACGCCGCAGCGCAGATGTGGCGGACGACACAGGAGTTTCCCATGCCGTCCGAGACACAAAACACCACGAATTCGCTGTCCAACCGCGCCTCTTTGGTTGGTTTTCTGGCGATGTGCTTCGTCATTGTCGGGCTGGTTGGCCTGTTCGCCAGCTTCGCCGCCCCGCTGCCGTTGGAACGCGCGATTGCCCGCGAACGCACGCTCGATGAGGCCGAGGCAGCCCTGTCCGGCCCGAATCCGCAGGCTGCCATCGCTGCGTTGAAAGATCGTCTTGACGATTCCGCCGCGGCCCTCACCCCACTGCCCGCCGACGCCCACGCGGCCATTCAGGCCGAGCGCGTGGCCATGCGGGCGCGGTTCCTGGAAGAATCGGATGCGAATGCCATGCGGATGCGGTGGCTGATCGTCATCGTCACCGTCACCTCCGCCATTTTTGGCGTGGCGATCAGCGGATTCGGTCGGCGGGCATAATCCGCCTACCCCGCCACCACCCCCGCCAGAACCGGGGCGAGCGCGCGAAACTCCGCCGCCCTGGGTGCCCCCGGACGCCACGCAAAGCCCAGCGTGCGATAGGCGCCGTCTCCGGCGATCGGACGCAGGACGATGCCGGTGCCGTCGGTCAGGCCCGCCTTGATCGCCAGTTCCGGCAGAACCGTCACCCCCAACCCGCCCGCCACCATCTGTGCCAGCGTGTGCAGACTGGTGGCGGCATATTCGCCGCCCGGCCCGTCATCGCGCTCCACCCCACAGGCCGACAACGCCTGATCGCGCAGGCAATGGCCGTCTTCGAGAAGCAACAGCGATTCGGCGGCCAGGGCGGCGGCGGTGACAATCGATTGACTGGCAAGCTTATGGCCCGGCGGCAGAGCGGCAAAAAACGGATCGCGCGCCACCTTCATCGTATCGGTGCCCGCACAGGCGCAAGGCAGGGCCAACAGCGCCAGATCAAGCCTGCCATTGCCCAGATCCTCGACCAGATTGCGCGTGGTGTCCTCCCGCAGGAACAGCCGCAAGGCCGGGAACGCCGTGCGCAAGGCGGGCATCAAGCGTGGCAGCAGAAACGGGCTGACGGTGGGGATCACCCCCAATCGCAGCCGCCCGCTCATCGGTGAACGCGACGCATCGGCGGTCTCGACCATCGCCGTCAGCGCCTGCAACGCATGCCGTGCACGCTCGACCAATTCGCGCCCAAGCGGGGTGAACATCACCCGCTTGCCACTGTCACGATCCAGGATCCGCGCATCCATCTGCCGCTCCAGCGCCAGCAGCCCGGCGGAGAGGGTGGATTGCGTCACCGCGCAGGCATCCGCCGCACGGCCGAAATGCTGGAATTCCGCCAAAGCGGTGAGGTAGCGCAACTGTTGCGGCGTCGGGAGAGGGATCATCGTGTCTGCACCGCCATTCTATTCCGAAGGCGGCTTGGCCCCGCCCATCGCCTTGTCCTGCCGCCACGCACTGCATACATCGATATCGCATGTTGTGGGCAAGAGGTATCATCGATTCAATCGATGAAAATGGATCAAACAATTCATTGGACCATAAAGCTGCAACACGGCACATAGCCGATGCGGAAAACGGAGGCCTCGGCCTCGTGATAGCAACCAGGAGAGTTTCATGCTGACCGTTGGCGATAAATTTCCGGAATTCAATCTCACCGCCGTCAAGGGCGGCCCTGCCGGTCTCGGCGGCCCGGGCGTGTCGTTCACCCAGATCGACAACAGCGCCGACGAAGGCAAGTGGAAGGTTTTCTTCTTCTGGCCGAAGGATTTCACCTTCATCTGCCCGACCGAAATCGCCGCTTTCGGCAAGCTGAACGGCGATTTCAACGATCGTGACGCGGTGGTCTATGGCGGCTCCACCGATGGCGAGTTCGTGCATCTCAACTGGCGTCTGCACAACAAGGACATCAACGACCTGCCCTTCGCCATGCTGGCCGACACCAAGCGCGAGCTGACCTCCGCCCTGGGCATTCTGGACAAGAACGCCGGCGTTGCCCTGCGCGCGACCTTCATCGTCGACCCCTACGGCACCATTCAGTGGGCCGCTGCCAACGGCCTCAACGTCGGCCGCAACCCGGAAGAGGTCATCCGCATCCTCGACGCCCTGCAGACCGACGAGCTGTGCCCGTGCGGTTGGACCAAGGGCGAAGACACGCTCAAGCCGGCCGAGCTGTTCAAGGCCGGCTAAGCCTCGCGGCCTGACTGCCACAGCCTCCCTGGCGATCCGTCGCCGGGGAGGCGCGTGCGCCCCATTGTGACGGCCCCGATGGGGCCATTTTTGTATCTGGAGAAGTTCCGATGTCGATCGAAGCGCTGAAAAACGCATTGCCCGAATATGCCAAGGACCAGAAGCTGAACCTTGGCTCGCTGGCCATCGATCCCACTCTGTCCGCCCAGCAACTCGCCGGCACCTTCATCGCCTCGGCGCTGGCGTCGCGCAATGCGATGGTGATCCGTGAGATTGTCGAAGAATACGCCCCGAAGATGACCGCCGAGGCGCTCAACGCCGCCAAGGCCGCCGCCTCGATCATGGGGATGAACAACGTCTATTACCGCTTCACCCATCTGGTGGGCGGCGATTACAAAACCCTGCCCGCCAAGCTGCGCATGAACATCATGGCGCGTCCGGGCGTGGAGAAGGTGGATTTCGAGCTGTGGTCGCTCGCCGTGTCAGCCATTAATGGTTGCGGCATGTGTATGGAAAGCCACGAGCAGGTGGTCCGCCATGGCGGGTTGTCGGCCGAACAGGTGCAAACCGCCGTGCGCATCGCCTCGGTGGTGCACGCAGTGGCCGCCACGCTGGATGGCGAGGCCGCTTTGGCCTGATCGTCTTCAGCTTTCGTTAACCTGAATGCCTCATGCTGACCCCGAAACCGAGGGTTCAGCATGAGGTCCGTCTCCACCACGCCACACCCGCCCCCCACCTCCAACGCTGCCCGTGCCGTGGATGTGACGATGGAGCGATATGTCGGCTTTGCCTTCGCCGCCGCCGAATTGCTGATCGAAACGGACCTGGATGGCACAATCAGCTTCGCCGCCGGGGCGTTCCACACGCGTTTTGGCGAAGAAGCCGCCTCCTTCCTCGGCCGCCCCCTTGCCTCGTTATTCTCCCCATTGTCGCATGATGCGTTGGATGTGGCCCTCGCCCTGATCGGCCATACGGGGCGGATTGCGCCGATGCAGCTGGTGCTGGCCGACCCGGCAGCCACCCCGGTCTCGATGGGGGCGCTGGTGATGCGCATTCCAGATCGCCCGGCCCGACTTTCCATCTCGGTTGGCCTGCTGCCGAACGCCCCGCCGCGTGCCGGCAGCGCGGCAGCCAAGCTGTTGCCCGGTGGGCTGACGGTGGCTGCCGATTTCATGCGCAACGCCGAACGGCTTCTGCGCGGCGGGTCTGCGTCGGATGTCTCATTGGTGGAGGTGAAAGGCTGGGCGCGGGTGCGTGAGGCATTGTCCGGCGCGGAACGGCGGTCGCTGGAGTTGGCGATGGGCGAGGCGCTCGCCGGCGATGAGGACGTCAGTTCGGCAGGTCAGATGGCGGAAGGCCGGTTTGGCGTCGTCATGCCCAAGGGGGCGGATGTGGCCCGGCTGGTCACGCGCCTGGAAGCGGCCCTGCAATCCAGCCCGGCTGCGGCACACACCTCGGTGGAGCGGGCGGGGCTGGCTTTGGACGCGCAAGACGTGCCCAGCCCCCAAGCCGCCCGCGCCTTGCGTTATGCGCTCGGCCGCTTCGCGGAGGGCGGGCAGGAGGCCGCACGGGCAGCGGGCGCCTCGGGCGGGTTGGCCGGGATCATCGCCAGCGCCGAACAGCACACGGTGGCGATGCGCGCGGCGCTGCGGGAGCGGCGGTTCAGGCTGGTCTATCAGCCGGTGGTGCGAATGTCCGACCGTTCGATCCATCATTACGAGGCCCTGCTGCGCCCGATTCCCACGCCGAACGTGCCGATGCAGAACACCCAGGAATTCATCACCTTCGCCGAGGCGGTCGGGCTGTCGGAAGAGTTGGATTGGGCGGTGCTGGAAACCGCCATCGACGCGCTGCACAGCACGGTGGACGTCTCGGTGGCGGTGAATATGTCTGGCCTGTCGATGCAAAACCCGGAATATCGCCGCCGCCTGCTGAGCAGATTGGGCGAATTGCGCCAGGAAGGCAGCAAGTTGGCGGCCAGCCGGCTGCTGATCGAACTGACCGAGACGGCCGAGATTGCCGATCTGCACGAGGCAGCGTCGAGCATGGAGCAGCTGCGCTCGGTGGGCGTGCCGGTCTGCCTGGATGATTTCGGCGCGGGGGCCGCGGCATTCCGCTATCTGCGCGCATTCGGCGTCGATTTCGTCAAGCTCGACGGCGAATATGTGCGCGCCGCCTGCAAGAACAAGCGTGACCGCGCGCTGGTGGCCTCGATGATCGAAATCGCCGGAAAATCCGGGGCGGCCGTGGTGGCGGAGACCATCGAAACCGAGGCGGAGGCGGCGGTGATGCAGGAACTCGGCGTTACTTTCGGACAAGGCTGGCTGTTCGGCAAACCGGGCCTGCTGCCGGGGATGCGGTAAGTGGCCCCCAAACGCAACAGAGGGCCCCGGTTGCCCGAAGCCCTCACATTGTCAGGCTGGATGCGCCCGGCGCCTCTTCAGAAGCTCGCAGCCCTCATGATTGAGGCACGAACCAAGGTCAAACCGTTCACCCGCTGCGTGAGACAATGAGACACTGGATCACCTCCTTTCAGTTTGTTGAAACCGAAGCTGAGCCTGACCGATCCGAGGTCTGCGTTTCAAGTATCTTGTCGAGTCGGCAGCGGCCCAATCCGCAGTCTCAGCCGAATGCCCCCACCTCATGCGAAATCGCCGCGCTGATTTCGCGCACCATCGCAAACAGCTTGATCATCGGCGTCAGGATGTCCGCATGTTCGCGCGCATAGGCCGCATCGGCACGTGGGCCTGCGGGCTCGCCATAATCCTGATCCGCCGCAGGGTCCGGCGCCAATGGGAACACTTCGCGCAGCAATTCCACCGCCTGCGGAATATCCAATCGCAGAATGCGCTGTTCGAGTGCCGCGCGGGTAACACCGTGGCGCGGCGAGAAATCGGGAATGGCGGTCTCCAGCAGCCAAATCCGATGGATCAGCGCCAGCCGCAGCGCATGCAGCAGCAGGGCGCGGGTGCGCATCGTCGGAGCCGTCGGCCAAGCCGCCTTGAGGGCGACGTGATCGGCCTGAATCCGCCGGAACATCGCCTGCACCTGCGCACCCAACCCCAACCGCTCCAATGCCCGCGCGACGGCGACGAGTTGTTCGCGGCGGCCTTGCAGGCGGGCATGGGCGGCGCGGTCGAGCCAGGTGCCGGGGTCGAAGGTGGCCACAATGGCGCGCAGCACATCCAGATCGGAATGCGCCAAGGCGTGCCCGGCCAGCGACAACGCCATGCGGAAACGCGGGCTGGCCTCCATCATCTCCGCAAACACCGGCGGGTTGCGCGCGGCCCCGGCCCCCAGCCCATGCAGCGAGTTCGCCATCCAGCCCAGCTGCTGCAAAATGGCGTTGTTGGGAATGGCGCGCAGTTCACGCGGATGCTTGATCGTCGCAGGCCCGCCCATGCCATCGGCCTGCCGTGCGGCCGGACGGCTGCCGGTGGGGTCGAGCAGCGACGGGCCGAACGCGCCGAGCAGCGCCGCATAGCCGGGGTCTTCCACCAATGCCTGCATCTCGGTGCGCGCCGTGCTGAAGAAATCGGCGGCAAAATCCGGCTCTTCGTAGATCGGGTCTTCCTGCGGCTCATTGGCCGGATAGGCGAATTCGGCAATCCGCGTCACGCAGGCCAGCGCCAATTCCGGCGTGCCGAACAGCATATAGCCGTCACCGCCCTGGAAGGCGCTTTCCTCACGCACATTGATATCGCGCGCGGCGAAGGCGGCCCGGCTGTGTGGCGGCGAGAGATAGGCCAGGCGCGCCGAGAGCGAACCGGGATGCGCCCCGCGCCCCACGCTCTCGCCATGCGTGTCGAACAACACAACCTCCACATGCTCCAACCCATGCCGGGCCAGCGCATCGACCACTTTCAGGCGGAGTTTTTCGATCAGATAGGAGGCCGAAATCTGCCCGACATAGCGGCCGGAATCGGAGTAGCCGAATTGCAGCGCCATCCGCCCGGTGGCCGAAAGATAGGCGCGATTATGCGGGCTGCGCAGCGCCTCCTCGATCACGCGGCCGCCACCTTCCAGCGCATCGGCGGTCTCGAACAGCGGGCTGATCTCGATATTCCGCTCAATGCCGAACAGCCGCGCCAGCCACAGCGCGCAGAGCAGCGTGTAGCCGGTCTCGGTCTCGGCGATCAGGAAGCGAATTTTCTGCGACGAATCAACGTGTTTGACGATTTGCGCCACCGTCATCATCAGCCGCGCCGCCGATGCCTGCTCGCCGAGCAGCGCGCCGAAATCCACTGGAACCGGCTTCAGATCATCCAGCGCGTGATTGATCGCATTGAGCATACCGCGCCGTTGCGACAGATCTTCCGGCTGATCCTCCAGCCCCAAACGCTGGCGGGCGACGTTGTGGATCTGCGTGGAATTCAACCGCACATGGGTGTGCGCCAGCGACATGCCGTGCCCAACCAACCCCGCGCGGGTGACGGCGAGTTTGAGCTGATCCTCCGGCAAGGCGGCATCGATGGCGGCTTGGAACAGGCCGAGCAATTGCTCCGGATTGGTCAGCGCCGCCTCTCGCCCAGAGACGACGCGGCGGGCGAAGGCGGAGACGCGATCCGGGCCGGGGGCATCCGGGCAGGCCGCCAATTGTGCCGCCACTTCCTGCTCCGCCTCGGCAATCCGGGCAGCCAGCGCGGTGGCGGTTGGCAGATCGGCAATCTGGCGCTGCATGCGGGCCAACTGCATGTGCTTCATCCGCAGACGCAGGCGGAAGGTATCCCACCAGAAAATGTCGTTGCGGCCATCGGTGTCGTAGCCGACCCAGGAGGTGAAAATCACCGGACGCGGGATCATATCCGTCCAGCGGCCCGGCCAGGTGGCGCGCGCGGCGGTGAGGATGGTTTGCGTCAGGATATCGAGCGCGTCACGCCCATTCTGGATGGCGGCCGCCGCGCGGCTGAATTCCTCCTCCAGCGTGATCCGGCCCGGACGATGGCTGGCAAAGCGCACCGCCTCCCGACCCGATGCGGCTTCGGCCAGCGCGGTCTCCACCGGGGCAGGCAGCGAGAAGGTGGGGTGGGCGGTGAAGACGGCGGCGAAGCGGGTGCGCTCGGTGGCGCTGCGGAACGAGGCGAGCGGCACCGGGCTGTCCGCCGGATCGGGGCGCACCAGCCGGGCGGCCAGCGCCTTCAACGCCGCCAGATTGGCCTCCATATCGGTGCCGCCGACATAGGCGGCCACGCGGCGGGCGCGGTCATCGAAGGCGGCATCGCGCAGCCGCGCCACGATGCCGGCGATGGTGTCGAGATCGACATCATGCGCGTCGAGCCTGCGACTGATCGACAAGGCAGCCGACAGGATCGGGTTGCCGAACGGGTCCATATCGTACTCGGCACGCAGCCGGGCAACGAGATCGGTCAGTTCCTGAACAAGGGCGTCAGTGCCCTCGGCGATGTGCGTGGAGGCGGAATGCTGCATATGCGAAGTGTGCAATGCAGCACTGCCCGATGCAACGATTACCTTGCGAAAACCGTCCGCACAGCGTCGGAAATCGTCGCCACCTGCTCATCGGTCAATTGCGGATACATTGGCAGGCTCATCACACTGCCCGCAGCCCGCTCCGTCTCGACGCAGCCGGACGGCCCGAGGGCGATGCGGCCTTCATACGCCAGCTGGCGATGCACCGGCACCGGGTAGTGAATGCCGGTGGCCACCCCCAGCGCGCGCAGTTGCGCCTGCACCTCGGCGCGGTTGTCCACCCGCAGCACATATTGGTGAAACACATGCCCGGCCCCGGCACGTCGCACCGGTGCCGCCACGCCGGTGCCAGCCAAGGCTGCATCATAGGCAGCCGCAATCTGCTGGCGGCGGGCATTGTGGCGGTCGAGATGGGCGAGTTTGACGCGCAGAATGGCAGCCTGGATTTCGTCCAGACGGGAATTCACCCCGATCAGATCGGAGAGATAATGCGTCCGCCAGCCATATTGCCGGATGGCGGCGATGTTGTCGGCGAGTGTGGCGTCATTGGTGGCCAGCACGCCGCCATCGCCAAGTGCGCCGAGGTTCTTGGTGGGATAGAGCGAAAAGCAGCTTGCCTCGGTGAACGTGCCCAGCTTGCGGCCATGCAGGGTTGCCCCGTGTGCCTGGCTGCAATCCTCGATCACCGGCACGCCATATTGCGCGGCGAGGGCGATGATGGCGTCCAGATCGCAGGCTTGGCCGTAGAGATGCACCGGAATGATCGCCCCAATCGGCGGCAGACCGGCGGGCGGGTTGGCGAGGAGTGCGGCCAGTTCGGCGGGGTTGAGGGTGTAGGTCTCGGGCTCGATATCCACCAGCACCGGCGTTGCCCCGGCCATCTCGATGGCAGCGACGGTGGCGACAGCGGTGTGGGAGACGGTGACGACCGATGTGCCAGCCCCCACACCGAGGCCGCGCAGCACGAGTGCCAAGGCGTCGGTGCCATTGGCGCAGCCGACGGCGCGCTCAGTGCCGAGCCAAGCCGCATATTCCGCCTCGAAGGCGCGGCCCTCGGCCCCCAGAATATACCAACCCGAGGCGAGCGCGCGGGCGACGGCGGCATCGATCTCGGTTTGCAGTTCGCGATAGCCAGCGCCGGGGTTGGCCTGGCCGATGATGGGGGTGGTCATTGTCGTGCTTTCACAAATAGGCGGGCAGGCGCGACCGATACCAATCGAGCGAACGGCCGATGCCATCCTCCAGCCCGACCAACGGTGCCCAGCCGGTGGCGGCGCGGAAGGCGCTGTCATCGGCGTGGTAGGAGCCGATATCGATCGTGGCGCGGTCGGCGGGGAATTCGCGGGTGGTGAAACTGCCCTCAATCCCCAGAATGGCCTTGCCCTGACGGATCGTCATCTCGGCGATTTCCAGCAGCGAGGCGGGCGGCGCTCCCCCGAGATTGTAGAGATTGCCGTAGCAGGCCGGGGTTTCGGCGGCCCGGATGAAAGCCTCTGTCACATCGTCCACATAGGTCATGTCACGCAATTGCGCGCCGCCCCAGACTTCGAACGGGCGGTTTTCCAGCACGCAGCGCAGCCAGATGCCCAGGAAGGTCTGTCGCGCATCGCGGATGCGCAAACGCGGGCCGTAGCAATTGGTCAGGCGCAAGCTGACCACCGGGCGGCCGGCGGTGCGATGCTCGATCATCCAATATTGCTCACCGGCGAATTTGGAGACGCCATTGGCGTCTGGCGGGGCGACGGGATGGTTTTCATCCACCGGCAGATAATGCGGCCGACCGTAGAATTGCCGGGTGGAGGCATGCACCACCACCGCATTCGGGGCGGCCTCCCGCGCGGCCTGGATCAGCCGCACCTGTCCCACCGCGTTGACGTTGATATCGGCCAACGGATCGCGCTGCCCGCCCATATGCGAGGTCTGGGCGGCGAGGTTGAAGATCACGTCCACGCCTTCGATGATCGGGCGCAAATCGCCCTCGCGGATATCGGCGCGCACCAGCTCCACGCCGGAGCCATCCAGATTGGCCGGATTGGCCCCACCGCCGAACAGGAAGGCGTCCAGTGCCGTCACTTTCGCGCCGCGTGCGGCCAAGGCCAGACAGAGATTGGCCCCGAGGAAGCCAGCCCCCCCCGTCACCAGAACTTTCGCGCGATCCCACTGCATGTTTTTGCCTCCACGGTCACGCTGCATGGCGAAGATGGCGGCATCGCGTCAATCCCGTGATCGCATTGCGATGCGTGCCCGCACGCTTTCCTCCGGCCCGAACGCCACACTCGCCAGCCACACCCCACCGGCGACCAGCAATATCGCCGGACCTGCCGGTAGATTGGCATGAAAAGACAGCAACAATCCAAGTGTCGATGACGCCAGCGCAATCACCACACTGGCCCCCACCTGCCCAGACAACCGCGCCGACCAATGCCGCGCCGCGATGGCCGGCAGCATCATCAAGCCCACCGACATCAACGTGCCCAACGCCGCAAATCCACCGACGACGCAGAGTACCACCAAAAGCATGAAAAAAGCATGAAACGCCACGCCTGCCCTGCCCTGCCCGATGGCGCGCAGGAACAGCGGATCGAGGCTCTCCAACACCAAGCCGCGCCAGATCAGTGCCAGCCCGATCAGCGCCAGACTGGCCACACTGGCCATCAGCACCAAAGCCGCATTGTCCACCGCCAGCACCGAGCCGAACAGCAAATGCGCCAAATCGATGCCGCGTTGGCGGGTGGCCAGCGCCACACCGGCGGCCAGCGCCAGCAGATAGACCCCGGCAAAGCCGGAATCCTCCCGCCCCTCGGTGGCGCGGGAGATCGCCGCGGCCAAAACGGCCACCACCACACCGGCGAGCAGACCGCCCGCCCCCATCCACCAGATCGACAAGCCGCCGAAAATCGCGCCAATCGCCACGCCGGGCAGAATGCCATGTTGCAGCACATCGGCGGTCAGGCTCATGCGGCGGATGGTGAGAAACACCCCCAATGGCGGCGCGGCAAGGCTGAGCGCCAGACATCCGGCCAGCGCACGCCGCATGAAGCCTAAGGTGAACGGGTCGATCAGCAGGGTATAGAGCACGATGCGTCAGGCCGCGCTGCGGGGGAAGCGGTGTTCGACGGCGAGCACACCGCCAGAGGCCCCGAACTCCGCCGGGCCGCGCCCAAGCAGCAGCGTGTGCGGAAAGAAGGCCCGGATCATATCGTGATCATGCAGCACCGCCACCACCACCCGGCCTTCGTCGCGCCAAGCCAGCAATTGATCGATCAGCACGGATTCGGTTGCGGCATCGACCGCGGTGAAGGGTTCGTCGAGCAGCATGATCGGCGTGTCCTGCACGATCAGGCGGGCGAACATCAGGCGTTGGAACTGGCCGGAGGAGAGCCGGGCAATCGGGCGATCGGCCAGATCGGCAATGCCCATGCGGATGAAAGCGGCGGCGATGCGCTCGGATTCGGCGACGGGAATGGCCGAGACGGCACCGGTGCGGCTCCAGGTGCCCAAGGCGGCGAAATCGCGGCAGGAGAGCGGAAAGCGACGGTCGATATCGGTGCGTTGCGGCAGAAATCCGAGCAAAGCCGGGTTCTCATTGCCCGCAACCCGGCCCGAGGCCAGCGGATGCAGCCCGGCGATGGCGCGCAGAAGAGTGGTTTTGCCCGCACCATTGGCACCGGCAATCGCCGACAGACCAGGGCCGAACGTGGCAGAAACGCCCTCAATCACCAGCTTGTGGCGATGCCTACAGGCGACATCATGCAGAACGAGGCTCACAGCGCCCACCACACACCCAACCAAATCGCCACCACAGCCAGCGCACTGACCGCCAGCCGCACCATAACGCCCTGATGAATGGACAATGGATCGCGCATTGTTACTTTATAACATTGGCCAGTTTGGCGCGCCAGACTCGGCGTGATAGCGTCGTCGCATGACCGACATGCCAAGCCCTGCCCATTCGGATGTCGCCGCTCGGCGCAGCCTCAATCGCCATCGCGCTTTCGCGGCCTTGCTGCTGGTGCTGATGGCAGCGATCACCCTTGCCAGCTTCTCTCTGCCGCACGGGCCGTGGCGGGATTGGTTGCAGGCCTCGGCGAAGGCGGGGTTTGTGGGCGGGATTGCGGATTGGTTTGCCGTCACCGCGCTGTTCCGCCATCCGCTGGGCCTGCCGATTCCGCACACCGCCATCATTCCCCTGCAAAAAGCGCGGCTGGGGCGGGCGTTGGGGCGGTTCGTGGCGGGCAATGTGTTCACCGAGGCGGAGATCGGCAGGCTGCTGATGCGGCTGGATCTGGCGGGAATCGTGCGCGATTTCCTCACCGACGCCAATGCCACCCAACCAGCCGCTGAAGGGCTTGCAGCCCTGCTGCCGCGCCTGCTCGCCAGCATCGAGGATGGCCGGGCACGCCGGGTGGCGGCGCGGCTGATCCCGCGCATTCTGGGCGGTGAGGCAGCCGGCCGTGTGGTCGGGCGGGCATTGCGCGGGCTGATGGAAGGCGGACGGCATCAGGAGGTGTTCAGCTTTATCCTGACCGAATTGCGCCAGATGCTGGGAGAGCGTGAAGAGACCCTGCGCGGTGCGATTGAGGAGCGGGTGCGCGAACAGGGCGGCCGTCTGGTGGGCTGGGCGGTGGGGGCGACGGTTGCCAAGCGCGCGATGTCGATGATCCATGCCGAGTTGATCAAAATGGAGACGCAGGGCAGCGACATGCGCGATGCGTTCGACGAATGGGTGCGCCGCGAGGTCAACCGCATCGAGGAAGAGCCGCAACGCGCCGCCGAAATCGGTCAGGCCCTGCGCCGCGTGCTGACGCATGACACGATTCAGGCCTGGATCGGCGATGTGTGGTCGCGCCTGCGCATGGCCATCGAAGTCGATGCCGCCCGCCCGAACGGCCGCACGGTGGCGATTTTCCAAGGCGCGCTGGCCAATTTCGGCACCATGCTCAACGAGGACGACGCCGCCCGCGCCCGGCTGCAACGCGCGGTGCAGGGCGTGCTGACGCCGCTGATGCCCGGCGCGCGCGGACATTTGGAGAGTTTCATCGCCGATGTCGTCGGCAGTTGGGACACCGATACGCTGGTGGACCGCCTGGAGCTGCGCATCGGGGCCGACCTGCAATATGTGCGCATCAACGGCACGCTGGTCGGCTTCCTGGTCGGCGGGCTGGTCTGGGCGGGGTTGCGGGCGGTGTTTGGCGACGTGCGTTTTTAACGGGGAAATATCCAATGCGGCTTTCGGTTCTGGATCAATCGACCATCGTCACCGGACGCGGGGCCGACAGCTCCATCCGCGAATCGCTGGAACTGGCGCGGCATTGCGAGGCGTTGGGGTTTCATCGTTATTGGCTGGCCGAGCATCATAACTCGGCAAGCCAGGCCGGCACGGCGCCGGAAATTCTGATCGCCGCCATCGCCGCCACCACCAGCCGTATTCGCGTCGGCAGTGCGGGGGTGATGTTGCCGCATTATGCGGCGCTGAAAGTGGCCGAGCAGTTTCGCGTCCTGGAGGCCATCGCTCCGGGGCGGATCGATATGGGCCTGGGGCGGGCACCGGGCGGCGACGGGCTGACGGCGCATGCGCTGAACCCAAACGCTGCCAAGGCCGCCGATCAGTTTCCGGCAAGCGTGCGCGACCTGCTCGCCTGGGTGTCGGGGCAGCCCTTGGTGGAGCAGCACCCGTTCCGCTCGGTGATCGCCAACCCCACCGGGCCGAGCGTGCCGGAGCCGTGGATTTTGGGCAGTTCGGATTTCGGCGCGCAAGTGGCCGCGCATTTCGGCCTGCCCTATTGTTTCGCGCATTTCATCACCGATGGCAGCGGCTGTGCGGAGGCGTTGGAAATCTATCGCAGCCTGTATCGCCCGAGTGCGCGCTTCCCCACACCGATTGCCGCCGTGACGGTATGGGCGATGGCAGCGGAGACGGAGGCGGAGGCCGAACGGCAATTCCGCTCCCGCGCGGTGTGGCGGCTGGGTCGGGATCGCGGCATCTACACCGCGCTGCCCTCACCGGAAGAGGCGGCGGCAATGGTGCTGTCAGATGCCGATGAGGCGAAGATCGCGCGCATCACCGCGCGGGCGCTGTTCGGCACCAAGGCCAAGCTCGGCGCGCAATTGCGGGAACTGGCGGCGCAGATGCAGGTGGACGACATCGCCGTGCTGACCACATTGCACGACCCGGCAGCCCGGCTGCGGAGCTATCGGTTGCTCGCCGAGGAATTCGCGCTCGCGTGATCGTGCCTCAGCGGAAACGTGATGTCCGCTGCGCTTGGCTGGCTTGCCAAATCCGAAAGCGCAGGATGCCGTAAGCCAGCAGCCCGGCACCGACGGCAATCGGAATCAGCACCATCGCGAACCAGAACGCGAAGGTCGCCAATACGCCTGCCCCGGCGATAACGGCCAGCAGCAGCGCCACTTTCAGCACCTTGTTGCCCAGCGGCGAGCCCGGCGGCGACATGAATTCGCCGTCTGGTGTCATGTCCAACTGCACGATCACGGTCTTTGTCCGATCCTGTTCCATGATGAGAGATTGGTCCCTGCCCTCTGTCGGTTCAATGCGCGTGCGGGTTAAGCTGTATTCACAATGGCCGAACCAGAGCCAAAACAGAAGGAAATGCCGATGATCACCGGAGCCAAAACCCATCTTCCCGTCGATCTCACCGGTCTGCGCGTGGCGATCACCGGCGCTGCGGGCGGAATCGGCCGCGTGATGGCGGACAGCTTTGCCGCCTGCGGGGCGCATGTGTTCATCTCCGACGTCGATCAGGCAGCGCTCCTGGAGGGGCCGCATAAGGGCATCTTCGCCGATGCGGGCGACTCGGCGGCGATGGAAGGCTTTGTCGATACGGCGGTGGCTGAACTCGGCGGGCTGGATGTGCTGATCAACAATGCCGGCATCGCGGGCCCCACCAAGCGGGTGGAGGAGTGCACGCCGGAGGAGGTGGAGGAGACGTTGCGCGTCGATCTGGCCTCGATGTTCAGCACGGCGCGACGGGCGATTCCGGCGCTGCGGGCCTCGGGCGGTGGCGCGATCGTCAATCTGTCTTCGGCGGCGGGCCGTTTCGGCTTTCAGCTGCGCTCGCCCTATGCGGCGGCGAAATGGGGGGTGATCGGCTTCACCAAGACGTTGGCCATCGAACTCGGGCCGGACAGCATTCGCGTCAACGCCATCCTGCCCGGTCTGGTCGATGGCCCGCGCATTCGCCGGGTGATCAAGGCCAAGGCGGATGCGGCGGGGATCGGCGAGAATGCGCAGACCGAAAAGGCCGTCGCCACCGCCTCGCTGCGCTGCTTCGTCACACAGAACGACATCAGCAACATGGCGCTGTATCTGTGCAGCCCATTCGGCGCCACGATCAGCGGGCAGGCGATGGCGGTGGATGGCGATTTGCAGGTGCTGATCTAGCAGACGGCTCACGCAACGCCCGACCACGACACCAAAACAAAGAGGAAACCACCCATGATCACCGGCGCCACAACCCATCTTCCCGTTGACCTGACCGGATTGCGCGTGGCGATCACCGGGGCGGCGGGGGGCATTGGCCGCGTGATGGCCGACAGCTTCGCCGCGTGTGGCGCCACGGTGTTCGTCTCCGACATCAGTGCCGAGATGCTGGCCGATTGTCCGCATCAGGGCATGTTGGCCGATGCGGGCAATGCGGCGCAGATGGAAGGCTTCGTCGATGCGGCGGTGGATTATCTCGGCGGGCTGGACGTGCTGATCAACAATGCCGGCATCGCGGGCCCCACCAAGCGGGTGGAGGAGGTGACGCCGGAGGAGCTCGATCCGGTGTTGCAGGTGGATCTGGCGGCGATGTTCCACACCTGCCGGCGGGCGATTCCGGCGCTGCGGGCCTCGGGCGGCGGGTCGATCATCAATCTGTCGTCGTCTGCCGGGAAATTCGGCTTCCCGCTGCGCTCGCCCTATGCGGCGGCGAAATGGGGGGTGATCGGCTTCACCAAGACGCTGGCCATCGAACTCGGGCCGGATGGCATTCGCGTCAACGCGCTGCTGCCGGGGGCGGTGGATGGGCCGCGCATTCGCCGGGTGATCGCCGCCAAAGCCGCAGCCGGGGGCGTGGGGGAGAATGCGCAGACCGACAAACTGCTCAGCGTCTCCTCGCTGCGCTGCTTCGTCACGCAACACGACATCACCAACATGGCGCTGTATCTGGCAAGCCCGTTCGGGGCGACGATCAGCGGTCAGGCGATCTCGATCGATGCGGATAAGCAGCAATTGGTCTGACCCGGAAGCACGCGCATGCGCCCGTTGCATCTGGTGTTGGCCCTGGCGTTGATTTTCATCTGGGGCTTCAACTTCGTCGTCATCCATGAGGGGCTGCGCGAGATTCCGCCGATCACGCTGTGCGTGATCCGCTTCCTGCTGGCGGCATTTCCGGCGGTGTTCTTCATCCGCAAGCCGGACGTGCCGTGGCGGGTGATCATCGCCTACGGCATGACGATGTTCGTGCTGCAATTCGCCTTCCTGTTCGGCGGCATGTCGCTGGGCATTTCGCCGGGCCTGTCCTCGATCGCGCTGCAATTGCATGTCTTCGTGACGATGTTGCTGGCCGTGCTGCTGCTCGGCGAGCGGCCAAACGCCGCGCAGATTGCCGGGGCGTTGCTCGCCTTGGGCGGCATGGCGCTGATCGGGCTGCATCTGGGCGGCGAGGTGTCTCTGCCCGGCCTTGCGGGCGTGCTGCTGGCGGCAGTCGCGTGGGGGGTGGCGAATGTGATGGTCAAGCGGATGGGGCGGATCGATATGTTCGCGCTGGTGGTCTGGGGCAGCCTCGTCGCCCCGCTGCCGCTGTTCGGGCTGGCCCTGGCGGTGGAAGGCCCGGACCGGATGTGGGCGGCGGTGACGGGGATGACGTGGCTGGGGGCGGGAGCTGCGGCCTATATCGTCTATCCGGTGACGCTGTTCGGCTTCTCGTTCTGGGGCTGGCTGCTGGCGCGCTATCCGGCGGCGACGGTGGTGCCGTTGACGCTGCTGGTGCCGATTGTGGGCATCGGCTCGTCGGCGATCGTGTTGGGCGAGAAGTTGCAGGGCTGGAAAATCACCGCCGCCCTGCTGGTGATGGCCGGGCTGTGCATCAACATGTTCGGGCCGGGATGGGCCGCGCGGTTCAGTTGGAAGCGTGGCTGACCAGATAGAGCAGACCGACCAGAAACACCCCCAGGCCGAGGCTTGCCGCGATCAGCTTACGCTCCAGCGACAGATGCGACGGGGCGGAGACATGTTCGATCGACACAGGATGCGTGGTCTGGGACATCTCAAAACTTCCGACGGCGCGATGGATGTGAATTGGCAGAAACACCATTCCACAGCGCATTTATACAAAACGCGATGCCGGATCGTCAATTGAATTCAGAGTCACACGAATTAATCACGTGAATTGTGTCAACCGCCTTCGCCACTCCAGCGCACCTGCGCGATGTCGTCCACCCCTGCCGCCAACATCGCCAGCCGATCGAAGCCGAGCGCGATCCCCGCACAGGCGGGCATGTCTGGCAGCAGGGCGAGCAGATCGTCATCCATCGCCCAATCCGGTCCGCCATAGAGCGCGTGGCGGCGCTGGCGGTCGTCGATGAAGCGGGCGCGTTGTTCAACGGAATCAGTCAGTTCCACGAAGGCGTTGGTGAGTTCCAGGCCGCAGACATACAGCTCGAACCGCTCCGCCACCCGCGCATCCGCCGGATCGCGACGCGCCAGCGCGGCTTGGGCGGCGGGCCAATGGGTGAGGAAACTGGGGCGGGATTGGCCAAGTTCGGGCTCCACACGCTCCAGCAGCAGGCGGAAGAACAGATCCTCCCAACTCTCGCCATCGCGCAGCCGCGTGCCCGCCTGGGCGGCAAGCGCCACCGGATCGTGAGCGGTGGCGAGCACATCCGCCCCCACCCAGCGCGCGAATGCCTCGGCGACGGTGATGCGCTCGAATTCACGCAAATCGCAGGTAATTCCCCGACATGTCACCACCGGCGGCAGCGTGGCGCGCAGCAGGGCCTCGGTCTCGTCCATCAGGGCGGACATCGAGGCACCGGGGCGATACCATTCCAGCATGGTGAACTCGGCGGCGTGCCGGTCGCTGCCCTCCTCGTTGCGCCAGACGCGGGCGAGTTGGAAGATCGGGCCGGAGCCGCTGGCGAGCAGCTTTTTCATCGCGAATTCCGGGCTGGTGTGCAGCCACAGCGTCTCGCGCGCGCCATGCGGCGAGAGGCGTTCGGTGCGGAAGGGGCGCAGATGCACCTCCTCGCCCGGCGTGCGCACGGCGTAATCCGTCTCCACTTCCAGATAGCCGCGCGCGTCGAAAAACGCCCGCACCTGCCGGTTCAACAGCGCCCGCCTGCGCAGGGCCGGCAGCTTGTCGGCAAGGCGATGCGGTTGCCAGCGGCGTGTCACGGCAGGCGCAGGAAATTGCCGTCCGCGATCACGGTCGCCTCGCCATAGATGGCCACGCGCACCACCTTTTCGGCCTCGTCACGCCGGATTTCGGCGAAAATCTCGCTCGGGCGGCCCATTTCCACGCCCTGATGGATGATCATATGCGTGGCGTCGCAATCCATGCTGCCCGCCAGCGCGGCGGCGGCGGAGCCGGTGGCGGGGTCTTCGACGATGCCCATCTTCGGGGCGAACATGCGGGCATGGATTTCCATTGTGGTGCCTTCGCGCCCGGTGATGGCGAACACATAGACCGCGCGATTCGCCCACAGCGCCTCGGTGAAGCCTTTCCAGCGTTCGGCGATCAGATGGCAGCCCGCCACATCCTCGCGGCTTTCGACTTCGACGAACATGAACGGCGTGCCGTAACCGGCCTGCCAGGGCGTGCCCACCAAGCGGTCGCGCTTGAGGCCCAGCGCATCGGCGAACACCACCGGCATGACAGTATGAGGCCGTTGCTCGGCCGGGCCATCCATGAACAGCGTGGCCCCCACATCGCCGAGCACCACGCGCACCGGCCCCACACCTTCCTCCAGCACGATCTCCGCCAGCCCCTCGGTGCGGCCGAGATGCTTGAGCACGACGGCGGTGCCGATGGTGGGATGGCCTGCGAAAGGCAGTTCGCTCGCCGGGGTGAAGATGCGCACCGCGAATGTGCCAGGGGCCGAACCGGGGGTGACGAAACTGGTCTCGGCGATGTTCAGTTCGCGCGCAATCGCCTGCATCTGTCGGCCATCGAGCCCGGCAGCATCCGGGAAGACGGCGAGTTGGTTGCCCGCGAAGGGGGCATCGGTGAATACGTCGGCGAGCAGGTAGCGCATATCAGGCTCCGTTTGATCCTCGGCATCGTGTTGTTTAAAGCAGCGCGATGACACAGGAGAACACGCTACGCGACGCCGATGCGCTGGTCAGCGCCGGGCTTGTCATGCCTGATCAGCGCGATGCAATCGCCGCTGTCGAGGCGCGCTATGCCGTGGCGATCCCGCCTGCGCTGGCCGCCCTGATCGATGACCCCGCAGGCCCGATCGGGCGGCAATTCATCCCCTCGCCGGAGGAATTGCGCACCGCACCGCATGAGAGCGGCGATCCGATTGCCGACGATGCGCTCTCGCCGGTGAAAGGCATCGTGCATCGCTATGCCGACCGCGCACTGCTCAAGCCGCTGCTGATCTGCCCGACCTATTGCCGCTTCTGTTTCCGCCGTGAGCATGTCGGCCCCGATGGCGGTTTGCTGACGGAGGCCGAGTTGCAGGCCGCCTATGAGTGGCTGCGCGCGCATCCGGCAATCACCGAGGTGATTCTGACCGGCGGCGATCCGCTGATGCTCTCCGCGCGCAGACTTGGGGCGATCATCGCGGCACTCTCGGCCATCGCGCATGTGGAGACGATCCGCATTCACACCCGCGTGCCGGTGGCAGCGCCCGAGATGATCACGCCGGAATTGGTGGCAGCGCTCAGAACGGATCGCGCGATGTGGGTGGTGCTGCACAGCAATTGCGCCGACGAGATCACGCCCGCCGCCCGCGCGGCCTTGCGCCGCATTCAGGCCGAGGCGATTCCGGTGCTCGGCCAGTCGGTGCTGTTGCGCGGCGTCAATGACAGCGAGGCGGCGCTGGAGGCGTTGTTTCGCGCGATGATCCGCGCACGGGTGAAGCCGTATTATCTGCATCAGCTCGACTCAGCCCCCGGCACGTCGCGCTTTCATGTGCCGATTGCCGAAGGTCAGGCGTTGCTGCGCGGGCTACGCGGACGGGTGACCGGGCTGGCGTGGCCGACCTACGTGCTTGATATTCCCGGCGGCGTTGGCAAAGTGCCCCTCAGCCCCGGCTATCTTGACCCGGATGACCATGTACGCGACCCAGCCGGGCGCAGGCATCAGCTTGCCGTGCCGATCGGCTCGGTTTAGACACCGCCTCCGTTCTTTGACCCGCAGGCGCATTGGCGCCAGAAGCCCGAGAGATGACACCATGAAGCAGCAGGCAAACCTGATCCGCGCAGGCCAGGTTCTTGACCACGACGGCCAACGTTGGACCGTGCTCAAGCAGCAGATCATCACGCCGGGCAAGGGTGGTGCCTTTATTCAGGTCGAGATGCGCAACCTGAAGACCGGCAACAAGACCAACGAGCGTTGGCGCACCGCCGACACGGTGGAGCGTCTGGAAACCTCGCAGCAGATCTACACCTATTCCTACACCGATGGCGACAATCTGGTGTTCATGGACCCGGCCACCTTCGAGCAGGTGCATCTGCCGGCTGAACTGTTGGGCGAGGCCGTGGCCTTCCTGCAGGACAACATGGAAGTGGAAGTCGATTTCGTGGAAACCGACGCGGTGGCCGTGCATCTGCCGCCGCATGTGGTGCTGCAGATCGTCGAAGCCGACCCGGTGACGAAGGGCCAGACGGTGTCGTCGTCCTACAAGCCGGCGAAGTTGGAAAACGGCCTGAAATGCATGGTGCCGCCCTTCATCGAGAGCGGCGAGAAGATCGTCGTCCGCACCGAGGACATCACCTACGTCGAACGCTTCAAGGGCTGAGCCCCTTTCGTTATTGCCCTTAGCCGTCATTGCGGGGAACGCCGTGACGAAGCACTCCATCGAATCACCCGTTCAGCCGATGTTTCGATGGCGTGCTTCGTCGTTCCTCCCCGCAATGACGGCAAGAGGGACAAGACGACCTAAACCAGGACACCCACCATGGCCCTCCGCCTCTCCCCCCATATGACGGTGATGCAGAACGCAGCGCAGAAGGCCGCCAAGCGGCTGCTGCGCGATTTTGCCGAAGTGGAGCAGCTGCAGGTCAGCGTGAAAGGTCCGGGCGATTTCGTCTCCCAGGCCGACATCCGCGCCGAGCAATCGATCAAGGAGGAACTGGCCAAGGCACGGCCGGGTTACGCCTTCCTGATGGAGGAAAGCGGCAGCGAAGGCAGTGACAACTGGGCGTGGCGTTGGGTGATCGATCCGCTCGACGGCACGACGAACTTCCTGCACGGCATTCCGCATTGGGCGATCTCCATCGGCCTCGAACGCCGCCTGCCGGATGGCACGTCGGAAATCGCCGCCGGGATGATCTACAATCCGTGCAATGCGGAAATGTTCTGGGCCGAAAAGGGCGCGGGGGCCTTTCTCAATGAGCGTCGCCTGCGGGTGTCGGCACGGCGCAATCTGAACGAGGCGGTGTTTGCCACCGGCATTCCGTTCGCCGCCGTCTCCAACGCCAACCGCCTCGCCTTCGCCCGCACCTTGGGCACGCTGATGCCGCAAGTGGCGGGCATTCGCCGCTTCGGTGCGGCAGCGCTCGACCTCGCCTGGGTGGCGGCGGGTCGCTATGACGGGTTCTGGGAACTGGGTCTGAAGCCGTGGGACACCACGGCCGGGCTGCTGCTGGTGCGCGAAGCGGGCGGCTATGCCACCGATCCGCAGAATGGCGAGCCGCGCGAGACCGGCCATGTGGTGGCGGCCAACCCGACGATGCACCCGCTGCTGACTGCCGCCGTGCTCGACGGTCTGACCGCCAGCGGCCGGTAAGATACAAAGGTTTAAGCATTCCCCCCGGTTCCCCAAGGCCGTTGATTCGGCTAGGGTCGGGTTATGCATATTCGAGTGATTTTCTTCGCTAGCCTGATCTGCTTCCCGGCGCTGGCGCAGGTGAGTGTGGATGGCCGTGCGCTGGAGCAACTGGCCCCGGCGCAACCTGCCGCAAGCCAGCCCGCCAAGCCGACCAAGCCAGCCACGCAAGCTGCCACAGTGGCGAAACCCGCAGCGCCCTCCACCGCGCAGCGCCCGCCCGTGCCGCCGGTGGCGACGACCACCCCGCCCTATGCCACGCTGCCACCGCCGATTGCCGTGCCGACCCGTCCGGCCGCCATCGCGGCCCAACCGCCGGTGACGGCGGATGCGCCGACCTCCGTCGAGCGCCGGAAAGATGGTCTGCGCGTGGTGTTCGGCGCCGGTCGGAGCGATTTGAATGCGGCCAGTGCGGCGGAGATTGAGCATTTGGTGCAGGGCGACCAGTCCACCGCCCCCACGCCTGACAGTGCGAGTTACACCGTCACCTCCTTCGCGCCGGGCACACCCGAAGACGCTTCCACACCGCGCCGCCTATCGCTGTCCCGCGCTTTGGCTGTACGCTCGGCCCTGATGGCCAAGGGGGTGGCGTCGGTGCGCATCTATGTTCGCGCCCTCGGCCCCAGCTCCGCGGGCTTTGCCGATGGCCCGGCCGATCGCGCCGATATTGTCGTGACGGCCAATCCGGTGCCGCCCGCCGCAAGCCTGCCTGCTGCTTCTTCCCGCTAAGCCGATGCCATTGACCCAAGATGAACGGGAGCCACGCATGACGAGTCCCAACCAGTACTTAGTCCGAATGCTGGTCTTTCTGGCTGCGGTGGGTGCCGTGGTGTTTCTGCTGTTCGACCGGCTGGAAACCGCCTTCGTCACCAACCCGTTGCTGAATGCGCTGATCCTGTCGGTGCTGGCCATCGGCATTTTCTGGAATCTGCGGCAGGTGATGCGTCTGGCCCCCGAAGTGGTGTGGGTGGAAACCTTCCAAGAATCCCGCACCCGCGTTGCCGGGCTGAAGCCGCCGAAGCTGCTCGCCCCGATGGCCCGCATGATGGCCGCCCGCGCCACCGGATTGAAGGAGGAACGCTTCACCCTCTCCGCCCCGGCGCAACGCTCGCTGCTCGATTCGGTGGCCAGCCGTTTGGATGAACAGCGTGAACTCGCCCGCTACATGGTCGGTTTGCTGATCTTCCTCGGATTGCTCGGCACGTTCTGGGGCCTGCTGCTGACGGTCTCCTCGGTGGGTGACGTCATTTCCGGCATGTCGGTTGGCTCGGGCGATGTGAATGCGCTGTTCGAGCAACTCAAATCCGGCCTTGCCAAACCGTTGCGCGGCATGGGCACGGCATTCTCCTCCTCCATGCTCGGCCTGTCCGGCGCGTTGGTGCTTGGCTTTCTCGATCTGACAGCGGGACAGGCGCAGAACCGCTTCTTCAACGAGTTGGAGGAATGGCTCGCAGGCCTCACCCGCCTCGGTTCCGGGGTGTTGAGCGGTGAAGGCGAAGGCTCGGTGCCGGCCTATGTGCAGGCGCTGCTGGAGCAGACGGCGGAGAACATGCAGTCTCTGCAAGCGATTCTGGCGCGCGGCGAGGAAGGGCGACGGGAGAGCAATCAGACGCTGCTCGCGCTGTCTGAACGCCTCGGCACACTCAGCGACCAGATGCACACCAGCAAAGGCGACGACGCGATGTTGGCGCATCTGCGCAATATCGACCTGCATCTGCAGCGCCTGCTGGGCGAGTTGGACACCGGACGGACGCAGAGCACCGCCGAACTTCGCAACGAAATCAAAATTTTGGCCAAGACGATTGCGTCTTCCGCCGAAGATCGCACGAGGTAGGCCATGTCTTTGCGCCGCCGCAGCTCCTCCCAGGAAGGTTTGACCGCCTGGCCCGGTTATGTGGACGCGCTGTCCACGTTGCTGATGGTGATCATCTTCGTGCTGCTTGTCTTCGTGCTCGCCCAGGCATTTTTGTCGGTGGCGCTGTCGGGGCGGGACAAGGCGCTGGAGCGGATGGGGCGGCAGATGGCCGAGATCTCGAACATGTTGGCGCTGGAGAAAGGCACCAATCAGGATCTGCAACTCTCCATCGCCACGCTGACCAAGGATCTGGCCGATGCGCGGGCCAAGGGCGACAATCTGGCGGCGATGCTCAACGCCGCCGGACAGACATCGACGGCGGCCACCCATGAACGCGACGCGCTGCGCGCCGAGCGGGACCGGCTGAACGCGCAATTGTCAGATGCGCAATTGCAACTGCGCTCCGCCCAAGCCCGCGCGCAGGCACTGCAAAGCCAGGTCGGCGAATCGAGCAAGGCGCAGGATTCGTCGGTGAAGGATCTGGCCTCGCAAGCTGCCCAACTTGCCGCCCAAGTGCGCGCCTTGCAGGCGCTGCGCGACGACCTTGAACGCAAGGCTCAGGACGCCGCCGTGCGCGCCACCACCGCCGAGGAACGGGCGCAGGCGACGGCGGTGGAACTTGCACAGGAAAAGCAGCTGGGCGATTCGGCGCGCGCGCAGATGGCCTTGCTCAATCAGCAGATCGATCAGGTGCGGCTGCAATTGGCCGGCCTTGCCAAGGCGCTGGATGCGTCTGAGGCGAGCAACAAAGACAAAGACGTGCAAATCGCCGATCTCGGCCAGCGCCTCAATGTCGCCCTCGCCCGCAAGGTGGAGGAATTGCAGCGGTATCGGAGCGAATTCTTCGGCAAACTCTCGGCCGTGCTGGCTGGGCGTCCGGGGATTTCGGTGGTCGGCGACCGATTCGTCTTTCAAAGCGAGGTGCTGTTCCCCATTGGCAGCGCCGATCTCACCCAGGCCGGTCAGGACCAGATTCGTCAGCTTGCCAGCACGTTGAAGGGGATTTCCAAGGATATCCCGCCGGAGGTGAACTGGCTGCTGCGGGTGGATGGCCATGCCGACCATCAGCCGGTGACGGGGAAATTTGCCAGCAATTGGGAACTCTCCTCCAGCCGCGCGATCACGGTGGTGAAGATGTTGATCAATGAGGGCATCCCGGCTGACCGCCTTGCTGCCGCCGGATTCGCCGACAACCAGCCGCTCGATCCCGCCAACACACAGGCCGCTTTTGCCAAAAACCGCCGTATCGAGCTGCGCCTGACTGATCGTTAAAATGATATTGATACATATCATCACGGTTTGACCTGCATCAAAGCATCGCAGATGGAGGGGTGGTTACCTGTCCATGTTGATGATGTGAGACGGATCGAACCAATGTCTAAGACGCTTTCCTTTGCTGCCGCCCTTTTGGGCGCAACTCTTCTGACGGGCGCGGCCTATGCGCAGTCGGATGATTCCTTTGTGCCGAAGACTGCCGGCACCATCATGGTTCGCGCTCGCGTGATCGATGTGATTGCGGAAAACAATGGCAGCTCGACCACCATCGGCGGCCATGTGGATGCCACCAGCCAGGTTACCCCGGAACTGGATCTGTCCTACTTCCTGACCAACAACGTTGCCGTGGAAGCCATCGCTGCGACGACCTCGCATCTGGTTTCGGCCCGTGTGGGCGCTGCGAAGATTGACGTCGGTTCGACCGGTGTGCTGCCGCCGACGGTGTTGGTGCAGTATCACTTCCTGCCGGATGCGAAGTTCAGCCCGTATGTGGGTGCAGGCATCAACTACACCTGGTTCTATGCCACTGAAGCCGGCGGCACCCCGGTGACGCGCTTCACCATGAAGAACGGCTTCGGCGAGGCCCTGCAAGTTGGCTTTGACTACGCGATCTCCGGCCGCTGGTCGCTGAACGCCGACGTGAAGCAGATCTTCCTGGCGACCAAGGCCTCGCTCGATAGCGGTGCGATCCGTGCCAAGACCAATCTTGATCCGCTCGTGGTCGGTCTGGGTATCGGCTACAAGTTCTGATCGGTTTACCGATCGGTTGAATTGCGCGCGGTCCTCCCCTCCCCGCACCCCGCGCGCATGAGCGAACCCGCCAGGGCCTGACGAAAGTCCCCTGGCGGGTTCCGCTGTTTTGGGGCTGCATCGCGGCGGATTGCAGCGCTGGGCGTTACGCCGCGGCGCGAATCCGCGCCAATGCTTCGGTTTTGCCAAGAGCTATCAGCGTTTGATCGATCGGCGGGCTGGTAGTGGTGCCGGTCAGGGCGGCGCGGATCGGTTGCGCCACCTGGCCCAGCTTGCGGCCGGTGGCCTCGGCTGTTGCGTGCAGCACGGCGCCGATGCCCTCGACGGTGAACTCCGCGCCCTCCAACGCCGCCGCGACATCGCGCAGCATGGCGCGGGCCTCGTCGGTGAGTTGCGTGGTCGCCTTGGCGTCAAACGACAGCGGCAGATCGAGGGTGAGGAAGCGGGCCGATTCGGCCAGTTCCACCATGGTGCGCGCGCGCTCTTTCAGCCCCGACATCAGGGCCGCGATGCGGGCGCGTTTGGTGTCGTCGGCCACGCCGAGGCGGGCGCAGACATCGCCGGTCAGGCGGTCATTATCGGCCAGACGCATATAATGCGCGTTCAGATGGGTCAGCTTGGCGTAATCCATCCGGCTGGCCGCGCGGCCCACCGCATCGATGTCGAACAGCGCGATCGCCGCATCGCGGTCGATGATCTCGGCATCGCCATGCCCCCAGCCCAGCCGCAGCAGATAATTGCACAAGGCTTCCGGCAGGAAACCCTGCTCGCGGAATTCCAGCACGCTCACCGCGCCGTGGCGCTTGGACAATTTCGCGCCATCGGCACCGTGAATGAGCGGGATATGGGCGAAATGCGGCAAATCCCAGCCCATCGCGCGATAGACCATCACCTGACGGAAGGTGTTGGTGAGATGATCGTCACCGCGAATGACGTGGGTGATGGCCATGTCGTGGTCATCGACGACCACGGCATGCAGATAGGTCGGTGTGCCGTCCGAACGCAGGATGATCATGTCATCGAGTTCGATATTGGCGACATGCACCTCGCCCTGCACCAGATCGGGCACCACCATCTTGCCCTCACGCGGGGCGCGGATGCGGATGACGGGTTTGATGTCGGCCGGGGCTTCGGACGGATCGCGGTCGCGCCACGGGCTTTCCAGGCGGAACGGGCGCTTTTCGGCAGTGGCCGCCTCACGCATCGCCGTCAGCTCGGCGGGCGAGAGATAGCAGCGATACGCCTCGCCACGCGCCAGCATCTGCATCGCCACTTCGGTGTGACGATCCTGGCGCGAGGATTGGAAGACCGGCGCCTCGTCCGGCGTGATGCCGAGCCAATCGAGCCCTTGCAGGATCATCTGCGTGGCGGCCTCGGTGGAGCGTTCGCGGTCAGTGTCTTCCACCCGCAGCAGGAATTCGCCGCCATGGTGGCGGGCATAGAGGAAGTTGAACAAGGCGGTGCGGGCGCCACCGATGTGCAGCATGCCGGTGGGCGAGGGAGCGAAGCGGGTGCGGACAGTCATGGTCGGGCGTCTCTGAAAAGAATCTGGCGCTACGTAGCATGCCGGATGCGACCCTGGGCAGGCATCGCGCTAGCGTGCACGTATGCAATGGCACGCCATCACATCGCTGGCCGAGCGGGTCCAGAGCCGATTCGACGCATGGGCGCGGATTGAGCGCGGACGTTTCGCGCTGTTTTTGCCGCTGGCGATGGCGGCGGGGGCGGCGGTGTTTCTGACGCGCACGCATGACCCGACCCCGATGCTCGCCCCGGCGATGCTGGCGCAGGGCGGCTGGCTTGCCCTTGCTGGGCGGACATGGCGGGTGCCGCGTTGGATCGGCGCCTTGCTGGCAGCCGGGGCGTTGGGCTTTTGTGCCGCAGAATTCGCCGCTTGGCGCTTGCCGCCGATGCCGGAATTGCCACGCAAGGCCAGCATCGTCACCGGCCGTGTCGGCAGCGTTGAGATGTTGCCGAAGGGGCGGATGTTGTTCCTCGATGCCGCCCGCATCGGCATCGACGCCCCGCTCGCCCGCCGCCTGCGCTTCCGGCTGCCGGATACCGACGCCACGAAGCTGGAAGCGGGAGACAGCGTGCAATTGCGCGCCATGCTCAGCCCCCCCAATCCGCCCGCCTATCCGGGGGCGTGGGATTTGCAGCGCGACGCCTATTTCGACGGGCTGGCAGGCTATGGCCGGGTGCTCAGCCCGGTGCAGGTGCTGGCGCATCGCCCACCCGGCGGTGCGGCCGCCTTCATCGCCCGGTTGCGCGACCGGGTGGCGGACCGGGTGCAGGCGGCCCTGCCGGGGGCGGTGGGCGCGATTGCCGCGACGTTGCTGACCGGCGAGGCGGCGTCGATTCCCGAGGCGGACCGGGCGGCGTTCCGGGATTCCGGCCTGTCGCATATCCTGGCGATTGCCGGCTTGCACATCGGCATCGTGATGGGGCTGATCTTCGGCGCGGTGCGCGGCGGCCTGGCGCTGTCGGAGCGGGCGGCGTTGTTCTGGCCGTTGAAATCGGTGGCGGCGCTGGCGGCGCTGGCGGCGGGGTTGGCATATTTGCTGCTCACCGGGGCGCATGTGCCGATCCGGCGCAGCTTCGCGATGGCGTGCCTGGTCACGTTCGGGCTGTTGCTGGGCAGACGGTCGATGTCTCTGCGCGGTCTGGCGCTGGCGATGGCGGCGATTGTGCTGGCCGCGCCGAATGCGGTGCTCGGCGTGTCGTTCCAGATGAGTTTCTCCGCCGTGCTGGCATTGATTTCCGGCTACGCCTTCCTGATGCCGAAGCTGCTCGCCTGGCGTGGGCGTGGCGGTTGGGGGCGACAGGTGGGCTTGCATCTGGCGACATTGGCGTTGACGTCATTGCTGGCGGGCACGGCGTCTGCCCCCTTCGCCGCCTATCATTTCGGTGAGATGCAGATCTATTTCGTGCTCGCCAACATGATCGCCGTGCCGGTGACGGCGCTGTTGGCGATGCCGGCGGGATTGATCGCCCTCGCCCTGATGCCGCTGCATCTGGAGGCGCTGGCATTGGTGCCGATGGGCTGGGGCGTGCGGATCGTTCTGTTCGTCGCGCACCACGTCTCGGCCTGGCCGGTGGCGCGCTCGGAGGTGCCGCCGCTGCCGCCCTGGGGGATTATTCTGTTCTCGTTGGGGCTTGCCTGGCTCGGGCTGTGGCGCAGCCGCCCGCGCCTGCTGGGGCTGCCCGCGATGCTGATCGCCGTGCTGTCACCGCTCTGGGCGACACCGCCGGACATGATGATCTCCGCCGATGCGCGGCTGCTGGGCGTGCGGCAGGCGGGGCGGGTGGAACTGCTGCGGCTGTCCGGTGCGCAGCGTTTCACCGAGGATGCGTGGCAGCGTGTCTGGCTGGGTGAGGCGGTGACGCTGGACTGTACGACGCCGGTCTGCATGCTGACCCCACGCCCGAGCGGCGCGTCAGCGGCGATTTTGCAGGGGCAGGACAGCGGCGGCTGCGATGCGGCGTTGCGGATATCGCTCACGCCGATCCGCCATCACTGCACGCCGGAAGTGCCGGAGATCGACCGCTTCGCGCTGTGGCGAGAAGGCGCGTTCGCCATCTGGTTGGAGCCAGGCGGCGCGCGGATCGTGTCGGATTGGTCGATGCGCGGACATAGGCCATGGGTGTTGCTGCACGGCGCGGATGAGAGCAGCGTCCAACCTGACTGAGACGATGCGGCTGCATCCCGCCGGAGGAAACGATGGGCGTGCGATTTGTCTTGAGTTATACCAACTAACGTGTTGTTAGTTTCTTATGCAATCCTCCACCGCCCCTTCCCCATATCTGAGCCTGTCGGCAGTGCTGCATGCGCTGCGCGGCGAGGTGGGCGGTTGGGAAGTGCGTCGGCTGTTCAACCACGTATTGGCGCTGCTGCTGCATCGGCGGTTGGGCGAAATCTGCAGAAAATTCGAGCGGTTGGCGGCACGGTTTCAGGCCGGGCGCGTCTGCCGGCGTGCGCGGCGTGGGCATGGCGGCGCCCGGCATGCGGGCAAGACCGGCGCGCGACTGTGGCCAGCACGGTTTGGCTGGCTGGTCAGGGCGGCATCCTATCAGGCGGCAGGGTATGGCGCGCAGCTGCGCCATATTCTGGAACAGCCGGAGATGGTGGCGTTGCTCAAGGCAGCACCGCAAGCCGCCCGGATTCTGCGTCCGGTGTGTCGGATGCTGGCCATCGAGACCGCGATATTACAGCCCGGCATTGCGGTGCCGGAGCGGGTGAAGAAGCCGGTGCCGCCGCGCGTGCGGTCACCGCGTGCGCCGATCGATTGGGGACGCATTCCACTGCCTCGGGGAGTGCTGACGGCCGTGCGGCGGCGGCGATTTTGTCTCAATTGACGGGAGAGCAGCGGAATTGTGCTCTTATTGTTCCGGTTTTATAATTAAATGGGGAATGCTGCGGAGATGTCGGCCTACGGGATGGCGTGGGTTGCTTCTTTCGGCCACCGCCGATGCAGCCACAACCATTGCTCTGGCGCCTGCCTGATCCAGGCTTCCAATCGTTGATTGATTGCCAGCGTCATCGCCGCCACGTCCTGCTCGCGATTGCCGGTGCTGGGCAATTCCAACGGCAGTTCGAAGGTTGCCCGGTAGCGCACGCGGCCGATGCGTTGGACATGGGCGGGGATGATCTTCGCCTTCAGCCGCAGTGCGAAGGTGGCCGCCGCCGGGGCGGTCATCGCCGGGTGGCCGAAGAACGGCACTGCGATGCCATTGTTGAGCTTCTGATCGACCAGCATGCCCAAATGTCCGCCGCGCATCAGGAAGGCCACCGCCTGCCGCGCCCCGGCCCCACCCTTGGGATAGCCGGGAAACACACCGCGATTGGCCTGTTCGCGCAGATCCAAAATCATCGCATCCACCGCCGGGTTCGATGCAGCACGATAGAAAAACCCCATCCGCATGCCCAACCGCGTCATCACCAAGGGGCCGACTTCCCAATTCGCCAGATGCCCGCCCACCACCACGGCCGGCGCCCCGCCCGCCGCAAGATCGAGCATCATGTGGCGATTGACCACCTCAAAGCCTGGGCCAGAGGTGGTTTCGTTCAATTCGCCCAGATGCGGAAACTCCGCCACCGTGCGGCCGAGATTGTCCCACACGCCGCGCAAAATCCGCCTGCGGGCGGCGGCATCCAATTCCGGCATGGCAAGGCGCAGATTGGCGTCACCGACTTTGTTGACCGGCAGCAGCGGGCCGAGAATGCGGGCGAGGAAGCCGAACAGGTCCGACGCGCGCTCGACATCCATCCACCGCACAAGCCGGATGAAGCCCGCAATCAGCGTGGCCTCCAACGATTGCAACAAGGTTACTTTTGGGGCGGACATGGGGTGGCGAGAATCTCGTCGAGAAGGGCTTCAATCTGCGCCGCGTTCTGCCAATGCAGCCCGACGCGCACCACCTCAATGCCCGCCCGCCAGCCGACAGGCAAGCGCACGAAATCCTTGGCGGTTGTCACCAAGGTGGCATTCAAGGCAGCCGCCCGCGCATGCAGCCCTGCCAGATCGGCCTCGGAGTAGGGGCGATGATCGGCAAAGCCACGGCATTCCAGCGGAGGATGACCGGCATCGCGCAAGGTGGCGAAGAATTTCTCCGGCCGCCCAATGCCGGCGAATGCCAGCAAACGCGGGGGCAGGCGGGCGAGATCGTCGGCATGCGGGCGCAAGCTGGCGTGCAGCACCGGCAGGCCGGGCGGCAAGGAGTGCGCGGCCCTGGTGGTATCGCAGCCGATGATCACCGCCGCCACGCAACGTTGTGCCGCGGCCGCCACCGGCTCCCGCAACGGGCCGAGCGGCAGGACGCGGCCATTGCCGAAGCCTGCGCCGCCATCGACGACCATCAGGGCGGCGGTTTTCACCAGACCGGGATTTTGCAACCCGTCATCCATCACCAGCACATCCGCCCCGGCAGCGACGGCCAATTCCGCACTTGCCGCCCGATCCGCCCCGCGCCATGTGGTGGCGGCCTCGGCGAGCAGCAGCGGTTCATCGCCGACATCGGCGGCGGTATCGGAGGTGGGATCGACGCGCCACGGCCCAGGTTTCGCGCCGCCATGACCGCGCGTGATCAGCGCCGGATGCAGGCCACGGGCGCGCAGCCGTGTGGCGAGGTCGATGGCAAGCGGTGTTTTACCGCTGCCGCCGACGCTGGCATTGCCGCAGCAGATCACCGGCACCGCCACGCGATGGCCGGGTTTGGCCACCCGACGGGCGGTCGCGGCGGCATAGGCAGCGGAGAGCGGCGAGAGCAGCAGACGCATCAGCCATCCCGGCTGCCGCCCGGCCTGCCACCAGCGCGGCGGCTGCAGGCTCACACCGACAATCCGGCGAGGGAGAGCAGGCGCGACGCCACCAGCTGGGGCAATTCCGCACAACGCCCGGTGGCCGCTTTGCCGTCCTGCCCCATCGCCGCGGCCTGTTCCGGATGACGCAGCATATCGCCGACGAACTCAGCCAGCGCCGTCTGATCGGCGACCACACGCAGCGCCCCCGCCTGGGCGAGCACGGCGACGGCATCGGCGAAATTCTCGGTGCGCGGCCCGATCGCCACCGCCACCCCCAGCCGTGCCGGTTCGATCGGGTTCTGCCCGCCGCCGACCGCCAGCGAGCGTCCGACGAAGGCCACCGGGGCGAGACGATAGAACAGCCCCAACTCGCCCAGCGTGTCCCCCAGCCAGATCCCGCCCCCCGGCGGCGGCTCGCCCAGATGGCGACGGGTGACGACCAGATCGTGCTCACGCTTGACGATCTCCGCTGCAATCGCCTCGCCGCGTTCGGGATGGCGCGGCACGACAATGGTGATCAGAGTGGGGAATTCCGCCAGCAGCGCACGATGCACGGCCACTGCGATCTTCTCCTCGCCCGGATGGGTGGACGCCGCCAACCACACCGGACGCCCGCCCAGCCGATGCCGCATACGGGCCAATTCGCCATCATCGACCGGCAGCAAGGGCGCTGCGAATTTCAGATTGCCGGGACTGCTGACATGGCGCCCGCCCAGACGACGCAGGCGCTCGGCATCCTCATCCGATTGCGCCTGAATTTCCGAGAAATTGCCCAACACCCGCCGCGCCACACCGCGCAGATATTTCCACCGGCGATAGGAGCGATCAGACAGCCGCGCATTGATCAGCAAGAGCGGAATTTTGCGGCGGTGAATTTCAGCCAGCAGATTGGGCCACAACTCACTCTCCACCATCCCCACGGCGGCAGGCTTCCAATGATCGACAAACCGCTCCACCCACAGCGGCACATCCAACGGCACGAAACGATGCTCGACGATGCGCACGGAATTCGTCGCCCGGATATGGCGCTCGACCAATCGGGCCGAGGTGCGGGTGCCGGTGGTGATCAGCACACGCAAGCCGGGCTGGGCGCGCAGGATGTCGATGACCGGGAAGATCGACGTCACCTCGCCCACGCTGGCCGCATGCAGCCAGATCACCGGGCCGGGCGGACGCAGGCTGAGATCGCGGCCGCGACGCTCGCCGATGCGGCCCATATCCTCCTTGCCCGCCTCGGCACGGTCGCGCAGCCATGAGCGCAGCGAGCCGGCGGCCAGTCGCATCAGCCCTGCATAGACCCAGAGAATCACGCCCGACACAGTTTCTCGGCCTCCTCGGCGACATCGTTGAGCGCGTTTTCGATCACTGGCACGGCGGCATCCAACCCATCGCGCCCCACCCTGATCGGCGCGCCACAGACCAGATAGCCACGCGCGAAGGGCAGCGGCAGGATCATCTTGTCCCAACTTGCCGCAGTCTTGCACGGTGTGGCCCGTGCCGCACAGGGCAGCACCGGCACGCCGGAGATCGCCGCCAGCTGCGCCACCCCAGCCGCCGCCTTGCGGCGCGGGCCGCGCGGGCCGTCCGGCGTGATGGCAACCTGATTGCCCGCCCGCATCATCTCCAACATCGACCGCACCGCCGCCATCCCGCCCCGGCTTCTACCGTCACGCGAGGTGGAGCCATAGGCGAGCGACATGCCGAAATACCCCACCACATCGCCAATAAAGCGGCCGTCATTATGGCGGCTGACGAGAACATACACTTTCGTGGCGGGCGCTTTCACCCGCACACGCTTCCACAGCGCAGGCATCAGCGGCAGATGCTCATGCCAGAAGGCGCAGATCACCGGAGCCCCAGCCTCAAACGGCGCGAAATGCTCAGCCCCCACCAGCGTCCAGCGTGTGGTGTTGAGGGCAAATGAAAGGTAGCGCGCCAGCAGACCGGCCAGCGCGCTCAGCACATATTTGTGTCGCAGCAGGCGCTTCAGCACGTTTTGAACTCTTGACTCGTGTGTGGGCTGGAAATCATGCGCTGGCGGTAGCATGCAGGCTGCAGAGCGGCAATCGGTGGAGAGTGCGGATGCGAATCGTGGCAGGGCAATGGCGGGGTCGCGGCCTGATCGCACCCAGCGGCCAAACCACCCGCCCGACCTCGGAGCGGATGCGGCAGGCGGTGTTCGACATGCTCGCCCATGCGCCTTGGGCCGAGGGCTGTCTGCACGAGGCCGAGGTGTTGGATGTGTTCGCGGGCACCGGGGCACTCGGGCTGGAGGCATTGTCGCGCGGGGCGAAGCGGGCGCATTTCATCGAACAGGATCGCGCGGCCCTGACCGCATTGAAGGCCAATCTGGCGGCGTGCAAGGCCGGCGAGCGCGGCGTGGTTCTGCCCATCGACGCCCGCAAGCCGCCGCGCGGGACCGCATGCATGCTGGTTTTTCTCGATCCGCCTTATGGCAGGGCGCTCATTCCCACGGCCTTGCCTGCGCTGAACGCCGCCGGATGGATCGCAGCGCACGCACTGATTGTCGCCGAGACAGCGGAGGACGAGATTCTGGAACTGCCTGCAACGATGGTCGCCGAACGCAGGCATGGCGCGGGGGTGACGCGATTTTTCCGCTGGACATCGTAAGCCGAGCGCGGAGCACGCCCGGCAGCCTATTCCCCCGGCGCTGCCAATGTCAGCCCCAACGCATGCAGCCCATCGGCGAATTCCGCCGCCAACGCCTCATGCACCGCGCGCGAGCGGGCCACCCGGTTCATCCCGGTGAAGGCGGCGCTGGTCATCGCCACCGAATAATGCGTCTGCCCACCATCGCCCGCATGGCCGGGTTGGGTCATACGATGGGCATGGCCTGCGTGGCGGGCGCTGTCATCGCGGACGTCAAGATGCTGGGGGCTGAACGCTGCGCGCAAGGCAGCTTCAATCCGATCCTTACGATTCATTCGCAAATCCCCTCTTCCAATCCGGCTGCAAGCCCGCACATAAGGCAGTCATGACCCGTAGCCCTCCCAAACCTCGGGCCTACGCGCCCGATCCGGACGCGCCGGGCCGATTCTGCGATATCCCGGATTGCGCCCATCCGGGCCAGTATCGTGCGCCCAAATCCCGCACCCAGCTGAATGAGTATCACTGGTTCTGCCTGGAACACGTGCGCGTCTATAATGCCAAGTGGGATTTCTACAAAGGCATGACGCCGGGGCAGATCGAGCACGAGTTGCGCGCCGATGCGTGTTGGCAGCGCCCTTCGGTGCCGCTGGGAACGCTGGGTGCCCGTATCGACGACTCCATGCTGCGCGACCCACATCACGTCCTCAATGCCGGCCTCGCCGGGCGTCGTGGCACCGCCAATCGTGCGCCAGACCCGGATCAGGTGCCGAAGGAATTGCGTGAGCCGATGGCCACACTGGGCCTGGAGTGGCCGGTGACGATGGACGCACTGAAATCGCGCTACAAAGAACTCGCCAAGCAACATCATCCAGACGCCAATGGCGGCGATCCTGCGTCGGAGGAGCGTATCAAAACCATCAATCTCGCCTATGCCACCATTCGCGGTCGCATCGGTGAGCCACAGGAAGCGGGTCAGGCATAACCCAGCCGGGCATTTCAGGCAGATGCCCTGCCCTACCCAGACGAAATTTCGCGGCGTATGCTGTCATCTGCGAGAACTATAGGACCGAACGACCATGAACGATGTCGCTGCGCCCACTCCCACCTCGGCCCTGAACATGCCGGACATCACGGTGGATGTGCGCACCACGTTCGGAATCGACTCCGATCTGCACGTGCCCGCCTTCAGCCTGCGCACGGAGCATGTGCCGGACATCGATCCCACTTATCAATTTGACCGCGAGACCACGCTGGCCATTCTGGCCGGGTTCAGTTTCAACCGTCGCGTGATGGTGCAGGGCTATCATGGCACCGGTAAATCCACCCATATCGAGCAGGTTGCCGCCCGCCTGAACTGGCCGTGCATCCGCGTCAATCTCGACAGCCATATCAGCCGCATCGACCTGATCGGCAAAGACGCCATCGTGTTGAAGGACGGCAAGCAGATCACTGAATTTCGCGAGGGTATCCTTCCCTGGGCGCTGCAGCACCCCTGCGCATTAGTGTTCGATGAATACGATGCGGGCCGGCCGGACGTGATGTTCGTCATCCAGCGCGTGCTGGAAGTGGAAGGCAAGCTGACGCTGCTCGATCAGAACAAGGTCATCCGCCCGCATCCGGGCTTCCGCCTGTTCTCGACCGCCAACACGGTCGGCCTCGGCGACACCACCGGCCTGTATCACGGCACCCAGCAGATCAACCAGGGCCAGATGGACCGCTGGAACATCGTCACCACGCTGAACTATCTGCCGCATGCGCAGGAAACCTCCATCGTGATGGCGAAGATGGGCGTCGATGGCAGCGACAAGGCCGCCAAGAAGCGCATCGAGAGCATGGTGGCGCTGGCCGATCTCACCCGCGCCGGTTTCATCAACGGCGACATCTCCACCGTGATGAGCCCGCGCACCGTGATCACCTGGGCGGAGAACACCAAGATCTTCAACGATGTCGGCTTCGCCTTCCGCTTGTCCTTCCTCAACAAATGCGATGAGGCCGAGCGCTCGACGGTGGCGGAATATTATCAGCGCTGCTTCAACGAGGAACTGCCGATCGGCGGTCTGGTTCGTCGGGGCTAAGGGGTTCCGGTGAGCGACCGCAAGGACAATACCCGCGCCGAAGAGTTCAAGAAGGCCACGGCCGGTGCCCTGCGCGCTGTGGCGGGGGTGGCCGATGTGCAGGTGGCCTATCAGCCCGGCCCGTCTGGCCTCGCGGGCAAGCGCGCCCGGCTGCCGATGCCGACGCGCGCTCTGCCGCCGGCGGAAATGGCGCGCATGCGCGGGGCGGCCGATGCGCTCGCCCTGCGACTGAAATACCACGACGACACCATCCACAACGCCCGCATCCCCGCCCGCCGGGAAGCCCGCGAGGCGTATGACGCGCTGGAACAGGCGCGGGTTGAAGTCGTCGGCTCCGAGAACATGTCCGGCGTTGCCGCCAATCTGCGCGCACGGCTGGCCGAGACTTGCGAAGCTGAAGGTTACGACCGGATGACCCGCAAGGATCAACTCTCGGCCGCCTCCGCCTTGGCGCTGCTCGCCCGCGAGCGGATGACCGGGGTGAATTCCCCGCGTGAAGCCGGTCGCGTGCTGGAAATGTGGCGCCAGACGCTGGGCGCACAGGCCGATCAGGCACTCGACGAGCTTGCCGCCAACGCACATGACCAATCCGCCTTCACCCGCTCCGCCCGCAAGCTGCTGGCCGCATTGGATCTGGCCGAGGCCGAAGCGGAGGCGGAAACCGATCCGTCCGACGACGAGAACGAGGAAGACGGCGAGCAATCCGGCGCGCAGGACAATTCCGAGCAGGGCGAGGGCCAAAGCCAGTCCGAGCAGGAATCGATGCTCGGGGCGCAGCCGGAGGAAATGGTCGGCGAAGCGTCCGATGACGAGGCCGGAGACGAATCGGAAGATGACGGTGCCGCCGCCGAGGGGGACGACCGCCCCGGTGGCCCGCAGCCGCGTCGGGAAAAGCCGAGCGGGGAGCAGGAAGGGGCCTATAAGCCCTTCACCCGCCAGTTCGACGAAGAAGTGCATGCCGAGGATCTGTGCGACGCCGATGAATTGTCGCGCCTGCGTCAGCATCTCGACCAGCAATTGCAGCATCTGTCCGGCGTGGTCGCCAAGCTCGCCAATCGCCTGCAACGCCGCCTGTTGGCGCAGCAGACGCGGGCCTGGGATTTCGATCTTGAAGAAGGCCAGCTCGATGCCGGTCGTCTGGCGCGGGTGATCATCAACCCGATGCTGGCGCTGAGTTACAAGCGCGAGCGCGATACCGAATTCCGCGACACCGTGGTCACGCTGCTGATCGACAATTCCGGCTCGATGCGCGGCCGGCCGATCACGGTGGCGGCGATGTGCGGCGATATTCTCGCCCGCACGTTGGAGCGCTGTGCGGTGAAGGTGGAAGTGCTCGGCTTCACCACGCGGGCCTGGAAAGGCGGGCAGTCGCGTGAGCGCTGGGTGCAGGAAGGCAAGCCGCGTTCGCCGGGCCGCCTGAACGATCTGCGCCACATTATTTATAAGGCCGCCGACAGCCCGATGCGCCGTGCGCGCAAGAATCTCGGTCTGATGCTGCGGGAAGGTCTGCTGAAGGAGAATATCGACGGTGAGGCTCTGCAATGGGCCTATCGCCGCCTGCTCGCCCGCCCGGAACATCGCCGCATTCTGATGGTGATTTCTGACGGCGCGCCGGTGGATGACAGCACCTTGTCCGTCAATCCCGGCAATTATCTGGAACGCCATCTGCGCGATACGATCAAGGACATCGAAGATCGTCGCGCGGTGGAGCTGGTTGCCATCGGCATCGGCCATGACGTGACGCGCTATTACAAGCGTGCGGTGACGATTGTGGACGCCGAGGAATTGGGCGGCACGATGATGAAAAAGCTCACCGAGCTCTTTGACGAGGATGCTGCGGCAAGTTGGGCCCGGGCTTCGGCGGAGCGTGCGGCAGCTATTGGGTAGAGTGCCAATTCCGCAGGAATTGCACCGATAATCCCGGCATGGTGGTTGGCGTTTGCCGGTGCGATTCGTGTGGGCGATTGGCGGTGCAATTCCTGCGGAATTGGCACCCTACGCCACCCACTCCCGCCGCAGCCGTTCGATCACCGCCCCCCACTCGCCCGGCTGGGTTTGGCGGAAGACCCGCATCCGGGGATACCATGGCGTATCCTCGCGCCCGGCGAGCCAGCGCCAGCATGCATCGAAGCGCGACATCACCCAGACCGGCACGCCGAGTGCACCCGCCAGATGCACCACCGCCGTATCCACCGAGATCACCAGATCAAGCCCCGCCACCAAGGTGGCCGTATCGGCGAAATCCTGCATGCGGCCCATCGGGTTGCCGAGCGGGAAGCCGGTGCGGGCAATCTCCGCACCGCCGCCGATTTGCAGGCTGATCCACTGCACATCCGGCACCGCCATCAGCGGGGCCAACAGATCCAGCTTCATCGATCGGCGTTGATCCATCGCATGCACACGCTTCATGCCCGCCCGCGGTGCCCCCGCCCATACCAGCCCCACACGCCGCCCCGGCCCCAACCGCGCCAAAGCCTCCCGCCAATGCGCGGATTGCAGCGGATCGGGGGTAAGATAGGGCGTCACCCCAGGTACAGTCGCCAGATCGGTGCCCAGCACATGCGCCAGGCTGATCATGGGGCAGTGCAGATCGAAGTCCGGCACCGGATCGTCTGACGACACCACCGCCTCCGCATCGGGAAAACTCTGCCGCACCAGCCGCACCAACGGAGCCTGCACGCGCAGCACCACCCGCGCACCCGCCGCCAGCACTTGGCCGACATAACGGATGAATTGCAGCGTATCGCCGTAGCCCCCCTCATCCCACACCAGCAACCGCCGGCCAGCCAGAGCCTCCCCCTGCCAGCGCGGCCCGCAGATCGGCGGCGGGTCGAGTTGCCAGCGGGATTCGAATTCGGCAAAGCCCTGCGCCAGATCGCCCGCCATCAACAACGCCATCGCCCGGTTGGCGCGGATATGGGGGTTGGTGGGCGCGAGGCGATAGGCTTCGTCATGCGCTTCCAGCGACAAGGCCATCGCCTGCATGTCGTTGAGGACCACGCCCAGATTGGAGAACGCCTCCGCACAGCCCGGATTGGCCTGTGCCGCCGCCACGCTGGTCTGAATGGCGTCCCGATGCCGCCCCAGCCGATGCAGCGCTGCCCCTAGATTGGTCAGGGCCACATAATGGCCCGGCACCCGCGCCAGCGCTTCCCGACAGGCTGCCTCCGCCCGGACATAATCCTCGGCCTCATTCAAGGCCGCCGCCGCATCCGCGTAAAAATCCGCCTCAGCGGTGGGATTGGTCGATTTTTCGACCAGCGCAACATCCATCGTCATCTGCCGCTCCTGTTGCGCACAGGATGCGGCAGATTGGTGAACGAAACGTTTATGCGGCCGACTGAATCAGCTCGATCTTGTAGCCGTCCGGATCTTCGACAAAGCCGATGATGGTGGTGCCGAACTTCACCGGCCCTGCCTCGCGCGTCACCTTGCCGCCCGCTGCGCGCACGGCCTCACAGGTCGCCGCCACATCCGGCACGCCGATGGCCAGATGGCCGAAGGCGTTGCCGAGGTCATAGGACTCAACGCCGTAATTATAGGTCAGCTCGATCACCGCCTGCTCGGGGTTGTTCTCGTAGCCCACGAAGACGAGCGTGTATTTGCCTTCCGGCACATCGCGGCGGCGCAGTTCCTTCATGCCGAGCACGTCGATGTAGAATTTCGCGCTGCGTTCGAGGTCGCCCACGCGGATCATGGTGTGCAGAAAACGCATCTTATTCCCCCTTGGTTTTAACCCTTACCCGGCTCCACCCCCAGCAGGAACAGCCCCGCTGCATTGGCTGTGGCCACCGTCGCGGCGCGGTCGGTGATCAGTGTGCCTTCGGCCTCGAACGCAATGCCGCGCAGACCGGCAGCATGGCAATTGGCAATCGTTCCCGGCCCGATGGTCGGCAGATCGGCACGGCGATCCTGGCCCGGTTTGACGAGCTTGACCAGCACGCCCCCCGGCCCCGGTCGCGCCAGACCCTTTGAACGGGCCAGCATGGCGTCGGTGCCTTCGATGGCCTCCACCGCCAGCACAATGCCCATCTGCACCACACAGCCCTGGCCGACATCAACCGCCCCCAGCGCCCGCACCACGGCCACGCCGCGCTCGATATCGGCGGCAGCCTGCGAATCCGGGCCGATCTCGGTCAGCAGACCGCGCGGCGCCAAGGCTTCGGTGAGGATTTCATGCGCCCCCAGCACCCGGAAGCCCTCCTCCCCCAACACCCGCACCACGGCGGCGAGCAACCCGTCATCCCCGCCGAACGCCGCGCGCCCGATGCGGCCCATCAGGCGCATGCCCTCGGCATCGGGGCGCAGATCCAGCATCGACGGACGCCGCACCGGCCCGACCAGCACAAGATCCACCGCCCCCTCACGCCGCAAGGCCGACAGGATGGTGCCGAATGCGCCCAGACGCGCCATTTCGTGGGGAAAACCGGCCAACAATGCCCGGTCGGCATAGCCATCCAGGCCCATCAGGAACACTTTCCGCCCGGCCGCCATTGCCGCTCGCGCCACCTGGGTCGGCAGCGGGCCACCACCGGCGATAATGCCCAGCGTGCGCGGACGGGCGGCGTCGTTCATGCCCTGGCGGCCTTAGCCGGCCTCGTCATCGGCTTGCTCAACGGCGGCATGGATCAGGCCGCGCTTGCCGCACCCGGCGATGAATTCCAGCATTTCAGCCACCAGCGATTCATCGCCGAATTGTTCGCGCGCGGCGTCCACCCGGTCATTGAACACGCCTTCGCCCAAAAACATCAGCCGATAGGCCGCCCGCACGGCGTTGATCTGGCTGCGATCATAGCCGCGACGGCGCAGGCCGATGATGTTCAAACCGGCCAGATAGGCGCGATTGCCGATCACCGTGCCGAACGGGATCACATCCGCCGCCACGCCCGCCATGCCGCCGATCATCGCCGCCCGGCCGATGCGGGTGAATTGATGCACCGCGGCCCCGCCGCCCAACACCGCGAACGGGCCGATATGCACATGGCCGCCCAGCAGCACATTGTTGGCGATCACCACGTTGTCGCCGAGCTCGCAATCATGCGCCACATGAACGCCCGCCATCAGCAGACACCCATCGCCCACCTTGGTCAGGCCGGAGCCGGTGACGGTGCCGCGATGCACGGTGACATGCTCGCGCAAATGGCAACGCGCGCCGATTTCGGTGCGTGTCGGTTCGCCTTTGTATTTCAGATCCTGTGGGGCCATGCCCACGGTGCAGAACGGGTAGAGCACCGCACCGGCCCCGATGCGGGTGATGCCGTCCACCACCGCATGGCTGATCAGCTTCGCACCATCCTCGATCACCACCTCGGGCCCAACGGTGCACCACGGGCCGATGGTGACATCGGCGCCGATCTGCGCACCGTCGGCGACGATGGCGGTGGGATGAATATTGCTCACGCCTCACGGTCCCGGATCATGGCAGCATAAGACGCTTCGGCGACCACTTTGCCATCCACGCGGGCAGTGCCCTTGAACTTCCAGACATTGCCGCGACGCGCCTCACGCACCACTTCAATGCGCAACTGGTCGCCCGGCACCACCGGACGGCGGAATTTCGCGCCCTCGATGGACATGAAATACACCAGCAGACCGGCAGCATCGTCGCCCAGCGATTCCACCACCAGCACGGCAGAGGTCTGCGCCATTGCCTCCACGATCAGCACGCACGGCATCACCGGTTGCGTCGGGAAATGGCCCTGGAAGAAATGCTCGTTGATCGTGACATTCTTGATGCCCACCGCGCGCTCATTGGCGGTGATTTCTTCCACGCGGTCGATCATCAGCATCGGGAAGCGATGCGGAATATCGCGCATGATGCGTGCGATATCCGCATTCGCGATCGTGCGCGCCGCGGGCGTCGCATTGGCCTGATTGTTCTCGTTTCCGTCCATGACCACTCAGTTCCTGCCAGTCTCTGCGGAGGGCACCGGTGCTGCATTTGGCATCCCGGCGGCTCCGGCCTCATCCTGCCCGCTGGCTTTGCGCGCCGCGAGTCGTTTCAACAATGCAACCTGCCGCAGGAACGCCTTCGCGGGTTGCGCCGGCATGCCCATATAATCCGTGCCACCAGCGAGGTTGCTGATAACCCCGGCTTGCCCGGCCACACGGGCACCACGACCGATCCGCAAATGCCCGGCCACCCCCACCTGACCGGCGAGGACGACGAAGTCTTCCAGCACCGTGGAGCCGCTGATGCCAACCTGCGCGATAATCACGCAACCGCGCCCGATGCGAACGTTGTGCCCGATCTGCACCAAATTGTCGATGCGGGTGCCCGCGCCGATCACGGTGTCCTGCGCAGAGCCTCGGTCGATGGTGGAGTTGGCACCGATCTCGACATCATCCTCAATCACCACACGCCCAAGCTGCGGCACGCCGACATGGCGCGGCCCGGTGGGCGTCATCGTGGTGGCAAAGCCGAATCCGTCCTGGCCAATCCGCACGCCAGGCAGCAACACAATGCGCTTGCCGAACATTGCATGCGAGATGGTGCAGTGCTGTCCGATCCGACACTGCGCGCCCAGCACCACGCCGTCAGAGATGACACTCAGCGCGCCCACCCGGCAGCCCGGCCCAATCTCCACCCGTGCGCCGATCACCACGCCAGGGCCGATCTCTGCCGTTGGGTCGATAACCGCCGACGGATCGACATGTGCCGAGGGATGCACGCCCGGATTGACCGGTGGCACCGGATGGAACAGCGCCGTCACCGCTCCCCAGGAAAGGTAGGGCTCTCGCGTGGGCAATGCCACGCAGCCAGCGGGCACACGGGCACGCAGGCTCGGGTGCACTATCACCGCCCCCGCACGGCTTTCGGCCAGCTCTGGCAGATATTTCTTATTGTCGAGGAAGCTCACATCCTCCGGCCCGGCAATCTGCAGCGGCGCCACACGGCGCAACAGGCGATCCGCCCCCTTGGCGGGCGGATCGATGCCAATGAGCTTGGCCAGTTCGGCCACACTGAACGGCCCGGCGCGCTCAAAGAAGCGCAAATCGCCCGGTGCAGAGGCAGATCCTTGTGCGTTTGTCGTCGCCTGTGACACTTCTTCAACCCAACCGAACAAACGAACCCTTCACGGGCCCTATCAGGGACGCGGCCCCGTTGCCGGAGCAGGAGCGGACACACGTGGACCGCCGCTGGCCGGCGTGACCACTGGCGCCGACTGCGGCGGCATGTCGGACAGCGCCATGCCATCAGGGGGAATGACCACGGATGGCAGCACCTTGTTCAACTGCGTCACCACCTCATCGGTGATATCGAAATTGGACACGTTCAGTGCAACCTGCGAGCGATGCAGCACCAGATTCATGCTGTGGCTGTCGGCCACCTGACGGATGACGGCAACCAAAGCGCGCTCGATCTGACTGACGCCATATTGGGCGGCTTCCTGAATGATGCGGGCACGATCGCGGAACTGCTTCTGCGCATTGGCAATGCGATCCTGCAACTCGTGCTCCTTGGCGCGCTTCTGTTCCGGCGACATCGTGCTCGCCTGGGCGGCAAGGGTCTGCTGAAGCTCACGCCACGCGGCCTGTTCCTTCTGCGCATCCTCGTTCAGCTTTTCGCGGCGGCTGCCAATCGCCTTGTCCACCGCCTGTGCGGCGATGGAGGCACGCATGACTTCCGGCACACCGATCACGCCAACCGATGCCACGGGTGGCGGATTGGCCTTGGCAACCGGCGGCAGTTCCGGCATCGGCGGCAAGGGCGGCAGCGGCGCCGTCGGCCCGCCATCCGCATCGCCGGGACCGGCGGCAAAAGACGGCTCAGCGGCCATCTGCGCCGCACGCGGCACAGAAGCCGGCGTCGGACGCGGTGCAGCCTGAGGGGCCGGAGCGGAGGCGGCTTGACGCTGCTGGCCAGGAATGAAGAAATCCTCAGCCGAAGCGGTCGACATGCCGAAACTCAGCAGCACTGCGCAGGCAGCAGCGAAATAAATCGAACGACGCATTGCGATCAGAACCTCGTGCCGAAGCTGAATCGGAAGAATTGGGTCGTATCATATTTCTGTTTGATCGCGATTGGCGCGAAATCCAGGTTGATCAGACCAAACGGCGTCTTCCAGGAAATTCCAAAGCCCGAGCCGATACGCGGCGCGGCAGAGTCGGAAATAACGATAGGCGTGCCTGTGCGTGTCTTATTGGACGCCTGCGACAGCGCGCCGATATCGACGAACAGCCGGCCAGACAGCCCCAAATCCGCCGAGACCGGCAGCGGGAAGCGGAATTCCGTACTCTGCGTCCAGATGAAGCGACCACCGAGGGAGTCGCCACCATTGATGGCATGCGGACCGGCGCCAGCGGTTTCGAAGCCACGCAGATTGTCGCCACCGAGGAAGAAGCGGTCGATGATGCGTTCCTGCTGTCCCAGGCTGAACATATAACCGCCGCCCGCCGAGAAGGAGAGCAGATAGTCGGGATCGCCAAAATAGCGTTCCAGTGGAATCAGGTAATTGCTGTCCACCTTCACACGGGCATAGCGCACATCGCCGCCAACACCGGCATAGTCGGTGCCAAGACGAACGATGAAGCCCTGATGCGGATCAACCCGGCTGTCGCGGTAATCGAAACTGGTGGACTGGCCAACCTGCGACAGCAACGACGTTCCGGCTTCGTCGGAGACATACAGGCTGGCAGTGGTCTGCACGTTGTAAATATCGCGCTGAACCAGCGAGTACGTCCAGTTCTGACGCAGATGGTCGTTGATCTCGTAGCCCAATGACAGCGCCGTGCCGACGCGGCGCTCCTGATAGGCTTCGTAGCTGGTCAGATTGCTCTGAATGGCGAACACATCCGCCGAGGCCAGCAGATTGCGATCGAGGAAATACGGGTTGCTGATGCTCAGATCGACCTGCGTCTGCTTCTGCGCCAGCGTGCCGTTGATACCAGCTTCCATGCCGGAGCCGATAATGTTGTGCTCATGCAGACCAAGGTTGAGCAACGCCCCGATATCGGTCGAGTAGCCGCCACCGACGGTGAGTTCGCCGGTGGATTTTTCCTCGACCACCGTGTTGATCACCGCCCGGTCGGGCGCGGAGCCCGGTGCCGAGGTCACGTTGACCTTGCCGAAATACTGCGTGTCCTCGATGCGCTGACGCGAACGACGGATCAATTCGGAGTTGAACGCATCGCCTTCCGCCAGACGGAATTCACGACGGATCACCTTGTCCTGGGTGCGCACGTTGCCGGTGATGTCGATGCGTTCGACATACACACGCGGCGCCTCGCCCACGGTGAAGGTCAACCCAATGGTCTTGGTGGCCGGATCGCGCACCGCATTCGGCTTGACATCCACAAAGGCATAGCCGAGCGCGCGGGCGGCATCGCCCAACTGGCTGGAGATCGTCTCGATCTGGCTGCCGTCGTACCAATCGCCTTCGGTCAGATCGACCAGCTTCTGAAACACCGCCGGATCGACATTGCGCAAATTGCTGACAACATTGACCTTGCCAACGCGATACCTGTCGCCTTCCTTCACGGTGAAGTTGACAAAGAATGCCGAGCGGTCAGCCGCAAGTTCAGCCGTCGGGTTGCTGATGTCGATATCGACATAGCCGTTGCGCAGATAGAAGCGGCGCAGCAATTCGCGGTCGTAGTTCAAACGATCCGGATCATAGCTATCCGTCGAAGACAGGAACCGCCACCATGCCTCTTCACGCGACGAGATGATGTCCTTCAGCTTGCTCTCACTGTAGACGTGATTGCCGACGAAGTTGATGTGGCTGATATAGGTGTCAGAACCTTCGTCGATCTCGAAGACCAGATCGACGCGATTATGGTCCAATTTGACGATCTTCGGCTCAACGCGCGCACCAAAGCGGCCCTTTTTGGCGTATTCGTCCAGGATGCGCTGGCGGTCCAGCTGCACAACTTCCGGGGTATACACCGAACGTGCCTTGAGCTGAACGACGCCATTCAGATGCTCGTCATTGGTCTTTTTGTTACCCTCAAAGACCACGCGATTGATGATCGGGTTTTCAACCACCCGCACCACCAGCGACGACCCATCGCGCGAAATCGCGGCGTCGGAGAACAGCCCCGTGGCAAAGAGCGATTTCAGCGAGCGGTCGATCTGCTCAGGATTGAAGCGATCGCCCTTCTGCACCACCAGATAGGAAATGATCGTACCGGATTCGATACGCTCATTGCCCTGCACCCGGATGTCGGCGATCACGCCGCCGGGCTGGATCTGCGCCAAGGCCGTGCCGCGCGCGGGTTGCGCCGCAGCACTTGGCACGAAAGAGGGGACTAATTGAGCCAGTGAAAGTCCGAAGACCGAGACCAGCAGTGCTGCACGCATCCGAACCAAGACATCCTCCCCATCGGGCCCGACCAACGCGCCCGAGCATCAGACCACGGGCCTTACCGATCGCTGTGACCGATTGGCGTCGGCTTAGAATACAAGTCCTCCCCTTACAACAGCGCAAGCCCATTGAAATGCGCCCCCGGGCGCCACTTTGCGTCGGGGCTTGCCACGAATGCCCGATACCTCATTGTTTTTAGAGGATTACTCGCCACGCTCGGTCAAAAATCAGCCAACGGATTTCAATGAGTTGAAATCACCGCCGGTGCCAGGGCGGCTGCCTGGGCGGCTGGATGGGAGGGGTTGCGGAATCGGAGCTCACCATCGCAGGCGGCGTCTGGCGCGCTGGCACCGAACAATTCCAGCCGCGACGCACAGGTGACGGCGACAACGCAACGCGCCTCGGGATGTGTCAGGAACTGCCGCGCCTCCCCCTCCAACTCCAGTTGATCACGCAGATGGCGCCATTCGGTGCGGTCCGTGGCTTCGACGAACATCGCCAGAATGCCCGGATGCCGCCCCGACAACCGGGCTGGTGCGATGGCGGCCATCCGCCTGCGAATGGCCACCGCCACCGCGTCCTCCCGCGCCGCGCGCCCGGCGAGCACCACCACGCCCTGCCCGGCACTGGTCACGGCCAGATGCGCCTGATGACCAAATTCCCGCCGCAGCGAAGAGACCAAATACGGTTCGTTCTGTGCCATCCCCGCCTGCGCCGCCGCCAGAATCAGCGGATCGAGCCGCAAGACGCAGGCTTCGTCATGATCGGCGCGGCGCTGCTCCTGCAACATGCTGCGAATCCGACCATGCAGGGCGTCCAGCTTGGTCGCCTCCGCGTTCAACCCCAGCGGCAAGGTCAGCTTGAGCAGATATTTGCCGGGATGGGCGGACAGCCAGGTTTGCAGATCAGGGTCGATGCGGTCGATCAACCGCGCCCAGGCGCCGCGATGCACGTCGCGCCCGTCCTCGGCCGAGACCACCTCACAGACCACCTCCGCCACCACGCCATCGCGTTCGAGCAACAGGTCATGCGCGGCCCCATCCTCGAAGCCTGCATAGCGCACCGCGAAACCGCGTGAGCGTTGCAGGGCGGCGGTGCGGAACAGATGGGCGAGCGGCACCAAATTTTGCTCCAACCGCATCGCCGCCTCCAACGCCGTGCGCATGCGGGCGCGACCGGACTCGGAAAGGGAAGCATGGGCAAGGCTGGCTTCATGCAAAATCGCCAATATCGCCCGCTCGGCCGGGGAGCGGATACTCGCCTCAGGGTGGCGACGCAGGCGTTCGATGGCGACCTCGACGGCATGCCACTGAATCAGCGCCCGCCCCACGCGCTGACTGCGCGCCACCTCTCGTCCGATCTCCGCCAGACGCTGCACCCAACGCTGCGCGCCCACAAAGCCGATAAATCCTTCAATCGCCTGCTGGTCGCTGAGCAACGGCATCGCCTGAACATCCCCTCACGACGGCAGCGCACAGACGACGCAGCCGCCACTGCGCCGCACACAGCACCCGATCTTGAGAGAGTGGTGTTCAAACCCGGCGTGACAAGAAGTGTTGACACCCTTGCCACCGAATTAATTCGGTCTAATTCCTCGGCATCACCGCGCTCATCGGCGCATCCGGGTTCTGCGCACGGTGGCGCAGCAGATGATCGGCCAACACCAGCGCCATCATTGCCTCGCCCACCGGCACCGCACGAATGCCCACGCAGGGGTCGTGACGGCCTTTGGTGAACAATTCCACCTCCTGCCCGAAGCGGTCCACCGATTGGCGTTTGGTCAGGATTGAGGAGGTTGGCTTGACGGCAAAGCGTGCCACCACCGGCTGTCCGGTGGAAATGCCGCCAAGGATGCCACCGGCATGATTGGCACTGAACACCACGCGGTTGCCATCCATGCGCATCTCATCGGCATTCTCTTCGCCGGTCAGACACGCCGCCGCGAAGCCTTCGCCGATTTCCACACCTTTGACGGCGTTGATGCTCATCAAGGCCGCCGCCAGATCGGAGTCGAGCTTGCCGTAGATCGGTGCCCCCAGACCGGGCGGCACGCCCTCGGCCACCACCTCAATCACCGCACCGCAGGAGGAGCCGGATTTGCGGATGCCGGCAAGGTATTCCTCCCACTGTACCGCCGCCACCGGATCGGGGCAGAAGAACGGGTTTTCGTCGATCTGCGCCCAATCCCAGCGGCTGCGGTCGATCTTGTGCGGGCCGATCTGCACCAGCGCGCCCCGGATTCGCACGCCCTCGCCCAACACCTTGCGCGCCACCCCTCCGGCGGCGACCCGCATGGCCGTCTCACGCGCCGAGGAACGCCCACCGCCGCGATAATCGCGGATGCCGTATTTCAGTTCATAGGTGATGTCGGCATGGCCAGGGCGGAATTGCTGGGCAATCGCGCCGTAATCCTTGCTGCGCTGATCGACGTTCTGAATCTCCAGCGCAATCGGCGTGCCCGTCGTCATCCCCTCAAAGACGCCGGACAGAATACGCACCTCGTCCGGCTCCTGTCGCTGGGTGGTGAATTTCGATTGACCCGGACGGCGCTTGTCGAGCCAGGGTTGCAGATCCGCCTCGGTGAGCGGAATCCGCGCCGGGCAACCATCGACGACGCAGCCGATGGCCGGCCCGTGGCTTTCGCCCCAGGTGGTGATGCGGAACAGATGCCCGAAGGAATTATGCGACATTAATCGTGCTTGACCGAAATATCCGGCGCGTCCGGGTTCTTCATGCCGACGGTGAAATACCCGCTATCGACATGATGCACCTCGCCCGTCACCCCGCTGGACAGATCGGAGAGCAGATACAGCCCTGCCCCGCCGACATCCTCGATGGTCACGTTGCGACGCAGCGGCGCGTTGTATTCGTTCCACTTCATGATGTAGCGGAAATCGCCGATGCCGGAGGCGGCCAGGGTGCGGATCGGGCCGGCGCTGATGGCGTTGACCCGGATATTATCCGCGCCCAGATCGGTTGCCAGATAGCGCACCGATGCCTCCAGCGCCGCCTTGGCCACGCCCATCACATTATAGTGCGGCACCACACGCTCCGCCCCCAGATAGGACAGCGTGAGCATCGAGCCGCCCGAGCGCATCATCGCCGCCGCGCGCTTGGCAACGGCGGTGAAGCTGAAGCAGGAGATGTCGAGCGCCTGGGCGAACACCTCGCGCGGGGTGTCCACATAGCGTCCCCGCAGATAGGCCTTGTCGGCGAATCCGATGGCATGGACCAGGAAATCGATCCCTTCCGGCCAGGATTCGGCGAGTGTGGCAAAAGCGGAGTCGATGCTGGCATCGTCGGAGACGTCGCACGGCACCACGATTTTTGCGCCGATGCTGTCCGCCAACGGACGCACGCGCTTCTCCAGCGCCTCGCCCTGATAGCTGAACGCCAATTCCGCGCCCTGCGCTGCACAGGCGGCAGCGATGCCCCAGGCGATGGAGCGATCATTGGCCACACCCATGATCAGGCCGCGCTTGCCTTGCATCAGCGTTCCCTTGGCAGGCTGGCTGCCGGTTTCGCCTTCGGGCATTGGTCACTTCCCTCGTTGCTGAACAATGTGTCGTCTGTGGTGGCATGGACGGAGGCAGATCGACAAGAGGGTGTTGCGCAACCCGCATACCGCGTAATCTGACATGGGGTGCGAGACCGCAGTTTACGGAGCCGATTGATGACGCTAGCCGCCGACCCACATGCCTCCCCCTCCGGCGTTCAATCGCCGCAGGCCGTGAGCGAGCGTGACCCGTTTGCGCTGTTCGCCAACTGGTTCGCCGAGGCCTCTGCCGTCGAACTGAACGACCCCAACGCGATGACCGTTGCCACCGTCTCGCCGGAAGGCCTGCCTTCGGCGCGGATTATCCTGTTAAAAGACTGGGATCGCCGTGGTTTCGTCTTCTACACCAACAAGGAAAGCCGCAAGGGGGACGAGCTGAAGGCCAATCGTCATGTCGCCTTGCTGTTCCATTGGAAAAGCCTGCGTCGGCAGATTCGCATCGAAGGCTCGGTCGAAGACGTCAGCGATTCTGAAGCGGACACTTATTACAATTCGAGACCTCGCGTATCCCGCCTGGGCGCCTGGGCATCGATCCAATCGCGCCCTCTGGCTGAACGCGCCGTGCTCGAACAGCGTGTGGCGGAGGCTGAGGCGCGCTATCCTGGCGACTCGGTGCCGCGTCCGCCCTATTGGTCGGGCTATCGGGTGATCCCTGCGCGCATCGAGTTTTGGCAGGATATGCCATTCCGCCTCCATGACCGCACCGTTTTCAGCCGCGATGGCGAGGGTTGGACCAGCGGGAAGCTGTTCCCCTGAGCATCCCCACGGAACAGCAGCCGATTGCCGCGCTGTTGTCGCGGCTGTCCGGGTCCGCGCCGATCGAAACCCCGCTTTCGGCTGTCTTCGTCGGGGCGGACACGGCCTGGAAGCTGCGCAAATCCGTGCGTCTGCCGTTCATCGATTTCACCCACCTGCCCACCCGCGCCCTGGCGGCGCAACGCGAGTTGGAACTCAACCGCGCCTGGGCGCCGACGCTGTATCGCGACGTGATCGCCGTCACTGAAGGGGCGCAGGGGCCGGAACTCGGCGGCAATGGCCGGGTGATCGATCATGTGGTGCGCATGGCGCGGGTGGCCGAGGGCGACTTTCTCGATGTACGCGCGACGCAAGGCGGTCTGTCGCCGGAATTGCTCGACGGGCTGGCCGATATGGTCGCCGCCATGCATGACGCGCTGCCGCCTGCCGATAACAACGATCTGGCGGCATTGCTGCGCGTCACCCGTGGCAATCTGGCCACCGCCCGCGTTGCCGGTTTGCCGCAAGCACGGATGTCGGCCTGGGAGGCAGCGGTGGAGGCACGGCTGGCGGCCCATGCGACCGATCTGGCGCAGCGCGACGCCGCCGGGTTTGTGCGGCGCTGTCATGGCGATTTGCATCTGGGCAATCTCTGCCTGTTCGACGGCAAGCCCACCGCCTTCGACGCCCTCGAATTCAGCGAGGACATGGCCACCATCGACACCGGCTATGATCTCGCCTTCCTGCTGATGGACCTTGATCTGCGCCTGGGGCGTGCCGCGGCCAATCGGGTGATGAACCGCTATCTGGCGCGGCGGCCGGATTTCGGCATGCTCGGCCTGATGCCGATCTTTCTGTCGCTGCGGGCGCTGATCCGCGCGCATGTCTATGGCAATAGCGGGCGCGATTGGCGGCCTTATCTCGATTACGCCGAAGCGATGCTCGCACCGCCGCCTCCGGTGGCCGTGGCGATAGGCGGGCTGCCCGGCAGCGGCAAAAGCACCATCGCACGCGCCATCGCCCCGCTTCTCGGACCGGCGCCTGGGGCGGTGGTTCTGCGGTCCGACGAAATCCGCAAACGCCTTGCCGGGGTGCCGCCCGAGCAGCGACTGCCGGAGAGTGCCTATACCCAGGCGAGCAGCCGGGCGGTGGCTGAAACCCTGGTTGCTGATTTCACCACCGTGCTGCGCGCGGGCCACGCGGTGATTGCCGATCAAACCTTCATCGACCCGGCCACCCGTGCCGCCGTGCAGCGGGCGAGCGGCGATGTGCCGTTTTTCGGCTTCTGGCTGTCAGCCCCGCCGGACGTGCTGCGGGCGCGGGTGGCGGCACGGCATGGGGATTCGTCTGACGCCACCGTCGCCGTGCTCAATTTGATGCTGCAATCGGCGCCAAATGCCGGTAATTGGCAAGAAATCGACAGCACTGATCCTGCTGCATCTCACGTGATCGCAACGAGCCTCCCGCACTGACACAAAATCGTGCTAGATAGGCGGATAGAGGCGAAAGGACTGTGCCATGGCGATTCGCAAACTTCTGCTGCCGCTCACCGGAACCACTGCTGGTGAGGCCGCCCTGGCAACAGCGCTGATCACAGCCCGCATCTGGAACGCTCATGTGACGGCGCTGCATGTGCGCGTGGACAGCCGTGATGTCGCACCGTTGGCCGGTGAGGGTCTGTCAGGCGCGATGATCGAAGAAATGATGACCGCCACCGAGCGTGAAAGCACTGACCGTGCCCATGCCGTGCGCGCGATGTTTGAGACATTCGTGGCGCGCGAAGGTGTGCAGATCACCGATTGCCGTCGCGGCATGGCCATTCCCACCGCAAGCTTTGCCACCGTCACCGGCCGTGAAGAGGATCTGGTGGCCCAGCAGGCTCGCCTGGCCGATCTGACGATCGTGCCGCATCCTGAAGCGGGCGAGGACGTTTCGTCGTCGGATGCGCTGCACGCCGTCTTGTTCGATTCCGGCCGCCCGGTGCTCATTGCCCCGCACACCCCCCCCAGCAGCCTGGGCAGCCGCATCTGCGTTGCCTGGAACGGCACCGCCGAATCCGCTGCCGCCGTGCAGGCTGCCCTGCCCTGGATGCAGCGCGCCACCGCCGTGCGCGTGCTGCGCTCGGATGAATATCATCGCCGAGGCCCGCTTGCCGCCGACCTGATCGACTACCTCGCATTGCATGGCATCTCCCCCGATGTGGCAACCTTCAAGGCGATCGATCGCGAAGTGGGTGCCGGGCTGCTGGCCGCCGCCCGCGAATTCGACTGTGACATGCTGGTGATGGGTGCCTATTCGCATTCCCGTCTGCGACAATTGATCCTTGGCGGCGTCACCCGCCACGTGCTGGAAAAATCCACGATTCCCGTCTTGATGTGTCGCTGATAAAACAATGTTCGGAATTGACGATCCTGGCGTTCAAACCGCCGTTGCTGCCTATGTGAAATTGCATCGCGCTGTGCACGCGATCAGCGATTGCGTCGCTGTCAGGCTTGCCAATGCCGGTCTGACGCTGACCCAACTCGGTGTGCTGGAAGCGATCCTGCATAAAGGACCGCTGTCGCACCGCGAACTTGGCCGCAAAGTGCTCACCAGCGCGGCCAACATGACCGACGTGATCGACAAACTGGCTGCGCGCGGCCTGGTGCAACGCGTGCGGTGTCCAAGCGACCGGCGGTTGGTCAAGGTGGAACTCACCGATGCCGGGCATTGCATGATCGAGACCCTATTCCCTCAACACGCACGTGACATCGCTGCCGCGATGTCCGGCCTGTCCAGCACGGAACTCGCCACACTGGACAACCTGCTGCGCCGCCTCGGCATGGCAGCCGTTCAGAACTGCAATGCCAAGACCGACGAAGACAGGCTTGCAAACGCCGAGTGATCGTCCCATCTCCGTCTTAATCGTTCGATATCGAACGTTCAGGATGTCAGGAGATGACCGATGATCGAGGTTCAGCCGTTTGAGGCCCTTGGGCGGTTTCAGAATGAGTGGCTCAATGCGCGCCACCATTTCAGCTTTGGCCATTACCACGACCCCGCCCGGATGAATGTGGGCGCGCTGCGGGTGTGGAACGATGATGAGATCGCCCCCGGCAAGGGGTTTGATCCGCATCCGCACCGCGAAATGGAGATCGTCACCTATATTCGCGAGGGCGCGATCACCCACAAGGACAGCCTGGGCAATGTCGGCCGCACCGAAGCGGGCGATGTGCAGGTGATGCATGCGGGCACCGGCATTGTGCACGCCGAATATAACATGGAAGCCACCCCCACCCGGCTGTTCCAAATCTGGTTGGTGCCGAACAAGGCGCGCGTGGCTCCGGGATGGGGCACGCGGGAATTTCCCAAAGAGCGCAGCAACGCCCTGCACGTGCTTGCCGATGGCCGCGACACACCCGACTCCACCGCCTTGCCACTTTATGCCGACGGCGCCGTCTTGGCGGGTACTGTTCAAGCGGGTCAGAGTCTGACCCAGGCCATCGGTCGTGGCCGTATTGCCTATCTCGTCGCCGCCACCGGGCGGGTGCGGATCAACGGCATCGACATTGGCACCCGCGATGGCGTGACAGTGCGCGGCGAAGAGGCCATCACCATCGAGGGCGTGGAAGACGCCGAAATCGTGCTGGTGGACGTCGCCGCCTGATCAACTGCCTTGTTTTCCAGCAACCTACGCAAGGCACGGCGCTGAATCGGGCATCGACTCGAAGCGCCGTCGTTGCGCTGCACAATTTGACGGCATTTCTGACATTTCCTGTGAGTTAGAATGCCGAAAGAACCGCGCCATCCAAAGTTGGCACGCGATTTGAATAGCACTCTGTGTTGCGAGACGCTCGCCGGCTCGCTCGAACGCAGTGAACAGGAACGATATCGATGAAGACACGCAATCTCGTCGCCGCTGTGGCCCTCGCCATGCCGTTGGCCGCGACCGCCGCGTACGCTGACGACGCCCCGGCAGCTGCTCCCGCCGCACCCGCCGCCTGGGCGGACACGCTGAAGATCGGCGCTCAGCTCGAAGCCGGCGTGATGGGCAACCTTGCCTCGCCGAAGGACAACATCAATTTCGGCCAGCTCTACACCGACCGCGCCGACGCGCCGGTGGTGAACCAGTTGCTGCTCTCCATCGGTCGCCCGGTTGACCCGAAGGCGACCGATTATGATTTCGGCTTCAAGTTGCAGGGCCTCTACGGCACCGATGCGCGCTACACGCATTTTGCCTATTTCCTGGATAAGTCGCTGAAGGGCCAGATGCAGGCCGATGTGCTCGAAGCCAGCGTCAGCGCCTTCACCCCGTGGCTGACCGATGGCGGCATCAACTGGCAGGCTGGCATGTGGCCGACGCTGCTGGGCTTCGAGACCATCGATTCCTCGACCAACCCATTCTATTCGCACAGCTATATCTTCAACTTCGGTCTGCCGGTGAAGCACACCGGTGTGAACGCCATCCTGCACGCGACCGACACCATCGATCTGTATGCCGGCGTGGATGCCGGCAACCAGACCATCTACGGCAAGGACAACAACTCGTCGTCGTCGTTCCTGGCCGGTGTGAAGGTGACGCCGAACGACAGCTTCAACGTGCTGGCCCTGATGCATTACGGCCCGGAAGATGCCCAGAAGGCGATGCCGTCCGGCTATAACGCCAACAAGTACGACCGCACCTACACAGATGGTGTGATCACCTACAAAGTGAGCGATGCGCTGACGCTGACCACCGAATTGAACTATGCCAAGGAAGATTTCGGTGTTCTGACCGGCACCAAGGTGAAGTCGGCTGAAGCCGGTGGTATCGCTCAGTATGCGGCGATCACCCTGAGCGACACCGCAACCCTGAACCTGCGCGCTGAAGTGTTCTCCGATACGCGCGGCTTCTTCGTGGCGGCTTATCAGAACTCGCTGCTTGCGGTGGAAAGCCTCGAAGGCACCAACACCGTTGTGCCGACTGGCTATTCTGGCCACTCCACCTACGGCGCTCTGACGGCAGGCGTGACCTTCAAGCCGACCCTGCCGGACAACATGAGCGCGCTCACCCTGCTCATCCGTCCGGAACTGCGGGTTGACAACGTGCTCGGCGGTCCGGGCCGCTTCAACGGCGGCAAGGATGAGACGGCTGCGATGGCGTCGGTGGACTTCGTGCTCACCTACTGATCTCTGCCTCCAACTGCACAGAAAATGGTCAGACCGGCGACGGTCTGGCCATATGTGTGTCTGCGCGTCGATGCCTATAATTTTTGTGCGAGCCAGACCGTGTGGCCACCACAGGTTAAATCCTGAGGGACGTGGGCGATTTCGCGAAATCCGTGCTCGGCCAGCAAGCGCCGATACGCCTGGGGCGCCAAGCTGGCGTGATGCAGATCCGCACCGTAGAGCGATCCAATGGCCTCGCCATCATCAGGGCCGGCGGTGAACATCAACGGTGCCCCGGCCGCCGCATGAGCGCCGAACACCGGAAACATCGCCCGCTGATCGTCTCGACTGAGATGAAAAAAGCTGTTCCAGGCCAGCACGCCATCAAAGCGCCGCGCCAGATTGAGGCAGCGCATGTCTGCATCGATCCATTCCTGGTCTGGAAACTGAGCACGGCAGAGATCGAGCATCGCCGGGGCCGAATCAATACCCGTCACACGACATCCCTGGCCGATGAACCATGCCGCCAATGGCGAGCCTGGGCCGCAACCAAGATCCAGCACATGCGCCTCCTGCGGCAGCAAGGTACGAAATCGCTCCAGCCAGCCTTGTTCGAAGAGCCATGTCTGCTTCCTCCGATCCGCCACCCAGAGATGGCCAAGCCTGCGGTAGAAGCTGATCGCGCTGTCCGACATCAGTCCGCCTGCAAAAGCCAGAGTGTCACCACCCGTTCGGCGCGATCCTCCAACTCCATCGTGGTCTGCACTGCCACGCGCTCCATCGCCACCATGCCCGCCCGTGGCAGATAGGCCCGGCCGGGATCGGCGATCCACACCGCTGCACTTTGTGCCATCGTCTTCAGCCACGGCAGGATATGCGCCGTCATCGGCGCTTCGTAGCATACGTCGCCGCACAGGATCAGATCCCAGCGGCATGCCTGCCCCACCACATCGCCCAACACCGCCACCTCCACGCCATTATGCGCGGCGTTGAGGGCGATCGAGGCGCAGGCGAGCGGATCGATCTCCGCCGCCTCCACCGTGGCCGCCCCGGCCTTGGCACAGGCAATTGCCGCAAGCCCACAGCCAGCGGCGAAATCAAGCACGCGCTTGCCCGCCACCAATGCGGGATTGTCCAACACCCGTCGCGCCATTGCCACACTGCCGGGCCAGGCGAACGCCCAGAATGGCGGCTCCGTGCCGGTCTCGGCGAGCCAGGATTCGGTCGCCTGCCAAATCGGGGTGATTTCAGTGGCCAGATAGAGCGGGATTTCCGGCACCATCGCATGATGGCTCAGCGCGGTATTCGCCGCGATGAAGGCGGCACCGGCGCTCACAGCCGACCTGCAATGATCGCCAGACCAATGGCCAGCCCGAATTCCCGATTGGCCTTGAACAGGCGCAGACACAGCGCCTGATCATCGATGTCCAACACCCGAATCTGTCGCACCAACAGCCACAGCGCCGGAATGAACACCGGCAACGCCCCGGCCTGCAGCCCCGCCTGCCAACCGGCCAACATCAGCAACACCGACGTCAGCGCATAGCACACTGTCAAAAATGCGGCCGAATGCGCACCGAACAGCCGTGCGGTCGATTTGATGCCCACCAGCGCATCGTCCTCTCGGTCTTGATGCGCATAGATGGTGTCGTAGCCCAAAATCCAGAAAAACGTTGCCGCATAGAGCAGCAGCCCCGCCGCCTCCATCCGCCCGGCCGCCGCCGCGTACCCCATCGGCGCGCCCCACCCGAAGGTGATCCCCAGCATCGCCTGCGGCCACCATGTCACCCGTTTGGCCAGCGGATACAGCACCACCAAGCCGAGCGAGCCCACGCCAAGTGCCTGCGCAAACGGTAGAAGTTGCAGCAAGATCAACAGGCTGATCAGCAGCAATGCCGCCAGAAACAACGCTGCCTGCCGCATCCGCACCGCGCCCGACGCCAAGGGCCGCCCTGCCGTGCGGGTCACCTGACGATCCAGATCGCGGTCCCACATATCATTGACCACACAGCCCGCGCCGCGCATCAGAAACGAGCCGGCAAAGAACAGCGCCACCAACCACGCGCTCTGCCCCCAGGGGGCGCGGGCGAGCAGGATCGACCACAATCCGGGCAGAAACAGCAGCCACGCACCGATCGGTCGGTCGAACCGGGCGAGCAGCGCGTAGGGTTGCCAAGATGCGGGCAGATTTGCCACCCAGCCATGAGCCACGATATCGGTGTAATTCTTCATACCTCCGACTTCGCGCAGGCATATGACCGGGTCAATCCGCCTTTTCGTCGCCGACCGGCTTTCCCAGGGCACCGGCTTCATGCTCGCCCCGGAACAGGCCCATTATCTGGGCAATGTGATGCGCCAAGGCGTGGGCGATCATGTCTGTCTGTTCAACGGCCAGGACGGAGAATGGCTGGCCAGGATCGACAGCATCCGCAAGGATCGCTGCCTCGTCCTCCCCGAACGCCAAACCCGCCCGCAGCAGGGGGAACCGCCACTCACCCTGGTTTTCGCGCCACTCAAGCGCGACAACACCCATCTGGTGGTCGAAAAAGCCACCGAATTGGGCGCCACCCGTCTGCTGCCGGTGTTCACCGAGCGCACCAACACCCAGCGCCTCAATCTCGACCGCCTGTCCGCCATCGCACGCGAGGCAGCCGAGCAATGCGAGCGTTTGTCGGTGCCGGACATCGCCGAGCCGATGCCGTTATATTCCCTGCTATCTAACTGGAATTCCAACGAAACCCTGCACACCGCCATTGAGCGCAGCGGGGCTGCGACACCGGTCTCCGCCCTTGGTCCCAGAGCATTGTTGATCGGGCCTGAGGGAGGATTCACCAAACCAGAGCTTGACCTTCTGCATCGCACTCCCTTTGTAAGACCTGTCGGCCTCGGCCCGCGCGTGTTGCGGGCCGAGACGGCGGCCATCGTCGGACTCGCGTTGTTGCAGGCGGCGACCTGGAATTCTTCAAGCGCAGCCGCAGCAAAGGCCGAGGGATAAAAATGTCAAACCCCGGGGAAGCCGACCTCACACCGATCACCTCGGTGCAACAGATGGCCGAGTATCTGGCTGAAGGCTGCAAGCCGTCCGCCGCATTCCGCATTGGCACCGAGCACGAGAAATTCGGCTTTCGGCTGAGCGACCTTAGCTCTCCCCCCTATGAACCCAACGGCATTCGCGCGATGCTCGAAGGTATCGGCAATGACGGCTGGGATTGGATCGAGGATCACGGCAACCCAATCGGTCTCAAGCGCGGCTACGAATCGGTCTCGCTGGAGCCTGCCGGTCAGTTCGAACTCTCCGGCGCACCGCTGGAGAGCCTGCACGACACCGCCGCCGAACTCGAGTCGCATTATGCCGATGTTCGCCGCATCGCCGCGCCGTTGGGCTTGGGCTTTGCCGCCCTCGGCTTTCATCCCACGCAGAGCTTCGCGCAGATGCCGTGGATGCCGAAAAGCCGCTACGGCATCATGCGCCGCTATATGCCCAAAGTCGGCGCGCTCGGCCTGGATATGATGACGCGCACCTGCACCGTGCAGGTCAATCTCGATTTCAGCTCCGAAGCCGATATGGCGGCCAAGCTGAAGGTCAGCCTTGCCTTGCAGCCAGTGGCCACCGCGCTGTTCGCCAACTCGCCCTTCAAGGAAGGCAAGCCGTCGGGCTTTCTGTCCACCCGCGCCCAGGTGTGGACCGACACCGACACCGCCCGCTCCGGTATGCCGGGGCTGATGTTCGCCGAGGATTTCGGCTTTGAACGTTATGTCGATTGGGTGCTCGATGTGCCGATGTATTTCGTCATGCGCGATGGCGAGATGATCGATCTGGCCGGGGCCTCATTCCGGGATTTCGTCGCGGGCAGGCTCGATCATCCCGGCGTGGGACAGGCCACGATGGGTGACTTCGCCGATCACATCACCACCGCCTTCACCGATGTCCGCCTCAAGCGTTTCCTGGAGATGCGCGGCGCCGATGCCGGAACGGCGGCGATGATGGTGGCGCAATCCGCGCTTTGGGTTGGCCTGCTCTATGACGAACCCACTCTCGCCGCGGCTCTCTCGCTGGTGCGCAAGCATCCGTGGGAGGTCTATCAGGCGCTGCGGCCAGACGTGGCCCGCAATGCGCTCGGAGCGAAATTCGGCACCGGCACACTGCGCGATGTGGCGCGCGAGATGGTGGAACTGGCAGCCCAGGGTCTACGCAACCGGGCGCGGGTGAATGGCGCGGGAGAGGACGAGACGAAGTTCCTCGCCCCGCTGTTTGACATTATTCACGGTGCACCAACGCAAGCAGAGTATTGGCTCGGCCGTTTTAACGGTGCTTGGCGTGGCGATGTCACGAAGATCTTCGGGGAAGCTGCGATTTAACGAAAGCCGCGGGACGATGCACGTGCCGCTCGGTCATCTGGCCGGGCGTATCGTGGTTTTCCCGTACTTTCGCAACTTCCAGCGGCGTGGAATCGTGACATGAACGTTACCCCTCGCAGATTGGTTACCCCCATCGCCCCGCTTTCCTCCACCGGCACCACCGCTGCCCCCATGATGTCCGACACCGCCCTGTTGAGCCATGATCAGAGTGATGCGCTGATCGCCGACAAGCCAGTTGTTCGGCTGCGCCTGATCGGGCAGATGGAGGCTTGGACTCTCACCGCAGAGAGCATTCTGCCGACAGGTCGTAAAACCCGCGCGCTGCTCGCCATTCTTGCTTTGTCCGCCCCACGCCCAGTGCTGCGCGGCAGGTTGGCCGAGATGTTGTGGAGCCGTCGCCCGGAAGAGCAAGCCCGCGCCTCGCTGCGCCAGGAAATCCACCGCCTGCTCGACGCCTTGGGCCCGGTCGGCAACCACATCCTGTCCATCCACCGCGACCACCTCACGCTGCGCCCCGGCACGGTATGGGTGGACGTGGAGGAGGTGCTGCGCGCCTCTCCCGGCAAACCGGCAGCGCTCAGCCTGCTGGATGGCGATCTGCTGGAGGATCTGGATGGCGTCGACCCCGCCTTCGACAATTGGCTTGCGGCCGAACGTGAACGGCTACGGGATCGGGCACGGGTGCTGGCGGAGCAATTGCTGCGCGATCAGAGCGACCCGGAATTGACCATCCCCGCAGCCCAACAGCTTCTCGCCATTGACCGCTCGCATGAAGGTGCGTGGCGGGCGCTGATGCGGGCTTATGCGCAGCGGGGCGAGCGGGGTATGGCGTTGCAGGCCTATGAACGCTGCCGCATCGTGCTTGCGGATCAACTCGACGCTCATCCATCGGACGACACCCAACGTCTGGCCGCCGACATCCGCGCCACCGTGCCCGCCGCCCGCGGCACGCCGCAAATATCTCGCCCGGAGCCGCGGCACGATTCCTTCCGCCTGCCGTTGCGTCCCTCGCTCGCCAGCGCGCCCGCCAGCGCCGAGGCGATGCTCGACCGCCTCTCTGAGTCGCTGCCACATCAGGCGGCCGCTCCGCCCGCCCCGGCACAACGCCAAGGCGCGCGGCTTGGTGTGCTGCCCATGCAGGTTTCCGGGGCCGGGCCGAGTGAGCAAGGCTTTGCCACCATGCTCGCCGAGGAGATCACCGCAACCTTGGCGCGCAACCGCACGCTCTCGCTGGTCTCCTCCGCCGCTCTGGCGCGCACGGCCATCACCTCTCGCGATGAGGCGATGATCGGGCGGGCCTTCATGCTCGATTACCTGCTCGACGGCACGCTGCAACGCAATGGCGAGCGACTGCGCGTCTCGCTGCGCCTGCTCGATTTGCGTGGCGGCACACAGATCGTCTGGGCCGAGCGGTTCGACCGTCAAGCGCCGGATCTCTTTGGCCTGCAGGACGAGATTGCGCAAAATGTGGCGGCCCGCATGGAGCCGACGATGCTCGCCTTGGAGGCCGAGCGCGTCACCAACCGCCCGAATGCCGAGCCATCGTCGCAGGAACTCACCCTGCGCGCATTCGCTGCCCTCACCCGGCCCGACCGTGCCCAATACAGCCTTGCACAAGCCCTCTTAACTCAGGCGATCGCGACGGATCCCGGCCTGTCCGCGGCCCATTCCTGGGCCGCCCTGCTGCATCTGGCGACCATCTCACAGGGCTGGTCCGATGATGTGGCGGCCGACAGCGCGCAGGCGGTGCGATTGGCGGAGCGTGCCGTGATGCTCGATGCACAGGATGCCCGCGCGCTCACCATCGCAGGCCATGTCCGCGCCATGCTGCAACACCGGTTGCCGGAGGCGATGGTGCTGCATGAACGCGCCCTCACCCTCAACCCCAGCCTTGCCCTCGCATGGACCTTCTCCGCCCTCACCCACGCCTATTGCGGCCAGTTGGACGAGGCGGCCAGCCGTGCGGCGCAAGCGCACAGCCTTGCCCCACACGATCCGCTCAGTTTTCTCAACGCCAGCGCCCGCGTGCTGATAGCCCTGTTGCAGCGCGATTATGCCGCGGCGATTGCCATCGGATGTGAGCTTGGGCAGGTGCAGCCCGCGTGGGCGGATGGCGCGCGCATGATGCTCGCAGCCCAAGGCCTGAGCGGCACCGACAGCGCGCACACCCTCTCGCGCCTACTCGCCCTCGCACCACAGGAGCGGCTGTCCACTCTGGCCGCCCGCCAGCCATTCCAACGGCCGGGCGATTGGGAACATCTCCAGGCCGGGCTGCGCAGCGCGGGGCTGCCGGACTAAGCCGCCCTTCCCCATCAGCCTCATCGCGCCGCCGCCCCCCGCGCGGGAGGTGAGCGGTGCCTGCTGTCCGCATCGGCGGGAGAGATCGTATGGCCAATCGCTATCTGGTCGTCGGGGGTGCCGGGTTTATCGGCAGCCACCTTGTTGCCGGGCTGATCGCGCGCGGCGATGAGGTGGTGGTGTTCGACAATCTGCAGACCGGCCATCGCGCCGCCATCGACGCACGGGCACACTTCCATCACGGCGACCTCGCCGATCCGATGGCGCTGCACGCGGTCTTCACAGGACGGCGTTTCGATGGGGTGTTTCATCTCGCCGATCTCTCGCTGGTCGGTGAGAGCATGCAGTCGCCGATGCGCTATCTGACAATCAATCCCAGCAATGCCGGTCGATTGATCGATGCCTGTCTGCGACATGGCGTGCAGCGGTTGGTCTATTCCTCCACCGCCAATCTGTTCGGCACCGCCGATACCAGTCCGATCGGCGAGGATGCCCCGATAGCGCCGGCCTCGGCGTACGGCGAGAGCAAATTCGCTGTCGAGCGCATGCTGCTATGGGCCGAGCGCGTGCATCAATTGCACTCCGCCTGCCTGCGCTTCTTCAATGCCGCCGGCTGCGATCCGGGTGGCAGGCTCGGTGAGGCGCATTTCCCCGAGACCCATCTGATCCCGCTCGCCATCGACGCCGCCCTCGGTCGCCGCCCGCCGCTTGCGGTGTTCGGCACCGATTACTCAACGCCGGACGGCACCTGTCTGCGTGACTATGTGCATGTCACCGATCTGGTCGCAGCCCATGTGCTGGCGATGCAACGAATCGCCATCGGCAGCGTGCGTTACAATATCGGCATGGGACGCGGCCATTCGGTGCGAGAGGTGATAGATGCCGTCAGCCGCATCGCCGGACGACGCGTTCCGGTGATCGCCGCAGACCGCCGCCCAGGCGATCCGCCGATTCTGATCGCCTCGGCAGATCGTATCATCCACGAAATGGGCTGGAACCCTGCTTACAGCACACTCGACGACATCATTGAGACGGCTTTGATCTGGCGTCGCAATCATCCAGATGGATACGCAAATACCGCAATGCAGCAAAGGCAAACAGCCTGAATCCAACAGCACTCAATCGATATTTTCCTGATTCCTGCGGAAAATTTGAGGCATTGTCATTCAATTGTCTGACATTTTATCCATGTGGCTGCCTGGAGCGAATTGCAGATGTGTGAAAGTTTACGGCTATGCTTTGCATAAAAATGCCAGTAAAGTATCGCTTATTGAAACCCAAACGGACGCCATGACCGACAACAAAAACGATGCCGATCTCCTGTCACTGACAGCAAAGATCGTATCCGCCCATGTTTCAAACAACTCGGTGGATGCCTCATCTCTCGCCTCTCTGATCCAGTTGGTGCACAAAACACTGGCAAATATCGGTGAAGAAGAAGCTCCGATTGAGAAATTGGTCCCAGCCGTTCCAGTTAAAAAGTCTGTTTTCCCAGATTATATTATCTGCCTGGAAGACGGTAAAAAGCTCAAGATGCTCAAGCGCCATCTGGCAACTTCTTACAACATGACGCCGGAACAGTATCGCGAGCGTTGGAACTTGCCAGCTGAATATCCGATGGTGGCGCCCGACTATGCTGCCAAGCGTTCGGAATTGGCAAAGAGCATCGGCCTGGGTCGCAAGCCAGTCGAAAGTGAAGGCGAAGTGGTTCAGGTGAAGCGCGGCCGCAAAAAGGCCAGCTGAATACCGCCTGACCGAATAAAAAAGGCCGATTCGAGCTTTTCCGCTCCAATCGGCCTTTTTTCTTGATGTCACAAGACAACATTACATTGGTTCACACAGGACCCAACACTCAGTCAGTGCGGCGGCTATGCTTCCAGCAAATCCCAGCTTGGCAGGTTTGGCGTACAGAACATCGGCACACAGTTCTGTGTACGCACATCCGGACGCAGCCCCATTGCCACGCGCAGGGCGCGGAACAGCGCCCCATGCGCCACGATCAGCACCGGAGCCGGGCTCGACAGCGCCTGATTGGCGGCCCTGACGGCGCGGGCCTCCAGTTGACGGAAGCTCTCGCCGCCCTCTGGCGTGAATGCGCCGTCAATCCAGGAATGGAACCAATCGCCCATTTCCTGGCCTTCCTGCACGCCGAACGAGACTTCATGCAGATCGGGGATCAGCGATATTTCCAGTCCCAACGCCGCTCCGATGATCTTCGCCGTATCCTGCGCGCGAGACAGCGGCGAGGAGACGATGGAGACAATACCGCGCCCCACCAGCTTCGCCGCCGCCGCATGGGCTTGGGCGATGCCAGTGGCATTCAGCGGGATATCGATATTGCCCTGGCTGAGATCCTTGGCATTCCAGTCTGTCTGGCCGTGGCGCAGAAACCAGAATGGGGTTCTCACCAGGGCAGATGTCACAGCGCCAGACCTTCGCGCGCGAACACCGTCTGCACCGAAGCGCGCTGCTTCATCCGTGCGAAATGCGCCGCCACGCTGGCCGGCAGAGGCAGTTCGCCGCGCGCCGCCCAGAAGGTGACGAACAGCAGCGCCGCATCGGCGATTGAGAAACGATCGCCCGCGAGGAATTCGCGTCCCTGCAAAATCTGGCCCATCATCTCCAGACCGGCCAAGAACATTTCCTTGCCCTGCGCGCGCACGGAGTCGAAATCGGCCTCGCTGACAGCGAAACGCTCCGGACGATACATGCGGGCGAAAGCCTGCATGTGCATGGTGGAGACGATGTATTCCACCGCCGACACGGCATCGGCCGCTGCATCCACATCGGTGGGCAGCAAACCGGCTTGCGGGTGCAGGTTGGCAAGGTAGAACGCAATCGCCGGCCATTCGGTCAACACGCGGCCATTGTCGCGCACCAGCGCCGGAACCTTCGATTTTGGATTCAGCGCCACATATTCCGGTGCCTTGTGGGCGCCGCTGCGCAGATCGAGCAGCACCGCCTCATAGCTGGCGCCGATTTCTTCCAGCAGAACGTGAATGCCCAGCGAGCAGGCACCTGGGAAATAGAACAGCTTCATCGCGCATCCCCTATCATGTGGCGTTGATCAGTCGAACAGCGAGCTGACCGAGCTTTCGTCATTGATGCGACGCATCGCCTCGGCCAACAATTCGGCCGTTGAGAGCTGGCGAATGTTCTTGGCCAAGCGCACAGCGTCAGTGGCACCAATCGAATCGGTGATGGTCATCATCTCAATCGGCGAAGACGCAATCCGCGCCACGGCGCCACCCGAGAGCACACCATGCGTGATGTAGACGCTGACCGATTTCGCACCATGTTTCATCAGCGCCTCGGCGGCGTTGCACAGCGTGCCGCCCGAGTCGACGATATCGTCCACCAGAATGCAGTCGCGGCCGGAGACGTCACCGATCACGTTCATCACTTCCGACACGCCAGCCCGCTCGCGGCGCTTGTCGATGATGGCAAGATCGCAATGCAATTTGGTGGCGATCACACGCGCACGCACCACACCGCCCACGTCAGGCGAGACGATCATCACGTCGCGCCCCGCATAACGCTCCTGAATGTCACGCACGAACAGCGGCGCGGCATAGAGATTATCCACAGGGATGTCGAAGAAGCCCTGGATTTGGCCAGCGTGCAAATCCATCGTCAGCACGCGGTTGGCACCGGCTTCGGTGATCAAATTCGCCACCAATTTAGCCGAAATCGGCGTGCGCGGGCCAGACTTACGGTCCTGGCGGGCATAGCCGAAATACGGGATCACCGCCGTCACGCGACGGGCCGACGCACGACGCAGGGCGTCGAGTGCGATCAGCAACTCCATCAGATTATCGTTGGCAGGATACGAGGTGCTTTGGATAACGAACACGTCCTCGCCACGGATGTTCTCGTGGATTTCCACGAACACTTCCATGTCAGCGAACCGGCGCACCGAGGCTTTCGTGAGCGGCAGGTTCAGCGAGGCCGCAACGGCTTCAGCCAGCGGGCGATTGCTGTTGCAGGCGACAATTTTCATGATGCGAGGTCCAGGACTGGCGGGTGAAGGGCGCAACCGCCCCAGCGAAGTTTCGACGACCTTCTAGCAATGCCGGTGCCTGCTGTCACTTCGGTGTCGTTCCCACCAGCCTTGCAACAAGATCCTTCACCCCGCCCGCCGCTTCCTCCGCCACCACCACCGCCACATCGCCCCAATTGCGATCCAACAGCCCGGCCTTGATCTCGTTCAACTGCACAATCCGCCCGCGCTCACCACGCGCATCGCTGATAATCCATTGAATTTCCACACGCTCCATATTGCCCGGCAGCTTGACCATCACCACATGACCCGCGACGGTGAAATCGCCCGGCACATCGTCCACCCGCAGCGATTGCGCCACGAGGGCGGCACGCATCTGGCGGGCAAGCTGATCGTTACCATCGCCCGGCGCGCCGGTGACACGCGGGACGAACATGCGAACTTCGCGGTTGACCAACGAATTCGGGTCTGCCGCGCGACGGGCGGCCTCAATGCGTGTCAGCAGACCGGCTATGCCGGGGGCGGCCGCTATGGCCACCGCACGCAATGTTTCCACCTGCCCGCCAGCCCACAGCGCGGCACTCACCGGCTGCCCCTGCGCGATGCCAGCCTGCGCGCCCTTGTCGTCAAATACGGTGAACAACGGCAACACCGCAGCCCCTTGGCGGGTGACACTCAGCGTGATGTGCCAATCGCCCGGACGCCCCCCTTCGCTGATCGCCGGCACATCCTGGCTGGCCAGCGCATCCGCCAGGGCGGTGGTGAACAGTTCGGCCTGTCGCGGTGCCAGCAGGCTGGCGTCAGGCAAATCGACGAAAAGCCGCGTCTCTGGTGGCTGGGACAGCTTGCGCGCCGTGGCCCCCGGATTGCCCTCGAACGGACGCGGCAGGGTGCCACACCCGGCGAGCAGCGCCAGCAGCACAAAAGCGGCCAGATTACGAGATGATGCAACTCGCCAGCAGGCCGAGCAGGCAGAGCGCCAGAAACATGAAAACATACGGCACGCCTCGCCCCTCACATCGCGGATGTCATAGCACAATCGCAGACAATTGATGTCCAATCGGCCCGCCACCTTCAAGGGTGCGCCTGCGATGACTGAAGAAACGCTCGCGGTCATGGCGCGTGTCCAGATACAGCGCCTCAACGGACACACAGCCTGCAAGGCGCAACCGGGCGACACAATATCCGGCCAGATCGAACTGAAAATGCCCGTCGCGCACGCCCTCGGCAAAAAAAACCCGCGCCGCCGCATCCTGCGCCAACACGGCATCGCGCATGTCGTGGCCGACTTCGTAGGAAGCCTGCGCGATGCACGGCCCCACCGCCGCCGTGATGTGTCGTGCGCCCAGGCTCTGCATGGCGGCCATCGTCGCCTCCAGCACGCCACAGGCCGCCCCACGCCAGCCGGCATGCGCCGCCCCGATCACGCCTGCGTCCAGATCGGCGAACAGCACCGGGCCGCAATCGGCGGTGATCACACCCAAGGCCAGACCGGGCACATCGGTCACCAACGCATCCGCCCGCGCCCCCTGCCCCACCGCCCAGGGCGTGCGGGCGATGACGACATCGGCGGAATGCACCTGCGTCAGACCGAGCAGATTCTCCGGTTGCGCGCCGATGGCACGCGCGATGCGGGCGCGGTTCTCCATCACGTTCTCGCGCAGATCGGCGCTCGACAGGCTGGCATTGAGACTGCCGAACGGGCCGTCCGACACGCCGCCCTTGCGGGTGAAGAAGCCGTGCCGCGCGGCGAGAGTGGCGGCGGTGACGAATTCAGCGCTCATTCGGCAAATCCTGGCGGCGGCGGCAATCCGGGCGAGGTGATCGCCAACATCTTGAACAACTGCCCCATCGCGTCCGGTTCCACCAGTCGCCGTGCGGAGGCAATCGTCTCCATCGCCTGGCGCGGCTGCTGGGTGCGGGCGAGTGCGCCCATGCGTTGGAACAGACCCAACCGGGTGAGAAACTTCCCCTGCACTTCGGGACCATGCACATCCGCGCCAAACGCCGCCTCTGCCAGTGCCTGGAAATCGACATGCGCCGTCAGATCGGCCTCACCGGGGGCGGCCAGTGGATCGGCATTTTCACGATCCCGCAGCGCCTGCAACGAGTCGCCGAAATCCGAACGCGCAGGGCCGTAATCAACGAACAACGCCGCCCCCGGCTGCTGCTGAAAGCGCCGCGCGAGAAAGGCTGCAATCTCGCGGGCCGGTTCGCAGATTTCCAGAATCTGCCCCTCATCTGCAGCAGGCAGCACCAGATCGGCGGCCTGCTCGACAAATGCGCCGTCCTGCACATAGCGCTCCATCCACTGCGCGCGGCGGATACATTGGCGGATTGGCAAAGCGTCGAGAAATTCATTGGCCAGCAGGATCAGCGCCCCTGCCGGCAGATCCTCCAGCCGATCGTGAAACGCCACCGCCCCCAGACGCTGGCTCTGCTCCGCACGCAGACGGGGCGAGGTTTCGATCAGATGCAGTTGTAAGGCCGCGGCAAACTGCGGTGCCATCCTGCGGATCAGCCGCAGCGCATCGGCCATCAACGTGCCACGACCAGGGCCAGCCTCGGCGAGAATAACCGGGTTTGGCCGCCCCATGCTCTCCCACACCACCGCCGCCCAGGCGCCCAGCAACTCACCGAAAATCTGGCTGATCTCCGGCGAGGTGGCGAAATCGGCGAACGGGTCGTGATGGGCGTAATACAGCGCGTTGGCGCGACCCATGAAGATGTCCAGGCGTTCCATCACACCGAACGCCGCTGCGCCCGCCACACCAGCCCCAGCCCAATGATCACCATCGGCAGCGACAGCAACTGCCCCATCGTGGCGCCTGCGAACAGGAAGCCCAGGAAGGCGTCAGGCTGGCGGAAGAACTCGCCGATGATGCGGGCAATACCGTAGCCGACCAGGAAAATCCCGGCCAACGTGCCCGCGCGCTCGCGAATGCCATCGCGCCGCACGGCTGCGGCCATGACGATCGTCAGGATCAGCCCTTCCATCAGCGCCTGATAAATCTGGCTTGGATGGCGCGGCACCATGCCCGCATTGGGGAAGATCATCGCCCAAGGCAGATCCGCCGGGGCCTCACGCCCCCACAACTCGCCATTGATGAAATTGGCGATGCGCCCGAGTCCCAACCCAATCGGCACCACAACGGCGACTCGGTCGCTGAAGCCCAGCAGCTTGATCTTCTGCTGATAACAAAACACGACCAAGGCCACGACCACGCCGAGCATGCCGCCGTGAAACGACATGCCGCCCTGCCAAAGCGCGAAAATCTTCAGGGGATGTTCGAAAAAAAAGCCCGGCTGATAGAACAGCACGTAGCCCATCCGCCCGCCGAACACCACGCCAAGGGTGGCCCAGGTGAGGAAATCATCCACCTGCTCGGGCGTTGCCACCACCGGCCTGCAGAGCACCAGGCGGCGCGCCAGACGCCAGGCGATCAGCAATCCGGCGATATAGGCCAGGGCATACCAGCGGATCGCCAGCGGCCCGACAGCGACCACCACGGGGTCGAATTGCGGAAACAACAACACGGGGAGCATGGCGGGCCTACTTTTCCTGCGACATCGCGCATATACGGTGCTGGAGACGATGGCGAAAGCCGCAACCCGGAGATGGTACGATGACCGAGCGTCCCCGCTTTTTTGATGACATCGCCGGCGTGGCCGGCGGCGCACTCTCAGCATTGACCGGCCTGCGCGACGAAGCCGAGGCAATGGGCCGCGCGCGGGTGGAAGAGATGATCCGCAAATTCGACCTCGTGCGTCGAGATGAATTCGAAGCAATGTCAGAAATTGCCACCATCGCCCGCACCCAGCAGGAAGCCGCAGAGGCCCGGATTGCCGCCTTGGAAGGCAGGATCGCGGCACTCGAAGCCAAGCTTTCCGCCGAGTCCAGCGCCGCAGAGTCAAACTGACGCAGGTTATGGCGCAGTTCTTCAACCAATGTATGAAGAACTGCGCATATCTCTCAGCACACTTGCGGAGCGTGACAGCGCCCGTCTAGGCTTTTCATGTGGTCGGTTTCGATTCGTCCGCACGAATACCTGACGGGCCGCATTGTTCGCGTGTCACGGCTTCCTCCAGACGGGAGATCCCGCATGTCCGCCCAACTGAGCCACCACGAGGAAAGCGCAGCCAATCCGCTCGATGTGATGGAGCAAATTGTCGCTGCCTATGATTGGGCGTTCGATCGTCGCAGTGACTCGGAAATGGCCGCGGAGGCCCCGGGTAAATGGTGCGATTACGGTCTGTATTTCTGCTGGTCCAATGAGATCAGCGCGATGCATTTCACGTGTGCCTTCGACATGAAAGTGCCGGAGAAGCAACGCGCTGCCTTGTATGAACTGCTGGCTTTGGCCAATGAAAAGCTGTGGATCGGCCATTTCGGCATCGACCAGGATGACGGCATGCCGGTCTTCCGCCATGCCGTGCTGCTGCGCGGCGCGCCGGGCGTGTCGGCGGAAAGCCTGGAAGACATGATCGACATCGCCATCACCGAATGCGAACGCTTCTATCCGGCGTTCCAATTCGTCCTCTGGGGCGGCAAATCGCCCGCCGAGGCGTTGCAGGCAGCCATGCTGGAGTGCGTCGGCGAGGCATGACCTCGCCGCGTTCGATTTGCAGACATCGGAAAAATTCGTCATTGCGGGGAATGCAATGACGGAATTGAGAACCATGACCACCGCTCTCCCCCCCATCCTCCTCCTCGGCTTCGGCAAGATGGGCTCGGCGATGGCCGCAGGCTGGATTGCGCGCGGTCTGGCCCCGTCCTTCGCCATCGACCCCGCACTGCCACCCTCACCCGGCCCGGAATTGACGGTGATTGCCTCCGTCGCCGATCTGCCCGCCGATTTCACCCCCGCCGCCATCGTCCTCGCCGTCAAGCCGCAAATGGCCGCCGCGGCGTTGCCGCATGTGGCGCGGTTCAACGATGCCGTGATGCTCTCCATCATGGCGGGTAAAACCATCGCTGGCCTGCGTGCCGCCCTCAATGACGCCGCCGTGGTGCGTGCCATGCCGAACACCCCCGCCGCCATCGGCCAGGGCTTCACCGTCGCCTGTGCGGGCGATGGCGTCACACACGCCCAGCGCGATCTGTGCCACGCGCTGCTGCAATCGGTCAGCGAAGTGGATTGGGTGGACAGCGAAGGCTTGATCGATGCCGTCACCGCTGTCTCTGGCGGCGGGCCGGCCTATGTCTTCCTGCTGGCTGAATTGCTCGAACAAGCGGCGGTTGAACAAGGCATCCCTTCGGCACTCGCCCGCCGGATGGCGCGTGTCACCGTCTCGGGTTCTGGCGCACTCCTCGCGGCCAGCACGGAGGACGCCGCTCAATTGCGCCGCAACGTCACCAGCCCCAGCGGCACCACCGAGCGGGCGCTGGCCGTGCTGATGGAGCCATCGGCGTGGCCTGATGCCGTCTCACGCGCCATTGCGGCGGCCACAGCCCGTTCGCGTGAACTGGCGGGCTGACAAGCGGCGCATCCCGGCCTAAATCTGGGGCATGGACGCACATGACATCGACACCAAGCTTATCGATTCCGCCTTTGCGCTGATCGCCGAGCGCGGCTGGTTCGGACTCTCGCTCGGCGAGGCCGCCCGCAATGCCGGGTTTGAGCCGGCGGACGCACGCGCCCGGATGCCCGATCGCGGCGCGATGCTCGCCTGCTTCGGCAGGCTCGCCGATCAGGCTGCCCTTGAGGGTGCCTTGACCGAGGGGCCGGTGCGTGACCGGTTGTTCGATATCGTGATGCGCCGGATCGACTTCCTGCAGGCTCATCGCGCCGGCATGCTGGCGCTGATGCGCGGGCTGCAAAACGATCCCGCCAGCGCCGTGCATCTCACCCTCGCACTGCGCGGCAGCATGCGGCGGATGCTGGACGCGGTGGGCGTGCAGACCAGCGGTCTGAGCGGTCATCTGCGCGTGCAGGGTATGGCCCTGCTCTGGCTGGCCACGGTGCGGGCATGGACAGACGATCATTCGGAAGACCTGAGCCACACAATGGCCGCCCTAGACACCGCCCTCACCCGTGCGGGGCAGGCCGAAAATACACTCTCGGACCTGCTCTGCCATCGCCGCACCCGCGCAGCGGCGATGGAAAATGCGCCGGATGACACAGAGGCTGCCGGCACCGTTATATGAAACCTTGGTTGTGCTGCATCAAAGCGATTCCGCGCGCGTTGGTTTAGGGCTAACCTGCGGGTGGGGCCTTTTTGCGTTAAAGGGAATCATGAAATGGCCGACACCCAGACCAGCAACCCATTCTCAGTCGCGATCAATCATGCCATGCAGGCAGCGGAGGAAATGACCCGCATGCTGACCAACATCAAACTGCCCGGCACGCCGGGGGCTACTGAACTGATGGATGCGCATAAGCGCAACCTTGAAGCCATGTCGGCCGCCAACCGAATTGCCCTGGAAGGCGCGCAAACTGTCGCACGTCGTCACATGGAGATCGTGCAGCAGACAATGACGGAACTGTCCGAACAGCTGCGTGCAATGGCAAGCATCCAGACGCCCACCGAAAAAGCGGCCAAACAGGCCGAACTGCTCAAATCGGCGTTCGAACATGCCGCGACGAACACCAAAGAACTCGCCGACATGATCCAGCACGCCAATCAGGAAGCAGTCTCGTTGCTCAACAAGCGCTTTACTGAAGCAATGGATGAAGTGAAGACGCTCATTGAGCACAAATAATCTGTTTCAATAAAAATACTTTGACGAATTTTCTTATTTTCGTCGAAGGCACCAAACATGAAAGGGTCGCAACGGCGACCCTTTTTCGTTCCGAACCTCATCAGATTTATCGAGGCAGCTCAGTGGCTCCAGTGCCCGTTACGACCGCCCGCATGCGCGACACGGGCGAAATCTGCGTTTGTGACACCGAGTTTCTGAACAATCCCAGCAGCGCGGCTTAAAGTCCCACGGATTGACGCCCGGTTAGAATACAAATTTTCCGCAGAATAATTTTGTATATCAACCCGAGAAAACACCGGATCAGCCTGACGCTGGGCCGCCTTTTGTTCCAGACGGTCGATTTGTTCGACCAAAGCCCGAAGCCCGGCGATAAGTGATTGACCCTGCATCTCTATCGTCTCCTGCAATTCTATTGCATGCCTGCGATGAAGAGAGTGTGCACCTGAATGTCCGAATTTGTTAATCACAGATTTATGAGCTGCCGTATGGGGAATGGCGCCTCCGCTGGAGGACATCACGCTTTTTTTATACCGCTCAAGAAACCGAGACGTATCGTCACGCAGCTGCGAACAAGCGTCAAAAGCCTGCATCTTCGCGCCTTAAAAATTTTGCCCCTAGATATCAATGAGTTGATCGAAAGCGTGCTTATAATGATCCGACATCACTCTTATTCATCAGTACGTTTCAATTGTGCGACCACAAAAACGTGATGCAACAGACGACCTTGCGCCAGCTCGGAACCGAAACTGGTGCGCATTCGCTCACGCTTTTGTGTTCGCTTATGCAGCAGAATGAACGCCCCAGCAGCCGCTTACAGCTTCCAACCCGGAACAAAGACCTCGCCACGCATGATCGGCCGTGCGGTGCGCAGGATTCCCGCCTTGTGCACGGCGAGATTGACGCCCTCGCCCGATGTCTCCATCCGCACATCCACCATGCCGCTCGGATGCTCGATCCAGATCGTGCACGGATTGCCACCGGGGCGGACTGCCAGAGGATAGGCCACCGACCCTTCAAGAAGCACGGCCGTGGACACACACACCGCCCCCGTCACCGCATGCGCCGCATGCAGCTTATGCGGGGTGAGGTAGCGCGATGTGATCGCCCCGGTGCCACGCGGCGGAGAGAGCAGGCCCACTTTGGGCATCACACTGTCCGACACATCGCCGAAACCCATGCGCTCCCCAGCCTCCAGACGGATTTTCTCAATGCGGGCAAGCAGCTCCTTATTGCCGTCAATCTCCGCCCGCCCTTCATAGCCGGTAAGTCCGAGATCGGTCGCGCGCATCAGCAGCATCGGCATGCCAACATCCAAACAGGTGCATTCGATGCCCTGAATCACTTCGAGCGCGTGCCCGGTGGGCAGCAGCTTGCCGGTCTTGACGCCGACGGCATCGAGGAAGTTCAAAATGATCGGTGCGGAGGAGCCAGGCACGCCCGAGATCTCGGCATCGCCTTGATAATTCACGCGTCCGCCCGGCGTCTGAATAACGGCTTCCATCCGGCTGTCGGTGTTGACGTCATAGATCTTCACCGAGGTCTGCCCATCCTGCGCCATGACCATGCCGGTCTCGATGGCAAATGGCCCGACGCCCGAGAGCATATTGCCGCAGGACGGCCCGGTATCGACAATCGCGCGGCCGATATCGACCTGGGCGAACAGGTAATCCACATCCACACCCGGTCGCGTGGAGGGCGAGACGATGGCGACCTTGCTGGTCAGCGTATCCGCCCCACCCAGGCCATCGATCTGACGCAGATCGGGCGAACCCATCACCGCGAGCAGGATTTTATCACGCGCTGCGATGTCGCTCGGCAGATCGGATGCCTTGAAATACGGCCCCTTTGACGTGCCGCCACGCATCAGCAGTGTGGGAATGGAAATATGACCCAACATTGTTCGCCCTCCGCCTCGATTATCCTCACTGAAACTCAAGCACAGCGCCCGCAAACACAAGAGATGCGCGCGCGCAGGTGGTTGGCACTTGGCGCGGCTCATGGCTTACTTCGAGCGGGAGACAGATTGCATGACCATTAAAAATCGCGCCTATATCATGGGTGCCTATGAACATCCGACCCGTAAAGCGCCGGATAAATCCACCGCCCAACTCCATGCCGAATGCGCACGCGGTGCCCTCGCCGATGCGGGGCTGACCAAAGACGATGTGGACGGCTATTTCTGCGCTGGAGACGCGCCCGGCATGGGGCCGCTATCGATGGCGGAGTATATGGACCTCCGCCTGCGCCATGTGGATGCCACCGATATCGGCGGTTCGTCCTATCTGATGTTGGTCTCCCATGCGGCCCAAGCGATTGCGGCGGGCAAATGCTCGGTGGCGTTGATCACGCTGGCCGGCCGCCCCCGCAGCGAAAAGCCGCGTGCGCCCAACCCGATGCAGCCGGAAGCGCCGTGGGAATGGCCCTACGGCATCGCCACGCTCAACGCCTATGCGCTGTGTGCGCAACGCCATATGTATGAATACGGCACCACCAGCGAGCAACTCGCCTGGATCAAGGTCGCAGCCTCCCACCACGCCCAGCACAACCCGCACGCCATGCTGCGCGATGTGGTCACCGTGCAGGATGTGCTGGCCTCACCGATGGTGGCCGATCCGCTGCATCGGATGGATTGCTGCGTCGTCTCCGATGGTGGCGGGGCATTGATTGTCACATCACCAGAAGTGGCACGTAGCCTCAAACGTCCACGGGTCTCGGTGATCGGCGCGGGAGAAAGCGTCAAGCACACCATGGGCGGTCGCGTTGACCTCACCTATTCAGCCGCGCGTGTCTCCGGCCCCATTGCGTTTGCCGAGGCGGGCGTGACCCAGGCGGATATTCAATACGCCTCGATCTATGACAGCTTCACCATCACCGTGTTGATGCAACTGGAAGATCTCGGCTTCTGCGAAAAGGGCCAGGGAGGGCGCTTCGTCGCGGATGGCAATCTGATTTCAGGCGTGGGAAGGCTGCCGTTCAACACCGATGGCGGCGGCTTGTGCAACAATCACCCGGCCAATCGCGGCGGCATCACCAAGATCATCGAGGCGGTGCGGCAATTGCGCGGGGAAGCCCATCCGGCGGTGCAAGTGCCGAATTGCAACCTCGCCCTCGCCCACGGCACAGGCGGCCTGCTCGGCACCCGCCATGGCTCTGCCACTCTGATTCTGGAGCGCCAATCATGACCCAGCGCATCATCTCCGCCCCGATCGTGACGCCGGAGACCGAACATTTCTGGCAGGCCGCCCAGCAAGGCCGCTTTCTGCTGCGTCGCTGCACCGCCTGCCACGAAACCCATTGGTATCCCCGCGCCATCTGCCCGTTCTGCCTGGGCGACACGGTGTGGCAAGAACATCCGGGCGCTGGCACGATCTATAGCTGGACGGTGATGCGGCGCGAGGCGGCGCCATTCGCGATGGGCTATGTCGCGCTTGATGATGGCCCGACAATGCTGGCCGATTTCACCGGCATTGAGTTCGACAGGCTGAAGATCGGCATGCGGGTGAAGCTGGCGTGGTCGGACACGGTGAATGGCGCGAAGATGCCGAGTTTCACCGGGGGGTAATATTCACCGTCATTGGCGCGGACCATGCTACCGACGCACCCCATCGAGACCCGAGACGGAATTTCGATGGGGTGCTTCGAAGCCAAGCTCGACACACCGACGATCTTTGCTACATCCCCAACACATGCGGCAGGAACAACGTCAGACCCGGCCAATAGGTAATGACCACCAAGAAGCCCAGCATCGTCAGCAGCCACGGCAAAACCGCCATCGTCAACTCTGAAATCCCCATCTTGGCGATGCCTGACGCGACGTAGAGGTTCAAACCCACCGGCGGGTGACACATGCCGATTTCCATATTCACCGCCATCATGATGCCAAAATGGATCGGGTCCACGCCAAGGCGGGCCGCCACCGGAAACAGGATCGGCGCGAAGATCAGCACGATGGCCGACGGATCCATCACATTGCCTGCCGCCAACAGGATCACGTTGCACATCGCCAGAAAGCCGATGGTTCCAAATCCAGCATGCGACATCCAAGCGGCCATCCCTTGCGGGATCTGCTCGGAGACCATCAGAAAACTGAACAGCACGGCGTTGGTGACAATGTAGAGGATCATCGCCGACATCGAAGCCGATTTCAGCAGCACCGCAGGCACATCTCGCAGCTTGAGGTCCTTGTAGACGAACACCGCCACAAAGAACGCATACACTGCCGCCATCGCCGCCGCTTCCGTCGGCGTGAACAGACCGGCATAAATGCCGCCGATGATGATGATCACCAGGAACAGGCCCCAGAACGCGTCGAAGAATGCCTTCAGACGCTCTTTCCAGGTCGCTTTGGCCATCCGCGGATAGTCGTTTTTGTAGGCCTGATACCAAGTCATTGCCCCGAGGAGGAACGCCAGCGCAATGCCGGGCACGATGCCGGCAATGAACAATGACCCAATCGAGGGGGAATCGACGCGCAACCCGGTCGGGCCGATCACATTGATACCGGCCGTGGCAACCGAGAAGATCACCAGATTGATCGAGGGCGGGAACAGAATGCCCAAGGCGCCCGATGTGGCGATCACGCCCGCACCATAGCGCGTCGGATAGCCCTGCTTGACCATCGCCGGCAGCAGGATCGAACCGATGGCCACAACAGTTGCCACAGACGAGCCTGAAATGGCGGCAAACAAGGCGCAGGACAGCACACCCGCCAGCCCGAGACCGCCATGCATATGGCCGATCATCGAGGTGGCGAAGTGGATCATCCGCTTGGCCACGCCGCCTTGCGTCAGGAAATTGCCCGCCAGGATGAAGAACGGGATCGACATGATCTCGAACTTCTCAATGCCGGTGAACAGCTTCATCGACACAGTGACAATCGGCACGTCCGTCATGGTGAACATGAACGTCAGCACCGAAAGCCCGAGGGCAATTGAAATCGGCATGCCGGTGACGAACAGCGAAATCAACAACGCGGCGATAATCACCCCGCGCATGGCCCCAGGAACGACGATGACGCCGTATTTCGACATGAAGCACACCGCCAGCAACAGCAATGGGGCGAAGATCATGATCGCCGCACTGTTCTTGCCGCGACCATGCGGGATCGGGGCGGACATCACAGCGCCGGTCATAACTCAACTCCTTCAGGATGCAGGCCCGGCACATCGGCCTCCTGTGCCGCATGTGAAGAGCCATGCGGCACTTCGCCGGTACGCCAGAAATGCCAAGCCACCTGCATAAAGCGGAAGCACATCAGGCCAGAGCCGAGCGGAATGGCCAGATAGACGATCCATTTCGGCGCTTCGAGGTCGTTCGAGCGTGCATCGGTATCAGAGAGATCCCACACAAAGCTCGCCCCGAGAAAGGCGATCACCCCGGTGAATACCACGCCTCCCAGCAGGCCAAACAGAATGACCTTCGAACGCGGGCCAAGACCGAGCCGGTTGACCATCACATCCACGCCGACATGCACACCCTGCCGCACGCCATAGGCAGCGCCGAATTTGGCCATCCAGACGAACATGTAGATGCACAATTCCTGTGCCCAGGTCATGTCGATCTGATGCAGATAGGGAAACAGGAACGGCACACCGCTGCCATATCGGTGCAGAACGGCGGCGAAAATCAGCAACGTCGCCCCGGCCATCAAGAGCGAGATAAAGATCTCCTCCAACCGGTCGAGAATTTTCAAAAACATGACAAATGCCTCGACCGGCTGAAGAAATCGATTACTGAGCCTGACCGGTGGCCTTGAGGGCCTCGTCGATGATCGCTTTGCCCACGCGGCCTTCAGCCGATTTGTAGACCGGCATCATCGCCGCCCGCCAAACCTTCTGCTCTTCCGGGGTCGGATCATGGATTTCGGTCTTGCCGGTGGCCTTGATGGCTGCCAGCGCGTCCGTATTTTCCTTCTGAGCGATGGAGTTGTTGTAAACCGTCGCCTCGTCCATCGCCTTTTCAAGTTCGGCCCGGATATCGGCCGGCAGACCATCCCAGAACTTCTTGTTGACGATCACCGCATATTGCAGATGCACATGATACGTCGTGGTGATGTATTTCTGCACCTCGTTCAGCTTCTGGGTGGTGTAGTTGGAAGCGGTGTTCTGCGCCCCATCCACCACACCGCTGGCGAGTGCCTGATACAGTTCCGAGAACGCCATGATCTGTGGCAGCGCGCCCATGGTGCGCAATGTCTCGTCATCGACCTTCGAGCCGGAAATACGCAGCTTCAGACCCTTGAGGTCGTCCGGCTTGATCAAGGGCTTGTTGGCCGAGAGGACATAAAAGCCGTTATCCCAATAGGCGAGGCCAGTGATGCCCTTGCTTTGCAGCATTCCCAACATTTTCTTGCCAAACGGCCCAGTTGTCACACTGTCATAGATCGCCTGGTTCGGGAACAGATAAGGCAGATCCATCACCTCGAACTGCTTGACACCGAGCGGCGCGAATTTCGCGGTCGACGGGGCAAGCATCTGCACCGCACCAAGCTGCAGAGCTTCCAGCTCTTCACCGTCCTTGTAGAGGGTGGAGTTCGGATAGACTTCGATCCTCACCTTACCATTGGTGTATTTCTCAGCCAATTCTTTGAACTTCAGCGCGGCCTTGCCTTTGGGGGCAGCGTCCGTCACCACGTGGCTGAATTTGATCACAATCGGGCCGTCAGCCCGCGCAGGGGCCACGGAAAATGCCGCACTCGCGAACAGAGCCGCCGCACCGAGGAGCCATTTGGTCGGTTTCATCAATCTTCCCCCCTGGAAGTTGTTACAGCCGTGGATCGACCGTGTTGTGGTGTCAACCTGCTTGCAAAACCGCAGATTTTCAAGCCCCACCGTGCAGCTAAGCGCAGGAATTAGCTGCCTGTCACGCTGCGTCCTTCGCGTTCAACCGCCGCTTTGAGCAATGCGGTAAAGCGCAAGATACCGTGGATGAATTTACCGTAAGGTAGCGCCAGAAACAGCGCCAACACGCTGCCGAGATGCAATGCCAGCAACATGCCCATCGCCGGGGTCGCGCGGAACAGCAGCAGCAGCAATCCGGTCTTGGCCACCAGTGCCAGCATCAGCAACAGCGCGTAATCGCCCCCCAGAACAGCGCGGGCAACCGGTGCCGGGTCGGTGGCAATCTTCACCCAGATCAGCCCGACGCAGCCGATCAGCATCCCAATTCCGCCCAAACTGCCCAGGACCACCGGCAGTGAATACCAGGAATACGGCGCTTGCCAGCCGAGGAAATGATCCATCAGCGTCGCCACCGAGGTGGAGGCAAAGCAAAGAAAGAAACCGTACATCAAGACATGATGCAGCTTGCGGCGCGTGTGTGAGAAGCTCGCATCGAGATCGTTACAACCGCCACCCGTATGCCCGCCGCCGAGATAGCGCAGCGTGGCGGCATCGCTCAACGCGGTGCGAATGGCGGAGAACGAGATCGTGCGGGTGAGGGAAGAGGCGGTGTCACGCCAAAAATTGCGCGCGGCCATCAGCAGGGCCACCAGCGAGAATAGCAGCGTCACCCCGGCGAAGCTCGCCATCACCCCCCACGGGATCACCCGATAGAACGCCCCTGCCCCGCTCAGCGCCCCGAACAGCGCGGCATTCGGCACCAACAGCAGCATCGCCAACACGACGAAGGCCAAAGCGGCGGCCGTCAGTGTCAACATGGCGCGTCCATTGCGCGCAAACGCGGAGCCCATGCCTTTCGGCCAAGCATATTCGGCGTAGCTCTCCACCCGAATTTCGGCGAATTGCTGCGGCAGATTGATGCCGTAAGCGTGCGGCGGCGAAAACTGGCAGGCGTGATAGCAGCCGTTGCAGTTGTGGCAGAGATTGGCGAGGTAGCTCATATCCTCGGTGGTGAAGGCGCGTTGCAGCATCATCGCCGGGAAAACGGCGCAATAGCCTTCGCAGTAGCGGCAGGCGTTACAAATATCGATGGAACGCTGAGCGGCCTGTGTGGCCTCAGTTGCGTGCATGTTTCGCCGCCTCCTGGCCTGCGATGCGACCAAACACCGTGCCGATGGTCATGCCGAATCCGGCCAGATAGCCACGCCCCAGAATGGAGCCGGCCATGATCTCGCCCGAGGCGAACAGATTGGCGGTCGGCTTGTCGTCCGCCATGATCACGCGGGCCTGCTCGTCCACCTTCACGCCCAAATAGGTGAAGGTGATGCCAGGACGATGCGGGTAGCAAATAAAGGGCGGCGTATCGAGCTTGCGCGCCCAGTTGGTCTTCGGCGGCTCCAGCCCTTCGGTGTGGCAATTGTCGAGCTTCTGGGAATTGAACTCACCCGGCTGCACGGCGGCGTTGTAGTCATTCACCGTCTGTTCCAGTGCGTCCGCATCCAGCCCGATCTTGCCGGCAAGTTCACGAATGGTGTTGGCGGTGATCGCCGGAAACACCGACGGCATGAACAGCTTCTCGGATTTCTGATCGACGATGGACCACGCAATCTGCCCCGGCTGCTGTGCGACGATGCGCCCCCAGACGGCATAACGCTTCGGCCAGACATCCTCGCCTTCGTCGTAGAACCGCTTCGCCTGCTGGTTGACGACGATGGAGAACGGGATGTTGTCCAGGCGGGTGACGATACCGCCATCGAATTTCGGCGCGCGGGCGTCGATGGCCACCGAGTGGAACTGCGTCGCATCACCCACCGATTGCACGCCCTGATCGAGCAAATTCTGCAACATCCGGCCACGGGCATAGGGCGTGCCACGGATGAGGAAGTTCTCCGCCGCCTCACCCCAATATTTCTTCAGCCATTCGATATTACCCTGAAATCCGCCCGACGAGACCACAAACGTCTTGGCGCGCAGGGTTTGCGGGAATCCGTTGGCGCTGATCGCGACCGATTTTGCAAAGCCGTCATCGAGGTCGAGCGAGAGCACTTCGGCATCATAGCTGATGACAATGCCGAGCTTTTCAGCCGTGGCGTAATAGGCATTCACCAGCGCCTTGCCGCCGCCGAGGAAGAAGGCGTTGGTGCGCGAGAGGCTGAGCGTGCCGGTGAGCGAGGGCTGGAAACGCACGCCGCATTGCATCATCCACGGCATCACCCGCGACGATTCGCGAATCGTCATCCGCGCCAATTTTTCGTCCGTGTTGCCGCCGGTCACACGCAGCAGATCGTCCCAGTATTCGTCTTCGAGATAGGATTCGGTGAGCACCGATGTCGGCCCATCATGCATCGCCCGCAGATTGCGGGTGTGACGGGAATTCCCGCCCCGGAAGGCACGCGGCGCGTGCTCCAGCACAATCACCGAGGCTCCAGCCTGACGCGCCGTGATGGCGGCGCACATGGCCGCGTTGCCACCACCGATGATGGCGACATCGTATACTTTCTCGAAATCCGGCATTTTGGCTCTTTTTTAAGCACCACACCTATCAGGGGCGAACGTGCCGCCCGCCCCAGGACAGATGATCGATCAGACGAGGAAGAGCCACATCCCAACCAGCAGACCGACAACGGCGACAACGCCAATCACGGAAGCGGTGCCAAAGCCTTTCCAGAAGCCGACACGGTCAGCATAGAAGGCTTCTTCGGTCAGAGGCGCGTGGGTGGCCATGATGGTGTTCTCCCCAGGAGTTATATCCGCGTCCACGTTTTAGGCGGACGATTTGCCACTCGGCAAGCACGTAGGCAGCCAATTCCGCTGGAATTGCGCCATCACGCCAACCCAATGGTGCAATTCCAGCGGAATTGGCTGCCTACGATTCACAGAGCGCGGCCAACACCTTGGGATACAACGCATGCTCCTGCGCCAGCACGCGGGCGGCGAGCGCGTCTTCGGTGTCATCCGGCAGCACCGGCACGCGAGCCTGCGCCAGAATCGGGCCTTCATCCATCCCCTCGGTGACCAGATGAACAGTGCAACCATGCTCGGCTGCGCCTGCTGCAATCGCGCGGGCATGAGTGTCCAGGCCCGGGAAGGCAGGCAGGATGCTGGGGTGAATGTTGAGCATCCGCCCTGCATACTTGCCCACCAGATACGGCGTCAGCAGGCGCATATACCCGGCGAGACAGACGATCTCCACGCCTGCCGCATCCAGCTGCGCCGCCACCGCACGCTCATGCGCATCGCGGTCGCGCTTGAACGGGCGGTGATCGACGGCCTCGGCCGCCACGCCGTAGCTGCGCGCGATCTCCAGGCCTTTTGCCTCGGGATCGTTGGACAGCACGAGCACGATCTCCGCCGGAAAATCCGGGGCCTGTGCGGCCCGGATCAGCGCCTCCATGTTGGAGCCACGGCCAGAGATCAGGATGCCAACGCGCTTTTTCATTTGAAACAGCTCTCTTCTTCGTCATGGCGAGGAGCTTTGCTCCGAAGCACCCCAGGAGGGCCGCCAAATGATCCTGGGTTGCTTCGTCACTGCGTTCCTCGCAATGACGGCGAAATCGGTTAAGCCGCCCAGCCTTCCGGCAGATCGATGCGGATTTCAGCCTCACCGGAACCGGCTTCCAGATGACCGATGCGAATCACCGTCTCGCCTTGCGCTTCAAGCAGCGCCGTGGCCGCCGCCACATCGGCCGCCCGCACCACAACACACATGCCGATGCCGCAATTGAACACGCGCAGCATTTCCTCGGCCACCACACCGCCGGTGCGGGCGAGCCAAGCGAAAACCGGCGGCAGGCTCCAGGCAGAGCCATCGATGACCGCATTCACCCCATCGGGCAACACGCGCGGTAGATTGCCGGGTAGGCCGCCGCCGGTGATATGCGCTGCCGCCTGCAGCAATCCCGCGCGATGCAGGGCGATCAGCGATTTGACGTAAATCTTCGTCGGCGCCAGCAGCGCCTGCGACAGCGTTTGCCCGTCGGCAAATGGGGCGGCGTCGGTCCACGCCAGCCCGCTCACCGCCACGATGCGACGCACCAGCGAATAGCCGTTCGAATGCACGCCAGTGCTGGCAAGGCCAAGCACCACATCGCCCGGCAGCACGTCCTTCGGCAGCAGATCGCCGCGCTCGGCCGCTCCCACCGAGAATCCGGCGAGGTCGTAATCGCCATCGTGATACATGCCCGGCATTTCCGCCGTCTCACCGCCGACCAGCGCGCAGCCCGCGATCTCGCACCCCTTGGCAATGCCACGAATGACGCGCGAGGCTTCCCCCAGCGAGAGCTTGCCGGTGGCGAAGTAGTCGAGGAAGAACAGCGGCTCCGCCCCCTGAACCACCAGATCGTTCACACACATCGCCACCAGATCGATGCCGACGGTGTCATGCCCGTCCGCGTCGATGGCAATGCGCAGCTTGGTGCCGACGCCGTCGGTGGAGGAGACCAGGATCGGGTCCTGAAATCCGGCGGCGCGCAGATCGAACAGCGCGCCGAAACCGCCGAGGCCGCCCATCACACCGCTGCGATTGGTGGCCTTGGCAAACGGTTTGATCTTGTCCACCAGCGCGTCACCTGCGTCGATGTCAACGCCGGCGTCACGATAGGTCATGCTGGGCATGGGCTGTTCCGCGTATAACGATGCCAACGGGCCGACAGGCCCATCAGCATGGGGTGAGTATGAGAGCCGGACAAAACCATAGCGCGCTCCCGACTGCAAAGCGCCCTGCTCCCGGCTGGGGCGCGCGCAGGGCATGAGCGGGCCTGCGGAAACACCTGGATCGACGCGCGGACAGCGCCTGACGCTGCTCGCCGGGCTGATTGTGGCCGTTTATGCGATGCTGCAACTCTTCGCCTCCGTGCTGTTGCCCTTCGTGGCGGCTGCCTGCATTGCGTATTTTCTCGACCCGTTGGCCAGCCGCCTCGTCCGTCTCGGCCTGCCGCGCGGTGTGGCGGCGGCACTGATGATGCTGGCGATGCTGGCCGCATTGCTGCTGTTCGCCCTGCTGCTATATCCGCTGATTGTCGCCCAGATCGGCATTTTATTCGCCCGCGTGCCGGTCTACGCCACCGAATTGCGTGACTTCGCAGCGGTGCAGATTGCGCGCATGCAAACCGCGCTGGGTCCGGGCGTGGTGGACGAAAAGCTGCGCGATCTGGTGGGCGGGCAGGCGAGCGAAATCGTCTCCTTCATCGCCCGCACATTGCGCGGCATCGTCGGCGGCGGGTTTGCGATATTCAACGTGGTCTCGCTGATCGTCGTCACCCCGGTGGTGGGATTTTATTTTCTGCGCGACTGGCCTGCGATGCTGACGCGAATCGAGAGCTGGCTGCCGCGCCGCTATGAGGGGCTGCTGATGGCCCAAGCGCATGAGGTGGACCGCATCCTCTCCGCATGGCTGCGCGGGCAGGCTTTGTGCTGCCTTTTGCTCGCTTTGTATTATGCCACGGCCCTCTCGGCCGTTGGGCTCGATCTCGGCCTGATCGTCGGGCTGATGGCAGGATTTCTGTCGTTCATTCCCTATGTCGGCTCGATCACCGGCCTGCTTGCCGGCCTCGGCCTCGCCTTCGCGCAGTTCCCCACCTGGACCGGCGTGATCGAAGTGGGCGTGGTGTTCGTGATTGGCCAAATTTTGGAAGGCTATGTGATCTATCCCCGCTTCCTGGGCGACCGGGTGGAATTGCACGCCGTGTGGGTGATCTTCGCCTTATTCGCCGGTGGGGCGGCGTTCGGTTTCGTCGGCGTGCTGCTCGCAGTGCCGGTGACGGCGGTGATCGGCGTGTTGAGCCGGTTCTGGTTGCAGCGCTATCTGCAAAGCCCGCTCTATCTGGATCGCTCGACATGATCCGTCAGCTTGCCCTGCCCTTCCCGCACGCACCAGATTTCTCCGGCACGAATTTCCTGCGCTCGCCCTCCAATGAGGAGGCTCTGATCTGGTTGGCGCGGGAGGCTGAATGGCCGATGCGACGCTTGATGGTGTGGGGCGAGGCGGGCAGCGGGAAGACGCATCTGCTGCATATCTGGGCGGCACGGCAAAACGTGTCGGTGCTCGCTGGACCGCAATTGCGCCTCGGCCATGCCCCGCCCGACCAGCCTTTGGCCATCGACGATGCCGACCTCGCGGCCGAACGGCCCCTGTTCCATCTGCTCAACGCCGCAGCCGAGGCCGGGCTGCCGGTGCTGCTTGCCGCCCGCACGCCGCCCGCGCGTTGGAACATCGCGCTGCCCGACCTCGCCAGTCGCCTGCGCGCCAGCCTTGCCGTGCGAATCCGCCCCGCGGAGGAGGAATTGCTGCGCAGCCTGCTCGCGGCGTTGTTTATCGACCGTCAATTGCCGGTCTCCGAACACGTGCAGGAGATGCTGCTGCGTCAATTGCCGCGCAGTCCGGCCGCCTTGCGGGAGGCCGTGGCCCGGCTGGATCGCCTGACGCTCGCCGCTGGCGGAAAAGTCACACGCGCGCTGGCTGCGGAAGTGGTGGCGGAATTTTACGAACCGGAGGAGAGTGAGACACCGTTTGATGAAGATTCGGCGTCAGAACCGCGACTTGGCTCGCTTGATGCGCCGGGGCTCCTATAAAGAGGCTGAGATGAGCACTGCGCCCGTCCGAGATATTACGCCGGAGCCCGATTTGTCCGACCTGCCCGCCATCGCCCGCCCCGACCGTTTTCTCAACCGCGAACTCTCCTGGCTGGACTTCAACCAGCGCGTTCTGGAAGAGGCGGAGAACCCAGCCCACCCATTGCTCGAACGGCTGCGTTTCCTGTCGATCTCGGCGGGCAACCTCGATGAATTCTATTCCGTCCGCGTGGCAGGCTTGGTGGGACAGGCCAAGGCCGGTGTGACCACGCGCTCCCCGGATGGACGCTCGCCCAGCCAGCAATTGACCGACGTGTTGGCACGCGGCTCCAAGCTGATGGAAGACCAGCAGCATGTCTGGATGACATTGCGCCGCCTGATCGGCGAGGCGGGGATTATCGTCACCGACACGGCGGGGCTGACGAGCACGGATCGCCAATGGCTCGAATCCTGGTTCATGGAGCGGGTGTTTCCGGTGTTGACCCCGCTTGCGGTCGATCCGGCGCATCCCTTCCCGTTCATTCCGAACATGGGTCTGGTGATGGCGCTGCGGCTGATGCGCCATGAGGACGGGCATGCGATGCGCGGGTTGATCCCGCTGCCGGCGCTGATCGAACGCTTCGTGCGCATGCCCTCGCATGATGACGAACCGGCAACGCGCTATGTGATGCTGGAGGATGTGGTGTTCATGTTCCTCGGCCGCCTGTTTCCGGGCTTTCACGTGCACGGCCACGGCATGTTCCGCCTGATCCGCGACACGGATGTGGAATTCGAGGACGAGGCGGAAGATCTCGTCCGCTCCTATGAAACCGCCCTCAAGCGTCGCCGCCGTGGGGTGGCGATCAGTCTGGCGGTCGCCGAGTCGATGCCGGTTGATCTGCGCGATTTCGTGGCCGACGAGTTGGATGTGCCAGCCGAGGAAATGTTCGTCCATGAGGGCATTCTGGGGCTGGTGGACGTGAAGCAGTTGATCGGCGATGACCGCTCGGATCTGCTCTTCCCGCCCTACACGCCGCGCTTCCCCGAACGCATCCGCGATTTCGGCGGCGATTGCTTTGCCGCCATCCGGTCGAAAGACATCGTGGTGCATCACCCGTTCGAGAGTTTCGACGTGGTGGTGCAGTTCCTGCGCCAAGCGGCAGGCGATCCGAATGTGGTGGCGGTCAAACAGACGCTCTATCGCACCAGCCGTGATAGCCCGATCGTCAAGGCGCTGATCGAGGCGGCCGAGGCGGGCAAATCCGTCACCGCGATGGTGGAGTTGAAGGCACGGTTCGACGAAGAGGCCAATATCCGCCTCGCCCGTGAGTTGGAGGCCGCCGGTGTTCAGGTGGTCTACGGCTTCACCGAATTGAAAACCCACGCCAAATTGTCGCTGGTTGTGCGGCGCGAGGGGCAGGTGATGCGCAGCTACGCGCATTTCGGCACCGGCAATTATCACCCCATCACCGCGCGCATCTACACCGATCTGAGCTTCTTCACCTGCGATCCGGACCTGACGCGCGATGCGGCCAAGCTGTTCAATTTCATGACCGGCTATGCCAAGCCCGAGAAGATGGACAGCCTGGCCTTCAGCCCGCTGACCACCCGCTCGGCGATCATCGACCTGATCGAGCATGAGATCGCCTTTGCCAAGAAGGGCAAGCCTGCGACGATTTGGCTGAAGCTGAATTCGCTGGTCGATTCCGATCTGATCGACAAGCTCTATGAAGCCTCACGCGCCGGGGTGAAGATCACTGGCGTCATTCGCGGCATTTGCTGCCTGCGACCGGGCCTGGCCGGGTTGTCGGAGAATATCCGCATCAAATCCATCGTCGGCCGCTTCCTGGAGCATGGCCGCATCTGCGTCTTCGGCAACGGCCACGCGCTGCCCTCGAAATATGCGAAAGTGTTCATCTCGTCGGCTGACTGGATGGCGCGCAACATGGATTGGCGGGTGGAAAGCTTCGTGCCGATCCACAATCCCACCGTGCATGCGCAGATTCTCGACCAGATCATGGTGGTGAATTTGCAGGACAATCAGCAATCCTGGGATCTGGGGCCGGATGGGCACTGGCTGCGCGAGCAACCGGGCGAAAATGCCGTGCCGGTGTCTGCGCATCGCTATTTCATGACCAACCCCTCACTGTCTGGCCGAGGCTCGGCACTGCATGGCGCGGTGGCGGCACCACCGGTGATGCCGTATCCACGCAAGCAAGACCGCGTTCTGCAAGACTAGGATTTTTATGCCTTTTGCCTCGAAAAATGCCCTGCCGCGCTGTGCCGTGGTCGATCTTGGCTCGAACTCCGTCCGTTTGGTGGTGTTCGAGGGCCGGGGTCGTAACCCGACGCCGATTTTCAATGAAAAGGCCGTGCTGCGCCTGGGCCGGGGGCTGACGGCGACCGGGCGGCTGAATGAGGAAGGGGTGGATCAGGCGCTGCTGGTGATGGAACGCTACGGCGCCATCGCCCGTGCGATGGCGGCCGATCCGTTCGAAGTGCTGTGCACGGCGGCGGTGCGCGATGCCAGCAATGGACCGGAATTCGTCCAATCTCTGCGCCAGCGTCTGCCCGGCGTGGGCATTCACACATTGGCCGGTGAGAAGGAGGCCGATTTCGCCGCCGCCGGTCTGCTCTGCGGCATTCCCTCCGCCGATGGCATTCTGGCAGATATCGGAGGCGGTTCGCTGGAGTTGGTGCAGATCAAGCACGGTATTCGTGGCCGGGCGCAGACGCTGAAGCTCGGCGTGATCCGACTGTCTGACCGCGCGGGCGGCGATGCGGTGCGGGCGCGTGGCATTGCCGAGGCGGAATTGAGCGGCCTGCCTTGGCTGGCCGAGGGCGCTGGGCGCGATCTGTATCTGGTCGGCGGCGCGTGGCGGGCCTTGGCACGAATTCACCTCGCGCAGACCGGCTATCCGCTCAACATGCTGCATCACTACACCATCGACCGCGAGGAAGCCCGCGATCTGGCTGGCGTGATCGCCGGTGCCTCGCGCCGCGCGTTGGAGCGCATGCCGGCCGTGCCGCGCAGACGTCTGGAAGATCTGCCGTTCGCTGCGGTGGTCTTGCGCCGCCTGTTGCGGGCGACGATGGCGCGACGGGTGATCTTCAGCGCCAACGGCCTGCGCGAAGGCTGGTATATGTCGCAAATCCCGCCCGAGACGCAGAAGCGCGATCCGATGATCGCCGCCGGCGAGGATCTCGCCCAACGCTACAGCCGCGACCCGGCCTTGCCCCCGGCCCTGCTGCAATGGACCGACCCGCTCTTCCCCAATGAGGAAGGCGAGGCACGCCGGTTGCGCGAGGCGGCGTGTTGGATGAGCGATATCGGCAGCCACGAACATCCCGAATACCGCGCCGAACAAGCCTGTCTGCGCGTGTTGCGTCAGCCCGGCATTGGGTTGGATCACCATGCCCGCGCCTTCTTGGCCACCGTGCTGGCCATCCGCTACGACGCCGACCCGGAAGCCGCCTTCCTCGCCCCCTCGCGCATCCTGCTCGGCTTCGAGGCGGCACGGCGGGCGACGCTGCTGGGCTGTGCCCTGCGCCTCGCCTACACCCTCTCGGCGGGCACGCCGGACGTGTTGGCGGGCACGCGCTTGTTGGTCAATGGCAAGCTGATCCTGCAATTGCGCCACGGCACCGGCGTCTTCGCCGGCGAATCGCTCATCCGCCGCCTGGAACGGCTGGCCCAGGCGGTGGGGATGGAGTTCGAGACGGCGACGGTCTGAACATTCGTCCGATCCTCCCTATCTCTGTTGTATCGTCATCGCGAGGACCGTAGTGACGATACAACAGCAGGATGGCAGAGCTTTTTTCGTATGAACCCTTCTTCCTCACTCCCTCGCGCCGCCCTTGTCACGGGTGGTGCCCGTCGTGTTGGGCGTGCGATTGCGCTGGCCTTGGCCGGGCGAGGCTTTTCCATCGCCCTGCATTGCCGCGACAGCCAAGCCGACGCTGATCAGACCGCCGCCGAAATCCGCGCGTTGGGCGTGCAATGCGTTATCCTCAAGGCGCGCCTGGAGCGTGAGGACGAGGTGGCGCGGCTGATCCCGTGCGCCACAGACGCGCTCGGCCCACTCGGCGTTCTGGTCAACAATGCCTCGGTGTTCGAGCGCGATGAGTGGAACGATGCCAGCCGGGCGAGTTGGGATGCGCATATGGAGGCCAATCTGCGCGCGCCCTTTGTGCTGATGCAGGATTTCGCGCGCCTGCTGCCAGCCGACCGCCAGGGCTTGATCGTCAATCTGCTCGATCAGCGCGTCTGGTCACTCACCCCGCATTTCGTCTCCTACACCATTTCCAAGGCAGCGCTGTGGACGTTGACGCAGACAATGGCGCTGGCACTTGCCCCGCGCATCCGCGTCAACGGCATCGGCCCTGGCCCTACATTGCCAAGTCTGCGTCAGAGCGAGGCGCAATTTGCCAACCAATGCGCCTCCGTGCCGCTCAAGCATGGCAGCTCCCCGCAGGAAATCGGTGCCGCGGTGCTCGCAATGCTGGATTTGCCCGCCATGACCGGGCAAATGATCGCACTCGACGGGGGGCAGCATCTGCAATGGAGTCCGGCCGGGACCGTGCCGGTTCTTGAGGAGTAGGGCTATGGATGCCATGCGACTTGCCGATTCATCGCGCTTCCTGCGCCACGTGTTCATTCGCGACCTGATGCTGCAAGCCTCCATCGGAGTCTATCAAAGCGAACACGAAGCCCCGCAACGCATCCGCGTGAACATCGATCTCGCCGCCGATGATGAAGGCGCTTCCCCGATGTCACGCAAATCCGTCGGACGCGACGATCTTGCCCGTGTTGTCGATTACGAGGCGGTTGCCAATCAGGTTCGCGCGATTGTTTTGGCCGGGCATGTGCAACTTGTTGAAACGCTTGCAGAACGCATTGCCGAATCCATCCTGCAAGACCCACGCATCCGCATTGCGCGCGTAAGGGTGGAAAAATTGGACGTCTTCGCGGATGCGGCAAGCGCCGGAGTGGAAGTCGAGCGTCGCCAACGCTGATTTTGTCCACCGCATCAGCACCAATCCAATTCTTTCAATTGCATGGCAGTTTGTTTTCACTCAGCACTCTGACCGGATTTTTTGAATTCAATGAAATCAATGGGTTAAATAGAGTGCACAGAATCAAGGCAATCCGTGCGACCCTGCGGAAAACCGCGTTAAATCGACTTTCCACCGAGCTTTGCCCACAAACTTATCCACAGGAATAGTGGAAAACTATCCAGGCGTTCATCTATGTGCAGGCCGCTGCACAGCGCCTTGGAATCACGCAAAAGTTACACAATGACATCCGATCCAGTCTCAAAATTGCGCGGCGTTCAGGTGATCGAGGCGGCGTTGGAGACCATGCCGCTCTCGCCTGGCGTCTATCGGATGCTCGATGCCAAGGGGGATGCCTTATATGTAGGCAAAGCCCGCTCGCTGAAGAAGCGCGTGGTGTCCTACACCAAAATTCCCGCCCTGCCGGAACGGTTGCGGCGGATGGTGAGTGAGACGGTGACGATGGAAATCGTCACCACGCACACCGAGGCCGAGGCGTTGCTGCTCGAAGCAAACCTGATCAAACGCCTCAAACCGCGCTACAACATCGTGCTGCGCGACGACAAATCCTATCCGTGGCTGATGCTGACCGAGGATCACCCGTTCCCGCAGATCACCCGCCATCGCGGCGCGCAGATCCGCAAGGGCAGCTATTTCGGGCCATTTGCCTCGGCCTGGGCGGTGAACCAGACCGTGACCGCCATGCAGCGCGTGTTCCTGCTGCGCTCGTGCAATGACAGCGTGTTCAGCAACCGCGCCCGCCCCTGCCTGCTGTTCCAAATCAAACGCTGCTCGGCCCCCTGCGTCGGACGGGTGACAGAGGTGGAATATGCCGAATTGGTCGATCAGGCGCGTGGTTTCCTTGCTGGCAAGGCGGGAAAGGTTCAGGAGGCGCTCGCCCATGAGATGGAGCAGGCCGCCGAGGCACTGGAATTCGAACGCGCGGCGGCGTTGCGGGATCGTATTCGTGGCCTGACCTATGTGCAGGGCGGCGGCGTGATCAACCCGGCCTCCATCGAGGATGCCGACATCATCGCCGGCCACCAGATCGCCGGCAGCACCTGCATTCAGGTGTTTTTCATCCGCGGCGGCCGCAACAACGGCAATCGTGCCTTCTACCCCACCCACACCAAGGCGGAGGAGACGGCCGAGGTGATGGCGGCGTTCCTCTCCCAGTTCTACGACGACAAACCCCCGCCGCCCTCGGTGCTGCTCAACCACGAATTGCCGGAAGCCGAGTTGATCGCCGAGGCGCTGAGCCTGAAACGGCAAACACTCAATCTGCGCGGGCGGGTGGAACTGGCGGTGCCGAAACGCGGCGAGAAACTGGCCGTGGTGGAACACGCGGCCATCAATGCGCGTGAGGCGTTGGAGCGCAAACTGGCCGAGACCGCCGGGCAATCGAAGCTGCTCGACGGGGTTGCCGCCTTGTTCGACCTGCCCGCCCCCCCCCATCGCATCGAGGTCTACGACAACAGCCACATCATGGGCCGCAACGCTTACGGCGTGATGATCGTCGGTGGGCCGGAGGGGTTCGACAAGGCATCCTACCGCAAATTCTCCATCAAATCCGCCATCACGCCGGGCGACGATTTCGGCATGATGCGCGAAGTGCTCGAACGCCGCTTCGGCCGGGCGCTGAAGGACGGAGAAGAGGGCGGGCCGAGTTGGCCGGATATCGTGTTGATCGATGGCGGCGCGGGCCAACTCTCCGCCGCGCGCACGGTGCTGGACGAGTTGGGCGTCACTGACGTCAAGTTGATCGCCATCGCCAAGGGGCCGGATCGCGATGCCGGGCGGGAATGGTTCCACACCGACGGACAGGCGCCGTTCCAACTGCCGCCCCGCGATCCGGTGTTGTATTACCTGCAACGCCTGCGCGACGAAGCCCATCGCTTTGCCATCACCACCCACCGCGCCGGCCGCAGCAAAACACTGACCACCAGTGAGCTCGATGAGGTCTCAGGCATAGGCCCCGGTCGCAAGCGGGCATTGCTGAACCATTTCGGCTCGGCACGCGGGGTCAAGCAGGCGGGCCTTGCGGATCTGGAAGCAACCCCCGGCATTTCGCGCGAGACGGCGCGGCGCATCTATGCGCATTTCCATCCGGGCTCTTCTCTTCTGGCCTGAGGAACCGCATGCGCCGCTTGCTTCTCGCCCTGATGCTGATCACCGCCGCCCTGCCCAGCCGCGCCCGCGTGCTGGAAGTGGGCGAAGGCGGTGCCTATGCGCGGCCGAGTGAGGCCGTAAAGGCGGCCCAGGATGGCGACACCATCCACATCGCCCAAGGTGAATTCTTCGACTGCATCTCAACCAGGCTGAACCATCTCACAATCATCGGCAGCGGCCCTGACACCACGCTGACCGACCGCGCCTGTGACGATAAAGGCATTATCGTCCTCGATGGAGACGATGTCACGATCAGCGCCCTCACCCTCACCCGCGCCCGCGTGCCGGACGGCAATGGCGCCGGCATTCGGGCCGAGGGCGGCAATCTGACGCTGGATCATGTGCAGTTGATCAACAATCAGGTCGGCTTGCTGGCCACCATGCATCCGGGGGCACAGCTCAGCATCGCCCACAGCTATTTCGGCGATAACGGGGCCTGTCATGCCCGATCCTGCCAAGGGGCGATTGCGGTGGGTGACACAACGTCCCGGTTTGAACTGCACGAAAGCATCGTCCACGCCACGCATGGCGGCCACGCCATCACCTCCGCTGCCGCCGCCACCGTGATCGTGCGCAGCAAGATCGACGATGGTGAAACCGGCAGCTCCGGCTATTTGCTGCTGGTGCAGGGCGACCTCGATATGCGTGGCGCGGTGCTGGAAAAAGGCCCGCTGACCAGCAACACCGACGCCGCCGTGCATGCCGAAGCGCCGTGGGGCCGGGATGTGAAGCTGTCATTGAGGCGCAACCATTTCACCGACAATTCCGGCGATCATGCAGCCCTGCTGCGCAACTGGACCTCGTCGGATGCCGAGATGATCGACAATCAACTCGACGGCACCGACATCGCTGAGACCAGCAACGGGAAAAATCTGCACCGGATCTACAGCCTGGCGCTGGACACCAAGGCGGCACTGCGGCATCTCGCTGGGGTGGTCTATCACTTTGCTGCGGATATCTTGCACGCAGCACGCAGCACCCTTGGACGGGGCTAAGGAGGGCGCATGCTGACCGAACTGCCCAATCTGCTCACCCTGGCCCGCATCGCGGCGATACCGCTGCTGGTGGTGTTCGCCGGGCTACACACGCCACTGGCCGACATCACCGCCTGTGCGGTATTCGCCCTGGCCGGCATTACCGATTATTTTGACGGCAAGCTGGCACGGGAGCGCAAGCAGACCTCCGATCTTGGCCGTATGCTCGACCCGATTGCCGACAAATTGCTCGTCGGCGCCACGCTGATGATGCTGGTGGGCGAACATCGCCTGGGTCCGGCGGGGCTGTATCCGGCGATCGTGATCATGCTGCGAGAAATTCTGGTCAGCGGTCTGCGCGAATATCTGGCAGCACTGCGCATCTCGCTGCCGGTGACGCAATTGGCGAAATGGAAGACCGGCTTTCAGATGGCAGCCCTGGGCACGCTGCTGGCCGGTGATAGCGGTGCTTCGGTCATCCATCTGGATGTCCTGCCCGTGTCGATCATCGGGGCTATTCTGCTCTGGGCGGCGGCGTTGCTGACGCTGATCACCGGTTGGGACTATCTGCGCGCCGGTCTGCGCCATGCCGGGGTGTCCGGTCTGGGCGATTGATGCCTGGACTTCCTGCGCGGAATTGCGCAATAGCGTGGTCAAAGTTTTGGCTAAGGCTTGAGAAACGCTCGACTGACGGGCAGAGTATTGCCAGGAATTCCGGGAAGGATACCCCCACATGCGCCGTATCGCCACGCTTGGCCTTCTTCTTGCGCTGACCGGCTGCGGCGCGCAGTCGTATATGCCGACTGTCTCGTTGGGCAATCCGGCCACCGATTACGTCGGCAGCCCGTTCTCCGGCGCTGGCGGATTCGTCGCTGACACCCACACCCCGTTCCGCCACCCCAACGCACCGGTCGTCGATTCGGAGAATGTGAAGCGGGCTGTCGGTCAGGATGTCACGGCCGACCCGCTGACACCGGATCAGGGCGATGTGTGGCCCGGTGCGGTGAAGCCCTCGCCGACGCTGAGCGAAGTGGCGCACAGCATGGACGGGATTTCGCTCCATCCGGCCAAGGGCGCGGTGGCCCCGTGATCTCGGGCTGCATCGAATGAAGATCCTCTATTTCGCCTGGCTGCGCGAGCGCGTCGGGCGGGGCGAGGAGGATGTGACGTTGCCGAGCGATATCTCCACGGTCGGCCAACTCGTCACTTGGTTGCGCGGCCGCAGTGCCGGACATGAAGCCGCCTTCGCGCAAGGCCGTCTGGTGCGCTGCGCCGTCAACCAGGATTTCGCCACGCCGGATGCCACCGTCACCGACCGTGACGAGGTGGCCTTCTTCCCACCCGTCACCGGCGGCTGAGATGGCGCGCATCGTCGTTCAGACCGAGGATTTCGACACCGGAGCCGAACTGGCACGGCTGACCGCCGGGCGCTTGGATGTTGGCGGCATTGGCAGTTTCATCGGCATCGTGCGCGACACCGCCCACGGCAACCCGATCACCGCGATGACGTTGGAGCATTATCCCGGCATGACCGAACGGGCGATGACGCGCATTGCCGAGGCCGCCGAGGCGCGATTCGGGCTGCTTGGCTGCACGTTGATCCATCGCGTGGGGCCGTTATCGCCGGGCGAGAACATCGTGCTCGTCCTGGCCGCCGCCCCGCACCGTCAGGCGGCGCTCGATGGCACGGCATTTCTGATCGACTGGCTGAAAACCCGCGCCCCATTCTGGAAGAAGGAACGTTTCGCCGATGGCGCGCAGGGCTGGGTGGATGCGCGGGAGGCCGATGATGCGGCCGCCGCGCGCTGGGGGGCGCTATAGCGCCCGCACCACCAGATAAGCCAAACTCGCAGCCAAGCCCGTGACGAACACCCCCCAGGCCATGTCGATCACCGACACCACCCCGGACCAGCCGATCAACGTGGCCAGATTGGTGACGTCATACGTCCCGTAGGCCACCAAACCCAACAGCGCCCCGCCCCAGACCGCACGCCACAAACTGGCCTGATCGATGGCCGGAAAGACAGCGAAGGCGAGGATGCCGATCACGTAGAGCAGATAGAACGCCGCCGCGATGGGCATGTTCGGGCTGTCCAGCAGCAATGCCCCGATGCGCGGCTTGTAGACAGCCCCCGAGGCGAAGCTCAGCCAGGCGAAATCCATGCCGAAGAAGATGATGGCGGTGACAACATAAGCGATCAGATTGGTGCGCATGATGCGGGCTCCCGTGTTCTGTTCAACAACATGGGGGTCCGCACCGATTGCGCATCAGGCAGCCAACGCAATGGCCACATCTTCCGGCGTCTTGCGCACCAAAGCCTCAAAATCGGCAAGCAGCGTGCGCGTCACCTCACCCGGCGTGTAATGATGTTGCGCAATCTGTCGCACCGGCGTCACTTCGGCGGCGGTGCCGACCAGGAAGACTTCCTGCGCCAGCGCCAATTCCTCCGGCACGATCACCCGTTCGACCACCGTGTATTGCCGCTGACGGGCAAGGCGCATCACCGCCCGGCGGGTGATGCCGTCGAGGAAGCAATCCGGAATCGGCGTATGGATTTCGCCGTCAAAGACGAAGAACACATTCGCTCCGGTGGCTTCGGCCACCTGTCCGCGCCAATCGAGCATCAGCGCATCATTGAACCCGGCCGCCTCGGCCGCGTGCTTGGCCAGCGTGCCGATCATATAAAGGCCGGAGGCTTTCGATGCCGTCGGCGCGGTCTCAGGATGCGGGCGTTTCCACGTGGCGATATCCAATGTCACGCCCTGCATCCTGTCGTTGCCGAACATGTTGGGCCCGGCCCAGCACGCCACCATCAGATGAATCCGGCTTGCCTGCGCCGACACCGAAATCTGCTCGGCCCCCCGCCACGCAATCGGGCGGATATAGGCATCGACCATCCCATTGGCCGCCACCACCGCCTTGCAGGCCGCATCGATTTCCTCGGCAGAAAACGGAATATCGAAGCCCAGAATGCGGCCGGAGTTGATCAATCGCTCGGTATGGGCGCGCAATTGGAAGATGTTGCCTGCATATGCACGCTCGCCTTCAAAAACAGCCGAGGCATAATGCAGCCCATGCGACAGGACATGGATTTTTGCCGCGCGCCAGGGCACCATGACACCATCGAACCAGATCAGGCCATCGCGGTCATCGAAAGGAATGAGCGCCATAACGTTGTTCTCCGTAATATTATTGCCCAAGACCAGCCAAAGCTAAAATACGCCCCCATATACGTCAACAATGCTGACTCATTTTCGAGGTATGTCAGATATGCCAGTCCTGCGGGCGCATGCCCATGAGTGACCAACGATCCGCGTCTCGGACGTCGGCTTCCGCCGCCCAACCGGCAGCGGCGGGCAGCAATTTGCTGTTCTTGCGTGAGGAGGAAATTCGCAGCGCGCAGGATTTGCTGTTCTTCGCCTATCGCGATTTCACCAATGCGGCCGATGTGATTCTTGACGAGATCGGCCTTGGTCGCGCGCATCATCGCTGCCTGCATTTCATCGGCCGCAATCCCGGCCTTGCCGTCACCGACCTGCTTGGCCTGCTGCGCATCACCAAGCAGAGTCTGGCCCGCGTGCTCGGTCTGTTGGTCGATGAGGGCTATGTGGCGCAATCGCCCGGACGGGCCGATCGGCGGCAGCGTCTGCTCACCCTGACCGAGCGCGGGCAGGCCTTGGAGCGGCGATTATTCGAACAGCAGCGCGACAGGCTGATCGCCGCCTATCGCGAGGCTGGCAGCGGGGCGGTGGAGGGGTTTCGGCGCGTGATGCGTGGCATCATGGACGACGAGGCCCGCCAGTATATCGATAGCGCCGATACATCGGCACGTGGCCGGAAAGGATGACGCGGTGAACGACGAATCCCTCATCCTGGTTGTCGATGACGATCAACGCCTGCGCAGCCTGTTGCAACGCTTCCTGGCCGATAACGGCTTTCGCGTCACCACCGCCGAAAACGCCGCCGAGGCGCGCGACCGGTTGCGGTTTCTGCAACCGGAATTGATTGTGCTCGATGTGATGATGCCCGGCGAATCCGGCCTCTCGCTCACCCATGCGCTGAAAGCCGAACAGCCGCAGATCCCGATCATCCTGCTCACCGCGGCAGGCGACCCGGAGGATCGGATCGCGGGATTTGAGGCCGGGGCGGATGATTATCTGCCCAAGCCGTTCGACCCGCGCGAATTGGTGCTGCGCATCCGCGCGATGCTGCGCCGCGCGGCCAATGTCGCCCCGCCGACGGTGGAAGCGCCCTCCGGCCCGGTGCCGCTCGGCAAGCTGGTGTTTGACCCCGCGCGCGGCGAATTGCGCGGTCCGACAGGTGCCATTCGCCTGACCGGTGGTGAGGCGGCTTTGCTGACCGCGATGGCCGCCCGCGCACATGAAGTGCTCTCCCGCGAAGACATCGCCGCAGCCCTCGGCACCGACGAGTCGAGCGAGCGCGCCATTGATGTGCAAATGACCCGTCTGCGCCGCAAGATCGAGGTAGACCCGCGCGATCCCCGTTATCTGCACACCGTGCGCGGGCGCGGCTATGTGCTCAAACCGAGTGCCACCTGATGCGCCTGCGCCTGCCGCATGCCTTGCGCCCGCTGAAGCGCTATTTGCCGCAATCGCTGCTCGGCCGATCACTGCTGATCATGCTGGTGCCGCTGGTGGTGGTGCAATTGGTGGCGTTGCAGATTTTCTACGGCAGCGATCAGGTGATCGTCTCCCGGCGCTTGGCGACGGCCATTGCTGGAGAAATCGCCATCACCGCCGAGCAATTCCAACGCTATCCCTCGGCAGAGGATCGCGCCTGGGCGATGCGAATGGCCAGCTTGCATCAACAATTGCAGATGCATTTCCGACCAGCCGCGACACTCGATCCCGCCAGCGAGCATCGGATGTGGGCCTTCTCCGGCAGCCTATCGGCGGCGATGCGGGAAATGGTGGCACGCCCCTTCGTCGCCGATTGGCGCAGCGTTCCGGATGAGGTGGTCATCCAGGTGCAATTGCCCGATGGCGTGCTGGACACCCTCGCCCCGCGCAAACGGCTCTACATCAACACGGTCTATCTGTTCGTCATTTGGTTGGTCGGCTCGGCGGTGCTGCTGTTCAGCGTGGCGGCGATGTTCATGAGCAATCAGGTCCGCGCCCTGCGCCGTCTGGCCGCAGGGGCCGAGGCGTTCGGGATGGGGCGCGATCATGGATCGATCAAGCCAGAGGGTGCCTCCGAAATCCGACAGGCGGCAACCGCCTTCAACCGCATGCAAGAGCGCGTGCGCCGCTTCCTCGGCCAACGCACCGCCATGCTGGCCGGCGTATCGCATGATCTGCGCACCCCCCTCACCCGCCTGCGTCTGGCACTCGCCCTGCTGGGCACCCGCCCGGAACTGGCGGAGGATGTGGCGGATATGGAGGCCGATATCGCCGAGATGGATCGGATGATCGAAGGCTATCTCGCTTTTGCCCGCGGTGAGGGTTCAGAGAAGGCGCAACCGACGGATGTGTCGGGAATCCTGGAAGACGTCGCCGCCAATGCCCGCCGCGCCGGGGCCGATGTGTCGCTCGACCCGACCGAGGAATTGGTGGTGCTGCTGCGGCAGGATGCAATGCGGCGGGCTATCACCAATCTGGTCGGCAACGCCAGCCGCCACGCCCGTCACGTCTTCCTCACCCTACGCCGCCCCGACCCGCGCCGGTTGGAAATCCTGGTCGATGACGATGGTCCGGGCATTCCCGTCGATCAGCGCGAGACGGTGTTTCGTGCCTTTGCCTCCGGCAAAAAGGGTGGCACCGGGTTGGGGCTGACAATTGCACGCGACATCGTGCATGCGCATGGCGGCGAAATCTTGTTGGAGGACAGTCCGCAGGGGGGCCTGCGGGCGCGGATCGTGTTGCCGATTTGATCCAGATCCTTGATCGATGGAAATTGTCGGCGCATCAGACCGCAAGATGCGGGCGGTGTTTGGGGAGTTGTGCTGTTGTCGGATGAAACGGACCCTGCTTCGGCAGAGGCTGCGAACGCGCCTGACATGATGGATCTGGCGCGCGAAAAGCTGCGCGAATTTTTCCGCCTCCCCCGGCTCGGCCAACGCGGCGCCCGCCTATTGGGCGGCATGGTGTTTGGGCTTTGGGTGGTTTCGGGTGTCTATATGGTCCGCCCCGACGAACAGGGCATGGTGATCCGCTTCGGCAAATGGATCGACACCACCTCTCCCGGCCTGCATTACCATCTGCCCTACCCGATTGACGTTGTGGCGCTGCCGCGCGTGACGCAGGTCAATCAATTGCAGATCGGCCTGGGCGGTCCGATGGCGACGAAGCAATCGGCCCAGATGCTCACCGGCGATGAGAACATTCTCGAAGCCAATTACGTGGTGTTCTGGAAGATCAACGACCCGGCAAAATTTCTCTTCAAGCTCTACGACCCGGAAGACATGGTGCGCATGGCCGCTGAGAGCATGATGCGCGAAGTGGTCTCACGCTTCCCGATCCAGGCCGTGCTGTCCGACAAGCGCCAGCAGGTGGCCGATCAGGCACGTGTTGGGCTGCAGAGGCTGCTCGATTCCTATCAGGCCGGCATTCAAATCCGTGAAGTCCAGCTGTTGCGCGTCGATCCGCCCAACGCGGTGATCGACGCCTTCAACGACGTCCAACGCGCCCGCGCCGACCAAGAGCGCGCCCGCAACGAGGCCGATGCCTACCGCAACGACATCCTGCCCCGTGCCCGAGGCGAGGCACAGCATATCGTGCAACAGGCCGAGGCCTATAAGACGCAAGCCATCGACCTCGCCACCGGTGAAACGTCGTCCTATCGCGCCTTGCAGGACGTCTACCGCACAGCGCCCGCAGTGGTGTCTTGGCGGTTGTATCTGGACAGCATGGATGAGGTGCTGCGGCACGCCAAATCGGTGCTGGTCGATGTCTCCGGCAAGGGCGTGGGCGCGGTGCAGCCCTATCTTCCGATGGATTTGCAAAAGCCCGCCTCACCCGCTGCCGCCCCTGTCGCGGCTGGGGGGACGAAGTGATGCGCGGTCTTGCTGCCAAACTCACCATCGGCGCGCTGCTTCTGGCCGCGGTTTCGATGTTCAATGCGCTCTATGTGGTCAATGAAACCCAACAGGCATTGTTGCTGCGCTTCGGCAAGCCGGTGGGGGTGGATTCCGAGCCTGGGTTGAAAATCAAGGTGCCGTTCATCGACACCGTGATCTTCTACGACAACCGGCTGCTGCCGCTGCAACCGACGTCTGAACAGATCATTCTGGGCGACCAGAAACGGCTTGATGTGGACACCTACACGCGCTTTCGCATCGCCGACCCGCTGCGTTTTTATCAATCCGTGCGCACGCTGGAAGCCGCGCAGAGCCAGTTGACGCAACTCGTCGGCTCCTCGCTGCGGCGGGTATTGGGTCAGGTCAAGCTGACCTCGCTGCTCAGCAAAGAGCGCGATCAGGCGATGGCGGCAATTTTGACCGAGGTTTCCACCAATGCCCGCCCGCTGGGCATCGAGGTGGCCGATGTGCGTATCCGCCGCGCCGATCTGCCGGCGGAGACGTCGCAGGCGATCTATGACCGGATGAAATCCGAACGTCAGCGCGAGGCGAAGGAATTGCGCGCACAGGGCTTCGAATGGGCGCAGGAAATCACCGCGCGCGCCGATCACGAGCGCACCGTGCTCCTTGCCGAGGCACAGCAGAAAGCCAAGGTTCTGCGGGGCGAGGGCGATGCGCAAGCGGCCAAATTGGCGGCCGATGCGTTCGGCACGGACCCGAAATTCTATGCCTTCACCCGCGCCTTGCAGAGCTACCGCACGGCGCTGTCCGATTCCGCCCCCACTTTGGTCCTCACCCCGGAAAGCGGCCTGCTGCGCGTGTTCGCCAACGGGCCAGACGCCAGCAAGGCGGCCGGTCAGTGAGCGAAGCCGTTATGCGTCCACCTTCGGCCTGGATGCGCATCCTGCTCGCCTTCGGTCCTGGGCTGGTGGTGATGCTGGCCGACACCGATGCGGGCAGCGTGATCACCGCCGCCCAATCCGGAGCGCAATGGGGCTATCGGCTGCTCGGCCTGCAATTCGTGCTGATCCCGGTGCTCTACATGGTGCAGGAGCTCACCATCCGCCTCGGTCTTGGCACCGGGCGCGGGCATGGCGAGTTGATTGCCAGCCATTTCGGCAAAATCTGGGCCCGGCTGAGTGTGGCAACCTTGGTGATCTCCTGCCTGGGCGCGCTCGTCACCGAGATGAGCGGGCTGGCGGGCATCGGCCAGATGTTCGGCATTCCAGCGTGGCAAAGCGTGGGGGCAACCGCCGTGGTGATCTTCGCCATGGTGCTCAGCGCCAGCTATCGCGGTGTGGAGAAGGTCGCGATCCTGCTCGGCTTGGGCGAACTGGGCTTTCTGGTCGTCGCCTGGGCGGCGCATCCGAATGGGGCGGAGATGCTGCGGCAGAGCGTGCATCTGCCGCTCGGCAATCGGGATTTTCTCTATCTGATCGCCGCCAATCTGGGCACCTGCGTGATGCCGTGGACGGTGTTCTATCAGCAATCCGCCATCGTCGATAAAGGCCTGGACCGCAGCGATCTGCGCATGGCACGACTGGACACGCTGGGGGGGGCGATTGTCTGTCAGGTGGTCACTGCCGCCGTGCTGATCGCCGCGGCTGTCGCCCTGGGCAGCAAGGCGGTGCCGACCGGCCTGGAAGACGTGCCCGCCATCGGCCATGCTTTCGCAGCCCTGGTGGGCAGCGGATGGGGGCGCTGGGTGTTCGCGGCGGGGTTGGGGGGCGGCTGTCTGGTGGCCACCATCGTCGTCTGCCTGACGGTGGCCTGGACGTTGGGCGAAGTGACCGGCCAGCAGCATTCGCTTGCCGACCATCCGATGCAGGCCCCGTGGTTTTACGGTGCGTTCGGCGTGGTGCTGGCAGCCGGTGCGGTGCTGGTGGCGTCCGGGGTCGATCTGGTCGGGCTGTCGATTGGCGTGGGGGTGTTGAACGCCATTCTGCTGCCGGTGGTGCTGGCCGGGCTCTATCTGCTCGCCTGCCGTGTTCTGCCAGATGGGCTGCAGCTGTCGGGCACGTATCGCGTGGTGGTGGTGGTGGTGTTCGTGCTGACCGGCGGGCTGGGGTTGATTGCCGGCGTGCTTGGCGTGCTCGGCGGACAGGGTTAGAGCAGCCACATGACCCCTCTGGCCTTCTCCCTGTCCTGGTTCGCGTTGCTGGCCGAAGTGGTGGCGGTTGATCTGCTGCTGGGTGGCGACAACGCGCTGTTGATTGCGATGGCCTGCCGCGACCTGCCCGCCGCCTTCCGGCATCGCGCGATGCTGTTGGGCGCGTTCGGTGCGGTGATTGCCCGTCTGGTGCTGGCGCTGATCGCCTCCACCCTGATCGATATTCCCAGCCTGCGCCTCATCGGCGGGCTGCTATTGGCGACGATTGCAATCAACCTGGCCGTGCCCCCCAAGGAGGAGGACGACGCCAGGCCGTTCAATGCCGGATCGCAAATCTTCGGCGTCGGGCTTGTCATCATCGTCTCCGATCTGGTGATGAGCCTGGACAATGTGGTGGCGCTGGCCGCCATCACGCGGGGCGACTATGTGCTGTTGGCCTTGGGTCTGGTGCTGTCCATCCCGGCACTGATGTGGGGTGCGGTGCTGATGACGGCACTGCTCAAACGCCATCCCTGGACGGTGGAGGTGGGTGCCGCATTGCTCGGCTGGATTGCCGGGGATTTCGCGATCAGTGATCGGCTGTATGCCGATTGGATTTCCAGCCAATCCCCGGCCTTGAGTTTCGCCGTGCCGCTGACGATGGCGCTGTATGTGGTGGCGCAGGCACGGATACTGGCCCAAGGCCCACGCCGCAAGAAGCCGGGTGTCGCCAAGCGCGTGCTGCCAGTGAGGGCCAAGCCGGTGGTGGTGAAGCAGACCGCGATCGCACCGCCGCCTCCGCCTCCGCCGCCACCTCCACCTCCACCCCCGCCCATGCCGGAGCCCAAAGCTGAGCCGGAATTCGTCCCCGCCCCTGTCGGCTATCCCCCCGTCAGTGGGCCGGAACGCTACGTGCTGTGGGTGTTCGCCGCTCTGTTCGCGACAATTGCCATCATCCTGTTAATAACAATTTATGCAGGACATGGCAGCGACGGTTGACAGCCGCCTTTCACCCCAACAACACCTGCGCGCATGCATCCAAGATCGCCGACATATCGATGCCATATGCGCGATAGAGATCGGGGATATCGCCCGCCTGCCCGAAATGGTCCGGCCCCAACGCCGCCACACGCTGCCCCCGCACCGCACCGAGCCAGGCCAATGACGCCGGATGGCCGTCCAGCACCGTCACCAAACCGCTGCCCACCGCCATCGGGGCCAGCAGCGTCTCGATATGGCTCTGCGCCGCCTCCCCCGCCCGGCGTTTGCGGGATGCGTCGAGCCAGCCCGCATGCAAACGATCCGGGCTGGTGATGGCGAGCAGCCCCGCCCCCGGCTCCTCGGTGCGCAGTTCCGCGAATGCCTCCCACGCCTCGGGGGCGACCGGCCCCTGATAGGCAATCGCAATCCGCGCCCCTGGTGCGGGCGGCACCGCCCAATAGGCACCCGCGATCACGGCGGCGGCATCCAGCACCCGCTCCGGCTGCGCAATCTGTCGGGTGGACAGCCGCAGCCACACCGCCGAGCCATCCGGCTTCTGCATATGCGCGAACGCATGCCGCAGCAGAATGGCAAGTTCATCGATATGTGCCGGCTCGTAACTCGCAAGCCTGTCCGACGACATGCCGATCAGCGGTGTGTTGATCGATTGATGCTGCCCGCCTTCCGGCGCCAGGGTGATGCCCGAGGGCGTGGAGACCAGCAGGAAGCGGGCGTCCTGATAGCAGGCATAAATCAGCGCATCGAGGCCGCGATTGACGAACGGGTCATACACCGTGCCGATCGGCAGCACCCGCGCGCCATGCAGCGCATGCGACATGCCCGCCGCCCCCAGCAGCAGGAACAGATTCTGCTCGGCAATCCCCAGCTCGATATGCTGCCCCAGCGGCGTCATGCCCCAGCGTTGGGCAGAGGCGAGTTTGGCATCGCGAAACACATCGTTGCGCGTATGACGATCGAACACACCGCGCCGGTTCACCCAGGGGCCCAGATTGGTCGAGACCGTGACATCCGGGCTGGTGGTGACGATATGCGCCGCCAATTGCTTGAACGGGCCTTCCTTGCGACCGATCTCGGCGAGGATTTCACCGAAGCCCGATTGCGTCGCCATCTTCCGCCCGGCGGTGTCCGGCGCGGGCAATGCCTCCGGCACCGCCACGATCGGCGCGGTCAAAGCGCGCCCGGCGGGCGTCAGAGGCTGAGCGAAGGGACGGCTGCTCACGAAGGCTGAAATCTCCTCCGGCGTGGCGTCCAGCCCTTCCCAAAGATCGAATTCATGGCCGGGGCGAATGCCCATATCGCGCCGGAATTGCTCCATCTGCTCGCGCGTCATCAGCCCGGCATGATTGTCCTTATGCCCTGCGAAGGGCAGCCCCATGCCCTTGACGGTGTAGGCGATGAAACAGGTGGGCTGATCCCCCGCCGCATCGGCCGCGCGCAGATGTTCGATGATCGTCTCGATATCGTGACCGCCGAGATTGTTCATCAGGCTGGCCAGATCGGCATCGCTCAGCGGATCGATGATCGCGCGCACCAGCGCATTCCGCCCCAGATCGGCCAGAATCGCCGCCCGCCATGCCGCCCCGCCCTGGAAGGTGAGCGCCGAATACAGGCTGTTCGGGCAATCGTCGATCCAATCCCGCAGCACCCCGCCACCCGGACGGGCGAAGGCCGCTTCCAGCTTGCGGCCATATTTCATCGTCACCACGTTCCAGCCCATATCGCGGAACAGGCCCTCGATGCGGCCGAACAACCGATCCGGCATCACGCTGTCCAGGCTCTGGCGGTTGTAATCGACGATCCACCAGACATTGCGGATGTCGTGCTTCCAGCCCTCCAGCAACGCCTCGTAAATATTGCCCTCATCCAACTCCGCATCGCCGCAAATGGCGATGTGGCGGCCCTGCGGCACTTGGCGATCCTCGGCCAAGCCGTGCAGGCGCACATAATCGGCCATCAGGGACGAAAAACTGGTCATCGCCACACCGAGGCCGACCGAGCCGGTGGAGAAATCCACCTCCGCCCCATCCTTCACCCGGCTGGGGTAAGGCTGTGCGCCGCCGAACTGGCGTAAGGCCGCCATTTTCTCCGGCGTCTGGCGGCCATAGAGCAGGTTCATCGCGTGAAACACCGGCCCGGCATGCGGCTTGACCGCCACGCGGTCCTGTGGGCGGAGCATGTCGAAATACAGCGCCGTCATGATCGAGATCACCGACGCACAGGACGCCTGATGTCCGCCCACCTTCAGCCCGTCGCGATTGGGGCGCAGATGGTTGGCGTTGTGGATCATCCACGCCGACAACCACAGCAGCTTGCGCTCGATCTGATGCAGCAATTCCACACGACGCGAGACAGACAGGCCGGGGAACTGGGCGTTCATCGCGCTAGACCCAACCGCGCGCCAGCTTGCGCACCACGGTGGAGGCGTGGCGCTTGCCCGAGCCGGCGTAATCCTCGTGATAGCTCTCGATCTTGCCGGGGTCGTAGAGATAATTGACCATCATCGCCGCACTCTCCTTCACCCCCTTCTCGGAGACGTCGGCGCCGGCATTGATCCGCTCCACCCGTGCGCCGTTGGACAGATGGAAATGCGCCACCGGGTCCAGCGCCTTGCCGCCCCGGCTTTCGGCCAGCAGATAGCGGGCGCACAGGCGGATCAGGATCGGGTCGAGCACCTTCGTCGCTGCCGGATCATGCCGCCAACGCGGTTTGGCGAGAGCGGATTGCAATGCCGCGGCCCCCGTCTCACCGGGCTGCAACCCGGCCAGTGCGGCCAGCTCTTCCTCGACCAGCAAATGCGGGTCGGCCGTGGAAATCTGCTTGTCCAGCCAACGGCGGAAGCCGGGAATCGGGCTGAGGGTGGCGAAGGTTTTCAGATTGGGGAATTCCGGCGAAAGCTCGCCCACCACACGCTTGATCAGAAAATTGCCGAAGCTGATGCCGGACAGCCCGCGCTGGCAATTGCTGATCGAGTAGAAAATCGCCGCATCCGCCTGCGTCGGATCGCCCACCGGCGCATCCTCATCCAGCAGACGCTGCACCGAATCGGCCAAGCCCTTCACCAGCGCCACCTCGACGAAAATCAGCGGCTCATCGGGCATGCGCGGGTGGAAGAAGGCATAGCAGCGGCGGTCGCTGTCCAGCCGGTTCTTCAAATCGCGCCAGGAGGTGATTTCATGCACCGCCTCATACCCCACCAGCTTTTCGAGCAATGCCGCCGGCGTGTTCCAGTCGATGCGATGCAGTTCCAGGAAGCCGTAATCGAACCAATTGGCGAGCAGGAAGCGCAGATCCGCCTCCAGCGCCGCCAGCATCGGGTCCGACTTCGCCAGCCCCAGCAGCGTGTGGCGCATCTCAACCAGGAATTTCATGCCGTCCGGGATCGAGGTGAACTGTGTCAGCAGCCGCTGGCGTGGCGGCTCCAGCACGCGACGCAGGGCGGATTTGGCCGCAGCACGCTCCGGGCCGGTGGCGCGCTCGACGGCTTTGGTCGCCTTGGCCAGTTCGGCGTCATCCGTGTCGAAACCGGCGGCAATGCGCAGGAATTCATGGCGACCCTCGGCATCGAGCGACAGATAGGTCTCGGCCAGCTTCGCCGCACGGTTGCGCGCCGAAACCTCACCGCCATGACCGGCAAGACAGGCGCGCATCAGCGTCTCGGTGCTGGTATCTTCCTCCCGCGACACGCTGGCCGCCATGTCACGCCAGACGCTGGTGATGCGACGAAGGGCACGATCCAGCAGACGCGGCGCTGCGACGGTCAATGTTTCAGGCATTCGGACGCTCCTTTGCAACCAATCTAGCCATAGATGGGGAGGATTGCGAAGTGTTGCACCTCTTCAGACAGTGGCAGGCGGATTGCTTGTCTGTATGGTGAATTTGCCACATGGGTGGTCAGACAAAGGCGGTTCACGATGGCATTGGTACTGACAATCGCACAGCAGAAGGGTGGTGCCGGCAAGACGATGCTGGCGGCCAATCTTGCCGCTTTTTGGGCACCGACCTGCCGTGTCGCCTTGCTTGACATCGACCCGCAACGCAGCCTGTCGCATTGGCACCGTCTGCGCGCCGGGGCGAAGGCGGCGCAGGGGGCGGTTCACCTCAGCGAAGTCGCGGGCTGGCGCATGGCCGCCGAACTCGACCGGCTGCGCGAGGCGCACGACATCGTGATCGTGGACAGTCCACCGCAAATCGAAACCGAGGCGCGTCTGGCCATCCGGGCCGCCGATCTGGTGCTGGTGCCGGTGCAGCCAAGCCTGCCCGATGCCTGGGCTGCCGAGGGGACGTTGAAACTGGCCACCGCCGAACGCCGCCCCTCATTGGTGGTGCTCAATCGAGCCCCCGCCAAATCGGCCCTGCGCACGCAGGTGGAGACGCTGCTGGGCAAGGCAGGCGCTGCGGTGATGACGGCAACCCTCGGCAACCGCGCCGGTTACGCCACGGCCTTCGGACGCGGTCTGGGCGTCAGCGAGAGCGCGCCGAAATCCTTGGCGGCCGCCGAAATCGCGGCGCTGGCGGCGGAGTTGTGGCCAGCGCCACGGTGAAGCTTAACCCCGAACCGCCTCGATCAACTGGCCATGCACGCGCGTCTGCGGCATGCACAGATCGGCGATCTGCGGTGCCACCGTCTCCGGCCCCGGCACGGTCTGCGGATCCTCACCCGGCATGATCTGGGTGCGCAGCTTGCCACGGATGATGCCGGGTTCGAACAGATTCACCCGCAATGCCGTCGTCTTGGTCTCATCGGCCCAACAGCGCACCAGATATTCCATCCCGGCCTTCGTCGCCCCATAGGCGCCCCAGAACGACAACGGCGCCTGCGCTTGCCTGGCCGTCAGGAACACCGCACGCCCGGCCGGAGCGATCCCCAGCAGCGGGCCGCAACTGCGGATCAGATGCCAATTGGCGGCGAGGTTCACCCCCACCACGGCGTCCCAATCCTTCGGCAGAATATGCGGCGCAGGTGTCAGCTTGCCCAGCGTGCCCGCATTGCTGACCAGAATATCCAGCCGACCGAACCGCTCCAGCAACGACGGCCCGATGCAATCCACCGCCTCGCCATCCATCAGATCGAGCGGCAACAGGGTGGACGACCCGCCCGCCGCACGGATCGCGTCGTCGGTGGCTTCCAGGCCGCCTTGCGTGCGGGCGGTGAGCACCACATGCGCACCACGCGCAGCAAGTTCAATGGCGGTGGCGGCCCCGATGCCACGGCTGGCACCGGTGACGAGGGCAATCTGGCCGTGCAGCGACATCTTAGCGGCCTCGCTCCGTCAGCAACGACAATTGCGGACCATCCGGCTGTTCCAGGTCGCGCAGTGCAATCGGGTATTCGCCGGTGAAACAGGCATCGCAATATTGCGGGGCGTCGGCGTTGCGCTTCTCATGGCCGAGGGCGCGATACAGGCCGTCGGCAGAGATGAACGCCAGACTGTCCGCCCCGATCAATTCGGCCATTTCCTGCACATTGTGTCGGGCGGCGAGCAGCTTGGAGCGTTCGGGCGTGTCGATGCCGTAGAAGCAGCTATGAGTGGTCGGCGGCGAGGAGATGCGCATATGCACCTCGGCAGCGCCCGCAGCGCGCACCATTTCGACAATCTTGCGGCTGGTGGTGCCACGCACGATGCTGTCATCGACCAGCACAACGCGCTTGCCCTCCAGCACCGGCTTATTGGCCGAGTGCTTCAATTTCACGCCCAAATGCCGAATGGAGTCGGTCGGCTCGATGAAGGTGCGGCCCACATAGTGGTTGCGAATGATGCCGAGTTCGAACGGAATGCCGCTCTGTGCGGCATAGCCCATCGCCGCCGGCACGCCGCTATCGGGCACCGGCACGATCACATCGGCCTCCACATTGCTCTCACGCGCGAGTTCGGCGCCGATCCGCTTGCGCACCTCATAGACCGCGCGGCCTTCCATCACCGAGTCGGGACGGGCGAAATAGATATATTCGAACACGCAGAACCGGCTGGCGGTTTTGTTGAACGGCTTGATGGAATGCACGCCGCGATCGTCGATGACCACGATCTCGCCCGGTTCCACATCGCGGACGAATTCCGCGCCGCAGATTTCCAACGCACATGTCTCAGATGCCAACACCCAACCGATCGTGCCATCGGCCTGCGGCAGTCGGCCCAGGATCAGCGGACGCACGCCCAACGGGTCGCGCACACCCAGCAGCGCCTCATTGGACAAGGCGATCAGCGAATACGCCCCTTCCACCTGCTTGAGCGCATCGATCAGCCGGTCCACCACGGTGGAATACAGGCTGATGGCGATCAGGTGGATGAACACCTCGCTGTCCATGGTGGACTGGAACAGGCAGCCCCTGCGCACCAGCGCGCGGCGCAGCGTGGCGGCGTTGGTCAGGTTGCCGTTATGGGCGACGGCAAAGCCGCCGAACTCGAAATCGGCATAGAGCGGCTGCACATTGCGCAGCACCGTCTCGCCGGTGGTGGCATAGCGGTTATGGCCGATGCCGCGATTGCCGGGCAGACGCGCCATCACGCGGGCATCGGAGAAATTCTCGCCCACCAGGCCAAGACCGCGATGCGAATGGAAGCGGCCACCGTCATAGGAGACGATGCCGGTGGCTTCCTGGCCGCGATGCTGAAGCGCATGCAGGCCGAGTGCCGTCAGCGCCGCCGCATCGACGCAATTCCACACGCCGAATACGCCGCATTCCTCATGCAGCTTGTCGTCGTCGAGGGTCATCGTGTCCATATCCATTGCGAAATCTCCCACGCCAGTCTCCGGCGCGCTTTCAGGGACGGGTCGCCAGGGCTTTACCCTGCGGCGCGACATGCATCAGATCCTCAGCCTTCGTCACCTTACCAGCCGGAGGTGCCGAGAGTTGCGGGCGATAATTCTGTGGAATCAAACTCACCACCCAGACCGCGCCTTCATAGGCATAAGGCAACGCCCTGGCCTGCAAGACAGGGTCGGGCCATTTATCGGCCGTCACGACAAGCCCAGCACCGATATAGACAAACACCACCAAGGCCAGACCGCGCAGCACGCCATACGCCATGCCAAGCGTACGATCCACACCGCCAAGCACCGAGCCACGCACCACGGCGCCCACCATGCTCGCCACCACCGACAGCACCAGCAAGGCCAAGGTGAACATCGCCCCGAACGCCGCCGGATCGGCGATGTCCGGATTGACCAGCCATGCGCGGAACCGATCCTGCACGAACGGGAAGGCCCAGACCGCGAAGAAGCCTGCACCCACCCACGAGCCGATGCTCAGCACTTCACGCACAAGCCCGCGCATGAATGCCAGCAGCGCCGAGATGGCGACGACGCCGAGGATGGTAAGGTCAACCCAATTCACACGCAGTTCCCGTCAGGTTCGAGGCATATATCGCCCGGAACCGCCCCAGCACCAGCCTGTCATGAAGATGACATGGTTGCGCGCGGCGCGGAGGCTCCGGGTTTGTTTGAAAACCGCGCGACCAGATCGGACAAATGCCCGATCTCTCGCAGTGTCAGACCGGGCGGCGCGGTCAATTTTCGATTGCCCGAGGCGATGCGGCGCGGCAGGCAGGCCGAGTCGAAGCCCAGCTTTTCCGCCTCTTTCAACCGCGCTTCGGCCTGCGCCACCTGCCGGATTTCCCCCGACAGACCCACTTCGCCGAAGAAGACCATGCCGGGATCCGTCGGCGTTTCGGTTGCCGCCGAGATCAGCGCCGCCGCCACCGCCAAATCCGCCGCCGGCTCGCCAATCCGCAAGCCGCCCGCCACGTTGAGATACACATCGGTTGCGTTGAACTTCACCCCGCAGCGCGTCTCCAGCACCGCCAGCAGCATCGACAGCCTGCCGCCATCCCAGCCCACCGTGGAGCGGCGCGGGCTGCCCCCGGCATTGGCGGCCAGCAGACATTGAATTTCCACCAACACCGGCCGCGTGCCCTCAAGCCCGGCGAACACCGCCGATCCCGCGATATTGCCGCGTCGCTCGGCCAGGAACAGCGCCGAAGGGTTGGGCACTTCGGCCAGCCCCTGCTCGCCCATTTCGAACACGCCGATTTCGTCCGTCGCCCCGAAGCGATTCTTCACCCCGCGCAGAATGCGGAATTGATGGCCCCGGTCGCCTTCGAAATACAGCACCGCATCCACCATATGCTCCAGCACGCGCGGCCCGGCGATGGCGCCATCCTTGGTGACGTGGCCGACCAGGACGACAGCGAAATTGCGGGTTTTGGCGGCGCGGATCAGTTCGAACGAACAGGCGCGCACCTGCGAGACGGTGCCGGGGGCGCTGTCGATCTCGTCCAGCCACATCGTCTGAATCGAGTCGATCACCACCAGCGTGGTGTCGCCCGCCGCTTCCAGGCTTGCGATGATGTCGCGCAGATTGATCGCCGCCGCCAGCCCGAGCCTGGCATCCGCAAGCCCCAACCGCCGCGCGCGCAGCCGCACCTGCTCGATGGCCTCTTCACCCGAGATATACAGAACCTTCCGCCCACCGCGCGCCAGCGAGGCGGCGGCCTGCAACAGCAGCGTGGATTTCCCAATGCCCGGATCGCCACCCAGCAGAATCGCCGAGCCCGGCACCAATCCACCGCCCAACACACGGTCCAATTCGCCAATGCCCACCGAGGCACGCGGTGGCGGGGCGGCGGTGCCGGCGAGATCGACGAACTCGATCTTGCGCGCGGCCGATTTCACCCCCTTGGCGGACAGCCCCGGCGCCTGCTCGGTTTTCTCCTCGGCAATCGAGTTCCACGCCTGACATGTCTCGCAGCGTCCCGCCCATTTGGCGGTGATCGCGCCACATTCGGTGCAGACAAAGCGGGTGGTGGGGCGTGCCATCGCTCAGCGCAGCCCAGAGACGGAGCGCCCGCCGGCTTTCAGGTGCAGCATGCCCTCCACCACCGTGCCCAACCAGCGCTCCTCGCTTTGCTCGTCGATCAGAATGAACTGCCATTCGCGCTGCGTATCGGGATTGGCCGGAATCCAGCGCCCGGCCGAGCCGCGCACGGTGTTCCACACCCAGGCCCCGTTGATCGAAATCGACAGATCGCCGCCACGTAGACCGATCGGACCATCCATCCGATAAGCCCCAGGCACATCGGCCGTCCGCGCATAGGAAACGCCCTCGGCCTCGGTGTGCCAAATGCCGGTGAACACACGGCTCGTCGCATCCTGATTATGGCCATGAAGTGTGGTGCCATAGACCGTGCGGTCGTGATCCTCGCCGGGGGCGGCGGGCAGGTCGAAATAAGTATAACTCGGAATCGTGCCATCCGGGCAGGTGACGGTATCCAGTGCCACCGCCTTGCCGGCGCAGACGAAGGTGCCCGCCAGCGCCGGGCGGGCGGCCAAGACGGCCAGGCCCGACATCAGCCCAAGACGCAACATCCCGCGCCGCTCCATCGCCGCTCTCTCCTATGCCGCAGCCGCAATGGCGATGTTGTCGATCAACCGCACCCCGTCCAGCCACGCCGCCACCAGCAAGCGCGCGGGCACATCCGGGCGATCCAGCACCGCCAGATCGGCTTCCGCGCGCAGCTCCAGATATTCCACCGCCTGATAGCCGCCCGCGACAATCGCCGCCTTGGCATCCTCCAGACAGGCCGACATCGCCGCACCGCCCGCCAGACGCCCCGCCACGCGCTGAAGTTCGGCATACAGCGACGACGCCACAGCGCGGGCCTCGGCCGACAACCGCGTGTTGCGCGACGACATCGCCAACCCGTCCGTCTCACGCAAGGTGGGGCAGCCGATCACCTTGATCTGCAAATCCAAATCCGCCGCCAGCCGCGTGACGATGCACAGCTGCTGGAAATCCTTCTGGCCGAAATACGCCAAATCGGCCGTGGTCTGGGTGAACAGCTTCGTCACCACCGTGGCCATGCCCGCGAAATGGCCAGGGCGATAGGCACCGCACAGCCCCTCGCTCAAGCCCGCCACCTCCACCGTGGTGGCAAAGCCCGGCGGATAGACCGTGGCACCGTCGGGCACATAGACGATATCGGCCCCTTGGCCCGCCAATTTCAGCCGATCGGCCTCCTCGGTGCGCGGATAGGCGTCCAGATCGGCCTGACTGTTGAATTGGCGCGGGTTGACGAAGATCGTCACGATCACCCGATCCGCGTCTGCTGCCGCACGACGCACCAGGCTGAGATGGCCTTCATGCAGGGCGCCCATCGTTGGCACCACCGCCACGCTCTCCCCCGCGCGCCGCCATGCGGCCACACGGGCGCGCAGGCCAGGAAGGTCGCGGACGATATCAGGCAATCCGGTGATCATGATTATTTCCGCAATTCCATCTGGATCGGCCCCTCACGGCGGCCGTGGGTGAATTGATCAACCAACTCATTGCCGCTCTCCAGCAGCGACGAGGCAAGTCCTTCCCAGACGATCCGCCCTTTATAAAGCATCGTCGCCCGGTCGCCGATGCGCGTTGCACTGGCCATGTCATGCGTGATGGCAATCGCCGTGCTGCCCATGCGTTTGACGCAATCGACAATCAGCCCGTCAATCACCGCGCCCATGATCGGATCAAGCCCGGTGGTGGGCTCATCGAAGAACATGATTTCCGGCTGAGACGCAATCGCCCGCGCCAGCCCCACGCGCTTCTGCATGCCGCCGGACAATTCGGATGGCGACATCTCACCCACGCTCGCCGCCAACCCCACCTGCGCCAGCACCTCCGCCGCGCGGGCCTTGGCCTCCGCACGGGAGCATTTCTTCTGGGCGAGCAGGCCGAAGGCCACGTTTTCCCACACCGGCAGGCTGTCAAACAGCGCCCCGTTCTGGAACAACATGCCGATGCGCGACCGCAACTCAGCCTGTTGTTCGCGCGGCGCGGTCAGCACATCCACGCCATCGATCTCAATCGTGCCCGCATCCGGCTCGATCAGCCCGAGGATGCATTTCAGCAGCACCGACTTGCCCGACCCCGAGCCGCCAATGACCACCATGGAGGTGCCGGCGGCAACGTCGAGATCGACCCCGTCCAACACCTTCTTATCGCCGAAGGCCTTGGAGACACCGCGCAAGCGGATGGTGACGTTGGGCGCGCTCATCGGGCGAAGAACAATTCGGTCAGCACATAGTCAAACGCCAGGATCAGCACCGAGGCCGACACCACCGCCGATGTCGTCGCAGCACCCACGCCTTGCGCGCCGCCCTTGGAGTTGTAGCCCTGATAGCAGCCCATCAAGACGATCAGCACACCGAACACCGCCGCTTTGACGAGGCCAGACACCACGTCGTCGGTCTGGATGAAATCGAGCGTGCTGTTCAGATAGGTGATGGCGTTGAAGCCCAGCTTCTCGGTTGCGATGATGAATCCGCCCATCACCCCCAAAATATCGGCCACCACCACCAGCAAGGGCAGCGCGATCAGCCCGGCCAGCAGGCGGGGGGCGACGAGGTATTTCATCGGGTTGGTGGACAGGGTGGAGAGCGCATCGATCTGATCCGTCACCCGCATCGTGCCGATCTCGGCCGCAATCGACGCCCCCACCCGGCCCGCCACCATCAACCCCGCCAGCACCGGGCCGAGTTCGCGGGTGACGGAGAGCACAACCAGGCTCGCCACCGCCGAATCGGCGGAGAAGCGCGACAATCCGGTGGAGCTTTGCAGCGCCAGCACCATGCCGGTGAAAATCGCCGTCAGCGCCACCACCGGCAGCGAGAAATAGCCGATCTCCACGAAGGCGCGCAGAAACATGCGCCCGTAGAAGGGCGGGCGGGCGATGTGAGACAGGCCGTTGATGCAGAACAGCGCCAGTCTGCCGCTGGCAACACACGCCCCAAGCAGAATTCTGCCCAGCCAGGCGACGAAATCGAGTGCGGCGGTCATTCCCTCGTCCGATCCAAAGCCGCCGCATGGCTACCAGCGGGGGGCGGCGACGTCAAAGATGTGTTGGAAAACGTAGGGCGGACAAGCCATGCGCAGTCCGCCATTGTCACCGGTGAGCCGGACAATGGCGGACTGCGCTGCGCTGGTCCGCCCTACGCAATCAGTGGCTTACTCCGCCGTTTCAGCCTCACGCTCGTGATCGTCGCCTTCGCCTTCGCTCTCCGGCTCCACCTTGGCCGGTGGCGCGTTGGCTTCGACGACATCGAAATCGAGCTTGTTGTCCTTCAGCGTCACCTTCACCGAACCGCCCTTGACCAGACGGCCGAACAGCAACTCCTCCGCAAGCGGCTTCTTGATGTATTCCTGGATCACCCGGCTCAGCGGACGCGCGCCATACAGACGGTCATAGCCACGCTCGGCCAACCATTCCTTGGCGCCCGAGGAGAGTTCGATCGTCACATTGCGGTCGGCAAGCTGTGCCTCCAGCTGCATGACGAATTTCTCGACCACATGGCCGACGATCTCCGGCGTCAATGCCGCGAACGGCACAATGGCATCCAGGCGATTGCGGAATTCCGGCGTGAACAGACGCTTGATCGCATCGCTGTCCTCACCCTCACGGGTGTCACGCCCGAAGCCGATGGCCTCCTTGGCCATGTCCGACGCACCGGCATTGGTGGTCATGATCAGGATCACGTTGCGGAAATCGACCGTCTTGCCGTTATGGTCGGTCAGTTTGCCGTGGTCCATCACCTGCAACAGGATGTTGTAGAGATCCTGATGCGCCTTCTCGATCTCGTCGAGCAGCAGCACGCAATGCGGATGCTGGTCGATGGAATCGGTGAGCAGACCGCCCTGATCGAAGCCGACATAGCCCGGCGGTGCGCCGATCAGGCGGCTGATCGAATGGCGCTCCATGTATTCGGACATGTCGAACCGGATCAGCTCAATGCCCAAGGTGGAGGCCAATTGGCGTGCCACTTCGGTTTTGCCAACACCCGTCGGCCCCGAGAACAGGTAATTGCCGATCGGCTTCTCCGGCTCCCGCAGACCCGCCCGCGACAGCTTGATGGCGGCCGACAGCGCGTCGATGGCCTTGTCCTGGCCGAAGACCATCGATTTCAGATCGCGCTCCAGATTGCGCAGCGTCTCCTTGTCGTCCGCCGAGACGGATTTGGGGGGAATGCGCGCGATCTTGGCGACGATCTCCTCCACATCCTTCAAGGTGACGGTCTTGCGGCGCTTGCCCTCGGGCAGCAGCATCCGCGAGGCACCCACCTCGTCGATCACATCGATGGCTTTGTCGGGAAGTTTGCGGTCGTTGATGTATTTCGCGCTCAACTCCACCGCCGCCCGGATGGCCTCTTCGGTGTAGCGCACCTTGTGGTGCTTTTCGTAATTCGTCTTCAGCCCACGCAGAATCTTCACCGCATCCTCAATCGACGGCTCATTGACGTCGATCTTCTGGAAGCGCCGCACCAGGGCGCGGTCTTTTTCGAAATAGGTGCGGAATTCCTTATAGGTGGTCGAGCCGATGCAGCGCAGCGTGCCCGCCGCCAGTGCCGGCTTGAGCAGGTTGGAGGCATCCATCGCCCCGCCCGACGTGGCGCCCGCACCGATGACGGTGTGGATTTCGTCGATGAACAGCACCGCATTCGGCTGCGCTTCAAGTTCGGTGACAACCGCCTTCAGACGTTCCTCGAAATCGCCACGATAGCGGGTGCCCGCCAGCAGAGCCCCCATATCGAGCGAATAGATCACCGCCTTGATCAGCACCTCCGGCACATCGCCCTCGACGATGCGCTTGGCAAGACCTTCGGCGATCGCCGTTTTGCCCACGCCCGGATCGCCCACATAAAGCGGGTTGTTCTTGGTGCGGCGGCAGAGGATCTGAATGGTGCGCTCGATCTCCTGATCGCGACCGATCAACGGATCGATCTTACCAGCCAGCGCCTTCTTGTTGAGGTTGACGCAGTAATTGCTCAGCGCATCTTGACCGCGCTTGGCGCTCTTTTCCTCGCGCTCATTTTCCTGCGCCGGTTCAGCAGGCGTGCCGGAGCCCTGCACCGGGCGGGCCTGGCTGCGACCGGGGGCTTTGGCGATGCCGTGACTGATGAAGTTCACCGCGTCCAGCCGCGTCATGTCCTGCGCTTGCAGGAAATAGACAGCATGGCTTTCACGTTCGCTGAACAGCGCCACCAGCACATTGGCCCCGGTGACCTCCTCCTTACCGGAAGACTGCACATGGATCGCCGCACGCTGTACCACGCGCTGGAAACCGGCGGTCGGTTTCGGATCGCCCGGACGGTCAGTGGCAAGGCCCGATAATTCCTTATCGAGGAATTCGGTCAGGTCATTGCGTAGCTTGTCGAGATCAACACCACAGGCGCGCAGCACGGTGGCGGCGTCGGTGTCATCGACAAGGCCGAGCAGCAGATGTTCCAACGTGGCATATTCATGCCGGCGCTCACTGGCCAAAGAAAGCGCGCGATGGAGCGTCTGTTCGAGATTGCGGGAGAGCATGGGATCAACGCTCCTGAATTCTGGCAAGACAGGTCAACAAAAACTGGGCCCGACATCGAACACGCATACAGCGTGCCGGTCTGTTCGGATGTGGTCACTCCGCGCCGCGAAAACAGGCCCCCAAGCCATTTGGACCATTCACGCCAGCGCGCTTCTCCCCCCTGATGGGCATTCTGTCCCCATAAGGGCGAGGGATGCATCACCTAATTTCACACAAACAGGTTAAAATCCGCCCACACCCGCAGCGCGATGCCAGAAGGCCGACGCAGATCAGCCCCCCGCCACCAGCCGGGCAACGGCTTCGTTGACCGTTTGCCGCTGTGCGGCGTCCAGACGCAGTCCGAGCTTGCTGCGCCGCCAGAGCACGTCATCACCGGCCTGCACCCATTCGCGCCGGACCAGATAAGCCAATTCCGCCTCTGTCAGCCCCGCGCCGTATTCAGTGCCGAGATCGGCCATGCTGTGCGCCGTGCCGAGGATCTCCGCCGAGTCGGTGCCATAGGCCCGCACCAGACGCTTCGCCAGCCGCCCGGACAACCAGGGCCGCGTCTCCCGCAGGGTTGCGACAAGGCGGCCGAAGCCGTCGGTGGGGAAATCGCCGCCGGGCAAAGCGGCATCGGCCGTCCACCCCGCCGATTTGCCCGCAACCTTGGGCAGATGCGGCCCAATCCGCGCCAGCGCCGATTCGGCAAGCCTGCGATAGGTGGTGATCTTGCCGCCGAACACACTCAGCAACGCCGCCTCACCCGCGGGGGCATCCAGCGTGAGCACGTAATCCCGCGTTGCCTCCTGCGCGGCCGAGGCACCGTCATCATATAAAGGGCGCACTCCGGAATAGGTCCACACCACCATCTCCGGCGTGATCGGGGTGCGGAAATAGCCGCTGGCACCGGCGCAGAGATAGGCAATCTCGTCGGCACTGATCGCAACCTCACCCGGATCACCCTGATAGTCGCGGTCGGTGGTGCCGATCAGGGTGAAATCCGTCTCATAGGGTATCGCGAAGAAGATACGCTGATCGGCGTTCTGGAAAATGTAGCAATGCGGCCCGTCATAAAGTTTGGGCACCACGATATGACTGCCCTGCACCAGCCGCACCCGATCGCTGGAATTCGTCCGCACCACCTGCCCCAGCACCTGCGCCACCCAAGGCCCTGCGGCGTTGACCAAGGCCCGCGCCTGGATCGTGCTGTCCTGCCCGGCCGCATCGCGCAGCACGACCTGCCAGAGGCCGTCTGCGCGACTGGCAGCGATCACCTGGGTGCGCGTGCGGATATCCGCCCCCCGTGCCGCCGCATCGCGGGCGTTGAGCACCACAAGGCGCGAATCCTCCACCCAGCAATCGGAATATTCAAAGCCCTTGGTGAATTCCGGCTTCAGAATGCCGTCATTGAGGGCGCGCATCTCGGTGGCGGGCAGTTTCTTGCGGCCGCCAATGTGGTCGTAGAGGAACAGCCCCAACCGCAGCAGCCACGCCGGGCGGAGTCCTTTATGATAAGGCAGCACGAAACGCAGCGGCCAGATGATGTGCGGCGCGATGCCCCACAGCACCTCACGCTCCTGCAACGCCTCGCGCACCAGTCGAAATTCGTAATGTTCCAGATAGCGGAGACCGCCGTGCACCAGCTTGGTCGATGATGCGGAGGTGGCACCGCCGAGATCGGATTTTTCCGCCAGCAGAACCTTCCAGCCACGGCCAGCGGCATCGCGCGCAATGCCCACGCCATTGATGCCGCCGCCGATAATGGCGAGATCGAACATCTTTTGTGCCACGCGTTGCCTCCATCACCACAGCCGTCGCGGCAGACAACCGCCAGCAGACATTGACAGATTTGCGCCTTCGCTGGATACCGCGCGCCTCGTGTCCATGGAACAAAATATCATGGCTGTGTACGCATTCGTCTTTCCGGGCCAAGGTAGCCAGAGCGTCGGCATGGGCCGCGATCTAGCTGCATCGTTCAGTGCTGCCCGCGAAGTGTTTCAAGAAGTTGACGATACGCTCGACCAGAAGCTGTCTCAACTGATGTTCGAAGGCCCCGCCGAAGACCTTACCCGCACTGAGAACACCCAGCCTGCCCTGATGGCGCATTCGCTGGCGGTGCTGCGTGTGCTCGAACGCGAAGGCGGCGTGACGCTGGCCGACAAGGCAACCCTGGTCGCCGGTCATTCGCTGGGCGAATATTCAGCCCTCGCCGCAGCAGGCAGCTTCAGCGTCGGCGGTGCAGCCAAGCTGCTGCGTCTGCGCGGTCAGTCGATGCAGAAGGCCGTCGCCCCCGGTGTGGGGGCCATGGCGGCCCTGCTGGGTGCCGAGATGGAACTCGCCTTGGAAATCTGCGCCGAGGCCTCGCAGCCCGGTTCGATCGTCGAGCCCGCCAATGACAATGGTGGCGGTCAGGTGGTAATCTCCGGCCATAAGGAAGCCGTCGAACGGGCCATTGAGGTTGCCAAAACCCGGGGCGTGAAACGCGCGATGCTGCTGCCGGTGTCAGCCCCCTTCCACTGTGCCCTGATGGCCCCCGCCGCGGATGCGATGGCTGAAGCCCTTGGCCTGAACCCGCCCGCCCCACCCGCCGTGCCGCTGGTGGCCAATGTCACGGCGGCGAAGGTGACGGACCCGGCAGACATCGCCGACCTTCTGGTGAAGCAGGTCACCGCCACCGTGCGCTGGCGCGAGAGCGTGCAGGCGATGGTGGCGATGGGCGTGGACACCTTCGTTGAAATCGGCGCTGGCAAGGTGCTCTCCGGCCTGCTGCGCCGCATCGCACCCGAGGCAGCTGCGATTTCGGTGGGTGCGCCCGCCGACATCGAAGCTTTGCTCAAGACCTTATAAAGGACAGGGATATGTTCCGGTTGGACGGCAAGACCGCCCTGGTGACTGGTGCCTCTGGCGGCATCGGGGCAGCCATCGCCCGCACCCTGCATGCGCAAGGTGCCAATGTGGTGCTCTCGGGCACCCGCCGTGAGGCGCTCGAGTCGCTGGCCGCCGAACTCGGCGCGCGCAGCTTCGTCTGCCCGGCTGATCTGCGCGACTCCGCTGCCGCCGATGCGCTGGTCGCTGAGGCTGAAGCCGCTGGCGGTCCGCTCTGGGCGCTGGTCAACAATGCGGGGCTGACCCGCGACATGTTGGCGCTGCGCATGAAGGACGAGGACTGGCAGACGGTGCTTGATGTCGATCTCACCGCCCCGTTCCGCCTCGCCCGCGCCGCGCTGAAGGGCATGCTCCGCCGCAGGGCCGGCCGGATCATCGGCATCGGCTCCATCGTGGGAGCCACCGGCAATCCGGGTCAGGCCAATTATGCCGCGGCAAAAGCCGGTTTGGTGGGCATGACCAAGGCGCTGGCCCAGGAAGTCGGCGCGCGCGGTATCACGGTGAACATGGTCGCCCCCGGCTTTATCGACACGCCGATGACCCATGTGCTCACCGATGCGCAGAAAACCAAGCTGTCCGAGTCGATTCCGCTCGGCCGCCTCGGTCAGCCCAGCGACATTGCGTCCGCAGTGCTCTATCTTGCCAGCCAAGAGGCCGCCTGGGTGACGGGTGCCACGCTGCACGTCAATGGCGGGATGGCCATGCTGTAAAATCCGGTCCAAAGCTTGCAAAAAGGCAGGCCTGGATTGGCGAGTGTGACAAAATCGTGCTAAGCGCCCCCCCGGTTCAGCCGGTCGGGGTTTGGCATAAAACAGGCCTGTCGCCGGGGCCATGAGTATCCGGCGCGAATTTGGTATAGAACCGGCACTTAGGAGTTTGAAATCATGAGCGATGTCGCTGACCGCGTGAAGAAGATTGTTGTCGAACACCTCGGCGTTGAAGAAGTGAAGGTCACCCCAGAAGCCTCCTTCATCGATGATCTGGGCGCGGACAGCCTCGACACCGTCGAACTGGTGATGGCGTTCGAAGAAGCCTTCGGCGTGGAAATCCCGGAAGAAGCCGCGGAGAAGATCGCGACCGTCAAGGACGCGGTGGATTACATCGAAGCGCACCAGAACGCCTGATTTCGGGCAGACGGTAACGACGCCGCCACGGAACCCCGTGGCGGCAGAATAAAGACGAGGATGGTTCAGATGCGGCGAGTTGTCGTCACCGGGATGGGCATTGCATGTCCGCTCGGCCTCGGTGTTGAGCATGTGTGGCAGCGCCTGTTGCGCGGCGAGTCCGGCATCGGCACTATCCAGTCTTTCGATACGTCGGACATTCCGGCCAAGATCGCAGGCGAGTTGCCCAAGGGCACTCGCGCCGAAGGCGGTCTGGATATGGCGGAATGGATCCCGACCAAAGATCTGAAAAAGATGGATCGCTTCATCCAGTACGGTCTGATCGCCGCCACACAGGCGGTGGAGGATTCGGGCTGGGTGGCGCAGACCGACGAAGACCAGTGGAACACTGGGGTGATGATCGGCTCGGGCATTGGCGGCCTGGAGACCATCTACGAGGCAGCCCAGCTGCTGCATGAAGGCAAGCTGCGTCGGCTGTCGCCGTTCTTCATCCCCTCGGCGCTGATCAACCTCGCCTCGGGGCATGTGTCGATCAAATACGGCTTCAAAGGCCCGAACCACGCCGTCGTCACCGCATGCGCCACCGGCGTGCATGCCCTTGGCGATGCGGCCCGTCTGATCGCCTTCGGCGATGCCGATGTGATGGTGGCCGGCGGTGCCGAGGCTGCGGTCAACATGATCGGCATGGCCGGCTTCTGCGCAGCGCGCGCTTTGTCCACCGGCTTCAACGACACCCCCACCAAGGCCTCGCGCCCGTGGGACCGTGATCGGGACGGCTTCGTGATGGGCGAAGGTGCGGGCGTTGTCGTGCTGGAGGAATACGAGCACGCCAAGAAGCGCGGCGCGAAGATTTACGCCGAAATCGCAGGCTATGGCCTGTCCGGCGATGCGCACCACATCACAGCCCCGGCCGAAGGCCACGATGGCGCGTTCCGGGCGATGAAGGCGGCTTTGCGCAATGGCTCGGTGGCGCTGGAAGATATCGGCTACATCAACGCGCATGGCACCTCCACCCCGATGGGGGACGATCTGGAACTGGAAGCCGTCGAACGCTTCTTCGGCGATCACGGCCGGCGCGTGGCGATGTCGTCCACCAAATCGGCAACCGGGCATTTGCTGGGGGCCGCAGGTGCGATTGAGGCGGTGTTCTCCATCCTGGCCATCCGCGATCAGGTGGCACCGCCCACGCTGAACCTGGAAAACCCGTCGCGTGAGAGCGTGATCGACCGTGTGGCGTTGCAAGCCCAGCCGCGCGCGATCAAGGCGGTGCTGTCCAACAGCTTCGGCTTCGGTGGCACCAACGCCTCGATCATCTTCAAGCAGGCGGCCTGATCCGCCTGCGCGGGAAGGAGAGCCCATGTTCCGCCGGTTGTTGATGGCACTGGTTGTGCTGGTGCTGCTGGCCACGGCCGCCGTGGGCACCTTGTTGTTCGGCTTCAAAGCCTACAACAAGCCCGGCCCGCTGGAGGCGAGCAAGGTGGTGATCGTCCCGCACGGCACGCCCAGCGAGGTGGCCGATCTGCTGGCGCAGGCCGGCGTGATCGCCAGCAAAACCGGATTTCGCATCGCCGTCTCGGCATCGCATTCCAGCGGATTGCTGAAATCGGGGGAATTCACCTTCCCCGAACATGCCAGCCTGATGGCCGTCATGTCGGTGCTGCGCAACGGGCGCCCGGTGCAGCACAAGGTCACGTTGCCGGAAGGGCTGACGGTCTATCAAATGACCAACATCCTCACCCGCGCCGCGGCCTTTGATGGCGACGTGCCGCACTTCGCCGAGGGTGAAATCTTCCCCGACACTTACAACTACACCTATGGCACCCCCCGCGCGCAGATCATCGAACGTGGACGTGCCGAGATGGACCACACCCTCGCCCGCGTGTGGGATGCCCGCGACCCGACAATTCTGCTCACCTCACCGCGCCAATTGCTGATCCTGGCCAGTCTGGTCGAGCGCGAAACGTCGCGCCCGGAAGAACGGCCGCATGTGGCGGCGGTCTATCTCAACCGTCTGAAGGCCAATATGCGCCTGCAATCCGATCCGACAGTGGCCTATGTCGCCTCGGGCGGGCAGACCAACAGCGAGCGCGGCATCACGCGGGCGCAGTTGGAGACGGCCAATCCGTATAATACCTACATGGTCAACGGCCTGCCCCCCGGCCCGATCGCCAGCCCGGGCCTTGCCTCGCTTCTCGCCGTGGCGCATCCGCTGGCGAGCGACGATCTGTATTTCGTCGCCGACGGTGAAGGCGGACACGCTTTTGCCAAAACCCTCGATGAGCACAACAAGAACGTGGCGAAGTACCGGGCGGCGTTGAAATAGACGGCTCAAGACCGCCATTGCGGGATGGCGACAATTCAATAATAAATTCAATAAGCTGCATGTTGTTCGTTAAAATAACGGAACAATATAATCGCAATTCCGCCCATACCCCCTTCACGTGAGGCAAAACCGTCGCTTTCGCACCGCCGTCAGCACGCCCCTGGGCAGCGGAATCCGCCCCCAATCGATCTTCGGGCGCGGCTTGCGCAGCCGAGGCTTCACCGCGCGCGCAACAGGTTCCGGCTTCACGCAACCCGGCTGCAACACCGCCGTCTCGATGGCCAGCATCCGGCACACCGGGCGCAATATCCGCGCAGCCTGGGGAGCAGCCTTCAGGAGCTCCACCATCTCCGGCTGCTCCAAAATCTGACGCAGCTGCGATCCATATCCCGCCGCCTGAAACGATGCCGCCCGCACCAGCCAGCCAAACCGGCCCGGCCACAGCCGCGCACCCGTCTTGGCCGCACGCCGCGTGCCGACACCGGCCCCAGGGCCGCGAACCCACAGCCGCCCCGCCTGAAACCGCACCGCCAATCGCTCGATGGCCGCCGCGATCTCCCCCAACCGCCGATGCAACAGCAGCGCCAGCATGTGGTTCACCAGCCCGCGCACCGTCCAGCCGCCCAACTCACCGCGCAATGCTCGCAGCACCGCCGGCAGGGTCAGATATGGGGAATGTGGGGTGGATGAGTGCATCCGAAACTAACGTCACGTTAGTTGGCTTAACTCAAGACAAATCGCACCACACCCAACCATCATGGCGCGGCGCACCACCCCATCGCGATGCCGCCGATGCGGCAATGGCTTGCCGCACGTGCAATGCCGATACAGCCCCTACAATGCCGACACTGCCTTGCCCACCTCCGCCGCATGCCCGTCAATCTTCACCTTCGGCCAGATGGCCGCGATCTTGCCCTCGGCGTTGACGAGGAAGGTGCTGCGTTCCAGGCCCATATATTTGCGGCCATACATCGACTTCTCCACCCACGCGCCATAGGCCTGCGCCACGCTGGTGTCCTCGTCGGAGGCCAGCGGGAAGGTCAGGCCGTATTTTTCGGCGAATGTCTCAATCGGCTTCATCCTGTCTTTCGACACGCCGATCACCGTCACCCCCAACTTGCCCAGTTGCGGCAACGCCTCCTGAAACGCGCAGGCTTCCTTGGTGCAGCCGGGGGTGTCGGCCTTGGGATAGAAATAGAGGACAAACGGGCTGCCCTTCAGACCTTCCAGGCTGACCGTGCGGCCACCGCTGGCGGGCAGGGTAAAATCGGGGGCGGCGTCACCAACGGAAAGGCTCATATCTCGGGGTCTCCAATCAGGCGGACAAACAGCGCGCGCACATCACGCGCCAATCTCTCCAAGATGATCTGCAACGCGCCGACGTCAACCGCCTCCACGCCGGCATGGCGCATCGCCTCCAGAATGGCCGGTATCGCGCTGGGGGCGAGATCCTGCGGCGGTTTGCCGCCATGGGTCAGGCGGAGGATGGATTGCAGCGCGCGCCAGATTCGGTCGGCGCGGATGAGCAGCCCGGCATCGTCGGGCGCGATATGCCCCTGTGCCTCCAGCCCTGCCACCGCCACGCGCAGGGTGGGAGCGACCGGGCCATGCAGCAATTGCAGCACCTGGGCGATGAACTCCACTTCCACCTGCCCGCCGCGCCGCTGCTTGACATCCCACGGGCCGGAGGCTGGCAGATCGCGCAGCACGCGGGCGCGCATCGCCACCGCGTCGGAGCGGATTTTCGCCGGATCGCCACTGCTGATCGCCACCCGGATCGCCGCCTCCACCTTGCGGCGCAAGGCGGGCGGACCGGCGACAACACGGGCACGGGTGAGCGACATCCGCTCCCACGTCCAGGCATCGCGGGCATGATAGCCGGTGAAGGAGGCCAACGAGACCGCCACCGGCCCCTTATTGCCGGATGGCCGCAGCCGCATATCGACCTCATAGGTCGGCCCCTCGGCATCCGATGACGTCAGCGCGGTCACATAGGCGCGCACGGCATGGATGAACCACTGGCTGGCGGGCATCGCGCGGCTGCCCTCGCTGTGGGTGATTTTCGGCTTGTGGTCATAGATCAGCATCAAATCGAGATCCGACCCCGCCATCGTCTCCCGCCCACCGGCCTTGCCGAGCGCCACCACCGCCAGGCCGCCGCCCTTCATCTCGCCGTGGCGACGGGCAAAATCCTTCAGCACCAGCGGCAGCAATGCGGACATCGCCGCATCGGCCAGATCGGCACGCAACAGCCCGGCCTCATCGGCATTCATCCGGCCTTCCAGCGTTGCCACCGAAATGGCGAAATCCCGCTCGCGCACCGTGCCGCGCACGGCGGCCACCGCCTCTTCCAAATCCGCCGCCGCCGCCAAGCGCAGGCGCATGCGGCGGGCGGCGGGTGTGGGGTCGGGCAGTGCCAACAGCCCCTCCAGCGCCGAGGGCGTGCGGGCGAGATGTTCGGCCAGTTGCGGCGCCGCCCCCAGCACATCGGCAATCCGCGCGGCCAGGCCGGGATTGCGTTGCACCAGCGAGAGAATCTGCACGCCGGCGGGTAGATTTTCGATAAAGCGGGCAAAGCGCATGAAGGCGGCGTCCGGCTCGCGTTGGCGGGCCAGGGCGGTCAGCAGCGAGGGCAGGACGGTGCCGAGCAATTCCCGCGCCCGCTCCGAGCGCAGCGCCCGCGCCCGCCCGGCAAGCCAGCCCGCGACGACATCGGCAATCCGCGCCGGTTCGGCGAACCCCATCTCGCGCAGCTTGGCCAAGGTCTCGTGCCGGGCCTCCACATCGCCGAACACCAAGCCATGACCGTCGCCGCCCTCCAGCGTGGAGAACAGCTCATCGAAACAGCGCGACACCCGTTCCAGATGACGCAGCAACCACGCCGCGAAACGCTCGGCATTCGGCTCGCCGAAGAAGACGGCGAAATCGGCCAGCCCGTGCAGACGATCCGGCAACACATGGGTCTGCCGGTCGGCGACCATTTGCAGGCGATGCTCCACCCGGCGCAGAGCGCGATAGGAGATCGCCAGGTCGCGCGCGGTCTGTGGGGTGAGATGACCGGCACGGGCGAGCAGGCGCAAGGCGGGCAGCGTGCGGCGGTCGCGCAATTCGGGATTGCGGCCACCCCAGACCAGTTGCAGCGTCTGCACCAGGAACTCGATTTCCCGAATTCCGCCCTGACCGAGCTTGACGTTGTGCCCCACCACCCGCGCATGCGGCGCGGCGCTGGCGGCCAGTCCGGTCTTGCGATGCTCATCGATGCGCCGCTTCATCGCGTGAATGTCAGCAATGGCGGCGAAATCCAGATGGCGCCGCCAGACGAAAGGCCGTATCGCATCCAGGAAATGCCAACCTGCCGCCACATCCCCCGCCACAGGTCGCGCCTTGAGCATGGCGGCACGTTCCCAATTCTGCCCCATGCTCTCGTAATAGATCAGCGCCGCATGCACGCTCAGGCTGGGTGGCGTGGCGGCGGGGTCGGGGCGAAGGCGCAAATCGGTCCGAAAGACGTAACCATTTGCATCACGGGCCTCCATCAGGGTGACGAGGTTGCGTGCCAATCTGCTAAACCAGGACGTGGCCTGATCGCCGCGATAGAGTCCGGCCTCCTGGTCGTGGAGAAGCACAAGATCGATATCGCTCGAATAATTCAGCTCGCGTGCGCCAAGCTTACCCATGGCGAGCACCACGAAGCCGCTGCCCCATTCGGGCCGCGTCGGGTCCGGCAGCACCAGGTCGCCCCGCGCATGTCCGGCGGCGAGCAGATGCGCGACCGCTGCACGCAACGTGGTTTCGGCAAGGTCGGACAATGCTTCGGTCACGCGCTCCAGCGTCCAGATGCCGCCGATATCGGCCAGGGCCGTCGCCAACGCCACTTGCCGCTTGGCCTGGCGCATCAGCGCGGCCAGTTGCGGTTGCGGGGCGGCGTGCGGCAGGGCGGCGACGTGGGCGAGGGCGTCTTGCACCACCCCGCTCGGCCCCTCGCGCAGCACACGGGCGAAACTGTCGGATTCGCGCAGCGCCAGATCCGACAGATATGGGCTGTTGCCGCCCAGACAGCCAAGCACCGCCCTGCCCGCTCCGGCGGCAAGGGCGGCCTGTTCGGGGCCGCGTTCGGCAAATCGCTCGATCAGCAGATCGGCGGCTTTGAGATCGACCGGCGCGGGCCAGGACGCGGGCCATGTCTGTGTGGGTTGGCGTGTCATATGCGAGGCTGGGCATGACCCGCACGCCCGGTCAAGCGGCACGTCATGGTGCCCGCGAAGCCGCCTTGCGCCATGCCCGGCAATTGCATTTCATCGGCCAGTTCCTGGTCGGTGTCGTGCTGGCAACGCTGGTGGTGATCGGTGCGGCGGCGGTGCGGTTGAGCCAGGGACCGTTGCCCGCGGCGTGGCTCGCACGGCAGGCGGCAGTGGCGCTGAGCGGCGATGGTCGCAACGTGCGGGTTGGCGGGGCGGACATCACCTGGGAGGGCTTTCAGGCCGGAATCGACCGGCCCATCGATGTGGTGCTGCGCGACGTGCATCTGGATGATCCGGCCAGCGGGCTGGTGCTGACTGTGCCGCGTGCGGCGGTGTCGCTGTCGTTGTTTGACGCCGTGCAGGGCCGTTTTGTACCGCGTGCGGTGGCGCTGGATGGTGTGTCGGCTGTTTGGCAGCATGACACCGCCGATGCCGCGATTGTCTCCAACACCGATTGGCGCGCGCAGGCGGCGGCGTTGATGCAGGAGCTGCGCAAGCCCACCGAGCCAAGCGGCATCCGCTCCGCCACGATCTGGGGGCGATTGCTGCGGCTGCGCATCTCCAACACGGCCATCACGGTGCATGAGCCCGTCACCGGCGTGGTGGCGGATCTGTCAGGGCTGCAATTCGACCTCACCCGCGCGCCGACTGGCGGGGTTGGGCTGAGTGCGGATGGCACAATTGCCATCGGTCAGGCGAGGATCAAGCTGCACGCCGCCGTCAATCTGCCGGTGAAATCAGACGATGTGCTGCTGAATTTTGCACTCGAACCGTTCACCCCGGCACAGCTCGCCGGCAGCGCCGACCTGCTCGCTCCGCTGGTGGCGGCGCAATTGCCGGTGGCGATCAACGGCCAGGTGCATCTCAACAGCAACCTCTCCCTGCACGATGCGGGGCTTGATGTTCAGGCGCAGGCGGGCAGTCTGCTGTTGGCCGATGGCGCGATGCCGGTGCGCAGCGCCGAATTTCACACCGCGCTGACACCGGATCATCTGACGCTGATGCTGCGCCAGTTGGTCCTGCAGCCCAATCCCGCCAATCCGCCGAGCCATGTCTCCGCGACACTCTCCGCGCATCTGGCGCCATTTGCGGGCCAGCCGGGCCTTGCCGCCGATCTGACCCTGGACGCCGATCAGGTGGCGGTGGACGATTTGCCGGCCATCTGGCCGCTCGGCGTGGGCGGGCCGGGCACGCGGCCCTGGCTGGTGGCCAATCTGCATGGCGGCTCGGCCCATAACGCCCATTTCGCCCTCAGCCTGGCCGCCCCGCTCGATTTCTCCGACGCCGTGGTGTCGCGGCTGGAGGGCGGGCTGGACGGGACGGATTGCGGCGCCACCTGGCTGCCAACCGTGCCACCGCTGGAACATGCCAGCGGCAAGCTCGTCTTCACCGGGCCGGATACGATGGAAATCCAGGTCAATTCCGCGCATCAAGCGGGCACCGATCTCGTCAGCAATCAGGCACTCCTGAAATTCTGGGGGCTGGCCGGGCATGACCAGTTCATGTCCATCGACGCCGATCTGGCGGGGAAATTGGCCGATGTGGTGGGGCTGCTGAAGCATCCGCGTATTCATCTGCTGCAAAAGAGCCATCTGACGGTGCGCGATCCGTCCGGCCAGCTCACCGGGCATCTGAAGATCGCATTGCCGTTGAAGACCGATCTGTTGTTCGACGATGTGGACATCCACGCCAACGGCAAGCTCATCGACGCCCATATTGGCGGGCTGGCGGGCGGGCGGGATGTGGACCATGCCGGCATCGATTTCAGTGTCGATAAAAAAGGGCTGCAACTCGCAGGCACCGCCGAAGTGGCCGGCGTGCCGGGGAATGTGACCGGCAAGATGGATTTCCGCGACGGCCCGGCCAGCCAGATCACCGAACAGGTGAACGCCAGCGCCACAGTGCCGGTTGAACGGATGACCGCACTCGGCCTGAACAGCGGCGGCGCGTTGACCGGGGCGGCGCAGATGCAATTGTCGTATCAGGAACGCCGAAGCGGCGATGGCGACGTGCGGGTGCAGGGCGATCTGGGCGGGCTGGGCATCGCCGATCCTCGGCTGGCCTGGAGTAAATTGCCACAGGCGGCCGGTCAGGTGGAGATTCACGCCCTGCTGCACGGTGGCGCTATCTCCGCCCTGGACCGCATCTCTGCCGACGCCCCCGGCCTGATGCTGCGTGGCACCGCGACGTTCTCGCCCACCCTCGGCAGCACCCTCCATCTCGACACGCTGCATCTGGGCGAGACGACCGATCTTGTCGCCACGCTGCATCGCGCGCCCGGCGATGATGCCGCCACTGACATCACCCTCCATGGCACGGCCATCGATCTGTCGCGTCTGCTGGTCCATCGCGCCACCGACCGTAAGGCGCGGGGGCCGGCCTATCGCGTGATCGCCACTCTCTCCCGCGCGACGATGGCCAACGGGCGGGTGTGGCAAAACGTGGAGGCCGATGTGGCCAGTGATGGTCTGATCACCACCCATGCCAGCGTCGATGCCATCGCGGGCAGTGGCCGCACCAGCATTCGCATCACCCCCTCCGTCGGCGGGCGGGAGCTGGACGCCAAATCCGATGACGCCGGTGCGATGCTGGGCGCGCTCGATCTGTCGCAGCGCATGGACAGCGGTCAACTTGTCGCCACCGGGCATTACAATGACACCGACGCCAATCATCCGCTGGATGGCAGTGCGGAGATCGACGAGTTCCGGGTGCGCGATGCACCGGCGGTGGTGCGGCTGTTGCAGGGGATGTCGCTCTACGGCCTGATCGAAATCGCACGTGGGCCGGGCTTGGGCTTCACCAAGGCCATCGCCCCATTCCGGCTGACCGATGACGCGCTGACCTTGCGCAACGTGCGCGCCTATTCCGCCTCGCTCGGCTTCACCGCCAAGGGTGGGATCGATCTGAACACCCATGTGGCCGATATTGAGGGCACGGTGGTGCCGCTGTATTTCTTCAATTCGATGCTCGGCAAGCTGCCGCTGCTGGGCAGGCTGTTCAGCCCGGAGACCGATGGCGGGTTGCTGGCGGTGGCCTATAGCATTCGTGGCAATCTGGACGACCCGAAAGTGGGGGTGAACCCGCTTTCGGCGCTCACACCGGGCATGTTACGCGATTTCTTCGACATATTCGGCAATTGATCAGGCAAGGACGACCAAGATGCAGGGATTGAAGGCGATTCTGTTCGACACGTTTGGCACGGTTGTCGATTGGCGCGGCAGCCTGATTGCCGAGCTGAGCGCCTTCGGGGCCGCGCGCGGGCTTGATGTCGATTGGACGGCGTTCGTCGATGCGTGGCGCGATGCCTATAAGCCGTCGATGGATCGGGTGCGCACGGGCGAAGTGCCGTGGACGATCCTGGATACGCTGCACCGCGAATCGCTGGAGATGCTGGTGACCAAATTCGGCATCGCCGGCCTGACCGACGATGATCTCGCCCATCTGACCAAGGGCTGGCACCGGCTGCATGGCTGGCCGGATTCGGTGGCCGGACTGACCCGTCTGAAGTCCAAATTCATCATCTCGCCGCTGTCCAACGGCAATGTGGCGCTGCTGGTGAACATGGCGAAATTCGCAGGCATTCCGTGGGACATGGTGTTCGGCTCGGAAATCCCGCGCGCCTACAAGCCCGATCCGCAGGTCTATCTCGGCGCGTGTTCCATGCTCGGCTGCATGCCGGGTGAGGTGATGATGGCCGCCGCCCACAACTACGACCTCGCCGCCGCCCGCGCCCTGGGCATGCGCACCGGCTTCATCGCCCGCCCCACCGAATACGGCCCCAGACAGAGCAAGGATCTGCGGGCAGAAAGCGATTGGGATGTGATCGCAACGTCGATTGAGCATATGGCCGATCAATTGGGCTGTTGAGAGAGCCGCCAATCATAGCTCCCCCGTCATGGCGCGCGCGTTGCCGCCATCCACCGCGATGCAGCCAAACCCCGCGATGGAGTGCGGCTCTACGTGCCGCAATGACGGTTTGAGGGGGCAAAGAGGCGAACCCCCAACCCTCATCCCCCCGTCATGGCGCGCGCGTTGCCGCCATCCACCGCGACGCCGCCAAACCCCGCGATGGATTGCGGCTCTACGTGCCGCAATGACGGTTTGAGGGGGCAAAGAGGCGAACCCCCAACCCTCATCCCCCCGTCATGGCGCGCGCGTTGCCGCCATCCACCGCGACGCCGCCAACCCCCGCCAGCACAGCCGGAAGCAACCCCGGTAAATCCTCGGCGATCAGCCCCACCCCGAAGCGCTGTGCCGCTGCCCCGTGCAGCCATGCGGCGGCGCAGGCGGCTTCGAAGGCGGGCATGCCTTGAGCGAGCAGGCCGGTGATCATCCCGGCCAACACGTCACCGCTGCCGCCGGTGGCAAGCGTCGGCGGTGCGTTGGCATTGATCGCCGCGCGCCCATCGGGGGCGGCGATCACCGTATCTGACCCCTTGAGCAACACCACCGCCCCGGATTGCGCCGCCGCCCTGCGCGCGCGGCTGAGTTTGTCGCCGGTGGCGGTGAACAGCCGGGCGAATTCGCCCTCATGCGGGGTCAGCACGCAGGGGCCGGCAATGGCGGCGAACAGCCGGGCGGGATCGGCGGCAAAGCTGGTGATGGCGTCGGCATCGATCGTCATCGCGCGGCCCGTGGCAAGACTGGCCAGAACGGCCTCCCGCGTCGCCTCCCCCACACCGGCGCCGGGGCCGATCAGGATGGCGTTGCGGCGGGGATCGGCCAACAGGGCTGTGAAATCGGCCAGATCATCCATCGGCTGCACCATCGCCGAGAGCAAATGGGCCGCATAGACGCTCCACGCCGCCCGTGGGGCCGCCACCGTCAGCAGACCGGCGCCCACCCGCATCGCCGCCAGCGCCGACAGACGGGCCGCCCCCGTCAGGATCGCGCCGCCCCAGATCAGCGCATGGCCACGATGGAATTTGTTGCTCGTCGCCCGCAGGCTGGGCATGGCCGCGCGCCACAGACCGGGGGCGTTTTCCCAACAGCGTGCCTGGCTGTGCGCCAGCAGCGCGGTGGGAATGCCGATATCGGCCAACACCACTTCGCCGCACAACTCCCGCCCTGGCTGCAACACATGACCCGGCTTTTTGCGAAAGAATGTCACCGTCAGCCGTGCGGGCGCTGTCACGCCGCGCAGCTGTCCGGTGGCACCATCAAGGCCGCTTGGCACGTCAACCGCGCAGATATCCACGCCGCGTGCGATCAGCAGCGAAATCGTCACCGCCGCATCGCCGTCGATGTCGCGCGACAGCCCGGCACCAAACAGCGCATCGATCACCAGCGGCGAATCGTCGAGCATGTCGGGCGAAAACGGCTCGATCTTTCCACGCCACAGCGCCGCGTGCTGTCCGGCATCGCCGCCCGGCATCGCGCCGTTCAGCGCCAGCCGCACCGGCCAGCCGGCCTGCGCCAGCCGTCGCGCGGCCACGAAGCCGTCACCGCCATTATTGCCGGGACCGCAGAGCACCAGCGTCGGTCGCAGGCGCCAGCGCGCCATCACGGCAGCGGCCACCGCCCGCCCGGCATGGTCCATCAGCACCGCACCGGGAATGCCCGCCGCCATAGCCGCCCGGTCCATCCCGGCCATCTCGGTGGGGGTGAGCAGCGTGGTGTCCATCAGTTTTTCCCGGACCAGACGATATCCTGCCGGTCGATACGCCGCAGCGAGGTGGCCAGACGGATGTCATCGAGGCGAATTTCCTCAATGGTCGCCTGGGTGAAGCGGACATGCGCGGCAGCGGCCTTTTCCGCCACCTTCTGATCGCCGGCAATCACCGCCTCGCCAATCGCCACATGCTGGGCCAACAACGCCTCCCGCACCCCGGCGCGTCGATAGAGCTGTTCGCGATTGTAGAAGATGTTCTTGCGCATCAACTCAGACAGCACCCGCATGATGTGCAACAGCATCACATTGTGAGAGGCTTCATAGATCAGGCCATGCAGGGTCACATCGCAATCCGCCTCATCGGTCGGATCCTCCGCGCGATGGGCGATCTTCATCCGTTCCAGACAGGCGGCAATGGCACTGCGATCCAAATCGGTGGCGCGGCGGGCGGCGAAGACGGTGGCTTGGGGTTCCAGCGTCAGCCGATATTCGAAATAATCCGCCGCCACCCGCTCATCATCGGCCAGCAACGCCTCCAACGGATCGGACAGCCCCTTGAGGAAACGGGCGACAACCGTGCCGGAGCGCGTGGTGATCAGAAGCCCCTTCTGTTCGAGGATCGCCAGCCCCTCCCGCAGGGACGGCCGTGAAACACCCAGCGTTTCGGCCAATTCCCGCTCGGCGATCAGCTTCTCCCCCGGACGCAGAACGCCCTCCAGGATCATCGTTTGCATGCGCTCGGCAATCGTCTCAGCCAAACGAACGGGGCGGATTGGGTCGGCCAATGGGGTTCCTCGGCATGTTCTCATTCTTGGTATGGGGAGTGGACCATGGTTTCACCAGATTTGGGAATAAAGGATTCCATGCGGCGTTGGTAAAATTATCTTGCCAATTATCGTTTGGTTATTATACATGCGCAACTCATGGTCGCAATCGTCGGCCAGACCAAGAACATCGCCCTGAGCGCCAGGGGGAGGAAAAACGTGTCCGTCACCAGCATCGACACTCCGCGCGTCGGCCTGTTTGTCACCTGTCTGGTGGACGCCATGCGGCCGCGCATCGGCTTTGCCGCCATCGCCCTGCTGGAAGCCGCAGGCTGCGTGGTCGATATCCCCCAGCGCCAGACCTGCTGCGGCCAACCGGCGCTGAATTCCGGCGACCATGACGGCACGGTGGCCATCGCCCAGCAGACCATTGCGCTGCTGGAGGGCTATGATCACGTCGTCATCCCCTCCGGCTCCTGTGCGGCGACGATCTGCGGGCATTATCCGGAGCTGTTTCCAGTGGGCTCGCCCTGGTACGAGCGCGCCTCGGCTCTGGCGGGCAAGACGTTCGAGTTGATCAGCTATTTGGCCGATATCCGCCATTGGAGCCCCGATCGCGTGGCATTGGCCGCACATGCCACCTATCACGACAGCTGCTCCGGCCTGCGCGAACTCGGCATCAAGGCCCAGCCGCGCCGTTTGCTGGCCGGTGTCGCGGGGCTGAGCATCACCGAGATGGAAGGGGCGGAGACGTGCTGCGGGTTCGGCGGCACGTTTTGTGTGAAATACCCATCGATTTCCAACGCCATCGTCGATGAGAAGGCCAGCCACGTGACGGCCTCTGGCGCGGGCTTGCTGCTCGGTGGCGATCTTGGCTGCCTGATGAACATGGCGGGCAAGCTGCACCGCAGCGGCTCCCCCGTGCGCGCCTTTCACGCCGCCGAAGTGCTGGCCGGCATGGCCGATGGCCCGGCGATCGGAGAGGAGCCATGAGCACCGCCTTCACCGCCCGCGTCGACGCGGCGCTGGCAGACCGCACGCTCAAGATCGCCATCGACCGCACCACCGGCACCGCGCGCTCCAAACGGGCCGCCGCCGTCGCCGCATGGCCGCACTTCCAGCAGGCGCGCGCGCTGGGGCGGGATATCAAGGCGCATGTCACCGCCAATCTGGCGCATTACCTTGCCGAATTCGAACGCAACGCCATCGCGTCCGGCGCGCAGGTGCATTGGGCGCGCAATGCCGAGGAAGCCTGCGAGATTGTCATCGGCCTGTGTCGCCAGGCCGGTGCGCGCAGCGTCACGCGGGCGAAATCGATGCTCGGCGAGGAGATCGGCCTGCCGCACGCCCTGGCCGAGGCCGGGATCGAACGGGTGGAGACCGATCTGGCCGAGCACATCGTGCAACTGGCCGGCGATACGCCGTCGCACATCGTCTGGCCCGCCCTGCACAAAACCCGCGAGCAGGTGGGCGAGCTGTTTCGCGCCAACCACGCCGATCCCGGAGCACTGGCCAGCGTCGAAGCGATGGTGGGCAGTGCGCGGCGGCAGTTGCGGGCGAAATTCATGGCGGCCGATGTGGGCATTTCGGGCGCGAATTTCCTCATCGCCGATACGGGTGCCATCTGCACCGTCACCAATGAGGGCAACGCCGAACTGACCACCACGCCGCCGCGCGTGCACATCGTCACCGCCGGGATCGAGAAGCTGGTGCCGAGCCTGTCGCATGCGATGAGCCTGCTGCGGCTGCTGGTGCGCTCGGCGACCGGTGCCGAACTGACGCAATACACCACCTTCCATTGCGGCCCGAAGCGGGCGGGCGATGCGGATGGGCCGCAGGCGTTTCACATCGTGCTGGTCGATAACGGCCGCAGCAAAATGCTCACCGACGGCTTGGCGGAGATGTTGAGCTGCCTGCGCTGTGGGGCCTGTCTGAACCATTGCGTCGTCTATCGCCACATCGGCGGCCACGCCTATGGCGGCACCTATCCGGGGCCGATGGGCTCGGTGCTGACGCCGGTGCTGGACGGGTTGGAAACATCCAACGATCTGCCGAAAGCCTGCACGCTGAACGGACAGTGCCAGGAGGTCTGCCCGGTGATGATCCCGCTGCCCACCTTGCTGCGCGGCTGGCGGGATCGGTCTTGGCGCGAGGGGCTGGAGCCCGCCACGGTGCGCGGCGCGGTGTGGGCGTGGCGCTTGATGGTGATGCGGCCCGGCCTGTATCGCCTCGCCACCCGCATCGCCGTGCCGATGATGCGGCTGTTCGCGCGGCGTGGCTGGATTGCCGCGATGCCGCTGGCGGGCGGATGGACGCGGCATCGGGATTTCCCGGCACCGGCCAGACAAACCTTCATGGACCAGATCCGTCAGCAGCGGGGCCAATCATGACCGACGCACGCAGCGCGATTTTCGCCGCCATCGCCACCCCCTCCCGCCCGCCGGCCGACATCGCCCGCGCGGCATCGGCTCTGTTGGCGCGGGTGCCCGCGTTGCGGCCGGATCGGGTGGGCGACGATGTGGCCGCGGCCTTCTTCGCCCGCGTCACCGGCCCGGCGATCGGGGCGAGCGGGGCCAAGGTGGCGTCGCTGTCCGACGTGCCGGGGGCGGTCGGCGCCTATCTCGCCGCCCATGATCTGGCCGCCCGCGTGGCGGTGCAGCCGCATCCCGCCCTGTTGGACCTGCCCTGGCGGGACATCGTCGCCCATCGCGACATCGCCGTCGATGAACCGGTCGCGATCGGCATCGCCGATTATGCGGTGGCCGAGACCGGATCGCTGGTCTTCCGCTCCGGTGCCCACACCCCCACGCTGTTCGCCTTCCTGCCGCTGCATCACATCGTCGTCGTGCGGGCGGACGGCGTGATGGCGTGGCTGGAAGATTGCGCCGCCGCCGAATCCCGCCTGCCGGCACCGCGCAATCTCAACCTCGTCACCGGCGCCAGCGGCACCACCGACATCGAAGGCGCACTGGTCCGGGGCGCGCACGGGCCGGGCTATCTGCACGTCATCCTCGTTCAATCCCCCCTCTAACCAAGAAGTCCCCCTATGTTTCAACAACTTCTGACACCCGTGGGCGGCTCGCTGTCGCTCTCGTTCCTGGTGGCGGTGCTGCCTGTCGTGGCGGTGCTGGTGCTGCTGGGCGTCTTCCGTCGCCCGGCATGGCAGGCGGCCCTGATGGGGCTGATCATTGCCCTGATCGTCTCGGTCACCGCGTGGCAGATGCCGGTGGGGCTGGCGGTGAATGCGGTGGTCAACGGCGCGGTGTTCGCGGTGTGGCCGGTGATGTGGATCGTGGTCAACGCGCTGCTGCTGTACAACATCGCCGTGACATCCGGCCGGTTCGATGCCTTCCGCGTCTGGGTGATCGACCATCTGCCCAATGACCGCCGCGTGGTGCTGGTGGTGATCGGCTTCTGCTTCGGCGCATTGCTGGAAGGTGTGTCCGGCTTCGGCACGCCGGTGGCCATCACCTCCTCGCTGCTGATCCTGGTGGGCTTCGATCCGCTGGAAGCCTTGGTGTTCGTGTTGATCTTCAACACCGCCCCGGTGGCCTTCGGGGCCCTCGGCGCCCCGGTGACGGTGCTCGGCGCCGTCACCGGCCTGCCCGCCTCTGCGCTCGGTGCGATGATCGGGCGGCAATTGCCGGTGCTGGCGCTGTTCCTGCCATTCTATGTGATGGCGGTCTATGGCGGTCTGCGCTCGGTGAAGGCGTTGTGGCCGGTGCTGCTGGTGGCCGGCGGCTGCTTTGCGGTGTCGCAATTCGTCGCCTCCAACCTGCTCGATTACGCGCTGACCGACGTTCTGGCCTCGCTCGGCTCGCTGATTGGCACGCTGGTGTTCCTGCAATTCTGGAAGCCCGCCCCGGACGCCGAATTCGCCATCGCCAAAACCACGTTGGACGCCGAGCGCGCCAGCACGGCGGCCGGTGTAAACTCGGTGCCGTCATGGCAGGGCTGGCTGCCCTGGCTGATCGTGTCGGCGATTGTGATCGTCTGGACGCATTTCAAATGGTTCGCCATCGGTCAGCAGGCAATCGACTGGCCCGGCCTGCACAATGCCATCTCGATCACATTGTATGGCGGCAAGCCCTATGCGGCGGTGTGGGTGTTCCAGCCGCTGGGCACCGGCACGGCCATTCTGCTCGCCTGCGTGATCACCGCGCTGATCGTGCGGCTGTCGGTGGCCGATTTCATCGGCTGCATCGGCCGCACCATCAAACAGGCCTGGCTTGCGGTGGTGACGGTGATGTTGATTGTCGGTCTGGCCTATCTGCTCAACTATTCCGGTCTTGCCTACACGCTGGGCAAGGCGGTGGCCTCGACCGGGTTGTTCTTCATCGTGCTCTCGCCGTTCCTGGGCTGGATCGCGGTGATGCTCTCGGGCTCCGACACCTCGGGCAATGCGCTGTTCGGCAATTTGCAGGTGGTCGCGGCGCGGCAGCTCAGCCTCAACCCGGTGCTGTTCGCGGCCACGAACTCCTCGGGCGGTGTGATGGGCAAGATGATCTCGCCGCAGAACATCGCCACCGGCGTGTCGGTGACGAACCTCAAAGGCCAGGAAGGCGTGGTGTTCGCGCGCACCTTCTGGCACTCGGTGGTGCTGTCGTTGATCCTGGTGGTGCTGGTGATCATCCAGCAATTCCTGATCCCGTGGATCATCCCGGTCGTCGCAGGCTGAAATACCCAACCGGCCCCGTGTGATGCGGGGCCGGGTTTTGTCTGGGCGGGCTATGCGCTCGCCGACACCCGCAGCAGCAATTTGAGCAGCACCGCGCGCTCCTCCACGGTGAGCATCTCCACCGCCCGGTCTTCCAGGGTGCGGATTTGCGGATCGACCTCCTGAAACAACGCCTCGCCCTTCTCTGAAAGCCGGATCAGCGCGGCCCGGCGCTCACCGGGGTCGGCGACGCGGACGATCAACCCGTCTTGTTCGAACTGCGTCAGCAGGGCCGCGAGGTTGGACGGTTTGACGCGCAAGGCATCGGCAATCTGGCCGGGGCGGCTGTCCGGGTTGTCGTGCAGAACCGCCAGCAGCGAATAGCGCGCCGGCGTGAGCGCATTATCGGCCTGGGATTCGTGGAAGGCCTCGTAGATCTTCAGCTGCGCCAACCGCACCAGAAATCCGGTCATGCTTTCAAGCCGCTGCAAATCGATGCGGCCGGCGACGGTCTGGGTGGAATCGGATGGCGACATGCTCTGGCTCTATGCCCTGCCCGCCTCCTGCGCAAGCGGATTTGCGGCCGATCACGGAATGCTTGACAGCGTGAGATGAGACTTGCTTATGTTTCATAACAAAATTCACCCCATCCGATTGGGGCAGGAGGACACGTGGACGACAACGCTGCCACAGCCATCGATCTGCCGGGATTGCCCGACAGTCTGCAGGCGTCTCGCGTGGACAATATCGCCATTCTGCGCCTGACCCGGCCGGGGAAGCGCAACGCCATCGACAACGCGATGATCGCGGGCATCGATCTGTTCTTCTCCACCCTGCCGCATGACATCCGCGCCGTGGTGATCCATGGCGAGGGCGATCATTTCTGCGCAGGCTTGGATCTGTCCAGCCTGACCGAGACCGACGCCTATGAGGCCGTGCTGCATTCGCGGGCATGGCATCGGGCGTTTGCCAAGATTGAAAAGGCCGAGATGCCGGTGATCGCCGTGCTGCATGGTGCAACCGTCGGCGGCGGGCTGGAACTGGCGGCGGCTGCGCATATTCGCGTCGCCGAGCGCAGCACGTTCTACGCCCTGCCAGAAGGTCAGCGCGGCATTTTCGTCGGCGGTGGCGCCTCGGTGCGGGTGCCCAAGCTGGTCACCCTTGCCCGCACGATGGACATGATGCTCACCGGGCGAACCTATGGCGCGCAAGAGGGTGTCACCCTCGGCTTCTCGCAATACCTCGCCGAGAACGGTGCGGGTTTTGCGCACGCGATGGAATTGGCGCGCAAGATCGCCAGCCACGCGCCTTTGTCCAATTTCTCCGTTTTGCACGCCATGCCGCGCATTGCGGAAAGCCAGGATGAGGCAGGCTTCTTTATCGAAAGCCTGATGTCCGCCGTGGCCTCCTCCGACAAGGACGCCAAAGGCCGGTTGCGGGCGTTTCTGGAAAAGCGGGCCCCGAAAGTGACCCATAGCGGCTGAACCGCCACACGCGCGGGAGGAAACATAAGCAATGAAAACCAGACCAGTCCGCCTCGGCCGACACACGCCGCGCTTTGCCTATCGCCCCGATGGCAGCATCATCGTCGATAGCCCCGATCCGCTCGGCAGCTTCCCGCGCGCGATCACCGAGCGGCTGGAGCATTGGGCACTCGTCGCCCCGGATCGCGTCTTCCTCGCCGAGCGCGACGCTGCCCGAAATTGGCGGCGTGTGACCTATGCCGAGGCTTTCGCCCTGGTGCGCGCCATCGGCCAAGGTCTGCTCGATCGCGGCCTGTCCGCCGAGCGGCCGGTGATGATCCTGTCGGGCAATGACATCAATCACGCCCTGCTCGGTCTGGCGGCGATGCATGTGGGCATACCCTATGCGCCGATCTCAGTGCCCTATTCCACCGTTGCCACCGATTTCGCCCGCCTGCGCCACATCTTCGCCAAGCTGACGCCGGGCCTGGTGTTCGCCGCCGCCGCCAGCCCGTTCGCCCGCGCCATCGAGGCGGTGGTGCCACGTTCGGTGGAGATCGTGCTGACTTCAGGCGAGTTGACCGACCGCGCCCATACCGGCTTCGACGATCTTGCCGCCACCCGCGCCACCCCCGCCGTCGATCAGGCGCATGCGCGGATCGGGGCTGCGACGATTGCGAAATTCCTGTTCACCTCCGGCTCCACCGGACTGCCGAAAGGCGTGATCAACACCCAGCGCATGCTGTGCTCGAACCAGCAGATGATCCTCGAATCGCTGCGCTTCATGGAGGACACGCCGCCGGTGATCGTCGATTGGCTGCCGTGGAACCACACCTTCGGCGGCAACCACAATGTCGGCCTCGTCGTCTATAATGGCGGCTCGCTCTACATCGATGACGGCGCACCCACGCCCACCGGCATCGCCCGCACGGTGGAAAACCTGCGCGACATTGCCCCCACGGTCTATTTCAACGTGCCGAAAGGCTATGAGGAACTTGTCGCCCATCTGCGTCGCGATGCCGATTTCGCGCGGCATTTCTTCTCGCGGCTGGAGCTGATGTTCTATGCCGGGGCCAGTCTGGCGCAACATGTGTGGGACGAACTCAACACCATCGCCTTGGCATTGACCGGCGAGCGTGTGGTGATGATCACCGGCCTGGGTTCCACCGAAACCGCCCCCTATGCGCTCGCCTGTCGCTCCGATGTGACGGGTTCGGGCATTGTCGGCCTACCGGTGCCGGGGGTGGAGATGAAGCTGGTGCCCAATCAGGGCAAGCTCGAAGCCCGCGTGCGCGGCCCCAACATCACGCCGGGCTATTGGCGCGAGCCGGGGCTGACGGCGGCGGCCTTCGATGAGGAGCAGTTTTACCAACTCGGCGACGCGCTGGCCTTCGTCGATGCGGCCGCCCCCGATAAAGGCTTCCGTTTCGATGGCCGCGTGTCGGAGGATTTCAAACTCGCCACCGGCACCTGGGTCAGCGTGGGGCCGCTGCGGGCTCGGGTGGTGGCCGGTCTTGCCCCTTATGTGCGCGATGTGGTGGTGGCAGGCGCGGATCGCGATTACGTGGCGGTGATCATCGTGCCGGACCCGGCGGCATGCGCGGGGCTGGACGATGCGGCGTTGCGGGCCGCGATCCATCCCCTGCTGGCCGATCTGGCATCCCAGGCGGCGGGGAGTTCGAACCGGGTGATGCGGGCGGTGCTGCTCGACGCGCCGTTGTCGCTCGATGCGGGCGAGGTGACGGATAAGGGCTCGCTCAATCAACGCGCCGTGCTCGCCGCCCGCACAACGCTGGTGGAGGCACTCTACGCCCCCGCCCCCGCCCCCTCCGCCGACATCATCGCCCTCTGAGGCAGAAAGGACGCATCATGCATTACGCAGGACATGCCGCCATCGTCACCGGCGGGGCTTCGGGATTGGGCCTCGCCACCGCGCAGGCCCTGGCCGCTCTTGGCTGCAAGGTCACGCTGCTCGACCGCAATGAAGAGGCAGCAATGGCAAGGGCTTGCGAACTCAATGGCCTGGGCATCGGCTGCGACGTGGCCGATGCGGCGGGCGTGGAAGCGGCCGTGGCGCAGGCACGCTCGGCACATGGCCCGGCACGGGTGCTGGTCAATTGCGCGGGCATCGGGGTCGCCGGCCGCGTGGTCGGGCGCGATGGGCCGCAACCGCTGGCCGATTTCGAGCGCGTGATCCGCGTCAATCTGATCGGCACCTTCAACGTCCTGCGCGTGGCCGCCGCCGACATGGTCGGGCTGGAGGCGTTGCCGAGTGGCGAGCGCGGCGTGATCGTCAACACCGCCTCCTGTGCGGCCTTCGACGGCCAGATCGGTCAGGCGGCCTATGCCGCATCCAAGGGTGGCGTTGCCGCGATGACCTTGCCGATCGCGCGCGAACTCGCCCGCTTCGGCGTGCGCGTTGCAACCATCGCGCCCGGCCTGTTCCAGACGCCCCTGCTCGCCAATCTGCCGCAGGACGCCCAGGACAGCCTGGGCGCTGCCATCCCGTTTCCCTCCCGCCTGGGCAAGCCGGAGGAATTTGCCGATCTCGCCGTGCACATCATCGCCAACCCGTATCTGAACGGCGAGACGATCCGCCTCGACGGCGCCCTTCGCATGGCGCCGAAATAGCCGACGACCACGCAACACCAGGGAGGATAAAACAATGAAAAAACTATTGCTCGCCGCCATCGCCTTGCCATTGCTCGCCACCGCCGCCTTCGCGCAGGCGCCGATCCGTATTGGCGTGCTGAACGACCTTTCCAGCGTCTATGCCGATTATCAGGGCATCGGCTCGGTGATCGCCGCCCAGATGGCCGCTGACGATGTCGGCCCGGTGGCCGGACACAAGGTGGAAATTCTGAGTGCGGACCATCAGAACAAGCCCGATGTCGGCTTGGCGATCAGCCGCAAATGGTTCGACACGGACGGTGTGGCGGTGGTGATGGACGTGCCGAACTCCGCCATCGCCCTGGCGGTGAGCGATCTGGCGCGTGACAAGAACCGGATGTTCATCGGCTCGGGTGCCGCCATCGATCTGCTCACGGGTGCCAAATGCACCCCCAACACCATCCATTGGACCTACGACACCTGGGAAGCCGGCCACGCTTTGGCCAATGCCGTGGTGGCCGGCGGTGGCAAGAAATGGTACTACCTCACCGCCGATTATGCCTTTGGCGACGTGTTGCAGGCGCGGATGAGCGAAGAAGTGGTGGCCGATGGCGGCACCAATGTCGGGGCGGCACGCCATCCGTTGGGAGCGTCGGATTTCTCCTCGCAGCTGGTCTCGGCACAGAACTCCGGAGCGGACGTGCTGGGTCTGGCCAATGCGGGCGGGGACAGCGTGAATGCGATCAAACAGGCGAAGGAATTCGGTCTGACGCCGAAGATGAAAATCGCCGGTCCGCTGATCAACATCAACCACATCGACGCGCTTGGCTTGGCCGAAACACAGGGCGTGATGGGGGCGACGCCGTATTATTGGGATCTCAACGACGGCACCCGCGCCTTCGCCAAGCGATTTGCCGAGCGTCATCCGCGTCATATGTATCCCAACGACATGCAGGCAGGCATGTATTCCGCCGTGCTGCACTTCCTCAAGGCCGCAAAACAGCTGAACGGCGAGGTGCTGGATGGGGCGAAAATGGTGGCCGCGATGAAGGCGATTCCCACCGATGACCCAATCTTCGGCAAAGGCTCCATCCGCGCCGATGGCCGCAAGATCCATCCGGTCTATCTGATCGAGACCAAGACCGAGGCGGACTCGAAATCGCATTGGGACATGTTCAAGATCATGGCCACCATCCCTGCGGACAAGGCTTTCCGCCCGATGAGCGAAGGCAAGTGCCCATTGGTATCATCCGCCAAGCCGTAATTTTCCAACTACATTTCAATGCATTAAAAGCCAGACGATCATATCGTCCGGCTTTTTTTGTTTATAAATCAACACAAACACCTGACGTGCGTAACCCTCACGGGAGTGTGCATGATGAAATTCGTCGCGATTGTTTTATATCAAATGATCTGACACCAAAAAACGATAGACGGGCGATATAGGATGAACACCGTAGGGGAAACGTATAATGCGAATGAGCGGATATCGGGTCGGCATTTTGCCATTATCCCTGGTCGCAGCGATGGCGATAGCTGTCAAACCCGCTGAGGCGATTCCGGCGTTTGCCCAGCAAACCGGCCAGCCTTGCACCGCCTGCCATGTTGGCGCTTACGGACCGCAACTCACCCCAACCGGGCGCGCATTCAAGATCGGCGGCTACACGCAAGGCGGCGGTGATGGCTGGACGGCAAGCATGCCGCTGTCGGTGATGGCCGTCACCAGCCTCACCCATCTCAATACAGGCTATCCAACCGGTGGAGCGCCGCAGGATTTCGGCACCAATAACAATCCCTCGATTGACCAAGCCAATGTCTTCATCGGTGGCGGTCTGAGTGATCACACCGGCGGATTGATGCAGATCACGTGGCAGAATATCGGCACCAGCTACGATAACTTCCACCTCGACAACACCGATCTGCGTCCTTACGTGACCACGTTCAGCGTCGGCGGCAAGGATCTGGTGGTCGGCACCACGTTGAACAACACGCCGACGGTGCAAGACCCCTACAACACGACGTTCGCCTGGGGTTATCCCTACGTTTCGCCCAATTCCAATTTGGCCCCGGCTCCGGCAGCGAACGTGATGCTGGCAGGCGCGTTGGCCGGCAACTCGATCGGTTACACCGCCTACGCCCAGTACGACGGCAAGCTCTATCTCGAAGCGGGCGCTTACAGCACCCCCGGTCGTTGGACGCTCGCACGGCTCGGCAACCCCGACTCCTTCGGCAGCATCTCTGGCGCGGCCCCCTATCTGCGCGGTGCCTATGAATGGCAGTGGGGCACCAATGCGGCCCATGTCGGTGCGATGTTCATGCAAGCCGACATCAATCCGTCAACCGGGCTGGCATACCAGACCTCCAGTGCCACCGGCAGGAACCGCTATGCCGATTATGCCGCTGATGCGGCCTATCAGTTCCTCGGAGACGGCACGCATATCGTCACCGTTCAGGGAATCTACACCTACGAAACGCAGAACATCGCCGCGGGCAATGCGATGAGCGGCGTTACGTCGAAATACACACTGAACCAAATCAGGGCAAATACGTCCTATTGGTACAAAAACACCTACGGCGCCACGCTCGGCTGGCAGAAGACGTGGGGTCCGGTGAACCCTGATCTCTACGGGGCCGCGGGGGGCAGCGCCAATAATCGGCCAGACAGCAACGCCTTCATCGCCGAGGCGGACTGGGTGCCGTTCGGCAAGGACGACAGCCGTTGGGCGCCGTTTGCGAACCTGAAATTGGGCGTTCAATACACTGCCTATACCCAGTTCAACGGCGGCAACAAAAACTATGATGGCAACGGGCACAACGCCAGCGACAACAATACGTTGATGCTGTTCGCCTGGATGATCTTCTGAGCAGAGCGACGGGTGCGAGAGCGCCCGTCTTTCGCTTGGCACCGACCGTTTCATATTTGGAGGGTACGTCATGAACCGACGCTCAACGAAGTTTCTCGTCCTGGCCGGCCTCACCACCGCCGCATTGTTCACCCCGCAGGGCGGGGCTCGGGCACAGACCCCATCGACCGTTCATCCCATGCCGCAATCGCTGATCAACGAACACGCGGAGGATTTCGAAAAACTCGAAATCCTGTCCAAGCGGCCCGGCAAGGTCGGCGAGATCGCCCGCAAGGCGGTTGCTCTGTTCAAGCGGCATGAAGCCACCGAAAAAGACTACATCATGCCACCTTTGACCCTGCTGCCCAGCCTGGCAGACGGTCAGGTGACACCTGACATGGCCTGGGCGATTGCGATGACGGATAAGGTCAGGGCGAACCGGGAGCTGATCTTTCAGCAGCACACCGAAATGACCGACATTCTCAGTGAGCTGGTCGTGGCGGCCGAGGCGGCGCATGACCAAGATGCCAAGGAATTCGCCGAGGCGGCGGCGGGAGACTCCCTCAATGACGTGGAGATCCTGGAGCCGATGGTACTGGTGCTCGGCGATTATCTGAAGATGAAACTGGCAGCTTTGCCGAAATAATCCATACGCATTCACGTTCACAGACAATCCGCGATGAGGAGATTTCTCATGAATGAACGCACATTGCGCTCGATGCTTTCGGTGTTCCTGATGTCCGGCGCATTGGCTGCCGCTTTCGCTGCCCCCGCCCTGGCCGGTGACGCCAGCGCCGGGCAGTCGGTGTTTAAATCAGTCTGTTCGATGTGCCATTCCAATCAGCCTGGGCAGAACAAGATCGGGCCGTCGCTGTTCGGCGTGGTCGGGCGCAAGACCGGCTCAGCCGAGGGCTACACGTATTCGCCGGCCAATCAGGGGGCCAATCTGACCTGGGACGAAGCGACGCTGGACAAATACCTCATCGCGCCACGGACGGTGATTCCCGGCACCAAAATGACCTATGGCGGCATGAAGGATGATGAGAAGCGCGGCAATTTGATCGCCTATCTGGCGACGCTGAAGTAAAATCGCCAGGTCAGCAGGAAGACACGCACAATGGAGATCTCGCTTCGCGACCTCGTCACAGTCTTGCACGGTATGGGCTTTGGCACGTTGTTTATGATGGCATTCTCGGGTGCCATCGGGGTGATTTATGTCACCGCCTTCGTCGGCGTGCAGCCCATCGCCCAGCGCGCCACCACGCTGATGTTCCGCTTCTACCTCGTCAGCATGGTGGTGCTGTCCTGGCTGACCGTGCTGTCGGGCACGTACCTGATCTACCCTTGGTATCGTGCCAAGCCACCGGCAGGGACCACCGATCTGTCGCTCTATCCGCGCTCCTTGCTGCTATCCAGCCCAAGGACCAGCGGGTGGCATGATCTCGGCATGGAGTGGAAAGAGCACATCGCTTGGTTCACGCCGATCGCGATGACGATGGTGGCGTACGTCTTCATCAAATACGGCCCGCAGATCGCCTTGCATCGGCAGTTGCGCAACGCGGTGCTGGGCTTCACGGCTGCCGCGTTCTTCGCCACGGCTGTCGCCGGCGGCGTTGGTGCATTCCTGAACAAGAACGCACCCGTGCGCGGCGGTGCGCAGATCATTTTGTATCGGGGTGAATAACATGGCCACCACACCGAACTTCCACAACGAAACCCTGCGACGACCCAACGGTTCCGGGGCCGCCGCGATTCTGGCCGCCGGAATTGGCGCAGGCGTGCTGGGCATTCTTGCCTTGGCTTCCGATGCGATCCCTGCGGTGAACCACGTCTTCCAATTCGCTCCTGCCAGCGGAGACCTCTCCGGGGTGACGACGACCTCGGTGATTATCTGGCTGCTGGTCTGGTTCGGCCTGTCCCGCCATTGGCGTGGCCGTGACGTCAATCTGCTGCCGATCAATCTGGCAGCCCTGGCGCTGCTGGCAGCGGGGCTTCTGCTGACATTTCCTCCCTTCATGGATCTGTTGGAAGGCAAATAGGATACGCAGACGCGGGAGTGTAGGGCGGGTGCACCCCGCCCTACAGCCAACCTCGATCAGTGCCCGCCCTTCTTCGCCCGCGTGACGATTTGGGTGGGATTGACAAACCGCAATGCCAGCAACAGCCAGGCCAGCGTGGTGACCATGTAGATCACCGCCATCGCATCCACCGACTGCCCCGCCCGCACGCCGGCAGCGAAGACGGCGTAATACAGCGCCACCACCAAGGTCTGGTTTTCCGGCCCGGCGGTGAGGAATGTCAGTTCGAACATCGCAATCGTGCGCACCAGCACCAGCAGCAGCGCCGCCAGGATGCCCGGTGTCAGCAGCGGCACCAGTACGTTGGTGAACATGCGGAACGTGCCAGCACCAAACACGCGGGCGGCCTGCTCCACGCGCGGGTCGATCTGCTGGATGAACGGGATCATCACCAGGATCACGAACGGCACTGTCGGCACCAGATTGGCCAGGATCACGCCCGAGGCCGAGCCTGCCAGACCTGCCTTGTAGAGCACGGTTGCCAGTGGAATGCCGAAGGTGATCGGCGGCACCAGCATCGGCAGCAGGAACAGCAGCATGACGAATTTCTTGCCCGGAAACTCCCGTCGCGCCATCGCATAGGCCGCCGGTACCCCGATCAGGCCGGAGAGCAGCACAACGGCCCCCACCACTTCGAAGGTCGCCATCAGAATGTCGGGCAGCTGGAACTCCTCCCAGGCCGACAGATACCATTTCACGGTGAAGCCCACCGGCAGCCAGGTGGTGAACCAGCGGGTGGAGAACGAGTTCACCACCACGGTTGCGATCAGCGCCAAGAGATTGACGATGAAAAAGCCCACCAGCAACCACACGGCCCAGACCCAAAGTCGGCTGGCAACAGATTCTGTGCGGATCATTGTCTCACCCTTTCCCGCCGCCGGCCGGACCGCTGTAGAACAGCGATTGCAGCCCCAGCAGCAGCGCCACGATGCCCACCTGAACGGCGGCCATGATCATCGCGATCGCCGATGCCATTGAATAATCATATTCCTCGAACGCCGCCGTGTAGGCCGCAACCGAGATCACCCGCGTGATGCCGGCAGGCGCGCCCAGCAACACCGCCGATGGGAACACCGAGAATGCCTGCACGAAGGACAGGCAGAAGGTGATCATCAGCCCCGGCAGCAGCAGCGGCATCAGGATGTGGCGGAAGCGATCCCATCCCCGCGCCCCCAACATCGCCCCCGCCTGCTCCAGCGCCGGATCGATGCCGGTGACGTAGGACAGCGTGAGCAGGAAGGTGAACGGGAAGCCGGTGATCACCAGCGACAGGAACACGCCCCAGTAATTATGGATCAGATGCAGCGGCTCGCTGACCAGGTGGAATTCCATCAGGAACCGGTTCAGCCAGCCGCGCGGGCCGAAATAGTTCAGCATCCCCTCGGCCACCAGCACGGTGCCCAGCGTGATGGGGATGACCAGAATGGTGGTCAGCAATTTCGGCTTGAGCATCAACCGCACCCGCAGCGCCACCGGCACCGAACAGGCAAGGTTCATGATCGTCACCGGCACGGCGACCAGCAGGGTCTTGCCGATGGTGTCGTAGAGGAACGGGTCAGAGAAGAACTTGGCATAATTGCCCAGCCACCATCCGCCGTCCTTGGGCGCGAAGGAGAGGAACAACCCGTAGAGAAACGGGTAGATGAACAGGGCGATCACGAAGAACACCGCCGGCAATAGCAGCAGCGTGACCCCGTCGAACCCCTTGCGTGCCAGGGCGCCCTTCATGCGGCGTACACCAGAATGCGGTGCGGCTCCGCAGAGAGGCGAATGGCCTCGCCTTGGCTGACCGAGACCTCGGAGCGGAAATACAGCTCAGTGCCATCCTGCGTGAGCGCCACGCCGAAGAAATCGCGACCGCGATATTCCGCCGTCTGCACGATGGCCGAAATCGGGCCATCGGCGGTCACGGACAGATCCTCCGGCCGAATGGCGGCCAACGCATCGCCACTGGCGACGATATCGACCGAGGTGCCCCATAGTTTCGCGCCGCCGATGGTCACTTCAAGGTGTTCACCCAAAATGGCGGCGGTTTTGACGATGTTGCGATAGCCCATGAACTCCGCCACATCGGAATGCGCCGGGCGGCCATAAAGTTCGGCGGGCGTGCCGATCTGGCGCGTCTGACCGTCGCGCAGCACCACGATGCGATCGGCCAGCGACAATGCTTCGTCCTGGTCATGCGTGACGTAGATCGTCGCACAGCCAAGCGAGGCATGGATGCGACGGATTTCGGCGCGCATCTCCAGACGCAGTTTGGCGTCCAGATTCGACAACGGCTCATCCATCAGCACCAAAGGCGGCTCGACAACGATGGCGCGGGCGATGGCGACGCGCTGCTGTTGGCCGCCCGAAAGCTGCCCCGGCAGTTTGTCGCCCTGGTTGGTGAGGCGCACAAGGCGCATCGCCTCCTCAACCCGCCGCGCAATCTCGTCCTTCGGCCGGTTCTGCATGCGCAGACCGAAGCCGATATTCTTGCGAACCGTCATATGCGGAAACAAGGCGTAGTTCTGGAACACCATCCCGAAGCCGCGCCCTTCCGGCCCGAGGGTGTCGATGCGCTTATCGTCCAGCCAGATCGCCCCCGATGACAGCGGGAGCAGCCCGGCCAGACAATTCAGCGCAGTGGATTTACCACAGCCCGACGGCCCGAGCAGGGCGATGAACTCGCCCCGCTCGACGTTGAGTGTGATGCCCTTCAATGCGTTGAGCGAACCGAAGTCGCGGCTCATCGCATCCAGACGCAGCGCCTTGAAATTCCGCAAGCTCATGATGATTACTTACCCACCTTGGCGCCGACCTGCTGGTCCCAGCGCTGGAATGCATAGACCATCGGTTCAGCGTCCAGCGGCAGTTCGATGGGGTTGTCGGCGATGAGCTTGGCGTATTCCGGACGGCCATACTCGGCGATCACGTCCCGGCTCTCTTTCGGAGCCTGATCGATCGTCACACCTGCGCGGGCCGGACCCGGATAGAAATAGCCCTTGTCGAACGTATAAGCCTGGGCGGCCGGCTGCATCATGTAGGTGACCAGTTCCAGCACCAGCGCCAGCTTGTCGGCGGTCAGGCCCTTGGGCACGCACATGAAGTGGCTGTCGCCGATCCAGTGGAAGCCCTTGATCGGCTGGATCTTGGCTTCCTTCGGCACGGTGCCGAGAGCGCGCGGGTTGATATCCCAGCCGACATGCGAGGCGATGATGGAGCGCGTGCCTTCGGCAAGTTCCTTCATCGTGGCACCGGTGCCGGTGGGGTAGTATTCGATATACTTGCCGAGCTCTTCCATATAGGCCCAGCTCTTATCCCAGCCCTTATTCGGATCGCGCGGGTTGGAATCGCCCAGGATATACGGCAGGCCCATCATGAAGGCGCGGCCAGGACCGGAATTGGCCGGGCGGGCATACATGAATTTCTTCGGGTTCTGCTTGGCCCAAGCGAGCAGTTCTTCCGCCGTGGTCGGGCAGGTTTTCACCGCATCGGGCATGTATTCGAGGATCGGGCCGCCCGGGCAGACCGCCACAACCAGCGCCTGATTTTCAGCGGCACTTTGCAGACGCTTGGCCATCGGGCTGAGAATGTCCAGGCTCGGCAGGGCCGCGGCATGGTTGGGGAACAGCGGCTCCCACAGCTTTTGCGCAATGCCGGCGGCCAGCACATCGTTGCCGCCAAGGATGAGGTCGATATCAACCTTGCCAGCCGCCTGCTGCGCCATCAGCTTGCCGGGAATTTCCGGGGCGGTGGCGCTGGTGTAGGTGATGTGGTTCACCTTGCCCGGATTGGCCTTCGCGAAGGCCTCAAAGCCGGGACGGGTCAGTGCGAGATTGCCCGCAGCATCGATGATCGAGATGCCGACAGCTTCTGCCGCCTTCGCCCGACCGAGTCCGGCGCCTGCCGCGGCAATGGCCGCAGCACCACCCAGCACACCACGTCGCGTCGTTTGCATATGGCTCATTTGCGTTTCCTCTAGATTGTCGAGATGGACTTATATTCACGACGGCCCCAGGCTACGCTGACTGGGGGGATCAAACCAGGGAGAATGTTACCGTGACCACAAGGACACCGATGCGGCCCGGACGAACCACACTGGCATCGGTCAAGATCACGGATGTCGCCGCCCGCGCGGGCGTGGCCCCCATGACTGTCTCGCGGGTGCTCAACACACCCGACCGCGTATCTGCCCCGACAGCCGCCCGGGTGCGGGCCGCCATTGAGGAATTGGGCTATATGCCCAATCTGATCGCCGGCGGATTGTCCAGCCGACGCAGCCGGATGATCGCCGCCATCGTGCCGACGATTGCCAGCCCGATGTTCAGCGCCCCCGTGCAAACCTTCACCGACGCGATGGCCGTGGCCGGCTATCACGTCATGCTCGCTTTGTCCGGCTACAGCGAAGAGAGCGAAGACGCCCAGATCCGCGCCGTTCTCGCCCGCCGCCCGGACGGGTTGCTGCTCACGGGCGCGGTGCGCTCGCCGGCCATCCGCAAGCTGCTGCGGGATTCCAACCTGCCGGTGGTGGAAATCTGGGACACCGCGGAAGAACCAACCGATGTGTTGATCGGCTTCGACCATGCCGAAGTGGGCGCGGCCGTCGCGGATTTCTTTGTCCGCCAGGGCCATACGCATTTCGCCGTGCTGTCGGCCCGCGATCCGCGCGCCACGTTGCGGCGAAAGGGATTTGTGGAACGTGTGACGCATCACGGCCTCACCCTGGTGGCCGAACGCATCCTCGAAGCCCCCAGCTCCATCGAGGATGGACGGCGCGGATTGCGGCAGATAGTCGGCCAACTCGGCCAACGCACGGCATTGTTCGGCAGTTCCGATCTGGTGGCGTTCGGCGCGATGACGGAGGCGAAATTGCACGGCATCGCAGTGCCAGACCAATTGGCGATCTGCGGCTTCGGCGATTTCGAAATCTCCCGCGCCTGCCATCCGCCGATCAGCACGGTGCATGTGGACGGCGCGGAAATCGGCGAAATGGCCGCACGTGAAATGCTCACGCGCATCAACAGCGCCGCCAATTCGGCGCGCATCTCGGTTCCATTCCAGATTTTGCCCCGCGCAACCACCTGAATCGCCCCCTCACTCCGACGCACTGAACCCGCGCCCGGTTGTGTTATCGGTAACATGCCACAAACCGGAATGCTTGCCAAGCGGGGGCGCGGCAGGAGATGTGCGGAAAATTGCGGGTTGGCGGCGGATGCCTCTCGACATTTGGCGCGTGCTTGAACAGAACAGGACGATTTTTCGAGGAGACCCCCCATGGCCACCCGCCTGACCATCGACCCGGTTCTGAAGTCCTTCATCGACACCGAGGCACTGCCCGGCACCGGGTTGCAAGCCGAGGTGTTCTGGGCAGGCTTCGAGCGGATCCTTGCCGATTTCGCACCGCGCAACGCCGCCCTGCTGGCGCGTCGCGACACGCTGCAAAACGAGATCGATGCCTGGCACCGCGCCAACAAGGGTAAGGCGATCGATCACGTCGCCTATCAGAACTTCCTGACCTATATCGGCTATCTCGTCCCGGCGCCCGCCGCCTTCGCGGTGGAGACCTCCAAGGTCGATCCCGAAATCGCCTCCATCGCCGGTCCGCAATTGGTGGTGCCGGTGAGCAATGCACGGTATGCGCTCAATGCGGGCAATGCGCGCTGGGGCAGCCTGTATGATGCGCTCTATGGCACGGATGCGATCCCCGAAGCGGGCGAGCTTGCCCGTGGCAAGGGCTTCAACACCGTGCGTGCGGCCGAAGTGGTCAAGCGCGCCAAGGCGTTCCTCGATGAGGCCGCCCCGCTCGCCTCCGGCAGCCATGCCGACGTCACCGGCTATTCCGTGGTCGATGGCGCGCTGGTGCCGGCCCTCGCCCAGCCCGCGAAATTCGCCGGCTATATCGGCGATGCCGCCGCCCCTTCGACCGTTCTGCTGGTCAATCACGGTCTGCACATCGAATTGAAGATCGACCGCGGCCACGCCATCGGCGCGGGCGACAAGGCCGGTTTGGCCGATGTGATCCTCGAATCGGCGCTGACCACCATTCAAGATTGCGAAGACAGCGTCGCCGCCGTGGATGCCGCCGATAAGGTGGATGTCTATCGCAACTGGCTCGGCCTGATGGACGGCACGCTGTCGGCCGATTTCCAGAAGGGCGGCAAGACGCTGGTGCGCAAGCTGAATCCTGATCGCGTCTACACCGCCCCCAATGGCGGCACGGTCACACTGGCCGGGCGTTCGCTGATGCTGGTGCGCAATGTCGGCCACCATATGTATAGCGATGCGGTCACGTTCGAGGGCGCCGAGGTGCCGGAGACCATTCTGGATGCCGTCTTCACCTCGCTGATCGCGCTGCACGATCTCAACAAGCGCGACGGTTTCAAGAACAGCCGCACCGGATCGGTCTATATCGTCAAGCCGAAGATGCACGGCCCCGAGGAGGTCGCCTACGCCAATGACCTGTTCGGTGCGGTGGAAGATCTGCTCGGCCTGGAACGCTACACGCTGAAGATGGGCATCATGGACGAGGAACGCCGCACCTCGGCCAACCTCGCCGCCTGCATCCATGCCGCGAAAAACCGCGTTGTGTTCATCAACACCGGCTTCCTCGACCGCACCGGCGACGAGATGCACACCTCGATGGAAGCGGGGGCGATGGTGCGCAAGGGCGACATGAAATCGGCCGCCTGGATCGGCGCCTACGAGAACAACAACGTCGATGTCGGCCTCGCATCCGGCCTGCGCGGTCGTGCGCAGATCGGCAAGGGCATGTGGGCGGCCCCGGACCGGATGGCGGACATGCTGGCGCAGAAGATCGGCCATCCGCAGGCCGGTGCGAACACCGCCTGGGTGCCCTCGCCCACCGCCGCCACATTGCACGCCACGCATTACCACAAGGTCGATGTCGCCGCCCGCCAGACCGAACTGGCCACCCGTACACCGGCCAGCCTCGACGCCCTGCTGACCATCCCGGTGGCGGATCGTCCGAACTGGGTGCCGGAAGATGTGCAGCAGGAACTGGACAACAACGCGCAGGGCATTCTGGGCTACGTCGTGCGCTGGATCGATCAGGGCGTCGGCTGCTCGAAAGTGCCGGATATTCATGATGTCGGCCTGATGGAAGACCGCGCCACGCTGCGCATTTCCAGCCAACACATCGCCAATTGGCTGCATCACGGCATCGCCAGCCAGACACAGGTGATGGAGACGATGAAGAAGATGGCGCTGGTGGTCGATCGCCAGAATGCCGACGATCCGCTCTACACGCCGATGGCGCCGCATTTCGACGGCGTGGCGTTCCAGGCGGCCTGCGATCTGGTCTTCAAGGGCCGCACCCAGCCGAACGGCTACACCGAGTTCATCCTGACCGCGCGTCGCCGTGAGGCAAAGGCGAAGGGTTAACAGGTTGCTGAAAAACTGTTCGCGGAGGGGCGGCGACCCTTTTTCGTGCCAGAAAGGCCAAGGCGAAGACACGATGTGTGTGCATCGTGGCAAGCCTTGAACGACCCTGGCGCGGAAAAGGGCCGCCGCGCCGACCGACAGAGTTTTTCAGCAGCCTGTTAATAGGTTCAAAAATGGGGAAGGCGATATGGGGAAGTGGTTGCTGGGCGTGGTGCTGGCGATGAGCATGGGCATCGCGGCAAAGGCTGCTGATCTGGTCGTCTATTCGGCCGCCGCGATGAAGGGTGCGATGGCAACGGTGCCGGCGGAGTTTGCCGCCGCCACCGGTCATCATGTCCGCTTCGTCTTCGGCACGGCGGGCTTCGTGCGCGACAGCATCACGCACGGGGCGGTCGCCGATCTGGTGATTGCTCCGCCTGCCATCCTGCAGGATCTGGTCGATAAAGGCTTTATTCGCACCGGTTCGGTGAAGGGGCTGGGCGAGACCATGCTCGGGCTGGCGGTCAAGCGTGGCAGCCCACATCCGGCAATCGGCACGGATGACGAGTTCCGCAGCACCTTGCTCGCCGCACCCTCGGTGGGCGTGCCAGACCCGGCAACCGGGGCGACAACGGGTATCTATCTGGCAAAAATGTTCGACCGCATGGGACTGACTGCCGTCATGCAAGCCAAGCTGGTGCTCTATCCAGACGGATTGCAGGCCATGGCGGCTGGCGCGGCGGGAAAAGTGGCCCTTGGCCTGGGACAGATCAGCGAAATCCTGCCAGTGTCAGGCGTCGAACTTGTTGGTGCCATTCCTGCGGCCTTCCAACTCCACACAATCTATGCCGCGGGACTGCCCACGCATGCCGCCAATCCAACGGCGGCGGAACAATTATACAGCTTCCTCAACGCACCCGCTCGGCAGGTCGCGTTTGAGAAATCCGGGTTCACGCATCCCGCGCAGTGAGCAGGGCGCACACGCATGAGACATTGACTTCCCTTCCCGCAATGCCAAATTTTCGTTCGATAATCAACGATCACGCGGGGAGATCGAACAATGCACCAGGATTTGGACCAGTTCAGCGTCACGCAAGCCGTGCTGGAGCAGATGGCGAACACGCCGGATGCGCGGCTGAAGCAGATTATGGAAAGTCTGGTCAAACACGCGCACGCTTTCGCGCGGGATGTGGACCTTAAGCCGGAAGAATGGCTGGCCGGCATCGCCTTCCTCACCCAGGTCGGGCAAGCCTGCACGCCAAGCCGCCAGGAGACGATTCTGCTCTCCGACACGCTCGGTTTCAGCGCGCTGGTCAACATCCTCGCCGCCAACCGCCAACAGGCAAAAGCGACCGATCCCTCGCTGCTCGGCCCATTCTACCGTGCCGCCGCCCCGCGCAAGCAACTCGGCGACAGCATCGCCGAACGACCCGATGTGGAGGAGTTGGTATTCTACGGTCAGGTGCGCGACGGCGCTGGGCGCGGCGTGCCACAGGCTGAAGTGACCGTCTGGCAAACCGACGCACATGGCTTCTACGACATGCAGTTGCATGGCGAAGACAAGATGGACCACCGCGCGATGTTCACCACCGACGCTGACGGCCATTTCCATTTCCGCACCGTCCGCCCACTCGGCTACTACATCCCGATGGACGGCCCGGTGGGTGGGATGATCAAGGCTCAGCAGCGTCATGGATGCCGCCCGGCGCATATCCATTTCCTGATCAGTGCCGAGGGCCATCAGGAGCTTGTCACCTCACTGTATTTTTCCGACGACCAGTATATCGGCTCCGATGTGGTCTTCGGCGTCTCACGCTCGCTGATCATCGCGCCCCAGGCGGACCCGAATGCGCCGATCCCAGGGCTGGAGGCGATCCACTACGATTTCACCCTGGCACCCTCCGGCGGCAACGGGGCGGGACGTGTGGGCGCAGACCCGTCGCAATTGATGAAGGCCTGATAATCTATCAATCGAGACGAGTTGGAACGTGATGATGGGGGAATGAAACGTGCCCCCATCCGTCATGGCGGCTCGACATGCCGCCATGACGGGGGAATGTTGGTGCAAACCCAACTCATCCCGCCATCAACCGCGCCACCTTGGCCTTCGTCTCCACCACCGCCTTGGCCTTCACCGGCCCAAACCCACGAATTTCCAACGCGGCCTCGGCCAACGGGCGCAGCCGCGCCTCGCCCTTCGTCGGCAGGTTTTGCACCAGATACGCGATCACCCCCTCATACCAAGCGATCAACTCCCGCTCCATCCGCCGTTCCGCGCTCCGGCCGAACGGGTCCAACCTCGTGCCGCGCAACACCTTCAACGGGGCGAGCACGCGGAACACATGGCGCATCCACGGCCCGAACGCCTTCTTCCGGGGGCGTCCGCGCCAATCGGTGCCGGTGTTGAGCAAAGGCGGTGCGAGGTGATGCACGATGCGATAATCGCCCTCAAACTGTGCTGCAATCTGTGCGGTGAATTCCGGTGCCGCATGCAGCCGCGCCACCTCGTATTCATCCTTGTAGGACATCAACCGGAACAGCGCCTTCGCCACCGCCTCCGCCAGCACAGGGGACGCCGCCAATCGCGCCACCTGCGCCCGATAGCGCTTGGCCCAGGCCCGGCTCTGATACGCCTCCAGAAACGCCGCCCGTCGCTCGATCATCTCCGCCAGCGTCTCGGGGGCGTCCGGCTCGTCGCGCCCCACGCCATGCGGATCGACTGCCGCCAGACGGCCCAGCGTGAAGGCTGCCTGGTTCTTCGCCACCTCCACCTTGTTGAGCGCGAATGCCCGCATCAGCGCCGCCTCGCCCACCGGCACCAGCCCGTTCTGCCATGCCATGCCGAGCAGAATGGAATTGGCATAGACGCTGTCGCCCAATTCCGCCTCGGCCAGCTTGTTGGCATTGACCACATGCAGCTGGTTGCTGCCCATCATGTCGGCCAACGCCGCCAGACGCTGCGGAATTGCCAGATCGGCGTCGCGGTCCTTGACCATATCGGCGGTGGCCATCTCCGCCGAATTCAACACCGCCCGCATGCCGGGGCGATAGGTGCGCGTCGCCTCCGGGCGGGTGGAGACCACCGCATCGCAGCCGATCAACGCATCGGCCGCCCCTGTGTCGGTGCGCATCTGGTTGAGCTGGCTGGGATCGTCGGCAAAGCGCAGATAGCTCATCACCGGGCCGAATTTCTGCGCCAAGCCCATGTAATCCAGCACCGAGGCCCCCTTGCCCTCCAAATGCGCCGCCATCGCCACCATCGAGGCCGTGGTCACAACGCCGGTGCCGCCCACCCCGGTGATCACCAGATCATAAGGCGTGGCCAAAGACGGCAGCACCGGCTCCGGCAGCCCCGCCTTGCGCGCGATGATCGCCGCCGGGTCGCTGATCTTCGCCCGCCGCTTGGCCCCCTCCACCGTCACAAAGCTCGGGCAGAAGCCATCCAGACAGGAGAAATCCTTGTTGCAATTGGATTGATCGATCTGCCGCTTGCGACCGAAAACCGTCTCCTTCGGCACCACGCTCAGGCAATTCGACGCCACCGAGCAATCGCCGCAGCCCTCACACACCAGATCGTTGATCACCGCGAATTTCGCCGGATCGGGCAGTTTGCCGCGCTTGCGGCGGCGGCGCTTTTCGGTGGCGCAGGTCTGCTCATAGATCAGTACCGACACGCCCTTCACCTCACGCAACGCCCGCTGCACCGCGTCCAACTCGCCACGCGGATGCAGCGTGGTGCCGATGGGGAAGCCCCGCATGTCGAATTTCTGCGGCATGTCGGAGACCAGCGCGATGCGCTCCACCCCCTCGGCCCGCATCGTCTGCGCGATGCCCTGCACCGATACCGGCCCATCCACCGGCTGCCCACCGGTCATCGCCACCGCATCGTTGAACAGGATTTTATAGGTGATGTTGGATTTGGCGGCGATGGATTGCCGGATGGCGAGCGAGCCGGAATGGTAATACGTGCCGTCGCCCAGATTCTGGAACACATGGCCGCCCCCGGTGTAGCGCGACGATGCCGCCCAGTTCACCCCCTCGCCGCCCATCTGGATCATCCCCGAGGTGGAGCGATCCATCCAATCGACCATGAAATGACAGCCAATCCCCGCCAGCGCCTCCGAGCCCTCCGGCACGCGGGTGGAGCTGTTATGCGGGCAGCCGGAGCAGAAATACGGCGTGCGATTGCCCGCAGGCACGGCGGCCAACTGCACCGGCGCGCGCAGCACCGCCGCCGCGCGGGCTTCGAAATCGAGCTCCGGGAACACCCGCGCCAGCCGGGCGGCGATGATCGGCAGCAGCAGGCGCGGCGAGAGTTCGCCCGTCCACGGCACCAGATCCGCCCCGGTCTCATCCGTCTTGCCCGCCATATGGCGCGGCTTGGTGCCCGGAACGTCGTAGAAATATTCCTTCAGCTGGCTTTCGATCAGCGCGCGCTTTTCCTCGATGACGAGGATTTCCTGCTTGCCGCGAATGAAACCCAGCGCATCGCGCTGCGCCAACGGCCAAACCAGGCCCACCTTGTAGACATCGATCCCCAATCTGCGACATTCCGCCGCATCCAGGCCCAACAGCCGCAGCGCCTCCATCGTGTCCAGATGCGCCTTGCCGGTGGTCACGAAGCCGAAAGCCGCATCCGGCACGTCATAGATGCGCCGATCGATCGGGTTCGCATCGGCAAAGGCCAGCACCGCCTTCTTCTTGGCAATCAACCGCGCCTCGATCTGCTGGCCGGGCAGATCGGGCCAACGAATATGCAGGCCGGTGGGCGGTGGGGTGAAATCGGGGGCGGCGAAGGTGCGTGGCTGCGGCAGATCGAAGGATGCGCCGGATTCCACCGTCTCCGAAATCGCCTTGAACCCCACCCACATCCCGGAAAACCGCGACAGCGCATAGCCGTATTCGCCATATTCCAAATACTCGGCAACCGAGGCCGGGTGCAGGATCGGGATGAAAAACGCCATGAACGCCACATCCGATTGATGCGACATCGACGACGACACCGAGCCGTGATCGTCCCCCGCCACCACCAACACGCCGCCATGCGGAGACGTTCCATAGGCATTGCCGTGCTTGAGCGCATCGCCCGAGCGATCCACGCCCATCCCCTTGCCATACCACAGGCCGAACACGCCATCGACGGTGCGCTTGGGGTTGCCCTCCACCTGCTGGGTGCCGAACAGGGCGGTCGCAGCGAGGTCTTCATTGATGGCGGGGAAGAATTCCACATTGTTCTCGGCCAGCAATGCGCCCGCCCGCCATGCCTCGCTGTCGACGGCTGCCACCGGTGATCCGCGATATCCCGCGATCATCCCCGCCGTATTCAACCCCGCCGCCTTATCCCGCCGTGCCTGATCCAGCACGATGCGCACCAGCGCCTGCGTTCCGGTCAGAAACACCCGCCCACGCTCACGCGTATAGCGATCCTCCAGCCGATAGGACTCCTCGACCAAGCCATGATTGAGCGCGATATCCATCGCCGTTTCCCCTTCCCGATGGAGGAAGTCTATGCCCACCCCACGCAATAATTTTTCGCATTTGAGTGATTTTGGCTGAATTTTGGAAAAATCTGCCGGAACATGCTAGAAAAATGACAACTTCCTCCGGAGCCCTGCATGGAAATCAACGAGCAAGACCGGCGTTTGCTTCGCCTGTTGCAGCGTGACGGTCGCATGTCCAACCAGGATCTGGCCGACCGCGCCGGCCTCTCCGCCTCGGCCTGTTGGCGGCGGGTGAAGGCGTTGGAGGAGGCGGGGATCATTTCCGGCTACGTCGCCGAGGTGAATGCCGAACGCGCCGGATTGGGCTTTGGCGCCATCGTCCAGGTGCGGCTCTCGCGGCACGACACCGCGCATCTGGATCAGTTCATCGAAGCCGTGTCACGCCGCGCCGAGGTGCTGGAATTGTTCTGCACCACGGGCGAGGCGGATTATCATCTGCGCGTGGTGTGCGAGGACAAGAATGCCTACAACAACTTCCTCGAAACCTTCCTCTTCCGCCTGCCCGGCATCGCCCAGGTGCGAACCAATCTGATCCTGCGCGAGATCAAGGCAACCTCGGTGCTGCCGATTTGAGAACTCAGCGGACGAAACAACTAAGTAGTTTATCTATTTGAATAGCCAGACCAGCATGTCCATATTCCCTCAAGTGGTCGGCTCATTGACCGCCTGAGGATGAACATGCACGTATCTCCGATCATCGTTGATGCCTTCTGGGATGCCGAAGCGGGTGTCTTCGTTGCCACCAGCAATGATGTGCCCGGTCTTATCACCGAGGCCACCACCACCGCTGAACTTCAAGCCAAACTGGAAGTGCTGATCCCGGAATTGCTTGAACTCAACAGCGAGCATGTGGACCAGTTCCACGATGTGCCGCTGGTCATTCGCTCTGAACAAACCTCCACGGTGCGGGTGCCCGCTTAATGGGCAGCTACACCGCCGAGGTGAAGGATTTTTTGCGACAATTTGGCTGTAGTTTCTTTCGACAGGGCAAGGGCGACCATGAGATTTGGTATAGCCCTATCACCAATAAGCGCTTCCCTGTCGATCAGAAGATCCTCTCACGCCATACCGCCAACGGCATCATGAAACAGGCCGGGATTGAGCATCGGTTTTGATGCCTCACCCCTCCTTCGGCCGCCGATCCACCACCCGCCTTGCCTTGCCCAGCGAGCGCTCGATCCCGCCCGGCGGATGGATCACCACCCGCGCCGTCACCCCAATCGTGGCCTTGATCCGGTGCGCCAGATGCTTGGCGGTGTCGTCCAAATTCAGGCTGGAGAATTCCCACGGGCGCGCCTCGGCATGCACCGTCAGCTCGTCCATCCGGCCCGGACGGGTCAGTTCCAGCTGGAAATGCCCGGCACTCCATTCCGTGGCCAGCAGCAATTCCTCCACCTGGGTTGGGAACAGATTCACCCCGCGCAGGATGATCATGTCATCCGACCGCCCGGTGATCTTCTCCATCCGCCGCATCCCCGGCCGCGCCGTGCCCGGCAGCAGGCGGGTGAGGTCGCGGGTGCGGTAGCGGATGATCGGGAAGGCTTGCTTGCTCAGCGAGGTGAACACCAACTCGCCCTTCTCGCCCTCGGGCAGCACCTCGCCGGTCTCGGGGTCGATGATCTCCGGGTAGAAATGATCCTCCCAGATATGCAGCCCGTCCTTGGTCTCCACGCATTCCTGCGCCACACCCGGCCCCAGCACTTCCGACAAGCCGTAAATATCGGTCGCATCCAGCCCGAACGCGCCTTCGATCTCGCCGCGCAGCGCGTTCGTCCACGGCTCTGCGCCGAAAATGCCATAGCGCAGGCTGCAACGCCGCGCATCGATCCCCGCCGCCTGGAAGCCATCGAGCAACGCCAGCATATAGCTGGGCGTGACCATGATGATCTCCGGCTTGAAATCGGTGATCAGCTGCACCTGCCGCTCGGTCATTCCGCCCGAGACCGGCACCACCGCGCAACCAAGCCTCTCCGCCCCGCCATGCGCGCCCAGGCCGCCGGTGAACAGGCCGTAGCCATAGGCCACATGCACCATCATCCCCGGACGCCCACCCGCCGCCCGGATCGAGCGCGCCATCAGATCGGCCCACATCTCCAGATCCGGCTTGGTGTAGCCCACCACCACCGGCTTGCCCGTGGTGCCGGAGGAGGCGTGGATGCGCGAAATCTGCTCACGCGGCACCGCGAACATGCCGAACGGATAGGTGTCGCGCAGGTCGGTCTTCACCGTGAACGGGAATTTCGACATGTCCGACAATTGCCGGAAATCATCCGGATGCACGCCCTTTGCCACGCATTTCGCGCGGTAATGCGGCACGTTGTCATAGGAATGCCGCAGCGACCACGCCATCCGGCTGGTCTGCAACGCCACGATCTCATCGCGCGATGCACGTTCGGCGGCGTCGTATAATTCGATGCCGCTGGTGTTCAGATTGGCCATCTCATCCCTCCCCAGGTGATGAATCTTCCGGCAGAAACGAGGTGCCCAGGCTGCGCGAATAGCCCCGGAATTCGGCAATCGCCCTGTCGCCCACACGCACCGTCACATCGGTCAGCCCCGAGCGTCCGCCCTCGGTGATCACCCGCGCCTACGCCACCAGCCGGTCGCCCAGGCGGGCCGGGCGCAGGAACGTCACCTGACATTGGGCGGCAACCGTGGTGATGCCGTGCGAGTTGCAGGCATAGGCGAAGGCGCTGTCGGCCAGCGTGAAGATGAAGCCGCCATGGGCGATCTGATGGCCGTTGAGCATGTCGGCGCGAATGGTCATCGCCAACACAGCACGGCCGGGATGGGCTTGCAGCACCTCCATCCCCAAGCCCTGGCTGGCCGCATCGCCCTCCCACATCGCAGCAGCGGCGCGGCGTGCCGTCGCTTCGGCTGTCATGCCTTGCGCCCGGTGAAGTTCGGCGCGCGCTTTTCCAGGAACGCCGTCACGCCCTCGGCGAAATCCGGCGTGTAGCCCGCCATGCGCTGCAAATCGCGCTCCATGTCCAGCTGCTGATCGAGATTGTGCGACAGGCTGGCATTCAGCGCCTGCTTGGTCAGCGCCAGCGATTGCGTCGGCATCTTGGCAAGCTTGGCCGCCAGCGCATCGGCCTCGGCCTGCAGCGCCTCATCCTCCACGCAGCGCCAGATCATCCCCCACGCCTCGGCCTTCTCCGCCGACACCGCCTCGGCCAGCATCATCGCCGCCCGCGCCCGCGCATCGCCGATCAAACGCGGCAGCGCCCAGGTGGAGCCGGCATCGGGGATCAGGCCGATCTTCGAGAATGCCTGCATGAACATCGCCGATTTCGCCGCCAGCACGATATCCCCCGCCAGCGCCAGCGACGCCCCAGCGCCCACCGCCGGGCCATTCACCGCCACCACCAACGGCTTGGGCATGGCGCGCAGGCGGCGGATCAGCGGGTTGTAAAGACGCTCGATGGTGCTGCCGAGATCGCGCTTGCTGCCGCCGCCAATGTCGCGGCGGTCGGTCAGATCCTGGCCGGAGCAGAAGCCGCGTCCGGTGCCGGTGAGCACAATGGCGCGGCAGGATTCGTCATTGGCCAATTCACGGAAGATGCGCGCCAGATGGGCATGCATGTCTTCGTTGAAGGCATTCAGCCGATCCGGCCGATTGAGCGTCACCTTGGCCCAGCCGTCATGGCGCGCCAACAGCACTGAATCTTCCACGTTATCCTCCCCACGATGATGCAAGACCGATTTCCCCGCGGTCTCGTTCACTTTGTCAAATCGCCTCACACCGCATCGAAATCCACCTCAACCTTGGCCGTCGTCGGCTTGGCCTGACAGGTGAGAATGAAGCCCTGCGCCACCTCCCATGGCTCCAGCGAGTAATTCAGCTCCATCTGCGCCGAGCCCTCGGTCAGCTTCGCGCGGCAGGAACAGCACATGCCGCCCTTGCAGGCGAAGGGCAGATCGAGACCGGCGCGCAAGGCGGCGTCCAGAATCGCCTCGCCCGCCGCCACCGGCACATCGCGGCGATTGCCATCGACAATCACCGTGGCCATCGCCGCAGGGGCGGCCTCCGCATCCACCGCCTTCGCCGCACGCGGCTTGCCGCCCAGGGCGGAGACAAAACGCTCCGTGTGAATCTTCGCCGCGTCCAGCCCAAGATCGGCCAGCGTCGCCGACAGCGCCTCGATCATCCCCTCCGGGCCGCAGATGAAGGCGTGATCGATAGCGGCCACCGGCACCATCGCCCCCAAAGTACGACGGATTTTCGCGTCATCCAGATGGCCGTTCAGCACGGCAATATCCTGCTCCTCGCGGGAGAGCACATGAAACACCGTCAGCCGCCCCAGATGCCGATCCTTCAAATCCTCCAGCGTCTCGCGGAACAGGATGCCGTCCACGCTGCGGCTGCCATAGAACAGCACGAAGCGGCTGTCCGGCTCGCGCGCCAACACGCCCTGGACGATCGACATGATCGGCGTGATGCCCGATCCCGCCGCAAAGCCCACATGCAGCCGGCCATTGCCCGCCCGGCCCAGCAGCCCGAAGCGGCCAGTGGGCGTCATCACCTCCAGCGTGTCACCCGCATGCAACGTGTCATTGGCCCAGTTGGAGAACACGCCGCCCTCCACCCGCTTGATCGCCACCGTCAGTTCGTCCTGATCCGGTGCCGAGCAGATGGAATAGGACCGGCGCACATCCTCGCCCTCCACCATCGCCCGCAAGGTGAGATATTGGCCGGGCTCGAAGCGGAACTCCTCGGCCAAAGCGGGCGGCACGGCGAAACGCAGCGAGATCGCATCCGCCGTCTCCTGCCGTCGCTCGGCGATGGTTAGCGTGTGAAAGCGCGGGGTGGCCATGCGGGCGAGGGTTTCGGACATGGAATCCTCTAGTGACACTTGAAATAATCAAACGGCTCCCGGCACGCCTCGCAGCGCCACAGGGCCTTGCAACTCGTCGAACCGAATTCGGCGATGCGGCTGGTGTGGGTCGAACCGCAACGCGGGCACGCCACCACATCCTGTCCGAACAAGGCACGGCGTCCGGCGGGGCCGACGGGCGGGGCGATGCCGTAAGCGCGCAGCTTGTCGCGGCCTTCCTGCGTCATCCAATCGGTCGTCCAGGCGGGGGACAGCACAGATGTCACATGCACCTTCGCAAACCCGGCCACCGCCAACGCCGTCTCGATGTCCAGCTGGATCATGTTCATCGCCGGACAGCCGGAATAGGTGGGGGTGATCGTCACCTCCACCGCATCGCCATCCATCCGCACGTCGCGCAGCACGCCGAGATCGGCAATCGAGAGCACCGGAATTTCCGGATCGCTCACCGAGGCCGCCGCCGCCCAGGCGCGTTCGCGCAGATCGGCGCTCACCAAGTGGCGCCGGGGATCATGCGGGGCACATATTGCAGCTCGGCCAACAGATGGCCCAGATGCTCGGAATGCCGCCCTTCGCGGCCGCCCTGCTGCATCCATCCGCCTGACGGCATCGCAAGCGTCGCGCGTTCCAACACCGCGCGCACAGTGGCTTCCCATTCGCCGCGCAATGTGTCGGGATCGACGGCAACACCGGCGGCAATCAACGCCGTCTCATCCGGCAGCACGGCGAACAATTCGCCCGTATAGGGCCAAAGTTCCTCCAGCGCCTCCGCCAGACGGCGATGGCTTTCCGCGGTGCCATCGCCCAATCGCAGCACCCACTCGCTGGAATGCCGCAGATGATAGGCGATCTCCTTTTCCGATTTCGCGGCGATGGCGGCCAGGGTGGCATCGGTCGAGCGCATCATCGCCAGCCAATACGGATAGGCGAAGGCGGCGAAGAAGAATTGCCGCAGCATCGTCTGTGCGAAATCGCCGTTCGGGCGCTCCACCAGCAGGATGTTCTGATACTCCCGCTCGCGCCGCATATAGGCGAAATCGTCCTCGCTCTGCCCCTTGCCCTCCACCTCACCGGCATAGGTGTAGAGCGCGCGCGACTGGCCGATCAGATCCAGCGCCATGTTCGACAGCGCCATCTCCTCCTCCAGCGTGGGTGCCATCGCACTCCATTCCGACAGGCGATGGCCCAGGATCAGCGCATCGTCCGCCCGGCGCAGCGCGTAACGGGCGAGGGGCGAGGCCGGAGCCTCGACGATCAATGCCGCGCTCACATATGCCCCACTTCGTCCGGGATGTCGTAGAAGGTCGGATGACGATAGATCTTCGATGCCGTCGGCTCGAACATCATCCCCTTGTCCTGCGGATCGGATGCCACGATGGCCGAAGACGGCACCACCCACAGCGACAGCCCCTCCCCCCGGCGGGTGTAGAGATCGCGCGCGGCCTGCAAGGCCAGCGTGGCGTCGGCGGCGTGCAGCGATCCGGCATGGCGGTGCGAGAGGCCGTTGCGGGAGCGGATAAACACTTCCCAAAGCGGCGTGTTCGGTGTCGGCATCACAGGGCTCCCTTATTCGGCGGCCAGTTGCGCGGAATGCTTGGCGGCGAAGGCGGCGGCGGCTTCGCGCACCCATTCGCCCTCGGCATGGGCACGACGCCGCACCGCCATGCGGTCGCGGTTGCATTGGCCATGGCCAGCGATCACGCGGGCGAATTCGTCCCAATCGAGCGGGCCGTGCTGCCAATGCCCGTCCACGCAGCGCAATTCCGGGTCAGGGATGGTCAGTCCCAGAAAATGCGCCTGCGGCACGGTGGCGTCGATGAATTTCTGCCGCAGCTCGTCATTGGAGAACCGCTTGATCTTCCAGCGCATCGAGGCGTCGGAATGCTGCGAGGCGGTGTCCGGTGGGCCGAACATCATCAGACAGGGCCACCACCACCGGTTCAGCGCGTCCTGCGCCATCGCCTTCTGTTCGTCATTGCCCCGGCTCAGCGCCAGCATGATCTCGTAGCCCTGGCGCTGATGGAAGCTCTCCTCCTTGCAGACGCGGATCATCGCGCGCGCATAGGGGCCATAGGAGCAGCGACACAGCGGAATCTGGTTCATGATGGCTGCCCCATCCACCAGCCAGCCGATCGTGCCCATATCCGCCCAGGTCAGCGTTGGGTAATTGAAAATCGAGGAATATTTGGCGCGACCGGAATGCAGCTGGTCGAGCAATTCCTCGCGCGACGTGCCCAGCGTCTCGGCGGCCGCATACAGATACAGGCCGTGGCCGCATTCATCTTGAATCTTGGCCAGCAGCGCGGCCTTGCGGCGCAATGACGGCGCACGGGTGATCCAATTGCCTTCCGGCTGCATGCCGATGATTTCGGAATGCGCATGCTGCGAAATCTGCCGCGTCAGCGTGCGACGATATTGCGCGGGCATCCAATCATTGGGTTCGATGCGCTCCTCGGCATCGATGCGCGCCTGGAAGCGTTCAAGGGCGGCGGCGTCTTCAAGCAGCCGTTCGTCACCCTCGCCGCGCTGATTCAGTGCCTGCGTATACATCGCCGAGCCTCCCACGCCTCGTTCGTGTGTGATGGCATATATCACAAAAATTTATGGGTGCAAGAAATTCTGTAACATGTTGCAGTGCGGTATTTCCACAGCAGACACCACACGGGTCGGCATTATGAAAACCGCTGAAAAACCTCAGAATTCCGCACCAACGCCGCCCCGGTCTCATCGATGGCATGCGCATCCAGCCACGCCTCCGAGGCCGGCAGCAACGCGCGATACACCTCTGCGCACAGGCAGCGCGCCGCCGTGCCGGGCCAGTGCTCGGGCAACACCGCGTCCGGCAGACGCGGATCGCGCAGCACGATTCGGCGATATTGATGGATCAGCAACACCCGCGCCGCCATCGCCTCCATCGGCGTGCACACACCGCCCCCGGCCAGAAAATCCCGCAATGGTGTGAAGCTTTGCACGAAATCGGCATAGCTCGCAGCCATCCCCTCCAGCGGCCATGCGCGGGCCGCCAGGGCGCGCAAGGTGACGGCATCGCCCTGCACATCCAGCATCAACCCATCCGCCTGTGTCGGTCGCACCGCCACGAAAACACCCGGCGCGATCACACCGCAGCCCGCCCGCACCAGCGTCTCACGCTCCGCGCCGTCCGGCAGCAGCAGCGCGAAATGGCCCGGCCAATCGGCAGGGATGGCGCTGTAAATCCGCCGCGTCGCCTCGGCAAAGGCGGCCTCGCCCTTGGCATCCAGCCGATAGAAGCTGTTGCGCCCCACCTTCTGCCGCACCAGCCAGCCATCGGCAGCCAGGCGCGACATCGCCGTGCGCACCACGCCGTCGCCGATCTCCAACGCGCGGAAGAATTCCAGCAACGTGCCCAGCCACACCGAACCGCCCCGCGGCACGATGGCGTCGCCATACAGCGTGATGATCAACGACCAGGTGCGCGACGGCGCCCCGCGCAGCGCCGCCAGCACCGGATCGAGCGCTGACTGCTTCACGCGCCCGCTCGATCAGACACTGGCGCGGTCGTCGGAATTGATGCCGAGTTGCTTCAGCTTGCGATGCAGCGCGCTGCGTTCCATGCCCACAAAACCCGCCGTGCGGCTGATATTGCCGCCGAAGCGCAGCAATTGCGCCTGCAGATACTGCGTCTCGAACAAATCGCGCGCCTCGCGCAAAGGCAGCGCCATGATGTCCGCCGATGGATCGCCACTGAACAAAGCCGGTGCCGCCGCGCCGATATCGGGCGGCAACATCTCGGCCCGAATCGGATCGGATGGGCCGCCCGGTGCCATGATCAGCAGCCAATCGACCAGATTGCGCAATTGCCGCACATTGCCCGGCCAATCATAGGCCTGCAGCGCCGCCACCGCATCGGCGGACAATTCGCGCATCGCCTGCCCCGACGATTCCGCCGAGCGTTGCAGAAAATGCCGCGCCAAGGTTGGCACATCCTCGCGCCGTTCGCGCAAGGCGGGCACGCGCAGCGGCACCACGGCCAAGCGGTAATACAAATCCTCGCGGAACCGACCAGCGGCGATCTCGGCCTGCAAATCCCGGTTGGACGTGGTGATCACCCGCACATCCACCTTCACCCGCGCCGAACTGCCCAGCCGCTCGAAGGTCTGATCCTGCAAGGCGCGCACAATCTTGCCCTGGGTTTCCAGCGGCATATCGCTGACCTCATCCAGGAACAGCGTGCCGCCATGCGCCCGTTCCAGCACGCCGGCGCGACGGGTTTGTCCGTGGGTGTCGTTGGGCGTCTCGATGCCGAACAACTCCTCCTCGAAGCGTGCCGGGTTGAGAATGGCGCAATTGAGTGAGACGAACGGCCCATTGGCGCGGCGGGAGCGGGCATGGATCATCCGCGCCACCACCTCCTTGCCCGCCCCGGCAGGCCCGGCGATCAGCACGCGCGAGCCGGTGGGCGCCACCTTGTCAATCGCCTGCCGCAACGCCACCACGGTGGAGCTTTCACCGATCAACAGCGTCTCCGGCCCGGCACGCAACCGCAACTCGGCATTCTCCCGCGCCAGTCGCGCCGCTTCCAATGCGCGCTTGACGATCAGCAGCAAGCGGTCGGACTGGAAGGGTTTTTCAATAAAATCATAGGCGCCGTATTGAATGGCCGACACGGCGGTTTCGATGTTGCCGTGGCCGGACATCATCACCACCGGCACGGTCGCATCCTCGGTCTGCAACACTTTCAGAATGCCCAAGCCATCCAGCTTGGAGCCTTGCAGCCAGACATCGAGGATGACCATCGATGGCAGGCGCTCGCGGAAGGCGGCGATGGCGGCGTCGGAGCTGGCGGCCAGACGGGTTTCATACCCCTCGTCGCGCAGCACCGCCTCCACCAACATGCGGATGTCGGGTTCGTCATCGACGATGAGGATCTCAAACGCCATCGAGTGTTTCCCGCTGCTGGTTCGCCGGGGCTGCTGTCTTTTCTAGCGCGGGCAGACAGACAATGACCATCGCCCCTTCGCCATCTGGATTGTCTTCCAGCAACAACCGCCCGCCGTGATCTTCCAGGATCTTCTTGACGATGGCCAATCCCAAACCCGTGCCTTTGGGTTTGTGCGTCACATAAGGTTCAAACAAACGCGACCGATCATCCTGCGGCAGGCCGATGCCGTTATCGGTGACAGCGATCTGCCACTCTCCTCCAACCCGCGACAATTTGATATGCACCAGCTTCGGCGTCACCGCCTCCCCTGCGGCCGTCTGCGCGTCGGCACGCATCGTGACCGCATCGGCGGCATTGAGCAGGATGTTGCTCAGCGCCTGCCCGATCATCCGGGCATCGCATGCCACCACCGGTGCCGGGTCCGGCAGATCGAGCGCATAGGTGATGTCGGCACGCGATTGCCGGGGCAGCACCAGCGTCTCGCGCACCACTCGGCCCACATCAGCGGGCTTGATCTGCGGTTGCGGCATCCGCGCAAACGCCGAGAATTCATCCACCATCCGGCCAATATCGCCCACCGCACGCACAATGGTGTCGGCACATTGCACGAAGCTATCGGGATCGGAGGTGATTTCCTTCGAGAAGCGCCGCTTGAGGCGTTCGGCCGAGAGTTGGATCGGTGTCAACGGGTTCTTGATCTCATGCGCAATCCGTCGCGCCACATCGGCCCAGGCGGCCTTGCGTTGGGCGGATTGCAATTGCGTGATGTCGTCAAACGTCGCCACGAAACTCAACGCCTCGGGCGTGGCCTCCTGCGCGTCGCGATCCCAACTCAGTCGGTCGGCATCGATGCGCACCAGCAAGGTGCGGCGATTGCTGCGCGGGCCGATCTGCAATTCGGCGGTGTGTGCCACTTCCGGGTGTTCCTGTGAGGCAGCCATGAGAGGCGCGAATTCAGGCACAATTTCGGCAAGTTTTTGTCCCGAGACCTGACGCAGATCCGCGCCCAGCAACTGGCTCGCCGCCCGGTTGGACAATTCGATGCCGCCCTGCCGATCCAACCCGATCACCCCCGCCGACACGCCTGACAGCACCGCCTCTGTGAAGCGGCGGCGCTGGTCGATCTGGCCATAGGCGTCCATCAACTCGCCATGCTGGGCTGCAAGCTGGCCGGTCATGCGGTTGAAGGCGCGCGACAGATCGGCCACTTCGTCATCCACCGCCGCCTCCGGCACGCGCGCGGTCAGATCGCCCGAACGCACCTGCTCCGCCGCCTCGATCAGCCGCCCAATCGGGCGCGCGATCTGGTTGGCGATCAACAGGCCGATCAGCACCGCCGCCGACAGCACCAGCAGCGCCACCACGGCGAAAATCAACAGGAACGTCACCTGCAATTCGGCGCGGCTCTCATCCAGCCGGTCATATTCCTGCACGGAATCCTTGGTGCGCTGCATATGCTCCAAAATCGCCGCATCGACGGGGCGCGAGATCAGCAACATCAACGGCGGCTGCACATCCATCTGCACCAGAGCGCGCACGCGATCGGTTTCCTCTCCGAACACCGCCACATCGCCACCGCGCGCAATCGAGGCAGCCCAGGGGGGCGGCGGGTCGGCGCCAAAGCCGCCCATCGCGCCGGTGGAGGCCATGATCTGGCCGGACACCGGCTCATAGATCACCGCCTCGGCCAACCCGCGCAGCACGGTCTGGCTGTAGAGCACTTGCGCGAAGGCATTCGGCTGGCCCGGCACTTCCTGCATCACGCGGGCAAGATCGTTGGCCATGCCCACCGCATCCGAACGGATATGGTTGCGATGCTCTTCCAGATAGCCCTGGCTTGCCTCCAACCCTTCATGCAGCGCGGTGCGCACGCGGTCGTTGAACCAGGCCTGAATGCCGAGATTGAAAAACACCGTGGCAAACACCGCCACCAGAATGGCCGGCGTGATCGCCACCACGCCGAGCATCAGCACGAGACGAACATGCAGCCGCGCCCCGGCCGAGCCGCGCTTGCGTTCCAGATACACCCGCACCAGCCGCAAAATCAGCGTCAAGCCCAGCGGCAGCAACACCACCAGATTGGCGACAATCAAGCCAACCACCAGATTCGTCGCCTGCAGACGCAGCTTCAGCCCCTGGGCCAACACCACGAACGTGGCCACACCCAGCGCCAGCGCCACCAGCGCCAACACCAGCGTTGCCACCCGCCCGAGCATGATATCGGCAAACCGGCGCTTCGGCTGGATGTCCGGCAAGGTCAGGCGATCCCCCGGACCACTGGAATATCCAGGTCGCGGATTTTCTTGCGCAGCGTGTTGCGGTTCAGCCCCAGCATCATCGCCGCCTTGATCTGATTGCCCCGCGTGGCGGCAAGCGTCATCTGAATCAACGGACGCTCCACCTCGGCCAACACCTGCTCATAGATATTCGCCTCGCCATCGGCATCGCGATAGGCGGCCAGGAAAGTGCGGATATGCCGCTCCACCGCGCGCGACAGCGGCTCCGGCCCCGAAATCTCGCCGCCGCTCTGCCCAGGCTCGGCGGCATAGGCATCGCTGCCATGATGCTCCACCAATTCCGGCCGCACCGCGTCCTCGGTGATCACCTCATCCGGCCAGAGAGCAGCCAGACGGCGCATCAGATTTTCCAACTCGCGCACATTGCCCGGCCAGCGATGCGCCCGCAGCGCGTCCACAGCCCCCTGATCGAGCGATTTCGCCGGCAGACCATCCGCACGGGCACGGTCGAGGAAGTGGCGCGCCAGATCGGCGATGTCTTCCGTGCGCTCGCGCAGCGGCGGCAGACGGATCGGCACCACCGCCAGGCGATAGAACAAATCCTCGCGGAACGAGCCCTGCCGGATGGCGGCGCGCAGATCGCGATGGGTGGCGGCGATGATGCGCACATTGGCCTTGATCGGCGTGCGTCCGCCAACCGAGGTGAACTCGCCTTCCTGCAACACACGCAACAGCCGCGTCTGCGCCTCCTGCGGCATGTCGCCGATCTCGTCCAGGAACAGCGTGCCGCCATTGGCCTGCTCGAAGCGGCCCTGATTGCGGTTCGTCGCCCCGGTGAACGCCCCGCGCTCATGACCGAACAGTTCGCTTTCGATCAACTCGCGCGGAATGGCGGCCATGTTGATCGCCACGAACGGCCCGCTGCGACGGCGGCCGTAATCATGCAGCGCCCGCGCCACCAACTCCTTGCCGGTGCCGCTCTCGCCATTGATCATCACCGTCAGATCCGCGGTGGTGAGACGGGCGATGGTGCGATAAATCTCCTGCATCGCGGGCGAGGCACCGATCAGCGGCAACTTCTCGTCTGAATCGGGCGCAGGCCCAGCCGGCAATTCCGCCGTGGGGGCGGCGAGCGCACGACCGACAACCGAGATCAATTCCTTCAGGTCGAACGGCTTGGGCAAATACTCGAACGCCCCGCGCTGTGTCGCCTTCACCGCCGTCATCAGCGTGGACTGTGCCGACATCACGATGATGCGCAATTCCGGGCGGATGCGCTTGATGCGCGGGATCAGGTCAAGGCCGTTTTCGTCCGGCATCACCACATCGGTGATCACCAGATCGCCTTCGCCATCTTCCACCCAGCGCCAAAGGGTGGAGGCGTTGGAGGTCGAGCGAACCTGATAGCCGCTGCGCCCCAAAGCCTGGGTCAAAACTGTGCGGATCGAGCGGTCATCATCAGCGATGAGAATGGTGGGCGGGGTCATGGTATCCCTGAACGCAGCCCCGCAACGGGGCGAAGGTTTCTGGATGAAAAGTGGTTAAGTGGCGTCGCCGGTGTCATCGGACATCATGGGCAGATGCAGGCTGAACTCGGTGCGGCCGGGCCTGCTATCCACTTCGATCAACCCGCCATGATCGGCAACGATTTTCGCCACCAGCGCCAACCCAAGGCCAGAGCCTGTCGATTTCGAGGTCACAAACGGGTCGAACAGATTGGGCATGATGTCATCCGGAATGCCCGGCCCATTGTCGCGCACGGTGACGACAAGCGGCAAGTGCAGGCGCTGGCCGGAGCCAGGCACCGCCAGACGCATGCCGTGGCGATAGGCGGTGGTGAGTACGATCTCACCTTGGCTGACCTGATCGCTGCCGGTGATCGATTCGGCGGCGTTCTTGACCAGATTGAGCAGCACCTGCACCAACTGATCGCGATTGCCCAGCACCGAGGGCAATGACGGATCGTAAATCTCGCGGAAAGCGATATGCGGTGCGAAACCCGATTCAGCAAGGCGACGCACACGCTCCAGCACGCGATGAATATTCACCGCCCCGCGCTCGATCGGCTTTTCGCCGAAGACTTCCATCCGGTCCACCAGATCGCGAATGCGGTCGGCCTCTTCGCGGATCAACACGGTCAATTCCCGATCCGGCTCGCTGACGCTGGCTTCCAGCAGCTGCGCCGCCCCCCGAATGCCAGAAAGCGGGTTTTTCACCTCATGCGCCAAAATCGCCGCCATGCCGGTGACGGATCGCGCGGCGGAGCGGAAGGTCAATTGCCGGTCCAACGTGCGGGCGGCAGAGGGGTCTTGCAGCGTCAGCAGAACGGAATCCTGCTCGTCCGGCAATGGCGCGCACTGCACCGTCACCCCCGGCTTGCGCAGGCGCGGGCTTTCCAGCGTCAGACCATATTCGGAAATCGTCACATCCGCGCGGCGCACCTGGGCGACGAGGGCGAAGATTGGATTGTCTTCCGGCAGCAGGTCGCCCAGGCGATGGGCGGTCAATTGTGCCGCCGAGAGGCCAAAGAACTGCTCGGCCGCCTGATTGGCGAAGCGGAAACGATTCTCCGGCCCCAGCACCACCACCGGCACCGGCAACGCCAACAGCAACCCCGCGGCATCCGGCGCACGCGGCACTTCGCGCCGTGTCACCACCGAGAACATCGAACGCATCGTCCCGCTCATGCGGCCTCCGCCAGCGCCAAGGCGCGCGTGTTGCCGCGACGCTCACCGGCGGCGATCAGCGGGTCATAGAAACGGTCTATCAGGTCGAGAACCTCGGGCACCGTGCCCAGCTTCATCGCCGTGGTGCGGAATTCCGCCGACCCACGCAGGCCGCGCGAATACCAGGCCAGATGCTTACGGGCCAACCGCATGCCGGCATTCTCGCCGAAATGCGACAGCATGGCGTGATAATGCCGCAGCACAATCGCCTTTTGCATCTCCAGATCGGGCTCCGGCAGACGCTCGCCCGTGGTCAGGAAATGCCCGACATGCGCCGGCGCCCACGGCCTGCCATAGGCACCACGCCCGATCATCACGCCATCCGCGCCCGAACGACGCAGGGCTTGCACCGCATCATCCTCATCGGTGATGTCGCCATTGGCGATGATCGGCAGGCGGGTGGCCGCTTTCACCTCGGCGATGAAATCCCAATCGGCAATACCGGTATAGAACATCTGCCGGGTGCGGCCATGCACCGTCAGCATCCGAATCCCCGCCTCTTCGGCGATCTTGGCCAAACGGGGCGCGTTGAGGCTGTTGTGGTCCCAGCCCATGCGCATCTTCATCGTCACCGGCACATCCACCGCACGGGCAACTTTTTCCAGAATGCGAGCGGCGGTGATCTCATCCTTCATCAACGCCGAACCCGCCATTTGGCCCACAGCCACTTTTTTGACCGGACAGCCGAAATTGATGTCGATCATATCGGCACCGCGCGCGGCCGACATCTTGGCCGCCTCCGCCATCGCCTCCGGGTCGCAGCCGGCCAATTGGATCGAGGACGGCGAGCCATCCAGGGTCGCCATCCGCAACGTTGCCTGATTTTCGCGCAGAATCGCCCAGGAGGCGATCATCTCCGACACCACCAGCCCAGCCCCGAGTTCACGCGCCAGACGACGGAACGGCAGATCGGTCACGCCAGACATCGGCGCCAGAATCACCGGTGTTTCGATCGTCACCGATCCCAGGCGAATCGGTGCGAGTGCCGGTTGTGCGTGCGAAGAATTGCCCATCATTTAGGCAAACTAGTCTGTGATGCGATTGCACGCAATGTGTGCAGACCGCGCCGCTGCCGCAAAATCAGGCGCGATTGACGCGAGAGCCCGGTGCAGACAGTTTGGCGCGCCATGAGCCAGTCCATCACCCCCCGCCCGCCCGTCATCGCCGCCCTGCTGGTCGCCGCCGGCACCGGCAGTCGTTTCGGTGCGGCGATCCCGAAGCAATACACCACCGTCGCCGGTGAGATGGTCATCCGCCACGCCGCCCGCGCCCTGTTGCGCGATGGCGTGATCATTCAGCCGGTGGGCGATGCAGACGCCATCGACAAAGCCCTCGCCGGTCTGCCCCATCGTCCGCCCGTCGCCGGGGGCCAAACCCGGCAGGATTCGGTTCGCAACGGCTTGGAGGCTTTGGCCGATCTCGGACCCGACATCGTGCTGGTACATGACGCTGCCCGCCCGGTGATCCCCGCAGGCACGCTGACAAATCTGGTCGCCGCCTTGGACAAGCACGGCGGCGCCATCCCGGCCGCCCCGATTGCCGACACCCTCAAGCGCGGCGCGGAAGGCTTGATCGTCGGCACCGTCTCGCGTGATGGCCTCTATCGCGCGCAAACGCCGCAAGCTTTCCGCTATGCCCTGCTGCGCGATTTGCATCGCGACGCCGAACCGGGCGCCACCGATGATGCCTCGATCCTGGAGGCGGCCGGGCATACAGTGGCGCTGGTGCCGGGGCATGACGACAACATCAAACTCACCTACCCGGAAGACCGGCTGCGGCTCGAAAGGATTCTCGCCCCCATGATGGAAACCCGTGTCGGCACTGGCTTTGACGTGCATGTGCTCGCTGAAGGCCGCAAGCTCATCCTCTGCGGCATCGACGTGCCGCATGATCTCGGCCTTGACGGCCATTCCGATGCCGATGTCGGCATTCACGCCCTGTGTGACGCCATTTACGGCGCGATGGCCGATGGCGATATCGGCCGCCACTTCCCACCCAGCGAAAACCAGTGGAAAGACGCCGATTCCGCCCGCTTCCTCCGCCACGCCGCCGCCCGGGTGACCGAGCGTGGCGGGCGGATCGTCAATGTGGACGTCACGCTGATCTGCGAACGTCCGAAAATCGCCCCGCACGCGGCGGCGATGATGCAGCGTCTGGCCGATCTGATGGATATCGACGTCTCACGCGTCTCGGTGAAAGCCACCACCACCGAACGCCTCGGCTTCACCGGCCGCATGGAAGGCATCGCCGCCCAGGCCGCGGTGTCGTTGCTGTTGCCGGGTTGATTGGGTTGTCACGCCGCGTTCGCACTGCATGCGGGTTGGAACCCTGATGTCCCGACCCGCCTATCTCCTCCTCGTTCTGGTCTTCTGCCTCACCTGGAGCTCCGCCTTCCCCACCGCCAAATTGGCGATCTCGGTCGGCCCACCCTTGCTCTATCTCGGCGTGCGCTTCTCGATTGCCGCCATCCTGCTCGTCGGCTTCGCCAAGGCGACCGGACGGGCGCGCACCGACGGCAAAACGCGGGTGCCGTGGCTGGGCTTGATGGGGCTGGGCGTGATCAATTTCGCCTTCTACCAGGGCATGGCCTGGCTGGGCATGCGCACCGTCTCGGGCGGGTTGACCACCATCATCACCTCGCTGAACCCCGTCCTGGTCTCCTGCCTCGCAGCCCCGGTGCTGGGGGAGCGGCTGACATGGCGCAAATTCACCGGCCTCGTGCTCGGCTTTGCCGGGGCGGTGTTCGTGGTGCGCAACCGGGTGGCGATCGGCGAGGATCTGGCGGGCATCGGCTTGGTGCTGATCGGCATGGTCTCGCTCACCATCGGCACCTTGCTGATCAAGCGCCTCGCCCCCGGCATCGATCTGTTCATCCTCACCGGCGCGCAACAGGGCGGGGCTGGCATCACCTTGCTCGCGCTCGGCCTCGCGATGGGCGAGCGCTTCACCCAGTTCGTCCCTGGCGCATTGCTGGTGGAGACGATGCTGTGGTTCGTCTTCGTCGTCTCCATCGCCTCGTTTCTGCTGTGGTTCTTCCTGCTCCGGCGCGGCACGGCGGCAGCGGCCTCGTCGCTGCACTTCCTGATGCCGCCGCTCGGGCTGCTGATGAGCTGGGGATTGTTGGGCGAGCCCTTGCACCCGATTGACCTGCTCGGCGTCATTCCGGTGGCCATCGGCATTCGCCTTGCCACCACCGAATCCCCCGCACGCAAAGCCGTGAACGTTTAGAACAGCACTGTCAGCGCCAGCGAACCCACCTCATGCGCGCCGCCCTTCTGCGTCTTGAAGGTCTGGCTTTGCACCACCTGCATATAGGACACGCGAAAGCCGTCCCCCAACACCACAACGCCGAAATTGACCTCACCCACCAGCGGCTGGATGCTGACGCCCGGACTGCGCTGGAAATCATTGCCATTCAGCGTGATGTCGTTCAGCACCGCACCGGCTTTCACACCGGCGAAGGCATACCAGCCCAGTTCTCCGCCGGCGCTGAACACATCGCCACCCGAGAGCGCACGAATCCGCGACGGGCCAAAATCCCGCTGCAAGCCATGGCCGATCCGCAACGTCACCCCACCTTCGGCCGCGCTGCGCAGCGTGCCTGCGGTCACGCCCAAGGCTGGCAGCATATCGGCCTCCAGCCCCCCCATATCGGTCAACCCATAGCGCCATACGCGGGCCGCATTGACGGCAAACACCGGCTCGTCATGCAATTGCGTGGCCCAACCCTGATTATGGCCCTGCCCGATCAGGTCGTGAAACCCGTTCTGTATCTGCTCACCATAGGCCGATGGGCCAACCACGCCCAAATTAAGCCCAACCGAACTGCGCGTGTTCATCGCATCCTGCACGGCGGCCAGATTTGCCAACAGCACACCGGCATAAGGCTCGTCGCCTGCCGGCGGGATGGGGTAGTGGGTGGCATAGGGGGTGTAGATCTGCTGCGTGACATCAAACGCCACCCGCACGTTGCGATCGCCCCATAGCGTGTCGGCGATATTGGAGAGCATCGAATCCGCGCTCTCCGGCGAGACATAGGCCGCGCGCAAACCGTTGGTGTAATAACGGTCTTTGAGACCGCTGGTCGAGATCGTGCTGTTTTCTTCCTGGAGCGTGAAGAAGGAAGACGCCGCGCTGTCCCGGCCTTGCGCCTGAGCGCCGGTGCCAACCAGCAATGCAAGCCCGGTGTAGACCGCGACAACCAATGAGCGCTGAGCATTTGGCAAATGCATGGACTTTCAGCTGTGTTCCTGGACAGATGAGAATTTGATGCGCCGCCACAAGGCGTCGCGTCAAGCATGCACGCGATGTTCGATCCGACATTGCAGCGCGCGACAGCTTTGGCTAGCTTGCCCGCGCGGGAGGGTTGGCCGAGTGGTTTAAGGCAGCGGTCTTGAAAACCGCCGTAGGTGTGAGCCTACCGTGAGTTCGAATCTCACACCCTCCGCCACCGAATATTGAAATCATTGAGTTTTTTCCGCTGATTTCCAGATGTTCCCACAAAAATACCCACTACCGGCGGCGGTAACAGGCGAAGGCGGTTGAACGCATTCGGACGAATGGCCTCATGCAATGTCGCTGCATCGGACGATCTGCGCCGAGGTAGTGTCGACCAACAACCTGCTCGCCGTCTACGACAATTCCGACAGCTTGGCCGACCGCGTGCTGACCACCGGCAGACTCAACCCCTGCCTTGCCGCCGCCTTCGCCCCCGGCGGCGCGGATCGGCTGGAGGCCGCGCTCGCGTGACGGCTCGATCGCATGACGCGACAGATCGAGCGCCTCGAACGGCACGTCACCATTTTAAACTAGGCCTTGGCGCTGTTCGTGCGCTTCTGGCTGACCAACCCCCCGCCATTGCCGGATACCGCCCAAGCGGCGGCGCTGGAAGACCCCAGCGTCGTCGAGGTGATGCTCAACCCGGATGGTCGGCTTCGGATTTATCGGCTGGCTGGCGGGCTGGAAGACACCGGGTTTCGCATCGCGCCGATGGACGCCGAGCGCATCGTTCACCTCGTCGCGCACCATGTCGGCGTCGAGGTGCATGCTGGCGCACCGCGCGTCTCGGCCGAGTTGCCCGAGACCGGGGAGCGGTTCGAGGGCTAGTGCCGCCAGTGGTGGCGGCACCCTGCTTCGCCATCCGCCGCCCCACCGTGGCGGTGTTCACGCTGGCAGATTACGTCGATGGCTGGATCATGTCCGCCGCATAAGCCGCCATCCGGCGGCGGGGGGGGGGCTATAGTGTCAGGACTGCGCAAGAGCAGGCCAGCCGCCTGTTATCGAATGCTATGGTGCAAAAGGCCGTGGCCGTGGCGCAGTAAGTCCGCGCCACGGCCACGCGCAGGTTCTCCAGGCAGCGCCCAGCATGCGCGCGCCTGGGTCTACGCCGCGTCGAAGTAGATAACGCAGTGACGCTCGCACCGCATATCGGCGACGACCGGGCGCCAGATATCGAGAATGCAGCACTCCGGCGAAATGCGCTTCACTTCCCCCCGCCGGCTCAAGGCGATCCGGGCGTTCAGGATCTTGAGGCCGAGCAGCGGGTGGAAGCTATTGCCGCTTGGCAGACGCTGAGTGCCAAGGAGAAGCGTATCGTCGAGCGCCCACCCTGGCACGCCTGCTTCCATCGCCAGCAGATCGTCTGCGATGGACCCGGCAAGCTGCTGGTCAGCCGTGCAGCCCGGCAATTCAGAGCCACTTACACCTTCCGCCGTGCACCAGGCCGAAGCGCGGGCCTTCACCTGCGCGCCCGCCAGGGTGTGGGCCTTGTGGCGCAGGATCGCAGCCACGATGGTGGGGTGCCGGTCGCCAGAAGCGGTATCGGCGTCCAACTCTTCGCCGAGCCTGAGCAGTTCGGCGTCTGGGTTTGTGGTATCTCCCCCGTGCAGCGGGGACGCGGTGAGCGGTGATGTTGTTGACGGCATGTTCTGTTCCTCTCTTGTATGGGTGAAATCAGGCAGCAGCGGCAAACGGGAGCATCGCCAGCCCTGCAGAGGCGGAGTCGCGATGCGCGGCGCGCAACTGGGTGCGGATACGGTTGATCGTCCGGAAGGCGGCGGCGACGCTGATCTTGCGCAGGATCTTGTTCTTACGCCGGTTCTGCTCGCCCAGGTTCCGATACGCTTCGGCCAGGCATTCGCTGAGGTGCTGCACGGCAGACCGGCACTTCGCCAGGTTGAACTCGGCGAGTTGGCGCGGCGACGGCCCCAGCACCTGCGCGGCTGGCTTGTTCCACACCATCGAGCGCAGCGGGTTCGCGGCGGCGAGGGGGTTGCGGCTGTGATAGGAGTAGGACATTGTCTTGATGCTCCAGATGCCTTGCGTTATGTTTGAAACATAATATGCGACGCGTCATGAGTCAAATATGGAACGTCACGAAAGATGTCTCAAACATGATTTCGGCAAAGCAGATCAAGGCGGCTCGGGTTTTCCTGGATATGGAGCAGAAGGACCTGGCTGCGGCGTCAGGCCTTTCGTTGCCGACAATCCAGCGGATGGAGAAGCTCGGCGTTGAGCGCAGCCAAGCGGGGAATGCCGAAAAGGTGCGACGCGCCCTTGAAGACGCAGGCGTGATTTTCATCGCGGAAAACGGCGAGGGGCCCGGGGTCCGGCTGCGGAAGGTATCAGCAGCATGATCCGCACTGACCAACAAGTCGCGGACGAGCTTCAGATCAGCGCCCGGCGCGTGCGAGAAATGGTTGCAGAACACCACATCCCGGTGTTGCGAACCGCCAGGACCAAAGGAAGGGTCCGGTTTGACGATAAAGCTTATCACGCGCTCTTGGAGGCGATGCGATGCCCTTCACCCGCCGCACCGGCTCGCTGTTCTGGTGGATCACCGGCACGATCAGGGGACGCCGCATACGCGAAAGCACGGGCTTTGCTGGGAGCGCCTTCGCGGAAGAGTTGAGGGCGCGCTAGAAGAGGGGGCCTTAATCGCTGCGAACGAGGAGCGGCTGAAGTCAGGTTGCGGAAATTAGCGTGTGATTCTCTGCCTGCCACGCGACCTTGGCGCTTGTCGCAACCCGATGCGACTTCTTAGATTGCGCACAAGATGAACGCGCACCTTGCCTCCGCACTGACGCCGATCTATCCCCTGGCATATGCTGCACAGCTGGCCGGGCTGGATAGCGCGACTGCACGCCGTTGGGTCAAGGGGCATGCCTACAATTACAAAGGCGAACGCCGCCAGGCGGCCCCGGTTATCCACATCGTGCGCCCGGGCGCACCGATCAACGGTGACCTAAGCTTCGAAGAACTCCTCACGCTTCGGCTAGTGCGTGCATTTCGTGACAAGGGGCTTGGGCTCCCGACAATCAAGAAGGCTGCACAAATTGCTGCGGATAAGTATGGACAGAGCAATCCATTCGTAACGAAAGCCTTCCGGTCGGACGGTGTTTCCGTGTTTTTGGAGTTGGGAAAGCAAGCCGCCGTCGGCAATGAGCGGCTTTTGGTCAACGCGTTGACCGGGCAGCAAGAGTTTCGCGACGTGGTAGAGCCGTCGCTGTTCCGCGACTTAGTCTTTGTTGGTGATACGCCGGGGCAATGGTTCCCTTTAGGGCTCGAGCATTCGGTTGTGATCCGTCCTGATCAGGCTTTTGGTAGCCCTCACTTGAAGGAAACTGGCATTCGAACCGACGTTGTCGCGGATGCCGTCATTGCGGAAGGCGCAGACGATGCTGCAGTGAAGGCTGTGGCGGCTTGGTTTAATATCACAGAGCAGCAGGTGCGTGACGCAGTGGAAGCGGAGCGAGCATGGCACCTGAAGGCAGCCTGAAATTCGTCCTGGACGAAAACACAGCCAGCGTCGCTACTCTTCTGCGCTTGTCGCGCGCTGAAGCCGTTGACCGTATCCGAACTCTGCCAGAATTAGACATTAATCCCGGCACGCTCGATCCTGCGCTACTGCGACAATTGGGTGAACGCGGTCCGCATGTCCTGATTTCGAGGGACAGCCGAATACTGCATTCGTTGGTTCAGCGCGGCGCTTGGAAAGAGGCTCGCGTGACGCTGTTTCTACTTGAGGGGAAATGGGGACGGTTACCGCTCGGTGAAATGGCGAGGCGCCTGCTTTACCTTTGGCCATACATCATTCAACAAGCCGAAAGCGGTCCATTGGGGAACGCTTGGCGTGTTGCTGCTGGAATCCCTACCCCGGGCGGTTCAACTTTTCGTCTTGTGACCGGGCTACATGCCGGCACAAAACCCGATGAAGGATGATTGGGTGCCTGTCTGGTTGCGGCGCTACTTCTACTCTCCGCAAAATGACAAATGCTAACCACAATACAGATCGCACCCGCCAAAGAAGATGTAACGTGGTCGGCCTTATCCGCACCCTGCCAGAGGCCGCCACCGAGCTACGGATCAGCGTGCGCAAATTGCAAATGCTGATCCAACGGCCACCGCCCGCGCGTCTTGCGGTCAAACGGCGCCAGTGGCAAGGTGCTGTTCGACGACACTGCGATCCATGATCTCACCGAGGCTATGAGATGCCCCTATCCGTCACGCGGCGCAAAGGCACGTCGATCTGGTGGATCGAAGGTCGGATCGCCGGAGAGCGAATTCGAGAAATCACTGGCACTCGCGACCGCGCTCTCGCAGAAGAACTGAGAGCGCATCGCACCGTGAAGTGACACGTGCCTCACCCGCCTATAGCGCTGGCTTTGTCACAACCCCCTGCTGCTAGACCGCCACTCACCGCTCCTCTGGCCCATAAGCGAGGTTAACGCCTGGACGCCACCATTTGCCCAAATTGCGGCGGGTCAACCGCCTCGATCATCGAAGGCAACACCCAGGTTCCACAGGCAGCAAGCCTGGCAGATTGGCCTGTCAGGCTTGCGCAGGAAAGGTAGGCACCTTCTGCAAATCGTCAGGCATTTTCAGCGCCTCACGTCGAGCAACGCCTCCTTGTTCTCCATTGCCTGCTGGATAATCGACGGATTCTGAAGCTTAATCAGCGTCCGTGCGCTCTCGCGGCCAGTTGTGATTGCAGATTTGATCCGATCGGCCTGAACCTGCTCCGGCAACAAAGCAAAACCGGGCGTGTTGATCATGGCATCCAGGTGCATCTTCACCATCATGCCCGCAGTCCGGCCCAAGTCGTCATACTGCTGAGGCGTCAGCTTCACGCCCGTGATTTTGCTTTCCAGCTTCGCGGGCATCACTGCGTGTCCAGACTCTTGCAGGGATTCAAGGCGCTGCACCACAGGATCTGGGTTCACTTGCGTTGGCCCCATCATCGTGTGTCTGTCCATCGGCGCGCCGAAAATGTCGCGCTGCGGCAAAAGCCCTTCCGACAGCCACGGCACTTGATTGCGCACCTTATCGACCAACCCATGTGCCTCGCGCGCGTATGGGTCCATCTGTGCGGCGGCCTGGCGCACCGCCGACGAGAACGGGATGAAACCGGTTGCAATGTTGTCAAGGTAGGTCTCGCCGCCCGCGTCCCAATGGCGGGCGGCGTTCATCAAATTGGATGCGCCAGACATCCACGTTTCATTCAGCACGGCTTCCGACAAGCCAAACACCATCGCCGCCGCCGCTTTGGTCTGCTCGCCTTCGCCCAGCAAATGCCCCGCGTGATACATGTCAGCCGCCGCGCCGATCATCAGGCCAAACGGCCCCATCATCTTGCGATAGGGATACCAAGTCTCCCCGATGCGGATTGCATAGGGCTGGTTCCCGGCCATCCGCCAAGCCGCTGCCGTTTTGGGATCGGTTGCTGGATCGGGACCGCCGCCGGTGATGAGACCTTCCGCCGCAAGCCCCATGGTGCCGACCATCAAGCCGGTGCCGACGCCGATCTTGGCAATCTGCGTGGTGCGCGCCACGTTGCCACGCGCGCCCGCTAAATCGGCCCGCGCTTCATCGGACAGCACAGCCAGCGGCGAATGCTTCACCAGGCCCTCGCCCACGATGTTGGTGCCGATCTGCACGAACGGCATCGCGAGTTTCAGGATGATGTTGCTGTTGACCAGATCGGCCACCTTCTGCTGCATCGTCCCATATCTGGGCCGACCCATCAGAACCATGTTCAGCGCTTCTTGATGCGCGCCCTCAATCATGGCCGATGTTGGCGATTGCGACAGATCGGCCACCCGTGCATTGAACGCTTCGCCTTCCAGGCCCTCGGCCATCGCCTGGCGATATGCGGTGCGGGCGATTTCGGCCTCGTAGTTCATCCCGTAGAACACGGTGTGAATCGCGCTGACCATCCGGCCAGGCGTTTCGAGCACATAGCCCAGCTTTCCGGGGATCACCTGCGGGCGGTAGGTATCACCGAACTTGTCCGCGAAGCTGCCCTGCCTCATCTCCTCGCCCTTCATGAACGGCACGCCGCTCTTGAAGGCTTCCCAGCCCGGCACAAACCCATCCCGCGCGCCACGGATCATGCCGTAGATCTGCGCGTTCGCCTCGCCCATGTAGACGCGATCCGCGCCGGATGCGCCGCGCAGCGCGTCAATCCCAGCCGCCACGCGGGTTGTGACCTGCGCCTTGAACAGCGCCGAGACGGTGTTGCCGACGCCATAGGCCGCGTGCGTGATCGGTCCGGAGATCAGGTTGTTGATGAAGTAGGAAATGATCTGCGAGCGCGCACGCTGCCATTTTGTCTGCACGCTCATGTCGTTGACGAATTTCGACACCTGTGCCGGGGTTTCCAGCGCCGCGCCCGCCTGCGCTTCTTCGCGCAGCTGAAACAGCGTCCGACCAGTGCTGTCTTTCACCAGGCGGTTGATCATTTCCAGATCCTGCTCGCCATCGAGCAGGCGGAATGCTCGCAGCGCCCGGCCCGCCTCGGCGGTGATGCCAGCAACCTGCTCTTGCACCATGCGGTGCAACGCCTTGGCCCGACCATAGGCCAGCACGTCCGCATCGGTGCCGCTGGCCGCCTTGATCATGGCGTCACGAACGCGCGTGGCAGTCTCGATCAGCAACTTGCGCGCGGCCACGATCTGCTCGGCGTTGAACGCCTCGCCTACTTTCCGCAGCGACAGATCACCGGGGCGCATTCCGATCGCGTCCGCCAAGTCGAGCACCTGCGCATCAGAGACCACGCCACGCCGCGCGCCCATGAAGTCATCGTTCTCTGCCGCCGCTTCACGGATGGCAGAAAGCACATCTTCCGGCTGGTTGAGGTTGTCGAGCCGGATATTGCCGGCCTTATCGACTAGCCCTGTGTCGGGGTTTCCGAATCGTTCGTTGGGGCTTCCGGGGGTGTCTGTGACGGGGGTTGGCCGTTGTTCCACGGCGGGATCAGGTTCTTCAGGTCGAACACCGGCTGCGGCTCCAGACCGTTCGCCACTCGATGCCGCTGGATCGCGTCGTCCAGGCCAAGCGCTGCGTCCGCTTTGTCCATTGCCATCTTCGCCATCCGCTTCACCGCGTCCGACGAGAACGGGTTCTGCAACGCCGCCTTCGCCTCCGCCAGCGCCAGCTCCACCACTTGCCTGTGAAACGCCATCCTCTGGTCCTTCGTCTGGGATGCCGTCCAGCATCGAGGTGCCAAACGGGTCTTCCACGTCTTTGATGTGGCCCACGATTTCCGTGGCTTCCGCGCCTAGATCGTCGCGCTTCGGCTCAGCATCTTGCGCCATTTTGGCGCGCACTTCATCGAAAAACTGCTCGCGCGACTTCTTGAACGGGCTGATATCGTGCATCTGCGAAAGGTGCTCGACATCGGCGTTGCGGGCGAGCGCGTCGTTGTATGCATGCACATCTGCAATATCGTTCTCAGAATACTGAGGCTCCAGCTTTAGATCGGCTTCAATCTTATCGAGCAAATCATTGATAGTTGGGCGGTTTTCACCATGATCTGGAAAATAGCCGGATTCCCAGGCCTGCAACGCAGCGTCATCCATATGTAAGCCGCGCTTCATATTGATCAGGCCAGGCCGCCCCTTCACGCCGCCGATCAGCTGCCGCACATCACCGCCGACATCGCGCAGACCTCCGCGCCTGATCAGGTAATTCACCAGCCGCTCAGGCTCCCGAGGAACTTTGTCGTAGGCACTGCGCGGGCGGTTGATCAGCTCGCGCGGCTGCTCAGCAGCCACCACCGTCTCGCGCGCATCAGGCGCGGTGCTGATCAACCTGTCGAACACGTCGCGGATGTCATTCGTGATCGGCGCACGCAGACCATCGACGGTCGAATAGATCTTCGTCAGCCAGTCGCGGAACTTGGCAAACACACCCGCCAACGAGTTGGTAGGAGCGCGGCCTTCCATCAGATAGCGCTCGAAACCACGGGCAAACCGCTCATGCTGCCGCCCGCTGATCTGCGCGCCGTCTTCAGCCTTAAGCCAGGACCGCACCGCCGCTGCATCCGCTTTCAGCGCTGCCGGTGCGGCTTCGTGTGCTGCGTCGCGCATCAGTTCCTCAAGCCACTGGTGGCCGGTCTCATGCAGGAAGGTGGATGCATCAGCCTTGGCGAACAATGTGATGGTAGAGCGCCCATCCTGCCGCAGCCGAACCTTGCCCGCAGCCGCGCCAGAGCGCCCTCCAGAGCCGCCCGCCACCACGTCCGGTGCCTCACGTCGATAGAGATCCTCGGCGCTGCCCAGCAAGCCCTCCAAGCGCGCTGCGCGGGTTTCGTAGTGCGCCTGGATCAAAGCGCCAGCCGCGCGGGCTTCCTCTTCTGGCCGTCCGGCAGCCATGTGCTTTTCGGCCTCTGCGTCGGCGATGGAGAACGGCGGCTTGACGGCATCCGGTTCGACCGTTTGCCCGGCGGGTCCGGCGGACGGCTCAACCGCAGGCGATGCTTCAGGTTGTGCCGCCTTCACAGGCTCGGCGTTGGCCGGTTCAGCCTGCGGGGCGGCTTCGGGTTCAATCGCGGACTCTAGCGATGGTGCCGTTTCCGGCTCCTCGCGCGGTGGCATCCGGGCTTCGGCCTCGCGATACGCGGCGGACACCTCCGGCGACAGATCCCGCATCTGGTAATCCAGTTCGAGCATCCGCTGCCGCATGGCGGTGATTTCTGGCGTATCGCGGGTGAGCATGGCCATGCCATCTTCATTCGCCAGAAACGCATCGTGATCCGGTTGCAAGGCTTCCAAACGAGCGGCGTATTTTTTCGCCAGGCGCGGCGTTGCATCGTTCATGCGCGCTTGAAGATCGGCGATTTCGGCGGCGTTTGGTGCCTGCGATTCAGCCTGCTTGCGCAGATCGGTTTGCGCCTGGTCAATCTGCTCGCGCAGCGTGTCGCGCGCTTCAGACAGCGCATCGAACTTCTGGAACGTGTCGGGCGCGATCTGCCGCGCCATGCCGTGAATATCGGTCGGCTCCGGCGGCGGTGCGACGGGCTTGTTCGCCTCGACGTTCAGCGGCTCCAGCAGATCGGCCTGCATCGGCACATCCTGCATGCTGTAGGTCGTTGGCCGCAAAGGCTCCACGCCCTTCCATGCGCCCTCTGTCTGCCCGATCACGCCCAGATCGGCAGCCTTCTCGATGAAGTGCGGCTCATTCTTGAGCATATCGAGCACTGCACCCGCTGGCGTCGGCACCGGCACGTGCATATGGCCAAATACTGACGCGGCATAAGCGTCAGGCATGGCTGGGATATCGTTGGCAAGCTGCGGACTGACCCCAACTTCGAACAGCGTAGAACGCACGCCAGCTTGGGCAGCAGAGTAACCAGCGCTTAGCCCCCTCATCGCCGCATCCAAGCCAGCAGCAGCGGGGCGGATCAACGCCTCGTTGAACGAACGCACAAGACTGGTCTGGCCTTGCTGAAGATCGTTGAAAATGCCCGCACGCTTGAGCGCGGCTTCAGTTTCCGGCCCCATGCCCAGATGGCCAGTTCCCCATCCGTCGCGCACGCCCTGGCCAATGGCGTTCAAAACATGCCCGACTGATGAGTTGGCGTAATAGGCATCGACGTCGTCGCCAGTCGCCATTGTGCCGGGGGTGACGCGCCCGAAATCGTCCACCTGCCCTGCGATCGGCGGCGGCGCATGCTGCGCTAGCAAATCCTCGGTGAAAGGCACGGCGGGTGCGTGCTGGTTCAACAGGTCATCCGTGAAGGGAAGATCTTCGGGCATCAGGCGCCCCCCCGCCGACTGACGGTGGCGCAAGCGCCTTTTGAGCGCGACGGTCGAACACGCGACGCAGCCCAGGCAAGCAAGGCGCCGCGATCATACATCGCGCGGTTCCCAGCGATCACATACGCGGGGCCTTCCCCGCGCATGGCGTGCTTCGCCAGGGTAGAAGGTGCGGTCTTCAAGCCCACGGCGGTTAACGCGGCAGCAGCTTCCTGCCGGCTGAGCAAATCAGAATCATCCAACACGACTCGGGCCTCCAGTCTGTTTAACTGCGGCCAGAATGCATTTTACGTCATTGTCAATAGTTTTCTTTGGTGATCTATAGGGCTGCGAGCCCTCTGAATTCAGGCTTTTTGCGGCAGCGATTGCAGATACGTTGCTTCCGCAGTTTCGGAATGAACCTCCGGTTGCAGCTCAGGCATTCCGGCCGGCTTGGATCGTCGGGCTGGATGCGTTTTCCGGTGGCTGCATCAACCGCAACAGGACGGTCAAATCGATCGTGCACGATGATGGTTTCAGGCCGGCCACGGCGCCAAGGCGGCACATTGTTCAGATCGTCAGCCACGGCGCCACCTCGCAGCCATCGCTGGGCCGAAGACCCGCACAGCCACATCGTCGCGCGCGTGCGCGTCGCACTGCAAAAAATCCGAGGCAGCAGCACCGCCGGCAGCGGCGTCGATGCTAGCATTTGCCAGCAGCAGCGGCCCGTCATCTCCAGTTTTCCCTATCGATTTCGGCGCGCCGATACCAACATTTCCCAACACCGCAATGTCAGCTTTTGACACGTCCGCGCACACCAGCTTATCCGTGTTCGCAACCTGGATCACCATCAGCCGCCGGCCGGTGCCAGGCTGCCGCCAGCGCTCGATCACGATGCCCGCCGCCGCCAGATCGTCGGCAGCTCCATCCAGCCTTTTGCAAGCCGTGTGGCGTCCGGCGCGGCATTGGGCAGCAATGCCAGCAGATCACCGGCACAGCCTTCCCAGCGCCCGCCCATGCGCGTCAGTAGGGCAAACAAGGTTGCAGTGAGCGAAGCGCCGCCCGCGTCGATCGCTTCAGCGTTCATTAACATGCCACCTGCCTCCATTCTCTTGCCCTTGGTTGCCTGCGCTCACCGCACTGCCATTCGTGTTGTGGGTTGCGGCGCCCCATACCGAACACGGAAGGAATGCAGCGTCCCAGCTGCTTCTTCCTCCGTAGGAGGGACAAACGGAACAGCGGGACATCTTTTAATTTCAATGAGTTAAAAGCCGTCCCGTCAGTGGCGGGACATTTCTGGCAGGACATGCTGAAACCCGAGGATTTCTCCGCTTTTTGCGGTCCCGCCATCTGCCGGGACGCTCGGGACTGTAAAACGATCATTTACTGCCACCCTCCCTATGGCGGGCAACCGCCTCGCGCCGGGAGCCGGATGCGGGCGGGACGAATTGCCCCTTGGCGAGCGGTCCTATCGGAACATCGAGGAACTTCGGCGCGCCGGTTGATCCGTTGCGGGCCTTGACCAACAGCCCGCCATCCAGAGCGCGTTGCCCAAGATCGGCCAGGGCCGCTTTGGACAGGCCCGCCAATTGCGCTGGCAGGTCTTCTCTCTGGTCATACAGGCCACCGGTCCGATGGTGCGCGAAGGGAAACCCAACCACCGCAGCCTCAGAGCACGCAGCCACCAGAGCGTCGAGCAGCGCGCCTTCATCCAGGCCGGCGCGAGGGTCGAGCGTGCTGGTCACATCGAGCAGCCGCCCGGTTGCAGCGTCACGCCGAAACAACCGGCGCCGACCAACCGGCGCGCCACCATGGTTGGCTTTTGCCAAGCAGCCCCACACAAGCCCATCAGGCGTGCCGCCGACCTTCTGGGCCAGCTTGCGCGCCTCATCCTCGGCGGGAGGCCACAGGGCATAGGCTGCGCGTGCGTTGGCGATCCAGGCTCCAGACCCTCGCATGGTGGGCATCGCGCCATCATTCGACTTTGGCACATGGCCGAGCAGGATAATGGTGCAGCCACGGCGTGCCGCCACCTGGCGCAACGTCCGCATCAGCAGCTTGACGCCTTCGCTGTCGTTTTCGTTCGAGGCGAGGAAGTCGCCAGCAGGATCGAGCACCAGCAGCCGGACCGGTTGGCATGCATCGGCTTCCACGTCATCGAGCAGGCTATCCAGACCCGACTTGGCAAGGTCAGTAAGGGCGATTGCCCGGCCCTGCTGCCCAACCAATGTGGGGTCGAATGCCGGCAGATCGACCACCGGCAGGACATAGGCCGGCACGCCCGCACACTCGCCGCGCGGATCGAGGCTCACGCGCCGCCGATGGATTTCGGCACCATCGTCTTCGAGGGTGACGAAGACCGCAGCGCCCGCCCCTTCCTGCGGAACGTTGCCGCCCAGTGGCCCAGCGGCAAAGCTCAGGCCACCGCCAGGAAACGCGGCACGCTGCGCCACCGCCATGCACAGCGACATGGCCACCAGCGACTTGCCGACGCCGCCCGGCCCGTAGAGCACGCCCACCGTCCCAAGAGGAAACAGAGGCGACAGGGTGAACTGACGCGGCGGAGGCTCGCCAGCGGTCAGCCTGTCGAGCCGATAGGACGCCATCTTCGGGATCTGGTGGCTGACCGCCGGGCAAGCTGATATGCGGCGGCCATAGATTTCGGATGGCATGGGGTGCATCTTCATTCCCCGGCACTCCCGACACGCGGCAACCCGTCAAAGACCAGATCAAGCGCCGCTGCCGTCAGCCAGCGATGGCCGGCGGCAGGCTCGGCCTGCGCCTCGCCCCAAGCGTGCAGGATGGCGGCAAGCGATCGCGCCCACCCCCGCAGCGGGCTGGTTTCGATTTCCTCCGCCTGCGCCGCTGCGATGGTTTCCAAATCGCCCGCAGCGGAGAGGCAATCGCGCTCTGCCGCATGCTTAACCTCCGAGATGGCGCGGTGCAACGTATCGATGCAGCCCCCCATCGCATCCGCAGGCGCCCCCTCGGCGATGGCGCGGGCGATCATGCCGACCGCCTCGATCACGCCGCCCATAGCCTCGGCCCCGCCCTCCAGCGAGAGCTTGCCAAACCCAAGCGCCTCCGCCTGCTGCCCCCGATCATCGGCACGGCCAAGATGCCATTGCGCCCAGCCGTCCATTTCATCGAGCGCAAGCCGGGCAAGCTCGCCGATCCAATGCTGCCAATTGTCGGGCGTTGGAGTTTCAGCAACCAGGCGGGACAGGACGTCATCAATCGCTGCATCCGCTTCCGCCAGGCGGGCAGCGCGCGCCTGTTGCGTTGCCCGGCTCATGCCGCACCGCCTTCACCGTGCAGGCGATGTGCGGCGCACCAGTGATAATCCTGCGTCACCGGCCACGCGGCGTTGAGTTCGGCGCGGTCAAACTCCGTGACGATGCGCGGGGGCTCGGCGCGGCAGTCGCCAACGATCTCGCCCGTTCTTTCGCGGTAATTGGTATGGTGGATACCCGCCACCCACCACCTGCAGTTGCCGCATTTGATGCCGTTGATCATCTGGCGCCCCCGTCGTGGAGGATGGTGGCGAACAGCGTCAGGCGCAGCGCGGCGCCGGGATTGCTGGCCAGCACGGCCAGCACTTCGCGGCCAAGAAATTGGATCAGTCGAGCCATCGGATTGCCTCCGTTGGCCAGCCGTTGTTGCGAGGGTTGCCGCAAATCGAATATTGTGCAGGTGCCACCTGACTTGTTCGACCCGCCGCCAGTCCCCTCGCCCGGGGCTGGCGGTTTCACTATGCAGCGCGGCGGGAAGCGGCACGCGGACGGCGGCGTGCTTCGTCCGGCTTCACCGGCTGGCCGGTCCGGATCGAGGCAGCGGGCAGATTGTCAACGTAGGATCGCAGAGCGTCCGCCGGAATCAGAGTGCGCCCGCCCGCCTTCTTGGCGGGCAAATCTCCGGCACCGATCAGTTCGTAGAGCTTGGTAAGACCAATCCCGAGGACGCGCGCCGCGTCTTTCGGCTGGTATGCAATAACATCGGTGGGCATCGGTTGACCTCGCAGGACGTTGAAGACCTGCGAAGGATGTCCAGATGCACCGGGTGCCGTAATCGGTGTGCAGCGTGCGCACGCTGCACGATCACTGCTCGCTCACTGCACGATCATTTTGCCTTGATGCACGCTTGAATTTGCTGGGCACAGCATTCCAAGCCGCCAATGCCTCGCGCCAGGTGCAGCGAGTTGCATCCATACATTCTTGGATAGCGCTATCTCGCTTGCGGAGCGGCGCGCCGTCTTTGACGTTGCAATATGCGATCATCCAGGCTTTAGCCATCTCACCTTCCGAGGCGGCCGGTGCATCTGCTGAAGCATCAACCGTATGGCGCCGCACCCGAACGGCGCCATACACGAGGCCATCGCCGGCCAAGCTGCTGTTCGCAAGGTCGACATCCAGCCCGACGAGATCGCGCGGTGCTAGAGTGGTCGTGCGCCCGTCATGCAGCCGGGCCGACACCTCGAATGCACCGCTGACGAGTGCCTGCCGCAGCTTGAACGGCAGAACACACCGCATGAGATGGCGCCCCAAACGTTGCCGACGGTCTGCACGCTGCGCCATCTCGGCGCGAAGCAGTACGAGGAATCTCGGCTCTGCCCAGAGCGTCGCCAAGGCAGCTTGAACATCATCGCCTGGACGCAGATTCGTTCTGATCCGTGTGGCGGCGTTGATGATGCTCGGATCACGCCGCATCAATGCTGCCTCGGCCCGCTCGACCGCGCCGGGCGATGCTGTGGGGTTTGACACCCACCAGCTCGCAAGCCCGCACATCTTCGGAGCGATCAGCTTGGCTGCCTGCCAAAGGTTGAGCCAGCCTGCCTGATTTTCGCTGAACATATCAGGCCACGCCCCCCGCCCCAGCTGCGCGGATCGCCACCACGTTCCCGCCATCGGCCTGCATTGGCTTGGCGCAGTGATCCGCCCATGCCTCCATCATTCTGCGCCGCTTTTCGAGCTGATCGCCGCGACGGTAAGCCGCCTCGACCTTGTCTTTGACGGTGTGCGCCAGTGCGGCTTCTGCGGTGTCCCGGTCGAAACTGGTCGCCTCGCTGGCCCAATCACGAAAGGTGGAACGGAAGCCGTGCACCGTGATGTCTTCCCGCCCCATGCGGCGCAGGAGCATGGCCAAAGTCATTTGCGAAAGGCCGGAATTTTCACCTTTCTGGCCGGGGAACACAAAGGCGTCTGGCCCGCTGGTCTTCCGCAGCTCTTGGGCCTTGGTCAGCACCGCCAGAGCGGCAGGCGTGAGCGGCACCCGATGTTCGCGCTTCGCCTTCATCCGCGCGCCGGGGATGGTCCAGAGCTTGGCTTGCAGATCAATCTCGGACCACCGCGCCCCAAGCACTTCGCCGGTGCGCGCTGCCGTCAGGATGGCGAACTCCAAGCCAAAGGCAGAGACGCTAGCAATCTGTCGTAGGTCTGCCAGGAAGGCGCCGATTTGCTGCCAGGGCAGCGCCGCATGGTGCTCGACAGTGGCGACTTTGCTGCGGGAAGGCAGCATGCTGGCCAGATGCCCCTTCCACCTGGCCGGATTGGGGCCGCTGCGCCACTCTAACGGCGTGGCATAGTCAAGCACCGCCTCGATGCGCCCGCGCAACCGCGATGCGGTTTCTGGTTTGTTGTGCCAGATCGGCCGCAGGGCATCCATCACATGCCCGGTGTTCACCTCCGCCACCAGCAGATCGCCGAAATGCGGATAGGCATATGTTTCAAGCGTGCTTGTCCACTGCGCAACGTGCTTCGTATTGCGCCATCCCGCCTCATGGGCGGCAACATAGAGCTTCGCCACATCGCGAAATGTGCGTGCGGCGGCGGTCTTCGCTGCCGCCTGGCGCGCAGTTCGCTCGTCCCTGCGCACCACTGCCGGATTAATCCCAGCCCTAACCTGCCGACACAGGGTTGTCGCCATGTCGCGAGCCTCGGCCAGCGATACCGCCGCCTTGTCGTCTTCGCTTTCCGGCGCGGGGCCAAGCCCCAGGTCATGCCTCTTGCCGCCAAAGGCGAAGCGAAACACCCAGGACCTCGCGCCCGAAGGCTTCACCAGCAGGTGCAAATTGTTGCCATCTGCGTGCCGACCGGGTTTGAGCCTCTTGGCGATGATCCCCTTTGCAGTGAGCGGGCTGGCGTGACGCGGCATGGCATCTCTCAGAGAAGAATGGGGGGACCTATTCCCCCTACCGTTCCCACATCATGCGGCCACAATTAAACGAAAGCAAACGAAAGTGCGCGAACAAAATTCAAGCAAACAATTGATAAAAGGTAGAATTATCTAAGGCGCTCCCGATCACATCGAAAGCTTTCGGTCAAAAATTCTTCGGACACACCCTCCGCCATTTTCCCATCGCCAACTCACGTAGCGCCCCGGTGGACGCCGGAATTTGGCCTGAATTCAACGGGGTTTTTCAGCTGCTATGAAGGTTTCTTTTTCGGCGCTGTCACCGGCGCCAGCGTGCCCTTCATTGAGGGGGCAGCCGCTATCGTCACGACCTTTGCCTTTTTCGGCTTCTTGGCTTCCCGATTGCCGTGCTGTTCACCCTTGGCCATGAAAATCTCCTATATGTCGCCTGAGACACCGAGCAGACGGCGATAAATATGGCGCATATCTGCAAATAAAATACGGCAAAATCCGCATTGTTATCCGAAAACCGCAGAAAAGAACATGCCATTTCTACCGCCAGAAACCGCAGCCCGACCGTCCGGCACGCCCTCATCATAGCATATTTTTGCAGAAAAACTTCAATAAAACGATTTTTTATTTTTATAGTCACCATCAAATATCGCAGCCTTCACCCCTTCCGACCGCCCAGCGCAATCCGCAGCCGCGCGATGGCGCTCGGCAGGCCTCGGACTTTCAGAATGCGGCCATTGGCATCGAATTCCTCCGCCAACACGCGGGTGTTTTCGTAAATCTCGCCCAGCAGCCCCTGTTGCGCATAGGGCAGCACCAGCACATCCTCCACCATCCGCGCCTCAAAATAGGCAATCAACGTCTCCCGCAGAGCGGCAACATCAGCGGCCGATTTGGCGGAGAGCAGAATGGCGTCGGGATGCTTTGCCAACAACGCGGCGCGCTCATCCCCGCTCAGCCGATCGCTTTTGTTCAGGATCAGGCGCCACGGCACCGCATCGGCGCCGATCTCGCGCAGCACCGTGCGGCTGACCTCCAATTGCGCCTCATAAGTCGGGTCTGACGCATCGACGACATAGAGCAGCAGCGAGGCTTCCAGCGCCTCATCCAAGGTGGAGCGGAACGAGGCCACCAGATCATGCGGCAATTGCTTGATGAAGCCCACCGTGTCCGAAATCAGAATGCGCGGCTTGGCCTCGGGCTTGAGGGTGCGCACGGTGGTGTCCAGCGTTGCGAAAAGCTGGTCCGCCACCAGCACCTCACTGCCCGTCAACGCCCGCATCAGCGACGATTTTCCGGCGTTGGTGTAGCCCACCAGCGCCACCCGCAATTGATCGTTGCGCGCCGAGCGGCGTTGATCGTTGTCGCGCTGGATTTGCTCCAACTGCGACTTCAACTCGGCCAGACGGTCACGGATGTTGCGGCGATCCAGGTCGAGATTCGTCTCACCGGCCCCCACGCCGCGCTGTCGCCCACCGCCGCCCACCGCCGATTCGCGCAGACGTGGCGCCACGTATTTCAGCCGCGCCATCTCCACCTGCAACTTCGCCTCGCGGCTGCGGGCGTGGCGGTGGAAGATTTCGACAATCACGCCGGTGCGGTCGAGCACCTGGGCCCCGGTGGCGTTTTCCAGATTGCGCGCCTGACTGGGCGAGATCTCGTGATCGACGATGACATATTCCGGCGGCGTCTGATCCAGGGCGCCGTCTTCCTGCTCATCCTCCGGCTCGTCCGCCCCGGCAGCACCTTCGGCTTCGAAGCGCAGCCGCGCCTTGGATTTCTGCTTGGGCTTCCAGCCGCTCACCACGCCGGTGCCGCCGGTGATGGCGGCAAGTTCGGCCAGCTTGCCCTTGCCCAACACCGTCAGCCCACCAATCCCGCCGCGCTTTTGCACCAGCGTGCCCGCCACCTCATAGCCGAGGGTTTCAACGAGACGGCCGAGTTCCTTGAAACTGGCGTCCTGGGCGGCGTCGTCCACGCCGTCCATCTGAACGCCGACGAGAATGGCACGCGGCGTGGGCTGTTTGGTTTCCATGCCGCGAAGCTAGCACGAACATGCCGCCACCCGCGCCCCGCGCCCCACTCCGCTCTGACATGCTTGCGGTGAAAGCAGGTTGACACTTCATAAGCTGGCTTATTATCAGCCACGCATGGAACTCTTGCCGGATGACCTGCTGATCCTGCTCAACGACCTTGCCCGCACCATCCGCACGGATGCCGACCGGCGGGCGCGCAATCACGGGATGTCGCGGGCGCAATGGGTCATCCTCGCCCGCCTCAAGCGCACCCCCGGCCTGTCGCAACGCGAATTGGCGGAAATTCTAGAGGTGGAGCCGATCACCGTCGGTCGGCTGGTGGACCGGCTGGAAGCGGGCGATTTCGTCGAGCGCAGGCCCGATCCGGCGGATCGGCGGATCTGGCGGCTGCATCTGCTGCCGGCCGCTGAGCCAGTACTGCATGCGCTGTCACTGCAACGCGATGAGATCCTCGGCATCGTCACCCAAGGCCTTGGCCCCACGCAGATCAACGCACTTGTCGCCACCTTGCATCGGATGAAAGACAACATGACCCCACATCGTCGCGCCGCCGTCACCGCCACCGAGCAGGAGCGCGGCTGATGTCGCAATCCACACGCAGCAATGTGCTTCGCCCGGCGCTGATGCTGGGCGGCGTGGTGGTCGTCGCCGTGGGGGCTATCGCCTTCTGGCTGCAAGGCGGGCGGATTGTCAGCGTGGACGACGCGATGATCGATGCGGCCAAGCTGCCGGTGTCCACCGACGTCTCCGGCATCGTCGCCGCCATCGCGGTGCATGAGGGCCAGAGCGTGCACCAGGGCGATCTGCTGTTCCGCCTGGACGACACCCCCTTCCGCATCGCCCGCGATTCCGCCCGTGCCGATCTGGCGCAGACCGTGCTCGATGTCACCGCGATGAAGCGGGATTATCTGCGCCTGCTGCATGCGGCGGGGGTGGCGGTGGCGAAGGTCGAGTCCGATCAGGCCAGCTTCAACCGCTATGCCAATCTGGTGCGCGGCGGCAGCGTGACGCAATCCGATTACGACGATGCCCGCTTCCGCCTCGCCGCCGACCAACAGGATCTTGAGCGTCTGCGTGCCGACGCCGACGCCCAATTGGCACGGCTGAACGGCAACCCGGACATCGCCCCCGCCGATACGCCGATCTATCAACGCGCCCGCGCACGGTTGGATGAAGCCGAACGCCAATTGGCGCACACGGCGGTGTATGCGCCCTTCGACGGCATCGTCACCCAAGTGGAAGCGGTCCAACCCGGCATGTATCTCGCCGCCGCCACCGCCGCCTTCGCCCTGGTCGGCACGGCGGATGTCTGGGCCGAGGGCAACCCGAAGGAGACCGAGCTGACCCACCTCAAGCCCGGTCAGAAAGTGACACTCAGCGTTGACACCTATCCGGGGCAGACATGGCAGGGTGAGGTGGAGAGCATCGCCCCCGCCACCGGCTCGCAATTCTCGGTGCTGCCGGCGCAGAACACCTCGGGCAATTGGGTCAAGGTGGTGCAGCGCGTGCCGTTGCGCGTGCGGATCGCCCCACGCCAGGATGCGCCTGATCTGCGCGCCGGGATGAGCGTGGTGCTCGATATCGACACCGGGCACGTGCGCAGCCTGCACGATCTGTTCTGATGTCCGCCGCCCGCCCCCTCACCGACGGTGTCGCTGCCAATCGTGGGTTGCTGACGCTGTGCGCCATGTTGGCCACCTTGATGCAGTCGCTCGACGGCACCATCGCCAACGTCGCCCTGCCCTATATGCAAGGCTCGCTCGGCGCCAGTCAGGATGAGGTGAACTGGGTGTTGACGAGCTACATCGTCGCCGCCGCCATCATGACCGCCCCCACCGGCTGGCTGACCACCCGCTTTGGCCGCACGCGGGTGTTCGTCGTCGCCGTGGCGGGCTTCACCATGGCCTCCGTGCTGTGCGGCATGGCGCAATCCATTGAGCAGATTGTGCTGTTCCGCCTGTTGCAGGGCATGTTCGGCGCCTCGCTGGTGCCGCTGTCGCAGGCGGTGATGTTCGATATCTATCCGGTCGAACAGCGCGGCTCGGCGATGGCGCTGTGGGGGATTGGTGTGATGGTCGGCCCGATTTTGGGCCCCACGCTCGGCGGTTGGCTGACGCAGAATTACGACTGGCGCTGGGTGTTCTACATCAATGTGCCGGTGGGCTTGCTCGCCGTGGCTGGCTTGCTGCTGTTCCTGCCGGAGACCGAGCGCGCGCCATTGCGGTTCGACTGGATCGGCTTTGCCATGCTCAGCCTCGCCATCGGTGCCTTCCAGATGATGCTCGACCGCGGCAGCGAATTGGATTGGTTCAGCGCCCGCGAGATCATCATCGAGGCGGTGCTGGCGGGGTTGGGACTGTATTGCTTCCTGGTGCATTTCGCCCTCGCCGAAAAGCCCTTCATCGCGCCCAGCTTGTTCACCGATGTGAATTTCGTCGTCGGCACCACCTTCATCTTCCTCGTCGGTCTGATCCTCTACGCAACCCTGGCCCTCCTCACCCCGTATTTGCAGAATTTGATGCAATACCCGGTGCTCACCGCGGGCATCGTTCTGGCCCCGCGTGGCGCCGGCACGATGCTGGCGATGTTTATCTGTGGACGCTTGCTTGGGCGTGTGTCGGTGCGCGTGCTGGTGATCTTCGGCTTCAGCGTGACGATTTATTCGCTTTATCTGATGATGGGCTTCACCCCCGATGTCGCCCCACGGGCGATCGTGGTGTCCGGATTCCTGCAAGGCTTGAGCGTGGGGTTCGTCTTCGTCTCGCTCTCCACCGTCACCTTCGCCACCCTGCCACCGGAATTGCGCACGCAGGGGACGAGCATTTACTCGCTGGTGCGCAATCTGGGCAGTTCGATTGGCATCTCCGTCACCGGGGCGCTGCTGATCCGCAACACCCAACTCAACCACGCTTCGATTGCAGCCAATGTCACGCCGTTCAACCACGCGCTGCACAGCGGCATCGTGGCGCGGTTGTGGAACCCGCTGCACGCCGGGGGGGCTGCCGCCCTCAATGCCGAGATCACCCGGCAAGCCACGATCATTGCCTATGTCGATGACTTCAAGCTGATGATGCTGGTCTCGGCGCTGGCCCTGCCGCTGGTGTTCATGCTGCGCAAACCGGCCAATGTGTCGGTGGCAGCGTCGAGCCACGATGCGGTGATGGAATAGGGGAAGAATTCCACATGCGTTTGACACCCACCCTGACGGCCCTTGCCGCCCTCGCCCTCAGCGGCTGCACGGTCGGGCCGGATTTCACCACTCCCGCAGCCCAACTGCCGCAGGCGAATTTCAACACCCATGCCGCAGCCGGTGCCGCTGCCCAGCCGGTGGCCGATGCCTGGTGGACGCTGTTTGGCGATGCCGAACTGACCAAGCTGGAAGGCCGCGTCGTCGGCGCCAATCTGGACGTGCAAGTGGCCGCCCTGCATCTGTCCGAAGCACGCAGCCAAGCCGGAATGGCCGGGACGGCCTTTCTGCCGGTGGTCAATGGCAACCTCAATGTGACGCATGAGGCACAGAGCGGGCGCGGCGTGGTCGCCCTGCTCGGTGGCAGCGCATCGCAAGCCACCGCGTCTAACGGTGCCGGGGGCACCACCAGTGGCTTTCCCAGCGCCCTGTCCTCCCCATTGGCGCAGCCAATCAGCCTGTATCAATTCGGCTTCGACGCCAGTTGGGAGGCCGATATCTGGGGCCGGGTGAAGCGCAGCGTGGAAGCCGCCGACGCCGGCGCGCAGATGTCGCAGGAAGCCGCCCGCTTCGTGCTGATCACCGCCCAGGCCGAATTGGCGCGCGATTACATGCAGTTGCGCGGCATTCAGTCCGATATCGCGCTGGTGCGGCGCAATCTGGGCACCGACGAACGCACGCTGAAACTCCTGCGCGACCGCTTCGCCAATGGGCTGGCAACCGAGCTTGACGTCACCAACCAGGACAGCGAGCGCGCCACCACCCAAGCCCTGTTGCCGGGGCTGGAACAGGCGCAAGGCCAGACCCTCAACGCCATCGCCTATCTGCTCGGCGAGGCTCCGGGGGCGCTTGCCGCCGAACTCGCACCCTCCGCAGCACTGCCGCCCGCGCCACCCGTGCTGCCGGTGGGTTTGCCATCTGATCTGACCCGCCGTCGCCCGGACATCCGACAGGCCGAGGCGCAATTGCACGCGGCAACCGCCAATGTCGGCGTGGCGGTTGCCGATTTCTATCCCCGCTTCACCCTGGGCTTCAGCGCCGCCTCACAAGCCTTGCAGCCGCATTATCTCGACGAATGGAGTGCCCGCACCTTCGGCTTCGGCCCCGGCATCACCCTGCCGATCTTCGAGGGCGGCAAGCTCAAGCGCACGCTGGAACTGCGGCAGACCGAGCAACAGGAAGCCGCCCTGCTCTATCGCCGTACGGTGCTGGGGGCCTTGCATGAGGTGGACAACGCCCTGATCGCCTGTGCCGCCGAACAGAACCGGCAGGTCCGCTTGGCCGAAGCCCTGGTGCAGACCCGCAAGGCACTCTCCCTGGCCCGCGCCCGCTACACCGGAGGCGTTGGCGATTTCCTCACCGTTCTCGACGCCGAACGCCGCGTGCTGGCGGGCGAGCAGGCGTTGAGCGAAAGCCGGACGAAGATTTCGACGGATCTGGTTCAGCTTTACAAGGCGCTGGGCGGCGGTTGGGGCGAGGGGTAGCTCCAATTCTATTTTGCAGTTGGCCCCCGCGCGATGGTAAACTCCGCCCAGGCGTGAGGGCGCGGACGGCGACTTAACCGAGATCATACCCGCGAAAGGTGAACTGCATGGCCGGACCTAAAAGTCGCTCGATCTTCAACCCGCCACGGGATGCGGTTGAAGAGTCGCGGCTGGATGCCCTGGCCGATGCGGACATCGAAGCCGGCCGCTTCGTTGCGCATGATGACGTGGTGAAGTGGCTGCAATCCTGGGGCACCTCAGACAAGCTACCGCGTCCTCAGCCAAAGCGCTGATGAACGAGGTTATATGGTCCGAAGCCGCCCTTGTTCAGGTGGATGTCATCGGGGCCTATATTGAACAGTTCAACCCCATGGCGGCGGGGGATGTTGCTGCGGCATTGATCGAAGCCGGTAACAGCCTCGCGCATTTCCCACATCGTGGCCGGGCTGTGCCCGGCACCACTTTGAGGGAGATAGTGATCAAGGCGTATCCGTATATCATCCGTTATCGTATCGTCCGAGATACCGTCCGCATCCTTCGGGTGCGCCACACATCACGGCAGCCAACCTCTCCCTAGGCGGCCCGGCGGCAATCGCTACGAGTGCGGCATTGACACCAAGCTGGTTGTAATTATCGTTTGCTCACCTCCAAGAGGCAACAACGACCGCGCCAAGCGCGGCGAATCGGGAAACACCAGCCATGCGCGTCACACGTCGCCACCTGTTGCAGGCCGCTACCGTCACCCTCGCCGCCCCGGCCATCATCGGCCACGCCAGGGCTGCCACCAAGCAGATGAAAATGACCCTGGCCGACACCGTCGCCAGCCCGGTCTTCCCGATCTGCCAACGCTTTGCCGATAACCTCAAGCACCGCACCAACGGTGCGCTCGACGTGCATGTCTATGGCGCCGGCCAACTCGGCAGCCAGACCAACGCGCTGACCAGCCTGCAAACCGGCATCATCGATTTCGTCGCCCACACCACCGGCTATATCGACACCATCGTGCCGCAAGCCTCGGTGCTCGACCTGCCTTTCGTCTTCCGCGATCTTGCCATGGCGGAGCGCGTGCTCGACGGCCCTATCGGCCAAACCCTGCGTGACCATTTCCCAGAGCGCGGCATCTATAATCTGTGCTGGGGCCATTGGGGCTGGCGTCCGGTCAGCACGGCGGCGGCCACACCGATGACCGATCCAAAGGCGATGTCGGGCCTGAAAATCCGCGTGCAGCCGGGGGCGATCTATGCCGAGACCTACAAGGCCGTGGGGGCCGTGCCGGTGGCCATCGATCTCTCCGAGACCTATCTTGCGATGTCGCAGGGGGCGGTCGGCGCGGTGGAACTGCCAATGATCTCGATGGTGGCCAATAAATACCAGGAAGTGGTCAAAGTCGTCACCGAGACGAATTTCGTCTACAATGCAGGCGCGCTCATGGTCGGCAAGGCCCGGTTCGATGGTCTGCCCGCCGACCAACAGAAGGCCATCCGCGACGCCGCCGCCGACATGCAGATCGATTGGCGCCAATCCGTCGCCGAGGCCACCACCAAGGCCCGCGCGGTGATGCTCGCCGCGGGTGTGCAGATCGTCGCCGCCGACGTGGAGGCCTATGCCAAAGCCACCCGCCCGATCTACGACAAGTTCCGCCCGACCATCGGTGACGATCTGGTCGATGCCATCCTCAAGCAGACCGGCGCTTGATCCAGAGCGCCCGATGAGCCCGCTCGACGTCGAGGCCGATCACGGCCACGGCACCGCCTCCCTCCAGCTCGACGCGCTCCGGCTGTCCGGGGCGCGTCTGGCGCTGCGCAGCACCATGGGCTGGATCGACTGGCTCGCCTGCGCGGTGGCAGCCGGCGCCATGCTGGCGGAATTGCTGGTCATTCTGATCGACGTCAGCCAGCGCCAGATGTTCAACATGGCGTTTCTGTGGGCCGATGAATCGTCCAAGCTCTGCCTGTCCACCGTCGCCTTCATCGGCGGCGCTGCGGCCTATCGGCGCGGCAATCATACCTCCATCCGCGTCGTGCTCGATCTGATGTCCCAACGCTGGGCCGCCGGGGTGACGGCTGCGATGGAATGGGTGGTCATCTTCGGTGTCCTGATCACCTTCCGGCAATCCTTCGTGCTGATGGCGGGCAATTGGTCCAACATCACCCCATTCCTGCACATCAGCGTCGGCTGGATCGCGATGCCGTTGCCGGTGTCGATGATCCTGATCGCGCTGTTTGCCCTCGAACGTCTCATCCTGCGCAACACTCTGGCCACGCTGCTTGCAACGGGCCTGTTGGTGGGGGCGATCACGGCGGCACTGATCGGCATCGATCTGACGGATTCAATCCTGGCCGATGGCGACAACGCCCTGATTTTGATGATCGTGCTGTTCTTTGGCTGTGTCATTTTCGGCCTGCCGGTCAGCTTCGCCATGCTCGGCACAACGCTTGCCTATCTGCGGGTGACGGACGCCGCCCCCGCCGTGGCGATTCCGCAGAACATGGTCGATGGCACCGGCAATTTCATTCTGCTCGCTTTGCCGTTCTTCATCTTCGCTGGCCTGATCATGGAACGCGGCGGCATTTCGCTGCGGTTGGTGCGCTTTGCCATGGCGCTGGTGGGGCAGGCGCGCAACGGGTTGCTGCAAGTGATCGTGGTGACGATCTACCTCGTCAGCGGCATTTCCGGCTCAAAAGTCGCCGACGTCGCCGCTGTGGGGGCGGTGATGCGGGGTGAGTTGAAGCGGCATGGCTACAAGCCCGAACAGGGCGCTGCCGTGCTGGCTGCGTCCGCTGCGATGGCCGAGACCATTCCGCCCTCGATCGCCATGCTGGTGCTGGGCTCCGTCACACCGATTTCCATCGGCACGTTGTTCGTCGCCGGGCTGCTGCCGGCGGCGGTGATTGCCATCTGCCTGATGACGCTGATCTATCTGCGCGCGCCCAAGCGGTCGGATGCGCCCAGCCTGCCCGGCAGCCGTCTGGCCGCCATTCCGGGGGCGATTCTGCCGCTGGCGATGCCGGTGGCGATGGTGATCGGCATAAGGTTTGGCGTGGCCACACCCACCGAGGTGTCCACCTTCGCGGTGATCTACGGCCTCGTGCTGGCGGCCTTCGTCTATCGTGCCTTCCCAGCCCGACACTTCTTCAAGCTGGCGATGGAATGTTCGACCACGGCGGGCATGGTGCTGTTCGTGCTGGCCTCGGCGCAGTCCTTTGCCTGGGTGCTGACATCGGCCAATCTGCCGCAGCATCTGGTCACGTTGCTGGATGCGTCCGGGCGCGACCCGAACATCTTCCTGGTCGGCTCCATCGTGCTGCTGATCCTGATCGGCACGCTGCTGGAGGGCCTGCCCGCGCTGATCATCCTGGCCCCGCTGCTGCTGCCGATTGCCGCCGAACTGGGCATTGGCGGCGTGCGCTATGGCATTGTGCTGATCCTGGCGATGGGCGTGGGCGCGTTCATGCCGCCGGTGGGGATTGGCTTCTACGTCTCGGCGGCCGTCGCGCATGCCAAGGTCGAGAACGCCGCCCGTGCCATGCTGCCCTATCTGGCGGTTCTGGTGGCCAGCATCGTGCTGGTCGCCTTCGTGCCCTGGATCACCGAGGTGGGGCCGAGTTTGATGCACGGAAAGTAAAAAACGTCACGGCGCGCAAAGTGCCGCAATGACGGGTGGGGGAGAGGCCAGCGCCAACCCCCACCCCCACCCGTCATGGCGCGCGGAGTGCCGCCATCCACCGCGATGCAGCCAAACACCGCGATGGATTGCGGCACTTCGTGCCACAATGACGGGTTGGTATGGTCCGGATTCACCCCTCAAGCAGCACGCTCTACGCGAACCCCGCCACCCGGCGCAGCACGCCCTCGGCATCGGTCTTGTACCCGTCGCCCACCCAGGCGACGAACTGATCCGGGCGCACCAGGAACAGCTTGCTGGCATAGCGCTCGCGCCCGCCCTCGGTGCTGTCGCGCACCACCGACAGCCGCGTGCCGAGTTTCGCCGCAGCCGCCACGAAATCCGCCACCGCGTCGTCCTCCGCCCCCAGCGCGACCAGGGTGAAGCCATCCCCCAGCGCCTCGAAGATGTTGCGGCCATCGGCAAGCAGTTGCGGTGTCAGATGATGCCCGGCACGGGCGGCGTAATCATGTTTGCCGACCGAACTGCACACCCCACCTTCCGGGCCGAACAGGGCGGGCGAGCCTTCATAATTCGGCTCGAAAGACTGCACCTCCACCGTCGCATCGCCGGTGCGCGCCGCCCATTCGCGCTCGAATTCCGCCCGATCCCGTTCGGGGTCGAAGGTCTCGACGAATTGGCGGTCCACCTGAATCGATTTGGCGATGAAATCGCGCGCCAGGGTGGCGAATACCGGCTGCCGTTCGGCGGAATAGGACTCCAGCAGCGCCTCGCCGCCCCAGCCCTGCAACCTCGCCGCCAGCTTCCACGCCAGATTGGTGGCGTCCTCAAAGCCGGTATTCACCCCATAGCCGCCATAGGGCGGGTGTGAGTGCGAGGCGTCACCGGCGATGAAGATCCGCCCGGCGCGATAGCTGTCCGCCACCGTGAAGCGCAGATCCCAGAAGCCGATATGGATGAAATCCACATCGAAACTGTCCCCCGCACACTCGTGCAGCAAGCCCTTGAAGTCGAAATTCTCCCGCGTGGTGCCCTCGGGCACCGGGCAGTGGAAGAACCATGTCGTGCCCAGATCAACCCGGCCAAAGAAGCGCCAATAGCCTTCCAGCCGCGGATGCAGCACGTTGAAGAACGACTTGCCGGGATAGGCGGCGAGCTTGGCGTGCAGTTCTTCAGAGCGGAAGACCAACAGCACCATCAGGCGGTTGTGATCCTCCAAATTCTGCGTAATCCCGGCACGCTCCCGCACCGGCGAGCGCGCGCCGTCACAGCCGACGAGATAGTCTGCACGCACCGAAATCTTCTCACCCGCCGCAGTGATCGCCTCGCAGAAGGCGGCGTTGTCATCCTGGCCGCTGGTCTCCACGCGGGTGCCATAGAGCACACGCACCGACGGGATTTCCGCCACACGGGCGCGCAGCACCGCCTCGGTCTGATATTGCGGCAGGCGCTCGTTTTCCTGGAAATAGAAGGGGGCGACCAGCTCGCGCTTCATCCAGTCATGCCGATATTGGCCCAGCAGCGTGCCATAGGTGGTCATCCCGCCCATGCCCCATTCGGCCGGCACCGTGCGGGCGGCACGCAGCTGCTTCTCCGCACCCCAGAAATGGAAATGCTCCATCGTGCGCTGCGTCAGGTTCTGGCCCTTGGGGATCAGATGCAGTTCGGTGCTGCGTTCCAGCACCACCACATCAATCCCGCGCTGCCCGAGTGAGATCGCCAGACCCAGCCCCACCGGGCCGCCACCGACGATACAAACCTGCGTCTGAAGAATTTCACTCATGGAACATCCACCTGCTTATTTTGCTTCACCCGGCCCCCGCACGCCGACAAACCGCAGACCGAACCCCGCCAGGGCAGCGATGCCGGGCGGAAGTGCGGCCACGAGGAAAAGATCTTTCGGCGCCCAATGCATCGCCAGCAGCATGCCGCCGATCATCGGGCCGACAATCGAGCCAATCCGCCCGATGCCAAACGCCCAGCCCACGCCGGTCGAGCGCAGGGCGGTGGGATAGTAAGTGGCAGCGGTCGCGTTCGAGCAGTTCTGACCGCCGACGATGCAGAACCCGGCCAGGAAAATCGCCACCGCCAGGGCCGGCACCGAGTGGCCGACCAAGCCGATGGAGGCCACCGCGATCATCGCCAACAGATAGATCACGCCCAGTGCCTTCGTCGCCAACTTGTCCATCGCCGAGCCGAGGGCGAACGTGCCCACCACGCCGCCCCATTGCAGCAATGCCGTCAGCAGGGCAGCCGTGGACACCGAAGCACCCAGATCATTGACCACCGTCGGCAGCCAGTTGGACAGGAAGAACAGGTCCAACAGGCTCATGAAGAACAAAATCCAGATCAGCAGCGTGGCCAAAGCCCGGCCGCCGCGCCACAGATGCGCCACCGGAATACCCGGCGGATGCGGCTCGGACAGCGTGAAATGCGTGCCATCGGGCAGATCGGCCTGCGGGAAAGTCCGGCGCAGCGACGCGATCACCGCGCGATCATCGCCGCGCAATGCCAGGAAGCGCACCGATTCCGGCAGCTTCACATACAGCAGTGGCAACAACACCAGCGGCAAGATACCACCGGCCAGAAACACCGAGCGCCAGCCAAAGGCCGGGATCAAGTAAGCGGCAACCGCACCGCCGACCGCAGCCCCGATGGAAAAGCCGACGAACATGCTCATCACCATCGTCGCCCGCTTGCGATGCGGGCTGAATTCGGCGGTCATCGCAATCGCGTTCGGCATCGCGCCGCCCAGGCCAAGCCCGGTGAGGAAGCGCAGCGCGATCAGTTCCGACACGTTGGCGGAGAACATTGTCGCCATTGTCAGCGCGCCGAAGGCAAAGGTGCTGATCAGAATGATCCAACGCCGCCCGATTTTGTCCGCCACCGGCCCCAACGTGAGGGCGCCGATCATCAGACCGAACAGGCTGGCACTGAACACCGGCCCCAACGTGCCGCGCGAGACGCTCCATTCCTTGGAAATACTCGGCGCCAGATAGCCGATCATCTGCGCGTCGAACCCGTCGCAGAACATCACCACCGCACAGATCAGCAGCAGCGTGATCTGATAGCGCCCGATCTTCTGCGCATCGATGAAAGCCGGAACGTCAACGCTGCCCCGCAAAGCCTCTGCCATTCCGGCCTCCCCAGTTTTTGTTCTTTCGGGCCCCGCAGCCCATTATCAGCCGATAAAATGCTTCATTCCCTAAACACTTGCAACCATGGCTGCGTGACATTCGCCACCTCACACCGTCGCCACCGGCGTTGCCGGCGATCCCACCGCGCCCGGCAGGCGCAGCGGCGGCGCGGTCAGCAGGAAGCGCGACCGCCCGGCCGCCCGCAGCCATCGCGCCAACGGGCCGAGCAGCCACATCTCGCCGAGATAACAGCCGAGCTTGAACAGGCAATGCGCGTGCAGCGGCAGGGTGGAACAATAAGGTTCCGCACAAATCCGCGCCGGATGCGCCTCGACGGCATAATTGTCCGAAATCATCGCCACCGCGCCACTCTCGGTGATCCAACGCAGCAGACGTTCATCGCGACCATCCAGCGCACTCGTGGTGGCAAACAGCGTGCGCGCATCCGGGTTGCGGTTCATCGCCAGCAAGGCGTCGTCAAAGCCGGTGTGGAAACAGACGAAATCGCCCTCCTCCACCACGATTTTATCTGCCTCCAGCACCCGCATCAGTTCGTCATAACCGATGACCTGACCGGAATTGCCGAAATGCGCGAACAGATCGACCATCACGCCGCGCCCCTGCATGCAGGTGGCCGCCATGTTTTCCACGCCCAGACGATTCGCCCCGGGCGGTGCCAGATCATTCGGCCGCTGCTGGCCGTCCGCACCGTGAATCACCGGCCCGGCAATGTCCGAATTGGCGCGGAATCCGTTATAAAACACGTCCTCCGCCACCCCATCGCCATCGACGTCGAACATCTGGCCGACATGCGCCAGACTGTCCCATTGCGTGGAATATTGCAGGGTGAGCAGCACGCGGTCGTCGCAGACCACATCGGTGCTGGTCGGATCGTCGCAGCGCAGCGGATAGGCCATGTTGGGCTTGCCACTGCGCAGAGTGGGCATCAATTCCGGCGCAGAGCGGCGCGGGTTGAGCACCGAGCCGCCGGGGAAATCGAGCGGCAGGGACAGGCAGAAATTCTCCCCCGTCCGCACTTCGCGCACCGCCCGCAGCACCCGCGCCGGGGTGAGAAGATTCAGGCGTCCGAGTTGATCATCCGCGCCCCAATCGCCCCAGGTTGAGCCTTCCGGGCGACGGGTCCAGCGTGGCGTGGCGGTCATGGTTTCCCCCTATTATTTTCACAAACACTTGCACTTCTCGCGCAAATACAAAATCCCCGTTGGAAACATGGCCCAACTCGGCCAGTCTCGCCCGCAGCCATGATCAAACAATCCATCGCACCATCTGACATCGAAGCTGCCGAATCCGTGCTGGGCGTTGCCTACACGGCCACGGAGCGCGCCCAGATGACCGAGGGGCTGGTGCTGCAAATCGCCCGCGCCCAGCGGCTGCGCGCCACCCCGCTTGCCGAAGATCTCGCTCCGGCCAGCCGCTTCGATCCCCGCCTGCCCGGCTTTGTGATGCCCACCGCCCAGGGGGTGATCACCACGCCCGTCACGCGCCCCTTGCCGGACAATGAGACGGATATTGCCTTTGCCAGCCTCGTCGAACTCTCGCATTGGCTGCGCAGCGGGCAGATTTCCTCCGTGCGGCTGACTGAAATTTATCTCAGCCGCATCGCCCGCTTCGGCCCCACACTCGAATGCATCGCCCTCGCCACTCCCGGACTTGCCATGCGGCAGGCGCAGGCGGCGGATGCCAGGCTGGCGGCGGGGGATTGGCTCGGGCCGCTGCATGGCGTGCCCTATGGGCTGAAGGATCTGTTCGACACCGCAGGCCTTCCCACCAGCTGGGGCGCCGAGACGCATCTGGACCGTCTGCCCGCCGAAGATGCGGCCATCGTGCAGCGGTTGGAGGCGGCGGGAGCGGTGCTGGTGGCCAAAACCAGCCTTGGCGCCCTCGCCTATGGCGATATCTGGCATGGCGGGCGGACGCGCAATCCGTGGAATCCGGAGGAAGGCTCGGCGGGATCGTCGGCAGGCTCCGGCTCCGGCACGGCAGCCGGATTGTTCGGCTTTTCGATTGCCACCGAAACCTTAGGCTCGATCTGCAACCCCGCCACACGCTGCGGCGGCACCGGCTTGCGCCCCACCTTTGGCCGCACCAGCCGCATCGGCGCCATGGCGCTGGCATGGTCGCTCGACAAAGTGGGCACCATTTGCCGCCATGTGGAGGACACCGCCCTGGTGCTCGACGCGCTGAACGGCTTTGACGCACGCGATGCAGGCAGCATCGATGCGCCCTTCGCCTTTGATGCCACCGCACCGCTCGGCGCTCTGCGCATCGGCTATTTCGCGGAGGATTTCGCCGATCCGCTCGATCAGCCCGGCCTGGACGCCATCCGCGCCCTTGGCCTGGAATTGGTGCCGCTCACCCGCTCCTCCCTGCCATTCGAGGCATTGAACGACATCCTCACCGCTGAGGCGGCGGCGGCGTTTGAGGAGCTCACCTTGTCCGATCGCGACGATCTGCTCACCTGGCAGGAAGATTATTCCTGGCCGAGCACCTTCCGCCGTGCCCGCTTCCTCTCCGCCGTCGATCACGTCAATCGCGACCGGCTGCGGCGGTTGGTGATGCGCGAGGCGGCTTGCTGGTTCGAACAGGTGGATGCCATCGTGGGTGCCCCTTTGGTGGGGCCGATGGCGGTGATCACCAATTTCACCGGCCATCCTTGCCTGTCGTTGCGCAGCGGCTTTCGCCAGATCGGCACACGATCTCCGCGCGGGCTTGGGGTTCCGGTGGCGGTTTCTGCGGAAAGGCAGTATCGCGTGCCGCATGCAGTCTGGCTGTGGGGGCGACTGTTCGAGGAAGACACCATCCTGCGCCTGGGCCGGGCGTTGGAGGCATCATTCGGCGTGGCAAAGCTGCGCCCGGAGGGTTTCGCATGATCACCCCGCTCTATGCCCGCGCGATGGCGGCCTATAACAGCGAAATGAACCGCCGCCTCTACGCCGCCGCCGCCCGCATCCCCGACGCCACACGGCGCGAGGATGGCGGCCTGTTCTGGGGCTCGCTGCATCGCACGCTCTGCCATCTGATGTGGGCGGATGAGATGTGGATGTCGCGCTTCGATGGCTGGATCAAACCCACCGTGCCGTTGAAGGAAAGCGGGCGTCTGTTCGAACGCTTCGACGACCTCGCCGCCGCCCGCGCGGTGGCGGATCGCAAGATCGAAGCCTGGACCTATCGGCTCACCCCGCAGGACATCGCCCGGCCATGCGTCTGGTTCAGTGGGGCGACGAACTCCGAACGCACCGCACCGATGGGTCTGCTGATCACGCATTTCTTCAACCACCAAACCCATCATCGCGGCCAGGCCCACGCGCTGATCACCCGCGCGGGCGATGACGTGGGCGATACGGATTTGTTTCTTGTGGTGCCGGAAGAGATTTTCGATCCGATATGAGGATTGCACCCCCCGTCATGGCGCGCGAAGCGCAGCCATCCACCGCGATGCAGCCAACTGAGCGATGGATTGCGGCACTGCGTGCCACAATGACGGTTTGAAGGTGGTCAGCCCACACACCTCCCCCCATCCCCCCGTCATGGCGCGCGAAGCGCAGCCATCCACCGCGATGCAGCCAATCCCAGCGATGGATTGCGGCACTGCGTGCCACAATGACGGTTTGAAGGTGGTCAGCCCGCACACCTCCCCCTCTCGTCATGGCGCGCGAAGCGCAGCCATCCACCGCGATGCAGCCAATCCCAGCGATGGATTGCGGCACTGCGTGCCACAATGACGGTTTGAAGGTGGTCAGCCCACACACCTCCCCCCCACGTCATGGCGCGCGAAGCGCAGCCATCCACCGCGATGCAGCCAATCCCAGCGATGGATTGCGGCACTGCGTGCCACAATGACGGTTTGAGAGGCAGGATCGCCCCCCTTAAAACAGCCCGACAATCTCCCCATTGCCGTCCAGCCCGATGGCATGGGCGGCGGGTATTTTCGGCAGGCCGGGCATCGTCATGATGTCGCCGCACAGCGCCACCACAAATCCCGCCCCCGCCGCCAGCCGCACATCGCGCACCGGCAGCGTGTGGCCGGTGGGGGCGCCCATCACATGCGGATCGGCGGTGAAGCTCATCTGCGTCTTGGCCATGCAGATCGGGAAGCGGCCATAACCGGCCTCCTCATAGTGTCGCAGTTTGCGGGCAGCCATCGGGGAGAGCGCGATGTCGGACGCACGATAGATTTTGGTGGCGATCGTGCGGATCTTGTCCACCAGCTTCATCTCGTCCGGATAGATCGGCGCGAAATTGGCAGCGCCGGACTCGATGCGCTTGACCACCGCCCGCGCCAGCGTTTCCGCCCCCTTCGCGCCATCGGCCCAATGGGTGCACAGCGCCATCTCCACCCCCACGCCGCGCAAGGCCGCGTTGACCACGGCAATCTCGGCATCGGTGTCCGAGGTGAAACGGTTGAGGGCGACGACCACCGGCAGGCCGAAGCTCTGCATGTTCTCCACATGGCGCAGCAGATTGACCACGCCACGCTGCACCGCCTCGGTGTCTTCCCGGCCCAGATCGGCCTTGGCGACATTGCCGTGCATCTTCAGCGCCCGCACCGTGCCCACCACCACCGCACAGCCAGGCTTCAGCCCGCCCATCCGGCTTTTGATGTCGAGGAATTTCTCGCCGCCCAGATCGGCCCCGAAGCCCGCTTCCGTGACAACGATATCGGCCAATTTCATCGCCGTGCGGGTGGCGATCAGCGAATTGCAGCCATGGGCGATATTGGCGAACGGCCCGCCATGCACCAGGGCCGGCGTGCGCTCCAGCGTCTGCACCAGATTGGGCTGCAAGGCGGTCTTCAACAGCACCGCCATCGCGCCATCGGCCTTCAGATCGGCCGCCGTCACCGGCTTACCCTCCCGCGTCTGCGCCACAACGATGCGCCCCAGACGGGCTTGCAGATCGGCCAGATCGGCGGCGAGGCAGAACACCGCCATCACTTCGGAGGCAACCGTGATATCAAACCCATCCTCGCGCACCGGCCCATTGGTGCTGCCCATGCCGGTGACGATGGACCGCAACGCACGGTCATTCAAGTCCATCACCCGCTTCCAGGTGATCTTGCGCGTGTCGATACCCAGCGCGTTGCCGTGATGCAGATGGTTGTCGATCAGCGCCGAGAGCAGGTTATGCGCGCTGGTGATGGCGTGGAAATCGCCGGTGAAATGCAGGTTGATGTCCTCCATCGGACCCACCTGCGCCCAACCGCCGCCCGTCGCCCCGCCTTTCACACCGAAACACGGCCCCAGACTCGGCTCACGCAAGGCGATCATCGCCCGTTTGCCAATCAGGCGCAGCGCATCGGCCAGCCCGACCGTCGTGGTGGTCTTGCCCTCACCGGCAGGCGTGGGCGAGATGCCGCTGACCAGCACCAGTGCACCATCCGGGCGATCCCGCAGCGAGGCGATGAAGGATGCGCTGATCTTGGCCTTGGTGCGACCATACGGCTCCAACGCCTCATCTGGGATGCCCGCAATGGCGGCGATCTCGGCAATCGGGCGCAAAGCGACGCGGTGGGCGATGTCGAGATCAGTGGTCATGCCGGATTCGTCTCCCCACGGGTTTGACCGCAATGTGCCGACAGCCGGGGGTGACGTCCATATGGCGAGCTTGACATCGATACCACGTTGGTGATTCCGCTGAATTTGGTTCGCGTTTTATTTGGGGAACACAATCATATGCAAACCCTGCTCGAAGCCGCCGCACGCTGCGCTGCCCTGCTGATCGCGCGGGGCGAGACAATCGCGGTTGCCGAAAGCTCGGCCGGCGGGCTGATCAGCGCCGCCCTGCTCGCAGTCCCCGGGGCTTCCGCCTATTTCCGGGGTGGCGATGTGATCTACACCCAACAGGCCCGCGCCGCCTTCGGCATCACGACGGCTGCGATGTCCGGCATGCGCGCCTCCACCCAGCCCTACGTGCAATTGCTGGCGCAAACGGCGCAACATCGTCTCGGCACAATCTGGGCTCTGGCGGAGTCCGGCGCCACCGGCCCCACCGGCAACCGCTATGGCGATGCGGCGGGGCATGTGTGTCTGGCCGTGGCTGGCCCGGTCAGCCGCAGCCTGACCATCGAAACTGGCCACGGCGACCGCTTGGCGAACATGCGCGCCTTTGCTGCTGCTGCTTTGGCGCTGTTGGAAGAGGCGCTATCGGCCTGATATCACCAGAGCCTGCCAATCCTTGTGTGACGTCTTCGCCTGACGTCTTTGCTTGACTCAGGCCAGCGCAGACCGCACTCACCACCGCATGGCCGCCCCTCCCCTTCTCGCTCTGCAAGACATTCACGTTGCCCTTGGCAGCGCCCCTCTTCTCACCGGCGCTGAAATCGCCGTCAGCCCTGGCGAACGGCTCTGCCTCGTCGGCCGCAATGGCTCGGGCAAATCGACGCTGCTGAAAATCGCGGCAGGCATGATCCCCGCCGATCGTGGCACCGTGTTCATCCAGCCGGGGGCGACCATCCGCTATCTGCCGCAGGAGCCGGATCTGACCGGCTATGCCAACACGCTGACCTATGTCGAATCGGGGCTTGGGCCGGGGGATGACGAATACCGGGCGCGCTATCTGCTCGAACAACTCGGCTTGGATGGCACCGAGAAGCCCGATAACCTCTCCGGTGGCGAAGCCCGCCGCGCCGCCCTCGCCCGCGTGCTGGCGCCCAACCCCGACATCTTGCTGCTCGACGAGCCAACCAACCATCTCGATCTGCCCGCCATCGCCTGGCTGGAAGCCGAGCTGGCCTCGATGCGTTCGGCCCTGGTGCTGATCAGCCATGACCGTCGCCTGCTGGAAAGCCTCTCGCGCGCCATTGTCTGGCTGGATCGCGGCATTGCGCGCCGCATCGAACGCGGTTTCGCGCATTTCGAGGCGTGGCGCGACGAAGTGCTCGAACAGGAGGAGCGCGACCGCCACAAGCTCGGCCGCAAGCTGGTGATGGAAGAGGATTGGCTGCGCTATGGCGTCACCGCGCGCCGCAAGCGCAACGTCAAACGCCTCGCCGGTCTGCATGACCTGCGGGAGAAAACCCGCCAACGCAACGGCCCGCTGGGCGGTGCGCGGCTTGTCAGCCAGGAGGCCGATATCTCCGGCAAGCTGGTGGCGGTGGCGGAAGACGTGTCGATCAGCTTCGATGGTCGCCCGATTGTCAAAAACCTCACCACCCGCATTCTGCGCGGCGATCGGGTGGGCATTATCGGGCCGAACGGCGCGGGGAAATCCACCCTGCTCAAGCTGCTGACCGGCGAGTTGCAGCCCGATTCCGGTGAAATCCGCCTCGGCGCCTCGCTGCAAACCGTCATTCTCGATCAAAGCCGCTCCAGCCTCGACCCTGACACCACGTTGTCCGACACGCTCACCGGCGGCACCGGGCAGCATGTGGAGGTGGGCAACGAGAAGCGCCACGTCATCGGCTATATGAAGGACTTCCTCTTTGCCCCCGAACAGGCGCGCACCCCGGTGGGCGTGCTGTCGGGTGGCGAGCGTGGGCGGGTGACGTTGGCCGTCGCCCTGGCCAAACCGTCCAATTTGCTCATCCTGGACGAGCCGACCAACGATCTCGATCTGGAGACGCTAGAGCTGTTGCAGGAATTGCTGTCCGACTATGCCGGCACCGTCATCCTGGTCAGCCATGACCGTGACTTCCTGGATCGGGTCTGCACCAGCGTGATCCATTCCGAAGGGGACGGCGTGTGGATCGAATATCCGGGCGGCTATTCGGACATGCTGATCCAACGCGGCGGCGCGGTGAAGGCGGAGGCCGAGAAGGCCAAGGCGGCATCGGCCGCGGCGGCTCCTCGGGTGTCCACGGGCGCGAAAAAAATGAGCTTCAAGGACAAGCACGCCTTGGAGACGCTGCCGGGCGAGATCGCCAAGCTCACCGCCGAAGCGGCCAAGCTGCGCCGTATTCTGGACGACCCCCAACTCTACATCCGCGACCGCGCCCGCTTCGACAAGGCAACCGAGATGCTGGCCCGCACCGAGACATCTCTGGCGACCGCCGAGGAGCGCTGGCTTGAATTGGAACTGATGCGCGAAGAGTTAGCGTAAGGCGGATCCACCCACCCTTTTGCAAAACCAACACTGCCCCCCTAAGCTGACGCCAACAGGGGAGCAAAACCACCATGACCGACGCCATCAAATCCGGCCTGCGCAAGGGCTTGACCAGCTACGGCGATCCTGGTTTCTCGCTGTTCCTGCGCCGGGTGTTCATCAAGGCGATGGGCTATTCCGATGACGCGCTGGATCGTCCGATCATCGGCATCATCAACACCTATTCCGACTTCAACCCCTGCCACGGCAACGTGCCGGAACTGGTGGAGGCGGTGAAGCGCGGCGTGATGTTGGCCGGGGGCATGCCGATGGCCTTCCCCACAATCTCCATCCATGAGAGCTTCGCGCACCCCACCAGCATGTTCCTGCGCAACCTGATGGCGCTGGACACCGAGGAGATGATCCGCGCCCAGCCGATGGACGCCGTGGTGGTGATCGGCGGCTGCGACAAGACGATTCCGGCCCAGTTGATGGGGGCGGCCTCGGCCAATATTCCCGCCATCGTTGTGCCCACCGGCCCGATGCTGGTCGGCCATCATCAGGGCGAAGTGCTCGGTGCCTGCACGGATTGCCGCAGGCTGTGGGGCCAGTTCCGCGCCGGGGATCGCACGGAAGCCGAGATGGACGAGATCAGCGGCCGCCTCGCCCCCACCAAGGGCACCTGCATGGTGATGGGCACCGCCTCCACCATTGCCTGCATGGTCGAAGCCCTCGGCATGTCCCTGCCCGGCTCAGCCACCATCCCGGCCACCCATGCCGATCGCATTCGTGTGGCGGAAGCCTCTGGAGCCGCCGCAATCCGGCTGGCCAGGGATGGCCTGACGCCTGACAAGATCATGACCAAGGCCGCTTTCCGCAACGCGCTCACCGTGTTGCAGGCCATTGGCGGCTCCACCAACGGTCTGGTGCATTTCACCGCCATCGCAGGCCGGCTTGGCATTGAGATCGACATGGACGAGTTCGACCGTCTGGGGCTGGACGTGCCGGTGCTGGTCGATCTCAAACCCTCCGGCCAGCATTACATGGAGCATTTCCACTGGGCCGGCGGCGTGCCGCGTCTGCTGCGCGAATTGGGCGAATTGATCGACGGCACGCAGATCACCGTCTCCGGCGGCACTCTGGCCGATTCGGCGGCAGCGGCGGATATGGTCAAGGGGCAGGAGGTGATCCGCTCGCGTGCCAACCCCATTCATCAAGGCGGCGGGCTGGCGGTGCTGCGCGGCAACCTCGCCCCACGCACGGCGATCATCAAACGCTCGGCCGCGTCGGCGTCCCTGCTCCAGCATGAAGGCCGCGCGGTGGTGTTCGACAGCCTGGCCGATATGGACAACCGCATCGACAGCGACGACCTCGATGTGCAGGCCGATGACGTGCTGGTGCTGCGCAATGCGGGGCCAAGGGGCGCACCTGGGATGCCGGAAGCGGGCTACATCCCAATTCCGCGCAAACTCGCGCGGCAGGGTGTGAAGGACATGGTGCGGATTTCAGACGCGCGCATGTCCGGCACCGCCTTCGGCTCCATCGTGCTGCACATCACCCCGGAAGCGGCCATCGGTGGGCCGCTGGCCATGGTGCGCAATGGCGATCGCATTCGGCTCGATGCACAGGCGCGGCGGATCGATCTGTTGGTATCAGACGAAGAACTTGCCGCCCGCGCCGCACAGTGGACAGCCCCGGCTGAACCCGCCGGTGCCGAGCGCGGCTATCTGCGGCTGTTCCTCGATCAGGTGACGCAGGCCGATCAAGGCTGCGATTTCGCGTTCTGCATTCCCAAGGCGAAATAGGGCGGACGGGGCGAAGCCGTCATCGCCCTCCGATTTCAGCTCACCTGCCCTGCTTGGACTGTGCCGCCACATAGGCTTTCAGCACCTCGTTGATCCGGGTCTGATAGCCGCGGCCGAACTGCGAGAACCAATTGATCACGTCTTCATCAATCCGCATCGTCACCATGCGGCGTGGGCCAGGCGGCACGAAGACAGTCATCTGCGCCAATTGCTCATCGGTCAGCAACGGGCAGTCCGGGTCTTCGGCTGCCGCTTTTTCGATCTCTTCATCCGTCATCTTCGCCAGCCGGTCCCAGTCAGTGAGGCCTTTCATCTGACTGAGTTGCTCGCGCGTATATCGCATAATCATAGTAGAGCTTCTTTTCCTTGCGATTTGCAGGCCGAGCACTGATCAGCCGGACAACCTCAGCACGCATCGTATAGACCGCCTGCAACACCCTGCCCGCCGCTTGCCCAATGGCCAGATATCTTGGTTCGCCATAATCCTTGCGAACATCAGGGAATGACAACACGACGCCATCGAATATTTCGTAGGTATCGATAAAATCGACACCATGCTTGGCCAGATTGGCCAACCGCTTACGCTCGTCCCACTCGAATTCCATCGGAAAACTGCCTGAATGTATTGACATTTGTCAATACAATTGGGGGTCTATCTCTGATCACGCGCCAGTCGCAGAGATCATGAGACCACCCGGCTTTGCGGGGGGCAATTCCGCAAAAGCCCGCATCATCGGCCCGGCTCACGCCAGAGCCGATGATGTGAATGCGATTACTGCCAGTCTTGTCCAGCACGATTGGCCACTTCGGCCAGGGTGCGGACATAGTTTGCGCCCTCGCGTGTGCGGCGGATCAGCACGCGGCGGCGATCCTGTTTGTCCTCGGCGCGGCTGACCAGATCGGCGTCCACCAGACGATCGAGAATGCGCGTCACGCCGGGACGAGAGACATTGAGCATATTCGCCAAGCTGGTCACGGTCTGGGTCTCGTCACGCAGATAGACGCTCAACAGCGCGGTCAATTGGCGCGCGGTCAGATCCCGGCCGTCCTGGCGCACCAAGGCCAGCATCGTGCCGCATATCACGTCAATCGGTTGGCGGTTGCTTGACATTGCGGGCGAAACACTGAGCGCCCCAACCTCCGTCATTCCCGTAGCACCGACCGGAATGCCCTTCCGCGAACGGCTTTTGGTTGCGACCATCTCATGCATTGCTGTCTCACCCTTCCTCTGCCTCCGACGTTCGCGCCCGTCCACGAGCAGCAAACCCTCGGCACCCCAATGATTGCGCTTTCGCCCTTACCTACCGCGATTACAAAGCACTTCTAGCGGAAATAAGGCCCGTCATTAGAAAATACGCCAGTGCACGTCACAATCAATTCACGAATCCGCGCGCACACGCGCCTGTGAATACCCATCTTATACACAAAACTCAGTCGAGTTTCGGATTAATTAATCGTAAAATTCTCAATGAATTTATATTAATTGTAAGTGTTATTTTATTTATTGTGAAATTACCCACTCACAAACGCGAGAGCTTCAATAAAATTTGGAAAATTGTGCAAAAACAAACAATGAAATTTTAGACGCAACCACGACACATCTGAATATTTGCCTTCTCACGCGCTGCACTCGGCATGCATGACAGCTCTAAAATGTCTCAATATCGATTTTTTTGACCAACACAGCTCAGTTGCAACATGGTGCAAAAGAGCCGGGGCTGAGGAGAAAGCTCCTCAGCTGGCCAATTCAACCAATTCTGCGCCGTCGCTGACCATATCCCCAGCGGCAACATTGATCATCCGCACCACACCATCCTGCGGCGCAGTCAGGGCGAGTTCCATTTTCATCGCCTCCAGCACCACCAATGTCTGCCCTTGCGTGACAGAATCGCCCGCGTTGACCAGCACAGATACAACCCGGCCCGGAATCGGGGCCAAGACGCGGCCGCTGCCAGCATGCGCGGCTTTGGGCGGCGACAGCAGGTCGGGCAGCACGAAGACAAGGTTCACACCATCGCGGATCACCACCACCGACAAACCGTCGCGCAGCACAGTCAGGCGATGCCTGACCCCATCGATGCGCACACCGCCTTCCACGCTCTCCGCCCGGACCGTCTGCCCCTCCCAGGTCAGCGCCCAGCCATGAATGCCGGGGGTGGCCATGATGTCGAAGCTGACATCGCCGCATGTCAGCGACACCCGCCGCTGTGACGGCAGATTGAGTTGCCAGCCATCCTGTGCCGCCCACGGGTCGGCCTGCGCAGCGCCGGGCACCAAAATCGCCAAAGCCGCCGCAGCCACCGCCACCGGATCGGGTGCGGCTGCGGCCTCCAGCAAATGCGGACGCGCACCGATGAATCCGGTTTCCACATCGCCCGCAGCGAACGCAGGCTCGGCGGCAATGCCGCGCAGCAGGCCCAGATTGGTCTGCACGCCCACCACTTCGCACGCCGCCAGCGCCCGTTCCAGCCGGTGCAACGCCACCGCACGATCCGGGCCGTGGGTGATGATCTTGGCGATCATCGGGTCGTAAAACGCCGTGATCTCATCGCCCGACCGCACACCGGCATCGATGCGCGCACGATCTTCCGGCAGCACCAGATGCACCAATCTCCCCACCGACGGCAGGAAGTTGCGCAGCGGGTCTTCGGCATACAGCCGGGCCTCGAAGGCATGGCCGTTGAGTTGCACCTGATCCTGGGTGATCGGCAGAGCCTCGCCCGAGGCCACGCGCAATTGCCATTCGACCAGATCGAGCCCGGTGATCGCCTCCGTCACCGGATGCTCCACCTGAAGACGGGTGTTCATTTCCATGAAGGCGAAGCTGTCGCCCTCGACGATGAATTCCACCGTGCCCGCGCCGACATAGCCCACCGCCCGCGCCGCCGCCACCGCCGCCTCCCCCATCGCACGCCGCATCTCGGCGGACAGGCCTGGGGCGGGCGCCTCCTCGATCACCTTCTGATGGCGGCGCTGCACCGAGCAATCGCGTTCGGCCAGATACAGGCAGGCGCCGTGACTGTCGGCAAAGACCTGGATTTCGACATGGCGCGGATGGGTCAGATAGCGCTCGATCAACACGCGCTCATCGCCGAAGGACGATAACGCCTCGCGCTTGGCGCCTGCCAGTTCGGCGGCGAAATCGGCGGCCTCCCGCACCACGCGCATGCCCTTGCCGCCACCGCCGGCACTGGCCTTGATCAACACCGGATAGCCGATCCGCCCAGCCTCATATTCCAGCAATTCCGGCGATTGATCCTCGCCGTGATAGCCCGGCACCAGCGGCACCCCGGCCTGCTGCATCAACGCCTTGGCCTCGCTTTTGCCCCCCATCGCGCGGATGGAGGAGGCAGGCGGGCCGATGAACACCACACCGGCTTCGGCACAGGCATCGGCGAAAGCGGCGTTCTCGGACAGGAAGCCATAGCCCGGATGCACAGCCTGTGCGCCGGCGCGTTTGCACACATCCAGGATCGCATCGGCGCGCAGATAGCTCTCCCGCGCCGGGGCCGCCCCGATATGATAGGCCTCGTCCGCCATCGCCACATGCATGGAATGGGCATCGGCGTCGGAATAGACGGCCACCGTTGCGATGCCGAGTTGGCGGGCCGTGCGGATCACCCGACAGGCGATTTCACCACGATTGGCGATGAGGATTTTGCTGAACATGGCCGTCTTTCATTTCCTCCGTCATCACACGCGCAGTGCGGCAATCCACCGCCATGCAGCCGTTCCCTGTTGGATTGCTGCGCTCCGCTGGCAATGACGGCGGGGGTTACATCCTGAACACACCGAACGTCGTCTCGGGGATCGGCGCATTCAGCGCTGCCGACAAGCCCAGCGCCAACACACGCCGTGTGTCCGCCGGATCGATGATCCCGTCATCCCACAGCCGTGCCGAGGCGTAGTACGGATGGCCCTGGGTTTCATATTGCGCCCGAATGGGGTTTTTGAACGCCTCCTCATCCTCCGCCGACCACGCACCGCCCTTGGCCTCGATGGCGTCACGCCGCAGGGTTGCCAGCACACTCGCCGCCTGCTCGCCACCCATCACCGAAATGCGGGCATTGGGCCACATCCACAGGAAGCGCGGTGAGAAGGCACGTCCACACATGCCGTAATTGCCCGCACCGAAACTGCCGCCGATCACCACGGTGAATTTCGGCACCGCCACGGTGGAGACGGCGGTGACGAATTTCGCACCGTCTTTGGCAATCCCGCCCGCCTCGTATTTCGAGCCCACCATGAAGCCGGTGATGTTTTGCAGGAACACCAGCGGAATCTTGCGCTGGCCGCAGAGTTCCACGAAATGCGCCCCCTTCAGCGCGCTCTCGCTGAACAGAATGCCGTTATTGGCCACGATGCCCACCGGCATGCCCTCGATATGCGCAAAGCCCGTCACCAGCGTGGTGCCGTAATTGGCTTTGAACTCATCGAACTCGCTGGCATCGACGATGCGGGCGATCACCTCGCGCACATCGAACGGCTTGCGACGGTCTGAGGGGATGATGCCGTAGATCTCCGCCGGGTCGTAGGCAGGCGGGCGGGCCGCGATGATCTCCACCTCCGGCCGCTTGGTGCGGTTCAGCGTGCGGACAATGCGGCGTGCAATGCCGAGCGCGTGGCCGTCATTCTCCGCCAGATGATCGACCACACCCGAGGTGCGCGCATGCAGATCGCCACCGCCGAGCGCCTCGGCTGTCACCACCTCGCCAGTGGCCGCCTTCACCAAAGGCGGGCCGCCAAGGAAGATGGTGCCCTGGTTGCGCACGATGATGCTCTCATCACTCATCGCAGGCACATACGCGCCGCCTGCCGTGCACGAGCCCATCACCACGGCAATCTGCGCGATGCCCGCCGCCGACATATTGGCCTGATTGTAGAAAATCCGCCCAAAATGGTCGCGATCCGGGAACACCTCGTCCTGGTTCGGCAAATTCGCCCCGCCGGAATCGACCAGATAAATGCAGGGCAGATTGTTCTGCTGCGCAATCTCCTGCGCGCGCACATGCTTTTTCACCGTCAGCGGAAAATACGTGCCGCCTTTCACGGTGGCATCATTGCAGACGATGACGCATTCGCGCCCCGCCACCCGGCCAATCCCGGTGATCACACCCGCCGCCGGAATATCCTCGCCATACATGCCATAGGCGGCGAAGGCGGAGAATTCCAGGAAGGGCGTGCCGGGGTCGAGCAGATTGGCAATGCGGTCACGCGGCAGCAATTTGCCACGCGCGGTGTGGCGATTGCGCGAGATCTCGTTGCCGCCAAGGGCGATGCGCTCCGTCTTGGCGCGCAGATCGGCGACGATCTCCCGCATCACCTCGGCATTGGCCGCAGCCGCCGGGTCGCGCGGGTTGTAATGAGAGACCAGACGCATCACGCAGTCTCCTTGAACAGCTCCCGGCCGATCAGCATGCGGCGGATTTCGCTGGTGCCCGCACCGATTTCATACAGCTTGGCATCGCGCAGCAGACGGCCGGTGGCGTAGTCGTTGATATAGCCATTGCCGCCCAGCGTCTGAATCGCCTCCAACGCCATCCAAGTGGCCTTTTCCGCCGCATACAAGATCGCCCCCGCCGCGTCCTTGCGCGTGGTGCGGCCCTTGTCGCAAGCCTTTGCCACCGTATAGACGTAGGATTTGGCGGCATTCATGATGGTGTACATATCCGCCATCTTGCCCTGCATCAGCTGGAACTCGCCGATGGACTGGCCGAATTGCTTGCGGTCATGGATGTAGGGCAGCACGATGTCCATGCAGGCCTGCATGATGCCCAGCGGCCCACCGGCCAGCACCGCGCGTTCATAATCAAGACCGCTCATCAGCACGTTCACGCCATGGCCAAGCGTGCCGAGCACGTTCTCCTCCGGCACTTCGCAATCCTCAAACACCAGCTCGCCGGTGTCCGATCCGCGCATGCCGAGCTTGTCGAGCTTCTGGGCGCAGGAGAAGCCTTTGAAATCCTTCTCGATCAGGAAGGTGGTGATCCCACGCGGACCGGCATTGATGTCGGTTTTGGCATAGACCACCAGCACGTCGGCGGTGGGTCCGTTGGTGATCCAGAATTTGCTGCCGTTGAGGATGTAGCGGTCGCCCTTCTTCTCGGCGCGCAGCTTCATCGACACCACATCCGAGCCAGCGCCGGGTTCGGACATCGCCAATGCCCCCACATGCTCGCCGCTGATCAGCTTGGGCAGATAGCGGGCCTTCTGTTCGGCATTGCCGTTGCGATGGATCTGGTTGACGCACAAATTGGAGTGGGCGCCGTAGGACAGACCGACCGAGGCCGAAGCGCGGGAGATTTCCTCCATCGCCACCACATGGGCCAGATAGCTCATGCCGGCACCGCCAAATTCCTCGCTCGCCGTCACCCCCAACACGCCCAGATCGCCCAGCTTGCGCCACAGATCGGCGGGGAAGGTGTTGACGCGGTCGATCTCGGCCGCGCGCGGGGCGATCTCATCGGCGCTGAAGGCTGCAATCGAGTCGCGCAGCGCGTCGATTTCCTCGCCAAGATCGAAATCCATGCCATTGAAGTGATTGGACATTTCCCCGTCTTCCTTCATTAAGCCAACTGGCCGCGCCCGGCCTGATATAAACGAACATACGTTAGTATTTTTGCTTGTTCAAGCGGCTCCCGCATGGCTAGGATAGCTTAAATTTCGCCCCTGTCAGAAAGCATTCGATGGCCCGCATTGCTGGCTCCAACGGCCCCCGCACCGCAGCCCAGATCCGTCGTGCGGCGTTGAAGCTGATCACGCGACATGGCTATGAGGCGATGAGCCTGCGGGCACTGGCCGCCGATGTCGGCATCCAGGCGGCCTCGCTCTACAACCACATCAAAACCAAGCAAGACCTGCTCTATCAGATCATCGCCGAGCATCTGGATGCGCTGATGCAATCAGCCGATGTGGCGGTGGCGCAGGCGGGGGCAGACCCGGTGGCCCGGCTGCGCGCCTTCATCGGGCATCATCTGCTCTATCATCTCGACAAGCGGCAGGAAGTGTTCATCGCCAATTTCGAGCTGCGCGCGTTGGAGCCCGCCAATCTGGCCAAGGCCGTCGCACAACGCCGCGCCTATGAGGAGCGGTTGATCAGGCTGATCGAGGACGGGATTGCGCAAGCCGCGCTGAAGCCCACCGACACCCGTATCGCCGCCTACGCCATGCTGGCGATGCTCACCGGGGCGTGTACGTGGTTCCGACCGGATGGGCGATTGTCGAAGGCGGAGCTGGTGCAGTTGCACACCGATCTGATTTTGAACGGCTGTGCGGCGTAGGGCGGATCCACGACCCGCCCCACGCTGTACGATCAGGTGTTGTCCAACACCAAATGCCCAACCGCCGTGTTCGACGCCGGCACATGATAGAAGCGATGCCGCACCGTCGGCGCCTTGCCGCCATTGACGTCATCCATCGCACCACGGGCGATCAGCCACATCACCAACTCGATGCCTTCAGAGCCAGCCTCGCGCACATATTCCATGTGCGACATCCCGGCCAGGCCTTCCGGATCGTTGATCAGACGGTCGAGGAACGCATTGTCCCATTCCGCGTTGATCAACCCGGCGCGCGGACCTTGCAACTGATGGCTCATGCCGCCCGTGCCCCAGATCTGCACGTTCAACGGCTTGTCGAAGCTGTCGATGGCGCGGCGGATCGCCTTACCGAGGTTGAAGCAGCGACGGCCGGACGGCACCGGATATTGCACCACGTTGACCGCGAACGGAATCACCGGGCATGGCCACGCCTCGGGGCTGCCGAACATCAAATTCATCGGCACCGTCAGGCCGTGATCGACATCCATCTTGTTGACAATCGTCAGATCGAAATCGTCCTGGATCACCGATTGCGCGATATGGGCGGCCAATTCCGGATGGCCATACACTTTCGGCACCGGACGCGGACCCCAGCCCTCATCGGCGGGCTGGAATTCAGCCGCGGTGCCGATGGCGAAGGTTGGGATCATTTCCAGGCTGAAGGCGGTGGCGTGGTCGTTGAAGACCAGGAACACCACATCCGGCGGGTTCTCTTTTTCCCACTGGCGGGTGGGCGCGAAGCCATCGAACACCGGCTTCCAATAGGCTTCCTCGGTCTTGCCGAGATCGATGGCAGCGCCAATGGCCGGCACGTGCGACGAATAGACGGAGGCTGTGATCTTCGCCATGTCAGTTGCCTCCCTTCTGCCCGGCCTTGCCTTGCGGCTGCCGATGCGGCTGGGCGTCGCCGTCTTCGCCGAGATAGCGATTGCCTTCAATCGAGCGGCCGCCCTTGATCATCATGTCGCGATATTCCTCTTCGGTCATCCCGGTCATCGAGCCTGCCATCTGCTGGAAGGATTTCGAGTCGGTGGCCCCGATCTTGGCCAGGAAGTAGATATTGCCACCGGCGGCGATGCAGCGGTTCAGATCGCGGGCGAGCACGGCGAGCTTCTGCTCCTCCGTCATCGGCCATTCGTCGAGATAGGCGCGCTCATCGGCCTTGAAGCGGGCGCGGTTCTCGGCCTTCATCAGCGACATGCAGAATTGATTGAGATGATAGCCCAGCCGCGACTGATCGGCGTCGAAGATCGTCGTCCCCGGAATATCGTTGTACGGCTTGTCTAGTGCCATCTGGCTTCCCCCTCGCTTGGCTGCACCCCGCAGCGACTCATGCCACATGACATGGCATCGCGTGGCCGCAATACACCATTCGAAATACGACGGCGCGGCTCAGATTTGGCTTCTGCCCCCTGCTGCACGCCACAACGACATCACCCCGCCATTGCGGCCCTTCGTGTCGCAATGACGGTGTGGTGCGATCCAGTTCTACGCGAAATCCTCCTCGCGGAACTCACCCTCGGGTCGCGCACTCAGCCCTTCTTCCGTCTTGCGCAATTCCACCCGGCGGATCTTGCCGCTGATCGTCTTCGGCAGATCGGCGAATTGCAGGCGGCGGATGCGTTTGTAGGGCGCCAGCCGGGCGCGGCAATGCTGGAAGATCGATTGCGCGGTCTCGGCATCCGGCTCAGCCCCTGCGACGAGGGAGACATACGCCTTCGGCACCGCCAGACGCAGCGCATCGGGGGCAGGCACCACCGCCGCCTCCGCCACCAGCGGGTGCTCGATCAGCACGCTTTCCAACTCGAACGGTGAGATGCGGTAATCGGAGGCTTTGAAGACGTCATCCGCGCGGCCGACATAGGTCAGATAGCCATCCGCATCGCGGTTCGCCACGTCGCCGGTGCGATAGACGGTGGCTTCAATGCCGGAGAACGAGCCGTCATCCTGCTGATAGCCGCGCATCAATGAGACGGGTGCGGGGTCTAGCGCGATGCACACCGCCCCTTCCTGCGCGTCATTGTCGTCCACATCCAGCAGCCGGATGCGATAGCCCGGCAGCGGGCGGCCCATCGAGCCGGGGCGGAGTGGCTGGCCGGGCGGGTTGCCGATCTGCGCCGTGGTCTCGGTCTGGCCATAGCCATCGCGAATCGTCAGCCCCCAGGCGTGTTCGACCTGCGAGATCACCTCCGGGTTGAGCGGCTCCCCCGCCCCGCAGACCTCGCGCAGCGCGGTCTTCCAACGCCCGAGATCCTCCTGAATGAACATCCGCCACACCGTGGGCGGTGCACACAGCGTCGTCACACCATTGTCGCGGATCGCATCGAGCAGCGAGGCCGCATGGAAGCGGGGTTGATTGCAGATAAACACCGTCGCCCCGGCAATCCAGGGCGCGAAGAAGCAACTCCAGGCATGTTTCGCCCAGCCCGGCGAGGAGATGTTCAGATGCACATCGCCCGGCTGCAGGCCCAGCCAGTAGACCGTCGAGAGATGGCCGATCGGGTAGGACGCATGGGTGTGCAGCACCAGCTTGGGCCGCGCCGTGGTGCCTGAGGTGAAATAGAGCAGCAGCGGGTCCGACGCCTTGGTGGGCCGATCCGCCGTATATTCCCGGCTGCCGCCGCGCAACGTGTCAAACTCGATGCAGCCGGCAGCCGGCCCGACCGTGATGCGCACAGCGTCCACATTGGCGATCTTGTCCACGTCCGCCGCGGCGGTGATGACAAAGCGCGCCCTGACGCGGGCCACGCGCTCGGCCAGATCGTCCGCGGTGAGCAGCGTGGTGGCGGGCACCACCACAGCGCCCAGCTTCATCGCCGCCAGCATCGTCTCCCATAACGGGACCACATTGCCGAGCATCAGCAGGATGCGATCGCCGCGCCTGACGCCCAGATCGCGCATGCCGTTGGCAACAGCGTTGGAGCGGGCGGAGAGTTCGGCAAAACTCACATCTGCCGCACCAGCGCCCACAATGCGCAGAGCCGAGCGCTTGCCCTGCTCGCCTTTGGCCAGCACGCCGTCGAACCAGTCGATGGCAAAGTTGAACTCATCCGGGTTGGGCCACTCGAACCCCGCATAGGCGGTGGCGTAATCGGTGCGATGCGCGAGCAGAAAGTCGCGCGCTTGGGCGAAACTTGCCATCAGCCATTGCCCTCCAGATCGGCGAGGAATTTATAGGCATAGGAGAAATCCTTGCCCGCGAAGCCGGAATTGACGAGTTCCTGATAGAAGCCGGTCGCCACCGCGCCGAGCTTGGTCACCGCCCCGCTCTCCAGTGCCGCTTCCTGCGACAGCTTCAAATCCTTCAGCATCAAGGCTGCCGCAAAGCCAGGTTGCCAATCGCGATTGGCCGGCGAAGTCGGCACCGGGCCGGGGGCCGGGCAATAGGCGGTCAGCGACCAGCACTGGCCAGAGGATTTGCTCGCCACATCGAACAGACGCTGATGATCCAGCCCCAAGCGGTCGGCCAGCGCGAAGGCTTCCGAGACGGCGATCATCGAGATGCCGAGGATCATGTTGTTGCAAATCTTCGCCGCCTGCCCGGCACCGGAATCGCCACAATGCACGATGGTCTTGCCCATCGCGGCCAACACCGGCTGTGCCGTGGCGAAGGCGTCTTCTGGCCCACCGACCATGAATGTCAGCGAGCCCGCCGCCGCCCCGCCCACGCCGCCGGAGACCGGGGCGTCGAGCATCACGAAACCATGTGCCGCCGCATCGCTCGCCACATCGCGGGCCGAGGTGACGTCGATGGTGGAACTGTCGATCAGCAGGCAGCCAGCGGGCGCGTGCACCAGCACATCGGCATAGACCTCGCGCACATGCTTGCCCGCCGGCAGCATGGTCACGACGATCTCGGCCTGCGCCACCGCCGCCCCGATCGTCTCGGCGGCGCTGCCATGTGCAGCCAAGGCGTCACGTGCGGCGGGAACAACATCGAAGCCCGTCACATCATGACCCGCTTTGACCAGATTAAGGGCCATCGGCAGGCCCATATTGCCCAGACCCAGGAATGCAATGCGGCTCATGATGCCTCCAGCAATTTGCGCGCAATGATCACGCGCATGATTTCGTTGGTTCCTTCAAGGATGCGATGCACCCGCAGATCGCGCAGATAGCGTTCGATCTGATAGTCTTTGATGTAGCCGTAGCCACCATGCAGTTGCAGCGCCTCATCGACGATGTGCGAGCAGGCATCGGTGGCAAAACGCTTGGCCATCGCACAGCGCAGCGTGGCATCGCGCGCCCCGGTGTCGAGAGCGACGGCGGCGCGATGCACCATCAAGCGGGCGGCTTCCAGTTCGGTGGCCATGTCGGCGAGTTTGAACTGCAGCGCCTGGAATTCCGACAAGGTTTTACCGAAAGCGCGGCGCTGCTTCACATAAGCCAACGCCGCATCCAGACACGCCTGCGCACCGCCCAGCGAACAGGCGGCGATGTTGATGCGCCCGCCATCGAGCCCCATCATGGCAGTGCGAAACCCATCCCCCTCCGCCCCGAGCCGATTGGCCACCGGCACGTGGCAATCGGTGAAATTGACCACCGAGGTCGGCTGGCTGTTCCAGCCCATCTTGCTCTCGGGTTTGCCGAAAGACAGGCCGGGCGAGCCGTCTTCCACCACCACGCAGGAAATCCCCTTCGGCCCATCCACGCCGGTGCGCAGCATCACCGCATAGAGATCGGACCTGCCTCCGCCGGAGATGAATGCTTTCGAGCCATTGACGCGGTATTGCGCATTGCCCTCTGCCACTGCCCGCGTGCGCAACGCCGCCGCATCGGAGCCACAGCCGGGTTCGGTCAGCGCGTAGGAGGCGAATTTGTCGCCCATCACCACATCTTCCAACCACCGCCCGCGCTGATCGTCATTGCCGAAGCGGGCGATCATGCCGGCGACCATGTTGTGAATGGTCAGAAACGCCGTGGTGGACGGGTCGGCATAGGCCAATTCTTCAAAAATGATCGCCGCATCCAGGCGCGACAATCCGGTGCCGCCGAGTGCCTCGGGCACATAGATGCCACCGAATCCCAATTGGCAGGCCTCGCGCAATTCCTCGGCTGGGAAGTGCTTTTCCTCATCCCAACGCCCGGCATGGGGGGCAAGGCGGTCTCGGGCGAAGTCGCGTGCGGTGCGCTGAAAGGCGCGTTGGTCTTCGCTCAGGTCGAAGTCCATCCAGCAACATCCTTATCATGGCGGCCGCCGTACCCCCCGATACGGTTCCGAATTGGCGGTTATCCCCCTTATGCGTCGTTGCGAGGAACGCTGCACACACGCAGCGCTCCCCACAACGACGACAATCTCAGTGCGAAATCTGCTCCAGTTCCAGCGCGCGGGTGCGCGGGCCCAGAATGCCGATGGACAGCACCACCATCGCCATCGCGAAAGCAATCAACCCGAACACGCCGCCAGTGCCGGCCGTGTTGAGGAAGAAGCCGATGATGAAGCTGGCAAACACCGTGCTGATCCGGCTGAACGAATAGGTGAACCCCACGGCGCGGGCGCGGATGCGGGTGGGGAACAATTCGGTCTGATAGCCGTGGAAGGCGTAGGACATCACGTTGTTGGACAGCGTGATCAACACACCGAAGACGATCAGCAACGTCATCGTCGTCTGCATTGAGAAGAACACACCGAACACACCCACACAGGCCGCCGCCCCCACCAACTGCCATTTCCGCTCGCATTTATCGGCAAACAGATAGGCCAGCGCCGGGCCGAATGGCGAGGCGATGGCGATGATGAAGGCGTATTGCAGGCTCGCCCCCAGCTTGATGCCGGTCTGCTGCGCGATCAGCGTCGGCACCCAGGCGGCAAAGCCATAGAAGCCGAAGGTTTGGAAGAACTGGAAGATCATCAGCATGATCGTGCGGGTGCGATACGGGCCCTGCCACACTTCAGAGAAGCTGCCCAGCGGCTCGGCCTTGTCCACCGCATGGTCGGCTGGCGTCGGCAGAGCAGCCCCGCCGAGATCGCCACGCACATTCGCCTCAATGGCGGCCGTGATCGCCTCGGCCTCATCCAGACGCCCCTGCTGGATCAACCAGCGCGGGCTTTCCGGCACGCCACGGCGCAGGAACCACACGAACAGCGCGCCCACCGAGCCCAGCAGCACCACCCAACGCCAGCCATCGATGCCCAATGGTTGCTGCGGTACCAGCATATACGCCACGAAGGCGACAATCGGCACCACGGCAAACTGAATCGTCTGGTTCACCGCAAAGGCGCGGCCGCGAATGCTTCTGGGCACCAATTCGGCGATGTAGGTGTCAATCGTCACCAACTCCACGCCAACGCCGATCCCGGCAATCAATCGCCACATGCACACGGTAAAGCCGGTGCTCTGAAACGCCATGATCAACGTGGCCGCCGAATACCACAGCATCGACCAGGTGAAGATCGTCCGCCGTCCATATTTATCGGCGACAAAGCCGAAGACGAACGTGCCGATGAACAGGCCCGCGAAGGTGGAGGCGACGAACAGCGCCGGGCCGGAGAAGATCGCCACCGACACATTGGCCAGCAAACCGGCCTTGACCAGGCCGGGAATGACATAGCCGGTCATAAACAGTTCGTAGAACTCAAACATGCCGCCCAATGAGAGCAGCGCCACCAGCGTCCAGATATGTCTGGTGGCAGGCAGGCGATCAAGGCGCGCCAAAATAGCAGCTGATCGAGACATGCTGGATGACATTTTCCGTTTCCCCCGGAATCGACGTTGAAACGCCGTGGCTGTTATCCCCCTATCATCGGCGGTTGCGCGGCGCGGTCAACCTCTGCGGGGAAGATCTTTTGTGACGTCGCGCGTTGCTGGGGCGCTTCCGGCTTCCAATTTCATGTTGTCAGCAACCCGCCCAAGCATTCCAAGCTCCGCAATTCGCCCTCTGGCACAATAACGCGCATCGCGCTCCAGGGCAGCACGTAGTCACCGCTGGCCAGTGCCTCCACCGTCACGCGATCAGGCGCCCAACGCAGCGTGATGGCAACCCACGTGACGGCTCCAGCCACGCTGATGCCGTCATCCTCGATCAGGTCGAACCGGCTCTCACCCGTGCCCGGTCCTGGAAAGACCAGCAATTCCCGACTCGGCTCATCATGCAATGTCTGACGCGACACCCGCCCGGCCAACGGCACAATGCCACCGGCGGGCACAAACAGCGGCAATTTCGACAAGGGAGCTTCGGTGGTGATGCTCTGCCCCGCGGCAAATCGCTCGCCACTCCAGAAATCGAACCAACATTGCGGCCCGGCCGGCAGATAAACACGCCGCAGCAAAGCCCCCGCTTCCACCACCGGGGCGGCGAGCACATTGGGGCCGAGCATCAGATCCGGACAATCCGCCCAGGCGAGCGCATCGGCGGGGAAATGCGCGAATGTCGGCAAAAGCGGCGGCGTGCCGTCTTCGGATTGCCGGACCATCAGCGAATAGAAATACGGCATCAGGCGATAGCGCAGCCGGATCGCCTCCCGCACATCGGCGAGCACCTCCTCATGCAGCCAGGGCGAGGTGTAGATGCCGTCCGGCTTCCAGGAATTCATGATGAAACGCGGATGCAGCGCGCCCGCCTGGGTCCAGCGCACCAGCAATTCCGCATCCGGCACCGGGCCGGAGAAGCCGCCGACATCGTGGCCGGTGTTGCCGATGCCCGACAGGCTCATCGTGAGCCCCGTCCGCAGCCCCCAGGCGAGACCGCGCCACGAGGTTTCGTTGTCGCCGCTCCAACTCTGCGCATAACGCTGAATGCCCGGCATGCCCGCGCGGCTGATGGTGAAGCCGCGCTCGTCCGGCGCATGGGCCAGTGTGGCTTCCAACGTGGCGCGGCTCATCAAATGGCACTGCACCGGCCGCGCCAGATTGAACGTCACCGACAGACCGAAACCCTCGCAGATCGCGGTTTCGTCATCAAACCCGTATTCGTTGTTGTCATTCCACCCAGCGGTGATGCCGGTGGCCAGCACATCGCGCGACACGCCGCCTTGCCACCAGGCCACCGCAATCGGATTGGTGAAATCCAGATGCGCGCCCTCGCCATCCCAGAACTGGCGCATGACGGGCTTACCATCGTCCCCCATCACATAGCCCGCCTGTGGCTCCTGATAACGCGGATGATCGTCGAGCAGGCAGGGCTTGATATTGGCCACCACCCGCATCCCGGCCTCGGCAAAGCGCCGCATCATCGCCTTCGGTTCCGGGTATTTCGAACGGTTCCAGGTGAAGACGTAGCGCTTCGCGCCGATCATCGTGTAGCCGGAGCCAACATGGAATCCGCTGATCGGGATCTGATCGGCAATGCAGCGGTCGATAAACTGCGCCGACCGCTCCTGCCCGTTCGGGCTATCGGCAAGCGCCATCGCGGTTTGCGAAAACCCCAATGTCCAGCGCGGCACTTTCGGCGGACGCCCCGTCAGGGCCAGGAATTTCCGCGTCACATCCACCACGCCGGGGCCGGGAAAGACGTAGTAATCCAGATCGCCATCGCCCGCTTCATAGGTGCGGAACAGGCCATAATAATTGTCGTGCTCGCAGCCGAGATCGACCGCCGCCTCGGCCAGATTGTCATAGAACACGCCCGATGCCACGCCGCTCTGCCCATCCACGGCGATCAGGAACGGCCAATGCTTATACATCGGATCGCCGCGTTCGGGGTCATAGCCCAGGCTGTCCCGCATCGCGATGCGCAACCGCCGCCCGTGCAGATCGAGTGGCCCGGTCTTGTCGCCCAGGCCGAAATAGCGGTCCCGCCGATCACGGGCGAAAGCATGCAGGATGCGGTTCTGGCCGAACATCACCGGATGCGTCTGCCGCTCGCGCGCGAACACCGTGCCATCGGGCAGCGACCAGACGATGCCGAACGGGGCCAGTCGGATGCTGGCGATCATCTCGGGGGCCACAAGACGGATTTCGTCCTCATATTGCTCCACGGCCGCCAGCCCCTCCGGCCAGCCGGATTCGTCATCGCGATCCAACCCCTGCCACGGCGTATCAACCAAACCGGGACGCAGCACCGACCAGGATTTACGCGCGCGAAATCCCTCGGCGCGCCGGAACAACACGCGGCCCAGATCGGGGCCGAGGATGGAGACGCGGCAAAGCAGCCCATGGCCGCAATCGAGTTCAACGCCGCGCGCCGTGATGGCGTGCAGAGTGGCGGAGCGGACGGGTTTCATGCGGCATCCTTTCGCGCGAGCGCCAATCCGGCCGCATCAAACACATGCAAATTCTCGCGCGGCAGGCCGATATGGGCCGTCTCTCCCAGACGGAGCGATGTCTGCCCGGCGATCTGCACCGTGAGATCGAACGCATCGATGCGCACCGTGGACAGCCCGCCCAATTGCTCCACTAGCGTGATGCCGCCCTTGACCACACCAACCGGGTCGATCGCCGCATGCTCGGGTCTGATACCGAGCGTGAGCCTCGCCCCCGGCGCCAGCCCATCGGCCCGCCGATCCGTCGCCACCAGACCGAAGCCCGGCAACGACACCACCGCACAGCCATCGCGCGCCTCGGCAAATTCGCCGTCGAGGAAGTTCATCCGAGGCGAGCCGATAAAGCCCGCCACGAAGCGGTTGGCAGGCGCGTTGTAGAGATCGAGCGGCCGCCCCACCTGCTCCACCCGCCCGGCGCGCAGCACCACGATCTGATCGGCGAGCGTCATCGCCTCCACCTGATCATGGGTGACATAGACCATCGTCGATTGCAGCCGCCGATGCAGGGCGGCGAGTTCGGCGCGCATATCCACCCGCAATTCGGCATCGAGGTTGGACAGCGGCTCATCGAACAGGAAGATCTTCGGCTCTCGCACAATCGCCCGCCCAATCGCCACACGCTGGCGCTGGCCGCCGGAGAGGGCGGTGGGTTTGCGGCTCAGATACGGCTCCAACCGCAACATCCGCGCCGCCTCCGCCACACGGCGCGCGATCTCGGCCTTGGGCGTTGCGATGTTCTCCAGCCCGAACGCCATGTTCTGATAGACGGTCATATGCGGATACAGCGCGTAGGACTGGAACACCATCGCCAGCCCCCGCCGCGCCGCCGCCACGTCATTGACCTCCGCGCCATCGATGACGACCTCGCCGGAGGTCACACTCTCCAGCCCACAGATCATCCGCAACAGCGTCGATTTGCCGCAGCCCGAGGGGCCAACGAACACGGTGAAGCTGCCATCCGGCACCTCGAAGGAGACGTTGTGGATCACCTTGGATGTGCCGAATTGTTTGCACACATCCCGCACGGATAGCGCGCCCATCACTTCACCCCCGCAGAGGCGATGCCCTGCGCAATATGTTTTTGCAGCACCATGAAAATCGCCGTCACCGGCAGCAGAGTCAGCACCGTCATCGCCAGCAGATAATGCCATTGCGTGGTCAACTCGCCCTGGAATGAGTTGAGGGCCAGCGGCAGGGTGAAGCTCTCCGACCGGGTGAGCACCACCATCGGCCAGAGAAACTCATTCCAGCGCCACATCACCGAGAATATCGCCAGCACCGCAAGGGCCGGGGCGGAGAGCGGCAGCACGATGCGCCAATAGATCCGCCACTCCGACGCATTGTCCATCCGCGCCGCCTCGATCAACTCGTCAGGCAGCGTGAGCATGTATTGCCGCAACAGGAACACCCCTGTCGGTGTGGCAACGGCCGGCCAGATCACGCCCCAAGGTGTGTCGGTCAGGCCCAATTGGCTGGCGATGAGGTAGTTGGGCACCAGCACAATCGTGGGCGGGATCATCAGTGTGGCCAGCATCAGCAGAAACACCGGATCGCGCCCGGCAAATTTGTATTTGCTCAACGCGAAGGCGGCCATGGAGTTCATCAGCAGCGTGATCAGTGTTGCCACCACGGTGATGAACAGCGAGTTCCAGACAATCCGACCGAAGGCGAAGCGGCTGAACAGTTCGGTGAAATTCTCCCACGCCGCATGGAGGCGCATCACCGGGGTGCGCTCCTCCAGCTTCACCCGAATCAGCTTGTCCGGGGCCGCCGGATCGACGAGTTGCGATTGCAGCCCCATCCTGCGGACTTCCGCCAATGTCTCGCCCGCATGCGCGCCTGCGGTGACGGTGAACAGTTTCAGCGCGCCGCCACGTTGCGGCACTTCCACACTGGCCTGTTCATAGGGAAGGATGGTGGGCGGGAATGCCTGTAAGCCGCTCTCGCTTTTCACCGAGGACAGCACCAGCCACAGCACCGGGCCGAACATGATCAGCGTGCCGAGGACGAGGTAGATGTGGGCGGCCCAATCGGTCCAGTCCCAGCCGATGCGCGCGCGGCGGGCGGTGAGCAGATTAGCCATTCTTTTTCTGGCTCCCCTTCATCTGCGCCAGCGTCAACACCAACAACACCCCCGCCAGCAGCAGCGAGGCGGCGGCGGCGAGGCCGTATTGGCGGATTTGATCGGCAAAGCCGGTTTTGTAGATGTACTGCACCACGAACACCGTCGCCGAGCCGGGGCCACCGCCGGTGAGCACATAGACCTCGTCGAAGACCTGCACCGCGCGGATCAGGCCGAGCACGAGCACCACCATCACATTGGGCATCAACAAGGGCAGCGTGATGCGCCGGAAATGGCGCCAGGGCGGTGTGGCGTCCATCTGCGAGGCTTCGTTGATCTCCGCCGGAATCGCCTGCAGGCCTGCCAGCAGGATCAGCGTGTAGAAGCCCATATGCGCCCAGATCGAGACGAACACGCTCCAGAAGAACGCCCAATGCGGATCGAGCAGCCAATTCGTCGGCTCCGCCCCCACCCCGATCATCGCCGCGTTCAGCAAGCCCTCGCGTTGCAGAATCCACTTCCAGATCAGGGCGACGACCACCGGCGAGAGCAGCACCGGATAAAAGAACGCCGCCCGGAAAAAGCTGCGTCCGATGATCTTTCTGTTCAGCACAATGGCCGTCAGCAGGCTGAAAGCCAGCATCAGCCCCACCTGAAAGACCACAAAGCGCAGCGTGTTCCACACCCCGTGCCAGAACAGATCGCGATGACAGGTGTTGGCGTCGAAATGGTCGGTGCAGTCCAGCAGGGATGCGAAATTCTCCGCCCCCACATAAGGCCGCTGCGACGGCAACAGATTGGTGCCGCCGGTGAGGGCGTAGTGGATGTCGAAGGCTATCGGCAGAAAGGTGAACAGCGCAAAGACCGCCAGATTCGGCGCCACGAACACCCACCCCAGACGCCCCTTGCTCAACCGGCCCTGCGCCCAGCGCATCGGGCGTTCGGGAAGGTTCATCAGAAAGGCGAACAGGGTGGAGATCGGGTTCATGCACCTACTCTGAAATCGTCATAGCGAGGAACAACGCTTGCGGAAGGTGCCAATTCCGCAGGAATTGCACCTTCTGCCGGGCCGATGGTGCAATTCCTGCGGAATTGGCACCCTACGCCTTCTCGCAACAGCCGGTTGGCCTCTTACTTTTTGCTCGCCGCCACCGCATCGGCCACGTCGGACGTGATGCGCGCATAGGCCTGATCGAGCGTCATCTGGCCGGCCATCACGGCGGCGATGCGATCAGCCACCGCGCCGAAGATCGGGCGGCTCATCACGTCACCCTGCAGCTTGTAGGCCAGCGGGGTCAGCGTTGCCGCATCGGCGCCGAATTGCTGGATCGCCGCCGTGCCCGCCTTGGAGAGCTTGTACGGCAGTCCCTTCTTCTGCAACGCCACATTGGCCGGCACGTTGGAGGTCATCACCATCCATTCGGCATAGACCGGCGCCGAGGCCAGATAATCGAGGAATGCGCCGACATCCTTCGGGTGCTTGCTGTGCTTCAGCGCCACGAAAGCCGCGCCGCCGGGCATCCCTGTGCAGCCACCGCGACCACAAGGCTCGGCTCCCACCACCCAGTCAAACCCATCGCCCACCGTCTTTTCCAGGCGAGAGAGTTGCCAGGAGCCGGAGAGATAGACAGCGATGCGGCCATTGGCGAAATCGTCAAAGGCGTCGCGATAGCCGGTGGCCGCCTGCGACCAGATATCGCCCTTGACGGTGCCATCCTTCGCCCAGGCCACATAGCGGCTGGCCATTGCCTTGAAGCCGTCATCGATCACCGCCGGGCTGCCATCGGCGGCGAAATATGTCGCGCCCATCGAGATCGACGGGCCTGCGAAGCGGGCACCGGAGCGGTCCCACGCCATGCCGCCGACGATCTTGGTGGCCTCTTTGACCTGCTTGACCGCCGTCGCCCACTCATCCCACGTCGCCCCCGCCTTCGGTACCGCCACACCCGCCTGATCGAACAGCGTTTTGTTGACCAGCGGGGCGGAAATCGTCAGCTGCGTCATCAGGCCGTAAATGCCGTGATCGTTGGCATCGCGCCGCATCCAGCCCAGCGTGCCGCCGTAATTGGCTTCCCAATAGGCGGGGTCTTTCACATAGGGCGTCAGGTCGAGCATGTATGCCATGATCGGCCCGAAATCGGTGGTGCGCACAATGTCCGGCCCTTGGCCTGCGGCAAGTTGCACCGGCAGGCTTTCCTGGATCGCCTTGAACGACATTTTGTCGATGGCGATCTTGATGTCCGGGTTGGCCTGCATGAAGCGGGCGGCGAGAATCTCGGTGGATTCGCACTCATTGCCATCGGAATAACAGGCAATCCGCACCTCTCCGGCGCGCGCCGTGGCAGATGTGAGCAACACGGCAAGGCTTGCGGCAATGATGGCGTGGCGCACCGGTCTCTCCCGTCGATGTTTTCGTTAACACGACCATGCAACAAGCTGTCGTCGTTTGGAAAGTGACATTGCGCGGATGCACACGCTGCTCTAGGCACGCGGCATGAAGCTGCCTCGCCCCCGATCCGCTCTCGCTGCTCTGGCCGTTCTGGCCGTGTTGCTGCGTCTGACGGTCTATTGGCTGGCCGCACAGCCGTTCGGGCCGTTTGCCGATACGATGTGTCAATATGATTGCGGCTGGTATCTGCGGATCGGCTTTTCCGGCTATGGCGCTGATGCCGAATTCGCCAATTACGGCGCGCTGCCGCATTGGGCGTTTTTTCCGCTCTTCCCCCTGCTGCTGCGCCTGAGCTTCGCGTTGCTGCACGCCACCGCAGACCTCGCCTCGCAGGAGGTGGCCGGCATGGTGGCGGCCAATCTGCTCTATGTCGGATTCATCCTGACCGCCTTCGCCTATGCAAGCCGAACCCGCCCAACGCTGGATCGGCGGCTGTTGCTGCTGGTGCTGGTGGTGTCGCCCTATGGTTATTTCTTCTCGGCCGTCTACACCGAGGGGCTGTTCAACCTGCTGCTGTTGGCGGCGGTGATGATGTTGGCCGAGCGACGTATGCTCGCCTGCGCAACCCTGACCGCCCTGCTCTGCGCCACACGACCGACCGGGGTGTTGATGCTGCTGCCCATCGGCATCGAACGCCTGCGTCACCTCTGGCGTGGCCGCACCCGTCCGGACCGCATGGCCCTGCTTGGCGAGACGTTGTTGCCGCTGGCCATTGCGCCGCTGGGATTGTCGCTGTTCATGGCAGCGCAATACATCTCCGTTGGGGATGGGCTGGCCTTCAGCCATGTGCAGATCCTGTGGGATCGCCATTGGATCGGCCCATTGACCACTCTCACCCATGGCATGATGCAAGAAGATTGGGCCAATCTGCTCACCCCAACCGCACCGCCGAGCCAGAGCTATGACGCCGCCTGGGCGCTGCTGGGGCTGGGGCTGGCCGGCTTTCTGGCGTGGCGGCGGCGGTGGATGGAGGCGTGGTTGCTGGCGGCGGGCATTTTACTGCCCGCGTCAACCGCGCTGCACTCCCTGCCCCGCTTCGTCGCCACCAGCCCCTTCGTGCTGCTGACCTTGGCGCAGGCGATTGCCCGCGTGCAGCTGCCACATGGGCGGTTGGCGATCTTCATCCTTCTTGCGGTGCTGCATCTGGCCACGCTGGGGCTATGGTTCATCGGCGCGAATTCGGCGTATTGAGACGCATGCCCCTCTCCGCCCGCGCCCGGCTGATCCTCGCCCTCATTCTGATGATCGCACAGGCGGCCATCGTGGCGCTGGCCTTGTTCGCCCCGCGTGTGTCGACGGCCTATCGGGCCTATTTTCTCGACCACACCGCAGCTGAATGGCACGGCGAGGGCGGCTGATCAGCGCTTGCCGCGCAGGGGGAATTCAATTCCGAACATCCGCGCACGATGAGGGGCCGCTTCCGCCGCAGGGGCAGATGTTTCCGTCACGCTCACCTGCCCCGACTGCACCGCCACCCGTCCAGGTCCGGTCAGGCGCAGGCAGGGCCAGACCACCGAGCGCGTGTCGCCGCCCTCACCCGAGATCAGCGTCTCCAGCCCAACGCTGTCATCCTTGACCAGAAATGCCTCGGGGCGAACATCCAGCGCCTCGCCATCGGCCAGCGACCGCTCCAGCACGCCGCCGGCACTTTGCACCCACACGGTCGCGCCATATTCGCCTGCCCGGAAGCTGTCGAACGATGCACCATTGCCGCCGCGAATCCGATCCGCCAGCCCGCGAATCTGTCCAGATCGTCGCTCTGCCCCCACCGAGAACAGGAAATGCCCAGCACGCACCTGCACCGCATCCCCCGGCAGCACCGGCATTGGAAATGCCTGTCCCACCACACCAAGCGACAGACCGATTCGCGCCGGGCCACGCACGATGACCACGCCCGCCATCTCGCTGCGCAAGGTCGCCGCCTCGTCCTTCCACAACAGGGCGGCAGGATTGATCTCAATCTCCTGACGCGGCAACAGCGCCACAATCACGCTGGGCAACATCCCACGCGTCAGGCGGCAGGAAATGCCTTGCCAGTCAAAGAGTTCCGGCAATTCCGGCAAAGGCACCAAAGCGCGATCGAACAGGCTCATGCACACTCCGCCCGGCGTTATCCACCCGCCTTAATGCGCTGCCCCCAGATAGGCGGCGCGCACGGCGGGATCGTTCTTCAGCCGCTCCGCCGGACCGGAGGCGGCGATGCGGCCATTCTCCAACACATATCCGAAATCCGCTACCTCCAAGGCGGCGGCTGCGAATTGTTCCACCAGCAGCATCGTCACCTTGGCCGCCTTCAGCCGCGAGACGATGGAGAATACCTCCTCCACCAATTTCGGAGCGAGGCCCATTGACGGTTCATCGAGCAGCAGAACCTTCGGGTTGAGCATCAGCGCGCGCGCCATCGCCAACATTTGCTGCTCGCCCCCCGACAGCGTGCCCGCCAATTGCAGCCGACGCTCGGCCAGACGCGGGAAGAGCTCATACATCCGCGCCAGATCGGCCTTCACATCGCCTTTTGGGCGCGAGCCGGTCAGGCGAGTGAAGGCCCCCATCACCAGATTGTCTTCCACCGACAGTACCGGGAACACCCGGCGACCTTCCGGCGAATGCGCCAGCCCGCGGCGGGTGATCAGATGCGATTCCAAGCCTGCAATCTCGGCCCCGCCAATGCGGATCGAACCGGATTCCGGCTTGATCATGCCCGACAACGCCCGCAGCGTGGTGGTTTTGCCCGCGCCGTTGGAGCCGATCAGCGTGACCAGCTGGCCTTCCTGCACGTCGAGCGAGATTTCGTGCAACACACGCACTTTGCCGTAACCGGCGACGAGTTTCTCAACGGTGAGCATCGCGCGCCTCCTCAGGCCAGTTCAACGGTGGTGCCGAGATAGGCGGCAATAACGCGCTCGTTGGCCTGCACCTCGGCGGGTTTGCCCTCGGCGATCTTCTGGCCGAAATCCAGCACCGTCACACGGTCGCACACGCTCATCACCACATCCATATGATGCTCGATCAGAATCATCGTGATGCCATGCGCTTTGACCTTGCGGATAATCTCGATCAGTTCGGCGATATCGGGGGCGGTCAGACCGGCAGCAGGCTCATCGAGCAGCAGCAACTTCGGATCGAGCGCCAGCGCACGGGCAATTTCCAGCAGGCGCTGTTTGCCATAGGGCAGATTGCGCGCCTCCTCATTGGCCAGCGCCTCCAGCCCGACAAACCGCAACAGGCTGGCCGCCCGCGCCAAAGCCCGCTTTTCCTCCGCCCGCGCATGCGGCAGACCCGCGCCGATCTCGATCATGCTGGCGCGATAGCTGTGATGCAGGCCGACCATGATGTTTTCAAGGCAGGTCAGTTCACTGAACAATTGCACATTCTGGAATGTGCGCGCGATGCCAACGCCTGCGATCTGCGAGGGTTCCAGCCCGGTGATGTCATTGCCATCGAAGGTCACGCTGCCCTGGGTGGGTTTGTAGATGCCGGTGAGCACGTTCATCGTGGTCGATTTGCCAGAGCCGTTCGGGCCGATCAGGCCATGCACGGTGCCCGGCATCACGTCCAGATCCACCCGGTCCAACGCCTTGAGGCCGCCGAACTGCATCACGATCTGGCTGGCCTTCAGCAAAGGCTGATCGGAGGCGGATGTCGGAGCCGTGGCCGCCCACGCATCCTCCGCCCGGCCCAGACCGGTGATATCCACCGGTGGGCGCACCCATTCCGGGCGGAACTTGCCGACCAGATTGCGCAGAAAGCCGTATATACCCTCCGGCAGATAATAGACCACGAACAGGATCATCAGGCCGTAAATCGTCAGCTTGAAATCGGTGATCGCCGTCATTTCCTGCGACAGCACGAAGAAGGCCACGCACAGCGCCACCGGGATCAACGCGGCACGCTTATTGGCCTCGCCGCGATAGAGCCGGATCGCCCCGATCACCACCGCAAGCGCCGCGATGATCGCCGCAGCCACACGGAATTGTTCAATATCGGCGAGCAGATTGGGCAGATAGACCACAATCGCCGAGCCCAGGATCGGGCCGACACGCGATTTTCGCCCGCCCATCGTCACCGCCAGCAGGAAGGTGACGGATTGGTCGAAGGTGATGTTGTTCGGCGCCACATATTGCTCGGAATAGGCAAACAGCGCGCCCGCCAGACCGGCAAAGGCCGCACTCGTCACAAAGGCGAGCACCTTGTGCTTATAGACCGAGACCGCCATGCAATCGGACGCAATCGGGCTATCGCGCAACGCCTCAAAGGCACGGCCATAGCGGGAGGCGACGATGCGCGAGATCACCACCAGGGTGAACAGCAGCCCCACCACGGTTGCCAAATAGAATTGCGCCTCCCGCATCCGCGGCAGCGGCATATGCAGGAACGGCAGCGCATCGGCATATGGCCGCCAGTCGAGAAACAGCGGACGCGACAGCTTGATGCCCAGCGGGCCTTCCGTCAGCGGCACCGCTTCGTTGATCACGATGGCGATGATGGTGCCAAAGGCCAACGTGACCATCGCCAAATACGGCCCCGTCACCCGCAAGGCGGGCAAAGCCAGCAGCGCACCGAAGGCAGCGGCGACGATCATGCCGGCGGGTAGCGCCCAATAGAAGCCGATGCCGAAGTGGAAATTCAGCGTCGCCGCCGTGTAGGCCCCGATGCCGAACAGCGCCGAATGGCCGATGGAGACTTCGCCAGTATAGCCGAACACCACATCGAGCCCCAAAGCGAGGATGGCGAAGATGGCAATCGTGGCCAATAGATGGATGTAATACGGGCTGGTGAGCAGGAAGGGCAGTGCGAACAGCACAATGACCAGCAACGCCTTGAAGATAATGCCGCGCATCGGATCAGACCTTCTTGATCGCGGACTTGCCGAACAGACCCGAAGGCTTGAACGACAGCACCAACAACAACAGCACCAACCCCGGCACATCCTGATAGCCGGTCGAGATATAATAACCGGTCAACCGGTCGGTGATGCCGAGCAGCACGCCGCCCACCACCACGCCCACGCCCGAGGTCAGCCCGCCAATAATCGCCACCGCGAAGGCCTTCAGCCCAAGCGCCGAGCCCAGCGAGGCACCGGTCAGCGTGACGGGGGCGACCAGCACGCCGGCAAAAGCCGCCGTCAGCGAAGACAGCGCGTACGACAGCGTGATCACCTGCGCCGTGTTCACCCCCATCAACCCGGCCGCACCGATATCGGCCGAGGTGGCGACGACGGCCTTGCCGTAGATCGAGCGCCGATTGAACAGTTCCACCGCCGCCATCAGCGCCAATGCGCCACAGACGATCAGCACTTCCATCGGCAGAATGCGAATGCCGCCAATCTGAATCGCCGCATCGGGCAATGGGGCCGGGAAGGTGAAGGTGTCACGCCCCCAGATATTCTCCGCGAGGTTCTTGAAGATGATGCCCAGCGCGATGGTGGCCATGATCCAGCCCGCTTCGGACTTGGTTTTGATCGCCTGCCGCACACCGAGCCACTCCACCACAGCGCCTTGTGCCATGCCGAACATCAGCACGAGCGGCAGCATCAGCAGATAGGCGAGCGGCATCGGAATGCCGAGATGGCTGGCCAATTGCGTCATGATGGTGAAACCGGCCAGCGAGCCGAGCATCAATGCCTCGCCCTGGCCGAAATTCAGGGTGCGCGAGGTGGCAAATGTTAACTGATAGCCAAACGCCACCACGCCGTAAATCATGCCAACGGATATTCCGCTGACGACCAATTGAATGAAGGTCTGAAAATCGAACATTCCAAGGCGCCCCCGCCAGAGCCATAAACAATTCAAACCGTCATTGCGAGGAGCGCTTGCGACGAAGCAACCCGCCGAGCCACATGATGCGTCTCGATGGATTGCTTCGCTGCGCTCGCAATGACGCGACTTAACAGTGATGCATCACTTCGCCTTCAGACGAACCGCATTGGCCCCTTCAAGGTCCGCCGGGTTTTCAGCCACCACCCGACCATTCTTGACCATGCCGAACACCGGAATATTGGCGGTGATCGATTCATGGTCCGTGGCGGTGAACGGGTGATCATAGACCGTCACCACGCCCTCAACCTTGGTGTTCAGGTTTTCCAGCGCGGCCTTGATCTTCGCACCATCGGTGGAGCCGGCCTGCTTGATGGCAGCCGCCAGCAGCAGCGTGCCGTCATAGCCCTGGGCGGCCGAGATCGGGCTGGGGATGCGGTCCACCTTATAAGCCGCCTGATAGGCGTCGATGAACGCCTTGCGCTTCGGCGTCGTCGGCGACTGGATGAAGGTCTGCGGCATCACCGCACCCTCGCCATTGACCCCGGCATTGTCGATGAAGGTGCTCATCGACAGCGTCCAGGAGCCGATCAGCGGCAGCTTCCAGCCCAGCTTGGCCATGCCATTGGCAATCTGCGCCAGTTCCGGACCAATGGCGTAGGTCAGGATCACGTCCGCATTGGCGGCCTTCGCGCGAAGCAGCTGCGAGGTCATATCGGTGTCGCCGATGTTGAACTTCTCTTCGGTGACCGGCTTGATGCCCATCGCGCCGAGCGCCTTTTCCAGATCGGCCTGACCGAGCTGACCGTAATTGGTGCTGTCGGCCAGAATCGCCGGACGCTTGAAGCCACGCTTCTTGACCGCCTCATCGGCGATCATGTTCGACTGAATGGTGTCAGCGGCGGACATACGGAAGATGTAGTTGTCCGGCTTGAACTGCTGGGTGATCGCCGTGCCGGTGGCGACGTTGTTGATCACCGGGATTTCGGCTTCCTGGTAGAAACGCTGCGACGCGAGCGCCACACCGGTGTTGATGAAGCCCATCGTGGCGACGACCTGCTCCTTGTTGATCAGCTCCTGCGCCACCTGCACGCCAACATCGTTCTTGGCTTCGTCATCGCGCTCGACCAGCTGCAACGGACGACCGAGAACACCACCGGCCTTGTTGATCTCTTCCACCGCCAAACGCACGCCATCGCGCATCGACACGCCCATCGAGGCCGAACCGCCGGTGAACGGGCCGGACAGGCCAATCTTGATCGCGTCAGCGGCAAAGGCCGGGGCGGTGAGCATGGCGGTGGCGGCGAGCGCCATCAGGGTACGGCGGAGGAGGCGCATGGATGTATCCCCAAGAGATTGTTTTTGATCCGTCAACCGGACGGAGCGACGGGTTATCATATCCGACACCGTCGCACCATCGTTCAAATGAGAACTTCTCGGAAAAAAGCCTGCGTTTCCGCGCGAATTTGGCGGCGTTAAGTTATGATTGCGTTATCTCGGCTGACACATGGCAGTCTGTTGAAGCCTGTTCGCGGAGGGGCGGCGGGTCATTGTTCGTGCCAGAAAAGCCAAGGCGAAGACACGATGAGTGTGCATCGCGGCAAGCCCTGAACGACCCTGGCGCGGAAAAGGGACGCCGCGCCGACCGACAGAGTTTTTCAGCAGCCTGCCAGGGCAATGCCACGCGCGATCTCGACGATTTCGCGGGTGATCGGATTGTCCTGCTCGCTGTTCCACGCCACCGACACGCCGACTGCCTCCACGTGCTGCTTCAAGGGCCGAAATGTCACAGCCGGGGGCGCCAAGGCAGCCATGCCGGAGGAGACCAAAGCCACGCCAAGGCCAGAGGCGACGAGGGCGAGTTGCGCCATCGCCGAATTCACCTCCCGCGCCGGCACCGCCACAAACCCCGCCTCGCGGCAGGCGGCGACCATGCCGTCGAAATAGGCCGGGCTGATCGCACGCGGCAGCATCACCAAGGGGCGATCCTGCAAGCTGGCGATATCGATCACCTCCTGCGCAGCCAACGGATCGGTGTCGGGCACGGCGACCACGAGGCGATCGGCCATCAACGGCGATATCCGAATCGGAAAGCGGTCACGCTCCAGCCGCGCAAAGGCCAAATCAATCTCGCCCCGGCGCAACGATTCGATGGCATCGGAGGTATCCATCTCCCGCACGGCGATCACCGTCTCGGGCCGCTGGGCACGAAAGGCGCGGATCACCGGCGGCAAGGTGGCCAGCATGGCCGAGGTGATGCACCCAATGGTGACAAGCTCCCGCCGCCCCAGCTTCACCTCACGCGCCAAAGCCTCCACGGCAAGGGCAGATTCCTCAAGCCGCCGCACCGCTGGCAACAGCACTTCCCCTTCCCAGGTCGGGCGTGCGCCATAGCGTGTGCGCTCCAGCAGCTTCACCCCTAGGGCGCGTTCCAACGCCTGAATCTGCGCGGTCAGCGGCGGTTGCGACATGCCGAGGCGGGCAGCGGCACGGCCGAAATTGCCCTCCTCCACCACGGCGAGAAAATGCGTAAAACGTTTGATGAGATCGCGGTCCATGGCGATACGATTTTCCTATCGCCGATCTTTGTCAATCGGATTGGACTGCATGGTCAGGGAGGCGCATGTAGCGGCCACGATAATTAGGGGGCCAGGCACATGATCCTGCACGACGTCAAAGTTCATCCTGAGAGCGACCGCCTCGCCCGTGAAGATCAGCTGGCATGGAAGATCGCTTCCGTCGCCGCTGACCCGGTGGCGCTGGACGCCGATGTGGTGGACATGATCATCAACCGCGTCATCGACAACGCTTCGGTGGCCATCGCCTCCGTCAACCGTCACCCGGTGGTCTCCGCCCGTGCGATGGCGCTGGCGCATCCCCGCGCCGGTGGTGCCACCGTGTTCGGCTTGGGCCCGGATGTGCGCGTGCATGCCGAATGGGCGGCTTGGGCGAACGGCACGGCGGTGCGTGAGCTTGACTATCACGACACCTTCCTTGCCGCTGAATACAGCCATCCCGGCGACAACATTCCGCCGATCCTGGCCGTCGCACAGCAGACCGGCAAATCCGGCGCGGAGCTGATCCGTGGCCTGGCCACCGGCTATGAAATCCAGGTCAACCTTGTCAAGGCGATCTGCCTGCACGCCCATAAGATCGACCACGTCGCCCATCTCGGGCCGTCGGTGGCGGCCGGCATCGGCACCATGCTGGGTCTGGACACCGAGGTGATCTATCAGTCGGTGCAGCAGGCGCTGCATGTCACGACGGCCACCCGCCAGAGCCGCAAGGGCGAAATCTCCTCGTGGAAGGCCTATGCGCCGTCGCATGCGGGCAAGCTGGCCATTGAGGCGGTGGACCGCTCGATGCGCGGCGAAGGTGCGCCGAGCCCGATCTATGAGGGTGAAGACTCGGTCATCGCCTGGATGCTCGACGGCAAGAACGCCCATTACCAGGTGCCGCTGCCGGCGCCGGGTGAGAGCAAGCGCGCCATCATGGACACCTTCACCAAGGAGCATTCGGCCGAATACCAAAGCCAGGCCCTGATCGATCTCAGCTTCCGCATGCGCCAGCACGTCAAGAACTGGGACGATGTGAAGAGCGTTGTCATCGAGACCTCGCATCACACCCATTACGTGATCGGCACCGGCTCGAACGACCCGCAGAAATTCGATCCGACCGCCTCGCGTGAGACGCTCGATCACTCGATCATGTATATCGTCGCCGTGGCACTGCAGGATGGCGAGTGGCACCACGTGCGCAGCTACGCTCCGAGCCGCGCGCAGCGTGCGGACACGGTGGCGCTGTGGAACAAGATCTCCACCGTCGAGGACAAGGCCTGGACGGCGCGCTATCACTCGACCGATCCGAACGTGAAGGCCTTCGGTGGCAAGATCGTCATCACCATGAACGATGGCACCGTCATCGCCGACGAGATGGCCGTCGCCAACGCTCACACGCTGGGTGCCACGCCGTGGAAGCGCGCCGACTATGTGCGCAAGTTCCGCATCCTGACGGAAGGCATTCTGGAGCAGGCGGAAATCGAGCGCTTCCTCGATGTCGCCCAGCGCCTGCCGGAGCTTTCCACCGAGGAACTCGCTGGCCTGACCATCGCCCTGCCGGCGGGCAATCTCGAAGTCGGCAAGCCGGGTCTGTTCTAACCCTATCGCAGGGCGGGTCCACGGCCCGCCCTGCGCATGATGAAGACGAAATTGAGGGAAGAAGCCATGAGCGAGACTGTCGTCACCACCGGCCCGAAGCCGAAGAAGTCGGTCGCCCTGTCGGGTGTCGTCGCTGGCAACACCGCTTTGTGCAGCGTGGGCCGCACCGGCAACGATCTGCATTATCGCGGCTACGACATTCTCGAATTCGCGGACGTCAGCACGTTCGAGGAAATCGCCCATCTCCTCGTGCATGGCCGCCTGCCCAACACCGCCGAATTGCGCGCCTATCAGATCAAGCTGAAGGCCCTGCGCGGCATTCCCAATGTGGTCAAGGCGGTGCTGGAAGCCCTTCCCGCCTCGTCCCACCCGATGGACGTGATGCGCACCGCAGTCTCCGCCCTGGGCTGCACGCTGCCGGAAGCGCATGACCACAACCATCCCGGTGCGCGCGACATCGCCGACCGCCTGATGGCCTCGCTGGGTTCGATGCTGCTGTATTGGTATCACTTCGCCTTCAACGGCCGCCGCATCGAGGTCGAGACCGACGATGACAGCATTGGCGGGCATTTCCTGCATCTGCTGCATGGCGAGGCACCGCGGGAGAGCTGGGTGCGCGCGATGCACACCTCGCTGATCCTCTACGCCGAGCACGAATTCAACGCCTCCACCTTCACCAGCCGCGTTATCACCGGCACCGGGTCGGACATCTATTCGGCGATCACCGGCGGCATCGGCGCGCTGCGTGGGCCCAAGCATGGCGGTGCCAACGAGGTCGCGCTGGAAATCCAGCAGCGCTATTCCAATCCGGATGAGGCCGAGGCCGATATCCGCGCCCGCGTGGCCAACAAGGAAGTCGTCATCGGCTTCGGCCATCCGGTCTACACGATCAGCGATCCGCGCAACGTGGTCATCAAGGGTGTGGCCAAGCGTCTGTCGGAGGAGAACGGCGATCTCAATCTCTACAACATTGCCGACCGTCTGGAATCGGTGATGTGGGAGACGAAGAAGATGTTCCCCAATCTCGATTGGTTCTCGGCCGTCTCCTACAAGCAGATGGGCGTGCCGACCTCGATGTTCACGCCGATCTTCGTCATCGCCCGCACCTCGGGCTGGTCGGCGCATGTCATCGAACAGCGCATTGACGGCAAGATCATCCGCCCGACCGCCAATTATATCGGCCCGGACGATCAGACCTTCGTCCCGCTGGCACAGCGTTGAGGGCGCGCAGATGACCTATCTGGTAGGCTCCACCTTTTCCGACATTCCGGCAGGCCAGCGTCTGCGGGAATTGTTGGCCCGCCCCGGCATCGTGCAGATGCCGGGCGCCCATAACGGTCAGGCGTCGATCCAGGCGCGCAATGCGGGCTTCGAGGCGATCTACCTCTCCGGCGCCGCGATGACAGCCTCGATGGGCCTGCCCGATCTTGGCATCATCACGGTGGATGAGGTGGCGTTCTTCGTCCGCCAGATCACCCGCGCCAGCGGCCTGCCGCTGCTGGTCGATGGCGACACCGGCTATGGCGAGGCATTGAACGTGATGCACATGGTGCGCACTTTCGAAGATGCCGGTGCCGCTGCCGTGCATCTGGAAGATCAGCTGCTGCCGAAGAAATGCGGCCATCTGAACGACAAGAAAATCGCCGACGCGCATGACATGGCCGCCAAGGTGGCCGCCGCCCGCAAGGCCCGTCGTCATCTGTTCATCATGGCCCGCACCGATGCCGCCGCCAGCGAAGGCATGGACGGCGCCGTCGCCCGCGCCAAGCTCTACATCGAAGCCGGGGCGGACGCGATCTTCCCGGAAGCCTTGAACACCCGCGACATGTTTGTCGAATTCAAGCGCCGCATGATCGAAGACGGCTACGGCCACGTGCCGCTGCTGGCCAACATGACCGAATTCGGCCGCACCCCCTTCTACACCGCCGTCGAGTTCGAAGAGATGGGCTACAAATTCGTGATCTGGCCGGTCTCGTCGCTGCGGGTTGCCAACAAGGCGCAGGCCGACCTCTACGCCGCCATTGCCCGCGACGGCGGCACGCACAACATGGTCGAGCGCATGCAGACCCGCGCGGAACTCTACGCCACCATCGATCTGGCTGGGTTCGAGGCGCTCGACGCTTCGATCATCACCACCATCGTGCCGGAAGCCATGCCGCAACGTTAACCCCTCATCGTCATTGCGAGGCGCAAAAGGCGACGCGGCAATCCATCGAAATGCCGCCTGAAGTCTCGATGGATTGCTTCGCTTGCCTCGCAATAACGGGTCATTTTTCACGGAGGACGCCGCCATGTCCCAGACTTACGCAGACGCCTATGCCGACTGGCAGCAGCATCCGCATGCCTGGTGGGAACAGGCGGCAGACTCGTTGGAGTGGTCCAAGCGTTGGACCCAGGCCTTCGATCCGTCTTTGGGGGCGTTCGGCCAGTGGTTCGCCGGCGGTGAAATCAACATCGCCCAGAATGCGCTGGACCGCCACGTCGCCGCAGGGCTGGGAGACAAGCCTGCGCTGATCTGGGACAGCCCGGTCACCAACGCCAAACGCACCATCACCTATGCCGAACTCACCGACAGCACCGCCCGCTTGGCCGGGGCGCTGGTGGCCCGTGGCATCGGCAAGGGCGATCGCGTCGTCATCTACATGCCGATGGTGCCGGAAGCCGCCGTGGCGATGCTCGCCTGCGCGCGCATCGGGGCGATCCATTCCGTGGTCTTCGGTGGCTTTGCCGCGCCGGAACTGGCCAAGCGCATCGAAGATGCCCGCCCGCGCGCCGTCATCTCCGCCTCCTGTGGCATCGAGCCGGGCCGTGTCGTGGCCTATAAGCCGATGCTCGATGAGGCGATCCATCTCTCGGCGCACAAGCCGGAATTCACCTTCATCCTGCAACGCCCAATGTTGGCCGCAGAGCTGATCGCCGAGCGCGATTTCGACCTGCTGGACGAGATTGCCAACGCCACCCCGGCTGCCCCCGTACCGGTGCTGGCCACTGATCCGCTCTATATCCTCTACACCTCGGGCACCACCGGAAAGCCCAAGGGCGTTGTGCGCGATTGCGGTGGCTATGCGGTCGCCCTCTACAATTCGATGTCGATGATCTACGGCCTCAAGCAGGACGACGTGTTCTGGTGTGCATCGGATGTGGGTTGGGTCGTCGGTCACTCCTATATCGTCTACGGCCCGTTGCTGCTCGGCTGCACCAGCGTGATGTATGAAGGCAAGCCGGTCGGCACCCCCGATGCGGGCGCTTTCTGGCGGATGATCGCCGAATACAAAGTGCGCGCCCTGTTCACCGCCCCCACCGCCTTGCGCGCCATTCGGCAGAACGACCCCGAGCTGGCATTCGTCGGCCAATACGATATCTCCAGCCTCGACACGCTGTTCCTGGCCGGCGAGCGCTGCGATCCGCCCACCGCCATCTGGGCGCATGAAAAGCTCGGCCTGCCGGTGGTCGATCATTGGTGGCAGACCGAAACCGGCTGGGCGATCACCGCCAATTTCCGGCGCTACGGCCTGTTCGCCACCAAACCCGGCAGCGGTGGCAGGGCCTGCCCCGGCTATGATCTGCAAGTGCTCGACGATAACGGCAACATTCTGCCGCGTGGCGAGAGCGGCAATCTGTGCATCCGCCTGCCGATGCCGCCGGGCTGTGCGCCCACCTTGTGGGGTTCGGACGACAATTACCGCAGATCCTACACCTCCGATTTCGCCGGCTGGTATCGCACCGGCGATGCCGGCCAGATCGATGCCGAGGGCGACGTGTGGATCATGGGCCGCACCGACGACATCATCAACGTCGCCGGACACCGCCTATCCACCGGCCAGATGGAGGAAATCCTCTCCGGCCATCAGGACGTCGCGGAATGCGCCGTCATCGGTGCCGCCGACACCCTCAAGGGCCAGACGCCGATTGGCTTCGTCGTGCTGAAATCCGGCGTCAACCGGCCGCATGAGGAGATCCGCCGCGAATTGGTCGGCCGCGTGCGCGAGATCCTCGGCCCGGTGGCGGCGTTCAAGGAAGCGCTGATCGTGCCGCGCCTGCCGAAAACCCGCTCGGGCAAAATCCTGCGCGCCTCCATCCGCCGTCTGGCCGATGGGCAGGACGCCAACCCGCCTCCCACCATCGACGATCTGGCCTCGCTCGATGACATCCGATCTGCGCTGGCCCCCACGGCCTAGCGCACACAGCAAACGCGTACGAAGGGTCCCCCCTCCCTCGTCCGTGTGGAATGGGCTTCCGGCAATCTCCCCCCCTTTTGCCGGGAGCCCATCTCCAAATCCCTCAGTCAAGGAGGGATCGCAGCACTGCGCGCGCCATGACGGGGGGATGTGGCCCCCTCCCCTCAATCCACCACCGCCTGATACGTCAGCACCCGCAATTCGCGCCGGATCGGATAGGTGGAGGACGGCGTCAACTGCGTCAGCAGCACCACGCTCATCTCCTCCGCCGGGTCATTCCACCACGCCGTGCTCGCCGCCCCGCCCCAGGCATATTCACCCGCAGAGCCCAGCACCTGCGCCTTCGCCGGATCGAGCGTCACCGAGCAGCCCAGGCCGAAGCCCACGCCTTCATAGCTCGACTCGCTGAACCGGGGTTGGCCCATATCGGCCATATCGCCGCGCAGATGGTTGCTGGTCATCAACTCCACCGTCTTGCGGCCAAGCAGGCGCACATCGCCCAGCGCCCCCTTGTTGAGCAGCATCTGGGCAAAGCGCAGATAATCGCCGGCGGTGGAAATCAGCCCGCCGCCGCCCGAGCGAATCTTGCCCGGCTCGCGGAAGCGGCTGGTCTGCGGGTCATCGAGCAATGTCAGCCCCGGCGTGTAATTGGCCGCGAATCGCGACAGCTTCTCGGCCGGCAGCACGAAGCTGCTATCCGTCATCCCCAGCGGCGCCAGAATGCGCTCCTGCATGAAATCGCCGAAATCCTGGCCGGAGATCACCTGCACCAGATAGCCCAGCACGTCGGTGGCCACCGAGTAATTCCACTCCGCCCCTGGCTGGGCCAACAACGGAATCTTCGCCAGACGCTCCACAACCGTGCCCAGCGGATCATCGGAGGTCTGAAAATCGATGCCCTGATCGCGATAGGCGGCGTCCACCAGGGTGGAGAACATGAAGTGATAGGTCAGGCCCGATGTGTGGGTCATCAGATCGCGAAAGGTGATGTCCCGCGCCGCCGGCACGGTGTCCATCTTGCCGCGATTGCCGCCCACGCACACGCGCTGCCCCGCAAAACAGGGCAGAAAGCGGGTGATCGGGTCATCGAGCTGAAAGCGGCCTTGCTCATACAGCATCAACGCCGCCACCGTCGTCAGCGGCTTGGTCATCGAATAGATGCGCACCATCGTCTCGGGCGACATCTTGGTGCCGCGCGCGATGTCGGCCATGCCGGTGCAGCGCTGATAGGCCAGCTTGCCGCGCCGCGTCACCGAGACGCTCACGCCCGGAAGACGACCGGTGCTGACCAACTCATCCATCCACCCATCGATGCGCGACAGCCGCGCGGAGGACAGACCGACATCTTCAGGGCGGGCAACAGACAAGGCGTTCATGTGCAGCATCTCCGGCATTCCACCAACAGATTTGCACAGCCTCCGCCCGCCGCCCATAGTCTGGCAGCGTCCATAAATATGAGATTCCCCCATGCAGGCACTCTCCCGCTTCAAAATCCTCGATCTCACCCGCGTCCGCGCCGGGCCAACCTGCGTACGGCAATTGGCCGATCACGGGGCGCAGGTGATCAAGATCGAAAGCCCCGATGCCGATAAGGCGCAGCTCGGTGGGCCGCGTCATGGGTCAGACTTCCAAAATCTGCACCGCAACAAGCGCGGCATTGCGTTGGATTTGAAGCAACCGGAAGCCATCGCCATACTTAAGGAGTTGGTTAAGTGGGCCGATGTGCTGGTGGAAAACTTCCGCCCGGACGTCAAGGACCGCCTCGGCATCGGCTATGAGGCGATGGCGGCGATCAATCCGCGCCTGATCTATGCCTCGATGTCCGGCTTCGGCGAGGATGGCCCCTATCGCATGCGCCCCGGCTTCGATCAGATCGCCCAAGGCATGGGCGGGCTGATGTCCGTCACCGGCGAGAAGGGCCGTGGCCCGATGCGCGCGGGAATTCCGCTCGCCGATCTCACCACCGGCCATCTCACTGCCCAGGGCATTCTGATCGCTTTACTGGAACGTGAAGTATCCGGTGTCGGCCAATGGGTGCAGACCAGCCTGCTCGCCAGCCAGATCGCGATGATGGATTTCCAGGCCGCGCGCTATCTGATGGAGGGCGAGGTGCCGGGTCAGGCGGGCAATGATCATCCCACCAACATTCCCACCGGCGTCTTTCAGACCAGCGACGGCTATATCAACATCGCCACCGCCGGCACGCCGATCTATCACCGCCTCTGCCGCGCGATGGGGCTGGAGGATTGCATCGACGATCCGCTGTTCAGCACCAACAAGGCGCGCTCGGCCAACCGCGTCGCCCTCAACGCCCGCATTCAGGCCGTCACCCTCACCAACACCTCGGCGTACTGGGTGGACAGCCTCAACGCCGCCGAAGTGCCGTGTGGGCCGATCTACAAGATGGATGAGGTCTTCGCCGATCCGCAGGTGAAACATCTCGGCATGGCGGTCTCGGTCAATCACCCGAAATTGGGTGACATCACCATCGTCAACCAACCGATCAAACTCAGCCGCACCCCCGCCGCCATCGTCAAGGCCACGCCGGAACTCGGGGCCGATACCGACGCCGTGCTGCACGAACTCGGCCACGACGCCGCCACCATCGCCGCATGGCGTGCAAAAGGGGTGGTCGGGTGAGCGAGGAACTTCTCTACGAAGTGCGCGACGGCATCGGCTATGTGACGCTCAACCGCCCGCACGCCCGCAACGCGCTCACCTTCGCCATGTATGAGCGGCTGTCCGAAGTGTGTGACGAGGTGGATGCCGATGCCGAGGTCAAGGCGTTGGTGCTCACCGGCGCTGGTGAGAAGGCCTTTGCCGCCGGCACCGATATCTCGCAATTCCGCGCCTTCTCCGGCCCGGAGGACGCGCTGGGTTACGAGGCGCGGATCGACCGCGTGTTGTCGCGACTGGAAGCGGTGAAAAAACCCACCATCGCCGCCATCGCGGGTGCCTGCACCGGCGGTGGGGCGGCGATTGCGGTGGCGTGCGATCTGCGCATCGCCGCCGCCAATGCCGTCTTCGGCGTGCCGATTGCGCGCACGCTGGGCAATTGCCTGTCGATGTCCAACCTCTCGCGACTATCTGCCTTGATCGGCGCTGCCCGGACGAAGGAGTTGATCTTCACCGCCAAACTCGTCGGCGCACAGGATGCGCGCGCCATCGGTCTGGTCAGTGAGGTTCTCCCCGATGCCGATGCCCTCGCCGCACGCTCTGTTGAATTGGCGCAGATGGTGTCAGGTTTCGCCCCCCTCACCCTGCGCGCCACCAAAACCGCCCTGCTGCGCCTGCGCGAGGCAACCGGGCTGCCGGATGATCAGGATCTGATCCGCATGTGCTATGAAAGTGCCGATTTCCGCGAGGGTCTGGAGGCGTTCCTGGGTAAGCGTCAAGCGGAGTGGCGGGGGATATAGAGCGTTACAACTGAGGACTGAACCAACATCCTCCCCTCAATCATCAGGCTTAAAAAATACAAAACAATGACCTGAAATTGCGGCAGATCAAACACATGACAATACAAAACTGTATTTAAATACAATTGTATACACAGCCAGCATCACGCATGGTGCCGCTCGGCACACGGCGTGCTCGCAAAAATGGCACGGGAACACCAATCGCGCATGCATGGCGATTTTATGATTTTGGATGTCGTCGCCAGGCTCGGTGCGCGGGCCTTCATGGTGGCGTATCTGCCAGTGCTCGGGCTGGCCAGCCTGTTGCTGATCTTCGGATGGCGCGGTGCGAACCGACCGGCATTCCAATATGCCTGGGGCGCCGCCTGCCTGTTTGCCGCCATAGCCACCCTGCTCTTTGCCCTGCGCGGCATCGTGCCGGATATAGTGGTGATTCTGGGGGCGAATTGCGCGTGGATGACCGCCTGGGCATCGCTGTGGGCGGGGGCACGTCATCTGCGCCAATGGCGTGCTCCGCTGTGGCTGGTGTTGGCCCCCGCCATGCTGTGGGTGCTGCTCAGCCTCACCGTGCCGGGCTTCTTTCACTCCATGCCCCTGCGGCAAATGCTGCTGTTCTGTCTCTGCACACCCATCTGCCTCGCCCAAGCCTGGACGATGCTGGGCTATCGCCGCCAGGACAAACCCTCCCGTGGCGCGTCAATCTCCGCCTGGCTGACACTCGGCTATGTGCTGACCACAATGGCGCTGACAGCAACCGGATATTCGCCCAGTTTCAGCGGCCTTGGCACAATGCTGATCGGCACGGAATTCGTCAGCATCGCCTTCATCGGGCTGGTGATCGCCCACGAGCACGTCGTCGACGCAGACGCCGCCCGTCTGGCGATGGCGCAATTGCGAGAGACGGGTCTGCGCGCTGAACTTGCCGAGCGCGAAGCCGTGCAATTGCGCCACGTCCAGGCCGAGATCACCCGCCTGCTGGGCGGGCTGCCCCTGGGCATTTTCCTGCGCAGAGTCGCCCAGGACGGCACCCACACCACGATCTTTGCCGGTGGCGAAATCGAGATGATCAGCGGCTGGCCACGTTCCGTGCTGGCAGACCAGACCGCCCTGACCGCCCGGCTTGAACCCGGCACACCTCCCCGCCAGGAAGCCATGGCACGCGCCGTGCGGGAAGGCGGCTTGGTCGAAGATTGGCAGTTGCGCCAGCCCGATGGCTCGTGGCGTTGGATTCGCACCCAATTGCGCTGCTTGGCAACCTACCCGGATGGCAGTGGCGATGTGGTGGGCTACATCCAGAATATCAGCCGCGAACGCATGGCCGAGGCCCAGGCGCAGCGCGCCGGGCGCCTCGCCTCGCTGGGTGAAATGGCCACCGGCCTCGCCCATGAATTGAACCAACCGCTGGCGGCCATCTCGCTGATGGCGGAGAATGCCGCGCGCCAAATCGGCGAAGATAAGCTGGATCGGGCGCAGGAGCGTTTGGAGAAAGTCATCATTCAAACCCAGCGCGCCAGCGACATCATCGCGCATCTGCGTGCCTTCGCCGCCAGTTGTGAGGACCAATCCATCCCCACCTCCACGGTCAAGCTGGAAGAAGCGGTTCAAGGTGCGCTTCTGCTCACCCGCTACGCTTTGCAGGAAGCCTCGGCTGAAATCGTGCTGGATTTGGGTTCACCTCCTCCGATACTCGTCGCCGACCGTATCGGATTGGAGCGGGTGCTGGTCACATTGCTGTCCAATGCCCGCGACTCCCTGCTCACCACCCCCACCACCACCCACCGCCGCGTGCGCATCGCGGCCGAACGTGACGGCGCTGCGGGCGAGGATGTCACGATCACAGTATCCGACACTGGCGGCGGCATTCCAGAATTGGTGATGCAGCGGATATTCGAGCCTTTCGTGACCACCAAAGCCCCCAATCGCGGCGGGGGGCTGGGCCTGTCCACCGCCTTTGGCCTGATCAAGGCAATGGACGGCACACTGCACGCCGAAAATCGTGACGGCGGTGCGGTGTTCACCATCCGGCTGAAGGCGGCCATGCCCGAGGGGTAACAGGCCGCCTTAGATGTTTGGTCCCGGACTTTGATGGTGCGATCCTGAGCCAGGAATGGAAGGACGCATTATGGGCCAAGTTCTGCACGGGAGCGCCCGCACGACAGAGGCAGTCCGTCGAGCGATACAGCATAGTCAAGAGAGCCTGAGGGCGCTGTCGCGCCGCTACGGCATTAACCCCAAGACAGTGGCGAAGTGGAAAGAGCAAGCGTCTGTCGCTGACCTGCCGACCGGCCCGAAAGACGCGCATTCCACCTCGTTCAGCCTGGAAGAAGAGGCGATCATCGTTGCATTCCGGCGGCACACGCTGTTGCCGCTGGATGATTGCCTCTACGCCCTGCTGCCGACGATCCCGCAGCTGACACGCTCGTCACTGCATCGATGTCTGCAACGCCACGGCATCTCCCGCCTGCCAGACACCGAGGGCGACACACCAAAGCGCAAGAAATTCAAGCTCTACCCACCCGATCGGCTATTTCCACATCGATATCGCCGAGGTTCGCACGGCAGAAGGCCGGCTCTACTTGCTGGTTGCCATTGATCGCACATCAAAATTTGCCTACGCCGAATTGCACGCAAAGGCGACCCGTCGGGTGGCGGGGGATTTCCTGCGGCATCTGGTTCAACTGGTGCTCTACAAGATTCACACCGTGCTGACCGATAACGGCACGCATTTCACCACACCTGGAGCAGGCGGTTCGGCCGCTCCAGAAATCAAGCGCGCCCTGGATGCTGGTGAACCGGTGTGGGCTCATTCGTTTGAGTTGGCCTGCGCACAAGCCGACATCGACCATCGCACCACCAAGCCCAAACATCCTTGGACCAACGGCCAGGTCGAGCGGATGAACCGGACGATCAAGGACGCCACCGTCAAGCGCTTCCATTACGAAACGCATGACCAGCTACGCCAACATCTCAGCGACTTCATCGACGCCTACAATTATGCCTGTCGCCTCAAGACGCTACGCGGCCTCACACCATACGAATTCATCTGCAAAGCATGGACGACAGAGCCGCAACGGTTCAGAATCAATCCGCACCATCAAAGTCCGGGACCAAATATCTAGCGAGTGGACGCACGGGTACTGATCAGAAGGTTTTGGTATTACGCAATGTGTGCTTGTATTGCCATTGAAATCACCGACACGACGCGGCAACATCCCACATCCGGCCGCGTTGACGCAGGCTACGATGACGGGAAGAACCAGGGATATGATAGTCGGCGTAAATCAGATTTTGACGTCAGTATTTCTAGCTAGCCTTGCAATGCTATCACCCGTATGTGGCTTTGCTGCAACTGATAGCCCGACCATCGAATGCACGTTCCTACCAGACAGCCAATCCCCAACAGAAAACAGGAAAAACACTTTCAAAATCACTTTCAAACAGACCCAATTTGGCATGATGTCTGTATCTGATAAATTTGGAGATAGAGATGCAAGGAGCTTTATACAAAACAACGTACTGTATGTGATTGAATATAATCAGAAAAAATTAGGAACTACAACAATGATATATTTAGAGCCCAATCAAGAAATTTTGGCAATCCGCTCTATGATTGGGACAATCGATTTACCGGGAGCAGAACACACACTAATCCTGGCTTCAAATAAGGGTAGATGTGATACCAGCTCCCCAATCCCGAAATAAAAATTGACCAATATGTCGGCGGCGACACACCTATGGGTAGCGCTCGCTCACCCATCCCACAATCCGCTCCCCCTACGCCGCTGTCACACCCAAATACCGCTCCAGCGTGGCATCATCATGCCGCAACGCCTCAGACGCGCCGCGATAGACCACCGCACCGCGCTCCAAAATCGCCGCCTGATGCGTCACCTGCAGAATTTTCTGCGCGTGCTGTTCCACGATGATCGTCGATAGTCCCTCTTCACGCACGATGCGCGACAGGGCGGCCATCAATTCCTGCACAATGATCGGTGCCAAGCCCTCGGTCGGCTCGTCGAGCAGCATCAGGCGCGGATTGAGCACCAAGGCGCGCCCCACCGCCAACATCTGCTGTTCACCGCCCGAGAGCTGATTGCCCATGTTCGAGCGGCGCTCCTGCAAGCGCGGGAACATCTCATAGACGCGGGCAACATTCCACGGGCCTTTGATCGCCACGCAGGTCATGTTCTCCTCAACCGTCAGGCTTTTGAAGATGTTGCGCTCCTGCGGCACCCAGCCAATGCCGGCATGCGCGCGCTGTTCCGGGCGCAGTTTGGTGATGTCGCGCCCGCCCAGCCGGATCACCCCGCCCCGGCGCCGCGTCACCCCCATGATGGAATTCAGCAGCGTCGTCTTGCCCATGCCGTTGCGGCCGAGCAGCGCCAGCGATTGCCCCTCCGGCACGCTCAGCGACACATCGCCCAACACCACAGCGTTGCCGTAACCGGCGGAGAGATGTTCGATCTCCAGAATATCAGCCATGAGCTTCTTCCCCGAGATAGACTTCCCGCACACGCGGATCATTGGCCACGTCTTCCGAACTGCCTTCCAGCAGCAGACCGCCCTGCACCAGCACCGAAATCCGGTTGGCGAAGCGGAACACCAGATCCATGTCGTGTTCGATCAACAGCACCGTCACATCGGCCGGCAAAGCCGCCAGCCCCTCCATGATCTCGCCACGCTCGCCTTCCGGCACACCGGCGGCAGGCTCGTCGAGCAGCAGCACGCGCGGGCCGCAGGCGATGGCAACGGCAATTTCCAACAGGCGCTGCTTGCCATAAGGCAGCGAGCCCACCTTGTCGGTCATCACATCGATCAGATCGAAACGCTCCAGCACATCGACCGCCGATTCCAACACCCGCTTATCGGAGCCGATACCGCGCCAGATGTTACGGTCCATCCCAAGGCGGCGCGAGGCAGCCAGACAGACGGATTGCAACGGCGTGAAATTCGGAAACAACTGATTGATCTGGAAGGTGCGCACCAGCCCCATCTCCACCCGCTTGGCGCGAGAGGTTTTGGTAATATCAACACCTTCCAGCTCAATCCGGCCAGAAGTCGGGGTCAGCACGCCGGTCAGCAGATTGATCAGCGTGGTCTTACCCGCACCATTGGGCCCAATCAGCGCGTGACGGGCGCCCTTGTGCAGCGTCAGCGAGACATCATTTGTCGCCACCAGGCCGCCGAAGCGGCGGACGAGATGATGGGTTTGCAGGGCGACGGTCATGCTGCACCTCGCAGGCGACGCCACATCAGCATCGGCGCTCCGTTGATCCGTTCACGCCCGATCAACACCAGGGCCATCAGGATCAGCCCGATCCAGAATTCCCAATATTCCGGCGTCACCGTCGAAATCGCGTCCTGCACCAGCTTGAACAGCAGGGCGCCGATCAAGCCGCCATAGAGATAGCCGGTGCCGCCGATGATCAACACCAGCAGCAAATCGGCCGAGCGGTGAAACGCCAGCGTGTCGAGCGAGGCGAATTGCGTCGTCTGTGTCAGCAATGCCCCCGCGATGCCGGCATAGGCCGCGGCCACCGTATAGACCACCACCAAACGCCCGGTGATCGGAATTCCGATGGCCGAGGTGCGCAGCTGGTTCTCCTTCACCGCGCGGATCGACCAGCCGAACGGCGAGAACACGAAGCGCCGCGCGATCAGGAACAACACGAACAGCACCGCCAGCGAATAGCCATAGGCGGTCTGACCGAAGATATCGAATTCAAAGCGCCCCAGCACCGGGCCGGGCGCCACACCCTGCAACCCGTCAGCACCGCCGGTGATGTCGGGCAGCCGGTTGGCCAGTTCGTGCAGCAGCACACTCACCGCCAGCGTGACCATGATGCGGGTCAGATCGGAGCCGCGCAGCACCAGCACCGACGTCGCAAGTCCGAGCAGACCGGTGATCACCGCCACCAACAGCAAGCCGATGATCGGATCGGTGATGCCGTAAATCGTCAGCAGCCCCGCCGCGTAACAGCCAACACCGAAAAACGCGGCATGGCCCAACGAGACAATGCCGCCATAGCCGAGGATGAGATCCAGCGAGAGCGCAAACAACCCGGTGATCGCCACTTCATTGAGCAGCAGATACTGATCCGGCAGGAAGAACAGGCTGGCAAGGGCCGCCAACCAGAAAACAATCTCCGCCGGTTTGACGCGGGAGACCTGATGCAGTGCCGCCTCGGCACGTGCAATATTTTCGGCACGTGTGGCCATGGTCAACGCCCTCCCGCGCGGGCAAACAGCCCCTGTGGCCGCCAGAGCAGCACCACGATCATCACGATGTAGATAATAAACGCCCCCATCGACGGCAGATAATACTTCCCCGCCACATCGGCCACGCCGAGCAACAAGGCAGCCACCAACGGCCCGGTCATCCCCGCCGAGCCGCCGACAGCGACGACGATGAGGAAATAGACCATGAATTTCACCGGGAAAGTCGGATCAAGGCCCAGCAACTCCGCCCCCAGCGCGCCACCAAGCCCGGCCAGTCCGGAGCCGACGGCGAAGGTGACGGCGAAGACGAGATCGACATTGATCCCCAAGCCACGCGCCACCGTCGGGTCATCCACCGCGGCCCGCAGCTGCGCGCCGAAGCGGGTGCGGGCGATGGCGAATTGCAGTGCCGCCGCCAGCACGCCACACACGGCAATGATAAACAGCCGATAGGCGCCGACCGACAACACACCCTCAATCTCAAAGCGCTGGGTGAGATAGGCGGGCAGATCGATAAACACCTGTCCGGTGCCGAGCAGCCAGCCAGTGGCCGACATCGCCACGAAGACAAGGCCGATGCTGAACATCACCTGATCCAGATGCGGCTTGCGGTAGATGTGGATGTAGAGCGTGCGCTCCAACACCAACCCCATCAAGGCCGAGAATACAAAAGCCAGCGGCAGGGCGGCGAAGAACGGCACCCCCAGATGGTTGACCAACACGACGGTGATATAGCCCCCCGCCATGGCAAACACGCCATGGGCAAGGTTGATCAGGTTCATCAGCCCCAGCGTGACCGACAGGCCACAGGAGATGACGAACAACAACATCCCGTAGGCAACGCCGTCGAACAGATTGGTCAGCATCGGCGGCACCGCCTCCTGGGTTGGATCGTCAAACCGTCATTGCAAGCGCGACGCGGCACTCCACCGCGCTTGCAATGACGCATATCAGGCTGAATTCAGCCGGTTACTTCGCGCCCTTGGCCGGGTCCTTCACGCCATAAATGGCGGAAAATTCCTGGTTGTAGAGCTCTCCATTCACCTTCTCGACCTTGCGCAGATACACGTTCATCACAACGTCGCGGGTGGCCGGATCGATGCTCACCTGACCGCGCGGGCTTTCGAAGCTGTCGCCCTTCATCGCCTCGACCAGTTCCGCACCGGTGGCCTTGCCGCCGGTCTTCTTGATGGCGTCATAGATCACCTGCATGCCGTCATTGCCAAAAACGGCCATGAAGTTCGGACGCATACCGCCATTGGCCGCCTTGAAGTCAGCGACGAACTTCTTGTTCACCGCAGAATCATGGCTGGCCGAATACGGACCAGCGGTGACAACGCCCAGCGTCACATCGCCCATCGCCTGCAGTTGGTCGTCATCGGTCACGTCGCCGGTGGCGATCAGCTTGATGCCCGACTTATCCAGGCCGCGCTCGATGAACTGCTTCATGAAGATCGCGCCCATGCCGGATGGCGTGAAGACGAACACCGTGTCCGGCTTCAGATCGGCCACGCGCTGCAGGAAGGGCGAGAAATCCGGGTTGGCGAGCGGCACGCGGACGCTGGCCAGAATTTCACCGCCGGCAGCCACAAACGTCTTGTTGAACCAGGTCTCCGCATCGATGCCCGGACCGTAATCCGACACCACGGTGACAATCTTCTTCGAGCCATTCTGCGCCGCCCAGCTGCCGAACGGCCCGGCAACGGCGGGCACCACCTGCGCCGTGCGCACGATGAACGGCGATTTCTCGGTGATCACCGAGGTGGCCGCCGCCATGACAATCATCGGAATCTTCGCCTGGGTGGCAACCGGGGCGGTGGCCAATGCCAGCGGGGTCAGACCAAAGCCTGCGATGGCATCGACATGATCCTTCACCACCAATTCCTGCGCCAGACGCTTGGTGGTGTCCGGCACGCCCGCATCGTCGCGCAGGATCACTTCGATCTTGCGACCGGCGACCACATCGCCATGTTCCTTGACGAACAGGTTCACGGCCGCATCGATCTGCTTGCCGGTGGACTGGGAGGGCCCCGTCATCGGCACGATCAGGCCGATCTTGAACGGCGTCTGCGCGTGCGCGGCAGCGGCACTCAGCAGCAACGCTGCCGTGGCAAGGATGGTGTTGCGAAAGCTTGTCATTTTGTTTCGTTTCCTCTGTCAGTTGCGGCCGATTGTTAGCTTTTGGCGCGGCAGAAGGTCAATCCGCCGCTTGGGACGTGGCAGACCGTTGCGCCAACAATGCATCCAGCATGGCATCAAGATCGGTGCCGTGCAGCACATCTTTTGGCAGAAGCTTCCCTTGTTGCGCCGCCAGCGCCTGCCGCTCGGCAATGGCGGGCGACATGATCGCCGGAATCCCGGCCTCGCGCACCGTCACCGCCACTTCCAGCACTTCTTCCGAGCGACGCTTGCCGTGAATCAGCGCGCGACTCATCACATAGCGCGCCAGATCGCGCCAGGCCGGGTGCGGCAGCGTGTCGCCCAGGCTGTCGAGCACTTTCTGCTCCACACCGTAATGCCGTGCCGTCTGCATGCATTCGGTGACGAGCGCCTCCAGCCCCTTGATCATGATCGAGCGGCACATCTTCACCGATGAGGCCCCGCCGATCTCGTCGGAATAGATTTTCAAATCCATCGCCAGCCCATCGGCCGCCGCGATGAAATCGGCCGCATGCACGCCGCCCAGCCACATCGGCGAGGCCAGGCCCTTCGGCGGCACCGACGTCATCACCGCCGCTTCCACATAGCGTCCACCCGCGGCGGTCACGGCGGCTGCCGTCTTCTGCTTGGTGCCGGGTGAGACGGAGTTCACATCCAGCACGAACGGGCCATGCCCAAGGCCGGGAAGGGCTGCTTCAAGAGCGGCCAATGCCGATCCGGCGGTCACGGAGGAGATCACCAGTTCCGCGCCCCGCACCGCTTCCACTGCCGACGCGGCAAAGCTGACGCCCTCAGCCGGCGCGACCGCGATCACGTCAAAGGCGGTGATGGTCTGCACGCCCTTCGCCCGCATATCGCGCGCGAAAATACGGCCCACTTCACCAAAGCCGATAATGGCAACGTGGCTGAACATGAAACCCTCCCCTTCCCTCTCACCAACCCGTCATTCCCCCCTTTCCGTCATTGCGAGGAGGGAACCGACGAAGCAACCCAGGAGTCACACCAACTGACTCCTGGGTTGCTTCGTCACTGCGTTCCTCGCAATGACGGTTAGAGCGGCCAAACCCTTGCCGGCACATACACAAACCCATCCATCAGCCGCCGCGCGGTGCGCAGCAGTGCCGAACGCCGCACCTTCAATTCCCCGTCGCTGTGCTCGACTTCCAGATCGACGGTGAAGAAGCCCGTTGGGTGCTCCACATCCAGCCGCATCGGCCCGTCCGTTGGCAACACCGCAATGCCCTCGGCCACCGAGCCCGGCAGCACGCAGGCCGTCGCCACCGAAACCGCGCCCAGCACGCCGATCGTCTTGTGCACACGATGCGGAATGAAATTGCGCGTGTTGACCGCACCACCGGCCAGCGGCGGCGAGATCAGGCACATTTTCGGCACCGTCTTTTTCGTCACATCGCCCAGATTCATCATCGGGCCAACCGCCAGACGCAGCGCCTCCACCTTCTGGCGCAGCTCCTGATTGGCTTCCATCGCCTCAGGCGTCTCCGCCCCGGTGATGCCGAAATCAGCAGCCCGCATCAACACCACCGGCATGCCATTGTCGATGCAGGTCACATCCACGCCATTGACCACATCCTTGGCATGACCGGTCGGCAACAGCGCGCCACAGGTGGAGCCGGCCACATCGAGGAAATCGAGCAGCACCGGCGCATGGGTTCCCGGCACACCGTCAATCCGCGCCGTGCCATCGAAATTCGGCACGCCGTCCGGGGTCTCGATGGTGGCGATGGCGACGTTGCTGGTGTTGACCATGTGAATGCGCACCCGCGTCACATCGCCCTGCGGCGGCACAATCCCGCGCAGCACCGCAAAGGCCGCCACACCGGCGAGGATGTTGCCGCAATTCTGCGACGGATCGATGCGGGCTTCGTCCACCACACATTGCAGGAACAGATAATCCACATCCGCATCGACACGCGACGGCTTGGAGACCACGGCGATCTTGCTCGTCAGCGGATCGGCGCCACCCATGCCGTCAATCTGCCGGATATCGGGCGAGCCCATCGCCGCCAACAGCACGGCATCACGGGTCGGGATGTCAGACGGCAGATCGTCAGCGAGGAAATACAGCCCCTTCGACGTTCCCCCCCGCATCGCCATACAGCGAACAGCGCGTTCCATGGGATTACTGCTCCGAATAATCGATATATTTCAGACCGGCCGCCGCCAGACGCTCGCGCATCTTGTAAAGGTCCAGCCCCAGCACACCGGCGGCCAACTGCGCGCGCTTGCCGCCTTCATTGGCTTCACGCGCTTGCGCCGCCGCCAGAACCTTCTCGGCATCCTTGCGACGCACCACCGTCACACCGTCATCATCGGCCACGATCACATCGCCCGGATTGATCAGCTGCGTGCCGACCACCACCGGGATATTCACCGAGCCCAGCGTCTCCTTCACCGTGCCCTGCGACGAGATCGCCTTGGACCACACCGGAAAGCCCATCTCCGTCAGGTCGCGCACGTCGCGCACACCGGCATCGATGATCAGGCCGCGCACGCCGCGCGCCATCAGCGAGGTGGCAAGCAGATCGCCGAAATACCCGGCATCCGACGGCGAGGTGGGCGCCACCACCAGGATATCGCCCGGTTGGCACTGCTCGACGGCCACATGGATCATCCAATTGTCGCACGGCGCTGCCGAGACCGTCACCGCCGAGCCTGCGATGCGCGCTCCGGCATAGATCGGACGCAGCGTGGAGCCGAGATAGCCGATGCGGCCCTGCGCCTCATGCACGGTGGAAGCGCCAATGGCGGCGAGGCCGTCAACCACTTCAAGGGCAGCGCGGGGAACATTGCGAACGACGACGCTCATGGTTTTCTCCAATCCTAGGGCAGGTCGACGACCCGCCAATTGCGAACCTAATCCTTGCTCACGCCCCAAAAGCGCGGGAAGCCGTTGGAGACGCCCTGCAACGCGCTGCGATACGCGGTCGGAGACACCACCTGCCCCAGCGGTATCGACGGCGCTTCCTCAAGGGCGACCACCTGCAAATCGGCGCAGATCTTCTTGCGTTCAGCCTCGGTGGCCGCCTGCAGATACGCCGCATGCAGCATTTCGGTGCGCGGGCTGGTCGGCCAGCCATACCACGCCTTTTCTCCATTGCCGCGCGCGAGGAAGGAATCCGCCGGGTTGAGCTGGCCCAGCCCATTAATCGCTGACGGGAAGACGTTCCAGCCGCCCTTATCCAGGCCAAGCTTACTGTTGCGGCGCTGGAACATGGTGCCCGAATCCATCGCCTGCTGATCCACGTTCAGCCCAATACGTTTGAACAGATCGGCCGCCACATTGGCCATCGGCCCATTCACCGGGTGATCGGTCGGCGACATGATCACCACGCGCTCCCCCTTATAGCCGGACGCTGCCACCTCGGCCTGCGCACGCGCGATGTCGGTCTTGCCGAACAACCCGTCCATGCCTGCCTTACTCGCCATCGGCGTCTCGACCGGGAACAGCCCCATCGGCACGCGCCACAGCGAGGGATCGGTGGAATAGGCGCTCATGAACTCGGTCTGATCCACCGCCCGCAGCACCGCCCGACGCAGCGCCTGATTGTCGAAGGGCGCAATGAGGCAGTTGAAGCGCAGAATGGCCACCTGCCCGGTCGAATCATGCACGGCAATCTTGATGCGCTTATCCTTGCGCAGCACCGGCAGCAGATCGGGCGGCGGGGTTTCCAGCCAATCGACCTCGCCGGATTGCAAAGCCGCCACCGCCGTCGCCGTCTCCGGCATCGTCAGCCACTCAACCCGATCCAGCTTCACCACTTTCGGCCCAGCCGTCAGGCTCGGGCGACCCGAAGGACGCGGCACATAACCGTGGAATTTTTCATACACCACCCGCGCCCCCGGCACGCGCTCGCTTGCCACGAAGCGGAACGGGCCGGAGCCGATCAGTTCCGGCACCGCCTTGAACGGGTCGGTATGGGCGGCCAGACGCTCGGGCATGATCGCCGGCATATTCGGCGACAGCTTGCCCAGCGCATCCGGCAGCAGGCGGAAGCTGGATTTCAGCCGGAACCGCACCGTGCGGTCGGTGGGGGCGGAAATCTCGTCCACCACCTCCATCAGGCTCATCGCGAACACATCGCGCGCGCCCCACCGTTTGATACTCGCCACCACGTCGCGCCCCAGCACCGGGCTGCCATCATGGAAGCGCAGCCCCTCACGCAGCGTGATCGTCCAATCCTTGCTGTCCGGATCGGACACCACGCCCTCGGCCATCTGGTTTTGCACCTGCATCTGCTCATCGACGCCGAACAGGCTGTCGAAGACCAGGAAGGAATGGGTGCGGGTGATGGCGTTGGTGTTCGTCACCGGGTCGAGCACGGCCAGATCGACATAGGGCACGAAGCGCAACACGCTGGAGCCCGCCGCCCGCGCAAGGCTGGGGGCGGCCAGGCTTGCAGCGGCGGCGGAGGCGAGGAAGGTGCGGCGCTGCATGGCTATGCTCCCGGCGTCTTGGCGCGAATGTCGTCTTCCAGCAATTGGCGCAACGCGGGCGTCACGTTCGGACGTGTGCCGAACATGTTCTCGAACACCGGCACACCCTGGTGCATCAGCATGCCCAGCCCATCGACGCCGCGATGCCCCTGCGCGCGCGCCTGCTTCAGCAAGGCGGTTTCCAGCGGCACATACACAATATCGTACACCACCGCCGAGGGCTTGAGCGGCGTGAGATCGATCTCCATCGGTGCCTTGCCGAGCATGCCCAGCACGGTGGCATTGACCAGCAAATCCGCCTGCCCCAGGGCGGCATCCATCTCGCACCAGCCCATCACCGTCACCTTGTTGCCGCGCGGGCCGAGTTCCTTGGCGTTGAATTCGGCGGCCAGCGTGTCGGCATTCTCCCGCGTGCGGTTGAGCATGATCACATCGCACCCGCGCGTGAGCAGGCTGAACAAAATCGCCCGCGTCGCCCCACCGGCGCCCAGCACCACGGCGGTATTCGTGGCACCCTTATCCCAACCAGGAGCAGAGGCGTCGAGATTGGCGATGAAGCCATAAGCATCGGTGTTGCCCCCCACCCAGGCATCACCCTCCAGCCAAATCGTGTTGACCGCCCCAATGGCGCGCGCGGCATCGTCGATGCGGCTCATCGCGCGCAACGCTGCCAGCTTGTGCGGCGCGGTCACATTACCGCCAACATAACCCCGCTCGCGGAAGGTGGCGAAGAATTCGGCAAACCCGTCTGGCGGCACCTCTTCGCGGCCATATTCGCCGGCAAGCCCGTAATGCTTCAACCAATAGCCATACAGCATCGGTGAGCGGGATTGCGCCACCGGATATCCCATGATGCAGGCGCGCTTGATCGGGGCAGAGTGCATGTGCGTTTCCCTTGTTGAATGACCGGTAGAACTGGCGGCACCTGGAGTCACATCGAATTCCACCAGCAGCCCATCAGCTTTTGCTATAGCGCGCACAAATTCTACATTAACCAAATGGTGCAAAGACCACGAAATCCAATGGTTCCCCGATTGCGCATATCTATGCTTTGTGAATCGGATCAATCCACGGCACGGTTTCTGGCGCTTCCACCGGCTCGATGTCCAGATTGATCACCACCGTTTCCGAATCAGAACGCATCAACACGCATTCCAACGTTTCATCTTCGCTGGCGTTGATTTCCTGATGCGGCACGAAGGGCGGCACGAAGATGAAATCCCCCGGACCGGCCTCGGCGGTGAATTCCAACCTTTCGCCCCAGCGCATCCGCGCACGTCCCTTGATGACATAGATCACGCTTTCCAATTCGCCATGATGATGCGCGCCGGTTTTGGCATTCGGGTGAATATGCACCGTGCCTGCCCAAATCTTCTGCGCACCGACACGTGCCATGTCGATGGCCACCGCGCGGTCCATGCCGGGGGTGGTGGCGGTGCTCGGTTGCAGGCAATTGCCGGGAATGACGCGAATGCCGTTTTCGCGCCAATCGTGACTATGATCGGCCATCTGGGTTTCCCTCACCATTTGGCCGAATGTGCGCGCGCCGGAACCCGGCTTCAACCCTTCTCACGGTCAAGCAATGCTCGCTTGCGGGAAATTCCCCAGCGATACCCAGCCAATCCGCCATCCTTGGCGACGATGCGATGGCACGGCACCACCACCGCGAACGGGTTGGCCGCACACGCACTCGCCACCGCCCGCACCGCCTTGGGCATGCCGAGTTCTGTGGCAAGTTGGCTGTAAACCCGGGTCTCGCCCGGCGGAATGCTGCGCAGCGTCTCCCATACACGGCGCTGAAACGCAGTGCCGCGAATGTCCAGCGGCAGCGCGAAACCGGGGGCCGGGTGCTCGATATGCGCAATCACCCGCTCCAAATCCGCCGCCAATGCCGCATCGGCGGCGATGCTGGCCTGCGGAAAGCGGGAATGGAGTTCTGCCAGCATCGACGCGGCGTCGTCGCCCAACAGGATCGCGCAAATCCCACGCTCTGCCTGGGCCACCAGAACCAGGCCAAAATCGCTGCCGCCGACGGCATAGCCGATCCGCTCGCCCGCCCCGCCCGCACGATAGCGGCGCGGTGTCATCCCGAGCATGGAATCGGCATTGGCATAAAAACGGGCGGCGGAGTTGAAGCCGGATTCATAGACCGTCTCGGTCACACTCGCCGATCCCGCCAGTCCATCGCGCACCCGCTTGCCACGCTCCGCCTCGGCATAGGCTTTCGGCGTCACCCCGGTCAGGCGGCGAAACAGCCGGTGGAAATGGAAGGCCGACACGCCAGCCTCCCGCGCCAGCTCCTCCAGGCGCGGCAGCGCGTCTGCGCCCTCGATCTGCCGACAGGCGGCTGCGATCAACGCCGCCTCGCGCTCGGCTTTCGGCGGCAAATCCGGGCGACAGCGTTTGCAGGCGCGAAATCCAGCCGCCTCCGCCTCGGCCGCCCCGGCGTGAAAGGCCAGATTTTCCAGCCGTGCCGGACGCGATGCACAAGACGGACAGCAATAGATGCCGGTCGTGGCGACGGAATAGACAAAATGCCCATCCGCCGCCCGATCCCGCGCCCGCACGGCGGCCAGACGGTCGGCCTGAGTCACATAACGTGCCCGATTGATCGCGTTCACCCGCATCGCCTCCCCCAAAACAACAACAGGATGTCAGAGCCAACTCGGCTCTGCATCCTGTCCTTTGCGCGGCAATTCGCGGCAGCGATCAGTGGTGATAGGGCGTGGCCACATCCTTGACGACGAACGCCACCGGCTTGCCCGCGGATTGCACCAGGAACACGCTGTTCATGCCGCCCTGCTCAAGCCCCGACAAGGCAATCGGGTCCGCCGATTTATCGGTGCAGGATGCCTTCACGTTCGCCGTCGTCGGATTGACCGCGCGGGTCTTCTGGCTGCCACCATCGACATCCTTGAACACCGCCTGCCCGCCCGGATCCAACGCCAGCACACCGCCCGCGCAGCCCGCAATGGCATTGTAGAACGCCAGACGTGCCTTGGTCTGGTTGAACTCGGCCACATCGGTCACACCGACAATCTTCGCCCCCGCCGCATCCGGCAGCAGCAAAATCGTCAGGAAGCCATCCGGGTCGGCCGAGGCCGTGCCGGAGACGGTCTTGCCGCCAACTGAAACCGAGAGCGACAATTTCTTGCCCGCCACCGCCTCCACCACGTCATAGGCCGATACGCGATCCGAAGTGCCGGTGCCGAGCGACAAGGCCGCCCGGAAATCCGGCTTCACATCCGCCTTGGCATCCAAGGCGCTGACCACGCGCACATAGGCCGAGCCTTTCGGCGGCTGCGGCCCATAGAGCGCCTCCTGCGCCTGAGCGCCGACAAAGCTGCCGACGAACAGGGCGGAGGCCAGCAGCAGCGCGCGCATCAGCCAACGGCCTTGGTGACGGAGCCGAGGAATTGATCGACGCTCATCGCATGCTCACCCCAGAAATCCTTGCGGTCCGGCGGGCCTTCCATGTCGGTTTCCTCAAAGTCCCAAATGATCAGCTTCGGGCGCGTTGCCTTGAAGGCTTGGGAATTCAGGTATTCGAGCAAAATGGCATACGAGCCATATTGATGCACGCGCCATGTCAGCCCAACCGGGCGGTTGAGGCCCTTGGACAGATATGGCGCATATCCGTATTTCGGCTGCGTGTAGGAGTTGCCGACCAGTTCGGTATCCGCCTTGTCGTCTTCGAGCAAGCCAGCTCCACCTGTATCAGCATCATCCTTGCGGATGGAATAATACTCCTTGGTGTATTTAGCCTTCACGGCGGGCGGCAGTTGTTCGGCCAGGTCGTTCTTCGCCTGGATCATCTTGGTGTAATCGCCTAGCTTCTTGCCACCGGCCGGGTTGGCCGGCAGCTTCATTTTGGCCAGGATCTGCTTGGACATTTCACCCGCGGCAAGCTCGGAGCCAGCAGGCGTCCAGTGGGTGTCGGTGTGGAAGAAATATTCCGTCGTCGGGTTTGCCTTGCGCGCGGCAAGGAACAACGTCGCCAGATCCGGCACCAACACACCGCCCTTGGTCAGCGTGCTCAATGCAAACTCATAACGTTTATCGGCGTCCGGCACCCAGGCAAAATCCTTCGGCAGGAATTCCCGATAGATGCGCGATTTGGACGGGGTGAGCGAGATCGCCACCTCAATACCCGCCTTACGCATGATATTGACCGCATCGATGATCAGCTTGGTGGTGGTCTGGAAATGCGCCATCTCAAAGCGGCGCACCTCGTCCCAAATCGGGTAGAGCCAACCATCGCTGCCCACCACGACGAGACCCATGATCTCTGCCTGTGCCGCTCGGCTGCCTGCCGTCAGCGCCAGGGCTCCGGCTGCCATCCCACCCAGCAATGTCCGCCGCCCGAGGGCCTGGCCTTGCGTCAGGAGAGAGGAGGAAAGCGACGAAATCTGGTCGGCCATTGTAGCACTCCCGCACGCGTTAAGATGACACAACGATACCAAGCGCGCAGGTTCGCTACAATGCAACTTACATGTCTTCACCTCCGCAACAGCCTGCACGGCAGCACGGCCGAGCGGCGAACTCACGATCAGTTGATCGCGGCAGCAAGGCCGATGTCAGTTCGTGGTATCGGCATTGGGGGCGTCGTTGGGCGGATTGAGCAGCGCGCGGGCTTTCACCATAAGATCCAGCGCTTCCTTATTCAGTCCACGCGCCCGCGCTGCATTGGCGCCCTGCATCGCCAGATATGGGTTGCGCGGATACAGCTTCATGCCGTCGCGCGCCAAATCGCTGGCCTGACTGTAATACTGCAAGGTCATCGCCGCCTCGATGGCCCCCGAACGCGCCGCCAGATTGCCCGGCTCCTTCTCCAGCGCCGCCAGCAAAGTGGGCAGCGCGATATCGGGATGGCCCTGGGCGATCTGCACACGCGCCTGCCCGACCATCAGCGTATTGCTGCCAGGATGCACCGCCAACCGCGCCCGCAGCACTGCATCGGCATCGGCCACGCGATGGGCCTGCAACAACGCATCTGCCCGGATCGATGCGAGAGAATCCTCGATGGCGTCCAGTGACATGCGCTGATCGCTGGAAAGCTGCACATTTTCCAACGGCGCGATCATCGCCGCAGCGTCGTCATTGCGACCGCCCTGCATCAACACCCCCGCGTAGGACAGACGCTGCGGCGGGGTAGGTTGCGGGGTTTTGTCCAACGCTGTCATCACGGCCTGATGCATGCCATCGGCATCCTGCAAATGCAGGAATGCCTGCCCGATATCCAGGCCACGCTGACCAGTTGGGTCCGGGGCGGCCGCCAATGCCATCAGGCGCTGGGGGGCCAGGGCAGGGTCGGAGGCCTCGATATCCTTAACACTTTGCCGAAACGCCGCCGCTGCCAGCAGGCGCTTCATCGCGTCCGACTGCTTATCGACCGGCACAATCTTCGCCAAGGCCGACGCCTTTTCCTGATCGTTGCGCTCACCCGCCCAAGAGAAGGCCACCTGCAGCGCATCCTGGCCGCCGGGCGAATTCAGCGCCCCCGGTGTGACAGCCACGCGATAAGGCTCATCCATCATCGTCTGCGCGTCATCATGCCGACCTTCGGCATAGACGGTGCGGGCGATTTCAAGCTTGATCCACCAGCTTGCCGGGTCCATCGCCAACGCCGCACGCAGCGCCGCCTCCCGCTTGGGCAGGTCGGCGATCGTCAACGCATCCAGTCGGGCAAGGTCGGCCTTGGCGGAGTGTACGGACTGCAGCCCCTTGGCATTGTTGGTCGCGCTGTATCGCGTCTCCGCACGGTCCAGCAATTGCTTGGCCTCGGCCAATTTGCCCTCATGCGACAACATGCCCGACAGCGCCAGATTGGCGTCCGCATTGTCAGGCTCCAGCGCCACCGCACTGCGCAGCGTGGCTTCGGCCTGATCGGCGCGACCGGCACGGAACTGCAAATCCGACAGCCCCAGCAACGAGCCGGCATTCTTGTTCGCCCCCATCAGCACCCGCAACTGCGCCTCGGCCTCGGTGAATTTGCCGAGCGATGCCAGACGATCGACCTCTTTATATTGCGCGGTGATCTTGGCCTGCGACTCCGCGGCGGCCTTGGCATTGGCCACCGGGTCGGCTCCGAGCATGTTGAGGAATTCGGTCTTGCGGTCTGGCGCCAGGGAAATCGCGTGTTCGAGCACGGATTTCCATTCCGGGCGTCCCTGCATCTGGCGCACAACGGCCATCATCACCCAGGCATCGGCGTCCTTGGGATCGTAGTCGATGGCGGCCTGGAAGTATTTTTCACCGTTCTTGGTGTCCTTGGTGCGCACCGCCTCATAGCCGTTCATCCGCGCGCGCAGGCCGGGGCTGGGCAGACTGGCCTTGTATTCGGCCATCTTGGCATCGAGTTCCGGGTCGGTTGGGTTCTCGGACAGATATTCGTTCAACTGATCCAGCGACTGGAAATCCGCACCCTGCCAGAGCAGCGCCTCGCGCCAAAGCGCCTTGGCACGGTTGGCCACCGCCGGCACATGCGCCAACTGACGCAGCTTCTCGATGCCATCCGAACGGCTGCCTTCCAGCGATATCATCGCCTGACCTGCGGCCAGTTGCAGCGACAGATCTTTCGGATTTTTATCCGCCAAATCCTTCACCGCCGTCAGCGCGTCATCGGCCTCAACGGATTCCTCTGGCACCGAGCTGATGTAGAGCGGATAATATTCAGCCGCCAAATCCAACGACACCTTATTGTCTTTGAACAGCGTGCGATATTTCGCCACCGCTTCCTGCTTGCGACCCAGCACCGCCAAATGACGGGCTTCAGACAGCGTTGCCGCGTCTTCGGGGGAACGGCGATGAATGGTGTCGAACGATTTCACGAACGGATCGTCTGGCGAAATCTTGCGCAGACGCTCGACATAGTCATGCGCCTGCGCATCATGCGACAGATCGAGCGACACCTTGGCCGCACCGATCAAAGCGTCGCCATTGTCCTGCTGCAGGCTGAGCACGCGTGTGTAGAAATCGAGCGCCACATCCGGGCGGCCCTTCTCGTACCAGAATTGTGCCTTTTCCAGCAGCAGGCCGATCGCAGTGGCCATCGACGACTCGGACGACGCCACCGGCGCCGTCGCTGTCACTGCCGCAGGCGGTTTGGCATCGGGGGCCTGCGCACACGCGGGCAAGGCCCCCGCCATCACGGCAATCGCCGCCACTCCACCGAGCAGCCAAGCGCCTTCCCGCCCTGGCAAAAGGGATCGCAACGAGCCTGCACCCGAAGGGGCAGACGATCTGGCATGCTCTGTCATCAACTCAGTTGCCTGTCCCACCCCGGCATCGCGAAAGCGATACCAAGAAGTCACCACCCGCTCAATTCAAAAAATATTGGTTTTTGAATCAGAACGCTCATCAATCGCATCGCGTCTTGCCACCAGCACCACATCGCTCAGCGACGCATCGCCACTCAAGTTATGGGAACAATCCTAGTCCGCGCATTTTATCACAAATGTTGATTTCTATTTACCCTATTTTAACCACTTTCAGCTATCGCCAAGCAGCCATTCCGCGCCTGCCGATTCGGCCAAAGCGCGCACTTGCGCCAGCAATCCGCTCCCCACAGGCACACCCTCAACCCGGCGTCGCTGGGCCGTTGCCCGCTCTGGATCGCCGGCAATCATCACCTTATGCGCCGCATCGACGGAGGGTGTGGCGCGCATCTCCTGGCAGAACCCAGCCACGGAGGCCGCAAATTCCGCGCCATCGCGGAACAGATTCGGATCCATGGCGAGGAAGAAATGTGCCAGCCCAATCGGGTTGCCACGGGCGTGCCCCGGCGTGGAGGGAAACGTCTCGCCAGCCAGGCCGGCGGAGAGAATATTCACCATCATCGCCAACCCATAGCCCTTATGGCTGGAATTCTCCGGCGTGCCGCCCAACGACGTCAGAAACCCGCCGCGTTCGGCGGTGTCCAGCGGATCGGTGGAAGGCTGGCCCTTGGCATCCAGCACCCAGCCCGCGGGCGTCGGCAGCCCTTCATTGGCCTTGTTGCGCACCCGGCCGAACGCCACCGTTGTCGTCGCCATATCGAGCAGGAACGGACGGCCCGGCTCACCGGGGGCGGCAAAGCACCACGGGTCGGTGCCCAGCCGCGCCTCTGCCCCGAAGGTCGGAGGCACCCGCACGCCGGATGCCGAGGTGGAGACCATGCCGATCATCCCGGCATTGGCCGCGATCAGCCCATAATAGCCACAGGCCCCGAAATGCGCGGTGTTGCGCACCACCACCACGCCGATCCCGCTGGTCTTGGCCTTCTCCACGGCGAGTCGCATGCCGAACGCCGCCGGCACATGCCCAAGCCCGCCACCGCCATCGACCAAGGCCGAGACCGGCGTTTGCTTGACCACCGATGGCACCGACTGAAAGTTCAACCGCCCTTCCCTGCGCCAGATATCATAGGGCGGCAACATCGACATACCGTGGCTGTCGATGCCGTGCAGATCGGCATAACCCAGGATTTCCGCCGTCTCTGCCGCCCCGGCCTCGGTCATGCCCCAGGCGCGCAGAATGGCGGCAAGTTGGGCGAGATGGCGCGTGAAGGGGGCGTTTTGGGGCATGGATGACATTCCTCAAGGCTTCTTTGTTGGCTCAACCCTTGCGCAACCGCGTCACCCCGGCAAGGTTGGGTGCAAGGAGACTGCCATGACCAGTGATGAGATCGTCACCCCCCGCCGCGCCGCCAGCCTGATTTTGCTGCGCGATCCGCTCACCGCACCCTCCGTGCTGATGGGCCAGCGCGGGGCGTTTCATAAATTCATGCCGGGCCGGTTGGTCTTCCCGGGCGGTGGCGTGGACGCCGAAGACCGCTCTGCCGCGCTCGCCGCTCTGCCGCCCGAGGATGTGATGGCCCGACTCGCCCGTCAGACCACCGACGAGCCCGCGCTCGCCCGCGGCATGCTATCGGCCGTTGCGCGGGAATTGCTGGAGGAAACCGGGCTCGATCTCGGCGACCCGCCCGATCTGTCCTCCATCGACCTGCTCTGCCGCGCCATCACACCGCCCGGCAACCCGATCCGCTTCGACGCCTTCTTCTTCGTCGCCCCCGCCGAATCGGCCAAGGGCGTGCTGGCAGGCTCCGGCGAGTTGGAGGAATTGCGCTGGTATTCCCTCGATGAGGCTCTGAGCTTCGATCTTGCCTGGATCACCAACAAGGTTCTGCTCGAACTGCAGGAATGGCTCGCACTGGACGCCGAAGCCCGGCGCGCACGGGTGAAGATCAAGGTGATGCGGCATCGGGAATGGTGTTTGGAGTAAGTCGGTTTCAATCATCCGGTCATTGCGGGAAGCCTCGCTTCGGACTACGCAGCACTCACCCATCCGCCGCTTTCTGCGCGGGCCAGCCCGTCCTTGGCCAATTTCAACAGATGTGCCGTCACATTGCGCGCCGCCATCGGCATCAATTGCGGGGCGAGGTCGGGATAGATCCGCGCCACCATCGCCTCCACCGCGCCCACGCCATCGGCCAGACACGCCCGCACCTCCGCCTCCCGCCCATGACGATGCGCGAGCAATGCACGCACATAGCCATGCGGCTCGGTGATCGCCGGGCCGTGGCCGGGCAGATAGAGGCCGGAATTCTCGTCCAGCAGGCGGGAGAGCGAGCCCATGTAATCCGCCATATCGCCCTCCGGCGGAATCACCACCGAGGATGACCAGCCCATCACATGATCGCCCGTCAGCATCACGCCATCCTCGCGCAACAGGCAGATATGGTCATCGATATGGCCCGGCGTGTGCAGCACCCGCCAGCCATGCAGCCCCGCGCCTTCCGCCAGCGCGATATCGGCGGCAACCCGGCTTCCCAGCGCATAGACCGGCACATCCAGCCCCACCTGCAACGCCGGGATCGATTGCACATGATCGACATGCGAGTGCGTGGCCAGAATCCCCGCAACCCGCCCAGCCTCGGCGCGAATGGCGGCGATATGGGCGGGCAGATCCGGGCCGGGATCGACGATCAGCGTGCCGTCCGGTGTGTCGATCAAATAGGTGTTGGTGCCGCGATAGGTCATCTTTGACGGGTTGTCGGCCACCATCCGCCGAATGCCGGGCACAATCTCCACCGCCACGCCGCGCTGCGGTTCATCCTCGGTTAGAAACTGCACCATCTTTCTCCCGCCGCGCGTTTGGATCTGCATCGAATGTGTGGCAAAGCCCCCGGCATGGAAAGCCAGGAATACGCCCTGATGGACGCGGTGGAACACCAATTATGGTGGTACCGCGTCTTGCATCTGCATCTGACGGACGCGCTGAAACCAGCGCAAGGCCGCCTGCTCGATGCGGGCTGCGGCACGGGCGGCTTTCTCGCCCGACTGCATGAGGCCCGCCCTGATCTGGTGCTGGAGGGCCTGGAATTCGACCCCAACGCCGCCGCCATCGCCGCCGAAAAGGCGCAGGCGACGATCACCCAGGGCTCGATCCTCGCCATGCCCTACCCCCCCGCCCGCTTCGATGCCGCGATTTCTGCCGATGTGCTGTGTCATGACGGCGTGGACCCGGCCCAGGCATTGGCCGAATTGCACCGCGTGCTGAAACCGGATGGCCTGCTGGTGCTCAACATGCCCGCTTATGCCTGGATGGCCTCCGCGCATGACCGTCGGGTGCACAATGCCCGCCGCACCACCCCCGGCGAAATGCGGCGCTGGCTCGCGCAGGCAGGCTTTGTCGATGTGCAGGTGCGGTTCTGGAACTCACTGCTGTTCCCGGCGATGGTGCTGCAACGCAAAATCCTGGCGCGCGGCGATGCGGCCAGTGACGTTGCCATGATTTCACCCAACATCAACGCCATTCTGCTTGCCATCGCACGGATGGAGCGTCATCTGCCTGCCTTGCCCTGGGGCGGCTCGATCCTCGCCACAGCCCGCCTGCCCCGTTCTTCATCGGACACCAACGCATGACCCAAACCGCCACTCCCGGCCTTTCCATCGTCGTCCCGGTCTATCGGGGGGCGGCCACCGTGGGCAAACTCGTCGCTGCTTTGTCCGAATTGGCGCCGGTGGGCGGCATCGAGATCGTGCTGGTCAATGACGGCAGCCCGGACAATTCCGGCGATGTCTGCCGCCAGTTGGTGCGCGAGGCCCGTGTGCCAGTGGTCTATGTCGAGCACACCCGCAATTACGGCGAACACAATGCGGTGATGACCGGCCTGCGCCATGCCTCCGGCCAATACGTCATCACGATGGACGACGACCTGCAAAACCCGCCGGAAGAGGTGATCAAGCTGTATGATCACGCCCGCCTGGGTGCCTGGGATGTCGTCTATACCCGCTACGCCACCAAGCAGCACGCGCCGTGGCGCAATCTGGGCAGCCAGTTCGCCAACAAAGTGGCCGATTGGCTGCTCGACAAACCGGCGGGGCTGTATCTGTCCTCCTTCCGCTGCATGGCCGCCAGCGTGGTCGCCAACGTCACGCGCTATCACGGCCCCTATCCCTATGTGGACGGGCTGATCATGCAGGTCACGCAACGCATCGACAGCATCGAGGTGCGGCATTTCCCGCGCAGCGAGGGGCAGTCGAACTATACGCTCAAGCGGCTTGTGTTGCTCTGGCTGAATCTGGCCACATCGTTCTCGCTCGCCCCCTTGCGGCTGGCGATTTTGGTGGGGCTGGTGATGGCAATCCTCGGCGCAATCGGGGCGGTGGCCACCATCGTCGAGGCGCTGTCGTCTGACAGCATCCCCTCCGGCTGGGCCTCCACCATGACGGCGATCTTGCTCGTCGGCGGCGTGCAATCGATGGTCTTGGGCGTGCTGGGCGAATATGTCGGCCGCACCTTCCTGTCCGCCAACGGCAAGCCGCAGGGCAGCGTGCGGATGGTCGAACGTGGCGGTGTGGCCGAAATTGCGACCGTGACGCTGGAGAAGATGGCATGAATCCGTCCTGGATCATGCTGCTCTGCGCGATCAGTGTGAGCATGGGCGGGCAGATCCTGCTCAAATCCGGCTCGCGGGCCGAGACCGTGCTGGCGCAGTTCTTCGACTGGCACACCATCATCGGTCTGGGCCTGTATGGTGGGGCGGCGCTGCTCTACATTCTCGCCTTGCGCAAAATTCCGGTCTCGGTGGCGCTGCCGAGCACGGCATTATCCTATGTGGTGGCCGCCATGGTGGGGCATTTTTGGTTCGGCGAACCGTTCAGCCTGATGCATGCAGCAGCCCTGGGGTTGATTTTCTGCGGCGTGATTTTACTCGCCTTCGCCTGATGCGACTCCATGCAGCCTGCTAGAAATGCGGCCCCATGCCGCGTTGTAAGGAACAAACCATGCAGACCAGACCGCAGACCAACGCCAGACGCTGGCTTTGGCTGACCTGTGCCGCTGCGATCGCATTCGCCCCGCTGGCGGCATCCGCGCAGGCAATTTCGTCCGAACCACTGGCACCGCTCCCCGGCTCAAACTCTGCCGATCCCCGCCTCGGCACCCCCGCGATGCCCACCGCCCCACAGGCGCCAGCCACGTCACGTTCGTCGGCCGCTCTCTCCACTCCACCAATGGCCCGTCCCGCACCGATGGCGGAACCCGTCGCCGCACCGATGACCCATAGCGACAGCAGCACCTCCATGCTCGGCCGCTCCGACCCCGGCAGTGCCGATGCGCCAGCGGCCAAGCATCCCTCCGGCATTTCGGCCAGCAAGAAGGCCGCAGCCAAGAAGCTTGCCGCCGCGCAGGCAAAGCCGAAACCCAAGACGACCAAGCCCAAGACCGCCATCAAAACGGCGGCCAAGCCGAAGCCCAAGACAACCAAGCCTAAGATGGTCGCCCCAGCAGACGGAGCAAACAGCTAAATGGCGCGTCGCCGCATCGTCTCGTGGCGATGACGACCGCGCGCCACCACGCGCTGATTTTGACGCAAGCGCCAACGGAGCCCTTCGGCGGCATCGATCCCGACGACACTCATGACATCGGGCACGAAGCCGCCGAAATGCGATTGGACAAGGCGCGCGGCAAGCTTGCCGAGTTGCACGCAAAGATGAAGGCGTCCGAAACCTGGGCGCTGCTGGCCATTTTTCAGGGCATGGATGCCGGCGGCAAGGACAGTGCGATTGCACATATTTTCGGCGGCCTAGATCCCGGCGCGCTGCAGGTAACGTCGTTCAAACGTCCAAGTGCGATGGAAGCGTTGCACGACATTCTCTGGCGTGAGCATCAAGCCGTGCCGCATGCCGGGCAATGGGGCATCTTCAACCGCAGTCACTACGAAAATGTGCTGGTGCCCCGCGTCCACCCGGAAAACGGTCCAGCCCGCCGCCTGCCAGCCTCGCTCACCGGGCCGAATATGTGGCGCGACCAGCTGGAAGACATCGTGCATTTCGAACGCATGTTGTCGCGCAACGGGGTGAAGCTGTGCAAATTCTTCCTGCATATCTCGCCGGAGGAACAGCGCAAACGCCTGCTCGCCCGGCTGGATGACCCGCATAAAGCCTGGAAATTCGAAGCTGCCGATCTCATCGAGCGCCAACGATGGGATGCCTATCAACTGGCCTATCAGGACGTCATCGCCGCCACCGCCACGCCGTTTGCGCCTTGGGCGGTGATTCCGGCGAACAGCAAGCCGGTGGCGCGTGCGCTGATGGCCGAAATTCTGGTCGATCAATTGTCCGGTTTGGACATCGCGGTGCCCGAACCCGATCCGGACGTGCTGCGTCAGGCGCGCCAAGCCCTCGACAAGGCGTCGTAGGAGGGGCGGCGAGTCATTTTTCGTGCCAGAAAGGCCAAGGCGAAGACCCGATGTGTGTGCATCGTGGCAAGCCTTGAACGACTCTGGCGCGGAAAAGGGCCGCCGCGCCGACCGACAGAGTTTTTCAGCAGCCTGCTATTCTTACTGTGTCACAAACCTCTTGTACGATTCGACGGCCTGTGTGTACGAGTGGAGATTCTCACTCGTGGAGGCGGGTTGTGGCTCTCTCGTTGGATACAGGCAGCAGCGAATCACGGTTGGCCGGCTATGTCGAGGC
>JARLIM010000022.1 GCA_031291725.1 Acetobacteraceae bacterium
CAGCGCCTCATCGCCGCCGGAAAACCCCACAAAGTCGCCCTGGTCGCCTGCGCTAGAAAGCTCATCATTTTCGCAAACACCGTCGTCCAGCGAAATCAGCCTTGGACTGACAAGCCCGCAACGATCTAATGGTTGCTACGCTGGCTGCGGTGAGGGGGCGATGAGCGTTGGTAGGTTGGTAGGCTGATATGCGAAGGCGCGGATTCCCGCATGAACTTGCGGTTATACGGGCCACGGCTTGCAGTTATGCCAAGCCGCGGGACACGATCACGAAAGTGGATTGAAACAGTCCTCCTCTACGGCTGATCAGGGTATCCATCCGTTGCAGATTGACCCAGTTTAGAACTGGAGTCGCGCGACGCAACGATCTACAATCAGTTTGCAATGGCACAGGACCGAGGCGGACATAAACAAAATGGGAAACACAAGAAATTTCGAAAAAATTATTTTGATGTTATATCTTTTGGTATTAATAATTTTTCCTCTAAATCAGGCAGCAGGACAAAATAATAACTCCAAATTAGAAGACTGCAAGAAAATAAATTACATATGTTCACAGCGGTTTATGTGCATGGAGTACTATCGCGCACGACAAGATTGCGCAACTGCTGGGAACATAAATGAATGCATATCAATAAAAATGGGTAAAGATGCATTTCAGTCTAAAACGTTTTGTAATAATAATGGAGATTACGATTTCGATAAGCCGGAAATTGGAACATTTGAGTGCCTTCTTCGAAAGGCTGCAGGAGAAAACTATTGCAAATAGTACCCAACAATAAGTTAATTATTTTATTAATGATACGACTTCACAATCAAAATTAAAAATCGAGCAATATAAAATAACTACACTGGACAAAACACATGAAAAGATATATAATATCACATTGGCGGGGTGAATTTGGAATATTGAAATCATTCCTCTTAAATGGAATTGCCATGTATTTTGGAATTATAGTAATATTCTCCTTTGTTTACGCAGTTTTTATTCCATTATTACATAATAATAAATTATCTATAAACGTAATTATATCTTTATTTTTGATATTTATTACATGGTCATTGGTCGGAATCACACGTTCCGGCATCAAGCATGCGACAAAATCAGGAAATTCTGCTATTTTACGCATATCTGGCGTGGCTTCTATATTATTCTCTTTGTTAATTATATTTTTGACATTAAAAGATGTAATGATTTTATTTGGCATTCATTTATAGCAATTAGCAAGCCGTAGGGTGGGTCCCCGCAAGGGGTCCCACCATCTTAGTCGCGCCGAACCCACCCTACGGAGCCGCCGATTTCAACTGAGCTTCGCAGTGGCAAGCGGAGGATAGGTAAGCGATTGCGTCACCCATCCTATACCGAACAACGGCTTTCGGGCGCAGCAGCGAACCACGCGGCTGGCCGTTTTTGGCGCAAAGCAGCCGCCTCAGCTTTCAAAAATCAAGACTACTGCAACAAAATAAGATCGTTGATTCTTTAAACGGTTTCCGTTGCACAACTCAGTTGCAAAATAGGAACACGCCGCTGCCGGAAATTCTCCCCTTGGTTCGCCTGCGCTCTACCGCCCTCGCGACGCCGCCCATCGCGCTTGGCCATTGTTCCGGCCCGCCCAATTGGGTAACCCTCCATCATCGACTGGAGGTCTGGAGAAATGGCTGGTTTGCGCCCGGTGATGTTGGTGATCCTTGATGGCTGGGGATCGGCCCCTCCTGGCCCTTACAATGCGGTCTCCGTGGCCAACACGCCGAATTTCGACCGGCTCTGGTCGGCCAATCCACACGCCCAACTGCGTACCTCGGGCCTGGATGTCGGCCTGCCGGATGGCCAGATGGGCAATTCCGAGGTGGGCCATCTCAACATCGGCGCGGGGCGCGTGGTGATGCAGGATCTGCCGCGCATCGGCCTTGCCATCGCCGACGGCTCAATGGCCAAGGCGGCGCCCTTCCTGGATCTGGTCGCCGCCCTGAAGAAATCCGGCGGCACCTGCCATCTGTTCGGCCTGCTCTCCCCCGGGGGCGTGCATTCGCATCAGGACCATGCCGTGGCGCTGGCGCAGTTGCTCACCGCGGCGGGTATTGCGGTCAAACTCCACGTGTTCATGGATGGCCGCGACACCGCCCCCAAAGCAGGCGCTGAATTTTTGCGGGCGTTCGAGGCCGAACTGCCGCAGGGTGCCACCATCGCCTCCGTCACCGGCCGCTATTTCGCCATGGACCGCGACAAACGCTGGGAACGGGTCAGCCGCGCCTATCTGGCGATGGCCGAGGCCGAAGCACCACGTGCCGACTCCGCCGCCGAGGTCGTCCAGGCCGCCTATGCGCGCGACGTGGGGGATGAATTCATCGAACCGGCGGTGATCGGCGATTACGCGGGGATGGCAGATGGCGATGCGCTGCTCTGCTTCAATTTCCGCGCCGACCGTGTGCGCGAAATCCTCGCCGCCTTCGTCGATCCGGGCTTCACCGGCTTTGCCCGTCCGCGCCAGATCACGTTCAGCGCCGCCCTGGGCATGACCTATTACAGCGACGCCCTCGCGCCGTTCATGACCACGCTCTTCCCGCAGCAACCGATGACGCATCTGCTGGGCGAAGTGGTCGCCGCCGCCGGGCTGCACCAGATCCGGCTCGCCGAGACGGAGAAATATCCGCACGTCACCTATTTCCTCAATGGCGGCGTCGAGACGCCCAACCATGACGAAGACCGCAAAATGGCGGCCTCGCCGAAAGTGGCAACCTATGATCTTCAGCCGGAAATGTCCGCCCAGGAACTGACCGGCTATGCGCTGACGGCGATCAATTCCGGCACCTACAGCCTGCTGGTGCTGAATTTCGCCAATCCGGACATGGTCGGCCACACCGGCAGCCTGCCCGCCGCCGTCAAGGCGGTGGAGACCGTCGATGGCTGCCTCGGCCAGATTGCCGACGCCATAGCGGCCCATGGCGGCGCGCTGCTCGTCACCGCCGATCACGGCAATTGCGAGACGATGCGCGACCCGGTGACGGGCGGGCCGCATACCTCGCACACCACCAATCCGGTGCCGGTGATGCTGATCAACAGCCCAAGCCCGCATCTGCACGATGGCCGTCTTGCCGACATCGCCCCCACCCTGCTCGCTTTGCTCGGCCTGAGACAGCCGGTGGAAATGACCGGCCAAGTGCTGTTCCGGCCTGCCGCGTGAAGCAAGCCGCGCGGCAGCTTGCACTGGTCTGTCTGCTGCTGCTGGGTGCGGCTGCACCGGCGGCGGTGGATGTTCAGCAGGCCGAAGCCGCGCGCAATGCCGCCCAAAAGGCACAGGACGCCGCCCGCGCCCGTGCCGCCGCCGCCGCCGAAGATGAGCGCCGCCTTGCCACGGCACGCATCGCCGCCGCCGCCAAATTACGCCAACTCGATGCCGATCTTGCCGCTGCCGCCAATCGCGTCGCCGAATTCTGGCATCGGCAGCAGGAGGCGCAAATCGATCTGCAAGAGCAGGGCCAGGCCATCAGCACCGTGCTGCCGGTGATCGGCAGGCTGGCGCGCTATCCGGCGGAAACCATGCTGGTGCTGCCGCAGACGCCCGAGGATTCAGTGCGGGGTCTGCTCATCCTCAACGCCATCACCCATGATGTCGGCACCGATCTGGCGAAGTTGCAGCGCGAACAGGACCGTCTGGCCACGCTGGGCAGCGATCTTGCCGCCGCACAAACCGACCTCACTGCCCGGCAAGCCGCGCAGACGCAGGACGCAGCAGCCCTGGACGCGCAAATCGTCATCGCTCGACAAACGCGCACCGCAGCCGAGGGCGAAGCCAATGCCTGGGCGCGCAAGGCCGCCGATGCGGCCGCCCATGCCGAGAATGTGCGTCAGGCGATCGCCAAACTCGAACAGATGCAGCGCAGCGAGGCCAAATCCGAACCCGCCCGTGCCCGCGCCGAAGCCGTGGCCAGCAAAGCCTCGGGAATCTCCGGCATCTCCGGTGGGCTTGCAGTGCCCGTGGCCGGCGGTATCGCCCACCATTTCGGCGATGAAGTGGACGGTGCCGCCTCGACCGCCATCGTCTATCAGGCCCCCTCATCGGCGCGCGTCGAGGCGCCATGCACGGCGCGTGTGGTCTTTGCCGGGCAATTCCGCAGCTTCGGCCTGCTGACGATTCTGGATTGCGGGGGCGGCTATCACGTCGTGCTCTCCGGCTTCGACCGGCTCGACGTGCAACTCGGCCAGACCTTGCGTCAGGGCGAGCCGGTGGGGGTGATGCCGGGCTGGAACCCGCTCGGCATCGGCAGAAAGCCCCTTCTGAACTTCGAATTGCGCCACGATGGCCAACCGATAGACCCGGCACCGATGCTGCGGGCGACTGGATGACAGAAAACTTAACTGCCGGTGTATTGCCATATCCCCACCAGACCACGCAGTCTGCTACTGACAGAACGCGGTCGCCGGGCGGGGCAGATTGGCAATGCCGATGATCGTGACCATGTATGCCCCGGCGCGTAGAGGAATTTTGGGATGAAGTTGCGCAGTTTCCTGATGGTTGGTGCCGCCTTTGTGGCAGGTGCCGTGGCTTTACCGATGGCGGAGCATACGGCGCTGTCTTGGGGTTTCGATTTGATGCCTGCGGCCAATGCCGCCGAATCGAACCGGGCGGAGACCTATCAACTCCTCAACCTGTTCTCAGACGTCTTCGAGCGCGTGCGCGCCGATTATGTCGAACCGGTCAAAGACAAGGATCTGGTCGAAAACGCCATCAACGGCATGCTCACCGGACTTGATCCGCATTCAAGCTATATGAATGCCAAGTCGTTCAGCGATATGCAGGTGCAAACCAAGGGCGAATTCGGCGGCCTCGGCCTCGAAGTCACCGGCGAAGCCGGATTCGTCAAGGTGATCTCCCCCATCGACGACACCCCCGCCCAGCGCGCTGGCATGAAAACCGGCGATCTGATCACCTCCATCGACGGCAAGAGCGTACAGGGCCTGTCGCTGAATGAAGCCGTGGAGAAAATGCGCGGCAAGGCGGACACCGCCATCCTGCTCACTGTCAAACGCGAAGGCATCGACAAGCCGCTTGAGTTCAATCTCAAGCGCGAAGTCATCAAGGTGCCATCGGTGAAGTCGCATCTGGAGGGCGACGATGTGGGTTATATCCGCATCTCCTCCTTCACCGAGCAATCCGATATCGGCGTGCGCAAGGCGCTGGACGAATTGCGCGCCAAGAGCAATCACAAGCTGGCTGGCATCGTGCTGGATCTGCGCAATGATCCGGGCGGGCTGCTCGATCAGGCCGTCGCCGTGGGCCAGGATTTCATCCATGACGGTGAGATCGTCTCCACCCGCGCGCGCCACACTGAGGACAATCAGCGTTGGGATGCGCATGCCGGCGACCTCACCGGCGGTATGCCGTTGGTGGTGTTGATCAATTCCGGCTCTGCCTCCGCGAGTGAAATCGTCGCCGGTGCGTTGCAGGATCATCGCCGCGCGGTGGTGGTTGGCACACGCAGCTTCGGCAAGGGCTCCGTGCAGACCGTCATCCCGCTGCCTGGCGATGGCGCGATGCGTCTGACCACGGCGCGCTATTACACGCCATCTGGCCGCTCGATTCAGGGCCTGGGCGTGGACCCAGACATCGAGGTGCGCGACAGCCGAGAGGAGCCCGCGAAATTCGTGCCCGATCATGAGGCCGATCTGAAGGGGGCTATCGAGAACAAGGGCGGCGTGGCCCAGGCAACTCTGCCGCCGCGCACCGATATTCCGGCGATTGCGAAAGATATTCCGAAAATCCCGCCGGAAAACCAACCCGCCTTCGATGCCGCGAAGCCTGAAACCGATTTCCAGCTGCAACAGGCGCTCAAAGTCGTCCGCGCAATGGAAACCACCGACCACGCCGCGAAATAGACGCCCGTTAACCCCGACTTAACCCTTCGCCCGTATCGTGCGGGTTGAAGGGTCAACCGGGGGTCGTGTGGCAAAAGCCGCTATATCAGCAGGAACATTGTGCAGGCCTGCACGCACTGCGTGGCGCGCGTTGGCGATGTTTTGGCTGGTCGTGGTCACCCTCACCTGTAGCCTCGCCAGCCTGCTGATTTGGCTCGGCCCGGTGCGGGAGGCTGCGGCACCGATCGCCGCATCATCGCCGTCTCCACCCGCCGTCGCGCCTGCGCCGCCAGCCGGTCAGGCGGTGCCATTGCTGCCACATCCTCCGCCGGTCGATCGTCACCCCATGCCGGTTGCCGATATCAGCGCACGCGGCCGTGCCCTTGCGCGTCCTGATGCCGCCCTGCTGGAGCCAGCTCCCCATATTCCAGGCGGGTTTCTGCCACGCATCGCCCGTGACGGCCGCACGCCGATGCAGGTCTATGCCGCCGGATTCGATGCGCAGGACCATCGTCCGCGCGTGGCCATTCTGATTGCAGGCGTGGGAATGAATGTCGCCGAAAGCGCGGCGGCGGTGGAAAAGCTTCCCGGCGCGGTATCGCTCGCGGTCTCACCCTATGCCAATCGGCTGGACGATCTGCTCGACCATGCCCGCAATGCTGGCCATGAATTGCTGATCTCACTGCCGATGGAACCGGCGGGCTATCCCCTCAACGATCCCGGCCATCATGCGCTGCTCACCGGGGCGTCGATGTCGGAAAATGCCCAGCGGCTGGAATGGGCGATCACCCGATTCAGCGGCTTTGTCGGTGCCACCGGGGCGTTGGGCACGTTGCGCGGCGAACGTTTTGCCGCCTCGCTCGGCCAGATGGCATCGCTGTTCGACACGTTGGCCGAGCGTGGGCTGCTGTACGTCGATCCGCGCCCGAATGCACGGCTGATCGGCGGCGCCAGGCAATCCGCCATCGCCTATCGCGGGGTGGATTTGGTGGTTGATGACGTGGCGGCCAATGGTGCCGGGGCCGAGGCGATTGATGCCGCCCTCGCCCGGCTGGAAAAACTGGCGCAAGGGCGCGGGGCCGCCATCGGGTTGGTCAGTCAACCGTCACCCTTGGTGGTGGATCGGCTCGGCGTCTGGGCCGTGGGGTTGGCCGAGCGCGGACTGGCTCTTGCGCCGGTCAGCGCCGTGGTGCAGATGCCGCAGGCACCCTGAGCGCTCTCGGGGGCTGCAACTTGGCTGAAATGCGAGGCCCGGCATGATCGACCCCGAAACGCTGCCCTATCGCCCGAATGTCGGTGCGGTGCTGTTCAACCGCGACGGTCTGGTCTGGATCGGCCGGCGCCGTCAGCACCCCACCCAGGAAGCCGCCCCCGGCGGTTGGCAATTGCCGCAAGGCGGTATTGATCCGGCCGAAGACCCGGGCATTGCCGTGCTGCGCGAACTGGCGGAGGAAATCGGCACGGATCGCGCGGAAATCATCGCCGAGCACCCGGAATGGCTCACCTACGATCTGCCGCGCGAGATTGTGGGCAAGGCCTTGGGCGGCAAATATCGCGGGCAGCGCCAACGTTGGTATGCGCTGCGCTTCACCGGCGTGGATTCGGATATCAATCTCGAAGCTGAGGAACACCCTGAATTCGACCAATGGCGCTGGGCGCATCTGGCCGAGTTGCCGGAGCTTGCCGTGCCATTCAAGCGCGACATCTATGAAATCCTGGTGCGCTCTTTCGCATCCTTTGCCGCTTGAGGAGATCGCCATGCGCCGCCACCCCCTCGCCCTGATCGCCGCTCTTCTGCTCACCGCCCCCGCTTTTGCGGCCGATGGCGATGCCGTGCGCATCGGCAACGTGGATACCACCTTCCGCGTGATGGGCCGCAATGATCGCGTGGTGATCGAACGCTATGACGATCCGAAGGTGGACGGTGTGAGCTGCTATGTCTCGCGCGCTGAAACCGGCGGTGTGAAGGGATCGCTCGGTCTGGCGACGGACCCGAACCGCTTCTCCATCGCCTGCCGCGCCACAGGGCCGGTGTCCATGCGCGTGCCGGTGCCGGACAATGAAGTGGTGTTCGGCGAGCGGGCCAGCGCCTTTTTCAAGGAAATCCGGGTCTCGCGCGTCTATGACCGGCAGAAGCAGGTGCTGGTCTATCTGGTCTGGTCCACCTACAGCATCGGCACCGATGGCAGCGCCTATAACAGTGTGACGGCGGTGCCGCTGCACTGAGGCTGCCTTACGAGTCGCGATCCAATTTGGATTGATCCAACCGGCGCTGCGCCATGCGATCTTCGGCCGAACGCCGGGCTTTCTCGGCCTTGGTCTGCCCGAATTTCGCGCGATTCTCCTCCGCCTGCCTGGCATCCTCTGCCCGCGCGCGTGCCTTTTTCACCTGTCGGAGGTTGACCAATTCACCCATACCGCCATCCTGCTGAAGAACGCTGATCATGCAAGAGGGGAAGATCATGGGCGAATTCGTCACACTCACCGCCGCCGACGGGCATCAATTCCAGGCCTGGGTGGACGGGCCAGCCGACGCCAAAAGCGGCTTGGTGGTGATTCAGGAGATTTTCGGCGTCAATTCCCACATGCGCAATGTCTGCGCCCGCTTCGCCGCCGCCGGATACCGCGTCGTCTCGCCGGCATTGTTCGACCGCGCCGAGGCGGGTGTGGAACTCGGCTATGATGCCGAAGGGGTGGCACGCGGTCTCGACCTGCGCAGCAAGATCAGCGAGGCCCAGGTGATGCAGGATGTCAGCGCGGCTGCCGATGCCTTGGGCGAGCGGGTGAAGGGCATTGTCGGCTATTGCTGGGGCGGCACGCTGGCATGGTGGGGTGCCACCCGCACGACGCAATTCGCCGCGGCCAATGGTTGGTATGGCGGCGGCATCGCGGCAGCGCGGGCGGAGGCGCCGCATGTTCCGGTGCAGTTGCATTTCGGCGAGAAAGACACCGGCATTCCGCTCAGCGACGTGGAATTGATCCGCCAAGCACAGCCGGACGTGGAAATCTTTGTCTATGACGATGCGCCGCATGGATTCGGCTGCGACGACCGTGCGGCCTATCGTGAAGCACCGGCCGAACTGGCCTGGACCCGCACGCTGGCCTTCTTTGCCACGCATCTGAAGGCCTGATCCTCACGGAGATTGCCGGTCGGGCCGATCAGACCGCTGATCGCGCCAGACCGGCAAGCCAGCGCCGCACGCCGGCGGCGTCGAGAAAATGCTCCTGGACGCGCAGCCCCAGCCCACCCATGGCGCGCGCCACCGCCATACCGTCCTCATCGGTGGCATCGTCGCCGATGAACACCGGCACCCGCCCCGCAAACGGCGCGCGCGCCATGATCTCGCGCACCGCCCTGCCCTTGTCGATGCCGACCGGCTTGACCTCCCACGCCATATGCGCCGAGGCCACGCGATGATGCGGCCAATTCTCCAGCATCGCCGACAAAGCTGCCGCGAATACCGGGCCAGCCTCGGGAGCCAGACGGAAATGCAGCACGAAGCCGCGCGCCTTGCGCTCCAGGATCGCCCCCGGATACCGCGCCACCACTGCAGCCGCTTCGGCGAGGAACGCCTCCGGCACCGTCACCACATCCGCGCAATCGATCGCACCGCCGCGCAGATGTCGCACGGCATAGCCATGCTCGCCCGCAACGGCCGTGGCCACATCGGGCAGCAATCCGTCGATCTGTGAAATCGGACGACCGGAGATAATCGCAAGCGCCCCCGCCATGCGGTCGCGCAGCGCGATCAACACGCCGGGCAAATCCACCGGCACCACCACCGAATCCGGCGTGGGGGCGATGTCGATCAACGTGCCGTCAAGATCGAGCAACAGGCATGCCCGCGCGGGCAGCACGACGCTCACCGGCAGCCCGCCAGTTTGACGTCATAGACCGGGTGCTCCACCACCGCCACCGCAGGGGCGGAGAGCAGCATCCAACTGTGAAAGGCAAAATCCTTGCGCCGCGCATCGGCAATATCGAGAAACGCCGCCTGATCGGCCGGCTGATTCGGCCCACGCACCGCACAGCCGCGCAGCGTGATGCGCAACGTGCCGAAACTCACGGTCTCGCCCAGTTTGACGGAGAATTTGGTCAGCCGCGTGGTGATCTTATCCAGCCCCACCAGATCGGCACTTCCCAAAGGCAGCCAGGTTTCCGGCACAGCAGGTGGCGCAGTCACGCTCTGCGCACCCGGCGCCATCACCGGCGGCGGTGGCACAGGCGGCGGTGGCACCGGCGTTTGCGCCGAGGCACTGCCGGCCAGCAGCACAGCCGCCAGGACCGCCAACCGCATCAGGACCGCCCGGCCAAAGGCGAGCGCAGACCGGCCACCATATCGGCCAGAATCTGCTTCATCGCCTGCGCGTCCACGCCCATCAGCACGGCATCCTCGAACACGTCGCGCAACGTCTGCGCCAGTTCGGCGTGGTTTTCGTTGAGCACTTTCAGCTTGTCCCGACAGGAAATCGCACTGCCATCCGGCTGCACCCAGTCCGGCGCGCTCATTTCGGCGCTGCCTGATTTTCCTTCAGCGATTTTTGCACGTTGGAGGAAAGATCGCTCACGCTGAAGATGAACTTGCCGAGCATCTGCTCCAGGCTGGCCGCCGATTGGGTGATCTGGATACGCCCACCATCGGCGAGCATCTTGTCATCGCCGCCCGGCACGATGGACAGCGACTTGCCGCCCACCAACCCGTCGGAGGAAATTTCCGCCGAACTATCCGCCGGCACCCTGATATCCGGGCGCACGGTGAAGGTGATCGCCGCCTGATAGGTCTTGGCGTCGATATCGGTTGCCACCACGCGACCGATCTTCACACCGGCCAGGGTGACATCAGAGCCGGGCGACAATCCATCGGCCCGCTCGAAATTGGCATGCAACGTCACCCCGCTGACGGAACCCCGCCCGGTATGCGCCACGGCATAGCCCAGAAAGCCGATGGCTGCCGCGAGGACAGCCGCGCCAGCCAACAACTCCGAGACATTGCGCTGCGCCATCGCTAGCTGCCGGGCGTCCAGGCTTCGTAGTCAGCGCCGCCGGAGCGGGTGGCCACCGGGCGGTAGCGCGCAGCACTGCCGGTCTGATTGGCCAGATGCGGCTTCTGCCACGGCTTGCGACCCGCTTCAGACAGCGGGGCATCAACCGTGTGGTGCAGCCACATATGCCACTCAGGCGGCACGGCGCTGGCATCGGGTTCGCCCTTGTAGACGACCCAACGGCGCTGGCGGTTGCCCGCCTGCGTCTTGCGCTCGGTGAAGTAGCGGTTTCCGGCGGCATCTTGGCCCACCGGACGACCGTGGAGGAGGGTGAAGAGGCGGGTGACGATATCCATGAACACCGTATAGACCCACCGCGCGCGTCGGTCCATCGGCCTTGCCACGACTCCCGCAGAAATCCGCCATTCCAAAAGTTCTCCACAGGATTTTGTGGCCAACCCCCGACTCGTCCACCAAATACGCTTCACGCCTGGGGACTCTGGCGATACGATCAGCCCCATGAGCAAGATCAAACCTTGGCACGGTGTGCGCACGCGCAAGGCCGAAGCCCGCCCTGACCCCGATTCCGACGCACGCCGGGTGATTCTGCCCGCCTTGTGGAACGACCGCGCCGCCGAGGCCCTGGCCGCCCTGGCACCGGGCGAAGGTCTTGTGGTGTTGGAGGACGCCGCCCAGGGCTGGATCGGCCCGATTGCCGACCGTGCGCTGCGCACCGGCCTGGGCAATCTGCTCGACAGCCATCTGGCCGATGAGTTGCACACCTTGCTGATCACCCGCCGTGGTGCGCCGCAAGACTCCGTCTGGCGCGGCTTCGGCTTCAAGGCGCCGGGCTTCGTGCTCAACCTGCCCGCCTTCCACACCGCCGGAGAGGGTTTTGACTTCACGGCCTTCGCCCGCGCGGCTGCCCATGCCGCTTTGGCGATGACATTGCTCTCCCCGGCCTCGCCCACATTGGGCATCGGCTTCACCGATCTGGCCGGTGTGCTGGCCGATCTGGGGCTGGACTATGACAGCGATGCCGCGCGCACGATGGCCGCCGATATCGCCTACACGATGCGCGCGGCCGCCGATCACACCTCGGCCCTGATCGCCGAGCGTCTGGGGGCCATCGCCGAGACCGACACGGTGACATTGCCCGCCGCCTCGCGCCTGCCCGCCATGGTGCAGGCCTTGCCCGCATTGACGCCCACGCGACATGCCGCCACCACCGGCCTGTCCGCTCCCTGCCTTGCCGAGGCATTGCTCGGTGTGGAGACCAGCGGGTTCGCACCGGAATTCTCGCCGCTCTCCGATACAGGCACGCTCACCCGCACCGCCCGCGCCACTTTGGCCGCACGTTCCATGTCCGCCGAGGCGGCGCTGGCCGCGACGCTTGCCGGGCAGAGCGTGTTCGCCCAGCCCGACTCGGCAGCCCATGCGGCGATGTTCGATGCGGTGGCCCCCTATATACAGGTGATGTCGGCGCGCCCGGTCGTGGCCGCCGCCGCCAACCCGGCCCGGCGATCGCTGCCCACGCGGCGCAACGGCTACACCCAGAAGGCGGCCGTGGGTGGGCACAAGCTGTTCCTGCGCACTGGCGAATATACCGATGGCTCCATCGGCGAAATCTTCATCGCCCTGCACAAGGAGGGCTCGGCCTTCCGTGGCCTGATGGACAATTTCGCCGTCGCCGTCAGCCTTGGCCTGCAAAATGGCGTCAAGCTGGAGGAATTCGTCGAGGCCTTCACCTTCACCCGCTTCGGGCCTGCCGGTGTGGTGGAAGGCGATCCGGCGGTCAGCCGCGCCACCTCGTTGCTCGATTACGTCTTCCGCAATCTGGCGGTGAACTATCTCGGCAAGACCGATCTGCCGGAAGCCGAGATCGAGGATGAACAAGGCGACACGCTGGGTGACGGCGCACGCGACCGCGCACCGCTGCTGCCGCTCGACCTGCCCGACCAAAGCCCACGCCAGCGCCGCAGCGGTTTGCGGTTGGTGGCGAAGTAAGGATTTCCGATGACAATCGCCGCCCGCCTGACCGAACTCGGCATCGCCCTGCCCACCCCCGCCAAACCGGTGGCGAATTATGTGCCCTATGTCATCACCGGAAACCTGGTCGTGGTCTCCGGCCAGATTCCGCTCAAAGACGGCAAGATCGCCTTCACCGGCAAGTTGGGCGACCAATGCACCGCCGAGTCGGGCATCGAGGCCGCCAAATTGTGCTTCATCAACGTGCTCGCCCAGTTGCAGGATGCCTGCGGTGGCGATCTCGGCCGGGTCAGGCGCGTGGTGCGCCTGGGTGGTTTCATCGCCTGCACCGCTGAATTCACCGCCCATGCCCAGGTGATGAACGGGGCGTCCGATCTTGCCGTGGCCGTGCTGGGTGATGCCGGACGTCATGCGCGCAGCACCATCGGTGTGCCGAGCCTGCCGATGGACGCCTCGGTCGAGGTTGAAGGCATGTTTGAGATTGCCTGAACGCTCCGGCATCCCACATGCCGAATATGACATCTCTCACCCTCACGCTGCATCGCCGCATCGGCGAGATTGCCGCCACCGATTGGGATGACTGCGCCGGGGCGGACAACCCCTTCGTCAGCCACGCCTTCCTCGCCTGTGTGGAGGAATCCGGCTCCGCTGGCCCGCGTACCGGCTGGCTGCCGCAACACGCCGCCTTGCGCGATGCCGCCGGGCGGTTGGTGGCCTGTGCGCCGATGTATGCAAAATCGCATTCCTACGGCGAATATGTCTTCGACCACGCCTGGGCCAATGCCTTCGAGCGGGCGGGCGGGCGCTATTATCCAAAACTGCAAATCGCCTCCCCCTTCAGCCCGGTCCCCGGCCCGCGCTTCCTGATCCGACCCGGCAGCCATGTGGCGGTGGCCGATCTGGGGGCGGCGGTGGTGCAGGCCTGCAGCGAACTCGGCCTGTCCTCCGTGCACGCCAGCTTCTGCACCGAGGCGGAATGGGAGGCACTGGGCGAAGCGGGCTGGCTGCAACGCCTCGGTATGCAATTCCATTGGCACAATCACGGCTACGGCCATTTCGACGATTTCCTCGCCGCCATGTCGTCGCGCAAACGCAAGACGCTGCGGCGGGAGCGGCGCGATGCCAATGCGTGCGGCCTGGAATTCGTCACCCTGCGCGGGCCGGAGATCACGCCGTCACAATGGCAGGATTTTCATCGGTTTTATGTCTCCACCGTCGATCGCAAATGGGGCAGCGCCTATCTCACGCCGGAATTCTTCCCCCTGCTCGGCCGCGCCCTCGGCGAGCGCGTCGTGCTGATGTTGGCGTTGGAGGGCGGCAAACCGGTGGCCGGCGCGCTCAACCTGATGGGGTCCGACACGCTCTATGGCCGCAACTGGGGTTGTGACCGCGACTATCCGTTCCTGCATTTCGAACTCTGCTACTATCGCGCCATCGATTTCGCCATCGCCCAGGGTCTGGCCCGCGTCGAGGCCGGGGCGCAGGGCGAGCACAAAATCCAACGCGGCTACCTACCCGCCCCCACCTATTCCGCCCACTGGATCCGCCATTCCGGCCTGCGGGAGGCGGTGGCGCAATTCCTGGTGGAAGAGCGCGCCAGCCGCATCGAGGAGATGGCGGCGCTGGCGGAATTGGGGCCGTTTCGCGAGGGCCAGACCCAGGTGAATGAGGGTTGAACCGACATCCCCCGTCATGGCGCGCGCGTTGCTGCCATCCACCGCGATGCAGCCAATCCCGGCAATGACGCAGTGGGGCGGTCAAAATTCAACCCGCAATCATACCGCTCTAACACCACCCTGAATTGTCATTAATTAACCGGAACAATAAGGGCGCATCTTCGCCCGCGTCCGTGTCAGGTTAGGCAAAACCGTCTCTGGCGTACCGCCGTCAGCACGCCCCGCGGCAAGGGAATCCGGAACGGCTCGGGCTTGGGTCTCGGTGTGCGAAGCCGAGGCTTGCGCACCTTCGGTTCGGGCTCTGGCTGCCCTGGCCGCAACACCGACGTCTCGATGGCCAGCATCCGGCACACGGGTTTGAGAAGCCGCGCGGCGTGCGGGGATGCCGTGAGCAGTTCCACCATCTCCGGCTGTTCGAGACTATGGCGCAGTTGGCAGCCATACCCCGCCGCCTGATACGACGCCACCCGCACCAGCCAGCCGAACCGCCCCGGCCAAATCCGCGTGCCCGTCTTGCCGACGCGCCGTCCGCGCGCAACGGCCACACGCCGCAGCAGCCGCCCGGCGTGAAACCGCACCATCAGCCGCTCGATTTTCGTCGCGATCTCGCCCAGCCGCCGATACATCAGCAGCATCAGCACATGGCTCAACATCCCGCGCAGATGCCAGCCGCCCACCTCACCGCGCAGCGCACGCAGTATGGCCGACAGGCTCAGATAGGGGGTGGGGGCCGCGGATGCATTCATCCACAACTAACTGACACGTTAGATGGTATAACACAACACAAATCCGCATCCCCACAATTTTCATCCCCCCAAAACCCGCATCCCCCTCTACACTCCCCGGCATGTCCGCCTCCATCGACTTCCCCATCTACGCCGACGCCCTCGTCGTGCTCGGCACCGCCGGTGTCGTTGTGCCGATCGGGCATCGTTTCAAAATCTCCCCCGTCATCCTCTACCTCGCCATGGGGGCGCTGCTCGGTCCGTTCGGCTTGGGGGCGTTCGTGCCAAAACTGCCGTTTCTGCAATGGGTCACGATCACCGACGCACATCATGTCGAGGGTATTGCCGATCTCGGTGTGGTGTTTCTGCTCTTCCTGATCGGGTTGGAAATGTCGTTCCAGCGCCTGCGCACGCTGCGCAAGCTGGTGCTCGGCCTGGGCAGCGTGCAGGTGCTGGGCGGCTGGGTGGCGATTGCGGGCGCACTCGCGCTGATGGGGCTGACGGTGCGCGCCGCGCTGGTGTTGGGCTCGTTCCTCAGCCTCTCCTCCACCGCCATCGCGCTGGAAGTGCTGGCGCGGCAGGGGCGGATGAAGACAGCCGCTGGGCGGGCGAGTTTTGCCGTGCTGATGGCGCAGGATATCGCGGCCATTCCCATTCTGATGTTCGTCTCGCTGATCGGTGCTGGCGGTGGCTCGGTGTGGGTCAATCTGACGCTGGCCGTGGCGCAGGCGGCTTTGGTGCTGGCGGCGATCACGGTGGCTGGGCGTCTGGCATTGCGGCCGCTGTTCCGCATCGTGGCGGGCACCCAATCGCGCGAATTATTCGTCGCCGCCTTGCTCTTTATCATCGTCGGCACCGGGGTGGCAGCGGCCTCCGCGGGGCTGTCGATGGCGTTGGGCGCGTTCGTGGCCGGGCTGCTGCTGGCCGACACCGAATATCGCCGCGCCATTCACGCCACCATCGCGCCATTTCAGGGGCTGCTGCTCGGCATCTTCTTCTTCACCGTGGGCATGAACATCGACCCACGCCCATTGATCCAAGCGCCACTCCTGGCGGTGGGCTGCGTGCTCGGACTGATCGCGGCCAAGGTGGCGATCACCACGCTCTCGGCGCGGCTGTTTCATCTGCCCTGGGCCACCGCGCTGGAGACCGCCCTGCTGCTCGGACCCGCCGGTGAGTTCTCGATGGTTGGCATCGGGCTGGCCGGGGCGCTGGGGATTGTAACCCCCGCCATAGCCGGGTTCGCCACCGCCATCGCCGCGCTGTCGATGGCCTTGCTGCCGCTGCTTGCCCTGGTTGGGCGGCGCTTGGGCGCGCGGATGGAGGTGCGGCGGGTGATCGACCCGGAGCTTTCCGCCATTCCGCAAGGTCAGTCCGGCCACGCCATTGTGGTCGGGCATGGCCGGGTGGGGCGTGTGGTGTGTGCCATGCTCACCCGCCACAACCGCGCCCATATTGCCATCGACAGCGATGCCGATGCCGTCAGCCTGGATCGCAAGCGGGGAGCGCGCGTCTATTACGGCAATGCCACCGATCCGGGCTTTCTGCGGGCCTGCGGGGTGATGGAGGCGGCAGCGGTGATCGTGACCATCCACACCCGCCAGCAGATCGACGAGATCGTGGCCGCAGTGCGGGAATTGCGGCCCGATATCCTGCTGGTCTCCCGCGCGCGCGATGAGGCGCATGCCAGCCATCTCTACGCCATTGGTGTCTCCGATGCGGTGCCGGAGACATTGGAGGCCAGTTTGCAACTTTCCGAGGCAGTTCTGGTTGGGCTCGGCATTCCCACCGGCTTCGTCATCGCCTCCATCCACGAAAAACGCGATGAATTTCGGCACGCCTTGCAGGAAGCGGCCAGGGCCGCGGGCATTTCCGAGACGCGGGCGCTGCGCGCGCCCAGCACGCGGGGGCGCACGACATAAGACGGCGCGCGACATAGCATGTCTGGGCACGCATCCTGCATGCGATAAGCCCGTATCCCCCGGCCCGCCCAGGCACCTTCGCGCAATTGCGATCATGCAGGCCGGACAATGTCCGCACAGCGAGGTGCCACATCATGTTGATCAGCTTTGGATTCGATATTGTTTACGACTGCAAGCAGCCCACCCCGATGCTGCTCTCCCTCAACGTGCACGCCTCCCGCGCGGCCGATCTGCTGGTGCCGGATCTGCTGGTGACGGAGCCTTCGGTGCCGCGCTCGGCCTATCATGACGGGTTCGGCAATTGGTGCACCCGGCTGGTGGCCCCGGCCGGGCTGTTCAAATTGTCCACGCGCGGCGTGCTGAAGGATTCCGGCGCACTCGACCCGGTGCATCCCAACGCGCATCAGCACGATATCGCCAGCCTGCCCGAAGATGTGCTCGTCTTCCTGCTCGGGAGCCGCTATTGCGAGACCGATCTGCTGATGAACACTGCCTGGCAACTTTTCGGCACCACGCCGCTCGGCTGGGCGCGGGTGCAGGCGATTTGCGATTTCGTGCACACCCACATCGCCTTCGCCTATACCGATGCCCGCAACACCCGCACCGCCTTTGAGGCGTTCAATGAGCGTAAGGGCGTGTGTCGCGATTACGCGCATCTGGCGGTGGCGTTCTGCCGCTGCATGAACATCCCCGCCCGCTATTGCGCAGGTTATCTCGGCGATATGGGCGTGCCGCCGCCCTACGGCCCGATGGATTTCGCCGGCTGGTTCGAAGCCTATCTCGATGGCGCGTGGCACACTTTCGATCCCCGCAACAACATCCCCCGCCTCGGCCGCGTGCTGATGGCACGCGGACGCGACGCGACGGACGTGGCGCTGACCACCAGCTTCGGCCCCAACACGCTGGCGAGCTTTCAGGTCTACACGGATGAAGTGGGGGCTTAAGGTTTCACGCTGAAGCCGAAATGGCCGTTGGTTTTGTGGGTGTCTACCGAGGTTGCGTGCCATTCAACCTTGTAGTCACCCGCCACCAACGGCATGAGGCCGATATGCAGGGTTTTCCGATCCTCGGCGAAAACCTTCGGCGCACCGCTCTGCACCTGCGCGCCACTGGCATCGGTGACGACGACAGTGCTGAACGCAGGCTCCACCCCCTCAGAGAAATGCAACACCAACTCCGCCGGGGCCGGGGAGACCTCGTCGCCCACCGCCGGTTCGGATTTGAGCAGCATCGCATGCGCGTGGGCGAATTGCGGGGCGCCGAGCAGAAAGGCAAGCAGCAGAAAACGCTTCATCGCGGGTTCTCCCACATTCCACCCGTCACTGGAACAGCGGCTTGCCGAGCGAATTCGGCAGGATGTCATCCAGGAAGAAATGCACCTGCACCGTCGCACCCACCCGCGAACCGGACGCCTTGTTCAGCGGTGCGAGCAATTCCAGCCCCACCTGATAGGTGTCGGCCATATAGATCGCGCCAAAGCTGCCCTGCAACTGCATCGGCGCGCCACCCGGCACGGTGGCGGTCGGCGTGATGTAGTTGAATTCCACCAGCGGGGTCAGCCGGTTGACGAACTCCGGCAGGCCGTAATCCTTCACGTTGGCACGCAGATAGGCCAGCGAATATTGCACGGACAGCCCGCCGAACAACGTGCGCGGCGTGCCGTTATTGGTCTGCGCCGCATTCAGCGGCACATCGGGGATGGTGTAGATCAGCTCCCCGGTGATCGCCAAAGGCTTCAACAATGGCGCGGGCAGTTCCACCAATCCCTTGCCGAAATAGACGGTTGGGCTGGTCGAACCATATTTGTCGTAACCAATCGACAGCGTGTGCAGATCGGGCGGCAATTCGCGTTGCAGGCCGAGCGAGACGATGAATTCGTGCTCGGCATTCACGTAAACCTGCCATTTTCCGGTGATAATCGGGTTCTCGAACCCGGTGGCGCGCTTGCTGCCCGCTGCCGCGTCGATGTCGTAGCCGTGATTGTAGATCAGCGCCGTGCTGGGGGTGATCGTCTTGTCCCACTCCCATTGAAACTGCGTGGTGTTGCTCGGCCCGGCACCCGGCTGATCGACGATCTGCGGCAGCGTCACCTCATCGGCCACACCGGGATCATCCAGCGTGAGGGTGACGGGGAAGACGCGATCGCCGGCGATGGCGTGCGCGTGGGCGGTCTGGGTGGCGGAGACGGCGAACAGCACCGCAAGCGGTGCCGCAAGGCGGATTGATAAAGACATTGGAAAAATTCCTGACAACAGAACAACAGCCAGGGCCGGCACGGGGCCAGCCGATCACAGCGGGGTTCAGTTGGTCGGCGGCGGACCGCGTGCCGTGCCGAGCGGCGTCAATCCCCGCCAGCCAAGCCCGGCCTTCGGCACGAACACCACCCGCGCCATCCGCAGCAGCGGTGCGGTCAGCCAGGGCCCGGTCGGCGTCAGCAATGCCTGTCCGTGCGAGGCCACCAGACAGAGCGGGCACAGCGCGCAATCCGGCGCATGGTCTTGCGTCGGTGTCCGTGAGGAAGACGGGTCGGCATGACAGATGGCGGAGGCGAATTCCGCCGCCAGCCCTTGTCCGGCCAATTGCGGCAATTGCAGCCCGGCGGCCGAAAGCTGCATCGCCAGCGCAAGCGTCATCAGCAGGGCAGCAAGCCCTGAGATCAGACGCCGCATCGGGAGAGACATAGCTCGCATTGCGGCTGGCCTAACATGGCGCGGAAAAATCTGGTATCCGCAAATTCAAAAAACCGTCACAGCAACTGGGCCGGTGGCAGCGCAGATTGCCGCCGATTGAGATGAGGAAATCCGTCGATGGCTCTGCTGAACCGCGCCGCCGCCCTGCTGCTGGCAACCGCCCTGACCGCGCAACCTGTGCTCGCGCAGCAGGCGATGATCACCGCCCAGCCCAAACCCGGCCCGGCAGTGGCGCCCTATTTCGTCGATCCGGCCAGCGAGACGGCGATGCCGCGCGATCAGGTGATCGCCCTGCTGCGCAAGAAGGTGAAATACGTCTTTGTCGTCTTCAACGAGAACCATTCTTTCGACAACGAATTCGGCACCTTCCCCGGCGCCAATGGCATTTATGCCGACGCCCACGGCAAGCGCGACGCCGCCCACACGCCCGGCTTCACCCAGACCGTCACCGCCCGCGACGGCAGCAGCTTCACCGTCTCGCCCATTCGCCTCGGCCCGGCGCAGAACGCCACCTTCCGCGACAGCGTCGATCACAGCCATACCGGCCTTGCCCACAAGCTCGACGTGACCGACGGCACGCCGCGCATGGATCGTTTCGCCCAGGCCGATTACGACCGCGTGGCCAAGGCGGGCGATGCCAAACTCGACAAGATGGGCCGCCAATTCGCGCAATTGGTGATGAGCCACGTCGATTGCGACACCATCCCGTTCTTCTGGAACTATGCCAACCGCTTCGTGCTGTTCGACAACATCTTCGCCACCGAAGACACCCCCTCCACCCCCAACGCCATCGCCATGCTGGCCGGTCAGGCGGGTGAGACGCAGTGGGTCAAGCACGGCAGCACGCCGATTTCAGCCGAGATGGGCACGCATAAAGCATCCCTGCAAGGCGTCCCGCTGGTCAACGATCCGCAACCCTTCTGGGGCTCGCAGTTCGACCCGAACGGCACGACCTATCAACCCAACAGCCCGGCGGAGAACTATAAAGACGGCAACATCGCCCAAAACCTCACCTTCGCCAGCGTGCCGCTCACCCTGGCCGGTGGCGATTTGGCCGCGATGACGCAGCAGGACCGGATGCCGGATGCCGATCTGGCCGACCTTCGGCAAGACATCCCCTTCGTCACCAATCGCGGCGGCAAGAAGGTGGCGTGGCGGTGGTATGAGGAGGGCTATGATCACGAACCGTACGAGCCCGCTGGCGAGGCTAAGCATGCCGGCTATGTCAGCCACCATTCCGGCCCGCAATATTTCGGCTACATCGCCAACAACCCCAGCTTCTCGCAGAACATGCGCGGCCTTGGCGATTTCTTCAGCGACATGACATCCGGTGCCATGCCCAAGGATGGCGGCGTGTTCTACATCCGCGGCGGCTTCACCAACATCGCAGCCCAAACCCCGCCGATCCAGAACGCCAATTTCCCCGGCAAACTGACGCCAGCAGACATCGCCGCGATCAACAAAACCAAATCCGGCAATGACGACCATCCCAGCTATTCCGACAGCATGATCAGCGAAAGCATGGCCGCCCATGTGATCAACGAGATCGCCGCCAATCCGGAGCTTTGGGCGCAGAGTGCCATCATCGTCACCTATGACGAATCGGACGGCTTTTATGACCATGTGGCCCCGCGCATCCTCTCCTACGGCCCCGATGGCCTGCCCCTGGCGCGCGGTGTGCGCATTCCGATGATCGTCATCTCGCCCTATGCCCGCACCCATGTCGTCAGCCACGCCGAGGGCGACCACAATGCGGTGATCGAGACGCTCAACGCGCTCTATGATCTGCCGCCGCTCGCCTCGTTGCCGGAGGAAAAAGCGGCACTTTTGGCCGGTGAAGACGGCACATTCAATGGCCCGAACGGCTTCAAGCAACACCATCTCGGCCCGCGTGACATCAACACGCCGCAAACCGACGATCTGCTCTCCGCCTTCGATCCGGGCCGCCTCGCGGGCACCCGCAAGCCGCTGCCCGCCAGCTACGCGATGATCGACAGCAAGATCGTCGATACCTTGCCGCATTATAACGGCCAGGGCTGCAAGGCGCTCGGATTGGTGCCGACGGATGCCGCCCAAGGCATCAAAAACGCCCCGCCCGCAGGCTTCAACACTCTGCCCTCGACGCTGCCGGGGTATAATTGAAGCAGGTTATTGTTGCTGTCGTCACGGCCCTTTTGATGACGACAGCCACCGCCCATGCCGCCGAATTCCGCTGTGCGGTGGAGGCACGTGACGGCTTTGTCGAGCAAGACAACGCAGGCACCATCACCGGGCCTGCGGTCGTCCTCTGCCGCAGCCTTGCCGACCAGCTCGCCAGCCCCGCCACGGCGGCACGGTTGGTGGTGGTGGAGCCGGACACCGGCACCGGCATGCCCGAGGCCGATGTGGCGTTCTTCTCCGACGCGCTGATCGACGAACGCCACCTCACCCACCAACTGCGCGTGGGGCCGGCGGTGTTTCACGATCCGGTGCAGGTGCTGGTGCCCGATGCCTCGCCGGTGCGCCGCCCGGAGGATCTGGCGGGCCGCGTGGTCTGCGTGATGATTGGCGGCGTTGGGCAAGCGGCATTGGAACACCACCTCGCCCGCCTCTCGCCCCCACCGATTCGCCTGAGCTTTCGTGAAGGCGACGAAATGCGCGACGCCTATAATGTCGGGCGTTGCGAGGCAGTGATCGATCGGCACAGCGATTTGGCCGATGTGCTGGCCGAACCCGGCGTAAACCACCTCAAAAGCCGCATGCTGGCCGAGCCGCTGGATGATGCGCCGGTGCGGGTGGCGGTGCCGGCGGGGAGTGCCGTGCGACTGGATGCATTGAAGCTGCCCTAACAGCCTGCTAAAACACCAACGACTTCACCACCACCGGCACGCCGCCCGAGATCTGCAACAGCTCGCCGATATCGATGTGATCCAACTCACGCAAAGTGATCCCATCGATTGAGACAATCCCGCCACGATGGCCGGAGCGGCGCAGATGCGTGCCGATCAACCCACCGAAATCGCCCTGGCCCACCAGCACCAGCGGCACCCGCCCGGCCAATGCCGCCGAAACGCCCGCACAGAATGCCGCAATCCGGTCATGGGTGGCATCGCCTTGCCATTCATACGCCAAGGCAACCGGCCCATCGCCCTCCGCCACCCCCATCCGCACCAACGCCGCCCGAATGGCAAGCTCCAGCTGTGTCGCCGACAACCTATCCCACGCAATCAGCGGCCTGATCGCGGGCAGGCTGGCCAGCGGCAGCACCTCCGGCGGATCGACAAAAATCGTGTTGCCCGACACTTGCACGCTGAATTGCGACGCGCCCACCACCGTTGCCCGAATGCCGTGATCGGCGAAGCGGAACGGCGCCCAGCCACCAAAACATGCGTGCACCGCCCGCGCCAAAGCCGGGCCGAGATCGCCGAAGCCACGGTCTTCCCGCCCGTGCAGATACTCCGCCACCCCACCCGAGAAGCCGATCCCATCAGGCAGCGCCGCCACCTCCATCGCCGGCAGCCGCAGCAATCCCGCCGTCAGCGATGACATCTCCGCACCGCCGCACGCCTCGAACAAACATTGCGCCATCACCTGAGCCAGACGAGCAATGGCCGCCTCATGCGGCACATCCCCCAGCGACCAGCGCAATCCGGCAGCCTCCAGCAACGGAGCCGCCTCGGCCTCCAGGCGCGCAATCCGTCCCGCCTCGTCGAAGACCACCAACCGCGCGCCGATATCAATCGCCGTCAAGGCGACAATCTCTCCGCCGCTGCAACGCGCAATCTTCGCCGTGCCACCGCCCATGTCCAGATGCAGGATCGTCCCGCCCACCGCCGAGGCCGCCACCGCGCCCGATCCGTGCGCCGCCAGCACCGTCTCCAATGCATCGCCCGCCGCCACCGCCACGAACCGCCCGGTTTCCGCCGCGAACAACGCGCCAATCGCCCGCGCATTGCGCCTTCGGGCGGCCAGACCGGTGAGGATCAGCGCCCCGGTGTCGATGGCATCCCGACTGATTCCGGCTTGCGCATATTCCGCGCCGATGAAGTCGCCCAGCTTCGTCGTGTCGATGCTGCCATCAGCCGCGTAGGGCGTGAGACATATGGCGGATTCGTGCAGCAACTCCCGCCCCAACAGCACGGCCGCATTGCCTTTGCGGCGTAAAATCAGCCGCGAGAACGCCAGATGAGAGGTGGCCGAGCCGATATCGACGCCCACACTGGTCAGCCGAATATCGGCATCCCGATCCGGCGCCCGCCGCGCGCGCGCGAAGAAGACGCGACCGCCGGCCTCACTCATCCTCAGTCTCCGGCAGGTAATCCGCCTCCCGCATCCGGTTCGTCACCCCGCGCGCCGCCAGCGCCTGGGCATAGTCTGCCCGAATGGCGGGATCTTCGCGCCAATAGGGAATAATCGCCCCGCCCGCATCCCACGCGGCGGTCATTGCATCGCGCCGCTCGCTGCCCGCCGCCGCATGCGAAATGGGTGTACGTCGCACCAGCAGATGCCGCATCGGGCCGGGCGAGTAGGTGAATTCCTGCACGAACCAGCGCCCGCCGCCCTCACCCAAGCCGGCGATCACCCCCGCCCGCTGTGGCACCCGGATCGTCGTCTCGGCAGCGGGCACCGTCCCCGCCGTCTCCGGCCACAGCACAATCTCGCCACCGCCGCGCAGACACACCAGAACCTGCCCCGGCTCCACCAATCGTGCCCGCCCATAGCGACCGGGCCGATGCTCACCCAGCGAAATTTGCATCCCCGGCCCGGTCATCCCGAGCGCCAGGGCGCGATGCGCAGGCGAGGCACGGTTGTCCAGCGGCAGATCGCAATGGATCGCATCCGGCAGCACCCCGGTGCGACACAGCGCCAGCCCCTGCACCGGATCGGGCTCAATGCCGTCAAATGCCTGCCCGGCCTCCTCATCCAGAAACGCGGGCAGCGGGTTGGCAAACACCGCATCCGCCTCGCCCAACAGATCCAGCAATGCCGGCAGCGTGTTCAGGCACAGCAGCAGCGCGGGCTGATCCGTCGCATTGATGAAGCGATGCGTGGCGTTGCGCGGTATGGCGAACAGCGCGCCCTCCTGCCACTCGAACACACGCTGGCCGTCTTGGCCCAGCAACGCCGTGCTGCCGCTGCCGGTGAGGACGAGCACGATCTCATCGCACAGATGCCGCTCCGCCCGTGTGGCACCCGAGGCCGGGATCTCCAACAGGCTTTGGCCAAGTGTGCCCTGCGTGCCGAACAGCGAGATAAACGCCCCGCGCCCGCCCAGTCGCCGCCAGGGCAGCAATGGCACCGCGCGCAGATCGGCCATCGACACCGCACGATGCGTCTCTATTCCCTCGGCTGCCATGAACCGCTCATAGGGTGAGGCGGGCACGCGATAGCGTCGCACACCGGCCGGCTCCAGCCCCGCCGGTTCATGCCAATGCACTTCTCCGTCCAACTCGTGCGGCATCAGCCCCCCAGAACCAGAAACACCGCCGCCCCGCCACCGATCATCCACAGCGGGCTCAGGCGGGTCAGCGTCATCGCAACGGTTGAAAGCAGCGTGATCACCACCGAAAGCCAGCCACCGCTGAGGCCACGTGCCAGGGTGACGGTGGAGGCCAGGATCAGCCCGGCGGCCAATGGCGCCAGACCGCGTTCAACCGCAATCTGCCACGCCGCCCCGCGCGAGCGCGCCCAGATGCGGGCGAGCAGCAGCACCAAAATCGAGGACGGCACGAAGATCGATATCGTCGTCACCACCGCCCCCAACCACCCCGCCACCTGCCAGCCGATCAGCGCGACGATCAGCGAGGTGGGGCCGGGATTCATCCGCGAGATGGTGTAATCGGCCAGAAACTGCGCTTCGGTGATGTAGCCGTGGATGTCCACAATCTGGCGATGCATCTCCGGCAACACCGCCTGCCCGCCGCCCACCGAGAGCAGCGAGAGCGGGGCGATGATGCCGATCAGCGTGAGATAGATATTATCGCGCATCAGTGCTTGGCCTCATGATAGGCAAAGCCGATGCTGATCGGCGCCAACACCGCCAACACCGCCAACATCGGCAGCCGCAACACCCCGACAGCCACAAAGGTGAGCGCCAAAATCACCGCAGGCACCAGCTTGCGCACCTGCCGCTGCGCCGCCCGCAGCCCCATCGCGCCCGACAGACCAATCGCCGCCGCCGCCGCACCCGCGAAGGCGAGTTTGGTCTGCGGATAGCGAGAGAGGAACGAATACCCGACCGCCATCATCGCCAGAATGCCCGCCGGTGGAAAAATCACCCCAGCCGCCGCGGCCAATGCGCCCGGCAATCCGTCCATCCGGTAGCCGATCCACAGCGGCAGATTGACGACATTCACCCCCGGCAGCGCCTGCGCCATCGCAAGGCCGGTGAGGAACTCCTCCTCCGTCATCCAGCGCCGACGCCCCACGATGTCGCGCATCATCCAGCCCGTCAGCCCGCCGCCGAAGCTGGTGGAGCCGAGTTTGGCGAAGGCGAGGAACAATTCCCACAAACTGGCCTGCACCCTGGATGCCGCCGCGGTCGATTCGGATGACAAAGCCCTGCACCTCCCCGTGAGGATAATGCCTAGCATCCCCCTGCCTGCCCCGGCGTCAACCCTCACGGGGAGGTGCAGGGCTTTCCTAGGATGCGAAAAAGCCGCACGATAGCGATATACAATTCGATGGATTCACCCCGATGTCGCCCGCATTTCGCCATGCCCTCACCCGCCACCCGCTCTCGATTGCCACCGTCTCGCTGGCCGGCACGTTGCAGGAGAAGTTGGAGGCGGCGGCCAATATCGGCTTTGACGGGGTGGAGATCTTCGAGAACGACCTGCTCACCTTCGACGGCACACCGGAAGACGTGCGGCGGATGTGCGACGATCTTGGGCTGAATATCGACATCTTCCAGCCCTTCCGCGACTTCGAAGCGATGCCGGAGCCCTTCCGCAGCCGCAATCTCGACCGTGCCGAACGGAAATTCGACGTCATGCAGGCGCTCGGCACCGATCTGGTGCTGGTCTGCACCACCACCCACCCGGCCGCCATTGACGACACTGAGCGCGCGATTGCCGATTTCCGCGAGATGGCCGAACGCGCCGCCCGCCGTGGCCTGCGCATCGGCGTCGAGGGGCTGGCATGGTCGCGCTTCAACAATCGATGGCGTCAGGTCTGGGATATCGTCCAGCGCGTTGACCATCCGAATTGCGGCCTGATCGTCGATTCCTTCCACACCCTCAGCCTCGGCGATGACCCGTCCGGCATTGCCAGGATTCCCGGCGAAAAGCTGTTCTATGTCCAGCTTGCCGATGCGCCGAAGCTGTCGATGGACGTGCTGTCCTGGAGCCGCCATTTCCGCAATTTCCCCGGCCAAGGCCAACTCGACTGCGCAGGCTTCGTCCGCGCCGTGCTCGATTCGGGCTATGGCGGCCCGCTCTCGCTGGAAATCTTCAACGATGATTTCCGCGCAACCCAAGCCCGGCTGACCGCGCGGGACGGCCTGCGCAGTCTGGTCTTCGTGCAATCGCAAATCGGCGAGCTCGACCTGCCCGCGCCGCCGGTGTTCGATGGCGTGGAATTCCTCGAATTCGCCTGCGATCCCACCACCCGCGACGCGCTGGGCAACACACTGACCACGATGGGCTTCCGCCGCATCGGCGAGCATCGCTCGAAAGACGTGACGCTGTATCGCCAGGGCCGCATCCACATGGTGCTCAATGCCGAGCAGGATTCCTCGGCCTCCGAGCATTTCCTGCTGCACGGCCCCTCGGTCTGCGCCATCGCCCTGCGCGTGGACAGCGCCGCCCGCGCCCTCGCCCGCGCCCGCGCGCTGCTCTGCCCCGATTGGCAGGAACGGATCGGCGAAGGCGAACGCCGCATCCCCGCCGTCCGTGCGCCGGATGGCACGCTGATCTATCTGGTTGAGCCCAATGCCGAGGGCCGCTCGATCTTCGAAGACGATTTCATTCTCAGCGACACAGGCGGCGAGTCGTTGCTCGGCGACGTGGATCATGTCGCGCAAGCCCTGCCGACCGGGCGGATGGACAGCTACGTGCTGTTCTACCGCTCCATCTTCGGCTTCACCGCGCAACCCACCTTCGAGCTGCCCGACCCCTATGGCCTGATCCGCAGCCGCGCGATGCTGAGTGTGGATGCAACCGTGCGTCTGCCGCTGAACATTTCCGAAAGCCGCGAGACCGCCACCGGCCGTTTCGTCTCCGCCTTTGCCGGCGCCGGCGTGCACCACATGGCGTTCTCCACCACCGACATCTACGCAGCCGTGGCTGAGATGCGCGCCAAGGGTGCCCGCTTCCTGCCGATCCCCGCCAATTACTACGACGACATCGCCGCCCGTCATGGTCTGGACGATGCGGAAATCGCCAAGTTGCAGGCGCTCGACCTGCTCTATGACCGCGACGACAAAGGCGTGTTCATCCACGCCTTCACCGAGACGTTCGAAGACCGCTTCTTCTTCGAAGTGGTGCAACGCGATGGCTATGACGGGTTTGGCGCGCCGAATGCCTCCGTGCGCATGGCCGTGCAGGCACAACGGCGTGAGGCGGCGAAGCTGGGGGCGCGGTTGGTTTTGTAACCACCGGCACGCCGCAGGGTGGGTCCCGAAGGGTCCCACCAACATGGCACGCCCCGCGGTGGGGCTTTGCGGCACACACCCTACCGGCGACCGCTCAGCCGCAATTCCCGCATGAGCACGCGCTCACACGGGCGACATCGGGCGATGTCTGAATCAGGCGGCCTTGCCCATAATCTGCTTCGCCACCAACCACGCCACCCCACCGCCCACCGCGAAGGCGGCAACACAGACCGGGGCGATCAGGTGCATTGCCTGAGCCGACAGGCTGGGAACGGCCAGCAGCACCGTCACCGCGATACCCGCCATCAGCGTGCCGGCGACGAGCCATACAATCAGAGCCACTTTCAACATGGACATTCTCCAAAGCCGAGACGCATCGATCAAAATCCCCCAGCGCCGACAGAATAGGGCCTTGCGACGCTTTCGGAATTGATTTGAAACAAATGTTAATTATCGAAATATCATACACCCCATTGCGTAAATCCGCTTTCTCTTGCCCCAATTAACCAAACGGTTCATAACCCCTCCAATCGAGGAGGATCCCCATGCCCACGCGTGATGCTCATACTTATCTCACCGGCTTGATCGGCACCGGCATCGGCGCATCGTTGACGCCTGCGATGCATGAGCGTGAAGCGGCCGAGCAGGGGTTTCGCCAGATCTACCAGATCATCGACCTCAGCGCGTTGAAGCTCGGCGTGGAGGCACTGCCGGAATTGCTCATCGCCGCCCAGCGTATGGGCTTCACCGGCCTGAACATCACCCACCCGTGCAAGCAGGCAATCATCCCACTGCTTGATGAGTTGTCGCCGCATGCCAAGGCGCTGAACGCGGTCAACACCGTGCTGTTCCGCGATGGCCGCAGCATCGGCCACAACACCGATTGGTCAGGCTATGCCGAGGCGTTCCGTCGCGGGCTGCCGAAGGCCGATCTCCGCCGCGTGGTGCAGATTGGCACTGGCGGTGCGGGCGGCGCTGTCGCCTATGCGCTGCTCACCTTGGGCGTGCAGACGCTCATGCTGCACGATATCGACCCGTCCCGCGCCGAAGCCGTGGCCGCCTCGCTGTGCGAGACTTTTGGCGCAGGCCGCGCGGTTGTGGTGAGCGATCCGCAACAGGACATCGCATCGGCCAGCGGTCTGGTGAACTGCACGCCGATTGGCATGGCGAAATATCCTGGCACGGCGGTGCCGGTGGAATTCCTGCATTCGGGCCTGTTCGTCAGCGAGATCATCTATTTCCCGTTGGAGACCGAATTGCTGCGCGCGGCGAAGGCAATTGGCTGCCAAACGCTCAACGGTGGCGGGATGGCGGTCTTCCAGGCGGTGGACGCATTCCGCCTGTTCACCGATGCCGCGCCGGATGCCGAGCGCATGCGGCGGCATTTCGCGCAACTGACCGGAGCGGTCTAAGCCGCCTCCGCATACCCCAACAGCCCCAGCACCGCATCCGTCAGCAATCTCTTATGACGGGTGCGGACATCAGGCTCGCCCATATCTTGCCCGAACAGCGTGCCGAAGCTGTGGCGGTTGCCGACGCGATAGAAGCTGATCGCGCTGATGAACATGTGCAGATCGAGCAGATCAATCGGCTTGGTGAACACCCCCATCGCCCGCCCACGCGCCACGATATCGGCCAGCGTGTCGATCGCCGTCAGGTTCAGGGTGCGGATGGTCTCCGAGCCCTTCAGATAGCGCGCGTAATGGATGTTCTCGATACACACCAGGCGCACGAAATCCGGGCTTTCATCGTGATGGTCGGCCGTGGCCTCCACCAATTGCCGAATCGCCTCCGCCGGATGCAGCGTGGCAAGTGACAGTTTCGATTCGCGGTCGCGGATCTCGCAATAAGCCTGTTCCAGCACCGCGAGGTACAGCCCCTCCTTGCTGCCGAAATAATAATAGATCATCCGCTTGGTGGTCTGCGTGCGGGCGGCAATCGCGTCCACCCGGCCACCGGCCAGCCCGTGCTCGGCGAATTCCTCACGCGCAACCCGCATGATATCGGCCTTGGTGCGCTCGGCATCCGGGCGGCGGGTGGTTTTTTCAGCGGGTTCAGACATGCAGCGCGCTTTCGACACCTTCAATGCGGCCGCGAATCCGGCACACCGCCATCAGCATAGCAGAATCGCCAGCGCAACACGCGGCCTTCCAGCACCCGCACCATGGCGTCACTCGCCAAACCCAGCAGCGCATAGACCAGCAGGCCAACCACGATCACATCGGTGCGCAGAAAATCGCGCGCATCGGTGATCAGAAAGCCGATGCCGGATTGCGCATTCACCTGCTCACCCACCACCAAACTCAGCCACGCCATGCCCATCGACTGCCGCAGCCCCACCAAAGCGGCAGGCAAGGCGGCTGGCAGGATGACCAGCCGGATCAGTTGTACACGACTGAGCCCCAGCGCGTTGCCCGCATCCACCAGCCCGGTCGCCACCCCACGAATGCCCGCGAACAGATTGAGATAGAGCGGAAACAACGCGCCCATCGCCACGAGTGCGAGCTTGGGAGCCTCGCCGATGCCGAACCACAGGATGAACAGCGGCACCAGCCCCAGGAATGGCAGCGTGCGCAGCGCCTGCAACGGCGGGTCAACCACATCCTCGCCAGCCCGGCTCAACCCGGCCACCAGCGCCAAAGCCACGCCGAGCGACAGGCCGATGGCAGCCCCGGCCAGCACGCGGGTGAGTGATACCAAAAGGTGATGCGGCAACACACCGGAGATCGACATCTCCCAAGCGGTGGCGAAGATCGTGCTGGGGGCCGCCAGCAAGCGGGGGGAGAGCAGCCCGGACATCGACGCCACTTGCCACGCCGCCAGCAACACCAGCAGCGAGACGGCACGGCGCGGAATGACGGCAGCGCTAATGCGGCGGTTGATTGTGCGTCTCCTGCCAGCGAACCAATCGCGCCATTTCCGCCTGCCGCGACTCAATGATCGTCAGAGCAGCCGCGCGCAAATCCGGCTCCTGGCCGTATTGCAACTCACCGCGCGCAATGTCCACCGCCGCCTGATCCTGCGCGATCATGGCGGCGATGAAATCGCGGTCTGGGTCAGATGTCATTGTGGCTGCCGCCAAGGTCCGATGGGTCAGCAACAGCCCGGCGAGCACAGTGGCATACCGCATCACACGCCTCCACAGCGGATGGACAGACCGAGCCGCAATCGATCCGCCCTGTCATCTCACACCACCGATAACGTCACATCGACGTTGTTGCGCGTCGCGTTGGAATACGGGCAGACCTGATGGGCAGCGTTGACCAGGCTCGTCGCCTCGTCTCGCGACAGGCCGGGAAGCGCGATCCTCAATTCCGCGGTGATCCCGAAGCCACCCTCCGAACGCGGGCCGATGCCGATGGTGGCGGCAACCGTGGTGTCGGCGGGCACTTTCGGTCCGCCCTGGCTTGCCACAAATTTCATCGCCCCCAGAAAACAGGCAGAATAACCGGCGGCGAAAAGCTGTTCGGGATTGTTGCCAGGCCCACCGGCCCCGCCCAACTCCTTCGGCGTTGCCAATTTAACTTCCAGCGCGCCATCCACCGTACGCGCATGGCCGTCGCGACCGCCGGTGGCGGTGGCCGTGGTGTGATACAACGCATTGACTGTCATGATCGCGCCCCCTTCCTGCAGTTCATATCCACACAGAAGAGATGGTCGCACATCATGCCCGGTGCAACATGGCGCACCTATCCGATGAAATCGAATCCCGCCATTTGCAACAAAAGGATGACGTTCAACGCCAAAATCACCACCGCACACGCAATGGCCAGCGCATGCACACGGTTCGAATTGGCGAATACCCCCATCACATCGCGGCGCCGCGTCAGCCAGATCAACGCGATCATCGGAATGGGCAACACCAGGCTGAGCACCACCTGGCTATAGACCAGCGTGTCTGTCGGGTTCACGCCCAGCGCCACCACCACCAGCGCCGGCGCCATCGTGATCACCCGGCGCAGCCAGATCGGGATGCGGAAGCCAACGAAGCCCTGCATCACCATCTGCCCGGCCATCGTGCCCACCACCGAACTGGAGACGCCCGAGGCCAGCAACGACACCAAAAACACCGCCGCCGCCGCTCCGCCGAGCAATGGGGTGAGTGAATGGTAAGCGGTCTCGATCTCCGACACGTCGCTATGCCCCGCATGGAAGGCACTGGCGGCCATCACCACCATGGCCATGTTCACCAATCCTGCGAGCGTCAAGGCAATCAACACCTCGCGGTTGGAAAAGCGGAGCAGCATACGCCGCATCAGATCGTTGGGGGCGGCCACGCGGGATTGGGTGAGGCCGGAATGCAGATACAGCGCGTGTGGCATCACCGTCGCGCCCACAATGCCCACCGCAATCGTCACCGCATCGCCATCGGCCAGGCGCGGCACAATGGTGCCCAGCGCCACCCCCTGCCACGAGATCGGCGCGATCACCAATTCGATCAGATAGCACAAGGCAATCAGGCACACGAACGCGCCGATCACCAATTCCAACGGCCGAAATCCGCGCTTGTCAGTCAGCAAAATGGCGTAGGTGATCACCGCCGTGGCCGCCATGCCGGTGAACATCGATACGCCCAGCAACAGCGACAGCCCAATGGCGCCGCCGAGGAATTCGGCCAGATCGGTCGCCATCGCGGCAATTTCACTCACCACCCACATCGCCCACACCAGCGGGCGCGGCAGATGCTCGCGGCTCAGTTCCGCCAGATTATGTCCGGTGACAATCCCAAGCTTGGCCGACAACGCCTGAAACAGCATAGCCAACGCACTGGCCAGCGCCACCACCCAGAGCAGCGAATAGCCGTAGCGCGCACCGGCCTGAATGTTGGTCGCGAAATTTCCAGGGTCCATATAGGCAATCGATGCAATCACCGCGGGACCGGCGAACAACGAAGCTGTCCGCGCCCGCCCCAATCGCGTGCCGCGCAACACCGCGCCCATCTCCAGCGCATTGCGCTCCGACAAATTCGGTTTGACCTGAAAACCGTCCATGCGTGTCCAATCCTCCATTGGCAACATGATGTAGCATTGGCTACACTTTGAGCAAGTGGATAAAACAACAATTCGCTCGCGGCACGGCCTGGCCTATCGCGTCCGGCGCGGCAGGCTGTATCATCCCCGAAGCCATGCTAAATGGCGGGAGAGCGACATGTCTGAATCACCGAAATTCATGCTGCTGACCGGGGCCAGCCGGGGCATTGGCCATGCCACCGTCAAGCTGTTCCAGGAACGCGGCTGGCGTATGCTCACCGTCTCCCGTCAACCTTTCGATCCTGCCTGCCAATGGCCCGCCGCCAGGCAGGCGCATATTCAGGCCGATCTCGCCGATCTGGACAACATCGAAGCCCTCGCCGCCGAGGTCCGCTCCCGCCTGCCGGAGGGCAAGTTGCACGCCTTGGTCAACAATGCCGGCATTTCGCCAAAAGGGCCGGGTGGCAGCCGTATGGGCGTGCTGGAGACCGACTCGATGGCGTGGACGCATGTGCTCAACGTCAATCTGGTCTCAACCGCCCTGCTGGTGCGCGCTTTGTTGCCCGAATTGGAAGCCGCGCACGGCTCGATCGTCAACGTGACCTCGATTGTCGGCTCGCGTGTGCATCCCTTCGCAGGCGTCGCCTACGCCGCCTCGAAAGCCGGTCTTGCCGCCCTCACCCGCGAGATCGCCGCCGAACTGGCGCCGCGCAATGTGCGCTGCAATGCCATTGCCCCCGGTGAGATCAAAACCGCCATTCTCTCCCCCGGCACGGACGACCTCGTCGCCCGCAACGTGCCGATGAAGCGGCTGGGCGAGCCGCGGGAGGTGGCGGAGACGATCCATTTCCTGTGCTCGCCGGCATCGAGCTACATCACCGGCGCGGAAATTCACATCAGCGGCGGCCAGCACGCCTGACAGACTACGCCGCCAGTTCCTGCGTGCGCACCAGCCGGGCATACAGCCCATCCTGCGCCAGCAATTCGGCATGCGTGCCGATTTCCGCCGCCCGACCATCGGCCACCGCCACCACCAGATCGGCATCGCGGACGGTGGAGAGGCGATGGGCGACGACGATGGTCGTCCGTCCGTGGCGCAATGTGGCCAGCGCGGTTTGCACCAGCGCCTCGCTCTCGGCATCCAACGCCGATGTTGCCTCATCGAGCAGCAGAATGCGCGGATTGCGCAGCAGCGCACGGGCCAGCGACACACGCTGACGCTGACCGCCGGACAATCGCCCGCCACTCGGCCCAACGCGGGTGTTGTAGCCCTCGGGCAGAGCGGCGATGAAATCATGCGCCGCAGCCGCACGGGCGGCATCCCGCACCTCGTCGTCGCTCGCCTCTGGCCGTCCCATGCGGATATTGGCGGCCACACTGTCGTCGAACAACAGCGTATCCTGCCCGACATAGGCAATCGCATGACGCAGCGATTCCAATGTGACCGCGCGCAGATCGACCCCATCCAGGCTGATCGATCCACGCGACACGTCATAAAAACGCGGAATCAACGCCAGCGCCGTCGATTTCCCGGCGCCGGACGGCCCCACCAGCGCCACCGTCAGCCCAGGCTCGGCAATGAAGGACAGCCCGCGCAGCCCGGCGCGGCCATCGGGATAGGCAAAAGCCGCCTCGTCGAACACCAAGCGACCATGCCCCGCCGGTAACGGCATCGCATCCGGCGCATCCGCCACGCCGTTGGGCTCATCGATAATGCCAAATACGCGCTCCAGCCCGGCCAGGCCTTCATTCAGCGCGGAATTCAAATTGCCCAAGGCCCGCAGCGGTTGCGAGGCCAGCAGCAGGGCGGTGACGAAGGCGGTGAAATCCCCCAGCGTGCCCTGTCCCTGCGCCGAGCGCCAGCCGACAAAGCCGAGCACGGCGGCCACCGCGGCACCGCCCAGCACTTCCAGCAACGGATCGACGCGGGCGCGGCTGCGGATGATGCGCATCATCGCGGTGTACAGATCGCTGAACGCCAACTCCGCGCGATCGGTCTCGCGCTGCTCCAGCCCATAGGCCCGCACGGTGCGCGACTGGCTGAATGTCTCGGTCAGCAACGAAGCCGTCTCGCCCACCCGTTCCTGCATCCCGCCGGACGCGCGACGGATGCGTTGGCCGATGCGTTGGATCGGCAGCCCGGCAATCGGATACAGGGCGGCGGCGATCAGGCAGAGTTGCCAATCGGCGTAGATCATCGCCCCCAACAGGCCGATCACCTTCACCCCGTCGCCCACCGAATTCACCGCACGCACCAGCGCCTCGCGGATGGACATCGCATCCGTGGTGAAGCGGGCAGCGAGCGAGGCCGGGGCTTCGCGTTCCACCTGCGCCAGATCGGCCCGCATCAGCCGGGCGAACATCCGGTTTTGCAGGCCACGAATGGCCAGCAGCACGATCTTCTGCGCCAGCACCGACTGAAAATACTGCGCCGCCGACTTTCCTGCCGTGATCGCCACCACCAAAGCCGGGATTTGATAGAGAATGCGCGGATCATGCGAGGCGAACATGTCGATCGCCTGCCCGACCACGCGCGGGTACAGCGCCTGCAATCCGGCCATCATCGCCGTCAAAAACAGCGTCAGCCCGAGCATTCCGGCGTACATGCGCACATGCTCGCGCCAGAACCGGCGGAAATAATCGGAATTCCTGATCTTGGTGCCGCTCATGGCCGCTGTCTAACAGTGCGCCGGAGGAAGTGAAAGCCCACGCCCCTCCCCCCCTGCGTCGCTGCGGTCTGGACGCCACATGATACCGCCGGTAAAGCTCTGCCCTCACGCGGGTCCGCAGCAAGGTTGGAAGACATGACGAAGGTTCTGGTCGTCTCCGGTGCGGATGCAGGCTATTTCCCGTTGATGCAGGAAATGTTCGCCTCGATGGCGCCGTGCATCCCGCCTGCCGAGAGCGGGCTTGAGATCTATTTCGGCGCCATCGATGCCGGACTGACCGAGGCGCAATGCCAGAGCCTCGTCGAGGCGGGCGTGGTGGTGCGTGGGCTGCCGGAGAATGCAGGGCTTCCGGCCAAACATCTCAACCGCCGCCCGGCCTTGGCGGTGAATTTCGGCAAGCTCTGGCTGGACCAGATTTTTCCCGAATTCGACGTGATGATCTGGATCGATGCCGATGCCTGGATGCAGCGCCCCGGCACCATCGAGCACTTTGTCGCCGCCACCTCTGAAGGGGCATTGGCGATCTGTGCGGAGTGCAACCGCTTCATGTCCGGGCTGGTGCGCGTGCGCTGGCTGCTCGGCGGGTTGTGGGGCATCGGCCAGCTCCGCTCGATCAACCTCAACAATGGCCGCCATGCCGGATTGCCCCTGTCGATCCTGCGCAAGATCGGCCTCAAGGCCACGCTGAACGCCGGTATTTTCGCCCTCAACCGCGTCTCTCCCGCATGGAACGCCATGCGCGCATGGCAGAAACAGGTGTTGCGGCGCGGTAAGCCGTTCTCGTCGGATCAATTGTCGATCTCGCTGGCGGTGCATATCGACGGCATCAAGCTCGAATTGCTGCCCGACAGCTTCAACTATATCGGCCCCTGGATGCTCGATGCCGATAGCGGCATGCTCGTTGAACGCTACTACCCGTACGAGCCGGTGCGCATCGTGCATATGGCCAGCGAAAAAGTGCTGCGCTTTGACCCTGATGCGCGGATCGACGTGCCTTATCGCTCCGGTGCCATGGCCAAGATCAGTGTCCGCCAGAGCTTCATGCAAGGATCGTCCGCCCGTGCCGACCGATAGCCGCGCCATCGCCCGCGCACTGCCCACCCATACGTGGCAGGCGAAGATTGCTGTGGTGGCCGTGGTGCTGCTGCCGGTGTTCCTCTTTCATGCCCGTGCCTTCGCCGACGCCTCCGTGTCGCTGACGGCACTCCTCTTCCTGATCGAATCGGCGCGCTGCCGGGTATGGCATTGGCTGCGCCGACCATGGTTGATAGCCGCCTTGCTGCTCTGGGCGTGCATCGTCATCGGCTCATTGCAAACCGGCCCACAGGCATCGATCAACCAAGCCCTCGTGATGGGGCGTCTTTTCCTGTTCGCCGCCGCCCTGGAGGAATGGGTGCTGCCGCAGGAGCAGGCGCAGCGATGGCTGACCATCTCGCTGCGGGTGATGGCGGTGTGGCTGGTCTCGCAAGTGTGGGAGCAACGGCTGCTCGGCTCCAACATCCTCGGCGACCCGGCCTGGCCGGACGGCATGCTCACCGGCCCCTTCGTCAAGCCGCGCGCCGGTCCGGTGTTTATCGGATTGTTCATTCCCGCCGTGCTGCCGCCGGTGCTCGATCTGCTCAAGCGCGGCGACCGCCGTGGGTTCGTCTATGGCAGCGCCATCCTGGTGATCTCGCTCGCCACGCTGATCATGATCGGCCAGCGCATGCCCACATTGTTGGCGCTGTTCGGCATCTGCATCGCCGCCCTCATCGAGCGCCGCCTGCGCCTGCCCGCGCTGATCGCCGCGGGCCTCGGCGTGGCGCTGCTGGCCGCCCTGCCGGTACTGTCTCCGGCGACCTATTTCCGCGTGGTGCAGCTCTTCGGCCAACAAATCACCCATTTCGCCGAAGACCCATATGGTCAGCTCTACACGCGGGCGACCGAGATGATGCTGGCCCATCCCTGGTTCGGCGTGGGCTATGACGGCTTTCGCTATCTGTGCAACGACCCACGCTACATGCACGGCCTGCGCGCATATGGCATCCCGACGGCGCTGGTGCAGAACGCAGGCGGCTGCAATCTGCATCCGCATAATTACTATTTCCAAATCCTCGCCGCCGGTGGCTTGCTCGGCATGGCGGCGTTCCTGGCGATGGTGCTGGCCGTGCTGCGCCGTCTCGCCCGGTTGACGGGCAGCGCCGTGCCCCATCAGCAACGGATGCTCTTCGTGGCTGTCTGCGTCTCGTTCTGGCCGCTCGCCTCCACGCTGAGCATGTTCGTGCTCGATGCGGGCGGGTGGATTTTCCTCTTTATCGGCTGGGGATTGGCGGCAGCACGTCAACCGTAGAGCACGACCTTTCCCCTACCGCACTCTGGCAAGTAATGCCGCACGGTCGGGCAAGCAGCCTGCGCGCAACCACTCGGCCCGTAAATCCCGCAACATGCGCCCCATCTCCGGCCCCGGCTGCACGCCAGCCTGCGCCAGATCGCGCCCCTGCACCGGAAACACCGGCACCGGCATCGATGCAATGCGCACACGCAGCATGGGCGAACTGCCAGCCAGCCACGCCCGACCGATCAAAATCTCCGGCGCGGTATCGGCCAAGGCACGCCGCAGATCATCGTCGCTGGCCTCCTCGGACAGCGCAGGCAGCACCAACGCCGCCAGACGCTCCGCCTCCGCCCCAGAGAGATTGAGCGGTGCCCGCCCCTGCGGCAGCAACGCCGCCAGCCGCAGCACCGGATCGGCAGGCAGCAGATCGACCGACACCAGCCGCGCCTCCGGCAGCAATTCGGCCAGCACACCCAGACGCTGCATCAGCCCCAAGGCACGATCCGGCGATGCCGCCTCCAGGATACGCCGCATCTCACTCCACACCCGCTCGGCCGATAATTGCGCCAGCCCTTGCCGTTCAGCGGCAATCGCGGCGGTGGCGGCCGGGTCGGCCATGGCCGGGTTGTAGCGGGCGAAGAAGCGGAAATACCGCAGGATGCGAAGGTAATCCTCGCGTATCCGCAACGCCGCCTCCCCCACGAAGCGCACCACGCCCGCGCGCAGATCATCGGCACCGCCGAAATAATCGAACACCGTGCCGTCTGGCGTCATCGACATCGCATTGATGGTGAAATCCCGCCGCGCGGCGTCCTGGCGCCAATCATCGGTGAAGGCGACAACCGCATGCCGCCCATCGGTCTGCACATCCCGCCGCAGCGTGGTGATTTCGATGCTCTCGCCGTCCACGAAGGCGGTGATGGTGCCATGCGCGATGCCGGTGGGAATGGCGCGCAACCCGGCTTGCTCCAACAGTCGCACCACCTCCTGCGGCGCATCGGGGGTGGCGAGGTCGATGTCATGCACCTCCACGCCCGCCAACGCATCCCGCACGCAGCCCCCCACCAGCCGCGCCGCAGGCACTGCCGCCAACACGGCACGCAGTCCGGGATGGATGAGGAAATCTGGCGGGGTGATGGTGAAGGTTTCGGTCATAATCATCCATCGTAGAGCGGAAGAGACGAAGCCGTCATCCGCCACGTCAAAACCAAACAAGGCAACCCATCCTTGCGGACAGATTGCCTTGTTCGATTTCCATCCCCCGCCGCAGCGGAAGCGGCGGATCAGGCGGCCGGAGCGGCCTCGATCAGCGCACGGGCGGATTGGATTTTCGCCTGCGCGACGTCCAGTGCTTCCGTGTTGAACCGATCGGCAGCGGCATATTCGGCCTCGGCGGCGGCCAGACGGCTCTCGCCCTCAGCCCGCACCAGAGACGCGACTTCAACCGCCTCGGTGGCCAGCACCGTCACGCGCGTTGTCGTGACTTCGGCAAAACCGCCGGAGACATACAGCGTGTCCGTCACCGTTCCACCCACCGTCAATTTGATGGTGCCGCCACGAAGCAGCACAATCATCGGCGCATGGCCGGGCAGAACGCCCATTTCACCTTCCGCCGCCGGCAAAACCACCATGTCCGCAGATTTGGACAGCAGCAGCTTTTCCGGGCTGACGATTTCGAGATCGATCAACATCGACGCTCTCTCCTAAATCAGGCAGCAGTCTTCATCGACTCGGCCTTCTTGACCGCGTCTTCGATGGTGCCAACCATGTAGAAGGCGTTTTCCGGCAGGTGATCATATTCACCCGCCACAATGCCCTTGAAGCCGCGCACCGTATCGGCCACCGACACCAGCACGCCCGGGAAGCCGGTGAAGACTTCGGCGACATGGAACGGCTGCGACAGGAAGCGTTGAATCTTGCGGGCGCGCGAAACCACCAGCTTATCTTCTTCCGACAGTTCATCCATGCCGAGAATGGCGATGATGTCCTGCAGCGACTTGTAGGTCTGCAGCACGCGTTGAACGTCACGCGCGACGGTGTAATGCTCTTCACCGACAATGCGCGGATCCATCGAACGCGAGGTGGAGTCCAGCGGATCGACGGCCGGGTAGATGCCGAGTTCGGCGATCTGACGCGACAACACGGTCGTGGCGTCCAAGTGAGCGAACGAGGTGGCAGGCGCCGGGTCGGTCAAGTCGTCGGCCGGCACGTAAATCGCCTGCACCGAGGTGATCGAACCCTTGTTGGTCGAGGTGATGCGTTCCTGCAGCGCGCCCATGTCGGTGGACAGCGTGGGCTGATAGCCCACCGCCGACGGGATACGGCCCAGAAGTGCGGACACTTCGGCACCGGCCTGGGTGAAGCGGAAGATGTTGTCCACGAAGAACAGCACGTCCTGGCCTTCTTCGTCGCGGAAATATTCAGCCAGCGACAGGCCGGACAGAGCGACGCGGGCGCGCGCACCCGGCGGCTCGTTCATCTGGCCATAGACCAGCGCCACCTTGGAGCCTTCGGTCGAGCCATCGTCGCCCAGCTTGATCACGCCGGCATCGATCATCTCATGATACAGGTCGTTGCCTTCACGGGTCCGCTCACCAACGCCCGCGAAGACGGACACGCCGCCATGGGCCTTGGCGATGTTGTTGATCAGTTCCTGAATGAGCACGGTCTTACCCACGCCCGCGCCACCGAACAGACCCACCTTACCGCCCTTGGCATACGGAGCCAGAAGGTCGATCACCTTGATGCCGGTGATCAGGATTTCGGCCGCCGTCGATTGCTCGGCGAAGGACGGAGCGTCGCGATGGATCGGGAAGCGCATCGTGGCGTTCACCGGGCCGCGCTCGTCGATCGGGTCGCCGATGACGTTGAGAATACGACCCAGCGTGGCCGGGCCAACCGGCACCGAGATCGGCGCGCCGGTGTCAACGAATTCGGCGCCACGCACCAAACCGTCGGTGGCATCCATCGCGATGGTGCGAACGGTGCGCTCACCCAGTTCCTGGGCGACTTCCAGCACCAGCTTGCTGCCATTCAGAGTGCCCACCAGAGCGTTCTGAATGAACGGCAGTTCGCCTTCGAACTGGACGTCAACCACGGCGCCGAGGACCTGCGTCACGCGCCCGACATTGTTGCTCGACATACTTGTCTCCTGTTGCGTGCGAGGATCAGATGGCTTCGGCGCCAGAAATGATCTCGATCAATTCTCGTGTGATGTTTGCCTGACGCGCCCGGTTATAGGTCTGCGACAGACGCTTGATCATGTCACCGGCGTTGCGCGTCGCATTGTCCATCGAGGACATGCGGGCACCATGCTCACCGGCGGACGATTCGAGCAGCGCGCGGTAGATCTGGATCGCCAAATTCTGCGGCAGCAGACGGGCGAGCAGTTCTTCCTCGGCTGGCTCGTATTCATACGTCGCCGTGGGCGTGCCGGGCGGCACTTCCATAGCCGGGGTTTCCGGCAGTGGTGCCGGGATGACCTGCATTTCGGTCGGAACCTGCGAAATCACAGATGCAAACCGGTTATAGACCACCGTGCAGACATCGAACGCACCATCATGCAGCAGCGCGGTGATGCGATTGGCGATGTCTTCAGCGTCCGCGAAGTCAATCGACTTGCGACCGGCATAGGTGATCGAGTCATCCAGCAGGTTGGCGGCCATTTCGCGGCGCAGATAGTCACGCCCCTTGCGGCCAACGGTGAAGATTTTCACCGTCTTGCCTTCGCTTTCCAGACGACGCGCCGTGTTGCGGGCCAGACGGCCAACGTTCGTATTGAACGCGCCGGCCAGACCGCGATCGGCGGTGAACACCACCAGCAGATGCGTCTTGTCCGATCCGGTGCCCACCAACAACTTGGGAGCACTCGGGCTGCCCGCGACGGATGCACCGAGCGAGGCCAACATCCGTTCCATGCGCTCTGCATAGGGACGTGCGGCCTCGGCCTTGCTCTGCGCGCGACGCAGCTTGGACGCCGCGACCATTTTCATGGCCGAGGTGATCTTCTGCGTTGATTTCACGCTGTTGATGCGTATCCGCAGACTTTTCAAGCTGGGCATTGAACGACCCCTGAGATCAGGCGAACGACTTGGAGAAGTTATCCAGGAACGCAATCAGTTCCTTTTCCACTTCCGGCTTGATCTGCTGGTCAGCCTTGATCGACGCCAGGATGTGCGGATGCGCAGCCTGCAAATCGGCCAGGATTTGACGCTCGAACTTGCCAACCGACGACACCGCGATGCCATCGAGGTAGCCGCGAACACCAGCGAACAGCGCAACCACCTGCTCCTCGACCGGAACCGGCTTGAACTGCGGCTGCTTGAGCAGCTCGGTCAGGCGGGCGCCACGGGCGAGCAGCTTCTGGGTCGAGGCGTCGAGGTCGGAAGCGAACTGCGCGAAGGCAGCCATTTCACGATACTGCGCCAGCTCCAGCTTGATGCGGCCAGCCACCTGCTTCATCGCCTTGACCTGCGCGGCGGAACCCACGCGAGACACCGAGATACCGACGTTCACCGCCGGGCGGATGCCCTTGAAGAACAATTCGGTCTCAAGGAAGATCTGGCCGTCGGTGATCGAAATCACGTTGGTCGGAATGTAGGCGGACACGTCGCCGGCCTGCGTCTCAATCACCGGCAGTGCTGTCAGCGAGCCGGCGCCGAGGGCGTCGGACATCTTCGCCGCACGTTCCAGCAAGCGGGAGTGCAGGTAGAACACGTCACCCGGATAGGCTTCACGGCCGGGCGGACGACGCAGCAGCAGGGACATCTGGCGATAGGCCACGGCCTGCTTGGACAGATCGTCATAGAAAATGACCGCGTGCTGGCCATTGTCGCGGAAGAATTCGCCCATCGTGCAACCGGTATACGGTGCCAGGAACTGCATCGGAGCCGGGTCCGACGCGGTTGCGGCGACGACGATCGAGAATTCCAGAGCGCCGTTCTCTTCGAGCGTGCGGACCAGCTGGGCCACCGTCGAGCGCTTCTGACCAATAGCGACGTAGATGCAATAGAGCTTCTTGCTCTCATCCGCGTGCAGGTGGCCTTCCTTCTGGTTGATGATCGTGTCGATGATCACCGCGGTCTTGCCGGTCTGACGGTCGCCGATGATCAGCTCGCGCTGACCACGGCCGATCGGGATCAACGAGTCGATCGCCTTGATGCCGGTCTGCATCGGCTCATGCACCGACTTACGCGGAATAATGCCAGGGGCCTTCACTTCAACGCGCGAACGGGTCACATCGACCAGCGGACCCTTGCCGTCGATCGGGTTGCCGAGACCGTCAACCACGCGACCAAGCAGACCACGGCCAACCGGCACGTCCACGATGGTGCCGGTGCGGCTGACAGTGTCGCCTTCGCGGATGGCGCGGTCGTCACCGAAGATCACGACGCCGACATTGTCGGTTTCAAGGTTCAGCGCCATGCCCTTGAGGCCGGCACCCGGGAACTCTACCAGCTCGCCGGCCATAACGTTCTGCAAGCCAAAGACGCGCGCAATGCCGTCACCGACCGAGAGAACCTGGCCGGTTTCGGAAATATTGGCTTCGGCATCAAAGGAAGCGATTTGCTTCTTGAGGATTTCCGAGATTTCGGCAGGACGGATTTCCATCAGGCGGCTCCCTTCATGGCGTATTGCAGGCGCTGCAACCGCGCCTTCAAGCTGGTGTCATACAAACGAGCGCCGATCTTCACGATCAGTCCGCCCAGGATCGAGGCATCGACATGCTTGGCGATGTTGACCTGGCCGTACCCGGCTTCGATCAACCGCGCGCGGAGCTGCTGCTCCTGCACGTCCGTCATTGGGTGGGCGGTGGTCACGTCAGCGACCACGATACCACGCTTCATCGCCACCAGGGCGGCGAAGGCCGTGACAATCGCGCGCAGCGCCGCGAGACGGCGATTTGCCGTCACCACACCCACGAAATCGGTGATGATTTTGGTGAAGCCCTGATCGATCAACATCGCCTTCATCGCCTTCTGGGCGGTGTTGACGTCGGTGAGAGGGCTACCGAGTAGACGACGCAGATCTGCGCTGGAGTCGATCAGGCGCCCAAGAGCGTCCATCTGTTCGACGGTGTGGTCCAGCAGATACTGGTCTTCCGCGAGGGAGTACAGAGCGGCGGCATACCGATCTGTCAGACCGCCGCCGCTGGAAATTGTTGAGCCGCCTGTGGCCAAAGGTGCGGTTCCGTTTGCTACATCCCCCCACACAAGCGCAGGCAGGACCGGGTCGATCACGTGACGTTTCACGGACGGCGGGCATCTAGCATGCGTCACAGCACGGTGCAACGCACTCCGCGGCGCTTTTTCAAGAACGGATTACAGAAAACTCATCGGATCGACGTCGATCTCCACCCGGACCTGCGATGGTATCGAAACCGCCGACAGCCATAAGCGCAGCAGCTTCTGCACCGCAATGTCACGACGCACCTTGAGCAACAATCGCCGGCGATGGCGGCCGCGCAGGATGGCAAGCGGCGCTGGGGCTGGACCAAGCACGACAATTCCGGCGCCGTGCGGAGCCGCCGCCCCGAGGATTTGTGCAACTTCTTCCGCATCCGCCTCACGTTCAGCGCTCACAATCAGGGCCGCCAACCTCCCGAATGGCGGCCAGTGTCCCGGCTTGCGCTCGGCAGCCTCGCGTGCGCGGAAGGCCGGAAGATCCTGTGCCTGCAAGGCCTGCATGACGGGATGTTCTGGGTTGAAACTTTGCAGGAGCACGCGCCCCGGTGCCTCCGCCCGTCCGGCGCGGCCTGCCACCTGATGCAGCAATTGCACGGTTCGCTCCGCGGCGCGCAAATCGCCGCCGCCGAGTCCCAGATCGGCATCGACCACGCCGACCAGCGTTAAATGCGGAAAATGCCAGCCTTTGGCGACGATCTGGGTGCCAACGATCAGATCAACCTCCCGCCGCTCGATTCGCGCCGCGGCCTCCGCCGCCGCATTCGGGCCGGAGAGCGTGTCGGAGGCCATCGGCAGAATGCGCGCCTCAGGAAAATGCCGCCCGGCCTCCTCCACGATCCGCTCCACACCGGGGCCGATGGCGGTCAGACTCGATTCGGCGCCGCATTCCGGACAGCAAGGCGGGATCGGCTCGGCGTGGCCGCAATGGTGGCAGGTGAGGATTTTCCGCGCCCGGTGCTCCACCAGCCACGCCGTGCAGTTCGGACATTGCACCCGATGACCGCAGCGGCGGCACAGCGTGAGCGGGGCATAGCCGCGGCGGTTGAGGAACAGCATCGCCTGCTCGCCACGCTCCACCGTCTCGCGGACGGCGGCGTTGGTCGGACCGGGGAGCAACTCACCCCGCGCCGGCGGGTCAGCGCGCAAATCGACCAGATGCACATCCGGCAGTGAGGCGCCGCCGTGGCGGGAGGGCAGTGTGAGATGGCGATAGCGGCCATGCTCGACATTATAGAAGGTCTCCAGCGACGGCGTGGCCGAGGCCAGCACCACCGGCGCATGACACAGCCGGGCGCGCACAATGGCCATGTCTCGCGCATTGTAGATCACGCCGTCTTCCTGCTTGAAGGCGGTCTCGTGCTCCTCGTCGATGACGATCAGGCCGAGATCAACGAAAGGCAGGAACAACGCTGAGCGCGCGCCCACTACCACCCCCGCCGCACCTGTCGCCACCTCGCGCCATGTGCGGCGCCGTGTGGCCGGGCTGAGGTCGGAGTGCCACACCGCAGGCGCCGCTCCGAAGCGGGTGGTGAAACGGGCGAGGAATTGGGCAGAGAGCGCGATTTCCGGCAACAGCACCAAAGCCTGCCGCCCGGCTTGCAGACAGGCGGCAATCGCCTCGTGATACACTTCCGTCTTGCCCGATCCGGTCACCCCATCGAGCAGCGACACATCGAAATGCCGCTTCTCAACACTCTCCCGCAACGCCTGCGCCGCCGCCGACTGCTCCAGGGACAGCAAGGGGCCGGGACGATGGGGATCGGGACGCGGCGAGTCGGCAGCACCCAGATCGGCAGGCAGCAGCAAGCCCGCATCCGCCATCGCCCGCACCACCCCCGCCGACACCCCCGCCACTTCGGCCAGTGCGGTGCTGCCAAGCGGTTCGGCCAGCGCGAGCGCATCGAGCACGGCTTGGCGTTGTTTGGTCAATGTGGTGTCGGGTGGAATCTCAGCGCGGCGCCAACCAAGTTTCGGCGCGCTCTCCTGCATCGCGTTCACCCGCAAGGCCATCGCCAGCACGTCGCCAGGGGCGGAGAGTGTGTAGGCGGCGATCCAGTCGATCAGGCGGCGCAGATCCGCGCGCATCGGCGGCACGTCCATGCGGGCCGAGATCGACCGCAGGCGATGATCGCCCACAGCTCCCTCCGCCGCACCATCCCACACCACCCCCACCACCTCGCGGCGGTTGAGCGGCACCTGCACGATGTCGCCGGGAGCGAGTTCCATCCCGTTCGGCACGCGATAGTCGAACGGGCCCGCAAACGGATAGGGCAGCAAGACCGGCACCCGCCCCCTGTGCGCATGCATGGCCGATCCTCCCGTAAGGTCCAGGGAATCGCGTTCGGGTTGCTTTCGGAGTCTGTCACGCATCCTGTATAGGCATGCCAGAGACGCCCCGCTTATCCCAGGGGCAAACCGTGGGACCGATAGTATGAAATTCTTTGTCGACACCGCCGACACCGCGGAAATCAAGTCGCTCGCCGCCTCTGGCCTGCTGGATGGCGTGACCACCAACCCCAGCCTGATCGCCAAATCCGGCCGCAACATCCTCGAAGTGATCGCGGAAATCTGCGGCATCGTCGATGGGCCGGTGAGTGCCGAAGTCGCCGCCACCGAGTACGAGACGATGATGCGCGAAGCCGCCGTGCTGCGGAAGATCGCCCGCAATGTCTGCATCAAGCTGCCGCTGACGCCGGACGGCCTGCGCGCGTGCAAGTCGCTGTCCAACGAGGGCGTGCAGACCAATGTCACGCTGTGCTTCTCCGCCGCCCAGGCGCTGATCGCCGCCAAGGCCGGCGCCACCTACATCTCGCCCTTCGTCGGCCGCCTCGACGATATCGGCCAGGACGGCATGGAGCTGATCGCCGAGATCGTCGAGATCTACGGCAACTATCCGGCGCTGACCACGCAGGTGCTGGTGGCCTCGGTGCGCAACCCGATCCACGTGACGGCTGCCGCCAAGATTGGCGCCGATGTGGCCACGCTGCCGCCGGCGGTGCTGCGCCAACTCTATCACCACCCGCTGACCGACAAGGGCCTGGCTGGCTTCCTGAAGGATTGGCAGGGCACCGGCCAGTCGATTCTCTGATGCAGCCAACCCGCGACATGGCGGGTTTTGCTGAACAGGTGTGCGCCTTTCTGCGCGCACACCCTGCGTTTTTGGCGGAGAACCCGGAGCTTTACCGGGTTCTTCTGCCGCCCGCACGGGTGCACGGTGCCGATCTGGCCGACCATATGGCCGCCATGCTCGCCGCCCAGCGCGCGCATGCCCAAGCGATGCAGGATGAGGCCGACCGCGTGCTGGCCGCCGGGCGGGCGCAGGCCGGTGCTTGGGCGCGGGTGCAGGAAGCCGTGCTGGCGCTGATCGAGTCACGCTTTCCCATTGACTGCATCGCGACTGAATTTCCCCGCCTTTTGGCCGTCGACGCCGCCAATCTCTGCGCCGAAGCCCCCATCCTGGCCGCCAGACGCCTGTCCCTGGGCAGCATTGCCACCTTGTTCGGCGCGCGCAGCGTCGTCTTCGAGGCATCAGAGGCGTGGGCGCAATGTTTGCACGGCGAGGCATCGGGATTGGCGCAGCATCAGGTGCTGATCCGTATCCCCGGTCACGACGCCCTGCTTGCCCTGGCGGCGCGGGATGCCGCATTGCTCGATCCGGCACAGGGGCAGGCGTGCTGGCTATTTCTCGCCCGCGCGGTCGCCGCCGCAGTGAGCCGTTGATGCTGGCCGAGGCGGCACGGCTGGAATTTCTCGACTGGCTCGCCCTCGAACGCCGCTCCGCCGCGTTGACGGTGGAGAGCTATGCCAGCGATGTCGGCTTTTTCCTGGGCTTTCTCAGCCGCCATCTTGGCAATGAGCCGAGTCTGGCCGATTTGGCCGATTTGCGGCTGTCGGATTTCCGCGCATGGCTCGCCGAGGCCGCCAATAAAGGGCGTGGCAAGACGACGCGGGCGCGGCATGTCTCGGCGGTGCGCACCTACTTCCGCTTCCTCGCGCGGCGGCATGGCGTGGACAATGCGCAGCTCTCCCTCATCACCCTGCCCAAGACAAGCAAACCGCTGCCGCGTGCCCTGAGCCCGGACCAGGCAACACAAGTGGCCCGTGAGATCGACGAGATATCCGAAGGCTCACTGGCCCTGCGCGACACGGCTCTGTTCGCCCTGCTCTATGGCAGCGGTCTGCGAATCGGTGAGGCCCTGGCGCTCAATCGGCGCGACGCCCCGTGTGAGGGCACCGACGCCGCCTTGCGCGTGCTCGGCAAGGGCGCGAAGGAACGCATGGTGCCGGTGCTGCCCACCGTGCGCGCGGTCATCGCGGATTGGCTGGCGGTGCATTGGCAAACCGAGCCTGATGCCCCGCTTTTCCTCGGCAAGCGCGGCAAGCGATTGGATGCGGCGGTGGCGCAGAAGGTGCTGCGCGACTTTCGTGGCCGATATGGCCTGCCAGACCACGCCACCCCGCACGCACTGCGCCATTCCTTCGCCACGCATCTGTTGGCGGGCGGCGCGGATCTGCGCGCGATCCAGGATCTGCTCGGCCATGCGAGCCTCTCAACCACGCAGCGTTATACGGCGGTGGACACCCAGCAATTGATGGACGTGTGGCGCAAGACGCATCCGAGGGGATAGCGAAGATGGCCCTATGAGAGCAGGGCCTTGGCGCCATCCCAGAGATTGGTCACCAATTCCCCCGCCGGGATCGCCTGCGCCAAGCCCGCCGACTGCCCCGCCCAGGCCTGCATGTGCTGCACATCCCCGGCCTTGCTGGCCGCGTCGCGCATCGCCTGCGTCAGCGCCCGCTGCACCGGATAGGGGGCAGGCTCCGGCCCTTCGGCGGCGGCGGCGACGTAATCGGTGGCAATCGCCCGCCCCAACCGGCCGCTGAACGCCCGCGTCAGTCGGGTATCTTCCGGCGCGGTGTGCGCCAGCGCGTCTGCCCAGGCGGGGGCGATCTTCGCCTCCGGGCAGCGCAGAAATCCGGTGCCGATCTGCACCGCCGAGGCCCCCAGCAGCAACGCCGCCGCGATGCCGCGTGAATCTGCGATGCCGCCTGTGGCAATCACCGGCAACTTCACCGCGTCCACAATCGCCGGCAGCAGCGCGAACAAACCCACTGCCTGTGAGCCTGCCTTGCCCGCCTCGAACGCGCCACGATGACCGCCAGCCTCGGCCCCTTGCGCGATAATCGCCTCCGCCCCCGCCGCTTGCGCAGCCCGCGCTTCAGCGACAGTGGAGGCAATGGCGAACCAGGCGATGCCGCGTGCTTTCATCCGCTGCACGAAGTTTGCCGGATACAGCCCCATGATGGAGGAAATAATCGCAGGGCCGGATTCCAGCATCGCCTCGCATTGCGCCTCGAAATCCGGCGGTGTGGCATCACCGGCAGTCTCCGGCACCGCTGGGCCGTGCCTGCCGAGAAATTCCCGCAGCTTCGCCTCGTTCTCGGCATCACGCAGCGGCGGCGGGTCGGGAATCCACAGATTGAGCTGAAACGCCCCATTGCTGCCGGCGCGCACTTCCTGCGCCCACATACGGATCGCATCGGGCTGCATCAGCAAGCCGCCGCACGCCCCCAATCCCCCCGCCTTGGCCACCTCGATCGACAGCGACGGCGGGCAGGCGCCGGCCATGGGAGCGAGCAAAATCGGCACCCTCAAGCCGAACCGGTCACAGAATTTGGCGGCACGGGTGAGGGCGAGATGCATTTACCGTCTCCAGACGAAGGCCGAACTGACCGCGTAATTCCACACAAGGCTCATCGCGGCACCGACAAAACCGGCGAGGAACCAATTCGTCATCTGCGGGCCGAACATGAACGCCGCCACCGACAAATTGCCCGCCGCCCCCACCGCCGAAATCGCCGCAAACAGCGCCAAGCCGCGCCACATCCGCAGCCCCTTCAGCCGTTTATCGCCAAAGGTGACGTGATTGTTGAGCCCGAAATTGCCCAAAATCGCCACCGCCGTCGCCATCGCCTGCGCCTGATCGAATGACCAACCCGCGGCCTTGAGCGCCAGCAGAAGCACCAACATATGCAGCACAATGCCCACCGAGCCCACGGCCGCGAACAGCACAAAGCGCACCGGCACGACATGGCCGACCATTTTATCGACCAGCAGCAGCGCGAAGTCGCGCATCACCCCCGCATCGAGCTTGCTCTCGCCCGCCACCCGCGTGCGAAACTGGAACGGAATTTCCACAATGCGCGGTGGCGTGGGCAGGGAGGCGATGATGTCGAGCAGGATCTTGAACCCAATCGCCGACAGCCCCGGCATGGCACGGTCGAACACCTCGCGCTTGAGCATGAAGAAGCCGCTCATCGGATCGGCGACATGCGTCTTGAGCACTTTCTGGCCGAGCTTGGTCGCCAGATCGGACATCCCGGCGCGAGTCTTGTCCCAATCCCCCACCCCGCCACCGGGCACGTAGCGGCTGCCGATGGCGAGATCGGCGCCGTCGCGCAGGGCTTGCAGCATCAGCGGCAGACGGCTCTCGTCATGCTGCATGTCGCCATCCATGGCAGCGATATTGGGCGCGAAACTGGCATGCGCCCCCTCAATGAACGCCGAGGCCAATCCCCGCCTGCCGACGCGATGGATCATCCGCACGCGCGGCTCATCGGCCGCCACCGCACGAATGGCCTCGCGCGTGCCGTCGCGGCTATTGTCATCGACGAACACGATCTCCCACGCCACCTCGCCCATCGCCTGCCGCACGGCGGCAACAAGCGGCGCGATATTGTCGCGTTCGTTCAGCACCGGAACAACGATGCAAAGCTCGGGCAGGCAGATGTGTGTCTCGCTCATGGCGTGGGGTTATAGACCGCGTTGGAAATGCTTGCACTCCCTGACAATTAAGATTATCGACGGCGCATCATCATTCTCCGGCGGTTTGGGGGGTGGCCTTCGCGGGCCGCCTTTTTTGTTTTGGTCATGAGCAGCGACAACGAAAACGACATTGCGGCCCCGGCCCAGATTGGGCTTGAGGCTCGAATTCAGGCGACCATCGAGCCGTCACTGACCGATCTCGGCTATGAGATTGTTCGCATCTCCGTGCTGGGCCGTGAACGCCCAACCGTGCAGATCATGGCCGACCGTGCAGACGGTTCGATGATCGTCATTGAGGATTGCGAAATCATCTCCCGCGCCGTCGGTGCGGTGCTGGACGTCAACGACCCGATTCCCGGTCGCTGGACGCTCGAAGTCAGCTCGGCCGGCATTGACCGCCCGCTCACCCGCCTGAAGGATTGGGTGCGGTTCGTGGGGCATATCGCCCGAGTCGAACTGGCCCTGCCCGTCGATGGTCGCCGCCGTTGCAGCGCGGTGATCATGTCAGCCACCGCCGAACAGGTGGTGCTGCGTGATGACAAGGGCGAATTCACCGTTCCCATGGCCGATATCCGTCGCGCCAAACTTGTGTTGACTGACGAACTGATCGCGGCGAGTGCGCCGCAATCCACACCTAAAGCGCATTGAAGGCGTATCATGGACACTTCCGTCTCCCGCCCCGAACTCCTCCTCGTTGCCGACGCTGTCGCGCGCGAGAAATCGATTGATCGCGACGAAGTTCTCGAAGCCATGGAGCAGGCCATCCAGAAGGCTGGCCGCGCCAAATACGGTCACGAGAAGGACATCCGCGCCACCATCGACCGCAAGAACGGCGATGTGCGCCTGTCGCGTTGGACCCAGGCCGTCTCGGTCGTCGAGAACGAAGAGACGCAAATTCCGCTGCACATCGCGCGCAAATTCCAGCCTGAAATCGAAGATGGCGGCTACATCGTCGATCCGCTGCCGCCGATCGATTTCGGCCGTATCGCCGCCCAGACCGCCAAGCAGGTGATCGTACAGCGCGTGCGCGAATATGAGCGCAAGAAGCAGTACGACGAGTTCAAGGATCGCGTGGGCGAGGTCATCAACGGTGTCGTCAAGCGCACCGAATACGGCAACCTGATGATCGAAGTCGGCCGCACCGAGGCGTTGCTGCGTCGCGATGAGTTGATCCCGCGCGAGAATTTCCGCAACGGCGACCGCGTGCGTGCCTATATCTATGACGTGCGCGACGAACCGCGCGGCCCGCAGGTGTTCCTCTCCCGCACGCATCCCGGCTTCCTGGCGAAGCTGTTCGCGCAGGAAGTGCCGGAAATCTATGACGGCATCATCGAGATCAAGGCGGTCAGCCGCGATCCGGGCTCGCGCGCCAAGATGGCGGTGATCTCGCGCGATCAATCCATCGACCCGGTCGGTGCCTGCGTCGGTATGCGCGGCTCGCGCGTGCAGGCCGTGGTGGCCGAGCTTCAGGGCGAGAAGATCGACATCATTCCGTGGTCCCCGCAGGCCGCGACCTTCGTCGTCAACGCCCTGGCACCTGCTGAAGTCACCAAGGTGGTGATGGACGAAGACGCCGGCCGCGTCGAAGTGGTGGTGCCGGACGATCAGCTCAGCCTTGCCATCGGTCGCCGTGGTCAAAACGTGCGACTGGCCAGCCAGTTGACGCGTTGGGACATCGATATCCTCACCGAGGCTGAAGAATCCGAGCGTCGCCAGGAAGAATTCCGCCGCCGCACCGGCCTGTTCGTCGAGGCGCTCGATGTCGATGACGTCATCGCTGGCCTGCTGGTCACGGAGGGCTTCAACACCATCGAGGAACTCGCTTTCGTCGCGCAGGACGAGTTGGCCGACATCGAAGGCTTCGACGAAGCCATCGCCGAGGAACTCATCCGCCGCGCCGAGTCCGCCCTGGTCAAACGCGACAACGAACTGAACGATCAGCGCGTCACTCTCGGCGTGTCCGACGATGTGGCGGCGTTCGAGAACTTCACGCCCGCCATGCTGGTCGCACTCGGTGAAAAGGGTGTGAAGACACTCGACGATCTGGCCGATCTGGCGTCGGACGAACTGATCGAAATCGTCGGCGAAACGAACATGGACGAAGAAACCGCCAATGCGGTGATCATGGCCGCCCGTTCGCATTGGTTCGACGGTGAAGAAGGTGGTGAGAACGCTGGGGAAGCGGAGGCTGACAACGCCTGAGCACCCCACCCTGCCTGTCGACTCGGCACCGGATGACGATGCCGAGGACGACCAGCCCGAAACCGGCCCGCTGCGTCGCTGTGCGGTGACGCGCGAACGGCTGGCGAAAGAGCGGATGATCCGCTTTGTCGTCAGCCCGGACCGAATTGTGGTGCCGGATCTGGCTGCACGCCTGCCCGGACGGGGAATTTGGTTGAGTGCGCGGCGGGATGTGTTACAAGCCGCGTGCAGTCGAGGCGCGTTTGCGAAAGCCGCGCGCGGCCAGGTCAACGTGCCCCCCGAACTCTCCACCGTTTTGCAGGAAGCCCTTGCACGACGTGTCGGTGAGCTTCTCGGTCTTGCCCGTCGCGCTGGGCAGGCGGTGTGCGGCTTCCAAAAGGCGCGCGAGATGTTGGTGTCAGGCCGGGCAGGCATGGCAATTGAGGCGCGTGACGGCAGCCCCGAGGAAATAGCGCGTTTCCTGGGTGGACATGCGGCGCATATACCCGTGGTGCAACCGCTTGATGCGGCAACACTCGGTGCGATTTTCGGTCGCGATCACGTTGTGCACGTGGTGGTGACGAAAGGCCGGTTGGCCGAGAAGTTGGCGGATGAGGCAAGCCGGTTGGCGGGTCTGTCCGGTGAATTGGCCGAGCAAGTGCGAACGCGCAGCCCTCGGCAGAAGTTGAACGAGACGAGACAGGCGATTAGATGAGCGACGGCAACGATCAGGATGCGGCCAAAGGCCGGCTTTCACTGCGGCCCGCAAGCCGAGCGGAAGTCGGTCGGACAGTGGATGCTGGCTCAGTACGCCAGAGTTTCAGCCACGGCCGATCCAAAGTGGTGCAGGTGGAGGTGCGCAAGACCCGCGCTCCGGTTCCGGGCACCACCACGCGCCCTGCAACACCAACCACGGCCACCCCCAGTGCGGTGCCCCCTGCGCCCGCCACAGGTGCCCCGGCCGCCAAGCCCGCACAGCCCCAGACGGCTGCTCCGGCACCGGCTCCGGCTCAGCCTTCGGCTCAGGCGCAGCAACACCAGCCACGTCCCCAGCAAACCGGCTCGACCCGTCCAGGTCAGCCCGGTGGTCGCCCGCTGACGGCTGCCGAACTGGCCATCCGCCAGCGCGTGCTCGCCGAACAGGCCCGCGAAAATGCCCGCCGTGAAGCGGAGCGTCGCGAGCAAGAGAAGATCTCCATCCTCTCAGCCGCCGAAGAGGCACGCAAGCGTGAGGAAGCCGCCGCCAAGGCAGCCGAGGAGGAAGCCAAGCGCGCCGCCGAGGAAGCCGAGCTGCAAAAGCGGCTTGAGGCCGAGCGACTGGCCGCGGGCACGCCGGAGCCGGAGCCAACCGCTCCGTCCGAGTCCGTATCCGCCTCTGTCGTGGCCGCCGCCGCCCCTGCCCCGGTCGCACAGCAGCAGGTTCAGCCCGCCGCCCGTTCAACCGCACCGCAACAGGGTCAGCGTCCGGCAGGTGGTCAGCCGCAACAGGGTGCAGCGCGTCCGGGTGCCCCGCGCCCGGCTGGCACTGCCGCTGCCGCCGACACATTGCGTCTTCGTCCGGCGGGTGCAGAAGACGACGACAGCCGTCGCCGTCCCGGCACGCCCGGCCCTGCCGCGCGCAAACCGGTCGCCCCGCCTGCCAAGAAGGCCGCCACCGATGACCGTCGTCGTCCGGGTCGCATTGACGTGCGCGCCGCCATTGAAGGCGAGGACGACCGCGTGCGCAGCCTCGCCTCCGTGCGTCGTCAGCGTGAGCGTGAGCGCCGTCAGGCCGATCTCGACCGTCTGCGCGCCGATCAGGTGAAGGTGGTGCGCGAGGTTGTGCTGCCCGATGCGATCACCGTGCAGGAACTGGCCAACCGTATGGCCGCCCGCGCGTCGGACGTCATCAAGGCGCTGATGAAGATGGGCGTGATGTCCACCATCACCCAGTCGCTCGACGCCGACACCGCCGAGTTGGTGGTGCAGGAATTCGGCCACAAGGTGAAGCGCGTCTCGGAAGACGATGTGGAAGTGGGCCTTGAGGGTGTCGTGGACATCGACACCGACATGATCGCGCGTCCGCCGGTCGTCACCATCATGGGCCATGTCGATCACGGCAAGACCTCGCTGCTCGACGCGCTGCGCAAGGCAGACGTGGCGGCAGGCGAAGCCGGTGGCATCACCCAGCATATCGGTGCCTATCAGGTGACGATGCCGGGTGGCGAGAAGATCACCTTCATCGACACGCCGGGCCATGAAGCCTTCACCGCCATGCGCTCGCGCGGTGCCTCCGTCACCGATATCGTCATCCTTGTGGTGGCGGCCGATGACGGCGTGATGCCGCAGACCATTGAAGCCATCAAGCACGCCAAGGCGGCGGATGTGCCGATCATTGTTGCCATCAACAAGATCGATAAACCCGGCGCCAACGTGCAGAAGGTTCGCGAAGAACTGCTCAGCTACGACATTGTTGTCGAAGATCTCGGCGGCGACACGCAGGATGTGCAGGTCTCGGCCAAGCAGAAGCTCGGCCTGGACAAGCTGGCCGAAGCCATCGCGCTGCAAGCCGAAATCCTCGATCTGCGCGCCAATCCGAACCGGCTTGCCGAAGGCACGGTGGTGGAAAGCCGCCTCGACCGTGGCCGCGGCCCGGTGGCGACGGTGCTGGTGCAGAAGGGCACGCTCAAGCAGGGCGATATCGTGGTGGCCGGTGCCGAATTCGGCCGCGTCCGTGCGATGCTCGACGACAAGGGCCGTCAGATGAAAGAGGCGGGTCCGTCCACGCCTCTGGAAATCCTCGGTCTGGCCGGTGTGCCGGTGGCCGGCGAGCCGTTCGTGGTGGTGGAAAACGAAAGCCGCGCCCGCGAGATCAGCGAATTGCGTCAACGCCGTATCCGCGACAAGAACGCCGGTGTGATGACCGCCGCCCGTGGCACGCTCGACGAGATGCTCGCCCGCATTCAGGCTGGCGTGCAGAAAGAAGTGGCCGTGCTGATCAAGGCCGATGTGCAGGGCAGTGCCGAGGCGCTGCAGGCCACCGTGCTCAAGCTGGCGCATGAAGAAGTGCGCGTGCGGGTGCTGAACTCCACCGTGGGCCAGATCACCGAGAGCGATATTCAGCTCGCCAAGGCCTCCAATGCCGTCATCATCGCCTTCAACGTGCGTGCGACCACGCAGGCGCGTGACATGGCGACCCGTGATGGTGTGGACATTCGATACTACTCGATCATCTACGATGTGGCCGATGACGTCGAACAACTGGTTCGCGGCAAGGTTGCACCGAAGGCACGCGAGAAGTTCCTTGGCTATGCTGAAATCCGTCAGGTGTTCGACATCACCAAGACCGGCAAGGTTGCCGGGTGTATGATCACCGAAGGCGTGGTCAAGCGCGGCTGCGGCGTGCGTCTGCTGCGCGACGGTGTGGTGATCCACAATGGCGAGCTGACGCAGCTCAAGCGCTTCAAGGATGACGTCAAAGAAGTGGCGCGTGGCTATGAGTGCGGCCTGTCGTTTGCGAACTATCAGGATCTGCGCATCGGCGACGTGGTTGAGTGCTTCGAAGTCGAGATGGTGCCAGGTTGACCAAGGCGACTGCCGCCAATCAGGCCAAGGCACCCTCGCAGCGGCAATTGCGCGTGGCGGAAGAAATCCGCCACGTGCTGTCCGCCGTCTTCAAGCGCGGCGACATCCGCGATCCCGAACTGGCCGGTGTGCTGGTGACGGTGACGGAAGTGCGCATCGGCCCGGATCTCAAACGCGCAACAGCCTTCGTCACCCGGCTGGGGCGGTCTGACATCGCCGAAAAACTCCCGGCTTTACGCCGCGCCGCACCGTATCTGCGCACCTGCGTGGCGAAGGAGCTGCGGCTACGTGTTGCCCCGGATCTGTCGTTTCAGGCCGATACCAGCATAGATTATGCGATGCATGTCGATCAGATGCTGCGCCAGCCGGAAGTGGCGCGGGACCTTGGGGCACCGAAAGAGCCGGAGACAGGGGAGAGCCTGTGATGGATGTCAAGGAAGCGGTGAAAGTCGCAAAACTCTTCGCAGCAGAATTGTTTGCTGAAGACGGTGCCTATGACCCCTTGCTCGAAGAAGTCGAGCGAGATCAGGACAAAGGCACTTGGCAGGTGACACTCAGTTTTCAGCGGCGCAGTGACCCGGGATCCGATGGCGCTTTGGCATCTTTCGTTCGTGCAGCCCAGCGCACCTACAAGGTCATCACAATTGCCGATGACAATAAGGAAGTCCTTTCGGTGAAGGTTCGTGAGGGACTGCATTGAAGCCGAGGCGGCTTCTTCTCGACACCAACCTATTGATCCTGTTCATTGTTGGCGGCGTCGAACCATCCTGGGTTTCTGGCCATAAACGGCTGGCGCTGTTCAGCGCTTCCGACTACCACCTGCTTGCAAGCATTGTGAAAAAGGCAGACCGTTTGGTAGTGACGCCGCATATTCTGACCGAGACATCCAATCTTCTTGGCAAGCCGGGAAATCCGTTCAACCAGGACTATTTTCTGAAATTCGCGGAATTGGTGACCAATGCCGAATTGGTGGATGAGCATCACGTGCCTGGAAGCGAAATTGTCCAGAGCAATGAATTTTCTTATCTCGGACTGACCGATGCAGGTTTGATGAACCTCGAACCACAAGGTTTGACCGTGCTTTCCTGCGACAGCCTGCTCGTCACCGCCTGCCTTTGGAATGGGCTTCAGGCTAAAAACTTCAACCAACTACGGAAAATCGCCTAAAAATCATGCGTCACCGCAAACCCAAAGGCCGGCCGCTGGACGGCTGGCTGATCGTTGACAAGCCGCAAGGCTTGACCTCCACCGATGTCGTCAATCGCGTGCGTCGCTATTTCGACGCGCAGAAGGCCGGCCATGGCGGCACGCTCGACCCGCTGGCCACCGGCGTGCTGCCGATTGCCTTCGGCGCGGCGACCAAAACCGTGCCTTACGTGATGGACGGCACCAAAATCTACCATTTCACCCTCAAATTCGGCGAGCAACGCGACACCGATGACGCCGAGGGTCAGGTGATCGCCACGTCGGATGTCCGCCCGACGGATGAGCAGATCCGCGCCGCCCTGCCCGCCTTTATCGGCGACATCATGCAAATCCCGCCAATCTATTCGGCGATCAAGATTGCCGGTGAGCGCGCCTATGACATGGCCCGCGAAGGCCGTGCGCCCGAGATGCAGCCGCGTCCGGCCCGCGTGGATCGCTTCGAACTGATCGGCCGCCCCGATGCGGACAGCGCCGAATTTGAAGTGCAATCCGGCAAGGGTGTGTATATGCGCAGCCTTGCCCGCGACATCGCCGCCGCCTGTGGCAGCGTGGGACATATTGCCGTGCTACGTCGCCTGCGCGTGGGGCCATTCCTGGAACAGGGGGCGATTCCTCTGGACAAATTGGCCCCTGGGGAGGATATGCAGCCGGCTTCCCCGGATCATCTGCTTCCGGTCGTGACCGCGCTGGCCGACATCCCGGCTCTGGCCATGACAGCTGCAGAGATCTTAGCCCTCCAGCACGGCCAGGCCATCAGCCTGGTTGATCTGATGGGGCGCATTCCACCGGCAGCCAATCCCGATGGCGGATTGGCCCGCGCGATGGCGGGGAGCCGCGTGATCGGGCTGTGCAGGTTTGAAGATGGCCTGCTGAAACCCGAACGGCTGCTGTAGCCCGCGCGCTCACCTTTCACGAACAGGAGTACGACGATGTCGATCCCCGCCGAGCGCAAATCTGCGCTGATGACTGACTACGCCACCACCCCGTCCGATACCGGCAGCCCGGAAGTTCAGGTGGCTCTGCTCACCGAACGCATCAATACGCTCACCGAGCATCTGAAAACCCACGCGAAGGATTTCCATTCGCGTCGCGGTTTGCTGATGCTGGTGGGTCGCCGCCGCCGTCTGCTCGACTATCTGAAGCGTAAGAACGACGCCCGCTATCGCTCGCTGATCGAGCGCCTGTCGCTGCGTCGCTGACCGTTCGCCCCGGAGGCATGGTGTCTCCGGGGCATACGCCGCGAAAGCGGTAGCTCTCCTCTGTCGCGAGCGCGGCGGAAGAACGCCAGACGCTGTGGCCCCAAGCGGAGCCAAGACGGCGCCTCCGGCAACGTGGCTGTGGCCGTTCAAGCGGTCGCCCACCCGCGTGGCCCGAGTCGCCGCCCGATCTTCCCGCAAGGTCACCCGATTCTGTCGTGTTCCGTCCCGCATCGCTCAAGATGTATAAGGACACAGCATGTTCAATTATTTCCGCAAGGAACTCGACTGGGGCGGCCGCAAGCTCGTCCTGGAGACCGGCAAGGTTGCCCGTCAGGCCGATGGTGCGGTGCTCGTCACCTATGGTGAGACCGTGGTGCTCTGCACCGCCGTGGGTGTGCGCACCCCCAAGCCGGGTCAGGATTTCTTCCCGCTGACCGTGAACTACCAGGAAAAGGCGTTCGCCGCCGGCAAGATTCCGGGTGGCTTCTTCAAGCGTGAAGGTCGCCCGACCGAGAAGGAAGTGCTGACCAGCCGCCTGATCGACCGCCCGATCCGTCCGCTGTTCCCGCATGGCTTCCGCAATGAAGTGCAGGTTGTGGCCACCGTGCTCAGCCATGATCTGGAGAACGATCCGGATGTGGTGTCGATGATCGGCTGCTCGGCCGCTCTCACGCTGTCCGGCATTCCGTTCTTCGGCCCGGTGGCCGCAGCGCGCGTGGGCTTCATCGATGGCGCTTATGTGCTCAACCCGATCCCGGAACAGCTCAAGCAGAGCAAGCTCGACCTCGTCGTTGCCGGCACCGCTGAAGGCGTGCTGATGATCGAGTCCGAGGCGCAGGAACTGACCGAAGACGAGATGCTCGGCGCCGTCACCTTCGGCCATACCGCCTTCCAGCAGGTGATCGACCTGATCATCAGCCTCGCCGAACTGGCCGCCAAGGATCCGTGGCCGCTGCCGGAGACGCCGGACTCCGAGAAGACGCTCGCCGCCCGCGTCGATGCCCTCGCCCGCGCCGATCTGGCCGCTGCCTACACCGAGACCAAGAAGCAGCTGCGTCAGGAGAAGGTGGGCGCTGCCAAGAAGGCCGCCGCTGCCGCCCTGACCGCCGAGGGTCTGGACGCCGACAAGGCGAAGGGTCTGTTCAAGGAACTCGAAGCCGACATCGTCCGCAACGCGATCCTCGACACCGGCCTGCGCATCGATGGTCGCGACACCAAGACCGTGCGTCAGATCATCGCCGAAGTGGGCGTGCTGCCGCGTGCGCATGGCTCCGCGCTGTTCACCCGTGGCGAGACCCAGGCGCTGTGCGTGGCAACCCTCGGCACCGCGCAGGACGAGCAGGTGATCGACGCGCTGGAAGGCGAATATCGCGAGCATTTCATGCTGCATTACAACTTCCCTCCGTACTCGGTGGGCGAAGCTGGCCGCATGGGTTCGCCGGGCCGTCGTGAAATCGGTCATGGCAAGCTGGCATGGCGCGCCATTCACCCGCTGCTGCCGGCCAAGGACAAGTTCCCATACACCCTGCGCGTGGTCTCTGAGATCACCGAGTCCAACGGCTCCTCGTCGATGGCAACCGTGTGCGGCACCTCGCTGTCGCTGATGGATGCCGGCGTGCCGCTGGTGCGTCCGGTGGCGGGTATCGCCATGGGCCTGATCAAGGAAGACCGTGGCTTCGCCGTGCTGTCCGACATTCTGGGTGACGAAGATCACCTCGGTGACATGGACTTCAAGGTGGCCGGCACCGAGCTGGGTATCACCTCGCTGCAGATGGACATCAAGATCACCTCCATCACGCCGGAAATCATGAAAGTGGCGTTGGGTCAGGCCAAGGATGGCCGCTTGCACATCCTCGGCGAAATGGCCCGCGCGCTGACCTCCGGCCGTGAGGGCGTTGCCGCCACCGCGCCGAAGATCACCGTGATCAACGTGCCGAAGGAAAAGATCCGCGACATCATCGGCACCGGCGGCAAGGTCATCCGTGAGATCGTGGAAAACACCGGCGCCAAGATCGACATCGAAGACGACGGCACGGTCAAGATCGCCGCTGCCGACGATGCCAAGGCACAGGCTGAGATCAACTGGATCACGGGCATCATTGCCGAGCCGGAAATCGGCGTGATCTACAATGGCAAGGTCGTCAAAACCGCCGATTTCGGCGCGTTCGTCAACTTCCTTGGCGCCAAGGACGGCCTCGTTCACATCAGCGAGCTCACCCAGGGCCGCGTGAACAAGACCACCGATGTCGTCAATCAGGGCGATGCCGTGAAGGTCAAGGTCATCGGGTTCGACGATCGCGGCAAGGTGAAGCTGTCGATGCGCGTGGTTGACCAGGAAACCGGGGCGGATATTTCCGACCAGGTTGGCCCGAAGGGCGGCTCCCGCGACCGCGGCGAAGGCTAAAAGCTGGCGTTGGCGCTCCTTCCGCATGGGGGGAGCGCCGAATGCTATGTTGGCGCGGCTTGCAAATCGCGATAGAGCGACAACACTCTGTTACAGAATGCGTCTGGATCGTGCCTCCTGACACATCGCACCCAATACCGAGGCACACGGGACAAGGAAGCCTGGGATGAAGCCGATCAACGCGATCCGCATGGGGGGCGTGGACGTATTGCCACTGGTTGAGGGCGGCAAGGGCGTCTCGGTCTCCACGGGTGCCACGGCTGGCCATTGGGCGGCCTCAGGCGGTGCCGGCACGGTGAGCGCGGTGAACGCGGATTACTACGATCGGAACGGCGACATTGTGCGCCAGGTCTATCGTGGCAAGACCCGTCGCGAGCGCCATGAAGAACTCGTCGATTTCGGCATTCGCGGCGGCATTGCCCAGGCCCGTCGTGCACATGACATTTCCGGCGGCAAGGGGCGCATCCACGTCAACATCCTGTGGGAAATGGGCGGTGCGGAACGGGTGATCAATGGCATTCTCGAAGAAGCCAAAGGCCTGATCCATGGCATCACCTGCGGCGCTGGCATGCCCTATCGGCTGTCGGACATCGCGCAGAAATTCAACGTCCATTACTATCCGATCATCTCCTCCGCCCGCGCCTTCGGGGCGCTGTGGAAGCGCGCATACAGCAAGGCCGGCGATCTGCTCGGCGGCGTGGTCTATGAAGACCCGTGGTTGGCCGGTGGCCATAACGGTCTGTCCAACAGCGAAGACCCGCAGAAGCCGGAAGATCCATACCCGCGCGTGTTGGCCCTACGGCAATTGATGCGCAGCTTCGGCCTGGGCGAGACCCCGATCATCATGGCCGGTGGCGTGTGGTGGCTGGAGGAATGGGAGAACTGGATCGACAACCCGGAACTCGGCCCGATCGCCTTCCAATTCGGCACCCGTCCGCTGCTGACCCAGGAAAGCCCGATCAGCAGCGCCTGGAAGCAGCGCTTGTTGCAACTGAAGCCGGGGGATGTGTTCCTCAACCGCTTCAGCCCGACCGGCTTCTATTCCTCGGCCGTCAACAACAACTTCATCAAGGATTTGCGCGCACGCTCGGAGCGTCAGGTGGCGTTCTCCACCGAGCCGGTGGGTGAGCACACCGCCGAATACGGCGTGGGCCCGCGTCGCCGTCTGGTGTGGCTGGTGCCGTCTGATCTGGAGCATGTGCGCGGCTGGGAAGCTCAGGGCTTCACCGATGCACTGCGCACGCCGGACAACACGCTGATCTTCGTCACCCCAGACAATGCCCGCGAGATCCTGAAGGATCAGGTGGATTGCATGGGCTGCCTAAGCACCTGCCGGTTCTCCAACTGGTCGCAGCACGAGCCGGAATTCACCAACGGTAAGAAGGCCGATCCGCGCAGCTTCTGCATTCAGAAGACGTTGCAGGACATCAGCCATGCCGGCGATACCGATCTGGACGCGCTGGAAACCAACCTGCTGTTCAGCGGCCACAACGCTTACCGTTTCGGCTCGGACCCGTTCTATTCGAACAGCTTCATCCCCACGGTGAAGCAGTTGGTCGAGCGGATTTTGACCGGGCGGTAATTCGCCACAGAACGCATCAACAAAAGCCGACGGAGGGGAGTCCTTCCGTCGGCTTTTTTGTTCTGGACCCAGATGATCGGGGGGTGAAATGGGACCACCCCAACCGTCAATATCGCGGGGTTTGGCTGCATCGCGGTGGATGGCGGCAAGGCGCGCGCCATGACGGGGGGCCATGACGGGGAGGTGACGAGGATGGGGGTTTCGCCCTCGTTCAGTAAGCCTTGCGTCGTTACAGCTTAATCCCGCTCAACGTCTCCTCCAAGGCCGTCGCCAGCGCTGCCACACGGGCAACAACCGTCTCGTGCATAGGGTCCCGTTGGATGGCAGCGGCCATGCTGGCCAGACCGCTCAGGCCGAGCGTTCCCGCGGCGTCAAGCAATGCCTGGGCCTCGTTGGCCAGTTCGGCGCTTTCCTGTGCCACGGCGAGAATGCGCATATGCCGCAGTCGCTCACGCGATTCGTCGGTAAAGGCGCGCAACACGTCGGCCGCATCCTCCGCGCCAATCTCCCCCGCCAGACGGCCAAAGGCCGCGCAATCCTCTTCCACACGCGGCGCACCCGGCTCCCCCCCCTGGCGCAACGTGCCTGCCAAAGCGCGGTCGATCACCCGGATCAACTGGGCGGGGGTGAAGGGCTTGCCGAGGAAATCGTCCATGCCCGCCGCACGGCAGGCCTCACGGTGATGGCTGAAGACGTTGGCCGTCATCGCCACAATCGGAATATTGCGTTCCGCACCGGGCAAGAGGCGAATCCGCCGCGTGCATTCCAGCCCGTCCATCTCCGGCATCATCACATCGAGCAACAGCAAGTCATACGGCACCGCTTGCACCATCTGCAGCGCCTCGACGCCGCTGGCAACCTGATCCACCCGGTGGCCATACATTTCAAGCCTGGTGACCGCCACCATGCGGTTGGTGAGGTTGTCCTCAGCCAACAGAATACGCAGTCGGCGTTTCGGCCGGTTGCTCGGCACGTGGCTCAGATCTTCGTCATCCTGCGGCAGCGGAGCCGACGCGTCTGGATCGATGCCCAACGGCACTTCCAGAATGAAGGCCGAGCCGATGCCGGGCGAGGACTCGACTGAAATCCGTCCGCCCATCCTGTCCGCCAGCCGCTGACAGATCGCAAGCCCCAGCCCAGTGCCGCCGAAGCCGCGCGAGGAGGACGCATCGACCTGAAAGAACTGCTCGAACAGATGCGCCTGCGCCTCTTGCGGAATGCCAATGCCGGTGTCGCGCACAATCAGGCGGGTCAGGGCCGTGCCGTCTCCGCTGTCCTGGCCATCAACCTCGATCGTCACACCGCCTTCGACGGTGAATTTCAGCGCATTGCCCACCAGATTAAGCAGCACCTGACGCAGACGCCCTGGATCGCCGATCAGGCGTTGCGGCGTGCCGGGTGAAATCTGCGTGCGCATCCAAAGCTGCTTCTCCTGCGCGCGCACATTCATCAGATCGACCACGCTGCCGATCACCGCCGACAGATCCAGCGGCACGCTCTCAAACTCCATCCGGCTCGCTTCGAGCTTCGAGAAATCGAGAATGTCGTTGATGATCTGCATCAGGCTGCCGGCCGCCTCACGCAACGTGGAGGCGAAGCGGCGCTGGGTGGGGGAGAGGTCGGAGTCGAGCAACAGCCCGGCCATGCCGATCACCCCGTTCATCGGCGTGCGAATCTCGTGACTCATCACCGCAAGGAAGTCGGACTGCGCCCGCCGTGCCGCCTCGGCCGCATCGCGCGCGGCGGCAAGCGCCTTCTCATTGCGTTTGCGATGGGTGATGTCGGCATAGGTGCGCACGGCACTGCCATCGTCGAGCATTTGGGTGCGCACATCGAGCACCATGCCGTTGCGGCGCGCGCGCTCGTAATGCGATGGACCAAACCCGCCGCGCCGCGCCAACTCGGCAATATCCTGCCCGCCATCGGCCAGCTCGACGAACTCACCCTGGGCAAGCTGGTATTTCAACACATCGCTGAAAGCCACGCCTTCGCGCAGAAAATCTGACGGCATGCTCAACAACTCGCCCGCACGGCGATTCGTCACGCGCACCACGCCACTGGCATCAACCATCACCACACCCTGGCCGATATTGGACAGGGTGGCCGACAGGTAACGTTGCGACTTCGCCAGCCTGCGCCCCTGCCCCAACAGCAAGACGCCCACGATCAGCACCATCACCGTCAGCACAACGCCCACAATGTCGTAACGCTGCACGTCTTTGTCATAGGCCCGGTAGACTTCCGACACCGCAATACCAGCCACCGCCACCAGCGGGAACGGGCTCAGCCTGCGATAGGAGAAGAAACGCTCCTCACCATCCACGCCACTTTTGGAAATGAAGGTCTCACCGGGCAGACCGCTGCGCCAATGTTCGAGCAAATTCTCCGGTGCCACCAGCCCGATTGCATTTGCTCGATACGGCGCACGCACCCGAATAACCCCGTCAGTCGTGCCGGTCAGGGTGAGATTGCCGTCCCGAAGGTTCAGATTATCATAAAAATGGGCGAGGTATTCCGGGTTCAGCGAAATCACCAGCACACCGTCAAACTCACCCTTCTGGTTGAAGAGCTTACGGGTGAACTGGATGGACATCTTCTTTGAAACCCGGCCCATCACCGGCTTGCTGATGAACAGGAAATCGCCCGGATCGACCATGTGCACATGAACATGCTCGCGATCCGACAGATCCACCCGGTTCTGTGGCGAAAGATTGCTACCAACGAGGCGACCGGTCCGATCCGTGATCGAAATCTGCAACGCAAATTCGTTCACCACCTGATCGCTTGGCACCAGCCGGGCGATGTCGAAATGCTCGGGATCGTTGCGATAGAGCGCGCGGATCATGATCTCGAATTGGTCGATGGCTTCGATGGTGCGGGTGATGCTTTCACCGAAACCGCGCGAGATGTTGTCCACCTGCGCAAAGGCAGCATCCTGATATTGCTGATGTTCCTGCCTTAAATGGACATAGATGCTGCCCCAGATCATGGCGATCACACCAACGACCAATACGCCATGCAGATACACCGAGCGCGGCAGCTCTCGTGAAGCATGGAACAGACGCGAAAAGCTGCCAGCCTGCATTCAATTTCGCCTGAATCGATGGGCAAACGGAAACCGCACTTCCACGCAGTTAGGCCGTTCTATTCCCTAGATGTCGCGCATCGTTGCGCGAGGCGTCAACCCCCGTCGCGCAGCTTCCGGCTCTCGGTGCGAAGTTGTCCACAGGCTGCCAAGATGTCTCGCCCGCGCGGCGTGCGGACTGGGCTCGAAAAACCAGCCTCCATCACAATTTTCGCGAAGCGATCAATTGCGCTGTTACTCGACGTCTCATAGGGACTGCCGGGCCAGGGATTGAACGGAATCAAATTCACCTTTGCGGGAATACCGGCAATCAGGCGAATCAGCTCTCTCGCATCTGCGGGCGTATCGTTGATACCTTTGAGCATGATGTATTCGAACGTAATGCGCCGGGCATTGGAGGCGGCCGGATAGCGGCGGCAGGCGGCGATCACATCTTCGATAGGATATTTGCGATTGAGCGGCACAATCTCGTCGCGCAGGTCATTGCGCACCGCATGCAGCGACACCGCCAGATTAACCGCCAATTCCTCACCGCAGCGATCCATCATCGGCACAACGCCGGAGGTGGACAATGTGATGCGGCGGCGCGACAGCCCGATGCCCTCGCCATCCATGACGATCTTCATCGCGCGGGCGATGTTTTCGTAATTATACAGCGGCTCGCCCATGCCCATCAGCACGATGGTGGACAGCAGGCGCGGCGTCTCGCCATGCGGGCTGGGCCATTCGCCATAGGAGTCGCGCGCCGCCATGAATTGGCCGACGATCTCGGCAGCGCCCAGATTGCGCACCAGGGTCTGCGTGCCGGTATGGCAGAAGCGGCAGGACAGCGTGCAGCCGACCTGCGAGGAAATGCACACCGCCCCGCGATCCTCCTCCGGATCGGGAATATAGACCGTCTCGGCTTCCTGCCCGTCACGGAAGCGGAACAGCCATTTGCGGGTGAGATCGGTGCTGGTCTGTTCGGTGGCGACGCTCGGGCGGCCGACGATGAAATTCTCGGCGAGCTTTTGCTGCAACGGACGTGCGATGGAGGACATCGCCGAAAAATCGGTGGCACCCTGATGGTAGATCCAATGCCATAATTGCTTGGCGCGAAACGGCTTTTCGCCAATGCGCACCATCTCGGCGATCAGTTGTTCGCGGTCCATCCCGACAAGATCGCGCCGACCATCGGCGGTGGTCGGCTCAGGCGGGTTGAATTTTGCCGTCTTGGCCAGAATGCGGGTGCGTTCGGCTTCGGTCAGATCGGCGACGGAGGCGATGGGCGGCAATGCGTTCACGAGGTGTGCGCTCACTTCTGGGGACACGCCTTGTTGATGGCGGCATAGGCGGCCGCGAAACCCTTCAGGCTGAAGCTATCGGATATCACGCCGGATTTTGCATTCGGCGAGCGCACCAGCACAATTTTGCCCTTCAGGAAGCCCTGAACGGCGGCCTTGCCGTCACGCGCGAAGGCCGAGCGTTGGGCGGCGTAGAAATCATGCGCCGTGCCATCCACACTCACAGCCACCGCCGCATTGGCCTGATAGGCAAAGCCGGGGGTCACCGCCACCGCGTCACGCGGGCCTGCCGGGCGCTGCGTGACGGTCAGCGTCACGGCACCGCGACCGGGCAGAGCGGGATTGGATTTTATCGCCTGGGTGTAGGCATAGCAGACCAACTGACCCGCCTCTTGATGCGTGGCGGCACGCCAATCGCCAAAACGTCCAAAGACCTGTGGCGCAGCCGCGTTGGCGGCCGACTGGGTGACGGCGGCGGAAGTCTTCGTCTGGCTCCAGGCCAACGGAGACGTCAGGCCTGTGAGGACAATCAGGGCGGTGAGGAAGCGCATGGCTGTCACATACGAACGATGCCGTGCAACAGCAAGGCTCGGCTTGTCAGGTCTCATTCTCATCTGACGCATTCGACCGCGCCATCCAGGCTGGCGGCGTGCGGCGGAAGAACGGATCGCCATGCCCCACCCGCTCAGGTGCCGCCCCACCACCGCCCGCCATCACTGGGCGGTCGGCAAAGCGGCCATGCTGGATCAGCCGGTCATACAGCACCAAGGCACCGGCGACGGAGAGGTTGAGCGAGAAGCGCGTGGGAATTTTGACCACGTGTTTGCAGCGCGCCAGCAACTCCGGTGACAGGCTGGAGCGTTCCGGCCCGAGGACGTAGGCGGCGTTCAGCGGATGACGGAACGACGGCAGTTCGGCGGCATCCTCGGTGATCTCGATGCCCACCAGCACGCAACCCTGCGGCAATTGCATCTCACCCAATGACGGGTAGCGCCACAGTGGGACGTGGCTAGCAGTGTCGGACGTATCGGCGGCCCGTGCGGCCCGTGCATCGAAGCCGGCGCCCAGGGTGAAGCAGAACGCGGCCCCGAAGGCATGGGCGGTGCGCAGCAGCGCGCCGACATTGGCGGATTTGGAAACCCCCTCAACGCCGATGCCGAAATAGCCACGTGTGCGGGGCGAACTCATCGCATGCTCCAAAACGCTCGGGCGGGAGTGCGCGGCGCCATCTTCCACCTGCGCACGCGGCGCAAAATGGTCGATAACGCTACACTCTCCCGCCCTACGACAGTCACGTCAGACGAAGATCAGCGCTCTTCGTCGTTCGATTCGACTTCAACCTCGACTTCCGAGATGCCGTCATCGCCGTCTTCGAGGTCGGAGGTGTCTTCGAGCACATCCTCTTCAACCTCGTCCGCATCGGCGACGACATCGACATCCTCGATGCCTGGCACCGGCAGGACTTTCGCCCGCCGCTTGTCGTCCATCACATTGCCGCCGGCGCGGCGCATGCGGGGCTGTTCTGCCGGTTGCTCGGTTGAGCATTTCGGGCAGACCGCCGGGGTTTTGCACAGGTCGTAGAATTTTGTATTGCACGCCACGCAGATGCGCTTGGTGCCAAGTTCTGGCTTCGCCATCAGGGCCTCAATTGGAGATGGGCCGGGCTGCTCGCCCCGCCGCAAGGTTGCGCCGCATGCCATTGATAAGCCCACCTGTCAAACAAGAGTTGTGCATGCTAGTCAGCCGACATGCATGATACGACCTCCCGGCCGATGCGCTCGGCCCGCCCCGCTGCCCCTTTGGCCACCGCGATCGATTCGTCGCTCGCCATTCCGGGCGACAAATCCATCAGCCATCGCGCGCTGATGTTCGGAGCCCTTGCCGTGGGCGAGACGACGATCACCGGCCTGTTGCAGGGCGAAGACGTGCTGCGCACCGCCGCCGCCATGCGGGCGCTGGGCGCCGATATCCGGCAGGAAGGTGCTGTGTGGACAGTGGCTGGCCGCGGCATCGGCGGGCTGATCGAGCCGCAAGATGTGCTGGATATGGGCAATTCCGGCACGGCAGCACGCCTGCTCTCCGGCATTCTGGCCTCGCATCCATTCTTTTCTGTCATCACCGGCGACGCCTCCCTGCGCTCGCGTCCGATGCGCCGGGTGTCGCAGCCGCTGGCCGCCTGTGGCGCGCGGATCACCACGCGGGCCAATGGCAGCCTGCCGATGGCCATCGAAGGTGCGCGCGAGGCTTTGCCACTGGACTATGACGTGCCGGTGCCCTCTGCTCAGGTGAAATCCGCCGTGCTGCTCTGCGGCCTCAACGCGGCAGGCATGACCCGCGTGTTCGAGCGCGAGGCCACCCGCGACCATTCCGAAAACATGCTGCGGCATTTCGGCGCCGAGGTGACTGTGAAAGAAATCGGTCATGGCCGTGAAATTCTGCTGCGCGGACAACCCGAATTGCGCGCGGCCGACGTGATCGTGCCGGGCGACCCGTCCTCGGCCGCCTTCCCGATGGTCGCCGCCCTGCTGGTGCCCGGCTCGCGCGTGCTCCTGCGCGGCGTGGGGCTGAACCCGTTGCGCACCGGATTGTTCACCACGCTGCGCGAGATGGGGGCGGCATTGACCATCCTCGATGGTCGCACGGAGGGCGGTGAGCCAGTGGGCGACATCCTGGTGGAACATACTGCCTTGCGCGCGGTGGACGTGCCACCGGAACGCGCGCCGAGCATGATCGACGAATACCCGATCCTCGCCGTCGCCGCAGCCTCTGCCCGTGGCATCACCCGGATGCGCGGGCTGAAGGAATTGCGCGCCAAGGAAAGCGACCGCCTTGCGGCCACCGCTGCCATGCTCACCGCCAATGGCGTGAAAGTGGACATCGATGGCGACGATCTGTGCGTCTACGGCAATGGCAATCCCCCGCCAGGCGGCGGTCTGGTGGTCACACACATGGATCATCGCCTCGCCATGAGCGGCCTGGTGCTGGGCCTGTCCACGCTGGACCCGGTGACGATTGACGATGTCACTTTCGTTGACACCTCCTTCCCCGGCTTCACCGGCCTGATGAACGGCTTGATCGACGGGGCTGAGGCGTTGGTGGCGGCATGAGCTTGGTGATTGCGATTGACGGGCCTGCGGCAGCGGGCAAGGGCACGCTGGCCCGCCGACTGGCGGCGCATTTCGGCCTGCCCTATCTGGACACCGGCCTGCTCTATCGCGCCACCGGCAGGCGTGTGCTCGATAGCGGGGGAAACCCGCATGACGCCGCCACCGCCGAAGCCGCCGCCCGCGCGTTGCAGGCGGGCGATCTGGAGCGTGGCGACCTGCGCACGCTGGAGGCAGGCGCCGCTGCCTCCGCCGTGGCCGCCATCCCCGGCGTGCGCGCTGCGTTGTTCGATTTTCAACGCAGCTTCGGCGCGGCACATGGCGCGGTGCTCGACGGGCGGGATATCGGCACGAAAATCTTCCCCGACGCCCCGGTGAAGCTGTTCGTGACCGCGTCGGCCGCAGCACGGGGCCAAAGGCGCTATCTCGAACTGATCGGGCGCGGCACTGCGGCCGATCTGGCTGGCGTCACCCGCGAGATCGAAGCTCGCGATCTGGCCGACAGCACCCGGACCACCGACCCGCTCATACCAGCTGACGACGCAATGCAACTCGACACCACGCCTCTGGACGCCGATTCGACTTTCGCAGCGGCTTTGGCCCTGATCGAGGAAAAAATGGGCAAATGTACATTGTTGAAGAACATGCAAAGATAAATCTGATTTTGCACATACCGTTGAATACAGCGAATCTTTACAAAATATGTGTCGAATTTGATTGACATTTGCGCCGAATTTTTACGCGGCTCATACCGAAAAATGACATTGCCAGACATTATCAGACAAAACTGACATTGCATCATTTTTTCCTCCTCACTTAGGTTCCATGTCGTACGCTTTGTTCCATCGTTTTCTCATTCGGAACGAGATGGAGCATCGCCAGCCGATCTGAGGGGGTCAGCGCATTGTACGAACCAACGGGCACGCCTGTCGGCACAACCGATAGTGCGGGGGGTTTGCGAGTTTGGATCGTCTCCACCTACCAGCGTCTTGCCGCGCGCGGTGTGGCGCGCGCGATACCATTGCTGCTCATTTCACTTGGGTTTGTACATTTTGTCGGCAAAACCATGCTCGACACCGCCACCGACGCCTCCATCGAATTCGGCTTGCGCCGGGCGGAGGCGCGGGCGGCCGGGGTGGAAGAATGGCTGTCGCGGTCTTTGGATGGTGTCACATTGGCACTGGACCTGTTGCAAAAGCGGCAATTCCTGATCGATTCCGGCAATGCGGCATCCTCCGGGATCGAGGATACGCTGGATAATTTGGTGCAACAGGGACGTTTTGACGTGACGTCAGCCCTGATCATCGATCCAGACTGGATGGTCCGATGGTCAACAGCCGCGCCACACCGGGAAATGGATATGCGCAGCCATTCCCACGAGATGGTTGCGGGCGTGGCCACCCAGCCACTCGATGACCAGGAAATCTATGTCTCCGACACCTTTGTCAGCCACCTTACCCACAAATCGGTGGTGGCGTTCAGCCGCAGGATTCGGCATCTCGATGGCTCTGACGCCGGCATCGCTTCCGTCTCCATCGACCCAAGCGGCCTCACCCGCCATCTCATCCAAATGTTGCCCGCCAGCGGTGAGACGGTCGGCGTCTGGCATGAAGGCGGCGAGTTGATCCTGCAAACCATGTGGCAAAAGCCCGGAATGTTGCATCCCGCCCGCCCCTCCAGCCCGATCGTGAAGGCGATGGTCGGCAAATCGGAGGCGTCGCTGCGGATGACCACCGAGGGGCCGATGCACAGCGATGTCCTCATCGCCGCGCGCCGGCTGCCGGGTTTCGATCTGATCATCGGGGCCACCGTATCGGCATCGACGGTGACCGGTTGGATTGACAATCAACGCTGGCTGGTTTGGCTGGCCGATTCCCTGACAGTGGTTTTGATGCTCGTCGGCATGACATTCCAACATCTTGTGCAGGCGCGACGCGCGGCAATGCGCACCTTGGCCGAACTCACCGCCAACGCCGAACGCGCCGCGGCAGTGCAATTGCAAGTCAACCAATCCATCGACGCTCTGCCCGCCGCTATCTACCGCGCGCGCTACCGGTTCAGCGGGCGGGTGGAGATCGAATTCATCAGCAGCGCCTTTGAACGCCTGACCGGGTGGGACATCACCTCGCTGATGGGCCGCCCCGGCGGCATGTTCGACATCTGCCAGCCGCCCAAATCAGAGGATGAAATCCGCGCCCTCGCCCATCGATTGCTGCTTGAAGGCACATTGGTGCGCGACCGCCAGATCCGGCGCCGCGACGGTTCGATCCGGTGGGTGCGAATCAGCGATCAGGTGATCAGTTCCGATCAGGACGGTGTCGTGGTCGCCGGCTTGATCACCGATGTGGACATCGAACGCGCTGCCGTCATCAGCGCCCGCACCGCCGCCCGACTGGCCGCCCTGGGCGAAATGGCCTCGGGGCTGGCGCATGAGATGAGCCAGCCTTTGGCGACGATGTCGCTCACCGCCGAGAACGCCATCGCCGCGCTGCAACGCGAGCGCACGGCCAGCGCCATTGAAAAACTGCGCCGCATTCCCGCAATGGCCGCGCGGGCGAAGGTGATCATCGACCATCTGCGCCTGTTCAGCCGCCACCAGGAAGTGCGCCCCGAGCCAGTGGCACTGCACGATGTCGTCCACGGCGCATTGCTCCTGACCGACTCCGCCCTGCAGACTGCCAACATACAGGTGGTCATTGATCTGCCCGACAACCTGCCGCACGTCCTGGCCGGTCAGGTTTTGATCGAGCAGGTGATACTCAATCTGATCATCAATGCGCGCGACGCGATGGAAACCACACCATCGGCCGCACGTAAGCTGCACATCTCTGCCGAACATCGGGACGAATTCGTCGAGATGAGCGTCCGCGATACCGGCACCGGCATTGCCGATGCCGTTCTTCCGCAATTATTCGAACCCTTCTTTACCACCAAGCCGCCGGGCGTCGGCACCGGGCTTGGCCTGTCGATCTGCCACGGCATCATCTCCTCGTTCGGCGGCCGAATATCGGGCCACAACCACGACGGTGGCGCGGTGTTCAGCATCCTCCTGCCCATCGACCGCAGACGCCCGATGTCAGGCGGATAAGTGCGACACATGCGCTTTTTCTTGACATCGTCCACCATCGGCGTATGCCTCCGCGCGTCAGCAACCCAGCCTGCACCCAAGGTGCGGGCGAGCCGTGCTTTGCACGCCAACCCCTACGGCCCATGGCCGTGCTCAAGGATACACCATTCTCATGGCATCTAACGCCACTACCGACCATTTTGGCGGCGAAGATTTCGCTGCTCTGCTCGACGAGACCCTCGGCCGCGACAGCGGTTTTGACGGCTCCGTCGTGACCGGCAAGGTGATCCGCCTTACCGATGAATTCGCCATCGTCGATGTCGGGCTGAAGTCCGAAGGTCGCGTGGCTCTGAAGGAATTTGGCCCGCCGGGTGCCGCCGTGGAAGTGAAGCCCGGCGACCTGATCGAGCTGTATGTCGAGCGTTACGAAGACCGTGACGGCTCGATCGTTCTGTCGCGTGAGAAGGCCCGCCGCGAAGAAGCCTGGACCAGCCTGGAGAAGGCCTTCGAAGCGCAGCAGCGCGTCAACGGCACCATCTATGGCCGCGTCAAGGGCGGCTTCACCGTCGATCTCGGCGGCGCTGTGGCGTTCCTGCCGGGCTCCCAGGTCGATATCCGCCCGGTGCGCGACGTCGGCCCGCTGATGGGCACCCCGCAGCCGTTCCAGATCCTCAAGATGGATCGCGCCCGTGGCAACATCGTTGTCTCGCGTCGCGCCGTTCTCGAAGAGACCCGTGCGGAACAGCGCAGCGAGCTGATCCAGGGCCTCAAGGAAGGCATGATCCTCGACGGCGTGGTCAAGAACATCACCGATTACGGTGCGTTCGTCGATCTCGGCGGCGTGGACGGCCTGCTGCATGTCACCGACATCGCCTGGCGCCGCATCAACCATCCTTCGGAAGCTCTGCAGATCGGCATGCCGGTTAAAGTGCAGGTCATCCGCTTCAACAGCGAAACCCAGCGCATCAGCCTGGGCATGAAGCAGCTTGAAGCCGATCCGTGGGAAGGCGTCGACGCCAAGTACCCGGTCAGCGCCAAGTTCAAGGGCCGCGTCACCAACATCACCGACTACGGCGCCTTCGTGGAGCTGGAACCCGGCATCGAAGGTCTGGTGCACGTCTCCGAGATGTCCTGGACCAAGAAGAACGTCCACCCCGGCAAGATCGTCTCCACCTCTCA
>JARLIM010000023.1 GCA_031291725.1 Acetobacteraceae bacterium
CAATCCACCGCGATGCAGCCAACCCCGCGATGGATTGCGGCCCTTCGTGCCGCAATGACGGATTGAACACCACCATCACACCCACACCCACACCAACCCCATCACACCAACCCGTCATTGTGGCGCGCAGCGCCGCAATCCACCGCGATGCAGCCAACCCCGCGATGGATTGCGGCCCTTCGTGCCGCAATGACGGAGGGAACAACCCCCATCACGACCACACACCACTCCGCCCCACCCCATCACACCAACCCGTCATTGTGGCGCGCAGCGCCGCAATCCACCGCGATGCCGCCAAACCCCGCGATGAATGGCCGCCCTTCGTGCCGCAATGACGGACAAAACACCCCACCCTACCCCCTGGTCAGCACAATCCGCTGATACATCCCGCCAAAATAGCTCGTCCGCTCCATCCCGGCGATCAACGGTGACTCCGGCAACCAACTCTTCACCCCACCCCGCCACAAATCCGCGGCGAAGGGTTCGATTTGGTGCAGCACCGGCAGCCACACATACCGCAGCGGATGCCACCAACGCGGGCGGGCGAAATCGACGATAACCACCTTGCCGCCCGGCTTCACCACGCGCAGCGCCTCGGCCAGCGTGCGCGCGCGGGCGTCGGCGGGCTGCTCATGCATCAGGAAAAACAACAAGGCGCGGTCCTGACAGGCATCGGGCATGTCGAGCGCCGTGCTGTCCTGCTGCGATATCCGCACCCGCGCCTCCGTCGGCAGCTTCTGGCGCAAATTCTCCAACTGCACCGGCAACACGTCGATCACCTCGAACATCCCATCCTGGGGCACGCGGGCGGCAATGCGCAGGCTGAGATCGCCATAGACGCAGGCGATTTGCAGGGTTCGGCCGGGCAATGCCTCCCCCAGCGCCGCCAGGGCCGCGTCGCCAAGTCTGCGGTAATTGCCCCACAGGATCAGATCAACCAGCCACGCCCGCTCAAACAATCGCACCGCGCCGGGGCGAATATAGGCCCAGTCGTAATTCTGCTGAAGATAGGCGGGGATCGCATTCATTGGAGTTCCAATCGATCGCCTGAATACCGAGCCGCATTATGCTGCGATGCGGGATAAATCGTCCTTGATGTGAATCAGCGCCGCGCGAAACCACACCCTTGCCGACAACAAATGCCTATCTTAGCATCTGATAAAATGCCCGCAGAGGCATCGGTTGGGGGGAAGTTCGTGAAAGAATTGATCAAGCAGTATCTCGATAACGGGATATCGCGGCGCAAGCTCATGCGTGGCCTGGGTGCCGCCGGCATGACATTGGCCACCGCGAAAACCTTCGTGAACAGCTTCACCCCCACCCCGGCACACGCCGCCGAGCCGGGGGCCATCCACCCCGCCACCGGCACCGGCGGCATGCTCTACATGCAGCAATTGCGCGCAGCCGGCGTGGAATATGTCTTCTTCAATCCCTCCACCGGCGATGCGCCCTTTTATGACGCCGCCGTCAACATGCCCGAGATTCAGCTGATCAAGGGGGTGCAGGAAGGGGCCGTGGTCGCGATGGCCGATGGCTATGCGCGGTTGTCCGGCAAAATCGGTGTCGCGCATGTCGCCAATGTCGGGCTGCCGAACGCGATGACGCAGTTGGTCAATTCCTGGAAAGACCGCATCCCGGTCCTGCTCACCGTGGCGGCCTTCGGCACCGCACTCTCCGGGCGCGACGGGCCGCAGGATTACGATCATCAGGAAACCATGCTCGCCCCCATCACCAAATGGTTGTGGCTGGCCGAGAATGCTGTCGGCATTCCCGATGTGCTGCGTCGCGCCATGAAATTCGCCACCACCACGCCCTCCGGCCCGGTCTTCCTCTCCATCCCGGACGATTTCCTCCGCGCCACCGCCACCGCCGAGATTTTCGACGGCAAGCTGTTCACCGTGCCGATGCGCATTCGCCCCGATGCGAAGGACATCGAAGCCGTCGCCCGTGCGTTGATCGAGGCGAAGAACCCGCTGCTTTCCGCCGGCGACGAAATCACCACCGCCCAGGCCGAACCCGAGCTGCTCGAACTCGCCACCCTGCTCGGCATGCCGGTCACGATGTGCTGGGGCAGTGCGCTGAATTGCTGGTCCAAGCCGTTCCCCACCACCAACCCGCTGTTCATCGGGGCCTATCAGCGCCAGATGGGCTTCCCCGGTGCGGTGGACGTGCATTTCGTCGTCGGCGATCAGATCGGTGAGCGCACCTATAACGGCGCCACCTCCATCTCCATGCGCTCCGATCCCACCGCACTCGCCCGCGCCTGGCCGATCGACATGCCGATCGTCTCCAACATCAAGCTCGGTCTGGCCGATCTGATCGCGGCGGTGAAAAGCCTCGCCACCGCCGAGCGATTGAAATCCATCGCCGCCGCCCGTTCTGCGCGCGCGCAAGCCTATCACGCCGCTCAGGTGAAGATGCGCCAGACCATCGTCAAGGACATCGGCAACAGCTCCGGCATCACGATGGAGCGCCTCGGCACCGAATTGGAAATCGGACTGGAGCGCGACACCATCTACGTCTCCGAATGCGATTCCGGCCGCAACATGGACCCGTTCATGAGCTTCGGCGGGGCGGATAAAACCTATATCTCCACCGGCCCGAACATTCTGGGCTGGGCGCAGGCGGCCTCCTTCGGCGCGAAATTGGCGCGGCCGGACCGGCCGGTGGTCTCCGTCACCGGCGATGGCGGTGCGATGTTCGGCGGCCCGCAACCGCTGTGGAGCCAGGCACGCTACAAGGCGCCGATCACCAATCTTGTCGTCAACAACCGCAGCTACAACAACGAACGCAACCGCATCTGGAGCCTGATCGGCGGCGAGCAATATCGCGCCGGGCTGGACATGACCTGCTACAATGGCTCCCCCGATGTCGATTTCACCAAGGCCGCCGCTGGCTATGGCGTGGAAGGTGAGATCGTCAGCGAACCGGCGAAAATCCAGGAAGCCCTTGCCCGCGCCAAGCGCGCCAACGTGGAGGGACGGCCCTACCTGCTCGACATCCATGTGGAACGCGAAGGCATCGGGGCGGCGTCGGAATGGCATCCGCCCTTCTCCATTGCCGATCAGCGGACGCGGAAGGTTTGATCATGCGCCATCTTCTTCTGATCGCGGGCCTCACGCTCGCCACCGCCTCCGCTGCCTTTGCGCAAACCCCAAACGCTGATCCGTTCCCGCCCGGCGATGGACACGACAAAGTCGCCGTCGCCTGCACGCAATGCCATGCGCCCACCCCCATCGTGACAATGCGCATGGGAGAGGCTGGCTGGCGGCGGCAGGTTGAGATCATGATCCTGCGCGGCGCCCAGATCGGCCCGGACGACATTGATCGCACCGCCACCTATCTCGCCACCGTCTTCGGCCCCGGCGTGCCGTTGCCGGGGCCGGTGAAAGAGGTGCATCTGGCGGCGGGCAGCGGGGCCGAGCTGGTGCAGACCCATTGCAGCCTGTGCCACAGCCTGGAGCGTGTGGTCATCCGCCATCGTCCCGGTCAGCAATGGGCGGCGATCGTGCACCGGATGATGCAATTCGGCGCCCCCGTCGATGGCACTGAGGCGGATCAGATTGTGGCGTATCTGGAAGAACATTACGCCGCGCAATAACGTCGCTCCGCATCCCCGAAACAAAAAGGGCCGCCCGCGGGCGACCCTTTTCGTCTCAGCAGAACAACGCCGATCACGTCAGTTCCAGAACCATCGAACCCGCGCCCGTGTTGGAAATCGGGATGTGGTAGTTCTCCATCACCTTCGTCACCGTGCCCTGGCCTTCGAGCGCGCCGCGCATGGCGAGCCAGAGGATGAATTCGGCCCCCTGCGCGCCGGCTTCCAGCACCAGATCATGCGTGGTCATCTTCGCCAGCTCTTCCGGCTCATGGACGATCTTGTCCATGCAATACAGATCGAACTTCTTGTTGATGAAGCCCGCGCGTTCACCATCGAGCTGATGCGACAGGCCGCCCGTGCCGACAACGACGATCTTCTCATCGCCCTTATAGGATGCCAGCGCGCGGCCGAGGGCCTGACCGAAGGCGTAGCACCGCGCAGGCGTCGGGATCGGATGCTGCACCGTGTTGATGCAGATCGGGATGAAGCGCATCTGGTTCTCATCCGGGTTGCCCCAGAACAGCTGCGCCGGCACCGCGAAGCCGTGATCGACCGCCATTTCCTGGCAGGTGGTCAGGTCGAAATTCTCCGCCTGGATGCTGTTGATGATGTGCCACGACAGTTCCGGATGGCCCTTGAACGTGCCCACCACCGGGATGCCCCAGCCTTCATCCTGGTTGTTGTATTCAAACGCCGCGCCAATGGCGAAGGTGGGCATTTTGTCGAGGAAGAAGTTCAGGCCGTGATCGTTGTAAAGGATCACCGCAACGTCCGGCTTCTTCTCGCCAAGCCAGGTGTGGATTTTCGGATAGGCGTCGAAGAACGGCTTCCAATACGGGTCCTGGAACAGCTTGCGGGCATAGGCGTTTCCCACGGATGGGATGTGCGAGCTGGTCAGCCCGCCGACGATCTTGGCCATGGTTATTCTCCCTGCTTGACCAGCATTGCTTTGAACTCGTCAACCGTCATGCCGGTCTGCTGGGCGCCGACATCCTGCACCGAGAGGCCGAAGATCCCCGCGAATTTGGCGAGGTAATAGATGTTGCCGCCGGCGGCGATCAGCTCCAGCACGTTGCGATGACGGATCGCCTGCTTTTGCTGCTCGTTGAGGCCGAAGCTCGTCATATAGGCTTCTTCGTCCGCGCGAAATGCTTCGCGGGCCGCAGCGCCGTTGAACGAGTAACACATCTTGTTCAGGGCATAACCCTTCATTGCCTGGTTACCGTCAAACATGACGGTTCCCGGGATCTCCACTTCGATAGCCTCGGTTGACATTGTTCTCTCCTGGCCGTGATTGGCCGTTTTTCTTGCCTCAGTCCCAGTAAAGCCGCATCGGGTTGGCGATCAACAGCTTGTGCTGTTCCTCGGCACTCGGTGCGATACGCGGAATCATGTCCACCAGATTGCCGTCATCGGGCACGTGGGTGGTCATGTTCGGGTGCGGCCAGTCGGTGCCCCAGAGCACGCGATCGGGGAAAAGCTGCACCAGCTTTCGTGCGAAAGGCACGAAATCGTCGTAGTTCGGCGGGCCCTGCTCCGACAGCCGTTCCGGGCAGGTCACCTTGCTCCAGACGTTTGTGTTGGTGGCCATGAGGTTCACGAAGCGCTGAAAATCCGGATGATCCACGCCCTTGCCCACATCCGGGCGGCCCATGTGATCGACCACGATGATCGTCGGCAGCTGGTTGAGGAACGGCAGCAATTCTTCCAACTCATGCGCTTCGAAATAGACCACGATGTGCCAGCCGAGCTTGGCGATTTTCTCGGCAATGCCGATGAACACTTCGCGCGGGGTTTTATCCACCAGACGCTTGACGAAGTTGAACCGCACGCCGCGCACGCCGGCATCGTGCAGCACCTGCAATTCGTCATGCGTGATATCCGGCCCGACAGTGGCGATGCCGCGTGCCAGGCCGTTGGCGGCCTTCAGCGCATCGACCAGAGCGCGGTTGTCCTTGCCGTGACAGGTGGCCTGCACGATCACGTTGCGCGAGAAGCCGAGATAGTCGCGCAGCGCGAAAAGCTGGGCCTTGGAGGCATCGCACGGCGTGTATTTGCGTTCCGGCGCATACGGAAATTCCGCCGCAGGCCCGAACACATGGCAATGCGCGTCCACAGCCCCCGGCGGCGGCACATAGGCCGGCTTGGAGGGGTTGGGGTGGAACGGCATGTAGTTGGCATCCATTGAATGATTTCCCCCTGGGCAAGTCACCCGGCCCCGCGCCGAGCTATCGCATCATCTTGTGCCACCCCGCTCATGCAAGGCTAGCGTGATTGCGTCCGGTTAGAATTGATCGAGCGCAAACCCGTTTCCGGTAATTTCGCTGCGAAATTTTCATTCCGGACAGACCGAAATATTCGCCTCTCTTTCCTCTCTTGCCAGCCGGAATCATCTCGCAGCATATAAGTTTTTGCTATAGTCTTGCTGCACCGCATCGGAGGGGAAGGCCATGTGGGCTGATATTCCAAACCTGCGCCATCTGCGCGCCTTCGCGTTGGTGGTCGATCACCGCTCGATCAGTCGCGCGGTGGAACATATCCACCTGTCGCAACCGGCGATCACCCAGGCACTCGGCAAGCTGGAAGACCGCGTCGGCACCAGCCTGATCGAACACGGGGCAGACGGCATGGCGCCCACGCCGGCGGGGCGGCTGTTTCACGATCGGGTGAAGCGGGCGCTGGCTTTTCTGGAGGCCGGGGCGCGGGAGGCGTTGCGCATGGAAACCCGGCGCAGCGGTGGCGGGTTCGCCAATTTCGATCAACTCGTCACGGTTGCCCAATTGCGCGCGCTGTCGGCGATGGCGTTGGCGGGCAATTTCAGTCTGGCGGCACGTGACATGGGCCTCTCCCAGCCCTCCATCCACCGCGCCGCCCGCGATCTGGAGCGGTTGACCGGGCTGGAACTGTTCGTTGCCACACGCCAAGGCATCGAACTCACCCGTGCCGCTGAAACCCTCGCCCGCAACGCCAATCTGGCGCTGGCCGAATTGCGCCAGGGTTTCACCGAGGTGGACGAGGTGCAGGGCCGCGATTCCAGCCTGATCGTGGTCGGCACCATGCCGCTCGCACAAACGCAGGTGTTGCCAGACGCGCTGAATCGTCTCGCCGCTGAAAGCCCACGCACCAGTCTGCGGGTGATTGCAGCGCCTTATGACGGCCTGCTGAACCGTCTGCGCAACGGCATTCTGGATGTGCTGATCGGCGCCCTGCGGGAGCCGCCGCCAATTGACGACATCACACAGGAATTCCTGTTTGACGACGAACTCACCGTGCTCTGCCGCGCCAGCCATCCGCTGGCGGGCAAGGCGGTGATCACGCGGGAGGATTTGCTGTCCTTCCCCTGGGTGGTCCCCGGCGAAGACGCCCCGGCGCGCGAGGTTTTTCGCCATTTTTTCGGTGCCGCGGACATCGCCCGCATGCCCGGCGGCGCGATCGAGGCGTCGCAATTGGTGCTGGTGCGCGGCATCCTGGCGGGGTCCGATCGGCTGACCATCCTCTCCGCCCGACAGGCTTTGTATGAGCTGCAACAGGGGCTGCTGGTGGAATTGCCGGTGCATATTCCCGGTGGCAATCGGCGCATCGGTCTGACCTTCCGTGCGAATTGGCGCCCCACCGCCACACAAGCGCGCTTGCTGGAATATCTGCGCAGCATCGGGCGTGCCTATAGGGCCGAACCTACAGGGACAGGCTCTATAGCGAGATTGAATGACGAGCGCGCCGAATCGTCTCGCCCACGCACGAAGCTGCTTCTATCGCCTGCGCATGATGCAGCTCATTGAGCGGAACTGCCGGATGCGGCAGCATGCGTGCAAATTGCATTCTGGAGAGGGAAACAGGATATGAAAGTTGCAGTGGCCGGCGCCGGCGGCGCCTTTGGCATCAAGCATCTTGACGCCATCGCCAACATTGACGGCGTGGAAGTCGTCTCCATCGTCGGCAGCCCGCGCGACGATCTGACCGAGCTGGCGAAGAAACGCGGCATTGCGCACAACACCGGCAATTTCGACGAGATGCTCGCCCGCAAGGACGTCGAGGCCGTCATCCTCTCCACGCCCACCCAGATGCACGCCAAGCAAACCATCGCCTGTCTGCGCGCTGGCAAGCATGTGCTGGTGGAAATCCCGATGGCTGACAGCCTTGAGGATTCCCGCGCCATCGTGCAGGCGCAGAAGGAAACCGGGCTGATCGCCATGTCCGGTCAGGTGCGCCGCTTCAACCCCAGCCATCAATGGATTCACAACAAGATCAAGGCCGGTGAGCTGAAGGTTCTGCAAATGGATGTGCAGACCTATTTCTTCCGCCGCTCCAACCTCAACGCGCTGGGTCAGGCGCGGTCATGGACGGATCATCTGCTGTGGCATCATGCCTGCCACTCCGTCGATCTGTTCCAATACCAGACCGGCGAAACCGCAAGCCAGGCGTTCGGCTTGCAGGGGCCGATGCATCCGGAGCTGAAGATTGCGATGGACATGTCCATCGGTCTGAAAACGCCCTCCGGTGCGATCCTGACGCTGTCGCTGTCGTTCAACAACAACGGCCCGCTCGGCACCTATTTCCGCTATATCTGCGATAACGGCACCTATATCGCCCGCTACGACGATCTGTTCGACGGCAAGGAAAACCCGATCGATCTGAGCGGCGTGGCGGTGTCCAATAACGGCATCGAGCTGATCGACCGCGAGTTTTTCGCTGCCATCAAGGAAGGCCGCGAGCCGAATTCCTCGGTGGCGCAGGTGCTGCCCGCGATGGAAACCCTGGACCGCATCGAGCGTTCGTTCGATCGGTGAGGATGCCCGACGATTTGTAACAGAAAACCCGCCCCGTTTCCTGGGCGGGTTTTTTTGTCTTGCAGCAAAGGCCCGGATTACATTTCCGAGTATTTGCCCGCATGCCAGATATACATCACATAGTCAGACACCGTGACGTCACCCTTCTTGTCATAAGAAACCGGGCCAAGCACGGTGTCCCACTTCCCGGCATGCATCACGTCGGCCACCTTCTTGGCGTCCGTCGTGCCGGCCTTCTGAGCGGCTTGTGCCCATACCTGAACAGCGGCGTAGGCATACAGAACGTAGCCTTCCGGATCGACCTTCTTATCGGTGAATTCCTTCACCACGGCCGCCGCCGTCGGACGGTTGCGCGGGTCGGAGGAGAAGGTCATCAGCGAGCCTTCGCCGTCGGCGCCCGTGATGGCCCAGAACTCGTCCGTCACCAGCGCATCGCCCGACATCACCGTCGCGTTCAGGCCTTGCTGACGGGCCTGCTTCAGGATCAGGCCGGCTTCGGTGTAATAGCCACCGATATAGATCAGATCGACGCCCGCCTGCTTCAGGCGCGACACCAGGGCCGAATAATCCTTTTCGCCGGGAACATACGGCGAATACAGGGCTTCCTGCATGCCGGCTTTGTTCATGGCTTTCTTGGTCTCATCCGCCAGACCCTTACCATAGGCGGAGTTGTCGTGCAGGATCGCCACCTTGTGACCCGCGAATTCCTTGGCAATGTAACCGCCGGCCACCGCACCCTGCTGATCGTCACGCCCGCAGACGCGGAAAGTATTCCAGCCGCCTTCTTCGGTGAATTTCGGGTTGGTCGAGGCCGGCGTAATCTCCAGGATGCCTTCCTCGGTATAGACCTTCGAGGCCGGGATCGAGCTGGACGAGCAGAAATGTCCGTCAACGAACTTCACGCCATCGGCCGCGAATTTGTTGGCAACCGACACTGCCTGCTTCGGATCGCACGCATCGTCACCGATCTGCAATTCCAACTTCTGGCCCAAAACGCCGCCCTTGGCGTTGATGTCGGCCACCGCCTGTTCCGCACCCTCTTTAAGCTGAGCACCGAACGAAGCGTTGGAACCAGTCATCGGGCCGGCGGCGGCAATCTTGATCTGAGCGAAAGCCGGCGAGGCGGCCATCACGCCAGCGACCGCAAACGCGGTAACGCCAGCCATAAGAATGCGTTTCATCATTCGGTCGTGTCCTTTTGTGTTTCGTGCCGCGCTTGGAGCGTGGCTGGAATGCAGACTAGGCAGAGTTGGGCAAACTGCAAAGCCCCTCAATGCCACCGGATACCAAGGAATCTGTCAGGTTTGTGAGAATTCCGTTGCGCATCAGGATGATTTCATTTGGGAATTCTTGCACGATCTCGGTGCCGTTCTCCGTCAGGCGGTCGAGCAGGGCCGACAAACGGGGCAGGCAGCCATTGGCAATGTCGTGCAGCACCACCACGCTCCAAGGTTGCGCGGCCACTTGAGCCAGGCAGACATCCAGCCAACCATCCGGATCCCGCCAATCGCCGGGCACGGCATTCCACAGCACGGTTTCATAGCGTTTTGCCAATAAATGGCTGACAGCGGCCCGGCTGAACAGATGCGGGCCGACCCGCCCCTCGCGGCCATAGGGACGGAACAGCCGCTCCGCCCGCGCGCAATCGCCGATCAGTGCCTCGGTGTCGTCGATCTCTTCGGCCGCGAATTCCGCCGTGGGCTGCTCGCCGAACGGGACGCTATGCGTGAGCGTGTGATTGCCAATCCAGTGTCCCGCCGCCTGCGCCTGCCGCATCGCCGCCGCCGCCCCCGGCGCGCGCAGCTTGCGGCCAATGACGAAGAACGTCGCCTTCAGGCCGCGCCGGTCGAGTTCTTCAAGCACACGCTCGGTGACGCCTGGAGTGGGGCCGTTGTCGAAGGTGAGGGTAACTCGGGGCATGGTGGGTTTTCCCCTTCATGGGTGCTTTCAGCAGCCTGCTAATGCCCACCCTCCAGATACGCCGCCCGGATTTCCGGACGCGCCAGCAACTCGGCCCCGGTACCCTGCATGGTGATCGCGCCGTTGACCAGCACATAGCCCCGATGCGCCAGCTTGAGCGCCTGCACGGCGTTCTGCTCCACCAGCAGCACTGTCAGACCCGTCGTCCGATTCAACGCCTTGATGGCGGCGAAAATCGCCTTGGAGACCAAAGGCGCCAGACCCAGGCTCGGCTCATCGAGCAGCAACAAACGCGGACGGCTCATCAGTGCGCGCCCAATGGCGAGCATTTGCTGCTCGCCGCCGGACAGCGTGCCGCCGCGTTGGTCACGGCGTTCCTTCAGGCGGGGGAACATGACGAAGACCTGCTCCATCGTCTGCGCCGCCGCGACCTGATCGCCGCCATGCGCGCCCATCAGCAGGTTCTCATAGACCGACATGCGCGCGAAAATCCGCCGCCCTTCCGGGGACTGCGCAATGCGACGACGCATGATCTCATGCGTTGGCATGGCGTGGATGTCGGTGCCGTCATAGATAATCCGACCGTCGCGCGCCGCCGGTGTGCCGCAGATGGTCATCATCAGGGTGGATTTTCCCGCCCCGTTGGCCCCGATCAGCGTGACGATCTCGCCTTCGTTGACCACAAGGTCGATGCCCTTGAGCGCCTGAATGGCGCCGTAGAACGCCGTCACGCCCTGGAGTTCGAGCAGCACGCTCATGCCACGATCTCCGCGATATCTTCCGGGTCTTCTTCACCGAGATAGGCTGCAATCACGTGCTTGTTCGCCTTGATCTCGGTGGGGGTGCCATCGGCCAGCCCCACGCCGTGATCCAGCACGATCACATGATCCGAAATCCGCATCACCACGCCCATATCGTGCTCGATCAGCAACACCGCACAGCCATCGTCACGGATGGACATCAGCAGGGCCGAGAGTTCGTCCGATTCACGCGGGTTCAGACCGGCGGCGGGTTCGTCCAGGCAGAGGATGCGCGGATCGGTGCACATGGCGCGCGCAATTTCCAGTCGACGTTGCGCGCCATAGGGCAGCGAACCGGCTGGCTCATCCGCCCGCTCGATCAGGCCCACCCGATCCAGCCAATGCCGCGCCTTTTCGATGGCGGCGGCTTCCAGATGGCGGAAATTGCCCAGGCCAAACACCGCCAACAATCCGCGCGCCACGTTGGGCATCACCGTGTTGTGCTGGGCGACCATCAGGTTTTCCAGCACCGTCATGCCCGCGAAGAGGCGGATATTCTGGAACGTCCGGGCCACCTTGGCGCGCTGATTGATCAGGAAACCCGGCATGCCTGCCAGCTCCAGATCGCCGCCATTTGGCCGGTGCATGATAATCCGCCCGCCCGTCGGTTTGTAGAAACCGGTGATGCAGTTGAACACCGTGGTCTTGCCCGCCCCGTTCGGCCCGATCAGCGCGGTGATGTCCCCCGCGCGCACCTCGAACGACACCGCATTGACCGCCAGCAGACCGCCAAAGCGCATGGTCAGCCTATCGACCGAGAGAAGTACCTCTGCCATCAGCCGTGCCCCTGGCTCATCATGTCTGCCGCAATATGCACGCCCTTGCCGAGCGACACCGAAGGCGTGCGCCCCGAAACCAGCCCGCGCGGACGCACCACCATCACCACCACCAGTGCAAGGCCAAAGATCAGCATGCGGTATTCGTTGAAATCACGGAACACCTCACCGCCGCCGATCATCACGATCGCCGCCAGCGCCACACCGATCTGGCTGCCCAACCCGCCCAGCACCACCACCGCCAACACGATGGCCGATTCAATGAAGGTGAAGCTCTCCGGCGAGATGAAGGCCTGCCGCGTGGCGAAGAACGCGCCCGCAAATCCGCCAAAGCAGGCACCGATGGCGAAGGCGGTCAGCTTGGTCGTCGTCACGTTGATCCCCAACGCACGACAGGCAATCTCGTCTTCCCGCAGCGCCTCCCACGCCCGGCCCAGCGGCAGGCGACGCAGGCGGCTGGAGACCCAGTTGGTCAGCAAGGCGAGGCCGAAGATCACGTAATACAGGAACGCCACACGATAGGTGACGCTCGGCGTCAGATGGAAAAAGCCGGCGAAGGTGTCCGGTCCATCGCCGAGGGTGAATTTCAAGCCGAACAACGTCGGGCGCGGAATGCCGGAAATGCCGTTCGGACCGCCGGTCAGTTGCGTCCAGTTCAGCAGCACCACGCGGATGATTTCACCGAAGGCCAGCGTGACGATGGCCAGATAGTCGCCACGCAGACGCAGCACCGGAAAGCCCAGCAGCATGCCCCAGAACGCCGCCAACAGGCCGGCGAGTGGCAGGCAGGTCCAGAAGCCCAAGCCGAATGTCTGCGCCAGCAGCGCGTAGGAATACGCCCCCACCGCGTAGAAGGCGACATAACCAAGGTCGAGCAGGCCGGCGAGACCGACCACGATGTTCAGCCCCCACCCCAGCATCACATACGTCATCACCAGCACGCCGACATCGATCAGATAGCGGTCGCCCGCCATCGGCAGCACCACCGCCACGATCAGCAGCAGCGGGCCAGCGACGTTGGAGATGGTGTATTTCGAGTGCGCGGCGGATTTGGCCTTCACGCGGGGTTTGCGATTGGCCTGCCAGAGCACCATGCCCAGACGCCCGATGAAGACCACCGCCACGATGATCGCCACCGTCCATGGTTGTGGATCGAGCGACAGCTTGCCGCCTTCCCCCACCACGGAGGGCAGCCCCACCATCGCCCCGAAAATCCCCAGCGCGATCAGCGCTGAGATGCCTGCGTCTTTGAGAGCCTTGATCATACTTTCTCCACATCGGCACGGCCAAGCAGGCCGGTTGGCATGAAGATCAGCACCACGATCAGCACCGAAAACGCCGCCACGTCCTTGTATTCAACCGATGCATAGCCCGACCAGAACGCCTCGATCAGCCCGATGGCCAACCCGCCGATCACCGCACCGGGCAGGCTGCCCACGCCCCCCAACACGGCGGCGGTGAAGGCTTTCACGCCCGCGTTGAAGCCGATGTAAAAATTGATCGAGCCGTAATAAAGCAGGAACAACAGCCCAGCCACGGCGGCCAGTGCCGCCCCGATGACGAATGTCAGCCCGATGGTGCGGTTGACGTCGATACCGAGCAGCGAGGTCATTTTCATGTCTTGCTCACAGGCACGCATCGCACGTCCCAGCGAGGTCTTGGTCACCAGCCACGTGAACAGCCCCAGCAGCGCCACCGTGACGACGGTGATGACGATCTGCATCCAGGAGAGTTGCACCACGAAGCCATTCTCCTCGAAGATCTTGAAGCCGCCGGGGATCAACTCCGGCAGGTTCTTGTCGCGCGCGCCCTGGGCGACCTGGGCGAAGTTCTGCAACGCGATGGACATGCCAATCGCCGAAATCAGCGGCGCCAGACGGAACGAGCCGCGCAGTGGACGATAGGCCACGCGCTCAATCGTCCATCCATACAGCGCGGCAATGCCGGCCGCGAAGATCAGCGTGAGGAACAACGCAAGCGGAACATAGGTGATTCCGAGCATGCCGAGTCCGGTCAACGCGATCAGCGAGAGGAAGGCACCGATCATGAACACGTCGCCATGGGCGAAATTGATCATGCCGATAATGCCGTAAACCATTGTGTAACCGACGGCGATAAGGCCGTAGATCATACCAAGCGTGATGCCATTGATCAGCTGTTGCAGGGCGTAGGCCAAGCTTCCTCCGGTGTACGGGTTCTAAGCGGTAACAAACACATCTGCGCCGCTCCGTGCAAGCCATGCAGCGAAAGCAATTCCCCTAGTCGAAATCGCGGGCAAAATGCAAGGAAGTGCTTTGCAATTCTCTCCACGGTTGCTATACGCCCCCCTCCGCCAAACGGAACGGCGGGCGCTTAGCTCAGTTGGTAGAGCAGCTGACTCTTAATCAGCGGGTCGAAGGTTCGAGCCCTTCAGCGCCCACCATTTTATTCCGCGCGCTGCCAATGGCTTAGGGCCATGTGCGCCACGCCGCGGGGCCGCAATGAACAGGTTATAAACAGCTCTCAACATCCGTTGCGCGGGCGTTCTATCGTGTTGGGTAGATGGGAAGTGGCCGGCTGATGCCAACAGCGCGGCGGGTTCGGGGGCGATCGATGAAACGAGTATTCTTCTGCTGCGCGGTCTTGCTGGCACTGAGCGGCTGCAATGACGACCCGGTGCAGGATATGGTCAAGCAACTGAACCTGGCAGCCGACCGCGCCGAAGCGGAGAGCTGCAAGGCTGGAATTGGCGCATATTTCGAGCAGGTGGCTCAGAACGTCGGGCGGGACAAATTGCTTGCCATTCAAAAACTGGCAGACCAAGCCTCGGTTGAAAAACAGGCCGCCCCCGCGAAGGCCCGGCTCGCCAAGGCGTGTGGCGTCGGCGGTTAAACACGCTCAACCGCCCTATGCTTCAGGTGAATGAAAAATGCAGCATACTCTTGCACTGAAATAATAACACGATCATTTTAGCGATGCCAATATTCATACATGATGAATATACCCGCAAATGAGATAAAACACAAAATAAGACCGCCCAAAATTCCGTCGAATAATTGCTGCTTGGGTGAGTCCGTATTTGATACGGTCGTTTCGTCCAAAGCCGATTTTCTGAAAAGCCTTGCCCTGAGCCTCATCAGGCAAATCTTTGAATCGTTGGCCAATTTCCGCCCATCGCCCTGGCTCATGGCACATTCTCCATTCACATCGATGCAGCCCTACCTAAATCTTACATTCTTTTACGAATCTACAAAATTTATGCAATAAAATCAAAGGTTTTTTCATTTTACCGCATCACAACCGCCGCCTCAGTCAAAGCAGTCGACCGCCTGCCAGCCACATGATCTGGGACGTTAAGCCAGCCTGCGCGCAGCACTTAATACGTGCAATTTCGAAATATTATGCTGTGTCAGGAGCAGATAGCCGTAACGCTGTGATGTTCGGCACATGCGTATCGCCGCATCAGTTGGGAAAAGGCTGCATCGGAACGCGTGCGGCGTGTTGGCAACCACGCCGCACAACCTTCCGAGAGTCCAACTCAACGGTGAAAACCCACACACTTTGATACTAGCGTCAAAGCCGAGCAGTTTAAATGTAAAATTCGGTTATTTTTCATATAAACATTTGTTTTTTATTGTTAGTTATGTTATGAACTCCATAACAAAATCTATAATTACACAACAATACAATACTATACCAATTATTTCATTTAAATATAAAATGTATCATTTTCGAGTGATGAAGTTTTATTGCGAAAAGTTTAGTTTGGCGTCATGGCATTGTGTCGCAGGGAGACATTTTTTAATGCGGGCTCAACAGAAAATCATGCTTGCTGCTGTGGCGGCGGTGATCGGCGTCACGGCGGGAGCCACTTCGGCGCACGCGCAGACCGTGGTGAATCTCAGCAATCTCGACGCCACACAGCTCGGCGCCGCGCCGACGACGGCGATCAACTCCTCCACCAATCTTAATCTGTTGAACAGCAGCACGGCGCTGTCCAATGGCGGTCTGTTCGGCGGTGCGGTCAGCATTCTGCCGGGC
>JARLIM010000024.1 GCA_031291725.1 Acetobacteraceae bacterium
ACGGCGCAGAATGGCAATCTGGCCTTGGGCGCGACCTTTGCCGGCCAAGTGGTCTCCGGCGGCGATGCGTCGGTCGACGGCACCAAAATTGTCATTCTCGACAACACCGTGGCGATCGCCACCATTGCGACGGGCAGCACGGGCTCGTTCTCGTTCACCGACAATGCCCTGGCTGCCGGATCCAACAGCTTCACCGCCGTTGCCTATGATGGCTTTGGCAACAAGGTGACCAGTGCCGCCCAGGTTGACTACAACGCCGGCATCACCGGCCCGAAGGTCACGCTGACCAGCCAGGCCGAGAACAGCAATGCGGCCCTGCAGACCATCACCGGCTATGCGGTGTCGTCGGACGGCGCATCGGTGGGCAACCAGGCGGTGACGATCCTGGATGGCTCGACCGTTATTGGCACCGGCACGACGGACGCCTTCGGCAACTTCATCGTCAAGACGACGGTGCCGCTTGCGGCGGGCAGCAACAGCATCACCGCGAAGGTGGCCGACAGCTATGGCAACTCCGGCACCAGTGCCGCCATTGTCGATAAATTCGGCAACCAGGCACCGCTGGTGACGATCACCGCTCCGGTCAGCGGTGGAACGAATACGGCTTTGGAAGCCATCTCCGGCAGTGTTGTGGGGTATGAGGGCGCCGCCGTGGCTGGTGCGAATGTGGCGATCTACGACAATGGCGTTTACGTCGATAACGCCATCGTCAGCGCCTCGGGCACGTTCAACGCCAGCGTGTATCTGACCACGGAAGGCCTCAACAGCCTGACTGCGACTGTCACCGACAGCTACGGCAATGTCGGCGGCACGGCGGCGGCCACGACAGTCGATCTGGACAATCTGGCACCGATTGTGACGATCACCAGCACGGCAGCGAGCGGTGTTCTGAGCGCGGCGACCTTCTCCGGTCAGGTGGTTTCTGGCGGCGATGCCTCGGTCGACGGCACCAGCGTTGTCATTCTCGACAACAACAAGGTTGTCACGACGTTGGCGACCAACAGCAGTGGCGCGTTCTCGTTCACCGATGCCGCTTTGGCCGTCGGCACGAACAGCTTCACCGCGGTGGTCTCCGACAGCTTCGGCAACACGGTGACGAGTGCGGCGCAGGTGGATTTCCAGAACGCCACCACCACCACGATCACCGAAACCCAGGGTAACCAGTCGATTACGCCGAACGGCCAGACGATCATTAATCTGTTCGGTGCGGAGAACACTGTCACCAGCAGCACCGGCGGTCTGACCATCAAGGGTGATACCGGCAACTCGACCATCACGCTTGGCGGCGGCAACAACACCCTGGTGTTGGGCGGCTACGACGAAAACGTGACGATCGATGGCAATGGCAATAACGCGATCACCGGTTCGCTGGGGGGGTCGACCATCACGGTCAACGGCACCGGCACGCAGACCGTCACCGCCTATGGCTATGATAATACGATCACTCTGGGCAATGGTGACAGCACCGTCTCTGGGCTGGCTGGCGGAACGACCGTCACGGTGGGCAATTCCGCGACGCCTGCCGGTGGCACGATCACGCTGGGCGGCACAGAGAACGTCATCACCACCGGTGGTGGAAATTGGACGGTGACGGCTGGCACTGGCAATTCGACAATCAATGTCGGGGCGGCCAATGACGCCATCAAGTTGAACGGCGCGGGCGATGTGATCAATATCGGCTCGGGCGGCGCAACGGTGACGGGTGTTGGCTATGACACCACCTACGCCATGTCGGATATCAATGGTGGCCTGACGGTTGCAAACTTCTCGGTGGCCAATAACGACGTGCTGGACCTGACCGGGATCGAGCACCAGCTTGGCACCACGCCTTACTACGTGGCCGCTTCGCAAGATGTTACCAACCATTCGGCTCTGGACATCTTCGTTGTCACCGGAACCGTGGGCGCTTACTCGGTGCACGAAGTGGCCAGCCTCAACGGCGTTGGTGGCTCGACCCTCGGCAGCCTTGAAGCGAACCACACAATCCTCGCCTGAACCACATCTCTCCCCTCCCCGCTTATGTGGGGAGGGAGTGAGGCCCGTGATCAAACGGCTTCGAAAGGCTCTGCTTTTCGAAGCCGTTTTGTTTTGTGTGGCACCAGCGCATTCTTGCGGAACCCTCACACATCACAAAATTTATTTGTATATTTTTCAAATTAAGAGTTTTTATTTACTTTCCATCTAAATGGAAGCGTTTCCATGTTGCAAACGCAGCCCTGTAATCGTTGAATTAAGTGATTTTTGTCTTGTTCGGCAATTCGTCCTGCCATAGGCACATCGCGCTCTGGCCGGGACGGAGGGTGTGCGTGAGTGTGACCATCGCTGATGTCGCGAAGCTGGCCAATGTTGGGGCCGGCACGGTGTCGCGAGTGCTCAACGGCTCCAAGAGCGTCTCGGAGGAGACCCGCGCGCAGGTGCTGGCCTGCATCCAGCAGCTTGGCTATCGCCCCAATCTGGTCGCGCGCGGCTTGGCGGCGAAGCGGACGGGGATGGTGGCGGCGATTATTCCCAGCATTGGCTACACCCAGCATGCCGAGGCGATTCAGGGGTTGAGCGATTTTCTGCATGAACATGGCCTGAGGCTGATGATCGGCCATTGCGGCTATTCAGCGGAGAATGAAGCGCGGATTGTCAGCGACTTTCTGGAGCGTCGCCCGGATGCGTTCTATCTGACCGGCACATCCCACACCGCAGACACCCGCCGCATGTTGCGGCAGAGCGGCATTCCGGTCGTCGAGGCGGCCAATTTGACCGATGATCCGATCGATTGCGTCGTTGGCTATGACAATTTCGACGCGGCCCGGCAGGTGGTGCATCTGTTGCACGCGCGCGGCCATCGCAACATCGCGGTGGCCACCAGCCTGCACGATCCAAATGACCGCACCGCCGCCCGCCGCGACGGCTACCTTGCTGCCTGTGCCGATCTGGGCATCGACATGACCGAGCGTCTGATCGCCTGCACCAACAGTTTTGCCGGTGGTGCGGCGGCGGTGGCGCAGGTGGCGCGGCTCTCCCCCGCCATCGACCTTCTGGTCTGCGTGACGGATGTGATCGCGGTGGGGGCCATTTTGGAATGTCAGCGCCGGGGCATCGCCGTGCCGGGGCAGCTTGGCGTTTGCGGCTTTGACGATCTGCCGATCGCCGCCGCCATCAATCCGGCCCTGACGACGATCGGCGTGGATCGTGTCGGCATGGGCCGCACCGCCGGGCAGGTTCTGCTGCAACGGCTGGGCGGTGCTGCGGCGATGAGCGGCAGCGTCGATGTGGGTTTTGACATCCGAGAGCATGCCAGCACGCGAAGCGAAATAAGCGCGCCCGGCGAGGGTGCGACGAAGGAGTTGCGAGAATGACCAAGACAAACCCTGCTTTGGACTGCGACCTGCTGGTGATCGGCTCCGGCGCTGGCGGCCTGTCGGCGGCGGTGACGGCGGCCTATCACGGCTTGCGGGTGATCGTGGCGGAAAAGGCCGATGTGCTCGGCGGCACCACGGCGCTGTCCGGCGGCTGGATGTGGACGCCGCGCAACCGTTTCGCGCATGAGGCCGGCATTGTCGAGGAGATCGACGCCCCGCGAGCCTATCTGCGCGCCGTGTTGGGCAATAATTTCAACGAAGCCCGCGTGAATGCGTTCCTGGAGACGGTGCCGCATATGGTCGATTTCTACCAGACCAGGACCGCCCTGCAGTTCGAAGCGGGAAACAAGATCGCCGACACCTATGGCACGCAACCGGGGGCAGGTACCGGCGGGCGCTCGGTTGTCGCTGCCCCATACGATGCGCGCGGGCTGGGCGCGTTGGCACATCGTCTGCGCAAGCCGCTGCGGGAGACGACGTTTATGGGCATGACGATTCAGGCCGGTGCAGACCTGAACGCCTTTATGAATGTCACCCGTTCGGCGCAGGCATTCGTGCACGTGGCCAAGCGGTTCACCCGTCATCTGGTTGATCTGGCGCTCTATGATCGCGGCATGCAGTTCCGCAACGGGCTGGCGCTGGCGGGGCGACTGGTGCGCAGCGGGGCCGATCTGGGGGTGGAATTCCTCACCTCCGCCCCCGCCATCCGGCTGTTGCGCGACGGCGATGCGGTGTGTGGCGCGGTGTTGCGCACCATCAATGGAGAAATCGAGGTGCGCGCCCGGCGTGGTGTGGTGCTTGCCGCCGGCGGCTTCCCACATGACGATGCACGCCGGGCGGCGATGTTCCCGGCCAATGAGGAACACCGCACGATGGCCGCCAACACCGATACCGGCGACGGGCTGCGCATGGGCGAGGCGGTTGGCGGTGAGGTCGATCAAACACTGGCAGCGCCCGGTGCGTGGTGCCCGGTTTCGCTGGTGCCGTTCCCAGACGGCACGATTGGCCGCTTCCCGCACATCATCGAACGCAACAAGCCCGGCATTATCGGCGTGTTGGCCAATGGTCAGCGTTTCTGCAACGAGGGCCGAGGCTATCACGACTACGTCGCCGACATGCTGCGCGCCGTGCCGCCGGGGCAGGAAGTGACCTCTTGGCTGATCTGCACGCATGATTTCCAGCGTCGCTACGGCTTGGGCATCGCGCGGCCCACGCCGCTGCCGGTCGGCCCCTATATCCAATCCGGCTATCTGAAAACCGGCCGCACCATCCGGGAATTGGCGCTGGCCTGTGGCATTGATGCCGATGGGTTGGAGCGCACGATTGCCGACTACAACACCCATGCCCGCAGGGGCGAAGACCCGGCTTTCGGACGTGGATCGACGCTCTACAACCGCAATGGCGGCGATGCCGCCCAGCAGCCGAACCCGTGTGTGGCGCCGATTGAGAAAGGCCCGTTCTATGCGGTCAAAGTCATCCCTGGCAGCTTCGGCACCTTCGCCGGGCTGAAAACCGATGGCTCGGCCCGCGTGCTGGATGCCAACGCGGCACCGATCCCCGGCCTGTATGCGGCAGGCACCGATATGGCGAGCGTGATGGGGGGGCATTATCCGGCAGGCGGAATCAATCTGGGGCCTGCGATGACCTTCGGCTACATCGCCGGGCGCCATGCCGCTGGTGTGACAGATTGGGAGGCTTGAAGCGCGCTACACGCCGTAGCGGTCATCAAGCTGCTTGAAGCCATCCAGCCCCACAATCTCGCTGAACGTGGCGTAACTCACCGGCTCCGGCCCGCCTGCGGGCGTGCCCGCCGCGTGAAGATGGCGCAAAGCGGCGTCGATGGTGCGGGTGGCGGCGAAGAGAGCGGTGACGGCATAGAGCACCACGCTGAAACCCATCTGCTGCAAATCCGCCGCCTTCAACGCCACCGTCTCATTGCCGTCGACGATGGAAACCACTTTCGGCCCCACCACCCCGCGCGCGACAGCCTCCACCTCGGCGATGGTCTTGATGCCATCGACAAAGACGAGATCGACACCGGCATCCTGGTACAGCTTGGCGCGGTCAATGGCCTCAGCCGCGCCCAGCGCAGGCATGGCGTCGGTACGGCCGATGATCAGCAGATCGTCCCGTCCGCGTGCCTCCACGGCGCAAGCCAATCGCTTGGCACTCTCGCCGCGCTCCATCAGCCGAATGCCCGCCATTTGGCCGCAGCGCTTGGGGGCGACCTGATCTTCCAGATGAAGGGCGGCCACACCGGCCTGGATATATTCGCGCACCGTGCGGTGAATATTCGCAGGCCCGCCATAGCCGGTATCGGCGTCGGCGATGATCGGGATATTGACGCAGCGTGCCATGTTACGGGCGTGCTCGGTCATCTCGGTCTGGCTCAACAGACCGATATCGGGCGTGCCGAGGCGGCTGGCGGTGGCCCCGAAGCCGGTCATGTAGATGGCGGGAAACCCGGCGCGTTGCACCAGCCTTGCCGTGAGCGAATCAGAGGCTCCGGGCGCTGTCACGATGCGGCCGGTGGACAGAAGCGCCCTGAGTGCAGCAGCCTGGGTCATGCGATCGCCGCCAATGACGCGGGAATCACCGCCATTGCCTGGATTTCCACCTTCGCCCGCGCTTCGATCAGCGCCACCACCTCCACAGCGGCAATCGCTGGATAATGACGACCGATGATCTCACGCCAAGCCCGGCCAATGTTCTTCGCATGGGCGAGGTATTCGGCGCGATCGGTCAGATACCACGTCATGGAGACGATGTGCTCCGGCTTGCCGCCCGCTTCCGCCACAACAGCGACCACATTGCGCAGGGTTTGTGCCGTTTGCTCGACGATGTCATCGCTTTCGATCACGCATTGCGCGTTCCAGCCGATCTGACCGCCGACGAAGACCATGCGTCCGCTGGCAGCGATGCCGTTGGCGTAGCCGACCGGCTTGGCCCAACCTTCCGGCTGCAGAATTTGATGCATTCCCCGCGTCTCCCCGCCTAACCGTTTGCCGCCAAATCGCGGGCGATGATCACTTTTTGCACTTCGGTGGCCCCTTCGTAGATACGCAGGGCGCGGATCTCGCGATAGAGGCTCTCGACAATCTCTCCACGCCGAACCCCACGACCACCAAAGATCTGCACGGCGCGGTCGATCACCCGCTGCGCATTCTCCGTCGCCGTCATCTTCGCCATCGCCGCTTCCCGCGTGGTCGGCAGGCGCTGCACATCGCGCTTCCAGGCGGCGCGGTAGGTGAGCAGCGCCGCTGCATCGACATCGGTTGCCATCTCGGCAAGGCCGGCCTGGGTCAGTTGCAGGTCGAACAAGGTGGCGCCGAACATCGGGCGGGCGCGGGCATAGGCCAGCGCCTCATCCAACGCCCGCCGCGCGAAGCCGAGCGCGGCACCGGCGACGGAGGCGCGGAAGATGTCCAGCGTGCGCATGGCGATCTTGAAGCCCTCGCCGGCCGCACCGATGCGGCGGCTGACGGGGATGCGCAGGTTCTCAAACCGGATGGTGGCCAGCGGATGCGGGGCGACGATGTCGATGCGTTCGGCAATCGAGAAGCCGGGATCGGTTGGGAAGACGACGAAGGCAGAGATGCCGCGCGTGCCCGGCGCTTCCCCGGTGCGGGCGAAGACGGTGTAAATATCGGCAATACCACCGTTGGAAATCCAGGTCTTCTCGCCATCGAGCACGTAGGACTCGCCCTCCAGACGGGCGGCACAGCTCATGGCGGCGACGTCGGAGCCTGCATTGGCTTCCGACAAGGCGAAGGCCGCCAACCATTCGCCGCTGCGCACTTTCGGCAACACCGCATCGCGCAGCTCGGTTGAGGCGGCCAGGGCAATCGCCCCCGTGCCGAGGCCCTGCATGGCGAAGGCGAAATCGGCCAGACCGTCCTGCCAGGCCAAGGTTTCCCGCGCCAGACACAACTTGCGGGAAGAGAGTGCCTGCGCGTCCTCACTCGGCCCGGCGACGCAGGCTTCCAACAGCCCGGCTTCACCGAGCAGGCGGACGAGCTTGCGGCAGGCATTGTCGGTGTCGTCATGATCGACATGCGCCAATTCGGGCCGCGCGATGAAGGCGTCGAGCTTGGCGGCGAAATCGCGATGTTCGGCCGCAAAGAACGGCCAATCGAGATGGGTGCGGCTGGGGTGGCGCTGCATGTTCAATTCCCCTCAAAGACCGGCTTGCGCTTGGCGGCGAAGGCTTCGAAGGCGCGGCGGAAATCGCCGGTGGCCATGCAGATCGCCTGCGCCTGCGCTTCGCTCTCCACCATCTCGTCAATGCCCATCGCCCATTCCTGGTTGAGCATGGTCTTGGTCATGCCATGGGCGAACCACGGCCCGTCGGCGAGCATGCGGGCATAAGCCTGTGCGTCGGCGTGCAGGCTGTCGGCGGCGATCAGGCGGTTGTAGAAGCCCCAGGCGAAGCCCTCCTCGGCCGACATCGCGCGCCCCGAGAACAGCAATTCCGCCGCCCTGCCCTGGCCGATGATGCGTGGCAGAATACCGCACGCCCCCATATCCGCCCCGGCCAGGCCCACTCGGGTGAACAGAAAGGCGGTCTTGCTCTCCGGCGTGGCGAACCGGATGTCGGACGCCATCGCCAAAATTGCACCGGCACCGGCGCAGATGCCCTCCACGGCGGCGACGATCGGCTGCGGGCATTTGCGCATGGCCTTGACCACATCGCCCGTCATCCGGGTGAAGGCGAGCAATTCGGGCATCGCCATATGGGTAAGCGGCTCGATGATCTCGAACACGTCGCCCCCGGAGCAGAAATTGCCGCCATCGCCCGCCAGCACGATGGCGCGCACATCGGAGGCATATGGCAGCGCGCGGAAGAGGTCGCGCAACTCGGCATAGCTGTCGAAGGTGAGCGGGTTTTTGCGATCCGGGCGATTGAGCGTGACCACGGCCACCCGGCCATCCTCACTCGTCTCCCACCGAAAATGCCGCGCCGCATAATCCTTCATCGGCTTGCGGGCGGATTGCATTGCATCGGTCATTCGCGTCTCACCCCGTCATCACTTCACCGCCGCAGACGGCGATGGATTGTCCATTGATCGCCCCGGCATCGGGACCGGCCAGCCACAGCACCGTGTTGGCAACTTCGTCCGGTCGCACCAATCGGCCCTGCGGATTGTCGCGCGCCAGTTCCGCCCGCGCGGTGCCCGCATCGCGCCCGGTGGCGCTGGTGATGTTGGCCACCGCAGCGTCGAGCAACGGCGTTTCGGTGAAGCCCGGGCAGACGGCGTTGACCGTGACTCCCTGCCGGGCCACTTCCAGGGCAAGCGCGCGGGTCAGGCCCACCACGGCATGTTTGGCCGCCACATAGGCCGAGACATAGGCATAGCCGCGCAAGCCCGCGGTGGAGGCGATGTTGATCACCCGGCCCCAACCGCGTCTGGTCATGGCGGGCAGCACCGCCTGCGTCATCCGCCACGTGCCGCGCAGATTGACGTCGAGCATGGCATCGAGCAGCGCGATGTCGCTTTTGCGGAACGGCGCGCTGGCGGCCTGGCCTGCGTTGTTGACCAGAATATCCACCGTCGCCAGCACATCCGCCGCCGCTGCGATGGAGGCGGCGTCGGTGACATCCAGAACCAGACAGGCATCGCGAGACAGGCCGAGCATGTCGGCGCTCCGGTGCAGCACCTCCACCCGGCGCCCGGCGATGATCATTTCCGCCCCGGCCGCCATCAGGCTGCGCGCAATCGCCGCCCCAATGCCGGTGCCGCCGCCGGTGACGAGGGCGCGTTTGCCGGTGAGCATCACTTGCCCCCGGCGCGTGTGAGGTTGGCTTCGTATTGCGATTTGCCGGAGCGATATTGCAGCGGCCATGCCACATCGCGCACCCCAATCTTCGCCGCTTCGTGCAGCGTCCAGGCCGGATCGGCCAGATGCGGACGCGCGATGGCCACCAGATCGGCACGACCGGCGGCGATGATCGAATTGGCGTGATCGGCCTCCGAAATCGCCCCGACGGCCACGGTTGCAATCCCCACGCTGTTGCGGATCAGGTCGGAGAACGGCGTTTGATACATCCGCCCATAGACCGGCGCATCATCTGTGACGACCTGCCCAGAGGAGCAATCGACCAGATCGGCACCGGCATCCTTGAACATCCGCGCGAACATGGCGGCATCTTCGGGCGTGTTGCCGCCCTCCGCCCAATCATGACAGGACAGCCGCACCGACAGCGGCATGCCCTCCGGCAGCACGGCGCGGATGGCGCGCAGGACGGCGAGCGGGAAGCGGGCGCGGCCTGCATGGTCGCCACCATAGGCATCGCTGCGGTGATTGGTCAGCGGCGAGAGGAAGCTGGAAAGCAGATAGCCGTGCGCGCAATGCAGTTCGATCACGTCAAACCCCGCGCGCACCGCCCGTGTGGCGGCGGCTGTGAAATCCGCCAGCACGCGGGCCATATCGGCCTCGCTCATCTCGCGCGGCATTTGGCTGCCTGGCAGATAGGGCAACGGCGAGGCGGAGATCAGCTTCCAATTGCCTTCAGGCAGTGGCTGATCGATGCCCTCCCACGCCACGCGGGTGGAGCCTTTGCGACCGGCATGGCCAAGTTGGATGCCGATCTTCGCGCCCGAATTGGCGTGCACGAAATCCACCACCCGCTGCAAGGCGGCCTCCTGCGCGTCGCTCCACAGCCCCAGACAGCCCGGCGTGATGCGGCCATCGGCGGAGGGGGCGGTCATTTCGGTGAACACCAGCCCTGCCCCGCCAAGCGCCCGCGCGCCGAGATGGACGAGATGGAAATCCTGCGCCAGCCCGTCTTGCGCGGAATACATCGCCATCGGCGAGACCACGATGCGATTGGCCAGTTGCACGCCGCGCAGGCTGAACGGCGTCAGCATCGGCGGCAGCGCCCGCTCCCCCGGCGCGGCAGGCACCCCGGCGCGGGCGGCGAACCAGCGTTCATAGCCCTCCAACCACGCCGGATCGCGCAGGCGCAGATTTTCGTGGCTGATGCGCTGCGAGCGGGTGAGCAGCGAATACATGAACTGCTCCGGCGCGAAATGCGGCGCATAGCGCTCACCGACGACTTCGAACCACTCCATCGCATTGCGCGCGGCGTTCTGGATGCGCGCGACATCCACCCGGCGCACCTCCTCATACTTGTCGAGCACCTGCGGCAGCGCGTCCGCCGCGTGGCCGAAAATCTCGAATTGCTGAGCGAGTTCAATCGCATCGTCGAATGCCAGCTTGGTGCCGGAGCCGATGGCGAAATGCGCGGTGTGGGCGGCATCGCCCATCAGGACCACGTGGCTGCTGCCGTTGAAATAATGCCATTTGCCGCAGATCAGCCGATTGAAGTTCAACCACGCCGAGCCGCGCAGATGCCGCGCATTGGTGCGCAGCGCGGCACCGTCGAGCACGCCCGCAAATATCCTTTCGCAAAACGCAATCGACTGCGCCTGATCGGCCTTGTCCAGCCCGTGGGCGGTGAAGGTGTCCTCGGTGGTTTCGACGATGAAGGTGGAGGTGTTGTCGTCGAATTTGTAGATATGCGCCTGAAACCAGCCATGTTCGGTCTGCTGGAAATCGAAGGTGAAGGCGTCATACAGCCGGTCGGTGCCAAGCCAGATATAGCGGTTGGGGCGCACCACCAGATCGGGCGCGAAATCGGCCTCATAGCGGTTGCGGATCTTCGAGTTGATGCCGTCCGAGGCGATGATCAGATCGGCATCTGGAAATTCCAGATCGCTGTCCACATCGCGCTCGAAGATCAGCTCAACGCCGAGTTCCTCGCAGCGGGCCTGGAGAATGTTGAGCAGCTTCTTGCGGCCAATGCCGACGAAGCCGTGCCCGGTGGTGCGGATTTTCTGCCCCTTGAACCAGACCTCGATATCGTCCCAGTGGTTGAAGGCAACTTCCACCTCCGCCGCCGTTTTGGCATCCGCCCGGCGCATGGCCTGCATCATCTGATCGGAAAAGACGACACCCCAGCCGAAGGTGTCATAGGGCAGATTGCGCTCGACGACCGTGATGGAATGCGCCGGGTGACGCTGCTTCATCAGAAGTCCGAAATACAAACCCGCCGGGCCGCCACCGATACACACGATCCGCATCGCGTCTTCCTCCGTCATGTCGCCGGTTGCAGGTCTATCGAAATTCTTGAAGTTTAAAATATATGTCGGCTATGATGGTGTCAACATAATCGGAAGGGGTGCGGGGGCACTGCCTTCTGGGGGGGAGATCAGGATGGCGAGAGATTGGAGCGGCATCGCGCTGGGGCCGAGCGGGCATGTGGACAGCTTCACGCGCGAGCGTCTGCCGCCACCGGCATTGTGGCCGGAGATTCGGCTGGACCGGCCGGAATTCCAATATCCAGACTATCTCAACGCCGCCGTCGAACTGACCGACCGTATGGTAGAGCGCGGCTTTGGCGATCATGTGGCGTTGATCGGCAACGGGCGGCAGCGGACCTATAAGGAGCTCACCGACTGGACCAACCGCCTCGCCCATGCGCTGGTGGACAATTACGGCCTCAAGCCCGGCAATCGCGTGCTGATCCGCTCGGCCAACAACCCTGCCCTCGTCGCCGCCTGGCTCGCCGTCACCAAGGCAGGCGGTGTGGTGGTGAACACCATGCCGATGCTGCGCGCGGGGGAATTGGCCAAGATTATCGACAAGGCGGAAATCAGCCTCGCATTGTGCGACAGCCGGGTGGCCGATGAGTTGGTGATTTGCGCCAAGGAGAGCCGGTTCCTCAAAACCGTGGTCAATTTCGACGGCACGGCCAATCACGATGCCGAGCTGGATCGCACGGCCCTGGGCAAGCCGGTGCGGTTTGAGGCGGTGCGCACCGGGCGGGATGACGTGGCGCTGCTCGGCTTCACCTCCGGCACCACGGGAATTCCAAAGGCGACGATGCATTTTCATCGCGATCTGCTGATCATCGCCGATGGCTATGCGCGCGAGGTGTTGCAGGTGACGCCGGAGGATATCTTCGTCGGTTCGCCCCCGCTGGCCTTCACCTTCGGGCTGGGCGGGCTTGCGATCTTCCCGCTGCGGTTCGGGGCCACCGCCGCCTTGTTGGAAAATGCCTCACCGGGCACGCTGATGCAGATCATCCAGCAGCACCGCGCCACTATCTGCTTCACCGCCGCCACCGCCTATCGCGCCATGCTGGCCTCGATGGATCAGGGCGCCGATCTGTCCTCGCTGCGCATGGCGGTCTCGGCGGGCGAGACATTGCCGGGGCCGGTGTTCGAGGACTGGGTGCGCAAGACCGGCAAGCCGATCCTGGATTCGATGGGCTCGACGGAAATGCTGCACGTCTTCATCGCCGGCAGGCTGGACGATGCCGCCGCCGGTGTGACGGGGCGGCCGGTGACAGGCTATGAGGCCAGGATTGTCGATGATGAGATGAACGAGGTGCCGGATGGCATCGTCGGCAAGCTCGCCGTGCGCGGGCCGACCGGCTGCCGCTATCTGGATGATCCGCGCCAGACGAACTACGTCCGCGATGGCTGGAACCTCACCGGCGACGCCTTCCGTCGCGACGATCAAGGCCGCTTCTGTTTCGCCGCACGGGCCGACGATATGATCATCTCGGCCGGCTACAACATCGCAGGGCCGGAGGTGGAGGCGGCATTGCTCTCACATCCCGATGTGGCCGAATGCGCCGTGGTCGCGGCACCGGATGTTGAGCGTGGGCAGGTGGTGCAGGCTTACGTGGTGCTCAAGCCGGGCCTTGAGGGGCATGAATTGCGGGCAAAGCTGTTGCAGGACCATGTGAAGGCAACGATCGCACCCTATAAATACCCGCGCCGCGTGGTGTTCACCGATGCTTTGCCGAAGACGGAAACCGGAAAGGTGCAGCGCTTCCGGTTGCGGCAGATGGCGGAGGAAACGGGCTGACACGTTCAACGTCATTGCGCGCGCAATGACGACATTGGGGACGACATTGGAAAGGCTACAACGCCGCCTGCCCCACGCTCGCCCCGCCGCAGACATTGATCGTCTGGCCGGTGATGAAACCCGAGGCATCGGCCAACAGGAAGCGCACCGCATGGGCCACATCGGCGGGGGTGCCGAGGCGTTTGACCGGGATGCTCGCCGCCAGGGCCGCCACGCGGGGATCTCCCGCAGGGACGATTTCGTGGAACATGTCCGTGCCGCCAATCGGGCCGGGGGCAACCGCGTTGACCGTGATCCCGTGCTGCGCCAATTCCAACGCCCAGGTGCGCGCCATGCCGATCACGCCCGCCTTGGTCGCCGAATAGACCGTGCGGGTGACGGTGCCGAGGGCGGCGCGCGAGGACATCAGCACGATGCGACCGCCGCTGTGCTTCATCGCGGGCAGAAACGCCTGCACCAGCGTGATGGCGGCGGCCAGATGGAGTTGCGCCAACGCCAACAGATCGGCCGCCGAGGTTGTCTCAAGCAGATTGGGCAGAATCACCCCGGCATTATGGACGAAATGGGTGACGTGAAATCGCGCGGCAATCTCCGCCGCCACCGCCTCGGTCGCTGCCGCATCGAACAGATCGCAGACAATATCCGTCCGGTTCGGATCGGCCAAAGCGGGCGTGTCGCGGTCCAGCGAGACGACGTGAAAGCCATCAGCGCCCAGCGTGCGGCAAATCTCGGCCCCAATGCCCGCCGCCCCACCGGTGACGAGGGCGATGCGACGGGCCATCTCAGCGCTCCACCAGCGCCAGCACGCGCAGCGGCGAGCCGGAGCCTTGTTTGATTTTCAGCGGTGCGCCGAAAATCACCGCGCCCTTGGGCGGCAACTGATCGAGGTTGCACAGGCATTGCAGCCCATAACGCCCGGCGCCGTGCAGGAAATGATGCGCGGGATAGGGCGGTGCGAAATGATGCGCCTGCCCGGCATCGGTGCCGATGGTCTCCACCCCGAAGCCCAGAATGCCGCGTTCATCGACCAGAAACCGCATCGCCTCCGGTGACGGTCCCGGCGTGTGGGCTCCATCCTCACGCAGATTGGCGTAACCGGCGTAATCGCGCTTGGACCAGTCGGTGCGCAACAACACCCAGCTTTTGGCGGGAATGCGGCCATGCTGCGCTTCCCAGGCGGTGATGTGCTCCACCTTGAGCACGAAATCCGCATCCGCCGCCGCGTCCGCCGCGCAATCGATGACGCAGGCCGGGGCGATGAAGCTTTCCACCGGCACGGTATCGACGGAGTTATGCGGCAGATCACGCCCCGTCACCCAATGGATCGGCGCGTCGTAATGCGTGCCGCAATGCTCGGACATCGAGATGTTGTTCCAATACCATGCCGGGCCGCGCGGGTCATAGCGCGAGACTTCCTCGATGCGGAAGGGCTGGCACTGGCCGAATTCCACCGGCAGCACGAGGGCGGGGAATTCGGGGGAGAGGGTGAAAGTGAGATCGACGACGCGCACCGATCCGGTTGCGATCGAGGCCACCAATTCGGCAAGCTGTCCGCTCATTGCCCCACTTCCCTCTCCAGCGCTTTCGCGTTCTGTTGCAGCCGTTCGCGGAAATCCTGCGCCACGTCGCCCACCCAGGCCTCCTCAATCCCACGCCGCAACGCATCGACGACGGCGTTGGCAATCTGGCCGTGCGCCACTTTCGGCGGCGGCAGCGGTTGGAACCATTCGTCTTCGGTGGGGCCGGTGAAGATATGCACCACCCGCACCCCGCCCGACCGCAACTCGCCGCGCAACGACATCGACGCGCCGAGCATGGCGGCCTGGGCGGCTGAATACGCGCCATAGGCGGGCCAGGGCATCTGGGCGTAGATCGAGAACACATTCACCCAGGCGCAGGCGCTGTTGACGCCATCGGCACCGCGAAACTTCATCGCCGGGCCGAAAGCCTGTGCCAGACGCAGCAGGCCGAGATAGCCGCTGTCCAGCTCCTCGCGCGCCAGATTGACGCCATTGCGGTCGAGCAGGCCGCCGGGGCGGATATGCTCGGCGGTGTTGACGACGATATCCACCCGCCCACCAATCTCGTCTGCCAACTCCCGCACGGACTCGGTGTCGGTGATGTCCAGCGGCATGATCTGCACGCCCGCAATCGCCGCCAGCCTGTCCTGTCCGGCAAACGGCTTCCACGGATCGGCGATGCCGACGAAGACAATGGCGGCCCCAGCGGCGGAGAGCGCCTTCGCCACAGCCTGCCCAAGAGCTGTGCGGCCATCGGTGATCAGCACGCGGCGGTGCTTGGGATCGAGCGTCATTTCGCGGATTTGCCTGTCATCTTCCATGTTGGCACTCGGCGTTTCGGGGGTGGCGAAGGCCACGGCATTGCCGCTGCGGTCGAGGGTCCAGGCGAGTTTCACCCGTCCGCGCACCACGCAATCGGCATGCAGATGCGCCACCACCCCCGGCCCGGCATCGAGCGTGACCAGCCCCACCCGCCACGGGCTGCGCTCGCGGAAATAGACGTTGTTGGAAACCTCCACCGCCGTCGCTTCGGCCAATGTGCCGCGATCGGAACAGGCGATCAGGCCGATGCGGGAGGACAGGCAGTTCGGGCAGGCATCGCGGGCCGGGTAATGCACCGCACCGCATTCCAGACAGCCCGGCATACCGAAGCGGCCCTCGGCAGCGGCGGCGGTGAGCAGATGGGATTGGCGCGAGCGGATATCCGGCGGCGAGACCGGCAGGCGGGTGCGCTTGAGCGGGTTTTTGCGCTTCGGCGGCAGCAGAGGCTCAACCATCACGCCCTCCCGAGAATGGCGGCGGCAGAGGCGAGGCCGCGATCATAGGTGATCATGCCGAAACCGGAGACAATGCCATAGCGCGCATCCTTCACCTGTCCGCCAAGGGCGCTGTCGGTCAATTGCCGAATGGCCTCGACCATGCCGAGATAGCCGCCCGCACACCCCGCCTGCCCCACCGATAATTGCCCGCCGGAGGTGTTGTGCGGACAGGTGCCGTCGAAGGTGAAGCTGTTGGCGCGGACGAAATCCTTCGCCTCCCCCTTTTTGCATAGGCCGAGATCCTCCAGCTGCATCAGCGAGATCACCGGATAATCGTCATAGGTCTGCACGAAGGACAGCTGATCCGGCCGGATGCCCGCCTGCGCGTAGAGTTCGTCGATATCCACCGTCCAGCCGCCGCGATGCTGGATCGGGTCGTCGGCATGGGCGTTGTGGCGTTCGATGGCCCCGAGCAGATGCACATAAGGCAGATTGAGCGACTTTGCCGTCTCCTCATGCATAACCAGAAATGCCTCGGCACCGGCGCAGGGCATCACGCAATCGAACAGCGCGATGGGGTCGGCGATCATACGCGCGGCGAGGTAATCGTCCAGGCTGAGCGGCTTTTTCATCAGTGCATGCGGCGTCTTGAGTGCATTGGCGCGCTGGGCGACGGCGAGCTTGCCGAAATCCGCCCGCTCGGCTCCGTATGTGCGCATATAGTTCGACGCGATCAGCGCGAAGCTGGCATTCGGCCCGCCCGAGCCATAGGGATAGACGGCATCCTGGGCGAAACGCGAAAAGCTGGACAGCGATTTGCGGAAACTGTCCACGTAATTGGTGTCACCGGCCACACAGGCGACGATGCTGGCATCCCCCGCCTGCACCGCCCGCGCCGCCCGGCGCAGACCGAGCACACCGGAGGCTCCCCCCATCGGGATATGATCGAGCCAACGCGGCGACAGGCCGAAATGCTGGGTCAGGCCGATGGCGGTGTCCGGGAAGAGGGTGAAGGAGGAGACGGAAAACCCGTCAATATCTTGCCGGGTGATCCCGGCGGCCTCGACCAGCCCCCGCAGCGCGCGACCGATCCACCCATGCGCCGATTGGGTGGAATAGCGACGATAGGCGATGGTGACGGGGGCGGCGAGCACCACGCCCTCATAGCCTTTGCGCGGAAGTTTGGCGTAGGCCATCAGATTGTCCGTTTCTTCATCGCGCGGGTGTCGATGGTCTCGGGCTGTGCGGCGAGGGCCGCGACCAGATCCTTCATCGATCCGCGCTGGATTTTCTGCGTCGCCGTCACCGGCAGCGAGACCACGAACGCCACGAAGCCGGGGGCCTTGTAATAGGCCAGACGACCGAGCGTGTGGCGAACGAGATCTTCGGCCAAAGCCCGGCGTTCCGCCTCGGTCTTCAGCGGGGTGTGCGGCACGATGCAGGCGAACACCTCATCGCCGCGCACCGCATCCGGCACGGCGGCCACCGCCACCGCCTTGACCGCCTCGTGCTGCTGCAAGGCGCTCTCCACCTCGACGGCTGCGATGTTCTCGCCCGAGCGGCGGATGACGTTTTTGCGGCGATCGACGAAATAGAGATAGCCATCGGCATCGCGGCGCACGACGTCGCCGGTGTGGAAATAGTCGCCCTCCCACGCCTCTGAAGTGGCCTTCGCGTCCTTGAGATATTCCCGGAAAAAGCCGTGGCGTGGATCGGGGCCAGCGCGGCGGACGAGCAATTCGCCGGGCTCATCGACATCGCAATCGCTGCCATCCTCCCGGATGATGCGCAATTCGGTGCTGGCATCCGCCTTACCGATGCAGGCGACGCCGAGATGGCGCGGCTCGGTGCTGGCACAGATGACCACACCGCCGCCGGTCTCGGTCATCGCCCAGGCTTCGATCAGCGGGAAGCCGAAACGCTGCTCGAACGGGCCGTGCAGCGCCTTGTCCACCCCGGCACCGAAGCCGAAGACAACCTCGTTCTCGGCGTCATTGGGCTGTGGATCAGCACCCATCAGCATCGGCGGCATCACGCCCAGATAATGCACAATCGTCGCGCGCGACCGCCGCACGCTGTCCCACCAGCTTCGGGGGTGGAAGCGATCCAGCACCGTCAGACAACCGCCGGACATCAGCATCGCCATGGTCGAGGTGGCCATGGCGTTCATATGGAACAGCGGCAGCGGGGTGAGCATACGCTCCTGCCCCGGACGCAGCCGCACCAGACCGCCGATTGTTGCGTACCACGTGCCGGAATTGAGGAAATAGACATTGCTCAGCACGCAGCCCTTGGGCCGCCCAGTGGTGCCGGAGGTGTAGAGCAGCGCACATTCCGTCTCCCGCCCCGGTGCGGCGTCGGGCGCGCGGGCATCGGCGAGCGGTGGCAGCACATCGTCCGGCCCGATGACCGCAATATCGCGCCCCACCGCCCGCGCGGCCGAGACGACATCGTCGATGCGGCTGGGCAGCACGATGGCGGCACTCATCTCCGAATGACCGATGAGATATTCCAGCTCGCCGCTGCGCAGATCGGGATTGATCGGCACCACCGACGCCCCGAGCGCGTTCATCGCCAACCAATGGCGGTAATAGGACGGGCGGTTCTCCACCAGAAGGCCAATCCGCATCCCCGCCCCCACCCCCGCCTGCCGATAGGCGGCGATTTGGGCATCGACCTGCGCCAGAAGGGCCGCATAGGTGATCTGACCGGAGACGATGCCGTAGACCTGCGCGGTCTCGGGCAGCACGTTCAGGAACGGATTGTCCGGCCAGCGTGCAGCCGATGCCTGAAGCGCGCCGTAAACCGAGTTGGCCATTCTCACCGTCACATGAAAAGCTGGATGTTGCCGAAAGCGGCGTCGCAATTGACCAGATCGACGCGCTTGAGCTTGATGCGCAACCGACCATCGACCAGCACCAGCGTGTGCCGCGCCCATCCGGCGTAGAGAGTCTGCTCATCGACGCGGGTTTCGACATAATGGAACGGCGTGTAGAGCTGATATTCGCCCGCCGCGTCGTCTCGCGCATCCACAATTGGCACTTGCAGCACATGATGGCAGCGGCTTTTCGGGCGTTGCGAGAAGGTGCGCAGCCCCTTCAGACGCTCGACGCGCACGGAGAGCAGCAGCTTATCCTCATACATCAGCGAGCCGACGAGCTTGGTGTCCGTCTGCCCCCATTCGGCGGGCATCCAATAGATGCCGTCATCGGTGAAGAGTTCGAGCCAATCGTTGAAGCGCAACTCATCGAGGATGCGGGCTTCGGCGATGACGAAATCGATCAGGTCTTTGTCAGTCGGAACGGTCATCGCACTGCCTCACATCGACATGGTCATGAATTTGGACCATGCGCGGAACTGATTGCGCATTTGCCACTCATTCGTGCCGTTGGTCACAGCCACTTTCTGCTCGGCTTCCTGCGGATCATACAGGCGTTGCACATTGACCCACTCATTGCCGTTGGAGCCCAAGCCCTCCTGCGCGCGTTCATACATCTCCAGATCGTCATGGCCGACGACCGAGGTGGGGGCGTTGATCAGGCGGTTGTACATCTGCGAGCGTTCGAGCAGCAGATCGGGGGCGCCGACGAGGCGATAGACATAGCTCTCCACCAGCGTGCGATTGGCCGCCAGCGGGCGGAAGATGCGCAACAACTGGATTGGCCCCTTGATCATGATGTTGGGCCAATAGACGGTGTTGTGACGTGCCTCGCCCAGAATGGCCTTCGCGCGTTCCTCGCCATAGGCGGCGACCATCTGATCCCAATAGCCGGGAATGGCCGAATAGTCGGAATGGATGGAGTGCGAGACGCCGGTATGGCCGTGGCCGTTGTCCCAGACGCGAATGCCCATGCCTTCGAAGAATTCATAAGGCGAGAAGAAAGGCACGAAGATTTCCACCGCCATCGGCTTCTTCGCCCCGGTGCCCTCGAACGGCTTCCACATCGCCGCCGCCGTGCCGGCCGAGCTTTCATGGGCAACCATCGGGTGGCAGGTGTCGGTTTGGTTATCGACGAGCATCTTCCAGTTGCAGTTGTGCATATAGCGCAGCACGCCGCCGGCCACTTCGAGTTTCCCCTCGGGCGAGCGGTCGATCATGTTGTCGAAGCTGGAGAGGCTGTCGCCGAAATACTCCTCAAAGCTCGGCCCGGTGTCGTTCAGGCGGGCGAAGACGAAATCGCGGTAGTTGACCACGTTTTTCACACAGGCCAGCCCCTGGGCGGCGTGGCTGGTCTCCAAGCCGGTGTTCTCATAGCCCCGGTTGAGCGGAATGGCGCGCAGGGAGCCGTCGAGCCGGAAGGTCCAGGCGTGATAGGGGCAGCGGAAAAACTTGCCGGTGTTGCCACAGGCATCGGTGGCAACCTTCACCCCCTTATGCGGGCAGCGATTGTGCAGAACCTTCACCGAGCCGTCATTGTGGCGGACCATCAAAACCGGTTGGTTGCCGATTGTGGTGGTGACGTAATCGCCCGGATTGGGAATCTGGCTGGCGTGGCCGACATGCACCCAGGTGTTGGCGAAGAGATGTTCCATCTCCAAATCGAAGATCTCGGGGTCGGTATAGACATCCCGATGCACCTCGGTCTCACGCACCAAGGCCCGCACGGCCTCCGGATGTCCGCGATACTTGCCCATTCCCAACCGTCCTCCGCACCTTGTTCCACAAGCTTCAGATCGGATCATCACCCGCCACGACAGGCGGCTCTTTGCGCAGGATCAAGGCGCTCGGGCCGTGATGTCAAATTACTTCAAAATTAAAGCATTATCGTTGGAGGGCGACAAGGGTTGTCATTCCGAAGGGGCGACGGCAGCGGCTTTGAGCAGTGTGACCATCGACTCAATCGCTTTTTCATCGAACGCGCTCAGCAGCCGATCCAACTCGGCTTCGTGCCCGGCGGCGATGAATTCGAAATCCGTCAACCCTTTCTCGGTGAGGGCGACGAAAACCACGCGGCTGTCTTTGGTGGAGGTGGTGCGCTTGACCAGCCCCTCCTGTTCCAGCCCGTTGACGACAACGGTGGTGTTGCCGCCGGAGACGAGCAGCATGCGGCTGAGTTCGCTCATCGTCAGCCCCTCACGTTTACGCCACAGCGCGGCCATCACGTCGAAACGCGGCAGGGTGGTGTTGTGTTCCACCCGCAAATATTCGCGCAATTGCCGCTCGGTGGCCCGCGTCAGCCCAAGCATGCGGATCCACAGCTTCAGACGCTGCTTGGACAGTGGGGGCGCTGCCTCACTCATGGTTGCTTCCCGTGACTGGCACACCCGACTCCGGGTGTAGATGATTTGAATTTGAAGTTGATATGCTTCAAGCTGCAAGCACGATCTGAGGCGGGACAATCGACGATGGCGGAGCGGTCGTTCAAGAAGGAAGTGCAGAGTCTCTATCTGGGGGCGGGCGATACCTTCCGTGGCGAGGGCATTCTGGCGATCACCAAGGCGCTGTTGGAAGCCGGGGTGGCGTATGTGGGGGGCTATCAGGGCTCGCCGATCTCGCATCTGATGGACGTGCTGGCCGATGCCGAGCCGATTTTGAACGAACTCGGCGTGCATTACGAATCAAGCGCCAACGAGGCCACCGCGGCCGCCATGCTCGCCGCCTCGGTGAATTATCCGCTGCGGGGGGCCTGCGCCTTCAAAGCCCCGGTTGGCACCAACGTGGCCGCCGACGCGATTGCCAATCTGTCCTCCGGCGGGGTGACGGGCGGGGCGATGATCATCGTCGGCGAGGATTTCGGCGAAGGCTCCTCCATCATGCAGGAGCGCAGCCACGCATATGCGATGAAAAGCCAGGTCTGGCTGATCGACCCGCGCCCAAACCTGCCCAAGATCGTCGAGTGCGTGAAAAAGGGCTTCGAACTCTCCGAAGCCTCCAACACGCCGGTGATGCTGGAAGTGCGCATCCGCACCTGTCATGTGACCGGCCAATTCCAGACCAGCGACAATATCCGCCCCGCCTTCAGCCGAAGGGAGGCGTTGGAGACGCCGCGCCGGGATGTCAGCCGCATTGTGCTGCCACCGGCGAGTTTCGTGCACGAGAAAGAAAAGATCGAAAAACGCTGGCCCGCCGCCCAGGCCTATATCGCGGCCAATGCGATGAACGAGTTTTTCGATGGCGATGTGTCCGATATCGGCATCGTGATGCAGGGCGGCATGTACAACACCACGTTGCGGGCGTTGGAGCTGAACGGGCTGGCCGATGCGTTCGGCCATTCTCGCATCCCGCTCTACGTGCTCAACGTCACCTATCCGCTGGTGGACGCGGAATTACAGCGCTTTGCCAGCGGCAAGCGGGCGATCCTGGTGGTGGAGGAAGGGGCGCCGGAATATATCGAGCAGGCGATCTCCACCATGCTGCGCCGGGCGGACATCCAGACGCGGGTGCACGGCAAGGACGTGCTGCCGATGGCCGGCGACTACACCGGCGCGGTGTTGCAGCAGGGTTTTGCGAAATTCGTCGAGACCTATCACGCGGGCATGGTGCCGGTGGCGGGGCAGAAGGCGGGTGATAATCGGGTCAAGGCGGCATTGGCAGCGCTGGACGGCAACGTGCAGGGCCGCCCGCCCTCATTCTGCACCGGCTGCCCGGAGCGGCCGATTTTCACTGCGATGAAGCTGGTGGAACGCGAATTGGGCGAGCACCACGTGGCCTGCGACATTGGCTGCCATCTGTTCTCGATCCTGCCGCCGTTCAATCTCGGGGCGACCACGATGGGCTATGGCCTGGGTGGCGCCAGCATCGCCGCCTTCAACATGCGCGCCGAGACGGAGCCGACGAAGCGGGCGATTGCGGTGATGGGCGATGGCGGATTCTGGCATAACGGGCTGGTCTCGTCGGTCGGCAATGCGGTGTTCAACAAAACCGACAATGTGATTCTGATAGTCGATAACGGCTACACCTCGGCCACGGGCGGGCAGGATATTCTGTCCTCGCACCACCCGAATGCCGAGCGTTCGACGCAGAACCCGATTGAGAAGGCCGTGCGTGGCGTGGGGGCGAAATGGGTGCGCACGATCACCCGCACCTATGATCTGGAAAAGATGACCCGCGTTCTGCGCGAGGCGCTGACCACGGCGGCCAAGGGGCCGAAGATCATCATCGCGCAGTCCGAATGCATGCTCAACAAGCAGCGCCGGGTGAAGCCGCAGATGCAAAAGGCCATCGCCGACGGCAAGCGCGTGGTGCGCGAGCGCTTCGGCGTCGATCCCGATACCTGCACCGGCGATCATTCCTGCATCCGGCTCTCCGGCTGCCCGTCTCTCACCGTGGCCCCCAACCCGAACCCGTTGCGGCGCGAGCCGGTGACGAAGGTGATCAATTCCTGCGTCGGCTGCGGGCTGTGCGGCGAGGTGAGCCACGCGGCGATATTGTGCCCCTCGTTCTACAAGGCGGCGATTATCAACAATCCGGACGGGCGCGACCGCTTCCGCGACCGATGGCGCAAGCGGATCATCGGCTTTCTGCAAACGCGCCACGCCGCACGGGTGGCGAGGGCTGCGGCATGAGCGCGACACCGCACGCACCCGCTCGCGCCATCCGCATTGCCGTGCTCGCCATGGGCGGCGAAGGCGGCGGCGTGTTGGCGGGATGGTTGATCGACCTTGCCGAGGGCAATGGCTACGTTGCGCAAATGACCTCGGTGCCGGGCGTGGCGCAGCGCACGGGGGCGACGATCTATTACATCGAGATGTTCCCACAGGCGGCGATTCCGCCCGGTGCCGCCCCGGTTCTGGCACAGCTGCCGACGCCGGGGGATGTCGATATCGTGCTGGCCTCCGAATTGATGGAGGCCGGACGCGCCATTCAACGCGGCATCGTCACACCGGACCGCACCACGCTCATCGCCTCAACCCACCGCGTCTTTGCGATGACCGAGCGGATTGCGATGGCCGATGGCCGGGTGGATGAGGCGGCCATCACCTCTGCCTGCCGCACGGCCGCACAGCGCTTCATCGGCTATGACATGCTGGCCCTGGCCGAACGCGAGGGCAGCGTGATCTCGGCGGCGATGTTCGGCGCCTTGGCGGCGTCTCGCGTGCTGCCCTTCGACCGGGCGGCGTTTGAACGCACGATCACCCAGGGCGGCGTGGGGGTGGCATCCTCGCTGCGCGCCTTCGCCGCCGCCTGTGCCGGGGAGACAATGGAGGCGGCAGCCCCGGTTGCAGCCCCTGCCCCGCGCCTGGATGCGGCGGCGGAGGGCTTTCCCGCCGAACTGCGCGAGATCGTCAGCGCGGGCGTGGCGCAATGCCGGGATTGGCAGGATGCCGCCTATGCGCAGCGCTACCTCGCCCGGCTGCATCCCTTCGTGGCCGCCGACCACGCGCCCTATATGCTGGCCGCCGAGGTGGCGCGGCAATTGGCACTGGCCATGACGTATGAGGACACCATCCGCGTGGCCGATCTGAAAATCCGCGCCAGCCGGTTCGCGCGGGTGGAGCAGGAAGTGGGGATCAAGCCCGGTCAGATTTTGGAAATCCACGAATATCTGCATCCCCGGCTGCAAGAGATCGTGGAGACGGTGCCGGCGTGGTTGCGGCATCCGATCCAAAGCCTGCCGCCGCTGCGCTGGCTGGTCGGGCGGCTGACGCGGGATGGCAAGGTTGTGGAAACCACGTCGATCCGTGGCTTTCTGATGCTCTATGCGCTGGCCGGTCTGCGACGCTGGCGTGGGTCCAATCTGCGCGATGCGGTGGAGCAGGCGAGCATCGAGACATGGCTCGATCTGGTGCGGCAGACGGCGTTGCGGGATGGCAAGCTTGCTGTTGAGCTGGCCATGTTGCGCACGCTGGTGAAGGGCTACAGCGACACGCATCAACGCGGATACGCCAATTTCAACCGTATTGTGGGCTTGGTGCCACAGCTGGCGAGCGCCGACACGCTGGCGAAGTTGCGGATGGCGGCGCTGGCCGATGAGAACGGGGCGGCATTGGAGCGGGCTTTGGCGGAGTTAGGGGGCGCCGCCGCGGACTGAATGGATGCCGAGGTGGGGGTGGCGGGGATGTTGGCAATGACGATTGAACTCAAACGTCGTGCCGCGCATGGCGGTCCAACCTGAGCAACGCGCCATTGGCCAGCACAGCGGCGGTGACGACGATGACGATCACCGCTGTCGTGCGCGCCACATCGTGTTGATTGATGCCGTTGATGATCAGAAAGCCCAAACCGCGCTGGGAGGCGAACATCTCGCCGATCAACACGCCGAGGAAGGTGAGCGCGAAGCCGATGCGCAAGCCGCTGATAATCTCCGGCAACACCGCTGGCATCAGCACATGCAAAGCCGTCTGACGCGGCGACAGGCGCAGGGCGCGGGCAGTGCGGGTGAGCACGCCGGGGATGTTTTTCACCGCCGCCAGGGTGAACAGCGTCACCGGGATCATGCCGTGAATGACGCCGAACGCCACCTTGGCCGACAGACCGAGGCCGAAGATCAGCAGCATGAGGGGGTACAATGTCACTTTCGGGATGGTGTAGAACGAGGCCAGGATCGGCTCGAACACCTCGCCCGAAAACCGGTGCAGCCCGAGCACCAGGCCCAGCGTGATGCCGAGCACGGCCGAGATTGCCAGGGCGTAGAGAAAGGCCAGCACCGTGGCCCAGACATGCGGCCAGAAATCGGCGCTGCCGAGCAGATAGAGCGCGAATTTCAACGTCTGCACCGGGGGGGTGATGGCGGAATCACCTGCCTGCCACCACGCCAGATACCACAGCCCCAACAGGGCAAGCAGAATGGCCAGATTGTCGATCCACCGCGTCATCGCTGCCGCCGCCGCAACAGGCGGCCCTCCCATGTGTGCAGCCCGGCATTCACCGCCACCCCAACCCCCAGGACGAGCAACATCAACGCATACATCTTCGCCGTCTCGAAGCTCTCATAAGCATAGGCGATCGCGTATCCCAACCCTCCGCCGGAGAGGATGAACTCACCCGCGATCACCCCGATAAAGGCATAGGCGAAGGCCAGTTTCACCCCGGTGAACAGGCTGGGCAATGCGCTGGGCAGGGTGATGTGGCGCAGCGTGTCCCAAAACCCCATCCGATGCACCCGCGCCACCCGCCGCAACACGCGCGGCACCCGATCGAGCCCCGAAATGGTGGCCACCACCATCGCGGGGGTCGCCGAGAAGGCGCCGATGGCTATCAACGGCGCTTCGGACAATCCGAGCAAGGCAATGAACAATGGATAGAAGACGAAACTCGGCACCGCATACCAACTCACCAGCACCGGCGCCACCGCCCGACGCAGGCGCGGGATGGCGTGGATGACGGCGCCGATCGACACCCCCAGCAGGATCGCGAGCACGAACGCGCCCGCGACCTCAATGGCGGTGCGCGCCGCGTCATCGCCCACATCGCCGGCCTGGATCAGGTCGATCAACGTGCCGACCATCCGGCTGGGAGCGACCAGCGTGAGCGGTTTGACGATGCCGAAGCGGCACAGCGCCTCCAGCAGGGCGATGAAGGCCGCAATCACGCCCAGCCGGGTGAGGGCAACCCCTCTCATGCCACCCGCCCGATGGCCTTCATCGATTCCGCCCGCAGCGAACTCCACAGCCGCGCGGTGAGCAGACCGAAAGCCGGATCGGAGACGATGCGACTGTCCCGCGCGCGCGGCCAATCGGTGACGGCCAGATCGATGAAACAGCCAGGACGCGAGGACATCACCCCCACCCGGTCTGACAGCATCGCCGCCTCGTCCAGCGCGTGGGTGATCAGCATCACCGTGGCGCCGGTTTCCCGCCAGAGCCGCAGCAACTCGTCGCCCATCAGCAGACGGGTTTGCTGGTCGAGCGCGCCGAAAGGCTCATCGAGCAGGATCAGACGCGGCTGCATCACCAGCGTGCGGGCGATGCACACACGCTGGCGCATGCCGCCGGAGAGCTGGGCGGGAAAGGCGGTGGCGAAATCACGCAGGCCCATGAAGCCCAACGCATACTCCACCCGCCGCTTAATCTCCGCCGCCTCCATGCCCGCCCGCCGCAGCCCGAAGGCCACATTGTCCTGCACGTTGAGCCAGGCAAAGCTCGAATCCTCCTGGAACACCACGCCCACCCCATCCGGCACGCCATTCACCGGGCGGCCCTCAAAGGCGATCGTGCCGGAGGTCGGAGCCGACAGCCCGGCCAGCACATCGAGCAGCGTGCTCTTACCGCAGCCGGAGGGGCCGACGACGGAGAAGAACTCGCCCTGCCTCAAATCCAAATCCACCGGCCCCAAGGCATGCACAAGGCTGGGGTAGATGCGGGTGACGCCACGCAATGTGGCGTGCGCGGTGGGCGTGGACATCAATTGGCCAGATCGCTCGGCAGGAAGCTCTTATCCGTCACCTTCGACCAATCCACCTTGCCCTTCTGCTTGCCGACGATCTCCAACCCCTCAACCATCCGGTCCATGCCCTTGGTGTTCATGTCCCCCTTGGACCAGTAGTGAATGGCGACGAAGTTGTGGAACACCTTCTTGTAGAGTTCGACATTGGCCGACGAATACGCCTTGGCGACGATTTCAGCCGATTCGTCGGGATGCGCCTCGATATACTCCACCCCCATCCGCCGTCCGGCGATCAGCGCCTTCAGGGTTGCGGCGTTGGACTTGGCATAATCGTCGGTGGTAACGGTGACGGTCTGCATCATGGCCGGCGACATCACGTCTTTCGTCCAGAACACCGGCTGCAACTTGTCCATGTTCTCGGTCCAGACCGGCTCACCGGACATTGCCGTATCGACCGCGCCGTTGAGCACCGCCGTGGTGTTGGCCCCCACGCCACCGGCAGGCACCAGTTTGACCTTCGAACTGTCGATGCCGTTTTCCTTCATCGCCATCAGGATCAGCATGTTGGTCACCGAACCGGGCGCGGTGAAGCCCACCTTGTGGTTCACAATGTCCTTGATCGAATGCAGATCCGAGCCCTTCTTGGCCACCCAGAGGATGTCGGCCACCGTCTGCACGCCGCCGCCGATGATCTTCAGCGGCACGCCATTGTTGATCGCCTCGATGGCCGCCGACAGCGCCACCTCGCCGAAAGGCAGATCGCCCGCCAGCGTGTTGCGCACCGAGGTGCCGCCACCTTGCGAGGTCAGCACGCCGGTGACGTCCACACCCTTGTCTTTGAAAAACCCCTTGGCCATCGCCACCGCATAGGGCGCGCCATAGAAGGAATCGCCCCAATGGGTGACGGTGATGGTCTCAGCGTGGGCGGAGGCGAGGGTGAGCAGAAAACAGGCCGTCGATGCCAGTCGGGTCAGGACGGAACGCATCTTGTATCCTCCAATTGTGTTTTCTGGCCGATTGTGTGTCCGGCCTTGAAAAAAGGCTATCATGCGTCGGGCGGCCGCGCCAATCGCCTCCTTCAGCAGAATGTCTGCCCAGCCGGGTTGGGCAGTTTCAATTTCATCCCACCTTGCCGCCCCTTGCCTTTGGCATTGGCTTCAACTAGCCCAGCAGACCCCCGAATTTTCACAAAATGCAGGTTGCGAAACGATGAGTGGCAAGCATGAAACGAACGCGGGCGCATTGGCCATTCTCGACGTCACCGCCCGTCTGCACGACCAGCGCATCGCTGCGCGTGGACGCAGTGAACTGGATGCGATGCCGGTTCTGCCGTCGCGAGATGTGGTGCTCGATATTGTCGAAAGCCTGGTCTCTGCATTGTTCCCGCGCCATTTCGGCCCAGCCGGGATGTGCGGCAGGGATCTCGATGGCTACGTGGCGCGCACCTTGGACTCCGCCCTGCACAAGCTGCATCATCAAATCGAGCTTGAAATCGCGATGATCGAGGATTGGCCCAGCGAAACCCCGCTGCCGCCGCCGCGCGACCCGGACGCGATCATCGCAGCCTTTGCCGATGCGCTGCCCGGCGTGCGCAACATCCTCAACACCGATATTCAGGCCGCCTTCCGGGGCGATCCCTCGGCCAAGAGCCTGGATGAGGTGATCTCCTGCTTCCCTGGGGTTGCCGCCCTCACCCGCCATCGTCTGGCACACGAACTCTATCGCCACGGGGTGACGATGCTGGCGCGCATCATCTCGGAGAGTGCGCATTCGCATACCGGCATCGACATCCACCCCGGCGCGCAGATCGGCCATGGCTTCTTCATCGATCACGGCACCGGCGTGGTGATCGGCGAGACGGCGATTATCGGCCAGAATGTGCGGCTGTATCAGGCGGTGACACTCGGGGCGAAACGCTTCGAAGTGGCGGCGGATGGGGCGCTGGCGAAGGATTATCCGCGCCATCCCATTCTGGAGGACGATGTGGTGATCTATTCCGGCGCCACCGTGCTTGGCCGCATCACCATCGGCAAAGGCTCGTCGATTGGCGGCAATGTGTGGCTTACCCATTCGGTACCGCCGAACAGCCACCTCACTCAGGCCAAGGCCCGCAATGAGTCGTTCGACGATGGCGCGGGGATCTAAGACAGGCGCATGTCTCACGGGCACCAGAAAACCGCCGGATTGGGATGGCCGTCCAAAACGGCGCTCACCGGCAAGGCTGCCGTGCGATGCAACAGCACGTCGCGTTTCGCCGCGCCCTCGATGTGCAGTGACAGACATTGCGCGGTCACGAGCAATGGCAGCGTGAGCGTCACCCGAGGTTCCACCGCCGCCGTCGCCCGCACGATGGCCACACGCGCGCCCGCAGGCGGGGCCAGGGCTTCGGCCAAACCGTCGCCGTCTGGAAAATATGACGCGGTATGGCCGTCCAGCCCCATGCCGAGCACGCAGGCGGTGAGCGGCAGATCCAATGTCTGCAAGCCGGCCTCGATGGCGGCAATCCCCTGCTCGGGGGTGGCGGCGCCATTGACGAGAGGGATGAACCTCGCCGCCTGTGCCCGGCCTTGCAGCAAATGGGCTCGCACCAGGGCCGTGTTGGAGCGGGGCGATGTCTCCGGCACACAGCGTTCATCGACCAAGGTGATCGTCACACATCGCCAATCGATCTCCTTGTGTGCCAATCGGGCGAAGAAGCGCATCGGGGTCTGCCCGCCGGACACCGCAAGCGAAGCCCTGCCCGTCTCACGCAATGCCCTGGCCAAGGCCTTGCCGACGCGATCAGCCAGCGCGACCGCCAACGAGAATGGGTCGTCAAACACACGGATCATGCCTCAGCCTGTCACACGCACGCGGCGGGTGCGAGCCAAACCTGCATTTTCGGTTCATCTGTTTTGATTTCGTGTAAAAATTACAAAATTCCAGATTGAGCCCCCTAGCACCAGCGCCCTCCTGCCCGTAGCCTTCCACGGTCAAAAAAATACAATAAGGGGGAAACTCGACATGAGCGGGACAGGTACGTCTGATACCGTGATGTTACCGCGAGCATCCGCACGCGTAGCCGGCATTCAAAAGACCGCGTTGGCGATGCTCGTTCTATCCGGGGTGATCAACTATATCGATCGTGCCACACTGGCGGTGGCCAATCCCCTGATCCGTCAAGATCTTGGGCTGTCGATTGCAGATATGGGGTATCTGCTGTCGGCCTTCCTGTGGTCCTACGCCTTCGCACAGCTTCCCTGTGGCGCGATGGTCGACAAGCTCGGGCCGCGTAAGTTGTTGGCCTTCGGATTGAGCGCATGGTCGATTGCACAGGTGCTCGGCGGCCTGGTGAGCAACTTTACGCAGTTCTTCAGTGCCCGACTGCTGCTTGGCGTCGGCGAAGCACCGCAGTTCCCCACCGGCGCGCGAGTGGTGCGCGACTGGTTCAATCCGCGCGATCGTGGACTGGCCACCGGCGTGTTCAACTGCGCCTCCTCGCTCGGCACCGCCATTGCAGTCCCGTTGCTGACCTTCCTGATGCTGGCTTTCGGCTGGCGGTCGATGTTCATCATCATGGGTGTGGCCGGTCTGCTGGCGGCGGCTTTGTGGTACACCGTCTATCGTAACCCCACCGATGTGGCGCTGACGGCTGAAGAAAACGCTTACCGCACCCAAGGCGACCCGCCAGGGCAGCGCACCCGCGTGACGTTCGCCGAATGGAAGCAGTTGTTCCGTTTTCGTACCACGTGGGGCATGATCGGCGGCTATTTCGGCACCATCTATCTGACCTGGATCTACACAGCCTGGCTGCCCGGCTATCTGGAATTGGAACGCCATATGAGCGTGAAATACACCGGCATCGCGGCGGCTATTCCGTTTGCGTGGGGTGTGGTCGGCGGTCTGTCCGGCGGCTATCTGGCCGATTTCCTGGTCCGCAAGGGGGTCTCGCCGATGAATAGTCGGAAATACCCGTGTGCAATCGCACTGTTCGGCACGGCATGTTTCACACTGGCCGCCGCCTATGTGGAGAGCAACACACTGGCCATCGCCTGCATCTCTGCGTCGCTGTTTCTCGTCTATGTCACCAGCACCTGCGCCTGGGCGCTCAGCTCTGTGGGGGCACCGACGAACTGCACGGCCTCGATCGGCTCGATGCAGAATTTCGGCGGCTATCTCGGCGGCGCGCTCGCACCGACCGTGACAGGTCTGATCGTGCAATCCACCGGCTCGTTCGTCCTCGCATTGGTAGTGGGTGCCTGTATCGGCATTGCCTCTGCGGCCTCGTATCTGTTCGTGGTCAAAGAACCGATCACGGCAGCTGATCTGGGCGTCTCGGCGACCTGATCCGCGTGCATCTCCCGGCGGGTGCAGCCGCAGCCGCCGGGATGCGACCATGAGACGAACAGCCAAACATAGATCTTGCCGTCAACTGCTCTGCCGCGCTTTATAAAAGAACACTGACCGAACAGCGCGGAGTGTTGCCATGATCATCAGCCTGGATGACACCGTAAAGCCGATCGATCTGCGCAATTGTGGCTGGTGTGTAATCGCATTCGCTGTCATGGTGGCGGTGATTGTCTGGGGTAATCTCTGGGCGCTGAACTTCATGCATGTGATGTGCGGCGTGTTGTGGACGGGCATCGATCTGTTCATGGGCTTTATCGTTGGCCCCATCATGCGCTCGCTGCCGCCACCGGCCCGGCGCGCGATGATCGTGCGGCTGATGCCCAAGACGCTGTTCCTGATGCCCACTTTGTCGATCATCACCGGCACGGCAGGCTATTATTACGCCAAGCAGATTGGACTGCTCGATGTCAGTTGGCCGCAATCGGCCTGGGTGACGGCAGCTTTAACCATCGTTGCCGTGCTGACGGTGCAAGGCATGGGCATTCTGTTGCCATGTAATTTGATGGTCTATCTTGAGTTGTGCAAACCGGCGCCCGACCTTGCCAGGATCGGACGCTTGATGGGGCGATATGTCTATGCGGTGGCGTTTCAGGGCGTGATGCAGGTGGCGATCATCGTGGTGATGGCCCGCTTTGTCACGGGATTATAGCTTCGGCAAATCCGCGGCTGACCAGCCACCGCCAATCGCCTGCACCAGGGTGACGCTGGCGACCAATCGTTGCTGTTGGAGAGACACCAGCGTCTGCTGATCCAAGAGCAGCGTGTTCTGTGCCGTGATCACCGCCGTGTAGGTGATCGTACCTGCACGATATTGGTTCAGCGTGACATCAACCGCACGCTGCGCCAGTGAGACCGCCTCCTGTTGGGCGGCATATTGCTCCTGCAAAATGCGCAAGGTGGAAAGCTGATCCTCCACCTGTTGAAAGGCTGTCAGCACCGTTTGGCGATAATTGGCCACCGCCTCATCATAGACCGCACGGGCCGCCCGCACGTCCGCGGCACGGTCGCCGCCATCGAACAGCGTCTGACCGGCCGACGCACCCAGCGACCAGACGCGGTTGGCGGTGTCGAACAGTTGCGAAAGCGGGCTGCCGGCGAAGCCATAAACCGCCGACAGCGACACTTGCGGATAATAGGCGGCAATGGCGATGCCAATCTGCTCGTTCTGCACGGCCATCATGCGTTCGGCGGCCGCGATGTCCGGGCGACGCTCAAGCAATTCAGACGGCAAGCCAGCGGGGACCACCGGCACAAGACTGGTCAGCGGTGCCACTCTCAGCGTCAGGGCGGATGGAGGGTGGCCGGTCAGCACGGCGATGGCATGTTCAAGTTGGGCGCGCTGCACACCGGCATTGATCGACTGCGACATGGCGCCCTGCAATTGAGTCTGCGCGGTGATCACGTCACTGCGCGCGGCAGTGCCTGCCTTGTATTGGTTGGTGGTGATCGCAAGTGCGCGACGATATTCGGCAACCGTGCGCTCGAGCAGCGCCTTGAGCGTATCGGCGGCCCGCAATTCAAAATAATCGGTGGCAAGCAATGCCTGGGCAGACAGCGTGGCATTGGCCAGATCGGCGGCATTGGCTTGAGCGGTGGCGATATCACCCTGCACCGTGCGACGCAGCCGCCCCCAGACATCCAACTCCCAACTTGCATTGAGTTCGGCGGTGTTGGTTGTGCGGGTGTGGGCAGTGCCGGCACTCTGCGCGCGTGTGACGCTTGGTGCCGTGCTGACAACGGGCAACAACGCCGCCCGCGCCTGTGCCACCACCGCCACCGACTGATCATAGGCCGCCACCGCCGCCCGCAGCGTCTGGTTGGAGATTTCAACCTGCGCTTCCAACGCATCCAGGTCTGGATCCTGAAACACAGACCACCACGCCCCGCGATTCGACAATTCAGCCGGGGCTGCGGGTTTCCAACCGTCAAGTTCCTTGAAACCCGGCGTGCTGATCGCCTCTGGCCGCTTATAGTCCGGCCCGACTGCGCATCCCGCCAGCAAAACCGCCACGCCGAGGAGCAGATGAGGAGAACGTCGCGTCATTCGGCAGGCTCCGCAGCTGAATTGGGGAACATATTCAGCCATTTCCGATGCGACCACAGGCGGAAACGGTCGAGGTAGAGATAGACAACCGGCGTGGTGTAGAGCGTCAAGACTTGGCTCACGATCAGACCGCCGGCAATGGCAATACCCAGCGGATGGCGGATTTCGCTACCGTCGCCGTGGCCAACCATCAGCGGAATCGCCCCCAGCAGGGCGGCGGCGGTGGTCATCATGATCGGGCGGAAGCGCAACCGACAGGCTTCGGTAATCGCCTCACGCGAACCCAACCCACGCTCGCGCTCGGCGGCTAAGGCGAAGTCGATCATCATGATGGCGTTCTTCTTGACGATGCCGATCAGCAAAATCACCCCGATGAGCGCAATGATGCTGAAATCCGTGTGGAACATCATCAACGCCAGCACCGCCCCCAGCCCCGCCGAGGGCAGCGTGGAGATGATCGTCAATGGATGCACCAGGCTCTCATAGAGAATGCCCAGCACCAGATAGACAGCGGCCAAGGCTGCGGCGATCAGATAGGGCTCGTTGGCGAGCGACTGGGTAAACGCCTGCGCCGTGCCCGCAAACGAGCCGTGGATGGACGCCGGCACACGCAAATCGCGCATCACTTTTTCCACCGACGCTTGCGCATCGCTCAAAGATTTGCCTGGGGGCAGGTTGAAGGAAATTGTGCTGGCGACGAACTGCCCCTGATGGCTGATCGCCAGCGGCGTGTTGCCCGGCCCCCAATGCGCGAATGCCGATAGCGGCACCATCGTCTCGCGCTCCGTGCTGACGGCTGAGCCAGAGGAGGAGCCGGTCTTGCCGGTGGCCCCGATGCTATTCAACGCCGCGTTGCGTGCCGAATCAGCGGCCACGGATTGCACGTTCACACTCGCGGCATTTCTCGCCACTGTGCCGGAGGGTGCGTTGCTCGATTGCGTGCCATTGGCCGAGCCACCCGACGTGCTCACCCAGATCTTGTCGAGCGTGGACGGGTCTTGCCACCAGCGCGGGGCGAGTTCCATCACCACATGATATTGGTTCAGCGCCTTATAGATGGTCGAGACCTGACGCTGGCCGAAAGCATCATAAAGCGTGTTGTCAATCTGCGCCTCGGTCAGGCCCAGCCGCGACGCCGTTGGGCGGTCGATCAACAGGTCGGTCTCGATGCCCTTCTGTTGCTGGTCGGAATTGACATCCACCAACGCCGGATCGGTCTGCAAGGCGGCGGTGATGCGCGGGGCCCATTGGTAGAGCAAGGCTGAGTCATCCGCCTGCAAGGTGAATTGATACAGCGCCGCGCTCTGGCGTCCGCCGACACGGATATCCTGCACGCCCTGCAAAAACAGCCGCGCCCCCGCCACCCGTGCCAATTTGCCACGCAGACGACCGATCACCTGATCCAACGTCACATCGCGCTCACTTAACGGCTTGAGGGCCACGAACACCGACGCCGAATTCACCGCCCCCCCCGGCCCGCCACCACCGCCGCCGCCCGTGAACCCCACCACCGATTCCACCGCAGGATCGGCCTGCACGATGGCTGCCAATTGATTGAGCTTGCGGCTCATCGACTGGAACGAAATGCTCTGATCGCCCTGAATATTGCCGATCAGCCGCCCGGTGTCCTGTGTTGGAAAGAAGCCTTTGGGAATGACGATGAACAGCCAGGCATTGATGCCGATCGTGATCGCCAGTGTCAGCATCACCAGCCGGCTGTGATCCAATGCGAAAGACAGCGTGCGCCCATAGAAACGCCCCATGCGGTCGAGTAGCCCCTGCCGCACCGGCGTTCCCGGTGAACGACGACGCAGCAGCAATGCACACATCGTCGGCGTGGTGGTCAGCGAAATCGCCAATGAGACGATGATTGCCAGCGACAGGGTGAGCGCGAATTCCCGGAACAGCCGCCCCACGATGCCGCCCATCAGCAGCACCGGCAGAAAGACGGCAATCAGCGATAGGCTGATGGACATCACCGTAAACGAGACTTCCTTTGCCCCGCGCAGTGCCGCATCGATGGGTTTGCTTCCTGCTTCGATGTAGCGCGTGATGTTCTCCAACACCACCACCGCATCGTCGACCACAAAGCCGGTGGCAATGGTGAGCGCCATCAGCGAGAAATTATCCAGGCTGAACCCCAACAGATACATCGCCGCAAACGTGCCGACAATCGAAGCCGGCACCGCCACCACCGGCACCAACGATGCCCGCCAATCGCGCAGGAACAGCATCACCACGCCCACCACCAGCAAGGCCGAGATGATCAGCGTGCGCAGCGTGTCGCGCAGCGAGCCGCGAATCGTCGTTGTGCGGTCAGACGCCACACCCACGGAAACGTCGGCAGGCAGCGACGCTTCCAATTGCGGCAGCAGCGCCTTCACCCGGTCCACCGTATCCAGGATATTCGCGCCCGGCTGGCGGAAGATAATCACCAGCACCGAGGGGCGGCCGTTGAACAGCCCGGCATTGCGCAGATCCTCCACCGAATCCTGCACATCCGCCACATCCCCCAACCGCACCGCCGCGTTGTTGCGATAGGCCACCACCAGCGGTGTGTAATCGCTCGCCTGGATCGCCTGATCGTTGGTGTAGAGCTGCAAATGGCGGTCGTGATCCTCAATGGCCCCTTTGGGCGCGTTGGCGTTGGCGGATGCGAGGGCCGCGCGGACGTCTTCCAGCCCGATGCCGTATTTGAACAAGGCCGGCGGGCTGAGTTCCACCCGCACCGCAGGCAAGGCCGAGCCGCCGATGATCACCTGTCCCACGCCTGAGACTTGAGACAGACGCTGTTGCAGCACATTGCTTGCCGCATCATAGAGCTGGCCGCGCGTCATCGTGGTCGATGTCATTCCCAGGATCAGCACCGGGGCGTCGGCCGGGTTCACTTTGCGATAGGTGGGGTTGCTGCGCAGGCTGGTCGGCAAATCGGCGCGCGCGGCGTTGATGGCGGCTTGAACGTCGCGCGCCGCACCGTCGATGTCCCGATCCAGGCCGAATTGCAGCGTGATCCGCGCCGAGCCCACCGAGCTTTGCGACGTCATTTCCGTCACATCGGCAATCTGGCCGAGATGCCGTTCCAGAGGTGACGCCACCGACGTGGCCACTGTATCCGGCGAGGCTCCGGGCAGGCTGGCCTGCACCGAGATTGTCGGGAAATCCACCTGCGGCAATGGCGAGACCGGCAGGCGCGAATATGCCAACGCGCCGGCCAGCACGAGCCCCACCGTCAACAGCGTGGTGGCGACCGGTCTGCGGATGAACGGTTCGGCGATGTTCACGCCTGCGCCCCGCGCGCCGCCGCCCCACGCAGACGGGCTGCCAGGCGGTCAAACAGCAGATAGATCACCGGCGTGGTGAACAGCGTCAGCACTTGGCTGACCAACAGACCGCCGACGATGGAAATGCCGAGCGGGTGACGCAATTCCGAGCCGGTGCCCGCGCCCAGCATCAGCGGCAATGCCCCCAAAAGGGCGGCCATCGTCGTCATCAGAATGGGCCGGAAGCGCAGCAGACTGGCTTGATGAATCGCCGCCCGCGACCCCATCCCCTCCTCACGCTCCGCCGCCAGCGCGAAATCGACCATCATGATGGCGTTCTTTTTCACGATACCGATCAGCAGCACGATGCCGATGATGCCGATGATGTCCAGATCATGCCCGGTCATCATCAGCGCCAACAAGGCGCCGATGCCCGCCGATGGCAGGGTGGAGAGGATGGTCAACGGGTGGATGAAGCTCTCATAGAGCACACCCAGCACGATATACATCGTCGCCACCGCGGCCAGCAGCAGGAAAATCTCGTTGGACAGCGACGAGCGGAACGCCGCCGCCGCCCCTTGGAAGACCGCCACGAAACTCGGCGGCAACGCCACGGCGGTCTCTGCGGCATCCACCGCATCCACCGCAGCCCCCAGGCTTTGGCCGGGGGCCAAGTCGAACGAGATTGTGGCCGAAGGGAATTGGCTCAAATGGCTGATCTGCAACGGTCCGGATTTTTCCTCGGCATGCACGATGGCCGACAGCGGCACCTGTCCGGTGGAGGACAAGGCCGAGGGCAGATAGATCGTGTCGAGCGACGTCAGGCTCTGCTGCAAATCCTCCGCCGCCTCCAGAATCACCCGGTATTGGTTGTTCTGGGTGTAGATGGTGGACACGATGCGCTGGCCGAAACTGTCATAGAGCGCATTGTCGATGGTGGCTGGGGTGATGCCGAAGCGGCCGGCCGTGGCCCGATCGATGGTCAGCACCACCGTGCTGCCCTGCTGCGCCAGATCGGTGCCGACATGGATGACGGCTGGCGATTTGCTCAACTCCGCCACCAGCCGCCCGGCATAATCGCCCAGGGTGGCAAGGTTGGGATTTTCCAACACGATTTGATATTGCGCCCGACTGATTGTGGCGTCGATGGTCAGGTCCTGCACCGGTTGCAGATACAGATGCGTGCCCGGCACACCCTGCGTCATCGCCTCCAGATCCGCCATCACCGCCGTCACGTCATGCGTGCGTTGGCCCATCGGCTTGAGGTTGATCTGCATCCGCCCCTGATTGAGCGCGCCATTGGTGCCGTCCACACCCACAAAGCTGGTCAGGCTCTCCACATCCGCATCGCGCAGGATGATGTCTGCCAATGCCTGCTGCCGGGTTGCCATCGCGGCGAAGGAGGTGCTTTGCGGGCCTTCGGTGATCGCCTGAATGGCGCCGGTGTCCTGCACCGGAAAGAAGCCCTTCGGCACGATGATGTAGAGCCATACCGTCAGCCCCATCGTGGCAAGAAACACCGCAAGCGTCAGATAGGGCCGGTCCAACACCCAATCGAGCGCCCGACCGTAATGCCTGATGATCCAGTTGAAGCCATGCTCGGCCGCCATATCCAGCCGCCCACGCGCCGCCTCGGGGCGATGGCGCAGCAAGCGGGCGCACATCATCGGCACCAGCGTCAATGCGACGAAAGCGGAAATGATGATGGTGACAGCCAAAGTCACCGCGAACTCGTGGAACAGCCGCCCCACCACGTCGCCCATGAACAGCAACGGGATCAGCACGGCGATCAGTGAGATGGTCAGCGACAAAATGGTGAAACCAATCTGCCCCGCGCCTTTCAACGTCGCCTGCAACGGGTTTTCACCGGCTTCGACAAAGCGGGCGATGTTCTCGATCATCACAATCGCGTCGTCCACCACGAAGCCGGAGGAGATCGTCAGCGCCATCAACGACAGATTGTCGAGCCCGAAGCCCAGCAGATACATCACCGCCAGCGTGCCCACCAACGACAGCGGGACCGACAGGCTCGGGATGACGGTGGCAGGCAGATTGCGCAGGAAGACGAAAATCACCGCCACCACCAAAGCCACAGCAAGGCCGAGCTCGAATTCCACATCCGCCACCGAGGCGCGGATGGTCTGCGTGCGGTCAGAGACGATGCGCATATCGGTGGCAGCGGGCAACGTGGCCTGCAAGGAAGGCAGCAGCGCCTTGATGCCATCCACCACCTTGATCACATTCGCCCCAGGCTGGCGTTGGATGTTCAAAATCACCGCCGGTTGGCGGTCCACCCAGGCTTCAAGCTTGGTGTTCTCCGCCCCCTGCACCACGGTTGCGATGTCGGCCAACGTGACCGGCGCACCGTTCTTGTAGGCGATGACGATGGCGCGATAGCCCTCCGCGCTGGTGATCTGATCATTGGCGTTGATCGTCATCGCCCGATCCGGCCCGTCAAACCCGCCTTTGGGGGTGTTGACGTTCGCATTGCCCAGAATGGTGCGCACGTCATCAATCGCCAGACCGAGTGCTGCGAGTGCGCGCGGATTGACCTGAATGCGCACCGCCGGCCGCTGGCCACCGCTGACGGTGACAAGCCCCACGCCCGGTTGTTGTGAGATCTTTTGCGCCAGACGGGTATCGGCCAGATCCTCCACCTCGGTCAGTTTGAGGGTGGAAGACGTCAGCGCCACGGTCAGCACCGGCGCATCGGCGGGGTTCACCTTGGCGTAAATCGGCGGTGCGGGCAGATCGGTCGGCAGCAGATTACCCGCCGCATTGATCGCCGCCTGAACTTCCTGCTCGGCGATATCAAGATTGAGATCGAGGCCGAATTGCAGCGTGATCACCGAAGCGCCCGCCGAGCTTTGCGAACTCATCTGCGACAATCCGGGCATCTGTCCGAACTGCTTCTCCAACGGCCCGGTGACGGCGGAGGCCATCACTTCCGGGCTTGCACCCGGATAGAGCGTCTTGACCGCGATCGTCGGGTAATCCACCTCCGGCAGCGCAGAAAGCGGCAGGAAGCGATAGGCCACGATGCCCACCAGCAGCACCGCAATCATCAGCAGCGTCGTGCCGACCGGACGCAGAATGAAGGGGCTGGACAGGCTCAATGTGCGGCGTCCGGCGCGGCATTGCTCGGTTGATCACCGGCAGCGGGCTTGGCCATGCGCCGATGCGGATGCCCGACATCGGCCGCACCGCCGGCAGGGCTTGCAGGCACCGTCACCGGAGCCCCATCGCGCAGACGATCCGCGCCATCGACCACCACCCGCTCACCGCCATTCAGCCCTTTGATGACAGCGACCACGGCACCATCCTGCGGCCCGAGCGTGATCGGGCGGACATGTGCGCGGCTGTCATCGCCGACGACATACACAAACGTTCCCGGCTCGCCGCGCTGGATCGCCGAGGTGGGTGCCACGATCGCGCCCTTGAGCGTGTCCACCAGCAGATGGGCATTGACGAATTGGCTGGGGAACAGCTGCTCGTCATCATTGGCGAACAGCGCGCGCAGCTTCACCGTGCCCGTGGTGGTGTCCACCTGATTGTCGATGGTGGAAAGCTGGCCGGTGGCAATGGTGGTGGTATCGGTGCGATCAGCCGCCGTCACCGCCAACGCGCGGCCCGTGTGCATCTGCGTGAGGATCTGCGGAATATCGTCCTCCGGCAGCGAGAAGACCGCACTGATCGGCTGCAATTGGGTGATCACCACGATGCCGTTGGCATCCGACGCTTGAACGTAATTTCCCTCATCCACCTGCCGCAGCCCCACCCGGCCGGTGGCTGGCGCGGTGATGTGGCAATAGGTCAGGTTGAGCTGCGCACTGTCGATAGATGCCTGATCCAACTGCACGGTGCCCTGCAAATTGCCAACCGTTGCCACCTGACTGTCCAGCGTCTGCTTGGCGATGCTGTCTTGCGCCACCAGGGTGCGATAGCGCGCCAAATCGACCTCGGCGCCTTTCAACGTCGCCTGATCGCGCGCCAATTGGGCTTGTGCCTGTTCCAATGCCACCTGATACGGGCGCGGGTCGATTTGGGCGAGGAAATCGCCTTTATGGACAAGCTGGCCTTCTTGAAAGGCAATCTGCACCAATTGCCCGCCGATCTGGGTCTTGACGGTCACGGTCGCCAGCGGGCTGACAGTGCCAAGGGCGCTCAGCACAATGCGGACGTCACCATGACCGATGCTGGCAACCCCCACCGGCTGCGGCGGCATTTTGCTGTTGCGCGCGGCCGCTGTCTCGGCAGTCTGGCCGAACAGCGGGGCCAGTTTCGGCCAACCATAGACCCAACCCGCCCAGCCCAACCCGCCAAGGACGACCAGCGTGACCACCGCCCCGCCCCAGCCACGCCGCTTCGGCATGGCTGACGTTGTTGCAGGCTTACTGTCGCCACGTGATCCGTCCATGCCCCAACCCACTCCGCTGCCCTCATGCTGACGCCGACAATGTCGCCGTTCGGGTGATTATCGCGTTTTCACCGCCACAGCAGCATGGTGAGCACGTGACAAATTGTATTCCGGCTACACTCATCAATCATCCATCCGTCAGCGCCCGTAAGCGCCGACATAGGTTCCGGCGGCGATGCTCTCCAGAATATCCGCCTCGCGCTTCTCCTGCAGCCGGACTTTGTCGGCCAACTCGACGGCAATGGCGGGCGGGAACGCCACCACACCATCCTCATCGCCGACCACGATATCGCCCGGATTGACCACCATACCGCCGATGCTCACCGGCACGTTGATCTCGCCCGGACCGTTCTTGTAGGGGCCACGATGAATCGCCGCGCGGGCGAAGACCGGGAAGCCGATGCGGGCAATCGGCCCAGCATCGCGAATGGCACCATCGACGACCAATCCAACCGCCCCGCGCGACATCGCGATGGTCATCATGATCTCGCCCATCACGGCACGGGTTTCATCGCCACCGCCATCGACGACGACCACATCGCCCGGCTGCACCAGATCAAGCGCCTTGTGAATGGCCAGATTGTCGCCTGCCGCCGTGCGCACCGTCAGCGCGCGCCCAACCATCATCGCACCGCCATGAAAGGGCCGCAGCCCAACAGCTCCCGGCAGACGGGAGAGATTGTCGCTGATCACCGCCGTCTGTGAATTGCGGAACAGCTCGAACAACGCCGGATCAGTGACCGGCAGCGGCGAAGACGACGACATTTTGAACCTCCTCAAGCGCAATTCATGCAGACAGCCATTTCCTGGGGATCGCATCGCCCCGTCAAGCCATCGCACGACAGCGGCGGATGACAATGCGGCGTCAATTTTCCAATTGACGCGCTTGTGCTGTCTCGTAAGCTAGACAGGAAGCTGTCGCATCGTTGAGATCAGACGGGGGTGGTCGAGTCGGATGGAAGCTGCCGTTGAGCCATTGAAGGGCCGTCGGATCTATCTGCTGCTGCGCGAGCGGATCAGCAGTGGCGCCTTGGCGGTGGGCGACCGGCTTCCCGGCGAACCCACGCTTGCCGCCGAGTTCGGCGTCTCACGGATGACGTTGCGTCGTGCGCTTGACCGCCTCGTGCAAGAGAACATGTTGGAACGCCGCGCGGGCGTTGGCACCTTCGTGCATGACCGCGACATGCCGCATCGCCTGCGCGCGGATCTGTCCGATGTGTTCGCCAATCTGCGTGAAATGGGGCGGCAGAGCAGCGTGCGCCTGCTCAACTTCGCCTATGTCAACCCGCCGGACACCATCACCGCCGCCCTCAACTTGCCCTCCGGCAGCCGCACCCAACGCTCCGAGCGCGTGCGGATGATGGACGGCGTGGCGTTCTCGCATCTGACCACCCATGTGCCGGAAGCCATCGGCGCCACCTATTCCGAGGCCGAACTTGCCAGCACGCCGTTGCTGGGCCTGTTGGAGCGCAGCGGCGTGGTGGCGGATCGGGCGACGCAGACCATGACCGCCACCCTCGCCGGGCCGGATGTGGCCGAGGCGCTGGAGGTGGAAATCGGCGCGCCTCTGCTCTCGCTCACCCGCGTTGTGCATGACCGTGACGGCCAGGGGGTGGAGCATCTGCACGCGCTCTACCGGCCGGATCGCTTCACCTTTCAGATGGAATTGCTGCGCACCGGCAGGCTTGGGTCCCGGCGGTGGCGGCCTTTGGTGGCATCGGATCAACCGGACACCAGCCCTGCAACAGAGTCGCGTTCGAGACCAGAAACATAAAGGAGATGATGCGCATGACGTCCAATCTTACGCTGCCCGCGGTCTCGCGCCGCACCCTGCTTGGCGCCTCCGCCGCTGCGGCGACGCTGGGCTTTCCCGCCATTGTGCGTGCCGAACCGGCCCCGGTGAAGCTCGGCATCATTCAACCTATCACCGGCGCGCTGGCCCAGGATGGCGACCTTGGCCGCTTCGGTGCCACCACGGCCATCGATGAGATCAACGCAGCCGGCGGCATCAAGTCGCTCGGTGGGGCCAAGATCGAGATGATTTTCGCCGATGCGAAATCGAACCCCGAAGCCGCCACCCAGGAAGTCGAGCGTCTGCAATCGGAAGGCGTGTCGGCCATCGTCGGCGGCTTCGCCAGCCCGATCTGCCTCGCCGCCAGCCAGGCCGCGTCACGCTACAATCTGGCCTATATCGTCGATGTCGGCGTCACCGATGCCATCATCTCACGCGGGCTGACCAACACATTCCGCTTCGCGCCGGGCCTGGGCATCGTCACCAAGACCGCGCTGGCCAACCTCGTTGCCATCAACGACGCCGCTGGCAAGCCTGCCAAGACCGTCGTGCTGGTGCATGAGGATGGCCTGTTCGGCTCGGGTCTGGCCAAGCTGATGCAGACCGAGTTGCCGAAGGCGGGATTCGAAATTCTGGAGACCATCCCGCACCCGACACCTGCGCGCGACATGTCCAACGTGGCGCTGCGCATCCGCTCGCTGAACCCGGATCTGGTGATCCCGTCGAGCTATTACGGGGAATTCGTGCTGCTCGCCCGCACCATGCAGCAGCAACATATCCGGCCGAAAGGCATCTACTCGGTGCTCAACGGTGCGGCGTCGAATTTCCGCTTCGTCAAGGAATTCCCCGAAGCGGCCAATGGCGTGATGGACTGCAACCATTGGGCCGACCCGCGCAAACCCGCCACCGCCGCCCTGCGCAAGAAGGCCGAGGCAGCCGGCAAGGCGTGGGCCTACAACATTCCGCTGAACTATTCCTGCGTGAAGCTGGTCGCCGACGCGCTTGAGCGGGCCGGCAGTGCGGATCGTGAGAAGGTGGTTGCAGCGCTCGCCGCCTCCAGCTTCTCCGGCCACATCATGCCCTATGGCGAGACGAAGTTCGTCAATGGCCAGAACATGGGCGCGCAGCCGGTCAATCTTCAGGTGCAGGGCGGCGACATCAAGGTGATCTTCCCCGACGCCTTCGCCAACGCCAAGCCGATCTATCCGTTCAAGGGGTGAGCCAGGCGTGACCTATCCGCCGGAGATCGTCGCCGAGGCCGTGGTGGGCGGGCTGCTCACCGGGTCAGTCTATGCGCTGGTCGCGCTGGGGCTGACCTTGGTCTACGGCGTGCTGCACATCATCAACTTCGCCCATGGGGCGTTGTTGACCTGCGCGATGTTCGCCGTCTGGGCGCTGGTGACCTTCACCGGCATCAGCCCCTACACGGCGATCATCCCGCTGGCGGTGGTGTTCTTCGCGGTGGGGTATGTGCTGCAACGCTATCTGATCGGCCCGGCCAGCCACGGCGATGACAGCAATATCCTGCTTGTCACGCTGGGCTTGTCGATTGCCATCGAGAACGCGCTTCTCGCCACCTTCCACGCCGATACCCGCAATCTGGATGGGGATTTCGGTTTCCAGGTGGTCGAGATCGGGCCGATGTTGATCTCGCGCCCCAAACTGATCGGCTTTGCCGCCTCGCTGATCGTGGCGGGCCTGCTCTGGCTGCTGCTCAAACGCACCGACACCGGCCGCGCCATTCGGGCGGTGGCGAAAGAGAAGCTGGGGGCGCGGCTGATGGGGATCGAGGTGGGCCATATTTTCGGCATCACCTTCGGTCTGGGCTGTGCGTGTCTGGCGGTGGCGGCGTGTCTGCTGATGCCGTCGTTTTATGTCAATCCGCGCGTGGGAAATGCCTTCGTTCTCGTGGCATTCACCATCGTGGTGCTTGGGGGGATGGGCTCGGTGCCCGGCGCGTTGCTGGGTGGCTTGTTCATCGGGGTGGTGGAGAGCCTGGGCGGGCTGCTGTTGGGGGACAGTTTGGGCCAGCTTGGGATCTTCATCATCTTCATTCTGGTGCTGCTGTTCCGGCCCACCGGCCTGTTTGGAGCCCGCGCATGAAACGCTCCGAATGGTTGTTCCTGGTGGCACTCCTGGCGGCGTTGGCGCTGGTGCCGCTGCTGGCCTCCAATCTGGTGATCAATTTCCTGGTCACAGCGCTTATCGTGGCCTTGGCCGCCCTTGGCTGGAATATCCTGGGCGGGCTGGGCGGGCAGATCTCCTTCGGCCATGCCGCCTTCTTCGGCACTGGCGCTTACGTGACCGAGCTGTTGCAACTGCGCTTGGGGGCGAATGCCTGGGCGGCGGCGGTGGCGGGCATTGCCGCCGGCGCGCTGGTGGGGTTGGCGATTGGTGCGGCGGTGTTTCGCGCCCGGCTGCGCGGCTCGTATTTCGCCCTTGTCACATTGGCCTTCGCCGAGGTGCTGCGCATTCTGGCCAATGCGCTCGATGTCACCGGCGGTGCGTCCGGCCTGCTGCTGCCATTGCAGCCGGGTGCGGCCCATTTCCAGTTCGATCAGCGTTCTGTCTTCGCCTGGATCGGCATTGCCTGCGTGGGCGCGGTGTTGCTACTGACACGCCATATGATGAACAGCCGCTTCGGCGCACATCTGGCCGCCGTGCGCGAGAACGAGGATGCCGCCCGCGCATTGGGCGTGGACATCCTGGCCACCAAGCTGCGCGCCATCACGCTCTCGGCCGCGATCACGGCGGCGGCGGGCGTGTTCTATGTGCAGTATTTCCTCTATCTGGACGCCAATATCGGCTACGGCACCTGGATTTCCATCGAAGCCCTGCTGGCCGCCATCATCGGCGGCGTCGGCACCATGGCAGGCCCGTTGATCGGTGCCTTGGCGCTGCATGGGCTGGGGGAACTCACACGCGGTTTCGCGGGCAGCATCACCGGCATCGATCTGGTGATCTTCGGCCTTCTCCTCGTCGCCGCCATCGCCTTTGCCCCGGCGGGCATCGTGGGGGCGTGGAAGCGCTATGTCGGGGGGCGACGCAATGCTTGAAGTCTCCAACATTTCCCGCAGCTTTGGCGGCGTGCGCGCGCTGGGCGGTCTTTCGCTCTCGGTCGCCCAAGGCAGCATCACCGGGCTGATCGGGCCGAACGGCGCGGGCAAGACGACGATGTTCGGCGTGATCTCGGGCTTCGTCGCCCCCGACACCGGCTCGGTGACCTATCGCGGGGCCGACATCACCCGCGAGCCCGCCCATCTGCGCGCCCGGCGCGGTATCGCCCGCACCTTTCAGATCGTGCAGCCCTTCGCCGGTCTTTCCGTTGGCGAGAACATCGCCGTCGGGTCCTATCTGCGCCATGCCAAGCCGTCCGAGGCCCGCGCGCGGGCAGAGGCGGTGGCACGGCGTGTGGGGTTGGGGGCGATGCTCGATCAACCCGCCTCGGCGTTGACGGTCTCCGGGCGCAAACGGCTGGAACTGGCGCGCGCCCTGGCGACCGAGCCGGACCTGCTGCTGCTCGATGAGGTTTTGGCCGGTCTCAACCCGTCCGAAATCCGCGACATTCTGCCGGTCATCCACGACATCCGCGCCAGCGGCGTGACGATCCTGATGATCGAGCATGTGATGCAGGCGGTGATGGCGCTGTGTGACGATATTTTCGTCATGGCGCAGGGCCGCATGATCGCCGAGGGCAAGCCGGATGCGGTCTGTCGCGACCCTCAGGTGATCGAAGCCTATCTCGGCCACGGTGCCGCCGCACGGATGCAGGAGGCAGGCAATGCTTGACGTCTCGGGCCTGCGTGCGGGCTATGGCGGAGTGGAGGTGCTGCGCGGTCTCGATCTGTCGGTGGCAGAGGGGGAGATATTGGCCGTGCTGGGCGCCAATGGCGTGGGCAAGACCACGCTGAACAAGGTGCTCTCCGGCGTGCTGCCGCCCAGCGCGGGTGAAATCCGCTTTTGCGGGGAGCGCATCGAACGGGCCAGTGCGGCGCGGATCGTGGAGGCCGGGCTGATCCAGGTGCCGGAGGGCCGCAAGATTTTCCCCGATCTGTCGGTGCAGGAAAATCTCATCCTGGGCAGCTATCGTCGCGGCAAGCCCAACCGGGCGCGCAATGTCGAGCATGTGCTCGACATCTTCCCCCGCCTGCGTGAGCGCCTTGGCCAGATGGGCGGCACGTTGTCCGGCGGTGAGCAGCAAATGCTCGCCATCGGGCGCGGCATGATGGCCGAGCCGAAACTGCTCATTCTCGACGAACCCTCGCTCGGCCTGTCGCCGCTGCTGGTCGAAGAGATGTTCACCCTGATCCGTCGCCTCAATGCCGAGGGTCTGGCGATCATGCTGGTGGAGCAGAACGTGGTGCAATCGCTGGAAATCGCCGCCCGCGCCATCATTCTCGAAAACGGCGCCTGCGCGCTGTCCGGTCCGGCTGCGGACTTGGCGGCCAATCCCGAACTGAAACGTGCCTATCTGGGCATGTGAGGAAATGACCATCATGAGCCTCAAACAACGCCTCACCGAGCGCCGCATTCTGGTCGCCCCCGGTGTGTTCGACGCCCTCACCGCCGCCATCGCCACCGATGCGGGCTTTGAGGCGCTGTATCTGTCCGGGGCGGCGATTGCCTATACCAAGCTCGGGCGTCCCGATATTGGCCTCGTCTCGATGAATGAGGTCGCCGAGACCATCGCCCTGGTGCGCGATCGGGTGGCCACCGCGCTGATCGTCGATGCCGATAACGGCTATGGCAATGCGCTCAACGTGCAGCGCACGATGCGGGTGTTTGAGCGCGCGGGGGCCTCGGCGATCCAGCTGGAAGACCAGACGATGCCGAAACGCTGCGGTCATCTGGCGGATAAATCGCTGATCTCGGCGCAGGAAATGGCGGGCAAGATCAAAGCCGCCGTCGATGCCCGGCACAGCGCCGAAACGCTGGTGATCGCCCGCACCGATGCCGTCGCCGTCGAGGGCTTCGAGCCTGCGTTGGAGCGCGCGCGGCTCTATGCGCAAAGCGGCGCGGACGTGCTGTTTGTCGAGGCCCCCCGCACGCGGGACCAACTCGCCGCCCTCACGGCGGCCTTGGGCGACGTGCTGCCGTTGATGGCCAACATGGTGGAGGGTGGCGACACACCGTTGCTCTCCGCCGATGAGTTGGGCGATCTGGGCTTTTCGTTGGTGATCTTCCCCGGCGGCATCGTGCGGGCTTTGGCGCGCACGGCGCAGGATTACTACGCCTCTCTCGCCCAGCACGGCAGCAACGCGCCGTTCGGCAACCGGATGTACGATTTCAAAGCCCTCAACACCCTGATCGGCACAACCGAGATGTTGGCCGCGGGTGCCCGCTATGAAGGCAAGGAGCAGGCCTGATGATTGATCCGATTACGCTCGCCATCCTGAAGGGGCGGCTGGAGCAGATCGCCGATGAGATGGACGCCACCCTCTATCGCTCGGCCTTCAACCCGATCATCGCCGAAGCCCGCGACGCCTGCCACGGGCTGTATCACGCCAGCACCGGCGACACGCTGGTGCAGGGCGCCAACGGCCTGCCGATTTTCGTCGGCGCCATGGCGTTCGCCGTCAAGGCGGTGATCGACAAGGTGGCCGAAAGCGGCGGGTTGCAGGAGGGCGATACCTACCTGTTCAACGACCCCTATGAAGGCGGCACCCATCTGAACGATTTCCGGCTGGTGCGCCCGGTGTTCCGCAATGGCACGCTGTTCTGCTGGATGGCCTCGGTGGGCCATTGGCTGGATATCGGCGGCAACGTGCCGGGCGGCTACAACCCGAAAGCCACCGAAAGCTTTCAGGAAGGCGTGCGCATCCCGCCGGTGAAGCTGTTCACCAAGGGCGTGCTGAACCGCGACATCGTGGACATCCTGGCCGCCAATTCGCGGGTTCCCACCAGCAATTGGGGCGACATGAACGGGCAGCTCAACGCGCTCGACCTCGGTGAACGCCGCTTCCACGCGCTGCTCGATGAATACGGAGACGCAACCGTTACCGAGGCCTTCACGCAATTCTCCGACCGTGCCGAGGCGCTGATGCGCGCGGCGATTGCGTCGCTGCCCGATGGCCAATACCGCTTTGATGACGTGCTCGACAATGACGGCATCACCGATGACATGCTCACGGTCGCCCTTGATCTGACGATTGCGGGCGATGAGATGACGCTCGATTTCTCGCGCTCGTCGATGGCGGCGCAAGGGCCGATCAACATCTCGCGCTCCACCGCCATTGCCGCCTGTTACGTCGCACTGAAGCACATCTTCACCGACGTTCCGGCCAATGCGGGATGCTTGCGGCCGATCCGCTTTGTGATCACCGACAACTCGCTGCTCGGCGTGCATGCGCCCAAGCCGGTGGCGGGTTACACCGAGACGATCTTGCGGCTGATCGGCGTGGTCTTCGCAGCCCTCGCGCAGGCCAACCCCGCCGCGGCCGTAGCCGGTCCGTTCGGCACGATCAACGCGCTCTCGCTGGCCGGACACCGCACAGACGGCTCGCGCTGGGTGATGTTCTCCTTCTTCGGCGGCGGGCTTGGCGGATCGCCGGTCAGTGACGGGCTGAGCCACGCCAACAACCCGATTTCCACTGCCACCATCCCGCCCGCCGAAATCCTGGAAGCCGCCTATCCGGTGATGTTCACCCAATGGGCGCTGCGCCCGGATTCCGCCGGCTCCGGCACGCATCGCGGCGGGTTGGGTGCGGTATACGAGATCGAAACCCTCACCGATGCCCGCGTCTCCCTGCTGGGCGAGCGCGGCAAGGTGGCACCGTTTGGGGTGGCGGGCGGCGCCTCATCGGCGAAGAACACCTTCACTTGGCAGAGCGATGAGGGCGACAAATCGCCGCCGATGGTCTCCAAGATCACCGATGTCTCATTGCGCGCCGGGATGCGGCTGCGGCTGGAGACGCCGGGCGGCGGCGGGTGGGGTGCGGCCTCGGGGCGCGACCGGGCGGCGATCGCCCGCGATGTGGCGCTGGGCTACGTCTCGGCAGAGGCGGCCCTGCGCGATTATGGCTTCACTTCGGGAGAGACGGCATGACCGCCCGCACCATGGTTGGCGTCGATGTCGGCGGCACGTTCACCGATCTGTTCTATTTCGACGCCGATACCGGCCAGTTCCAAACCGGCAAGGTGCCGTCCAATCGCGGCGATGAGGCGGTGGGGTTTCTGGAAGGCTTGCGGCAATTCGGGGCGGTGGCCAATCTCGGCTCCATCGTGCACGGCACCACGGTGGGCACCAATGCGCTGCTCGAACGCAAAGGCGCCCGCGTCGGCCTGATCACCACGCCCGGCTTCCGTGACGCGCTGGAAATGCGCAGGCGTGATCGCCGCCACACCTGGGGGCTGACCGGCGATTTCATCCCCGTGGTCGAGCGCGACATGCGGGTGGAAGTGGCCGAACGCACCCTGGCCGATGGCAGCATTCGCACGGCGATCGACCCTGAAGAGGTCCGCACAGTGGCAGCCCGCCTGCGCGATGCGGGGGCGCAGGCCTTGGCGATTGTCTTCGTCAATTCCTACGCCAATCCGGCCAATGAACAGGCGGCTTTGGCGGCGGCGATGGCGGTCTGGCCGAATGGCAACATTGCCTGCTCCAGCCAAATCCTGCCGGAAATCCGCGAATTCGAACGCAGCTCCACCACGGCGCTGAACGCCTATCTGCAACCCGTCGTCGGCTCCTACCTCGCCAAGCTCGACGAGGCGCTGGCAAGTGACGGCTTCGCGGGCAAGTTCCACATCGTACAGAGCAATGGCGGCGTGATGTCGACTGCCACCGCGCGACGTCTGCCGGTGCGCACCGCACTCTCCGGCCCGGCGGCGGGTGTGATTGCGGCGGCGGCGATTGCCAGCGCTGCGGGCTTCCCCGATGTGATCACCGGCGATCTCGGCGGCACGTCGTTCGACGTCTCGCTGGTCGTCGGCGGCAACACCGCGCTGGCCGCCCAGACCACCATCGATTTCGGTCTGGTGGTGCGCACGCCGATGATCGAGATCACCACCATCGGCGCGGGCGGCGGCTCGATTGCCAAGGTGGATGCGGGCGGGCTGTTGCAGGTGGGGCCGGAGAGTGCAGGCTCGCGTCCCGGCCCGGTCTGTTACGCGGGCGGCAATACGCGCCCCACGCTGACCGATGCCAATGTCGTCCTTGGCCGCATCAACGCCGAACGTCCGATTGGCGGCAAGCTCAAGCGGTTGGATGTGGAAGCGGCAAGCGAGGCCATCCGCATTCATGTCGCCGACCCGCTGGGCCTGGGCGTGATGCAGGCGGCGGAGGCGATTGTGCGGGTGGCCAATGGGCGGATGGCGGGGGCGATCCGCCTCGTCTCCATCGAACGCGGCCACGATCCATCCCGCTTTGCCGCCGTGCCGTTCGGCGGCGGCGGTGCGCTGCATGCGGGTGCGTTGATCAAGGAGTGTGGGCTGAAGGCGGCCTTGGTGCCGCGCTATCCCGGTGTCACCTCCGCCCTGGGCTGCGTGATTGCCGATATCCGGCATGATCAGGTGCAGACGGTCAATCTCTCCCTCGAAGGCATGGATGCCGACGCCCTCGCCGCCCGTATGGCCAGCGAGGCGCTGGCCTCGGTGCAGGTGGTGGAGGAGGCAGGCCTGCCGGTGACGGGTATCGACGTGCGGTTCGAGTTCGACATGCATTACGTCGGCCAGACCCACACCGTCTCTGTGCCGGTGCCGGTGGCGCTGGAGAATGGCCGGGTCGCGTTGAGCGAGGCGATCGTGCGGACGGCGTTCGAGGCGGCCTATCAATCCTCCTTCAGCCGCCTGCTGCCCGGCATTCCCGCCCGCATCGTCAATCTGCGCACAGCGGCCATCGGGCGGCGTCCGGCATTCGATCTGAAGGCACTGGCGCCCGTCGCTGGCACCGGCAGCGCCACCTTGCGTGAGACGCGTCCGGTGTGGTTCGACGGCGCGTGGCACGAGACGGCGATCTACACCCGTCTCGATCTGCCGGTCGGCACGCGCATCGCCGGTCCTGCCGTGCTGGAACAGCCGGATGCCACCACGGTGATCGATCCGGGCCTGATCGCCCGCGTCGATGACTATGGCAACGTGATCGTGGAGCGGGCGGTATGAGCGGGGACATCGTTCCGATCAGCGAGACCGCCTTGCTGATCGTCGATCTGCAGAATGATTTCGTGCATCCCTTGGGCGCCTATGGCCGTGCCGGGCTTGGTGTGGCCGAGATCGCCGCCCTGCCCGACCGCCTTGCACCCTTGGCGCAGGCGATCCGGGCGAAGGGCGGCTTCGTGGTCTCCACTCATTTCACCCTGGTGCCGGGGCGTGGGGGGGAGCCGATCATCTCGCCGCATCTGAAGGCGCTGCGCCCGTTCCTGGCCAAGGGTGATTTCCTGCCGGGCGCGTGGGGGCATCAATTGGTCGATGCGCTGCAACCCTCTGATCTATCGGTCGAGAAAATCGCCTATTCGGCGTTTTACATGACGCGGCTGGAATGGGTTCTGCGCAAAAGCGGCATCCGGCGGCTGATCGCGGGCGGCATCGTGACCAATGGCGGTGTCGCCTCCACCGTGCGGGAAGCGCATGTGCGCGACATCGACACCGTGGTGCTCAGCGATGGCAGTGCGGCGTTCACCCGTGAGGTGCATGACACCGCCATCGCCGCCTTGCGCCCGGTCAGCCGGATTGCGACAATCGCTGAGATGTTGGCGGAGGTTTCGGCCTGATGCGCATTTTGCCGCCGGATGGCACACCGTTCGAGATCGGCTTCCCCGTGGTGGTGATCGGCGGCGGCGCGGCTGGTATGGTGGCGGCCTTGGCGGCGCGGGAAAACGGTGCTGACGTGCTCGTCATCGAGCGCGACGCCTTGCCGCGAGGCTCCACATCGCTCTCGGCCGGCCTGATTCCGGCTCCGGGCACGCAATGGCAGCACGCCATCGGCGAGGTCGATTCCCCCGCGCAATTCGCCGCCGACATCATGCACAAGGCGCACGACACGCCCGATCCGGCTCTGGTGCAGTTGGTGACCAGCGAAATCGGCCCGGCGCTGGAATGGCTGCACACCGCACATGGGCTGCAATTCTCGTTGATTGCCGATTTCCGCTATCCCGGCCATTCCGCATTGCGCATGCACGGCCTGCCCACCCGCTCCGGGTTGGAACTGGTCGATGCGCTGTGCCGCGCCGCCGAGGTGGCCGGAGTGGAATTGCTGTGCAAAGCCCGCGCGGTCTCGCTGATCGCCGATGCCGAGCACATCCATGGTTTGGTGATCGAACGCCCTGACGGCAGCTGCGAACGCATCGGCTGCCACGCGCTGATCCTGGCCTGCAACGGCTATGGCGGCAATCGCACGCTGGTGTCGCGCTATATTCCGGCGATGGGGGACGCGCTGTATTTCGGCCATCCCGGCAATCAGGGTGACGCCCTGCTCTGGGGCGAGGCACTGGGGGCGGCGAGCCGCGATTTGTCCGGTCATCAGGGCCACGGCTCGGTGGCGCATCCGGCGGGGATTCTGATCACCTGGGCGACGATCACCGAGGGCGGCATGCAGGTCAATATGCGTGGCAACCGCTTTTCGGACGAATCAACCGGCTATTCCGAACAAGGGGCGCGCGTGCTGGCCGAACCGGGCGGCATGGTCTGGTCTGTCTATGACACCCGCATCGCCGCCATCGCCCGCCAATTTGAGGATTACCGGCAGGCCGAGGCGGTGGGCATTGTGCTGCAGGAAAACGACGTGCCCGCCCTCGCCCGCCGCATGGGCGTGCCGGTGGCAGCCTTGCAGGCGAGCCTGGATGAGATCGAAGCGTGCAAACGCGGCGAACAGCCCGACCCGTTTGGCCGCGATTTCACCGGCGTGCCCCCCCTCACCCCGCCTTATTGCGCCATTCGGGTGACGGGCGCCCTGTTTCACACGCAAGGCGGGTTGGAGATCGACCAACAGGCCCGCGTGCGCAGGCAGGCAGGCGGCGTGTTCGCCAATCTCTACGCCACCGGCGGGGCGGCCTGCGGCGTCTCCGGCGCGGAGGCGTCGGGCTATCTGTCCGGCAACGGCCTGCTCACCGCCGTGGCCCTGGGGCGAGTGGCCGGGCGGGCAGCATCATATTGCAAGGATACCCAACGATGAAACTCGCCAGCTTCCGCATCGGTGGCCGCTCTGCCTATGGCATCGTCTCGGGCGGCGGAGTGATCGATGCCGCCCGCCGACTGGCCTCGGAATTTCCCACATTGCGCACTGTCCTGGCGGCAGATGCACTCGACCGTCTGCACGCACTCGCCGATGCAGCGCCGGATTACACGCTCGATGAGATCGCATTCGACATCCCGATCCCCGAGCCGTCGAAAATCATCTGCATCGGCCGCAATTATCGCGGCCATCTGGCCGAAGCGGGGATGAAATTGCCGGACAAGCCGAGCGTGTTCATCCGCACGCTCGAATCCTTCGTCCCGCATGCAGCGCCGATCATCCGCCCCCAAGCCTCGACGGATTACGATTTCGAGGGCGAGTTATGCCTCGTCATCGGGCGCACGGCACGCCACGTGGCGCGGCAGGATGCGCTGTCCCACATCGCCGGTTACACCTGCATGAACGAGGCCTGCCTGCGCGATTTCCAGTTCACCCACTCCCTCACAGTGGGCAAGAACTTCTATCGTTCCGGCAGTATCGGCCCGTGGATGACCACCGCCGACGCCATCCCGGACCCCACGCAGATGATGCTGCGCACCCATCTCAACGGGGTGGAGGTTCAGCACACGCAAACCGACGATCTGATTTTCGATATCCCGGAGATCATCCGCTATCTCTCGGTGCTGCTGCCGCTCAACCCCGGCGACATCATCGCCACCGGCACGCCGGAAGGTGTCGGTTTTGCCCGCACTCCGCCGCTCTGGCTCAAACCGGGCGACGTGGTGGAGGTCGATATCAGTGGCATCGGCACGCTGCGCAATCAGGTGATCGACGAGGCTTAGAGACGTCGCAGAATGGCGGGTTGTTCCACCGTGCCCAGGCCGTGCCGCAGCCCTTCGCCCAGTTGCTCCGGCCACGCCCACTGCGCGAACAGCTCCCGCATCGCGGGAATGGCGCAGTCGAATGGCGGGCCGCCTTCCTTGCCGGTTTGCATGAACAGCACGAACAGCCGCCCACCGGGAATGAGCCATCGCCGCAACTGCGCCTCATAGGCAGGCCAGAGTTTGGGCGGCAATGCACAGAGGCAGGTCTGATCATAAACCGCATCGAAGGGCGCATCCGGCATCCAGCGCGTCACATCCCCCAAGATCGCACGCTCCGCCCCCAGGCGTTCGGCCTGAAAGGCAATCGCGCTGTCTGCCAGATCGAGCGCTGTCACATCAAAGCCCTCCGCCAGCATCTCGGCAGGCTCCGGGCTGCGGCCAGCTCCGGGCACCAGCACGCGGCAGGGTGACAATTCCCCCGTGGCACGCCACGCGGCGAAGGCCGGGTTGATGTGACCGCGCTCCCAAGGGGTGGAGTTTGCCTGGAAACGGCTTTCCCAGAATTCCATCGCAGTGTTGCTCATCGCTTCCTCCGGCTTTGGCCTCTGTTTGAATTACAGCATGCACGCCGATCACTCCACAGCAGGGGCGCGCAATATGGCGGGCTGCGGCGGTTCACGCCGAGGGAGAGTTGGGTATAAGCAGCCGCATATCGCTCTGATCGCCGAGGACCCATGATTCGCCTGGACAACATCACGAAGCAGAACGGCACCCGTCTGGTCTTCATCGAAGCCTCGGCCGCTCTGCAAAAGGGCGAAAAGATCGGCCTCGTCGGCCCCAACGGGGCGGGCAAAACCACGCTGTTCCGCATGATCACCGGCCAGGAGGAACCCGATGAGGGTCTGATCCTGACCGATCGCGGCATCACCATCGGCTTCTTCAGCCAGGATGTGGGTGAAATGGCCGGTCGCTCGGCGGTGGCCGAAGTGATGAACGGCGCTGGCCCGGTCAGCGAAGTGGGGGCAGAGCTGGCGGAACTTGAAGCTGCCATGGCGGACCCGGATCAGGCCGATAACCTGGACGCCATCATCGAACGCTTCGGCGAGGTGCAGGCCCGCTTCGAGGAACTGGACGGCTACGCCCTCGACGGCCGCGCCCGCGAAGTGCTTGACGGTCTGGGCTTCAGCCAGGAGATGATGAACGGCGATGTCGGCAAGCTCTCCGGCGGCTGGAAGATGCGCGTCGCCCTGGGCCGCATTCTGCTGATGCGCCCTGACGTGATGCTGCTCGATGAGCCGAGCAACCATTTGGATCTGGAAAGCCTGATCTGGCTGGAGCAATTCCTGGCAGGCTATGACGGCGCGCTGCTGATGACCTCGCATGATCGCGAATTCATGAACCGGGTGATCAACAAGGTCATCGAAATCGATGGCGGCACGCTGACCTCCTTCACCGGCGATTACGAATTCTACGAAGCCCAGCGCGCGCTGAACGAAAAGCATCAACAGGCGCAATTCGAACGGCAACAGGCAATGCTGGCCAAGGAAATCAACTTCATCGAACGCTTCAAGGCCCGCGCCTCGCATGCCGCCCAGGTGCAAAGCCGGGTGAAGAAGCTCGACAAGATCGAGCGCGTCGAGCCGCCCAAGCGCCGCCAAACCGTGGCGTTCGAGTTCCGCCCTGCCCCGCGCTCGGGCGATGACGTGGCGAGCCTGAAGGGGGTTCACAAACGCTACGGCAGCAAGGTGATCTATGAGGGCCTCGATCTGCTGGTCCGCCGCAAGGAGCGCTGCTGTGTGCTCGGCGTCAATGGGGCGGGCAAATCCACCCTGCTCAAACTCGTCACCGGCACCACGGAACCCGATACCGGCAGCGTCACCCTCGGCGGCAGCGTGAAGATGGGCTATTTCGCGCAGCACGCGATGGATCTGCTCGATGGCGAGAGCACGGTGTTCGAAACGCTGGACGCCACCTTCCCGCAGGCGGGCCAAGGCACGTTGCGCACGCTGGCCGGTGCCTTCGGCTTCTCCGGCGATGAGGTGGAGAAGAAATGCCGCGTGCTCTCCGGTGGCGAGAAGGCGCGTCTGGTGATGGCGCTGATGCTGTTCGATCCGCCGAACTTCCTGGTGCTGGACGAGCCGACCAACCATTTGGACCTCGCCACGAAGGAAATGCTGATCACCGCGCTGTCGCAATTCGAAGGCACCATGCTGTTCGTCTCGCATGACCGCCACTTCCTCGCCGCCCTGTCCAACCGCGTGTTGGAACTGACGCCCGAGGGCATTCACATGTATGACGGTGGCTACACCGAATACGTCGCCCGCACCGGCCATGAGGCACCGGGTTTGCACGCATAATGGGCGATCATTCAGGGCTGAAACGTCATCGCCCGCCCTATGCCGCCACCCGCTCCTCGGCCATTCCGAACAGGAACTCCATATCGTCCAATTCGATGGCGGCCAAATCGCCATCCTCCGTCAGCGCAATATTGGCCAAATCCGCCTTGCGTTGCTGCAATTCCACAATCCGATCTTCCACCGTGTCGGCGGCAATCAGCTTGTAGACGAACACCGATTTCGTCTGGCCGATCCGATGCGCACGATCCGATGCCTGATCCTCCACCGCCGGGTTCCACCACGGATCGTAATGGATCACCGTATCGGCCGATGTCAGGTTCAACCCGCGCCCGCCCGCCTTGAGGCTGATCAGGAACAGCTTCACCTCCCCGCTCTCGAACGCGCGCACCGGCTCGGCGCGATCGCGTGTGTCGCCGCGCAATTCAGCAAACGCGATCCCGGCCTCCGCCAGACGTGGCTTGATCAGATCCAGCATTGAGGTGAATTGCGAGAACAGCAGAATGCGGCGCCCCTCGGGGATCATCTCCTCGATCATCTCCATCAGATCATCGAGCTTGCTCGACGTCTCCACCTCGCGGGCGGCGGCCAGCTTGACCAGACGTGGATCGCAGCAGACCTGGCGCAATTTCAGCAGCGCATCGAGAACCACGATCTGGCTCTGTGCGGCATCGAGGCCGGCGATCTGTTCGCGCACCTTCTCATACAGCGTGCCACGGATGGTGTCGTAGAGTTCGCGCTGCTCGGCGGCCAGATTGATCCGGCGCAGAATGGTGTGCTTGGGCGGCAGATCGGTCGCCACATCCGCCTTCGTCCGCCGCAACAGAAACGGCTTGATCCGCCGCGCCAGATGCACCCGGCGCACATTGTCGTTGTTCTTCTCAATCGGCGTGCGGAATCGCTTTGTGAAGGTTTTGCGATCCCCCAACAGGCCCGGCATCAGGAAGGCGAATTCCGACCACAACTCGCCCAGATGATTCTCAATCGGCGTGCCCGACAGACAGAGCCGGTGGCGGGTGGTGAGTTGGCAGACGGCTTTGGTCGCTTTCGACTCTGGGCTTTTGATCACCTGCGCCTCATCCAGCACCACCAGATGCCAAGGGATGAGCTGCATCTCCTCGATATCGCGCGTCAGCACGGTGTAGGTGGTCAGCACCACATGCACGCCCTCCAACGCGGCGCGCAGCGCGTGGCGTTCCTGGCCGTGCAGGGTGATGGTGGTCAGATGCGGGGCGAATTTCTTCAACTCGCCCTGCCAATTCGCAACCAGACTGGTCGGCAGCACGATCAGCACCGGACGATCCAGTCGGCCCTGCGCCTGTTCGATGGCGATATGCGCAATGGTCTGTGCGGTTTTGCCCAGGCCCATATCGTCGGCCAGGAAGCCGCCCAGATGATGGCTGCGCAGATGTTGCAGCCAATCCACGCCCTGCTGCTGATACGGGCGCAACGTGGCGCGAAACTCTGGCGGAATAACAGCGGGCGCAATCTCCGCCGTGTCACGAAACCGCGCCGTATAGGCGGCAATCGCGTCGGCATTCTCCCAGCGTGTGGTGAGCAGATCCTCCAGATCCAACACGCTCGCCACTTCGGCCTCTTCCAGCACCAACATGCCGTCATCGCGGCGCTGGGCGGTGGCAAGCAGGTCTTCCATCACCGTCAGCAACCGGCGAATGCGATCGGCGGGCAGTTTCAGAATGCGGCCATCTTCGAGGCTGGTGATCAATTCACCATCGACAATCTGTGCGGCATCCATGCCGCCGCATTCCAACAGACGGGAGAGGATCGGCAGCATGGCCGTGCGCTTGCCGTCGATATCGATGCCGAAATCCAGCGAGAAACTGCCGCTGTCCGCGTCCGCCACCCGCACATCGTAATCGCCGACATTCTGCACTGCGACAGGGCCGAACGCCGCATCGATCTCGGCGCGCCAGCCCAAAGCCTGCAAGGCAGGCACCCGCTCGGCGATGAAAATCTGCCAGCGCTCCGCCGCATCGCGACCGCGATGAACGAACACCATGCGGCCTTTGGCCCCGGCCTGCTCGGAAATCCGCATCTCGACGAAACCATCCTGGCGCAGCAACTCCAACGCCGCCGCCTCCGCCGCCCGGTCACGCCGCACGAAGCTCTGCTGGCCTTTCACGTCGCTCACCTGCCGGGCGGCGATGAATTGCCGCTCATCCTCCGGCGTGGTGATGGTGCCGTCATAGTCGAAATCCAGCATCAGCGCGTCGATCTGCATCATGTGGCCGAACGGGTCGGGATAGTTCATTTGCCGAAGACGCAGCACCACGGTGAGCGGTCGCTCCAGAATCACCGGCGCGACGGCATTGATCACCGGCGGGGCTTTCGGCTCCGGCGGGCGCACACTGGGGCGGAATTTCGCGGGCTTCAGCGGTGGGGGCGTGGCGCGTTGGAAGGTGGGATGTGAGCGCGGGGCGTTGTCGCGCAGGGGACGCAACGGAGCGACTGGCGTGGCAGTCGGTGCCGCCGCGCGCACCGCCACCTGACGCAGCCGCACGCGGCCGATTTCGCCGGTTGCCGCATCGACATACCACGGCCCGGCATCGCCCAGGATCACCGCCGATTTCGGCGGCAGATCGGGCGGCGTGTTGGCCTGGAAAATCCGCTCGGCCCCCAACACCAGCTTCTTGCCGGTGGCCGCCCAGCGCGCCCGACCAATTCGCCCCAACAGCCCAAGCACGGAGGTGACGTTGTTGGGGGCGACGGGCGTGCGGCTGGCCTCTCCACTGCCGAGCAGCTTGGCCATCATGCGGGTGGTCTCACTGCTGGAGCGTGCCGCCAGCACGCGCGATGGCGTGGTGGGCTCGACGCGGCCGCTGCGCTCACCGATCAGAATGCAGGTGACGAAACAGGCATGCGGCGGCTCACCCGGCGAGAGCTCAAACACCAGATTCTGCCGCTCCTCATTCGCCACTTCCGTCAGCCCGGCCATCGGTGAGACGGCGGCGGGGGTGGCTTTGCGCAGCGAGGGGAAGCGATCGAGGGCGGCCAGTGCCCCCGCCGCCAGATGCGAGCAGCCGGATTGTCCGCAGCTGCATGTGTTGTTGAACACCACGCGATGGCCCATCGATTGCGGGATGATCGTGCCGGTGAAGTGCTGCCCGGCACTTTCCACCGACACCCCAATCGACTCCTCGTTCAATGTCAGCTTCACCGCGCCGAGCAGCGCCAGCGAGCGCCCGCGCGTGAGCGCCTTGGCGTCGAAGATTCGGTTGAGATCCTGGGACGAAAACAAAGTCAGCATCAGAACATCGCGGCTTTCGGGGCTGGAAGGGCGGCAGAATCACGGGGCCCAGCTTGTAGCAGATGAAATCCGCCACGTCCGGTCCTGCATCCACGTTTGTTTTGCCCGCGCCCGCTTGCTGATGCCGACAATGGCCGACACCGCCCCGCCATGTCGCGCGTCTCCCCACTGCACGCATCGTTGGCGGGATGGATCGGCCATGTGCGCGTGATGGATGATGACGTCATCGGCACCTTGCCGCAGGGGCTGGCATGCATGGCGGTGGTGCTGGCGCTGTCCACCCCGTCCTTCCCCTATTTCGAACGTCCGGCGCAAAATTGGCTGAAACAACTGCCTATTCACACACCTCGTCCTCGCGCTAGCCTCCTGATACAAAATCAAAAAGGGAGGAGGACACTATGAGTTCCTTGCAGATCGGTCGCCGTACACTCTTGGCCGGCACCGCAGGTTTGGCCACCGCCGCCCCATTCCGTCGGCTGCGTGCGGCGGAGGTTGGCCCGGTGCGCATTGGCATTCTCAACGACGAAAACGGCCCCTATGCCGCATCCTCCGGCAGCGGCTCGGTGCTCGCCGCCCGCATGGCGATTGCCGATTTCGGCCCCACCGTGCTGGGCCGCCCGATTGAGATCGTGCATGGCGATACGCTCAACAAGCCAGACGTTGCCTCCGCCATCGCCCGGCGCTGGTTCGACGAGATGGATGTGGACATGATCACCGATCTGCCCGTCACCCCGATTGCCGCGGCCGTGCAGCAAGTGGCGGTGCAGAAGGGCCGCTCGGTGATCATCACCGCGGCGGCGGTGACGGAGTTTACCTCCAAAGCCTGCGCGCCCACCTCCATCCATTGGGCCGACGATACCCACGCACTGACCACCGGCGTGGTCCGCCCCATCGTGCAGCATGGTGGCAAAAGCTGGTTTTTCATCACGGTGGACATGGCGTTCGGCACCGCGTTGGAGAAGGAATCAGCCGCCATCATCGAAGCCGGCGGTGGTAAATTCCTCGGCTCTGCGCGCTTCCCCCTGGGCGCCACCGATTTCTCGTCGATGATTCTGCAAGCGCAGAATTCCGGTGCGGACGTGATCGGTCTGGCGGCGGTGGGGGGTGAGTTGGTCAACCTGATCAAGCAGGCCAATGAATTTGGCATCACGCATGGCGGCAAGCAGACCTTGGCGGGCTTCCTGATCTATCTGACCGATATCCACGCCTTGGGGCTGGACGTCGCCAACAGCTTCATCCTGCCGTCCAGTTTCTATTGGGATCAGAACGATCAAGCGCGCGCATGGTCCAAGCGGTTCTTCGCCGAACAGAAGGCAATACCGACACGCAGTCAGGCGACGATCTATTCGGTCACGACGCATTTCCTGAAATCGATGGCCCACGCAGGCACCCGCGACCCGCTGGCGGTCAACAAGGCGATGCGCGCGCTGCCGGCAGAATATCACGGCAACCCGACCACCATCCGCGCCGATGGCCGCGCGCTGTATAACGTCTCGCTCTATAAGGTTAAAAGCAAGGCGGAGAGTAAAATGCCGTGGGATTACTACCAGTTGCAAGGCACGATGCCCGCCTCTGAAGCGTTCCAGGCGATGACGCCGAGTTGCGCCAGCTAAACCGCATCCTTCCATATCGTCATGGCGCGCGCAGTGTTGCAATCCAGGAGGAACGTCAAGCGACTCCTGGAGTACCACGGCGGCGGCACCGCCGCGCAATGACGAGGGGGGATATCGGCTACAGCCGAATTCACAACGATAAAACCGGGATGTTGTCCGATGGTTGACGCTGCCGCCGCCCCCGCCGCCACACAAGGCTGCCCGTTTCATGCGGCGGCGGCCAAACCCGCCCTCGGCCCCACCGGCTGCCCGATTTCCGCCGAGGCGGCCGCTTTTGACGTCTTCGACAGCCCATTCCAGCCCGACCCCGCCGAAGCCTTGCGCTGGGCCCGCGCGCAGGAGCCGGTGTTCTACAGCCCCAGGACCGGCTATTGGGTCGTCGCCCGCTATGACGACGTAAAAGCCGTCTTTCGCGACAATGAGAGCTTTTCACCGCAAAACGCGCTGGAGAAGGTCACCCCCTTCGTGCCCGAGGCACAGGCGGTGCTGGAACGCTATAACTACGCGATGAACCGCACGCTGGTGAATGAGGACGAGCCCGCGCATCTCGAACGCCGCCGCGCGCTGATGCATTCCTTCATCCCGACCGAACTCGAACATCACGTGCCCATGGTGCGCAAACTCGCCCGCGACTATGTGGATCGGCTGGTCGATCGGGGCGAGGCCGATCTGGTCGATGAGATGCTGTGGGAAATTCCGCTCACCGTGGCGCTGCATTTCCTCGGCATTCCCGAAAGCGACATGCAGACATTGCGGCGCTATTCGGTGGCGCATTCGGTCAACACCTGGGGCCGCCCATCGCCCGACCAGCAAATGGCGGTGGCGGAGTCAGTGGGCAAATTCTGGCAACTGGCGGGCGACGTGCTGGAGCGGATGCGGCAGAACCCGTCCGGTCATGGCTGGATGGAATACGCCATCCGGGTGCAACGCGAATTGCCCGAGGTGGTGACGGATTCCTATCTGCATTCGATGATGATGGCCGGCCTCGTCGCCGCCCATGAAACCTCCGCCCTCGCCTCGGCCAACGCCCTGCGCCTGCTGCTTTCGCGCCGCGATGTGTGGAACGCGTTGTGCCGCGATGCGTCGCTGATCCCCAATGCGGTCGAGGAATGCCTGCGCCTGTCCGGCTCCATCGTGGCGTGGCGGCGGGTGGCGCTGATGGAGACGGTGGTGGGCGGCGTTACGATTCCGCAAGGGGCGCGTCTGCTGATCGTGATGAATTCGGCCAATCATGACGAGCGCCATTTCGAAAACCCCGATGAATTGGACATCTACCGCGACAACACCACCGACCATCTCAGCTTCGGCTATGGCAGCCATCAATGCATGGGCAAGAACGTCGCCCGGATGGAAATCCGCATCTTTCTTGAAGAACTCACCCGTCGCCTGCCGCATATGGAATTGGTGCCCGAGCAGGATTTCGCCTCGCAGCCCAACATCTCCTTCCGCGGCCCGGAGCATCTGCTGGTGCGCTGGGATCCGGCGCAGAACCCGGAACGGCAAGACCCGTCGCGCCGCCAGCCCCGGATGGATTTCCCCATCGGCGCCCCCCGCAACCGCGACCTGGCACGCAGCGTCACCGTCACCGGCATCGAGACGGTGGCCGAGGATATTATCCTGCTCACGCTGAAATACCCTGGGCAATCCACAGACGGCCGCGCTCTGCCCGGCTGGTCGCCCGGCGCGCATATCGATGTGATCGCAGGCCCCTATAGCCGCAAATACTCCCTCTGCGGCGATCCGGCACGCAGCGATATCTATCAGATCGCCATCCTGAAAGACCCGGCCAGCCGCGGCGGATCCGCCTATTTGCACGATGCGGTGGCGGTGGGTGACGTGCTCCGCATCCGGGGGCCGAAGAACCATTTCCGGCTGGACGAGACGGCGGAGGATTATATCCTCGTCGCGGGCGGCATCGGCATCACGCCGATCATCGCGATCGCCGACCGCCTGAAATCCCTCGGACGCCGCTATCATCTTCACTATGCCGGACGCACCGAGGCCAGCATGGCGCTGCTGGATCGTCTGGCGCGCGATCATGGCGACAATCTCACCCTGCACATCAAGCAGCATGGCGGGCGGCTCTCGGTTGCGGCGATTGTGGCGCAGGCGCAGGGCGGCGCGCAGATCTATGCCTGCGGGCCGGAAAATCTGCTCAACGACCTCGCCGCCCAGATGGTCGAGCGGGCAGAGCAACTGCACATCGAACATTTCGCCGCCACCGGCTCGCAGCTCGACCCATCACGGGAGATCGGTTTCGACGTGCGTCTGCAAGACACCGGGCTGACCTTGCACGTCGCCCCGGATCAGACGCTGCTCGACGCCCTCTGGGCGGCCGGGATCGACGTGACGAGCGATTGCGGCGAGGGGCTGTGCGGCACCTGTGAGGTGCGGGTGGTGGCAGGCGAGGTGGAGCATCGCGACCGCGTGCTGAGTGCCGCCGAACGACGCTGCGGCGACCGGATAATGGCGTGCTGCTCGCGTGCCAAGGGTGGGGAATTGGTGTTGGCGGTGTGATCTGCCATCGCCATCACCTCAGATCGTCGCAGGCGCCCTACCCCGCATTCACCAACCCCAAGCTCAACGCGCGCGAGACCGCCTGTGCGCGATTGATCACGCCCAGTTTGAAAAAAATGCCTTTCACATGCGATTTCACCGTCTCCGGCGCGATGCTGAGCGTGCGGGCGATGTCCTTGTTCGATTGCCCATCGACCAGCAACGCCAACACGCTTTGTTCGCGCGGACTCAGCTTCTCGCTATCTGCCATAGCGGCAACCGGATGCTGAGAATTGCCGATCAGCGTGTCGATAAAGCCCACGCCCTCCGCCGCATGCTGCATCCCCTCGCGCAGGCGCCGCAGCACGGCGAGAATGGCGGCATCGGCGTCGCGGAAGGGTTGCGAACGTCCTGCGGGACCGGCGGCAATCACCGCCTGATGACACAGTTCCACCGCCTCGCTTGCCGCACCCGCCTGCCAATGTGCCGCCGCCAGATGGATCGCCAGGCCCATCGCAATCTCATCCTGCTGCGTGGTCAGGGCCGCTTGATGCAGATTGCGCAATATGACCGCAGTCTCGGCGAGCTCACCTTGCGCGGCCAGCACATGCGCACGCGCCAACGCCGCCGCATCATGGATGTCCGACCAGGCACAGCGCGTTGTCACCGGAGAGGCGGCGGCGAGGTCGGCCAAATGCCGCACCCCGATCTCCGCCTGGGCAAGCCTCTGTTCGGCAAGGTTGATCCGCACCCGCTCCAACCCCATCCGCGCCACCAACCGCCCCCAGCGACGCGATTTTCCCAGCATTTCCGCCTGATCGAGCAGCGCATAGGCCCGCTCGACATTGCCGCGATGCAGCGCCACGCGGACCAGAACCAGATAGGCCCGTACCACACATTCCAGCATGCATGCCGCATCGATCACCGGCAGACGGTCGATCACCATCGCCTCGGCCTCGTCCAATCGGCCTTGATCATACGATATCTGCGCCAGCAGGCTGGCGGGCATCGCAGCGCCCACCGAATTCGGCCCGGCATAAGCCTGCGCCACCCGCAATCCGTCATTGAACAGCCGAATGGCGGCCGGGATGCGCAATTGCTGGTATTCCACCAGCCCCAGCAGACAGCTGCGATAGACCGTCGCCACCACATTATGGCTGCCATCATCGCCCGACAGCGCAATCCAGGGCTGGGCGTAACATGGGCTGAGATCGCGACGATTGAGATAGCCCAGCACCATCACATTCGCCGCCACATTGGCCGTCCAGCGTCCGCTGCTCTGACGGCGCAGACATGCCTCGGCCAGTGTCAGCCCGGCATCGGTGTCGTCGCTCAACCCGAGTGCGACGGAGCGGATGGCCTGACAGTCGCAACTGATGCTTTCCACCACCAGCGGGTCATCGTTGCCGGGGGACTGCACCAGATCGCGCTCGATATCCGCCGTCAGCCGCAACGCCTCATCAAAGCGCATCGCCAGCGCCATGCCCCAGGCAATGGCCAGACGCACCTTGATTTGCCGCTGCATCAGGCTGGCCGGGATCACCCTCTCCCACGCCAGCAGCGTCAGCAATTCGCCGCGTTTGAGCAGCGCCATCGCGCAATTCTCGATCCAACCGATCGCCTGCGCGGTGTCGCCCACCGCGGTTGCGTGTTGAATGGCATCCGTCCACATCCCGGCTTCGGCATACCACGCATAAGCGCGGCGATGCAGTTCAGGGATGTCGTCCGGCCGCTCGGCCTCCAGCCGTTGTTGCAGAAAGCCGCGCAGCAGCGGGTGGCAGCGAAACCAGGTGCCGTCTTGGTCCAGCGGGATCAGCAGCAATCGGCGGGTGGCGATGTCGTCGAGCAACGATTGACTGCCCGTCACCCCGCTCACCGCCCGGCACAAATCTGCGCTCAGACGATCCAGGATCGACACCCGCAGCAGAAAGCCCACCAATTCCTCTGGCAGCCCCTCCAGCATCTCGATCAGATAGGAGCGTATCGGCCGCATCCGGCTGGAGAGTTGCCGCACATATTGCCCAAATTCCTGCCCCGATTGCGCCGAGGTGGCGACAACGATGCGCATCATCGCCGGCCAGCCTTCGGTTTTGTCGTGCAGGCTGCGGGTCTGGGCCGGGTCGAGCGGGGTGGCCGCCTCCTGCTCCATGAATTGCCGCGTCTCGTCCAGATCGAAGCGCAACGCCGCCCCATCGATCTCCAGCAACTGGTTCTGTGCACGAAAACGCCCGAGCGGCAGCTTCGGCTCCACGCGCGTGGTGATCACCAGATGCAAATTCGACGGCGCATGGCGCAACAGATAGGCAACGCTCTCACCAATGCCTGGATCGGTGAGCACGTGGTAATCGTCGAGGAACAGGAACACATCGCCCTCCACCTCGGCCAGATTGTTGATCAGCGAGCGCACCACATCCTGCGGACGGATCAGCATGATCTCGGCGATCAGATCGATGGTCGGCTTGCCCATGCCGTTGCAGGCGGCCCGCAGCACATGGGCGACGCAGCACAGGAACTGCGTCGGCTCGTCATCCTCCACATCCAGCGACACCCAGGCCACCGCCTGCCCGGCACGCTGCAATTGCTCGGCCCAGGAAATCGCCAAAGAGGTTTTGCCGAAGCCAGCCGCGCCCTTGATGATCGTCAAACGGCAGGATTGCGCCCGCTCCAACAGCCCGAGCAGCCGCTTGCGCTCGATCAGGCCGGGCGGACGGCGCGGCCGTTGGGTTTTGGTGGCCAGGAATGGCGTCAGCACTTCGTTCTTCATGTCATCCAGCGACTGACGCGCAAGAGCAGCCCAGGCTCCCCCGCCCCTGATACCGCCAGAACCGCCGCGCCGACGCAAGGCCCACGCACTCCCCCCTCCCCCGAATATCCTGCCGGGCATCCCCCATCTTGGGGATATTGCCGGGCGGCCTTGCGCATGATGCTGCCATCACAGTTGGAACAAGACCTCGGAAGCGCCGCATGGCGTTCACTGAGGCTGAGGGAAGCACAGCAGATGACCGACAGCCTGAACAACCAGACCAACGGCGCCATCGCCCCGGCACAGGATAGCCCGTTGCTGATCGCCTCCCTCTTCGAGACCGCGATGGCGCTGGGCTCGCGCAACGAGATCCTCCTCGCCGACCGCAGCCGCTATTCCTACGCCATGTTCGGCGAGCGCGTGCATCGCCTTGCCCATGCGCTGGCCGGCTTGGGGCTGAAGCCCGGCCAGACCGTGGGCGTGATGGATTGGGACACACCGCGCTATCTGGAATGCTTCTTTGGCGTGCCGATGATGGGGGCCGTGCTGCACACCATCAATGTGCGCCTGTCGCCCGAGCAGATCCTCTACACCATCAATCACGCCGAGGATGACATCATCCTGGTCAACAACGAGTTCCTGCCCATCCTGGAGCAAATCTGGGAGCGTGTGGATGCGGGCAAGATTCTGGTTCTGCTGAGCGATGTCACCATCACCGCCACCACCACGCTGCCGATTGCCGGTGAATACGAAGCGCTGTTGGCCGAGGCCGCACCGCGTTTCGACTTCCCCAATGTCAGCGAACACAGCCGCGCCACCACCTTCTACACCACCGGCACCACCGGCCTGCCGAAGGGCGTGTATTTCAGCCATCGCCAATTGGTCATGCACACGCTGTCCACCCGCGCGGCCTTGGCCGGTGAGGGTCAGGGGCGGTTCAACGCGTCCGACATCTACATGCCCGTCACGCCGATGTTCCACGTCCATGCCTGGGGTCTGCCCTATGTGGCGACCACGATGGGGGTCAAGCAGGTCTATCCGGGGCGCTATCAGCCCGATGTGCTGCTCGATCTGATCCAGCGCGAGGGTGTCACGTTCTCGCATTGCGTGCCGACCATTCTGCAAATGATCCTCGGAGCCGCCCAGAAACGCGAAGCCCGGCTGGATGGCTGGACGGTGATCATCGGCGGTTCCGCCCTGCAAGCCGCCTTATGCAAGCAGGCGCTCGATGTGGGCATCGATGTCTTCACCGGCTATGGCATGTCCGAGACCTGCCCGATCCTCACCCTGGCGCAATTGCAGCCGCAGATGCGCGATTGGGATATCGAGCGGCAGATCGAAGTGCGCTGCAAAACCGGCCGCCCGATCCCGCTGGTGCATCTGCGCATCGTCGATGCCGAGATGAACGACGTGCCACATGACGGCGTGGCCCAAGGTGAGGTGGTGGTGCGCGCGCCGTGGCTGACACGCGGCTATCTGAAAGACCCCACCAATTCGCGCAATCTCTGGGCGGGCGGTTGGCTGCACACCGGCGACATCGCGGTGATCGACACCGACGGCTATTTGCGCATCACCGACCGGCTGAAGGACGTCATCAAATCCGGCGGCGAATGGGTCTCCTCGCTCGATGTGGAAGACATGATCCTGCGCCATCCGGCGGTTGCCGAGGCTGCCGTGATCGGTGTGCCGGATTTGAAATGGGCCGAGCGTCCGATGGCCATCGTGGTGCTCAAACCCGGCCAGACCGCCAGCGCCGACGACATCCGCGCCCATCTGCGCGACTTCGCCAGCCGTGGCCTGATGTCGCATTACGCCATTCCCGAACAGGTCAAATTCGTCGAGCAACTGCCCAAGACCAGCGTCGGCAAGCTGAACAAGCGCTCGCTGCGTGCCACCTACATCGTCTGATCATTCTGCATTCCGAGGAACTCCGCCATGGCCGACTACACCGCCCCACTGCGTGACATGCGCTTCGCCATCACCGAACTGGCCGATCTGGCAAGCGTGGTGGCGCTGCCCGGCTACGAAGAGGCGTCGCCCGAGCTGATCGAGGCCGTGTTGGAAGAAGCCGGGAAAATGGCCAACGAGGTTCTCTCCCCGCTCAATTGGCCCGGCGATCGCAACGGGGCCAAGCTGGTGGATCGTGGCGTGGTGCCAGCCCCGGGTTTTGGCGACGCCTATGCCCGCTTTGTTGAAAACGGCTGGTGCTCGATCAATGGCGACCCGGAATTCGGCGGCCAGGGCCTGCCCGGTCTGGTGGCAACCGCCACGGCGGAGATGTGGAACGCCGCCAACATGGCCTTCGCCCTCTGCCCGATGCTGACCAGCGGTGCGATGGAAGCCATTCGCGCCCATGCCTCGGACGAACTCAAAGCCACCTATCTGCCCAAGCTGATCAGCGGCGAATGGACCGGCACGATGAATCTGACGGAGCCGCAGGCAGGCTCCGACCTTGCCGCCGTGCGCAGCCGTGCGGTGCCGGATGGTGACGCCTATCGCATCTACGGCCAGAAGATCTTCATCACCTGGGGCGATCATGACATGACGGAGAACGTCATTCACCTCGTCCTCGCCCGGCTTCCGGACGCGCCGGAGGGCACGCGTGGCATCTCGCTGTTCCTGGTGCCGAAATTCCTCGTCAACGCAGATGGCAGCCTGGGCGCGCGCAACGATGCCTATTGCACCGCGCTGGAACACAAGCTCGGCATCCATGCCAGTCCGACCTGCGTGATGAGCTTCGGCGACGGCGATGGGGCAATTGGCTATCTTGTCGGCGACATCAATCGTGGCCTGAACAACATGTTCACCATGATGAACGAAGCCCGGCAGAAAGTGGGCATCCAGGGCCTTGCCATCGCCGACCGCGCCTATCAGGCCGCACGCGACTTCGCCAAGGAGCGCATCCAGGGCCGCATCGTCGGCCAGACCGCGCCGGGCAGGCTTGCCATCATCCATCACCCCGATGTGCGCCGCATGCTGCTGACGATGAAGTCGCAGATCGAGGCGATGCGCGGCTTTGGCTATGTGCTCGCCGCCGATATCGACATCGCCCACCGCCACCCGGACGAAGCGGTGCGGATGGAACGGCAGGCGCGGGTGGATCTGTTGATCCCGGTGCTGAAGGGCTGGTGCACCGAACTCGGCATCGAAATCGCCTCTCTCGGCGTGCAGGTGCATGGCGGCATGGGCTTCATTGAGGAAACCGGCGCCGCCCAACATCTGCGCGATGCCCGCATTGCCGCGATCTATGAAGGCACCACCGGCATTCAGGCCGCCGACCTCGTCGGCCGCAAGCTGCCCGCGCAACAGGGTGCCGCCATGGCGGCGTTGATCGCCGATATGCGGGCGGTCGTCATCTCCACCGCCGCCATCGATCATCCGTCGCTGCGCGTCATCTCCCAGGCTTTGGCCGAAAGCGTCGATGCGCTGGAGCAGGCCAGCCAATGGCTCGCCCGCACACTTGCCTCCGATCCGGTGGCGGCGATGGCGGCGTCGGTGAATTACATGATGCTGGCCGGCTATGTCTGCGGCGGTTGGCAATTGGCCCGGGCGGCCCAGATCGCGCTGCCGCATGCCGGGGCGGATGAGTTCCTGCAAGCCAAGATCACCACCGCAGTGTTCTACGCCGAGCAAATCCTGCCGAAGACCGCCTCCCTTCTCACCACTGTGCGCGCCGGAGCCTCACAGGCCCAGGCGCTGCCAATCGAGCAGTTCTGATCATGCAAACCGCGCGGGAGATTATGGAGTTCGACGTGCTGATCGTCGGCGGCGGCCCGGCCGGGCTGTCGGCGGCAATCCGGCTGAAGCAGCGTGCGGCGGAAAATGGCCGTGAGATCAGCGTCTGCGTGATCGAAAAAGGCGGCGAGATCGGCGCGCATATCCTCTCCGGCGCGGTGATGGACCCGCGCGCGCTGACCGAACTGATCCCGGATTGGCGCGAACGCGGGGCGCCGCTGAACACCGAGGTGACGGAAGATCGCTTCTGCTTCTTCAGCGCCAGCAAATCGCTTCGCCTGCCCAACGCGCTGTTGCCGGGCTGCTTTCAGAACCACGGCAACTACATCGTCAGCCTCGGTGCGGTCAGCCGTTGGCTGGGCGCGCAGGCGGAGGAGTTGGGCGTTGAAATCTATCCCGGCTTCACCGGTGCTGAACTGAGCCTGGACGATACCGGGGCCGTCACCGGGGTGATCACCGGCGATATGGGCGTTGGCCGCGATGGCGAACCGGGGCCGAATTATGCACCCGGCATGGAATTGCGGGCGAAATACACGCTGTTCGCCGAAGGCTGCCGTGGCCATCTCGGCCGCCAGCTTGAAGACCGCTTCGCCCTGCGCGCGGAGGCCGATCCGCAGGTTTACGGGCTGGGCATCAAGGAATTGTGGGAAATCGACCCGGCCAAGCACACGCCCGGCTTGGTGATGCACAGCGCCGGTTGGCCGCTGGATGCCGCCACCTATGGCGGTGCGTTCCTCTATCATCTGGAAAACAATCAGGTCGCCATCGGCTTCGTGGTGGGGCTGGGCTACAGCAACCCGTATCTCTCGCCGTTCGAGGAATTCCAACGCTACAAGCATCATCCCGCCATCAGCACCTTCCTCGAAGGCGGGCGTCGGATCGGCTATGGCGCGCGGGCGATTGCCGCCGGTGGTGAACAGGCTTTGCCGAAACTGGTCTTCCCCGGTGGCGCGTTGATCGGCTGCGAGGCCGGGTTCCTCAACGCCCCCCGCATCAAAGGCTCTCACGCGGCGATCAAATCCGGCATGCTCGCCGCCGACGCGGTGGCCGATGCCCTCGCGCAGGGCCGGGCGCAGGACGTGCTTGACGCCTATCCAGACGCCTATCGTCAAAGCTGGCTGTTTGAAGAACTGCATCAGGCCCGCAACTTCAAGCCGCTGCTCAGCCGCTTCGGGCTATGGGTTGGCTCGCTGCTGTTCGGCATCGATCAGATCCTGCTGCGCGGTCGCGCACCGTGGACGCTGAAGCTGTCCGCCGATCACACCAAACTCAAGGATGCCGCCGACAGCACGCCGATCGCCTATCCGAAACCGGACGGCAAGCTGAGCTTCGACCGGCTGTCCTCGGTGTTTCTGTCCAACACCAATCACGAGGAAGACCAGCCTTGCCATTTGCGGCTGCGCGATCCGAGTGTGGCGATTTCGGTGAATCTGGCGCGGTTCGATGCGCCGGAGCAGCGTTATTGCCCGGCGGGCGTCTATGAAATCGTCCGCGAGGGCGAGACCGCGCCGCGCCTGCAGATCAACGCGCAGAACTGCGTGCATTGCAAAACCTGCGACATCAAAGACCCCACCCAGAACATCGTCTGGACGCCGCCGCAGGGCGGTGAAGGCCCGGTCTACGGCAATATGTAAACCCGGCCGCCTGCCCGCTTTCCCCTATTCTCCTCGGAGCCATCGCATGACATCCGCCATTATCGCCGGCTACGCCCGCTCGCCCTTCACACTCGCCCGCAAAGGCGGACTTGCCCGTATCCGCCCGGACGATCTGGCGGCTGGCGTGGTGCGCGGCTTGATTGATCGCACCGGGGTTGCCGCGTCAGATATCGAAGACATCATCCTCGGTTGCGCCTTCCCGGAAGGCGAGCAGGGCTATAATCTGGCGCGCATTCTGGTGCTGTTGGCGGATTTGCCGATCTCGGTGGCGGGCACCACGATCAATCGCTTCTGCGGCTCGTCCATGCAATCCATCCACTTCGCCGCTGGCCAGATTGCCATCGGAGCCGGTGAGGTGTTCATCTGCGCCGGTGTGGAGAGCATGAGCCGGGTGCCGATGTGGGGCTATAACCCGATGCCCAACGCCGCCCTGAATGCCCGCAAGCCGGACACCTATATGGGCATGGGCGACACCGCCGAGAACGTCGCCCGCCGTTGGAACATCAGCCGGGCTGCGCAGGAGGATTTCGCCGTGCGCAGCCACACACTCGCCCATGCCGCCCAGAGCGAAGGCCGCCTGGATGCCGAGATCGTGCCGGTGGCAGGTGTCGCTCAGGATGGCTGCATCCGTCCCGCGACAACCCGCGAAACGCTGGCCGGCCTTAAACTTGCCTTCGCGCAGGACGGCACGGTCACGGCGGGCACCTCCTCGCCGCTCACCGATGGCGCGTCCGCTGTGCTGGTGTGCTCGGATGCCTATGCCGACAGGCACGGATTGCCGAAAATCGCCCGCATCACCTCGGTGGCCGTGGCCGGTTGCGCGCCGGATGTGATGGGCATCGGCCCGGTTGCCGCCAGCCGCAAGGCGTTGGCGCGGGCGGGGCTGTCCATCGGCGACATCGACGTCGTCGAACTCAACGAAGCCTTTTCCAGCCAGTCTCTGGCCTGTGCCGCGGATCTCGGCATCGATTTGGAGAAGATCAACCTCGATGGCGGCGCGTTGGCGCTCGGCCATCCGCTGGGAGCCACCGGTGCGCGCATCACCGGCAAAGCGGCGAGCCTGCTCGCCCGCGTTGGAGGGCGTTATGCCTTAGCCACCCAATGCATCGGCGGCGGTCAGGGCATTGCCACCATTGTGGAGCGCATCTGATGCAAAACGTGCACAAAGTCGCCGTCATCGGCGCGGGTGTGATGGGCGCTGGCATCGCCGCGCAGATTGCCAATGCTGGCACGCGCGTGCTGCTGCTCGACATCGTGCGCGATCAGGCCGATCGCAATGCGGTGGCCAGCGCCGCCGTCGCCCGCATGCTGAAAACCGACGCCTTCATGTCACCCAAAGCCGCCCGGCTGGTGGACATCGGCAACACCGAGGACGATCTGTCCAAACTGGCCGGATGCGATTGGATCATCGAGGCGGTGGTGGAGCGGCTGGACATCAAACAGGCGCTGTATCGCCGGATCGAGGCATTCCGCCGCCCCGGCACGGCGGTGTCGTCCAACACGTCCACCATCCCGATTGCCGATCTGGTCGGCGGATTGCCCGACGCCTTCGCGCAGGATTTCCTGATCACCCATTTCTTCAACCCGCCACGCCATATGCGGCTGTTGGAAGTGGTGGCGGGTGCGCGGAGCAACCCCGAGACTGTCGCCCGCATCAGCGCCTTTGCCGATGCGGCACTGGGCAAGACCATCGTGCCCTGCAAGGACAGCCCCGGCTTTATCGCCAATCGCCTCGGTGTCTATTGGCTGCAACTCGGCCTGCTCGAAGCCATCGATCTGGGTCTGACGGTGGAGGCCGCCGATGCGGTGATGGGCAAGCCCTTCGGCATTCCGCGCACCGGCGTGTTCGGCCTGCTCGACCTGATCGGCATCGATCTGATGCCGCACATCAATGCCAGCCTGACTGGATTGCTGCCGGCCGATGACGCGATGCATGCCGCCCAACGCGAGCTTCCCTTGATCGCCACCATGATCGCCACCGGCCATATCGGCCGCAAAGGCAAAGGCGGCTTCTATCGGCTCAACCGCGCAGGCGGGCAGAAGACGATGGAGGCGGTCGATCTCGTCTCCGGCGACTATCGCCCGCAGCAAAAGGCCGAACTGGCCGAACTCGCCGATGGTGGGCGCGATCTGAAGGCGTTGCTGAGTGCGGCAAGCCCGGTGGGTCAGTATGCATGGCGGGTGATCGGGCGCACCATCGCCTATGCCGCGCGATTGGTGCCGGAAGCCACCGACGACATCGCGGCCGTCGATGCGGCGATGCGTCTGGGCTATAATTGGGCGCTGGGGCCGTTCGAACTGGCCGACAAGATCGGCGTCGATTGGCTGATCGCCAAACTGACCGCCGATGGCGTGGCAATTCCCGCCCTGTTGCAGTTGGCGGCTGGTCGCTGCTTCTACCGCATTGTGGACGGGCAACGGCAGCAATTGGGCGTGGATGGCCAGTATCACAGCGTGAAGCGGGCCGATGGCGTGCTGATGTTGGAAGACATCAAACGCATTGCCAAGCCGCTGCTGCACAATGCGAGTGCGGCGTTGTGGGATGTCGGTGATGGCGTGGCGTGTCTGGAATTCACCAGTAAGAGCAACACGTTCGATCTCGACTTGCTGGCGCTGATCCAGCAGAGCATCGCGGTGGTCTCCGAGCGTTTCAAGGCGTTGGTGATCTACAACGAGGCGGCGCATTTCTCCTTCGGGGCCAATCTGGTCAAAGCCACTGACTGGGTGACGAATGGTGATTGGGCGCAATTGGAAGCCTTCGTCGCTGGCGGTCAGGCGGCATTCCAGGCGCTGAAATATGCGCCCTTCCCGGTCATCGGCGCGCCCTCCGGCATGGCGCTGGGCGGTGGCTGTGAGATCCTGCTGCATTGCGACGGCATTCAGGCCTATGCCGAGAGCTATATCGGTCTGGTGGAATGCGGCGTGGGGTTGGTGCCGGGGTGGGGTGGCTGTGCGGCGATGCTGGATCGCTGGAAACGCTTCGGCCAATTGCCGGGCGGGCCGGTGGCGGCCAGCCTGTCGGTGTTCGACCTGATCAGTGCGGCCACCGTGTCCAAATCCGCTGCCGACGCGCAGGAGAAATTGTTCCTGCGTCCGGCGGATGGCATCACGATGAACCGTGACCGCCTGCTCGCCGACGCCAAGGCGCGGGCGCTGTCATTGGTTGCGGGCTACACGCCGCCAGTGCCGTTCGAGATCGCCCTGCCCGGCCCCTCCGGTGCGGTGGTGCTCGGCCAGATCGCCCAGGGTCTGCACGCACGCGGCACGGCCAGCGCGCATGATCTGGTGGTGGCGGCCGCCCTGGCCACCATTCTGACCGGCGGCGATGCCGATCCGATCCAGCCGGTCAGTGAGGCGCGCCTGTTGGAATTGGAGCGTGCGCAGTTCCTGGCGGTGGTGCAGACCGACAACACCCGCGCCCGCATCGCCCACACGCTGGCCACCGGGAAGCCGTTGCGGAACTAAGCTCATTCCCGATCGTCATTGCCCTCGCACATCCCGCCGATATTGCGCTGGGCTTTTCGCCGTCCATTTGCGAAAAGCCCGGTGAAATGCGCTCGGCTCGCTGAACCCCAGATCGGCGGCGATGTCGCCCACGCTGGTGCTGTCGACCAACAAGCGGGAGATCGCCAGACCGCGGCGAATATCGTCCTTGATGCTCTGATAACTTTGCCCCTCCTGCGCCAATCGGCGGCGCAGCGTGGTGACGGGTTGGTGCAATTGGGCGGCGAGCTCGTCAAAACCCGGCCACAGCGAGGGGGGCATTTCGCGCAAACGGCGACGTATCTGGGCGGACATCCCGCCATCATAGCTATAGCGCACCAGAATATTCGCCGGCGCATTGCGCAAAAACTGCCGCAAGGCCCGCTCGCTGCGCACCAGCGGCAATTGCAAAAAGCGCGCATCGAATGCCAGACGACTCACCTCCTGCTCAAAGCGCACGGGGGCACCGAAGAACAATCGGTAATCAGCACAATGTTTCGGCTCAGGACCACGAAAATCCACCCGCCGCAAGCCGATCCGCCGCCCCACGAACCAGCAGGTGATGCCGTGCACAATGATCCAGAACGTGCGATAGGCGAAGGCCGAGCGCGGGGTGCCGGTGTCGTGCAGTATGACCTGCGCCAGCCCGTCGGCCACCACCAATTCGCCCCGCGGGTCATCCAGCACCACATACAGAAACCGCAATGCCCGCCGCAGCGCGGCCTCCAACGTGCCGGCATTCATCAGGCAATGGCACAACAGCGTGAAACTGCCCGGCCGCATCGGACGCCCGCCCAGGCCGAAAAATTCATCGCCAATCGCATTTGCAATCCCGAGCCAGAGCCTGCCATAGGCATCAGCGGAGATCGGGTCCGTCACCCGTACCGGCAGCCCCGCCGCAGCAAGCAAAGCAGCGGTGGGCAACCCCTGACGTCGCAGTGAGTCCAGCGCCTCATCGACGAACGAGGCGGCGATCATCCGGCGTTCCATCGACACCTCAAAATGGCAAAACCAACCACAAAATTCGGTTGATGATGTCATAGAATGCCATTTTTCCGGCGACTAGTATCCACCGCAAGAAGGGGGCTTCAGAACTCTGCCGATAGGGATGGATCAACAAAAATGACCGCCAATTCTGCCACCAACCGGAACGCCATTCCGGCCTATAGCGAGGCCTATGCCGCCTTTCGCATCGACGATCTCGAACGCCTGATGGCGGGCACGCTGGAAGGCGGGATGAATGCCTGCATCGAGTGTTGCGACCGTCACGTGGGATCGAACAAGATCGCGCTTGACTGGGAAGACCAGTCCGGCCAGCGTGCGAGCTTCACCTTCGAACAGTTGCGCGACCTGTCCGCCCAATTCGCCGGATTTCTGACGTCGCAGGGCATCGGTGCGGGCGATGTGGTGGGCGGCATGTTGCCGCGTGTGCCGGAATTGCTGATCACCATTTTGGGCACATGGCGCGCAGGCGCGGTCTATCAGCCCTTCTTCACCGCCTTCGGCCCCAAGGCCATCGAACACCGCCTGTCCACCAGCAAGGCGAAGCTGATGGTCACCGACCCGGCCAATCGCCCCAAACTCGATGACATCGCCCATTCGCCCACAGTGGCCGTGGTCGCACACGGTCAGGCGCTGCGGGAGGGAGATCTGGATCTGGCCGCCGAACTTGCCCGCCAAAGCACCGATTTCGCGCCGGTTCTGCGCCAGGGCAGCGATATGTGCATGCTGATGTCCACCTCCGGCACCACCGGCCTGCCGAAGGGCGTGCCGGTGCCGTTGAAGGCGCTGCTGGCCTTCCGGGTCTATATGACGGACGCCATCGATCTGCGCCCGGATGACAGGTTCTGGAACATCGCCGATGCCGGATGGGCCTATGGGCTGTATTACGCCGTCACGGGCCCGCTGCTGCTCGGCCACGCCACCACGCTCTATAACGGGCCGTTCACGGTGGAGAGCACCTATCGGATCATCAAAACCCACGGCATCACCAGCCTTGCCGGGTCGCCCACCGCCTTTCGCATGCTGATCGCCGCCGGGCCGGAGCTCGCTGCCGCCGTGAAGGGGCAGCTGCGCACCGTCAGCTCCGCCGGGGAGCCGTTGAACCCGGAAGTCATCCGCTGGTTCGCCGCCCATCTGGATGCCCCCATCCACGACCATTACGGCCAGACGGAGACGGGGATGGTGGTCAACAACCATCACGGCTTGGCACATCACGTGCAGCCCGGCTCGGCCGGCTTCGCGATGCGCGGTCATCGCATGGTGGTGTTGGGCAATGATGGCGAGGAATTGCCGCCGCATGTGCCGGGCACGCTGTCCGTCGATATCGCGCGTTCGCCGCTGATGTGGTTCACCGGCTATCTCAACCAGGACACCCCGGCCATCGCAGGCGGCTATTACCGCACGGGGGACACGGTGGAATTGTCGCCCGATGGCTATATCAGCTTCGTCGGCCGCAATGACGACGTAATCACCTCGTCGGGCTATCGCATCGGCCCGTTCGACGTGGAATCGGCCCTGATTGAGCATCCGGCGGTGATCGAGGCCGCAGTCGTCGGCAAGCCGGACCCGGAACGCACCGAGCTCGTCAAGGCTTTCGTCGTGCTGCGCCACGGTGTGGAGGCCAGTGAGGAACTGGCGGAGGAGCTGCGCCAGCATGTGCGCAGCAGGCTTTCGGCCCACGCCTATCCGCGCGAAATCGCCTTTGTGGAGCAATTGCCGAAAACGCCCAGCGGCAAGATTCAGCGCTTCATTCTGCGCAATGCGGAGAAGGCGGCCGTCGCGCCCCACGCCAATTGAGGATTTCCAAAATGCACATCAAAGATCGCGTCTTCCTCGTCACCGGCGCAGGCTCCGGCCTGGGCGCCGCGGTGGCGGCGCAATTGATCGCCGAAGGGGCGCGCGTTGTGCTGGCCGACATCAACGCCGAAGCGGGAGCGGCAAAGGCTGCCGAATTCGGCCCCAATGCCAGCTTCATCGCCACCGACGTCACCAAGGCCAGCGATGGCGAAGCCGCCGTGGCGCACGCGCTGGCGCATTTCGGCCATCTGCACGGGCTGATCAACTGCGCGGGTATTGTTGGTGGCGAGAAGGTCGTCGGGCGCGATGGCCCACATCGGCTGGAAAGCTTCGCGCGCACCATCGGCATCAATCTGATCGGCAGCTTCAACATGCTCCGGCTCGCCGCATCGGCGATCGTCAAGGAGGCCCCCGGCGCGGATGGCGAACGCGGCGTGATCATCAACACCGCCTCGGTGGCGGCGTTTGACGGCCAGATCGGACAAGCGGCCTACGCGGCGTCCAAGGCCGGGGTGGTGGGGATGACGTTGCCGATCGCCCGCGAATTGGCGCGTGACGGCGTGCGGGTTGTCACCATCGCACCGGGCATTTTCGAAACCCCGATGATGGCCGGCATGACGCAGGACGTGCAGGATGCGCTTGGCCGTTCCGTCCCCTTCCCGCCGCGCCTTGGTCGACCGTCCGAATTCGCCGCCCTGGCTTTGCACATTATCGGCAATGTGATGCTCAACGGTGAGGTGATCCGCCTCGACGGAGCGCTGCGCATGGCCCCGCGTTGAAGGAATAATCAGCATGACCGCACAAGACCCCATCGTCATCGTCGGCGCCGCCCGCACGCCGATGGGCGGATTGCAGGGTGATTTCGCCTCCCTCACCGCCGCAACCCTGGGCAGTACCGCCATCCGCGCCGCCGTCGAACGCGCAGGCATTGCACCTGATCAGATCGACGAAGTGGTGTTCGGCTGCGTGCTGCCCGCAGGCCAAGGCCAGGCTCCGGCCCGGCAGGCATCGCGCGGCGCAGGACTGCCGGATGCGGTCGGGTGCACCACGGTCAACAAGATGTGCGGCTCGGGCATGAAGGCCGCGATGTTCGCGCACGACATCCTTGCCGCCGGATCGCAACGCATTGTGGTGGCGGGCGGCATGGAGAGCATGACCAACGCCCCCTATCTGCTGGAAAAGGCGCGTGCGGGCTATCGCCTCGGCCACGGCACGCTGCTCGACCACATGTTCCTCGACGGGCTGGAAGACGCCTACGAGCATGGCCGCCTGATGGGCAGCTTCGCCGAGGATTCGGCGCAGAGCTACGGCTTCACCCGCGAGGAACAGGATGCCTTTGCGCTCGCCTCCCTCACCCGCGCCCTCAAAGCGAGCCAGGACGGCAGTTTCACGGGCGAAATCGCGCCGGTGACGATCAAGGGCCGCGCGGGCGATACCGTCATCGCCACCGACGAACAGCCCGCCAAGGCACGCCCCGAGAAAATCCCAACCCTCAAGCCCGCCTTCCGCGCCGGTGGCACGGTGACGGCGGCGAACTCCTCTTCGATTTCGGACGGTGCGGCAGCACTCGTGATGATGCGGCAATCGGAGGCCGAACAGCGCGGTCTCAGCCCGATTGCCGTCATCCGTGGCCACGCCCATTTCGCCCAACTTCCGGCCTTGTTCACCACCGCGCCGGTCGGTGCGATTCAATCCGTGCTCAGCCGGGCGGGATGGACCGCCAACGATGTCGATCTGTGGGAGATCAACGAGGCGTTTGCCGTCGTGACCATGATCGCCATGCGCGATTTGGCCCTGCCGCATGAGAAGGTGAACGTGCATGGTGGCGCCTGTGCACTCGGCCATCCCATCGGGGCGTCGGGGGCGCGGATCATCGTCACGCTGCTCGCGGCGTTGAAGAAATACGGCCTCAAGCGCGGCGTGGCCTCGCTGTGCATCGGCGGCGGAGAGGCCACCGCCATGGCGCTGGAGATCGTGTGATGGCCACCGAAGAACAGACAATGATCCGCGAGACAGCGCGCGATTTCGCCCGCGACGTGCTCGCCCCCAACGCCGCCGCCTGGGACCGCGATCACGCTTTCCCCGCCGAGGCCCTGGCCGAGATGGGCAAGCTGGGCTTCATGGGCATGACGGTGCCGCCGCAATGGGATGGGGCGGGGACGGATTACGTCTCCTATGCGATGGCGGTGATGGAAATCGCCGCTGGCTGTGGCGCGGTCTCCACCATCATGAGCGTGCATAACGGCGTCGGCTGCATGCCGATCCTGGATTTCGGCAATGACGACCAGCGCGAACGCTTCCTGCGCCCGATGGCGCGCGGCGAGCATATTGGCTGTTTCTGCCTCACCGAACCCGGCGCAGGGTCGGATGCCGCCTCGATCCGCACGCGGGCGGTGCGCGATGGCGATCATTATGTGATCAATGGCAGCAAGCAATTCATCAGCTCCGCCAAGAACGGCCAGATCGCCATCATCTTCGCCGTCACCAACCCGGATGCCGGCAAAAAGGGCATCTCCGCCTTCATCGTGCCCACCAACACGCCAGGCTTCGTGGTGGCGAAAGTGGAAGACAAGTTGGGCCAGCACGCCTCCGACACCTGCGCCCTGGTGTTCGACACTCTGCGCGTGCCGGTGGATCAGCGGCTGGGGGAGGAAGGCGCGGGGTTGAAGATCGCGCTCGCCAATCTGGAGGGCGGACGCATCGGCATTGCCGCCCAAGCCGTCGGCATGGCGCGGTCTGCGTTCGAGTTCGCGCTGGCCTACGCGAAAGAGCGTCAGCAATTCGGCAAGCCGATCTTCGAGCATCAGGCGGTGTCGTTCCGCCTCGCCGGCATGGCCACCCAGATCGAGGCCGCCGAACAATTGGTGCTGCACGCCGCCCGCCTGCGCGATGAGAAACTGCCCTGCCTGAAAGAGGCCTCGATGGCCAAGCTGTTTGCCAGCGAGATGGCCGAGCGTGTCTGTTCCGAGGCCATTCAGACCCTGGGCGGCTATGGCTACCTCGCGGAATACCCGCTGGAGCGGATCTATCGCGATGTGCGCGTGTGCCAGATTTACGAAGGCACCAGCGACATTCAGCGTCTGGTCATCGCCCGCGCGCTGGCGGCGGGTTGACGGCGATGGGCGTGCTCAGCGGATGGCGCATCGTCGAAATGGCAGGCCTTGGCCCGGCACCGTTCTGCGGCATGCTGCTGGCCGATCATGGCGCGGAGGTGATCCGTATCGTCCGCCCCGGTCAAAGCTCCGTACTGCCGATCGATCCGCGTTTCGATCTGCTCAATCGTGGCCGGGTCAGCGTGCAGCTTGACCTCAAACAGCCGCAGGACCGCGCGCAGTTGCAGGCGCTGTTGACCGGCGCCGATGCGCTGATCGAGGGCTTTCGCCCCGGCGTGATGGAAAAACTCGGCTTCGGACCGGAGGCGGTGGCGGCGTTCAATCCGAAACTGGTCTATGGCCGGATGACGGGATGGGGACAGTCCGGGCCGATGGCACACAGTGCTGGCCATGATCTGAACTACGCCGCCATCAGCGGGGCGCTGGCCGCCATCGGGCCCGCGGATCGCCCACCGCCGCCGCCGCTCAATCTGGTGGCCGATTTCGGTGGCGGGGCGATGCTGCTCGCCTTCGGGCTGCTCGCCGCACTGTTGGAAGCACAGCGTTCCGGTCTGGGGCAGGTCGTCGATGCGGCGATGTGCGATGGCACTGCCATGCTGATGACGATGATGCAGGGCCTGCGCGCCGGCGGGGCTTGGAGCCTGGAGCGTGGGGCAAACATGCTCGATGGCGGCACGCCGTTTTATGCCTGCTATGAGACATCTGACGGTAAATACGTCTCCGTCGCCCCGTTGGAGCCGCAATTCTACGCCGAGATGCTGAGTCGGCTCGGGCTTGCCGACGATGCCGATTTCGCCCGACAGCATGACCGCGCGACATGGCCCAGGATGCGCGCCCGGCTGACAGCCATCTTCGCCGCCCAGACGCGCGATCATTGGCAAGCCCATTTCGCAGGCAGCGATGCCTGTGTGGTGCCGGTGCTCGACATGGATGAAGCGCCGCGTTTCGCCCATAACAATCACCGGCACAATTTCGCCCAGGTGGACGGCATCGCACAAAGTGCCGCCGCGCCGAAATTCTCGCGCACCCCGGCCGCCTTACCGGGATCGGTGGCACTCGCCCCGGTGCCCGCCGTCGATATCCTGGCGCGCTGGGGGATCGAGAAGACACCACGATGACCGACATCTTGCCCCTGCGCGACTTCATCGCCATCGCCACGCACTGCATCGAACGCCACGGCGACGACGAGGCTGCGATATTGGCCGAACTCGCCCCTGCCCTGCGCAATCTGGTGCGACAGGATCATTGGCTGCCCGAAGCCTTCGCGCAGCCCGATCCAGCATTCTACCGGCAATATCTGCTCTATGGCGACCCGCTCGACCGGCTTTCGGTGGTCAGCTTCGTCTGGGGCCCGAGCCAGATCACGCCGGTGCATGATCATCGCGTCTGGGGTCTGGTGGGCGTGCTGCGCGGGGCGGAGATCGGCACCGTCTATCAACGCCACCCTGATGGCACACTGACCCGTGGGGCCACATCCCGGCTGGAGGCAGGCGGCGTGGTGGCGGTCTCGCCGAAATTGGGCGACATTCACACCATCGCCAATGCCTATAACGACCGGCCTTCGATCAGCATTCATGTCTATGGCGGCAATATCGGCCGCATCCGCCGCACCAGTTTCAACCCCGACACCGGAGCCACACAGGAATTTGTCTCAGGCTATTCGAACGCGCAAACACCCAATCTCTGGGCGGAGACGACGTAGAGGCTGGCATGTGCCGGCAGCAATATCACGGCGTGCAAGTCTTCTTTAGGCTGTCCGCATGAATGAAAATTTGTCCGGTCCAACGCCCGCCGGCCTGAATACCCCCATTCCGCCTGTCCAACGGGCGGCCCGTACGCAAACCGTCTTGCTCATCGTCGCCAGTGCGATGTTCATGGAACAGCTTGACGGCACTGTCCTGGCCACCGCACTGCCGGCGATGGCTCGAAGCTTCGACGCCGACCCGCTGCACATGAATGTGGCGTTGACGTCCTACTTGCTCACACTGGCGATGTTCATTCCGGCCAGCGGCCGCATTGCCGACCGATTTGGCTCGAAGACCACTTTCCGGGCGGCCATAGGGCTGTTCACGCTCGGCTCAATCCTGTGCGCGCAAGCCCCTTCCCTGTGGGCGTTGGTGGCAGCGCGCATGCTGCAAGGGGTGGGCGGCGCGATGATGTCGCCGGTCGGGCGATTGGTGATGTTGCGGGTGGTGTCAAAGGCTGAGTTGGTGCGGTCGATGGCGTGGCTGATGGTGCCTGCGACCATTGGGCCAATCGTCGGCCCGCCCGTGGGCGGCTTTCTGGTGACCTATCTGTCCTGGCACTGGATTTTCTACATCAACGTGCCCATCGGCGTGGCAGGCGTGGTGCTGGTCACAATGTTTATCGACGAGATGAAAGAGCCCAGCCGGACAAAATTCGACCTGCTTGGCCTGATCCTCTCCGGCACTGCGCTGGCCTGCCTGATGTTTGGGATAGAAGTTGCCAGCCGCGGCATTGGCTCAGCCATCACCGTCGCCGTCTTGCTCGGCACGGGTGGCCTTGCCGCGATCCTCTACTGGCTCCATGCACGACGGACACCACGGCCGATGCTGGATTTCCGGCTGCTGCGCATCCCGACATTCAGGATGTCAGTGCTCTGCGGATCGCTCTCACGCATCGCCGTCGGTGCCATGCCCTTTTTGGCACCGATGATGTTTCAGCTTGGGTTTGGCTATTCGGCGGCGGAAAGCGGGTTGATCACCTTCGTGACGGCCATCGGGTCGTTGGCGGTGCGCGGGTTTGCGCCGTGGTTTCTGCGTCGTCTGGGATTCCGCACAGTGCTGACCTGGGTGGGTGCTCTTGCAACCGGTTTGATCGCCCTGACGGCAGCCTTCCGGCCGAGTTGGCCGCTGCCGCTGATATACGCAGCCCTGATGGCAAGCGGCTTTTTCCAGTCGCTGCAATTCATGGCCTACAACACCATCGCCTATGCTGATGTTCCGGCTGAAGACATGAGTTCGGCGACCAGCTTTTACACCACATTCCAGCAGATGACCCTCACTCTGGGCATCGCCCTCTCCGCTGCCGCATTGGCGGCGTCGATCGGCATCATGCATCACGCGGGCCCGATGCTGCCGGATTTCTCAGTGGCATTCCTGTTTGTCGCCGCCGTGTCATTCCTGGCACCGCTCCTGGCGACCCAATTGGAGCCAGGTGCCGGAGCCGAAATGTCGGGACATCGCGGCCATTAGGCCGTGGACGATTTCGCCACGACATGTCCGAATGCGCCAGCCGGGATGCCGAACCAATCCACCATCGACGATGTCGTCAGCGGCAAGGACGACCGCTTCACCTTTCCCTCGGAAGCATATGAACTTCCGAGAGAAAGCATACACCGGATCTATGTCGTTATATTTTCAAAACTCTTTGACTAACCTTGTGTTTTGAACGGAGCAAATAGACTACAATTGAGATTCCGAAACATAATAAAAAAGATGTATACCACAACCCAACTGAATAGCTTCCGGTGAAATCCTTCAACGCACCGATGATGGTGGGTGCCGTGGCCGAGCCCATGATCCCTGCGGCATTGACCAGCGCGGTTCCGGCGGGTCGAGCTGCCGGTGACATATACAGCGCTGGCAGGGTCCAGTAGACGGTCATCGCAGTCAACGCACCCACTGACCCCATCGACAATCCAATCACCTGCAGAATCGGGTCGTGCGACACCGCCACGATCAGCCACCCCACCGCGGCCAATGCCATAGGCAACACGACGAACCATAGACGTTGCGTGTGCCGATCCGACCATTTGCTCCACAGCGGCATGACGATGACAGCACACACACCGGGGATGGCACTCATCAGGCCCACCCGCAGATAGTCCGCACCGTGCCCCAACACGCTCTGCATGATGAGCGGTGTCCAAGTCGAATTGGAATTCAGCGAGACGACGAGGCAAAAATAAGCAACGCACAACATGATCACTTTGCGATCCGTCAGCGAAGCCCACTTGCTGTGACCACCCCGCGTGGTGACAAGAACGGCTTCTTCCCGCGCGATCCTTCCGGCAAGCAATTGCTTTTCGGCATCAGTCAACCAATGCGCCTTGGCTGGAGAATCGGTCAGATAGAAGAGAGCTGTCATCCCGAGCACAATGGATGGCAGCCCTTCGAGCAGGAATAACCATTGCCAGCCCATCAGGCCCTGCAGACCGTCCAGGCGCATGATCAGACCGGAGAGCGGCCCACCCAGGATGATCGTGATCGGCTGGGCCAAAAAGAAAATGGCTGTGGCGCGGCCGCGATGCGACGGCGGGAACCAATAGGTCAAATAGAGCAACACGCCCGGCAGAAAGCCCGCCTCCGCCACGCCGACAAGAAAACGCAGCGAGTAAAGACTGTCCGGCCCCATCGCCAAACATGTCGCGGACGCAGCAATCCCCCACGTTATCATAATACGCGCGATCCAGCGCCGCGCACCGAAACGCACCATCATGAAATTGCTTGGCACCTCACACACCAAATAACCTATATAAAATACTGTATTTGCAACACCGAACTGCGTACCGCTCAGTCCCAAATTTTTATTCATAGACAATGCAGCATAAGCTGTATTTATTCTATCAAGAAAAGAAGCAATAAAAAGAAAAAACAAAAATACGATCAATCTTCTGTAAACTTTTGATAAAACAGCTTCTTCCTGAGAAAACAGAATATCAGTCTCGTTTTTCATTTTACAGCTCTTCCCGGCCGATTGGCGGCCCACGTCAAAACATCTGACACTCGAATACGCAGATCATACGAATCCGTAATTTCTGAAATTGGAGGCTGGTGGATGGCATCTACCAGCCTCGTGTATTCTCGGTCAGAATGAATTTTCGGTGCCCGCACACACGTAAATCACTCGGTTTTTTCCAAAACCCTCACGTCACACCGGAACTGTTGTGACGTCATATTGAAAGATCCATTCATATCTCTGCAAAATGGCCTCCCTGCTCCATTCGCGGTTCACATAAACCGCGGCCGTTTCTTCACTGGCCAGGGCGGGATTGTGAAAACGCTCGGTATTCGCAGAAGCCCCCAGCACCTTCCGCCGGGTAATATCGATCCGGGCGGCCTCATATCGGCGCAGGGCCTCGCCATAATTTTCACCCGAGGCCGCGAAAGCGCGCCCCAGAATCACCGCGTCTTCCAGGGCCATCACCGCCCCTTGGGCAAGATAGGGCAAGGTGGGATGACAGGAATCCCCCAACAGGGTGATGTTGCCTCGCGTCCAGGCATCCATCGGTGCGCGCCCCATCAGCGCCCATTTGAACAGCTTGGGGGCATTGGCGATCATCGTCTGGATGTCTTCGTGCCAGCCCTTGAAATCGGCGGCGCAGTCTTCGCGCGTGCCTTCGGTGCTCCACGATTCCGTCTGCCAGTCGCTGCGCTGCACGGTGCCGACGAAATTGAGCAATTCCCCGCGTCGCAGCGGATAGCAGACCACATGTGAGCCCGGCCCAATCCAGTTGGTGGCGATGTGCCGTTTCATATGATCCGGCAACCTGTCCATCGGGATCACCCCGCGCCACGCCATCATTCCTGAAAACTGCGCCTTGGCATCGCCCCACAGCGCCGCACGCACGCGCGTGTGCACGCCATCGGCGCCTATCAGCGCGTCACCGATAACATCCGTGCCGTTTTCCAGATGCAGGGTCACTTTGCCCTGGTCCTGCGACACACCCTTGACGCGGCATTCCAGGTGCAGCGCGTCAGGCCGCAGCTTGTGCACGGCGTCAGACAGCACTTTCAACAGATCGGGCCGGAACACCGTCAGATAGGGATAGCCATAGCGCGCCTCTGCCTCGGTTCCCAGGTCGAACAATTTCCAGGTGGCGCCGGTGTTCCACAGACGGATCTGCTTTTCGTCGGCATCGCAGGACAGCGCCCGGAGATCTGCGAACACCCCCAAGGCATCCAACGCACGATTGCCATTCGGACTGATCTGCACGCCGGCCCCAACCTCGCGGAACGCCTGCGCCTGCTCGTAAATTTCCACGTCAATCCCCTGCCGGATCAACGCCAGCGCTGCCGCCATGCCGCCAATACCACCGCCGGCAATCAATACTTTTTGTGACATGAGCGTCTTCCCTGAGAATGATGGGACGAGGAAAACCCCGTCAGCGCGCAGCCGAACCGGGGGTGCGATCGAAATAGAGGTTGAGTTTGCGCAATGCCGCCTCGTCGGAGACCTCGAACAACAGCGCGGTTTCCAAGGCACCGATTTCGTAGGATGTCCAAGACGGCACGCAGAACACATCTCCGCGTTCGAAGGCGAAATTCCGATCCCCAACCTTTGCCTCGCCGCGTCCCTCCGTCACCGCGAAGATCCGGTTGGCCGTGGTCTTGGCCTGCGGTGTCAGGCCGCCTGCATGGATGTGCAGGTAAGACAGCGTCATGGTCGGAATGAACGCCTCGCTGGGCAGAACATAGCGGCGCGCGCCGCCTGGGCCGTCAGGAATTTCAGCCAATTTGGCGAGCACGGAGACGCGGCTGAACACAAAGGGGCAGGTCTCCGGATCTGGCTCGGACTGCACATCCTGCAGCGTGCCCGGCAGTTCGTCAAAGAACATCGGCTGCAACAGATGCACCAGCGGCACGTCGAGGAAATCGATCCAATAGGCGTTGTGCTCGCCCTCGTTGTAGTGGCTGTGCCAATGCAAATTGGGCGTGAGCAGCACATCGCCCGCGCGCATCGGCAGTTTGACACCGTTGACGACGGTATAGACGCCCGGCTTCGCATCCAGAATCAGGCGCAACGCATTGGGCGTGTGGCGATGGGTGCGCGCATATTCGTGGGGCTTGATCATCTGATATGCCGTCACGATGCTCGGCACCGTGGCGTAATCATTGTCGCCGACCGGATTGAACATCAGCAGGTTACGGCGCTCGGCAAGCTCTGTGCTGATCCATTCGCCCGCGCGATCCAGCGCCAGATAAGCGTCTTTGTAGCGCCAATGCAGCGGCCGATAGGGCGTCTTGGGCTCACGCCACAGCGACGGCCGGGCCTTGTGCCAACCGGCCGTGTAACGGTTTTCCGCGATGATTGGATACAGATCGTCCAACCCTTGAGCAGCCTCAAGGGCGGCAATGGTCTTGTCGCTCATTCTGATGCGTCCTTTTTGGAGAAGGCTTCTATTGTGTGGCGCGCTGGAACGCATAGGGCTTGTCGAAGACGATGTTGTGACCGCGCTGCCCGGCCACCACCGGCACCGCCATCCGCCCGACATTGGCGATCTCGATGGTCACAACATCACCATCACGGATCAACCCGACACCGGCCGGGGTTCCGGTGGCAATAATGTCGCCGGGATAGAGCGTTGAGGCAGACGAGGTGATGGCGATCATTTCGGGAATGTTGACGATCAGATCGCGTGTATTGGCCGCCTGCCGCAATGCGTCGCCCACCCACAGGCGCATCTCAATATCCGCCGGGTCCGGCACTTCATCTGCCGTCACGATCCAGGGACCGACAGGGGTGAAGCTGTCATAGGATTTGCGCATCACGCGCTCTTCCTTGCCCCGGATGGTGATATCGAGCAGGCAGGCATAGCCGAACACGTAGTCCATGGCATTTTCGGCCAAAATCTGCCGCCCTTCCTTGCCAATGATCACCGCCAGTTCGCATTCGTGATGGATTTCGCGCCCAGGCAGATCCGGCAATTCGATGGGATCATGCGCGCCGGACAGCGAGGAATTGGCCTTCAGGAAATAGCCCTGAATATTCGCCAGCCCCCTGGAGTCCATTTCCGTCGCGTGGTCATGATAATTGACAGGAAAGGCGACCAATTTATTGGGCCACGGCACCGGTGTTTCCAGATGCACCGACGCCAACAGCAGACCAGCCCCGGTGCGCAAGGCGTCGTCGAGTTGCGGTTTGACGGCATCGAAATCCCGGATCAGCCGATTCATCGCCACCGGCGGCCATTCCTGAGCACTGCCGCAGAGATCGGTGACGTCCACCAATTTTTGACCATCGGTCACACCAATATGGCCGCCGTTAAAACGAACGATTTTCAAGCCCATTCCCCCTAGCCCGGCGCGGTGCAACGCGCGCTTCCTTGATGCGAGTTATAAGGGGACCGAAATTCATAACACTATTATATTGTTGACATCTCATCGATCTCAATTTGAGATGGTTATGCGTCCGATTGGCCCATGTATCGGTTTACATTTCATGGATTTTCAAGATCTGCATGCCTTTGCCAACGTTGCGCGGCACGAGAGCTACGCGCGCGCAGCCATTGAGTTGCGCATTGCGCAATCGGCGTTGAGCCGCCGGGTGGCGCGCCTGGAACATCAATTGGGCACCAAACTTCTCGAACGCGTCGGGCGTGGCGTCAGGCTGACCGAGGCGGGTCGAGTGCTCCAGGAACGTGCCGAACACCTGATGCGGGATCTGGAAGCGATCGAGGCCGACGTTCAGGGCCTCGCCAAGGAGCCCACCGGCCTCGTCCGCGTTGCCTTTCCCCCGGCAACCAGCGAAATCCTCGCCCCATTGCTGGTCAGCAGTTGCCGCAGCCGATTTCCGCGTATCTCGCTACATCTGCGCGAAGGATACAGCAACTTCATTCACGACTGGATCACCCGCGATGAAGTTGACATTGCCCTGCTTTACAATCCCGAGGAGGGCGCCGGGCTGGATATTTCGCCGATTTTCGATTCACCCTTGCATTTGATTGTGCCCCCCTCTGCCAAGGATGAGATCTTGCACCGGGAGGGCCCCAGCATCGGGGTCAAGGCGCTTTTCGACCTTCCCCTGATCCTGCCCAGCCGCCCGCATAGCCTGCGCCTTCTGGTGGAACGCTGTGCGGCGGAGCGTGGTTTGCAGCCGAAAATTGTCAATGAAGTCGTCGGGTCTCGCGCCACCAATGCGCTGGTTGCAGCCGGTCTGGGCTACACGATTTTCAGCTATGCTGGTGTTTACGCGGAGGTTGCGGCGGGCAGTCTATGCGCCATTCCTGTCAAGAAGCCCGGTTTGAGCTGGCGTTTATCGATGGTGCACCGAACATCGGCGCGAACGTCTTACGCGGTCATGGAGGTCAAGCGCCTGATCACCGAACATATTGACATACTACGCGACCGGGAACACTGGCTTGGCGAGCGCAATACCTGATCCACGCACTCAGACCGGCGTATCGCGCCGCGCCCCGTAAGAGCCGAGCACCTTCATATAATTGCCCCGCTCGAACGCCGTCGGATTGGGCACTGCACCGTAGTTCATACATCCGCACATCTCTGCCACCGACGCATATTCGTGCGCATCCAGCCAAAGCGCCAATTCCGCCAGCACATGGCGGGCATGGCTAGGCCCGTGCTGCAGCAATGCGCTCGCCATGAAGGCGACCCGCGCACCGGCCATGATGCTTTTCACCACATCATCGGCCGCATGCACGCCGCCGGTGATCGCCAGATCGGCACGCATCCGCCCACTCAAAATCGCCGTCCAATGCAGTCGCGGCAGCAATTCGGCCGAGTGGCTCAGCGTCAGGCTGTTCACCACCGCGCGCTCCACAATGTCGAAATCGGGCTGATAAAAGCGGTTGAACAGCACCAATCCATCGGCACCGACGTCATCCAGGCCGCGGGCCAGGTTGGCGATGCTGCTGTAGAACGGGGAGAGTTTGACCGAGAGCGGGATCGTTACCGCATCGCGCAGAATGGCCAGCAATTCGCGCTGCTGCGCCTCAATCTCCGCCCCTGACCGCTGCGGATCGGTCTCGATGGCGTATAAATTGAGCTCCAGCGCACTCGCCCCCGCCTGCTCGATCAACCGGGCATAGTCCAGCCATCCGCCGGGTGTGGTTCCGTTCAAGCTGGCGATCACCGGGATATTGACACGTTCACGCGCAGAGCGGATCAGGTCGAGATAGCGATCCGGGCCGAGATTATAGCTGGTCAATTCCGGCAGGAAGCTTGCCGCCTCGGCAAACCCGTGCCGGCCGCGCTCCAAATCGGCATGCAGGCCGAGGCTTTCGAGTTCGAGTTGCTCCTCGAACAGCGAGGGCAGCACCACCGCCGACAGGCCGTGATCCTCCAAACGGCAGATACCTTCGACTGAGTCCGTCAAGGGCGATGACGAGGCGGCCAGCGGGGATGTCAGCGTGAGGCCGAGATAGTGGGTTTCCAGTGCGTTCATGATGCGGCCCCCTCCTGCGTTGGGTGCCCGGGTTGCGCCGCTTCTGCCGCATAGACCTCCCATTGCCGCCGAACATCGTCTTCCGCCCGCTCCAGCAGATCGCGTGCTGCCTCGGGGTTGCTGCGGATCAGCATGGTGTAGCGTGCCTCCTGATAGGCATAGTCGCGCAATGGGATGGACGGCTTGCCAGAATCCAACTGGAACGGATTCTTCCCCTGATCGCGCCGCCGTGGATCATAGCGCAGCAGCGGCCAATAGCCGGAGCGTACCGCCGCCTTCTGCTGCGACAGGCCCTGTGACATATCGTAGCCATGCGCGATGCAATGGCTGTAGGCGATGATCAACGACGGACCATCATAGGATTCCGCTTCGATGAACGCCTTGAGCGTATGGGCATCGCCACCGCCCATCGCGATGCGGGCGACATAGACCGAGCCATAGCTGATCGCCTCCATCGCCAGATCCTTCTTGGAGGTGTGCTTGCCGCCCATCGCGAATTTGGCAACCGCCGCACGCGGGGTGGCTTTGGACATCTGGCCGCCGGTGTTCGAATAGACTTCGGTGTCCAACACCAACACATTGACGTTGCGCCCCGAGCCCAGCACATGGTCCAGCCCGCCCGCGCCGATGTCATAGGCCCAGCCATCGCCGCCGACGAGCCAGACGCTTTTGCGCACCAAATGATCCGCAAGGCCGTGCAGAATGCTGGCATCCGGCGTTGCGATCGTCTGCAAACGCCGCCGCAATTCCACGACGCGATCCCGTTGCGCCTGAATGCCCGTCTCCGTCGTCTCATCGGCGGCCAATAGCGCCGCCGCCAGCTCTTCACCGAGGCGCGGCGCCAGACCGCGCAGCAACTCGCTGGCGTAAAGACGCTGCTTGTCCACCGCCAGACGCATGCCGAGGCCGAACTCGGCATTGTCCTCAAACAGCGAGTTCGACCATGCCGGGCCGCGCCCATCGGCGTTGGTGGTGTATGGCGTCGTCGGCAGATTGCCGCCATAGATCGACGAGCAGCCGGTGGCATTGGCGATCAACAGACGGTCGCCGAACAATTGGGTGAGCATCTTGAGATAGGGCGTCTCACCACAGCCCGAGCAGGCACCGGAGAATTCGAACAGCGGCTTCAACATCTGCGTGTTGCGCAGCGTATCATGCGCCAAGGCTGTGCGATCGAGTTCCGGCAACGCGGCGAAGAAATCCCAATTCGCCCGCTCCTGCTCCAACAGCGGCGCAATATCGGCCATGTTGAGCGCCTTGTGCTTGGCCACGCTCTTGCTCTTGGCCGGGCACACCTCAACGCACAGGCTGCAGCCGGTGCAATCGTCGGGTGAGACCTGGAGCAGGTAGCGGCTGTGGCTTGGCACTTCGGGGAATTTGGAGATCATTGACTTCAAGCCAGACGGCGCGTCGGCCAATGCCGCCTCCTCGACCAATTTGGCGCGGATGACGGCATGCGGGCAGACGATGACGCATTTGCCGCATTGAATGCACAACGCCTCATCCAGCACTGGGATTTGCGGCGCGATGCAGCGCTTCTCCCATTGCGAGGTCCCGGTTGGGTAGGTGCCATCGATCGGCATCGCGCTCACCGGCAGCGCATCGCCGCGCCCGGCGATCTGTGGCCCGAGCACGCGACGGACGAAATCAGGCGCAGCTGCCGGGACGGGGGGGCGAAGATCGAAGCTGGCATGCGCCGCACCGCCCGGCACGACCTCATGCAACCCGGCCAGCGTCTGATCGACGGCGGCGAAGTTGCGCTCCACGGCGGCTGCCCCGCGCTTGCCGTAGGTGTCCTCGATGGCCTGCTTGATCGCAGCCATAGCAGCGTCATGCGGCAGCACGCCGGAAATGGCGAAGAAACAGACCTGCATGATGGTGTTGATCCGCCGCCCCATGCCGGTCTCACGCGCCACCGCCATCGCGTCGATGACGAACAGCCGCAGCTTCCGGCTCAGGATGGTGCCTTGCACGCTGCGTGGCAGCTTGTCCCAGACCTCCTCCGGGCCATAGGGCGCGTTGAGCAGAAAGGTGGCCCCGTCCTCGGCGGCGTCGAGCATGTCGATGCGGTCGAGAAACTGGAACTGGTGACAGGCGATGAAATTCGCCCTCCCGATCAGATAGGTGGACCGGATCGGATCGGGGCCGAAGCGCAGATGCGAGACGGTCATGGAGCCGGATTTCTTCGAATCATAGACAAAATAGCCCTGCACATGACTGCCGGTCTGCTTGCCGATGATCTTGATCGAGTTCTTGTTCGCCCCCACCGTGCCGTCTGCGCCCAACCCGTAGAACAGCGCCCGCACAATGCCCGCCGCCTCGGTCGAAAAATCGGGATCGATGGCAAGGCTGGTGTGCGTCACGTCGTCGAGGATGCCGATGGTGAAGTGATTGCGCGGTGCCGGGCGGGTGAGTTCGTCCAGGCACGCCTTGACCATCGCGGGGGTGAATTCCTTCGATCCCAAGCCATAACGTCCACCGACGATGCGCGGCAATGCCGCCATCCGGCCGGCGGAGAACAATTCCACCAAAGCTGTCAGCACGTCCTGATACAGCGGCTCCCCCACGCTGCCGGGCTCCTTGGTGCGGTCGAGTACCGCAATCGCCTGCACTGTCGCGGGCAAAGCCTGCAACAGCGCCTCGGCATGGAAGGGACGCAACAACCTTACCTTCACAAGCCCAACCTTCTCGCCACGCGCCTGCAAGGCTTCCACCGCCTCCTCGGCAGCCCCTGCCCCGGAGCCCATCAGCACGACGACCCGTTGCGCATCCGCCGCACCCACATAGTCGAACAAGCGGTAATGCCGACCGGTGCGGGCGGCGAAATGGTCCATCGTCTGTTGTACGATGGTGGGGCAGGCGAGATAAAACGGATTGCCCGCCTCACGCGACTGGAAGAACACGTCTGGATTTTGCGCGGTGCCGCGCAGCACCGGGCGGTCGGGCGACAGCGCGCGGCCACGGTGCTGGGCAATGGCGGCGGGATCGATCATCGCGCGCAGATCGTCATCCGACAGCGGCTCAATCGCCATCACCTCGTGCGAGGTGCGGAAGCCGTCGAAGAAATGCAGAAACGGCACGCGCGATTCCAACGTCGCCGCCTGGGCGATCAGCGCGAAATCCGCGGCTTCCTGCACGGAGTTGGAGGCAAGCAGCGCAAACCCGGTCGCCCGCGTCGCCATCACATCGCTATGGTCGCCAAAGATCGACAGCGCATGGGTTGCCACCGCGCGGGCGGCGACGTGGATGACCACCGGCGTCAACTCACCGGCGATCTTGAACATATTGGGGATCATCAGCAGCAGACCCTGCGACGCGGTGAACGTGGTCGCCAACGCGCCGGCCTGCAACGCGCCATGCAGGGCACCGGCCGCCCCGCCCTCACTCTGCATCTCGATTACATCGGGCACGGAGCCCCACAGATTGGGGACGGCTTCGGACATCCACTGATCCGCCCACTCGCCCATCGCAGAGGACGGCGTGATCGGGAAAATCGCGATCACCTCATTCAGACGGTATGCCACCGAGGCGACGGCTTCATTGCCATCCAAAATCGCGCGCTGTTTATCCATCGACCGCTGCTCCGCTTCGTCGGAGGACGAAGGCGGCGATTGTCTGCCCAGCCCGGATAAGGGTCATTGAGGCGGATCAAACGCGGGCGCGCCGCCTCTGTTCCCACATAAAGAGGCACGATCCCGCGATGAAATACCGACAAAATGAGGAATAATCACCAAGTCAGTCGATCTAAATTGTGTGGACAAACGGGGCTCGGAGATGACTTCGAACGTGGCTGAACAAGCCTCTTTGAGAAGACGCTGGCGATTGGCCGGTGGCTTCACTGAACGGTCAGATGGAATGTTCATGGATAAGATGATGGTTCACGACCTCAAGTCACTTTCATCAGAACGTCACGGCATTGCCGTGGAGCTTCGCGATTTTATGAACTAGAGGGGGCCGATGAATGCTCGAATTCCAAGCCCCGACCGCGACCCAACCTCGCAGGCCCGCCCTGACGCGGATACTCCGGCCTTCTGGTTGGCCATGTTCGCCGCGAGTGCCTTTGGCACCAATTTGGGCGATTTTTGGTCCGATTTTTGGGCCGCCTCAGTCAATCCCGACACCGTTTCCAGTCTTGTGTCACTTGCCGTGCTGGGTGCCATCTGCCTCTTGCCGGTCTGGCTCGACCAACGCGCGAAGGGAGGCAGCGTCATTGCCTATTGGGGGGCCATTATCGTGCTGCGGGCCGCTGCGACCGATTTGGGCGATCTGCTGACCCATGATCTGGCGCTTGGCTATGGTGTGGCCAGCCTGCTCACGGCTGTGCTCACAATGCTGTTCGCCAAATCCACGCGCCCAGCACAGGCTGACCGAGGGGCACCGTTGGTTGATCCCGGTTATTGGTTGGCAATGTCCGCAGCGAGCGTGTTTGGCACGGTGGCTGGCGATATGGTCGCACATAGCATCGGCGTTTACGCGGCGGCGATCAGCCTGGGCCTCGTCCTCATGGGTGCTATCGCCGCGCGCAGGACATGGCCGAGCACGACGACGTTCAGCTACTGGCTGCTGGTGATGCTCGAACGAACCGCAGCCACACCGTTCGGCGATACCTTCGCAAGCCATCGCGGCCTTGCCCTTGGCCTTCCGGTTGCAATGGTCTGCACGTCGTGCCTGTGCGTCGTTGGGCTGCTGGTTCTGTATCGTTGGCAATTGCAGTCTCGTCCGAGCTGACAAAAATCGTATTTGCCGATGCAAAAATCGAATCTTATATAAAATTAGACAACCAATGCCAACGTTGATGTTTTTGCATTTTTTGTGAAAACCATTGCAATAATATTACAATATAAATATATAACTTCCACAAATTAAATATGACAGTCATATTTTTGAAACTTTAATTTCACAATTCAACACCTCTACTCTATGCCACCAAGACGTTACAAACCCCCTCGATATTTTCGCGGGGAAAAAGCAATGTTATCGTTTCGAAATGTTTTACGCTACTCGCTGTTAGGCAGCGTCGGCTTGGTGCTTGCGTCTGCGGCGGCGCAAGCGCAATCGACCGATATCGGCGCGGTGGATGTCTCGACCTCGGGGCACAGCGAGTTGAGCGGAGTTGGTGGCACCAATCCGCAATCCGCGCCCTATCAGGCGCCGACGCAGGCCCCGGTGGATGCGATTCAGCCGACATCTGTCATCACCCAGCAATATCTTCAGAACAACCTGCCGCCGACCGGCAACTATGACAGTGCCATCGAGATCGCACCGAGCGTGTCGACAGTGTCGCCGAACGGCGCGGGTTTAATGGAGGCGTCGAGCGTCTCGATCCGTGGCTTCCAGGACGGCCAGTTCAACGTCACATTTGACGGCATTCCATGGGCTGACTCAAACGATTTCACCCATCACACCACCTCGTATTTCATGGCACACGATCTGGGGGAGATCAGTGTGGACCGCGGTCCGGGTACGGCGTCCACCGTTGGCGACGCGACGTTCGGTGGCACGGTGAGCATTCTGTCGAAAGATCCGTCCACCACCCAGAAGCGTGAAATTTATGGCGGCTATGGCAGCTTCAACACTGGCTCATTTGGCGCAGAATACGACACTGGCATCCTCGACCAGGCCAACGGCGCCAGCGGCTTCGTGGACGCCGAGGGCATTCTCTCGGATGGCTACCTGACCAACTCGTCACTGGATCGCAAGAACGCCTTCGCCAAGGCCGTGGTTCCGCTCAGCAGCGACACCACGATGACCTTTGTGATGATGTACAACACGCTTCACCAGAACGTAAACAATTTTGGCGCCACCAAGGCGCAGATCGCCAAATACGGACCTAGTTTTGCCCTATCGAATGACCCAAGCAACCAGAATTACTATGGGTACAACTACGACCTGATCCAAACCGACATGGAATATGTCGGAATAAAATCTTACCTGGCTGGCGGCATCACGCTCGACAACAAAATCTACACCTATGGCTACACCCATCACGGATTCAACGGTGAAGACGTCAACGGCACCACACCGAACGGCACCTATTATGGGGCCAATAACGTGCCCGGCCAAACGATGCAGAACGACAATCGCTCCTTCGGTGACATCCTGCGCCTGCAGAAGGATTTCGCCTTTGGCGACGTCAAGACGGGCGTTTGGATTGATCATCAGGTAGATCATCGCCAACAATACGAAGTCGATATGTCGAATGGCATGGCGCTCAATCCGCCGAACGCTACCGCGATTGATCGTCTGATGGACGACACGCTCGACACTGTGCAGCCGTATTTGCAGGTTGATTTCAAACCGCTCGATGGCCTGACGATCTCACCGGGCATCAAATACAACTGGTTCCAGCGTTACCTGAATGCACCGGTGAATCAGGGAACCGGCACGCCGCTGATCACCACGGCAACCTATGCCAAAGCAACACCATCAGTGTCGGCGAACTATCAGCTGAACAACACGACGTCGGTCTATGCTCAGGTGGCACAAGGCTTCCTGGCACCGAACCTGAACATCCTCTACACGACCAATCCGGCGGCAAGCCACGTCAACCCGCAAGAAAGCTGGAACTATCAGACCGGCGCTGTCTATCACAGCAATCGCCTCACCCTGTCTGGCGACGTTTATTTCATCGATTTTTCGAACTACATCGGCAGCAAATCGGTGGGTGGTGTAAAAGAATTCTTTAACGATGGCGGCGTTATCTACAAGGGCATTGAAGCTGAAGCCACTTATTATGTGGGAAATGGCTTCAGCCTATATGCCAATGCTTCGGCCAACTCGGCCAAGCAGAAGCGCAGCGCGAGCACTCCGAATCCGACGCTCATTCCCCTCACGCCGGACTCCACCGCCGCCGGCGGCGTGATCTACAACCAGGGGAATATCTACGCCTCTCTGCTCGAAAAATGGGTGGGAGCGCAGTATGGCGGCGGTGCGCCAGACGCCAATATCGATCCCTATGCCACACTCAACGCGTCGCTCGGCTACACCAAAAAGAAAGGTGAAGGCCCCGCTTGGCTGCCGGATGGCACCTATCGCGTGACAATGGAAAACCTGTTCGACACGCATGTGATCATCGGCAACAACGGCACGACCAACGATGGCAGCCAAGCGTTGTACTGGACGATGCCGGGCCGCTCGATCTTCGCATCGGCCAGCATGGAGTTCTGACGCAACTCCTCGCATCTCGGCTGCAAGGCCGACCATGCTCCAGGGCCGATCGCGGCCCTGGAGCGGCGGGGGGGCAACTCGGAACTCCCTGCTACATTTCGACTTAATTCAAGGCTGCTTCTCATGAATGGTACAGATTTTTCGCCGATTGAATTCTTCATGCTCGCCGGCACCGTGGGCCGGGCGGTGATGGTTATCTTGTTTGCTGCCTCGATCTGGTGCTGGGTGCTGATCATTGAAGGGATCGTGGGCGTTGCCCGCTTCCGTTCCGCGATCCGCCGCTGGCGCAACAATCAGCCGACCTTGCTGTTCACCCCGATCATCGACGCCGAGCGGAAGGCAACGAACCTGCGCATCCCAGGTGAGAGCGTTGGTGAAATCCGTCTGCGAACCATCGAGGCGATGAACCGCGCCGCGCGTGGCGTGGTGCGCCGTATCGAGGGCGGCATGGCCAATCTGGCGGTGATCGCCTCCGTCGCACCCTTCGTCGGCCTGTTCGGCACGGTATGGGGCATTATGTCGAGCTTCACCTCGATTGCCGCCTCGAACGATACTTCACTGGCAACCGTCGCCCCAGGCATCGCCGAAGCGCTGGCCACGACGGCAATCGGCCTGGCAGCCGCCATTCCAGCCTCGATTGGCTATACCCGTCTGGGTGCTGCGATTGGCCATTCCGCGCAGGATCTGGCGAGCCAGATTGAGGAAGAAGCCGTGCGCGCGGTTACGCCCCAATCGCAACGTGTGGTGGCAAACCAGCCAGACACCGCCCTGCGCGAGGTGGTGTGATGGCGTTTTCCAACGGATCCGATCCACTCGGCGGCAGTGGGCTGCATCGTCCATTGGCGGATATCAACGTCACGCCACTGGTGGATGTGATGCTGGTGCTGCTGATTGTATTTATGGTCACCGCCCCGATGCTCGCCACCGGGTTGCGGGTTAATCTGCCGCAGACCAAAGCATCGCAGCCGATCAATCCGAAGCAGCCAGTGGTGGTGTCGGTGACTGCCGACGGTGTCATCGCGGTGGGAACCGACACAGTTGAACTGCCAACTCTCTCTGCCACGCTGCTGAAACTGATGGAAGGCGACAACACACGCCTGATCCAGATTCGCGCTGACAAGACCGCCCCCTATGGTGCGATCATCAGTGTCATCGACGAGTTGTCGGCCAATGGGTTGGTGCATGTCGCCCTGGTTTCCGATCCGAAATCGCGCGCTCCAGCGGCTGCCCCATCGGCGGCTCCTGCGCCTGTTACAGTCGATAAATGACTCATTGCTCCAATATGACCATGCATGGGGGCCGAAAGTCCCTGGCGTGGCTGCGTCCGGTTGCCATCGTGCTGGTAACCGGAATGCATTTCGCCGCCGCCTATTGGTTGGTGATTCCCCGTTCTCGCTACCCATACGCTCAGGACAGCATTGAGTTGAGCATCGCCCAGGGAGAGCCTGCGCCACCTGCACCGCCGCCACCACCGCCACCGCCACCTGAACCCGCACCACCCGCGCCGCTACCGCCTCCTCCGCCGGCGCCACCGCCACCCGAGCCGCCGCCACCCGAGCCACCACCGCCCGAATCGCTGGCACCGCCGCCTGCGACGAAAGAGGTCGCGGATGCTCCGGCCTTGCCGCCGCCGCCCAAGCCACGGCCCAAGCCGATTGATCGACCAAAGCCATTGCCCAAGCCTGAGCAGCCGCAGCCGACGCCACAGCCGGCCACTCCGCCGCCGCAGGAGCAGGCGAAACCGGGTGAGCAGCAGCAGGCCGACGCCGCCGTGATGCAGGCCAAGCTGACCTATGCCGACAAGGTTGTGCGAGAGGTCAACGCCCGGCGCCTGCCCGCGCACGGGCATGGCTGGTCGCGCGTGGCTTTGAAGATCAACGCAAGCGGTGACGTGACAAGTGCCGAAATCGCCGATTCTTCGGGTGATGAGTCTCTGGACGCCATCGCGCTGCGTATGGTGCGCAGCGCGCATCCCGGCGTACCGCCGGAGGGACATTTCGAGGCGACGATCCGAATCAACTTCGTCCCGAGATAAGCGGACGGTGAGTTTCAGTGTCCGACAACAGCACTGAAACTCACCGAACGCACAGCGCATTACTTCGCAGGCAGCCCGAGCACGCCGCGCAGTTCAATACGCGCAGCCTCCATATCGGCACGAAAGCCCGGCTGCGTCATCATCACAGCGGCCATCGCGGTTCCGGCACGCCAGCCAGATGAGATATCGGTTGGATAATGCATGCCACCGATCACCCGACTTTGTACATAATCCTGGGCGCGCAGCCAGAATTCGCGCTGCTTCTCCGGCACCATCTCTGACATCACAATGGCGTAGATCGCAACGCGCGTCGTGTGGCCGGAGGGGTAGGAGCCGCTTTTGGTCGGCTTGGCGATGGCCTTCACAGCCTCTGGGTGCCCCAACCACGGGCGCAGACGGGCGAATGCCGGCTTGGCCGCATCCAGCGTGTCGTCCTCGCTGGCACCGATGCGAGCGAAAAACGCCGACGTGAGCGGCAGGGCGGCAGGTTGGAATTTCGGGCCCAATTGCTGACCAAAAACCACGTAGACCGACTCATCGGAGTCAAAAACCGTTTGCGCCTTGCGCGCGTCGCTGGCCTGCGCCTGGGCATCGATGACCGCCTGAAGATCGGCCTTGTCTTCGGGCGAATTCTGAATCGGCGGCGGCGGCATCAGCGCGGCTATATCCATCATCTTGCCGGTCACATAAGGCGCAGCGGCCAATGCGGAGGTGGCAATCGACAGGCCGAGACAGCCTGCGAGCAAAAGGCAGCGGAACGGTTTCATATGGGTGTTTCCCCTCATTGAACACGCGCCAACCAAGCCACAGAAACCAGCAGAAACAACCGAAGCTTATGTGACATTGGACCAGGTTATATTTTGAACACAAAACGTCATTCCAGCGATTTCGACGACGGCCGGCGCCGCGCGGACATTATTCATGCGCATTTCCGAAGCTTGTCTTCCTCTCAACGGCGCAGCTACTCTAAGCTATGGAGGGAATGGCGGTTGCTGAGCGTATCTCACTGCGGCTCAGAACATCCCGAGGGAGATGGCTGAGTGTTTTTTGAGAGTCCGCCGCGCTCGGCAGTGCCTGAAATATTCTTTCCGGCGATTTATCCGCAGGCAACGGCGACAGTGATGTCGCTGTTCGGGCAGTTGATGGTCAGCCAGTGGTGGTCGCGTGCACGGATGCAGGCGATGCAGTTCGAGCAGTTGAGCCGCTTGGTG